>CAWIOC010000012.1:0-92500 GCA_963837565.1 uncultured Pseudomonadota bacterium
AGGGCCGTGTCACTCGGCAAGCGCCGCGGCGTAGTTGAACTCATGAAAGATGCTCTCTCCAATTCCCAAACCTGGTCTTCGGCACCCCAGAGCGCCGAAGACCCGATTGAAGCGAATTGTCGAAAATATCAGGCGACCTGCGGGCGCCCCAGTTGCTCAAGAACCGGGAAGATGGCCGAAGGCTCGGGGCGCCTGGTGTAGTCGGCGTTCACCTCGGCGTAGGCGATCGTGCCGTCCTGCGCGATGACATAACGGGCGGGCATCGGCAGGGTCCAACTGTCCTCGCCGTTGAACTGCGTCAGGTCCGCACCGAGCGCCTTCTGGACCTCACGCAGATAGTCCGGCAACGTCCAGCGCACGCCGAACCGAGCGGCGATTTCGCCGCCATGGTCGCCGAGGATCGGGAATCCCAGCCCGTTCTGCCGCTGCGATTTGCGGCTATTGGGCGCCGTCTGCTGCGAGATCGCAACCAGGGTCGCACCGCGCGACTCGATTTCCGAGCGGGCTTCTTCCAGCGCGCTCAGGTCGAAGTTGCAAAACGGGCACCAGGCGCCGCGATAGAATGTGACCACGAGCGGCCCATGTTCGAGCAGCGGCCATGGAAGAGACGAGATTGCCGTCAGGGTCGGGAAGGGTGAACTCGGGCGCGACGGTCCCCGATCTTGCAGTGCCCGGTCCTGCGCGCCCGACGCGATCAGTTCGTCGGTGGCGCGATGGAGCGCCTCGACTGCCGCCGGTGGCGCAAGGTTGTTATCGAATTCGAATTTCAGCGCATCGAGCTTGCCTTGCAGCGGCAGACCGGATTTCGCGATCGTGGCGAGGGTTTCCTGAAGGGTCATGGAACTTCTCCGTGTCGGTCCAGCAACATCGCTGGCGTGCTACCCAAATGAGCTATTCTGGGGTCTTTCAGAAGGATGGCTGATGGGATAAAACCTATTCCTTCAGGGAATATAAGGTGAGCCAAATGGATCGGTTGCACGCGATGGAAGTCTTTGTCCGTGTCGTTGAGACCGGCTCCTTTTCGGCAGCCGCGCGCGATTTGCGGATTGGGCAACCGGCTGTGTCGAAACTGGTCGCGGCATTGGAGGATCGCCTGCAGGTGCGGCTGCTCGTCCGCTCAACGCGCCAACTTCACCCCACCGAAGCTGGCCAGGCCTTCTATGAGCGCGCGCGCCGTACCCTCGCGGAAGCCGATGAGGCTGAGACTGCAGCCCGCGGATTGGACAAGCGGCTCGATGGACGGCTGCGCGTCTGCGCGTCCGTCACCTTCGCGAGGTTGCACATTGTGCCAAGGATCGGCGCATTCTTGGACGCGCATCCCAATCTCAGCGTCGATTTCGTCATGGACGACCGCTACATCGATCTGATGGGCGAGAATATCGACGTGGCCCTGCGTGCGGGCGAGCTACCTGATTCCAGCCTGACCGCGCGTAAACTCGCATCGTGCGAACGGTCCGTGGTGGCGAGCCCGGCCTATCTCGCGCGAATGGGCACACCATTTGCGCCGGGTGATCTCCTCGATCACACTGCAATCGTCTACACTCAGGGCTTGGTGGCGGAGGAATGGAGTTTTCGTCGCGCGACGGCACATAGGTCCGTGCGAATTCCCACCCGGCTCTCATTCAGTGCGGCTGAGGGCGTTCGCGAGGCGGTGATTGCCGGACTTGGCCTCGCGATCAGTTCGCGCTGGATGATGGAACCGGAGCTTGCGAACGGGAGCGTTGTTCCAGTGCTTACCGACTGGAAGCTTCCGAGCGCTGACTTGTGGGCTCTCTATCCTAGCGGAAGACTGCCAACGGCGAAAGCGCGCGCCTTCGTCAATTGGTTTGAAGAGAGCTTCTCAACGATCCAGCCGTCAGCCCACTGAGCGGCTCCCGGCTTCCTGGACAGTTTTTGGGGTGTATTGAGCTACTGCCTGCGCCTGCCGGTCCGTTTCAGCCTGTCGATCCAGAAAAAAGAGGTGAACCGGTTACCTTGATCCGTGTTCATGATCCCGGGCGCGCCTCAACGCAAAAATCGGGCTCCAGCTTTTTCGAGATGGACCGGGCCGGAACCCTGCGCGTGAACCAGTCCCGCTCGCCCTTCACGGCTTCCAGCGCCACGCGTGCCTTCGGGCCCGACGTCATCGTTCCTGCGTTTCCGCATTCCTGATTTTCTCGTTCCAGAAGACCAGCATGGCGGATCGGAGGATCAGTCATGCGAACACCAAAATTACCGGCCATTCGCGCACTCGCCCCACCTCGAATAAAGGCCGCATCGCGGGACAGAAGCGACCGCTCAAACCGAAACACGCCTGGGCGATCAGGGTTCGACCCTGAGCGGGCCGACAACCATCGAGACCTGGCGCTCTTCGATCTGGCGATCGACAGCAAGCTGCGTGGCGGTGATCTGGTCAAGACGAAGGTCTCCGACACAGCCCGGCTCGGCGCGGGTGGGGGCGATCAAGGCGGTCAGAACGGCACGGGTTTCCTCGATCTGGCCATTCAGGGCGCGGAGATGCGCAATGACGGTCAGGTGTTCAGACACGGGGCTTTTCCCCGTGGTGATGTTTCAAACTCCGGATGTGGCCGTCAATGCCTCGATCAGCAGGGCGGCGTTGTCGGGCCTGGCCTCCAGCCGTCCCGCCTCGATCTCGAGGGCGATTTCGACGACGCGGCGGTTCATCGGCGCGTCACGGCCCTGGCGTTCAAGGACGTCGACGACCAGACCGTTCACATCGGCAATCTCGGCCCGGCGTCCCTTGCGCCAGTCCTGGAGCGAGCAGGTCAGCGTGTCCTCGCGCGAGAAGGTTTGCAGCACCTTCTCGAAGATCTGGTCGACATAGCGTTCGGGATCGTTGCTCATCACCGGTGGCATGCCGATGATCGGCACAATGGTGGCGCCATCGGCGAGGGCGGCCTGCATCGCTTCATATCCGGCCGTGCGCATCACCTCGAGCATGCCCGGCGCGCGGGCGGCATCGTTCAGGGCGGTGTTGATGATGGCAGAGGGGATCAATTCAGCCGCATTGACCACCAGCTTCATCCATTTGGCCGAGTGGATGTCGTCGGTTACCACGACCGTGCCGGAATGGCGCAGCAGGTCTGCCACGGCTTCGACGCGGTCGATCTGGGCGGGGTCCAGCGCGCCCATCGCGAACCAGCTTTCATCATGGTCGTTTTGCCGGTTGGTGACGCCCGGCAGCCACATGTTGGAAGCGATCTCGATCACCGCGCCAATGGTGCGATGGCGCCCGACGATGGAGGCGATGTCTTCATGCGTCATGCCGTTCTGCAAGCCCACGATGAAACCGTCAGATGCCAGCACCGGCTTGATCAACTCGCAGGCCCAACGGGTGTCATAGGCCTTGACCACCAGGAAGACGAGGTCGAAGGGCTGTTTCAGCTCAGCCACTTCGCACAGATGCAGCGCCGGGACCGTCGCGTGAATCTGCCGGGTCGGCAGGTTGACGGTAATGCCGCCCGCGCGAATGGCCTCCACATGGTCGGGCCATTGGTCGATGAAGGTCACGTCCAGCCCGGCGAGGGCAAAGTCGGTGGCGATCGAGGCCCCTTGTGCGCCGGTCCCCAGAAAGGCGATGCGCGGGTTTGTCTTGGGAAGGGTCAACGCAGCTCTCCTGAATGGGCGGGTGGCTATTTGAGGGCGATGTAGGCCTCAGGCACCAGCGTGGTGATGCGGACGGCGGTGTGTGTGCCCGTGACGGAACCGATCTGTGAGCGGACCCGCGCCGCAACCGAGGTCAGCAGTTCGCGGGTGCGGGCAGGGTGGGGAAGGATCTGCAATTCAACATTCACGCGCGGCAGATCGGGCATCGCCACGACCGGCAGGATCGCAAACTGACAGGCAGCCACGTCGACCTTCAACGCCTCGCAAAGCATGGTGCGCAGGGGGATCAATGCACCAACCAATCCGGAACGGCAGCCGGGCAGCAGCACTTCGTCCACATAGATCTTTACGTTGGGCATCGTGGCCGCCTCAGGCCGGGGCCAAAACGAAGGTAAAGGGAGAACGCCAAAGCGTCTCTTGCCCCTCAAGCCGCTCGTAGGGCGCGATCAGCGAGGCTTTGACCCCGAACACCGAGTCCGAGGACAGGTATTCATCGCCGCCGACGAAGGTATGGGTGACAAGACGCTGAAACCCGGGCGCGGTGATCAGGTAGTGCATATGGGCCGGGCGGTAGGGATGGCGACCAAGCTGGGCCAGCATCTGGCCGACCGGGCCGTCATCCGGGATCGGATAGCTGACCGGCTTGATCCCTTTGAAGGCATAATGCCCGTCTCTTCCGGTCACAAAGGTACCCCGGTTGTTGCCCTCGGGCTGAAGCCCGGGCTGCTGCACGTCATAATACCCATCGGCATTGTCGGACCAGACATCCACCGTGGCCCCGGCGATGGGGGCACCGTTCAGGTCCACGACCTGTCCTTCGAACAGGCAGCTTTCGCCCTTGCCATCAAGGCAGATGTTGTCGCCCATCGCGCGCCTCGGCGCGCCCTGAACGTGGAATGGACCGAAGACCGTGTTTTCCGTCGCCGCCTCCGGTCGGCGGTTGTTGATGGCATCGACCAGCATGGAAAAGCCGAGGACATCGGACAGCAAGATGAACTCCTGCCGCTCCGCCGAACAGATCTGGCCGGTTCTGGTCAGAAACCCGATGGCAAGATCCCACTCCGCCTGGGTCAGGTGCACCTCTTTGGCAAAGTCGTGCAGGTGGCGGACAAGGGCGGACATCACCTCTGCAAGCCTTGGATTGGTGCAGGCCGCGTGGCGGGCGTTGACGGTTTCGGCGGAAGTAGCTTCGCTGAAGGTGCCGTGGGCTGGCATTGTCGGGCTCCTAAGGTTGGGCAGGATCACCCGCAAGGGCGCGGGCCAGAAGGGCTGCGATGGCCTCGCGTTCAACAGGGCGCGGGTTCCAGTAAGGGTTCGCTGTGGCCAGATCGAGGGCGCGGGGCAGGTCCTTCGCGGTCAGGCCAAGATCTGACAGTCGGGTAGGGGCGCCAATACGGGACGCAAAGGCCGAGAGACCCTCATAGGCCGTGGCGGTGCCGAAGATCTCGGCCACCGCACGCAGCAGGTCAGGCACGGCGGGTTCGATATAAGCCACGGCATGAGGCAGGATGACCGCATGGGTCTCGGCATGGGGCAGGTTGAAGCCGCCGCCGAGGGCGTGGCACAGCTTGTGGTGCAGCGCCATTCCGACCTGGCCGAGAACCGTGCCGCAGAGCCAGGCGCCGTAGAGCGCTTCGCCCCAGTCATCGTCCTGCGGGGTGCCAGAGGTCAGGTTGGGCAGGGCATGGGCCAGCGCCCGAACGCCCTCCAGCGCCATGAGAGAAGAGATCGGGTTGCGGTCGCGGGCATAAAGCCCCTCGACCGCGTGGGCTATCGCATTCATGCCGCTGGACACCACCAGATGCGGCGGCAGCGAGCGGACGAGGGTCACGTCATACAAGATCACCGTCGGCCGCACGCGGGGGTCGGTCAGGGTGGTTTTGCGGCCCGCTTCGGTCTGGCCAAGGATCGGGGTCGCCTCGGAGCCCGCGAATGAAGTGGGGATCACGATCTGGGGCAAGCCGGTGCGCAGGGCCAGGGCCTTGGAAAGCCCGGTTGTGGAGCCGCCGCCAATGGCCACAAGACAATCGGCCTGCAGGTCGTGCAGATACCCAAGCGCGCGATCGGTCACGTCAACCGGTGTATGCATCGTGGCGCCGGCGAAATGGCCAGCCCCCATGGCGCCGAGCGTGGCAAGCAGATTTTCCCCTGCCGCCGCCTGACCCGGTGTCGTGAGCACGAGCGCGCGGCCACGCCCAAGGGCAGCAACTTCTGCCGGCACCTTTTCCTGCGCTCCGGAGGCGAAAACCACACGCTGCGGCACCGAGGTATAGGCAAACTCAGGCTGGAAAAGGGATGCGGTCATGGCGGTTCCGTTCGATCGGGGAGGCAGGTTGGCAAGTCGCCAGGCGGGGGGTGTCTCACCCGCACCCACGCGGAGTATACTTGCCTGAATGACGGTGTCCGGACACCCCCTCTGCCTCAGGTGCGGACGAGAATCTTCAGGTGTTGGCCCGAAGGGTCGAGCAGCGCCTCGAAGCCCTTGGCCACCACATCGGCGGCGTCAATCCGGGCGGTGATGACCTTTTCCACCGGGAAGCTGCCCGAGGCGATCAGGCGGGCAATTCGGGGCCAGACCTGAACCGGGTAGCACCAGGTCGCCTCGACCGTGATGTCCTTGAGCGCCCATTGCATCGCGTCGATCGAGGCGCGCTTGATGTGCAGACCCACCTGCACCACGCGGCCCGCCCGGCGCACCGCATCGACGCAGGCATTCAGCGAGGCCTCAAGGCCCACACATTCAAGCGCCACGTCGACGCCGACGCCCTCTTCGGTCAGGTCACGCACCACCTCCAGCAGGTTTTGCGTCTTGGGATCGACCACCACGGCATAGGGCGCGATCTCCGCAATGATCCGGCGGCGGTTCGGGTTGGGTTCCGAGACGATGATCACCGAAGCGCCGGCGGCCCTGGCGGCGAGAACGGTCAGCGCTCCGATGGGCCCCGCGCCGGAGACCAGCACCGTAGAGCCTGCCGCCACGCCGCCACGGTCCACGCCGTACATCGCGACCGCCGCAGGCTCGATCATCGCACCCTGTTCATCCGTGAGACTGTCCGGGATCGGCTGGGCGTTGTAGTCCTTGATGACGGCCAGTTCGGCCATGCCGCCCCATTTCCACGACAGGCCCACACAGCCCATCTTGGGTGACAGGTGATAAAGCCCGCGCTTGCCGAAGTAATCATCGCGTGGAAACAGCAGCGGCTGGATCGAGATGCGGTCGCCGGCCTTCACGTGGCTGACGGCAGACCCGACGTTCTTCACCCGGGCCGAAAACTCATGCCCCAGAATCTGCGGGTTGGTGGCGCCGGTGTAGACATGCGGGGTCTGCGGGGTGACGATGGGACCCGCGAGATATTCGTGCAGGTCGGTCCCGCAAATGCCGGTGACGAAGGGCTCGATCAGGACATCATCGGGCGCCAGGGTGGCAGAGGGCGGCGCGACATCCTCAACCCGAATATCGCGGGCAGCGTGAAAACGGACAGCTCTCATCTCATCCTCGTCGGTTCAGGGGGGCGAAATCTGCCGGTCAGGCCGGATGATTTCCATAGTCGACCCTGAATAACAAAGCGCCACGGCTGCCGGGCAGTCATTTTTATCCATTCCGGATGATTCTCCCGCATAGCAGCTTCGAACACCGGGCTATCGTCCCCCTGCCGCAGTTTGTTTCGGAGACGCCAGCGTGACCACATCTCAGACAACTCCCCCTGGAATCGGCTGGATCGGCGTCGGCAAGATGGGCAATCCAATGGCGACACGGCTGATCGAGGCGGGGCACAAGCTGACCATCTGCGACCCGGTGGCCGAAAACCGCGCCTCCCTGGTGGCGCGTGGCGCGCAGGTTTCGACTACGGCGGGCGATCTGGCGCAGCGCTGCGGCATGATCTTCGTGACCATCCCGAACGATGCGGTCCTGGCCGATCTGATCGACGATGCCCAGGATGGCAGCGGTCTGGTCGGTCAGATTGGGGCAGGGACGGTACTTGTCGAGATGAGCACGGTGTCCCCTCAACTGTCCGAACGCGTTGCGCGCACCCTGGCGCGGCGCGGCGTCGCCTATCTGCGCTGCCCGATTTCCGGCAGTACGGTATTGGCGCGGTCGGGCAAGCTGACAGCCCTTGCATCAGGTGACATGGCGGCATGGGAGGCGGCGTCGCCTTTGCTCGACCTGCTGGCCGTGCGGAAGTTCTACCTCGGGCAAGGGGAAGAGGCGCGTTACATGAAGCTGGTTCTGAACACGCTGGTCGGGGCCACCTCTTCGATCCTGGGGGAAGCGCTGGTTCTGGGCGAACGCGGAGGTCTGACGCCGGGGCAGATGATGGAGGTGATCGCCGAAAGCGCCGTCGCCTCGCCACTGATCGCCTACAAGCAGGAGATGATCGCCCAGATGGACTTCGCGCCAGCCTTTTCCGTCACGCAGATGATCAAGGACTTCACCCTGATCACCGAGGCGGGGCGCAACAAGCAGGTACCGATGTTTGTGGCCAACATGATCCTGCAGCAGTATACAGCGGCCTCGAACGCGGGATATTCCGAACAGGATTTCTTCTCGCTGTTCGATTGGATGCGGGTGGCGGGCCGGCTGGCCGACGGCACTTAAGGACGGCAATGACACGCAACACAGGAAAGCTCTCGGATCACGAACTCAGCCGGGTGATCGACTTTCTGCGTAAGATCCGCCAGCCGTTCGACGCCAGCTTTCCGGGCGCGAAATCCGATCCCTATTGGAACATCGTGCTGGAACTGGTGGACAGCCATATCCAGCAACGCTCAGTTGACCTGTCCACACTGGCAGAGCTTTCACAGGCCAGTTGGGGCACGGCGAACCGTCTGATCTCGAGGCTCATCGAGGATGGGATGATCGTTCGCGTGCCGCGCGGGCCGAGGCATAAGACGACCTTCCTGGCTCCCTCCGACGACCTTCTGGCGCATTTCATCGACTATGCCGCTCAGGTGAAGGCGCAACTGGCAAAGACCTTCGGCCTGCGATCGGGCAGCGAGACCGAGGAGTACTACTTCGGCGGGTCCTATTTTGCCGCCCATATCATCTCGCCGCTGCAGGGGACGGACATCAGCTCTTCGGCACTGCGCAACCTGCGGTTCCTGCTGCATGACGACAATTACTTCGCCTCGATGCGCAATATGTGGTCGGATTTCCGCAATGACATCGGCCGCAAGAGCAGCTTTGACCTGCGCCATCTGCCCGAACTCTATACCCAGGCCGAGGTGGCGTTGAGCGACCCTGCCACGGCTTACGACGTGGTGGCGGTCAACATGCCCTGGCTTGGGCGCTTTGCGGATGCCGGGCTCTTGGCCTCGCTGGATGATGTGCTGCCACAGGCGCCGATCAACCCGTTGGACTTTCACCCCTCGGTCTGGAACACCGGCCGCTGGAAAGGCCAGCAATACGGCATCCCCATCTATTGCACCGTCGAAATCCTGACCGCCCGGCGCGATCTTTTCGAGGCGGCGGGCCTCAGCTATCCGCGCACCTTTGATGAGACGATTGCCGCCGCCCGAGCCCTGCATCGGCCGGACAAAGAGCAATATGGCATCTCGTGGAACGGGGCGCGGGGCATGACGATCGCCCATGCCTTCATGTTCTTCCTGGCCTCATCGCAGGGCTCTGTCATCGACATCCCGCGCAAGACGGAAAACTGGCTGGACAGTTTCGACACCCGCAATCTCAAACTGCGGATCAACAGCGAGGAAGGTCTGGCTGCGCTCGAATACATGCGTCAACTGGTGGAAGTCTCGCCGCCGGGGGTGGAGACTTTCGACGCCGACCGCAATCTGGAATGCTTCATGTCGGGCTCGGCCGCGATGAGCTATTCCTGGACCATGCGCGCGGCACGGCTGGAACATGAGCTGAGTTCCAAGGTCAAACGCCGTGTGGCTTACCTGACACCGCCCGTGTTGAAAGGGCGGCAGGTGACGGCGCCTGTCGGTGGCTTCCTGCTGACAATCCCGACATATGTCGCCCTGGAACACAAGCGCGAGATCCTGAACGCGATTGCCTGGATGGCCTCACCCGAAGCGATGAAGGCCCATGTGCGCAACGGCTTCCCCGTGGCCCCGCGCTTTTCCGTCTGTGCCGACCCCGAGGCGCTCGCCTCGTCCCCCATCGTGAGCTTCATCGACCGCATGGCGCGTCGAAACGAATTGAACACATGGTCGCGGCCTCCGCTGCCGGAATATGTGGAGATCGAGCGCATCCTGGGCGCCGAAATCTACGCCGCCGTCTTCGAAGGCAAGTCCGCCAAGCGCGCATTGGCCGATGCCGAAGCCTCTGCCTACCGTTGCATCAAGGGGCGCGTATCGGTTTGAACCTTCGAGCCCCCAAAAGCGCCGAGCAGAGGGTTATTTCGCGGCAGCACCTCCGCGGACGGTGGCGTAGATCAGCGCGGCCACAAGGATCAGCGCGCCCTGAAAGACGTATTGATAGGTCTGCGACAGCCCAAGGAAAGAAACCGCGTTCAACACCTCCGTCAGCAGCATGGCGCCCATCACCGTGCCGATGAAAGTGCCGCGCCCGCCGCGCAGGCTGGTGCCACCCAGAACCACCGCGGTGATGCTGGCCAGCGTGTAATTGGCCCCCTGCGCCGGGTCGCCGACGCCGATCTGCGCCATCAGCATCACCGCGCCAAGCACGGTCAGCAAGGCGCTGGTGACATAGCCTGCCACAAAGGTCCGGTCGATGCGCAACCCGATCCTGCGGGCCGAGTCTTCGTTCGACCCGGTGGCGCGCAGTTGCCACCCGATGCGGCAATTGCGCAGCACGTATTCCGCCGCCAAGGCCAGCCCCGTCAGCAGGACGAAAGCCACCGGGATCGGCCCGATCTGCCAGTTGATCCACTCCACGACGGCAGCGTCGATATAGCCGCCGGGGCTGTCCCTCAGGATGAAGCTGCATCCCTGAAGGCCGATATACATGGCGAGCGTCGCGGCAATCGGCGTGAAGCTGGCAAAGCGGATCAAGAGCCCGTTGACGAGCCCCACCACCACGGCCAACCCGACCATCAGGGCAAAGCCCATGGCCATCACGCCCGGCGTCTGCCCTTCGGTGATGAAGAACGACGCCACCACCACCAGAAATCCCGCCAGGGGTCCGACCGACAGATCAATCCCCGCCAGAAGCATCGCCACCGTCTGGCCCAGCGCGATGAAGCCCAAAGCCGTCGCCAGCATCAGGATATTGCCGACGTTGAAAGAGGAAAGAAAATGTGAATTCTGGCTGAAGCCGTAAAGTGCAAGCAGGACCATCACCAGCGACAAGGGTACCGCGGGGGCGTTGTCGCTTTGCACGAATTGGCGCCACCCGATGGCCCTTTTCCTTGGCTGCAGGCTTTCCGCGCGGTCGACATGGGTCATCGCCGAAACGGCCGCCGCCACGATCCGCGCCTCGTCGACGTGATCGCCGGTCAGCGTCTCCACCACCTGACCACGCGACATCACGATCACCTTGTCGCAAAGCCCCTCCAGTTCCGCGGCGTCCGAGGAGTTGACGATGACCGGAATTCCCTTGGCCGAAACCTCGCGCAAGATCCGGTAGATTTCAGATCGCGCCCCCACGTCGACGCCCTGCGTCGGCTCATCCGCCACGATCAGGGCGGGCTCGGACAGCAGCGCCCGGGCCAAGACGACCTTTTGCTGATTGCCGCCCGACAATGACTTGACTGCCGCCTCCATGCTGGGCGCCTTCACCGCCAGCGCTCGGAAGGTGTCAGAGACCTGCGCCATCTCGGCCGTGCGGTTGACGATGCCGAACCTGCTGAACGTGCCAAGCGCCGAGATCGCGGCATTTTCCCGGATTGTCAGCCCACCCGCCAGCCCCTCGGCAAGGCGGTCCGAGGGCATGAAGGTCGCTTTCCGCATCAGATCCTTGTTCGACAGTGGCTGGCCGGCAAGCCGCACCTCGCCCTTGGAGGGCTGCAATCCCGCCAGTGCCCGCATCAGTTCTGCCTGCCCATTGCCCGCGACCCCCGCAACGCCAAGGATCTCGCCCTTGGCCATCGTGAAGCTGACGCCGCTGAACTGCTGCCCTGTCAGGCTGGTGACTGTGAGGTTCACCTCGCCCGCGCCCTTGGCCTTGGGCGGGAAGGCCGAGCCAAGACTGCGGCCCACGATCATGCCCAAAAGGTCGTGGTCGCTGACATCGCGGACCAAGGCGCTGCCCCGCAGGCGGCCATCGCGCAGCACCGTCACCCGTTGGGCGATCTGGCGCAGTTCAGCCAGCCGGTGCGTGATGTAGATGACGGCGGTTCCGGCCTTCACCACGTCGCGGATGCGGGCGAAAAGCATGTCGGTTGCGTCCTGGTCCAGCGAAGCCGTCGGCTCGTCAAGGATCAGGACTTTCGGGTGGATCGCCAGGGCCTTGGCAATCTCCAGCAACTGCTTTTGCGCTACGGTCAGAAGGTCGCTTCGAGCCGTCAAAGATACCGCGAGGCCAACCTGATCCAGCATCGCCTGTGCCACGCTGCGCGGATTTGCGCCCGCAAAGACGGCGTCCGGCAGGGAGACCCTCAGGTTTTCCAGCACCGAAAGATCATCCAGAATGGCTGGATGCTGATAGGAAATTGCAATCCCCAGATGGGCCGCCACCTCGGGTGACATGTTGGTCACCGCGCGGCCCTCGAATTCAATCGTGCCGAACTGCGGACGCACTGCGCCCGCGATGATATTCATCAGGGTCGACTTGCCCGCGCCATTCTCGCCGAGAATGGCGTGAACCTCGCCGGCGTTGAAGGTGACGTTGACATCGCTGAGTGCCGCGATGCGCGCATAGAACTTCGAGATGCCCGACAGCTTCAGGATCACCGCACCCGTCTCATTCTCGTGTTCTACAGGCACAGCCGTATCCCGCATTTTGCGTCCACCTTTTGGCATCGCGGCCCCGGATGCCCGACCCGGGGCCGCAAGGTCTTACTTGTTGACGGCCTTGGCCTGATCATCGCCCGACATCACCGCCGAGAGGTAGATCGACCCGGGCAGGTCCTTGCGGCACTGCACGGGGCTCGGCTTGCCGGTTACCGAGTTTTCGAAGACCGGAGCCTTGAAGATTTCCGCGGTCGGCAGCGTGCCGCCCGTCGCCTCGGCCACGGCCCATTGCACGGCCAGACGGACGTTGTCATTGCCGGTGGCCACGGTGAACAGTTTGAAGTCCGGGTTGTCCTTGACGTTGTCGGTCCAGAAGCAGCCCAGGGAATTGCCGTCAGAGGTTGCCAGCGCCGGGATCGAGCGGTTGAACTTCTTGAACACCGGCAGGGCGCCGACCAGCGACGGCCCGAAGTCCGACACGATGACGTCGATCTTGTCGTTCTTGGCAATCTCGGCCGACAGAACCTGCTGGGTCAAAGACGGGTCCCAGTTGGTGACGTCGAAAGGTTCCGGGTTGATGAACTTGTACTTCGTGTCCAGCACGGATTTCATGCCAGCCAATTCGTCCAACCCCTGGCTGTTGCCCGCGGGACCGGACAGGAAAAGCACGTTGCCGCCATCCGGCAGGATGCCCTTGATCCAGTTGCCCCAACTGATGCCATCATCCTTGAAGGACGAGCCGATGAACTTGGTATAGTCCTTGCCCGCCACGCCACCGACGTCGACCCGGTAGGGAACCACGATGGCGCCTGCGGCAGTGGCCGCCTTCAGCGCCGGCAGAACCGCAGGACCGGCGTCGCCAAAGACCACAAGCGCGTTGACGCCCTTGGCGGCAAAGCTCTTGATGTCCGAGATCGCTTTCTGGGTGTTGCCTTGACCGTCGGCATATTGGTAGTCGGTGATCGACGGGCAAAGGGCCGCTTCTGCCGCGCCCGAGGCCGTCGTCACCAAACGCCAGCTGTTGCCGCCAAAGCCGTCCAGTAGCGCCAGCGAGGCCTTTTTCGGGCCACACCACGACGGGGTATCCGCCAGTGCGGCCGAACCTGCGAGGCACAGCACCGATGCGGCAAGGGCAAGCGACCCCTTAAGATACGATAGCTTCATCTTCTTCCTCCCGATTTTGCAGTTTGTTGATATTGTTGAGAAAACTGGGCAGGCGGATCGAATAGATCCCAATGCCCAACCCAAGCGCGAGCGCCTGAATTATGGTCTGGGCCGAGTAGGGCACGCCGACGGCGAAGGCGAACTGGCTCAGTTGATTGAGGAAAAGTGCGGCGATGGCGGTGGAGATCGGAAAGCCCCGGCCTCCCAACAAGGACGTTCCGCCCAAGACAACCACCGCGACCGAAGGCAAGAGCAGACTGTCGCCCTGAAAGGCGGTCGGCTGGGTGGTGATCCCGGCGATCAGCAGCCCCGCAGAGCAATAGTAAAGTTGCGCCAGAACATAGGCCATCATCTGATGCCGCCGCACATTCAGCCCGATGGAGGTGGCGGCGAGAGGGTTGGCCCCGATCGCCTCGAACCGGCGGCCCCAGAGGGTTTTCTTCATCGCAAAGACGGTGACGATCAGGATGCCCAGGGCGATCCAGACCGAGTGCCCCAGACCGAAACTGTCGCCACCGGCGATCTGCGCCAGAAGTGTCGTCGTGATCCGGGGCACCCCGCCAGACGTGGCGAAGACCGCACCGTAGATCAACGCATTCATCCCGATCGTGGCGACAATGGCATTGAGCCGCGCAAAGCCGACCAGGAGCCCGTTCGCCAGTCCAGCCCCCGCCGCGCAGGCATAGGCGATCAGCACGGCGGGCAGCAGTTGCGCATTGTCTCCTGCCGGGTAATGCGTGGCGAGAACCACTGAAAGGGACACTCCCCCTGCCACCGACAGGTCGAACCCGCCCTGCTGCACCACCAGCATCTGGCCCAGCCCGACGATCATCAGGATTGCCGCAAACGGCAGGCTGCCGGCCAGCGCGCCCGCCGCCACGCTGGAGGGCGCAAAGGCAAAGCACAGCCCGATCAGCACGATGAGGGAGATGACAACCGTGACAAACCCCTTCGCCAGGGCAAAGCGCGAGACTTGTCTGGGCTGTTTGCGCGGGGCTTGTGCCATGGCCTGTCGCTCAGGCGATCTGCAGGGTGACCTTGACGGCCGCCTGCGGGTTCTTGCCCAGTTCCAGCGCCTGCAAGGCATCGTCCAGTTTGAAGTGATGGGTCTGGATCGGGCTGAGGTCGATGCCGGTCTTTTCCAGAAAGCGGATCGCGGCGGGCCAGACGTTGGGCGAGCCGATGCAGCCGCGCACCGTCAGGTCCTTGATCTGGATCTTGCCCAGTTCCACAGGGAACTTCTGGCCGATGTTGATCCCGACCATGGACACCTTGCCCTCGGCCCTAGCGTAGTCAAAGACATTGGCCAGCGACGAGGCATGGCCCGCGCATTCCACCACCAGATCGGCACCCCCCTTCGTCAGGTCCTGCACCGCCTCAATGGGGTTGCCCGCAGAAGGGTCCACCGTCGCATCCGCCCCGAGCCGCTGGGCAATATCGCGCCTTAGCGGCACCGGATCGACGACGATCACCCGCGCGCCCATCCCGATCGCTGCGGCTGCCGAGACGAGGCCAATCGTGCCACCTCCCGAGATCACCACGGTATCGGCCGCATTGACCCCGCCATGCCGCATCACGGCATAGTAGCCGCAGGTAAACGGCTCGATCAGGGCACCCTTGGCATCGTTCACCGCGTCTGGCAGCTTGTGCAGCCATTCGGGGCGCGCCGCAAAGAATTCTCGGTCGGCCCCATCCATCGAGAAGCCGAAGTGGTGAATCCGCTCCGGCGTCTTGATCACGCATTCGCCGACGACCCGATCGCCCCTCGACAGACCCTTCACATTCTTGCCGACCTCGACCACTTCGCCGACCCATTCGTGGCCTGGGGTGACGGGGTAGCTGATCGGGATGATGTATTGCCCGGCCAAGAGTTCGTAATCCGAATGGCAGATGCCGACGCGGCTGGAGCGGATCATCACCTCGTTCTCGGTGATCTCTGGCATCTGGACTTGGGTGACGACGGGCTTTTTGGGTTCGTCGAAGATCAGGGCTTTCATCGGTGTCTCCTCAGGCCACGGTTTCGATTTTGCCCGACAGGGCAGAGGCGAAGACCGCCTCCAACAAGGCAATGTTATCAACCAGATGGGCCGCGGTGATCGGATAGGTTTCGCTGCCCCGGACCGCGCGCGCAAAGGACACAAGGTTGTCCTTCACCGGCTCTGCCGGCGGGATTTCCACCGTGGTGATCGGCCCGCCCGCCATGGCCGAAGTCACGATCCAGCCATCCGGGCTTTCAACATGCGCCTTGTCGCGGATGTCGATCCAGCCTTTCGAGCCATAGACCGTGAAGCGCGACATGAACGGATTGGCCAGTGAGGCCGAGACGTAGGACGTGCCACCGCCCTTGAACTTGATGTAGGCCGCCACCGTGTCGCCGTTGGGCAGATCAGAGGACAGCGTTTCGCAGATGCAAAGGACACTTTCCGCTTGTCCCAGCAGCCGCACCGACAGGTCCAGCAGGTGAATCCCGGTGGCCGTCATGCCGCCCGCCGGGGCTTGATCTGCTTTCAGTCGCCAGTTGTCACGGTCCAGGCTCAGGAACTTGTCATGGCTGAAGTTCGCCTCGATTTGATGCAACCGCCCCAAGATGCCCGCATCGGCCTTGGCCAGCATCTCGGCAATCGGCGGCTCCCAGCGGCGTTCGTGGCCCATGCCCAGCACGAGCCCCGCCGCCTTGCACAGCCCCACCGACCTCTCGGCGCCTGCCTTGGTCAGAGCGAGGGGCTTTTCGCAGAAGACATGCTTGCCCGCCGCCACAGCCGCCTCGATCTGGGCACCATGCAGCGAATGCGGCGTTGCAAGCACCACCGCCTCGACTGCCGGGTCGTTCAACGCGTCAGAATAGTTGGCAGAGAGCGGGATGCCACGCTCTGAACAGAGGGCCGAAACGGAGTCCACATTCGGCTCCACCGCCCGCACCACGCGAATGTCGGCGGGGGCTGCGGCCAGCACGCTGAGCATCTTCTTGCCCCACCAGCCAAGACCGATCAGGGCGATTCCGACCGGCGCGCTCATGACCGGTTGTCCACACGCTTGAGGAATGGACGGATCGAGATGCTGGCCCAGAGGGCTGCCTTGAAGAAAGGATCCGCCTGGTTGAATGCCTGAACCTCAGCCAGCGACGCGGCCTCGACGACGAAGCAGCTCCCGATCATCGTGACCTCATCGTCGGCCATGAGCGGCCCCGAAATCACGGTCTTCATCCTGGCGGCGCCAAGATAGGCCTTGTGCGCCTCGTAATGGTCCAGCCGCTTCTGGACAGCGCCTTCATGGTCAAGGCAGTGGATGACATAGTGCATGGGATGCTTTCCGCTCAGGAAGGGATGATCTGACGCGCGCGTAGCTCGTCGAAAACGTCAAAGAAGCTGTGGCTGGTCTGCTGATAGGCACTGAAACCCAGCGTTCGGCTGTTGGTCATGTCGGTGAAACACTCCAGCGTGCGGCCCAGATCGGCATCCGAGTGCCACCAAGAGGCCAGCTTGCCGACCGGAATGTCCTGCAACCCGTGCCTGGCGACGATCTCCGCCCAGATCGCGGGCGCATCGGCCATCTGGGTTTCCAGCGGCACCGGGTGGCCGGGGTAGTCGCCGACGGCCAGACCGAAGTAGCTCGCGATCTGCGCCCAAAGCCAGGTCCAGCGGAACAGGTCGCCGTTGACCGTGTTGAAGGGCGTGTTCTGCGCGCCCTCGGTCGTCGCGGCCCAGTGCAACTGCTTGGCCAGAATGCGTGCGTCGGTCACGTCAGCCACGGCACCGTATTGTTCGGGTGAGCCCGGAAAGGTGAAAGCCCGCCCCGTGTGCTTGCAGATCGAGGCATAGACGGCCAGCGTCACCGCCATGTTCATCGCATTTCCGATGACCAGGCCGATCATCGTATGCGGGCGGTGAACCGTCCAGGTGAAGCCACGTTTGGCGGCATATTCGAACAGCACATCTTCCTGTGCGTAATAGAAGTTCAACCCCGGCAGACGCGGGCTGCTTTCCAGGAACGGGGTGTAGGGTTTGACCTTGGCATAGTCGTCAAACGACCCGAGGTAGTGCTTCAAGCCGGTGACCAGCGCCGCATGCTTGATCGGCGCCTCGGCCAGACCTTCGAAAAGGTTGCGGATCATCAGGGCATTGACGCGGACATTCTCGGCCTCGTCTTTCTGGCGCGACCACGTGCAGAAGAAGACATGGCGGACATCAGAGACAGCCTTCAGCGCGGCAAGGCTAGCGGGGCCATCTTCAAGGTCGGCCGCGATGTGGCGGTCGGACCAGGGCAGGTCAGCGGCCCCGCGCGACAGGGTGACCACCGTCCAGCCCTGCTCCTTCAGGTAGCGGCCGGTGTAGCTGCCCGAGAGCCCCGTCGCCCCGACGACCAATGCAATGTTTTCTTTGCTCATATGCCAGAACTTTCCATTCTCATCTTCGCTCCGGGGAAGCCAGATTGGGTGTTGCTACGGCACCTTCAGATACCTGCCGGCTTGAATTGCTGATGCAATTCCAGCTGTTCACCCCCACAACGCAGCCTCCCCGCTGCATCGGCCCGTCCTTCGCGTGGCGCGAAACCGGACGGACCTACAGGACAAGACGTAACAAACTATCTCGGCCGATAGCTGATTGATTTCTCCGGATCGGATAAATCGAAATGGCTTGGGCGCGGATCTCAGGCGCGGCTTGTCAAGGCTGACAATCCGTCACCCCTTGCAGGGACATCGGCTTGGCCCAGGCCCGCCGCAGGCAACCACGGGACCATGAAGCGGCATTGCGCGCAGCGAAATGTCCGTATCGGATTTCTCGTTGAAACGGTACCGCCCAGCCGATGCGCGTTACCGCGGTTGGCCGATGACAAGCGCCAAGGCCGCTGACATCCGGCAGCGGTGCTTTCCGCAAGCGGTCGACCGGAGCGTCACCTTCATCGAAACCTTTGTTCCGCGTGAAGAGTCCACCGAGATACCACAGTTGGGAGACCGGATCACAGTCCAAGGCCGGCGTCGCGCGCTGGATCACCTTCTACAACCACCAGCGCCTCATGCCGCCCATTGCGGACAGCCGCCCGCCGCGATCTATTTCAGCCAGATCGAACCCGACCTGCAGGGGCAGAGAGTAGCTTAAATCATCCCGGAAACTGTCCAAACGGCGGGGAGTAGCTCAGGTTTATAAAAGCCCAAGAAAAAAACAAATCTCTGTAATGGCTCGTATAGAAAGATGGCGGAGAGACAGGCAGCCATATATTGTTCCATCCTATTCCAGGGAGGTCATCTTTATCCTTTTTTACCATAGACATATAGGCCAACTAGTTCCATACTTGTCCTCCCTGTTCCGCAAGGCAATGTGGGGCGGAATGCCATGAAATTGGAGGCGAACATGCCGAAGGCCAAGGGCAAACATCAGGAGAAGCGGCTGACACCTGCCGAGGTGCGTTCATTTTCGCATCCGGGCAGATACCTAGACGGTGGCGGCCTGTTCCTGAAAGTTGAGGCGAACGGCGCAAAGCGGTGGGGCCAGCGACTGATGATCCGGGGCAAGCGTTGTGACCTTGGGCTCGGTGGCTTCCCGGACGTGTCGCTGGCTGAGGCACGGAAGCTGGCAGAAGCGAATCGCAAGCTCGCTCATGACGGAGGCGATCCGCTCGCCGCCAAGTTGGCCGCAGCAAGGGTGCCAACATTCAGGGAGGCAATGGAGGCTTACCTGTCGAAGAAGTCAGCGGAATTCTCCAGCGAAAAGCATCAGAAGCAGTGGCGTGCAACCCTCGACGCCTACGCGTTGCCGAAGATCGGCGCCCTGCGGGTGTCCGAAATCACGATGAGCGACGTGCTGCGCGTTCTGGAGCCGATCTGGACCAGCAAGACCGAAACGGCAAGTCGCCTTCGGGGGCGCATCGAGGGCATCCTATCATGGGCTACGGTCGCGGGGCATCGCTCTGGCGACAATCCGGCCCGGTGGAGAGGCAATCTTGAGGAAATGCTGTCCAAGCCGTCCAAGATAACGATCAAGGAAAATCACCCGGCATTGGCACTGGCTGACGTTCCTCGCTGGTGGTGCGATCTGGGGCGGCGCGAGGGCATGTCGGCGAGGGCACTAGCCTTCCTGACACTCACCGGGGCGCGATCTGGGGAAGTGCGCGGCGCGACGTGGGGCGAGATAGTGCTTGAGGCGCAGATGTGGACGGTGCCCGCAGCTCGTATGAAGGCAGGCCGTGAGCATCGGGTGCCGCTAACAGATGAAGCCGTTGCCCTGCTGAAGAATTTGCCGCGGATGGGAGGAACGGATCTTGTGTTTCCGGCCCCGCGCGGCGGCATGCTGTCTGACATGTCGATCAGCGCGGTTATGCGTCGGATGCAGGAATCCGAACTTGAGAGGCTGGAGGCGCAGGACAAGGCCGAGGGCCAGGAGCCCGGCACCGGTCCGCATGGCTACATTGATCCGCGCAACAAGCGCCCTGCTGTTCCACATGGCATGCGCTCGGTATTCCGCCAATGGGCCGCGGAAAAGGGGTTTGATCGCGACATGGCCGAATTGGCTCTTGCGCACCAAGTCGGATCGGAGGTCGAGCGGGCCTACCAACGCAGCGACATGGTGGAACGGCGCCGAGCGATGATGGTGGCTTGGGGGCGTTTTGTTCTGGGCAAGGAAGTCGGTAACGTGGTCGACCTGAGCGATCGGCTAGCCGGATGAGTCCGACCTGCCAGTCGGAACAGATTTCTCGACAAGTGATTGTTTCGTTTTGGAATATGTTGGAATCAACCCCTCCTTTTGCTGTGGTTGCGGCCTGCTCCGGTCGCGTTTGGACCCGAGTGCATTGGTTGCGGGGGCAGTGTCAGAAGAAAGTTGGTTGAGGTGGGCAGGTCGGTCGCCTAGCCTTGCGGGATGACCCAACGCAGCCCGTTCCGGTACTTCAAGACGTCGCCCGAAATCATCCGCTTGGCGGTGATGATGTATGTTCGATACCCGCTGTCGCTGCGCAACGTCGAGGACCTGCTGCATGAGCGCGGCATCGAGATCAGCCACGAAACGGTGCGGTTCTGGTGGAACCGCTTCGGTCCGCTGTTTGCCGCAGAGATCCGAAAACGGCGGGTTTCGAGGATGCGGTCGAGCCACTGGCGATGGCACCTCGACGAAGTTTTCGTGAAGATCAACGGTGAGTTGCATTACCTGTGGCGGGCAGTTGATCACGAGGGTGAAGTGCTTGAGAGCTTCGTGACGAAGCGGCGCGATAAGAAAGCCGCGTTGAAATTCTTGAAGAAATCACTGAAACGCCACGGCTACACCGATGAGATTGTTACTGACCTGATGCGCTCATACGGCGCGGCGCTGAGGGAACTTGGAATATCCGATCTCCAGGAAACGGGCCGCTGGGCCAACAACCGGGCTGAGAACTCGCACCAGCCATTTCGAAGGCGGGAGAGGGCGATGCTTCGTTTCAGGCGGATGCGAACATTGCAGAAATTCGTATCTGTCCACGCCTCGGTCCACAATCATTTCAACCAGGAGCGCAGCCCCTCGTCACGACCCGTCTTCAAGCAGACCCGCGCCGCCGCTCTCGCCGAGTGGCGTGGCCTCTTCACGGCCTAAGATATTGCCATTTCAGAGAACTGGAGACGAGTTCGCATTCGTCTGACAGCACCCCTTTAGCTGTCTTGCTGTGACGGGCCGGGCCGGATGGCAGGCCAGACTTTTACGCAGCTTGGTCGCGCCCGCTACTGTTTGGGTCCGACGCTTTGGAGGTAGCTCCAGACGCTGGCCGCATCATGGGTCAAACGGAACGCCATTTTCGCATGTGCGTTGCTGTCCTTTGTATAGTCGGTAAGGAAGGCTTGCGGATTGGCGACGTAGTTGGTGAAGTCCGCCTCGTTCCATTTCAGGCCCATCTGACCGGCCTTGACCATCGCATCGGAGTATTTGAAATCCGGATAGGATCCGGCCTGGCGACCGACTACGCCGTACAGGTTTGGGCCGATTATTCCGCCCTTGTTGATCGCTGTGCCGTCCGTGCCGATAATGCTATGGCAAGCCTTGCACTGGTTGAAAATCTGCTGGCCCTTGGCCGGATCGCCGGCATCCTGTGCCAAGGCTGGAATG
Organism: uncultured Pseudomonadota bacterium; assembly: GCA_963837565.1. Classification (GTDB taxonomy): domain Bacteria; phylum Pseudomonadota; class Alphaproteobacteria; order Rhodobacterales; family Rhodobacteraceae; genus Solirhodobacter. Next base: position 21,648 of record CAWIOC010000012.1, read on the forward strand.
GCCGCGAAAGTTGCGACCGTAAGCATTGCGACGTGAAATTTCATGTAATCCTCCCTTTGCCGTCTTTTTTGAACCGAACGCTTTCAATAGATGAAACGTGCGCAGCACGAATTGGATCACAAATATGCAATCACGAAATCGAGAGGTGTCGCCGGGTCTAGGTTAAATCTGCCCCGTCGGGCCAAGGCCGAACACTGGAGATGACGGAAGGATCGATTGCTGGACGATCCCCGCCTACAACTGCGCGGTGCGTTTTCGTTCGCCCTCGCCTTTTCTCGGCTGCTCATCGATTGCTGCTTCAATAGGCAAAAACGAAAGCTGGTTTGTTGAAGAGTTGGCTTCGTACACTATAACGTGAGGTGGGGAATACAAAAAACGGCGGGAGAATCTATGCCAACGCTCCGTAGCGATGTCGTGAGCGCGCAGTTTCCGTCGTTTGCATTCCTCAAGGCACGGGGGATGTCGTATTTCGACTCTGCAGCGAGATCCTTGCCGACCCGTCATTGTGCCTGGCGTCTTAGCCGCGGCTACAATGAGCGTGCCGTTGAGCCTTTCGGGGCGAGCGAAGTGTCTGGATCGTTGACACGAGAACTAGCGGAAGCGGAGGATCGCGTCGCGCGGCTTCTGGGCGTGCGGGTCGATGAGCTCCATTTCGGGCCCTCGACGTCAGCGAATTTGTATGTGCTTGCTCAGGGCTTACGGGACGTGCTGAAGCCTGGCAGCACCATCATCGTATCCGATCAGGATCATGAAGCGAACTCCGGCCCATGGTGGAGGCTCGCGGAATTCGGGTTCCGCGTGTTGGAGTGGAAGATGAACCCATCGACGGGGTATCTCGATCCCGACGTTCTTGAAAGGCTACTGGACGACTCGACCAGTTTGGTCTGTTTCCCGCATAGTTCCAGTATCGTCGGAGAGGTGAACGCCGTTGCGGAGATCACGGAAATGGTGCGCCGCGCAGGGGCCCTGAGTTGCGTGGACGGCGTGGCGCAAGCGTCTCATGATCTTCCCAACGTCGGCCGTCTTGGGGCGGATATCTATGTGATCTCAGCACACAAGTTTTTCGGGCCGCATGTGGGGTTGATGGTGGTCCGCCGCGCGGTAGCAGAGCTTTTGCACTATCAAGGTCCCGACGGTGACTTGCAGCCTTCGCAGCGCCGCCTTCTGCCCGGATCGCCGGACTACGTCCAGATTGCCGCTTGTGCGGGTATCGCCGATTACATCGATGCGCTTTATGATGCACATTTCAAGGCTGGGCGCGATGCGGTCGGACGAGCGGCTGCCGTGTTCGACCTGACTTTGGCTCGGGAGCGCAGGTTGATCGATCCAGTGATTGACTTCCTTGCGCACCGTAATGGTGTACGCCTGATCGGCCCGACCGATGTCAGCGCACGGGTGGGCATCGTGTCCTTCAGCCATGCGACGCCAGCACCCGTGCTTGCGAACGCGCTTGCGGAGCGCGGGATCATCGTGGGGGCAGGGCACCTTGGTTCTACCCACGCCCTGAAGGCATTGGGACTGAACTCATGGCACGGGGTCGTCCGCCTGAGCGTGTCACATCACACAAGCGACGAGGATATGGCCCGTTTGATGCAGGCACTGGACCAAGTCCTTTAGACGCCCATCTTGCCGCCGCGTTCCGAACGCCCGCATCCGAACGGCGATTTTGGTGTCAGGCGATTGCCCTCGAGACTGCGCAGCGCCCCCAAAGCACACCCAGAGCCTCGGCCAGACGGTCTATGTCTACGTCGGAGTGAAGCGGTGACGGGGTGAAGCGCAACCTCTCGGTGCCCTTTGGGACCGTAGGATAGTTGATCGGTTGAACATAGATGCCGAAGTCATTCATCAAGATGTCCGCGATCTCGCGGCATTTGACCGGATCCTTTATCATCACCGGGATGATATGGCTGGAATTGTGGAGGTGCGGAATGCCGATTGCATCCAGCCGGGCGCGCAGCCGGGCGACCTGACGGCGCTGCCGCTCACGTTCTGCGTGACTTGTCTTGAGGTGCCGGATCGAGGCGGTGGCCGCCGCGGCCAAGGCCGGGGGGAGGGCCGTTGTAAAGATGAAGCCCGAAGCAAAAGAGCGGATGAAGTCGCAGAGCGACGCAGACCCGGTGATGTAACCTCCCATGACGCCGAAGGCCTTGCCGAGCGTGCCCTCGATCAGGCTGATGCGGTGGGCCACGCCTTCCTGCTCGGAGATGCCGCCACCGCGCGGGCCGTAGAGACCTACCGCGTGAACCTCGTCAAGATAGGTCAGTGCGCCATGCTTTTCCGCGACCTCGACGATCTCCGCGATTGGGGCGATGTCACCGTCCATCGAATAGACGCTTTCGAAGGCAACGATTTTCGGCCGGTCGCCGACAGCGGCGAGTTTGCGCTCAAGATCTTCGGGGTCGTTGTGGCGCCAGATCACTTTGTCGGCACGGCTGTGGCGGATGCCCTCGATCATCGAGGCATGGTTGGACGCGTCCGACAGGATCACCGCGCCCGGGATGCGGCTGCCAAGCGTGCCGAGCGCGGCCCAGTTCGAGACATAGCCCGAGGTGAAAAGCAGTGCTGCATCCTTGCCGTGCAGGTCGGCGAGTTCGCGTTCAAGAAGCAGGTGGTGATGGTTGGTGCCCGAGATGTTGCGCGTGCCGCCGGCGCCGGCGCCACAGGTCTCGGCTGTTTCCGTCATCGCGCGGATCACCTCGGGGTGCTGGCCCATGCCAAGGTAGTCGTTGGAGCACCAGACCGTCACCTCTCGGGTGCCATCGGCGTCGTATTTGCGGGCACGGGGAAAGCGGCCGCAGGCGCGTTCAAGTTCTGCGAAGACACGATAGTTGCCTTCCTTCTTCAGGGTATCCAGCTGGTTCTGGAACAGGGCATCAAAGTCCATGGGCATCCTCTCGCGTTCTGGTCTCAAGGGTGGTGGAGGGCGCGGGCAACATCCAGCGCCATAGTTTTTCGTCTGGGAGTGGCAATACCATCAGCCAGTGTTCGAGGAGCGCGAGGGCGGTAATCGCGCTGAGCAGCGCGAAGCCCGCCTCCTCGGCCGGAGTGCGCGCGGCGTAGAGACGCTCAATCCAGCAACCAAGTGTTAGGGTGATGAAGGTGACGAAAATCGGAAAGGCCCAAGTCATCTGTCGGATGCGGAAGTGGCTGGGAAGGTGGCGCAGAGTGGAGGGCAGAAATTCCGTGTTCACCTTGCGCACACCAAAGAACAGGTTGAGCTTGGCGCTTACGCGGGCAAAGAACAGAACGATGAACGTCCAAAGGCCAAAGCCATGCTCTGCCTCGGCCGCCGCGAAAGCCATAACGATGACGGTGCCGATCAGGAGCATCTCGTGGTAGGCGATGGTACCCCAGGCGCGGATGAACCGCTCCCATTCCGTCGCGTTGGGCGGGCAGACATGGCGGTTCGGACCAGTGATGATCCCCGATAGGAACGCCATCTCGATCCAGCCCCACACGGCCAGCGCCGAGAGAAAGCCGAGATAGGCCGCCAGCACCGTCGTCTGGTGCTGGGTTACATGGAAGCCCCAGATGCCGGCGGCCAGCAGCGGCAACCCCAGAAGCACCGTTCGCAGGTGCGCCTCGCGGCCCTGACGGTCAGCATAGCGCACGACCACAAGGATCGCGCCGGTAGAGAACCACCAGGCGAAGAGGGCAAAGAGCGAGGCGGCCCAGGGGTTGGCCATATCAATATGCCGGCTGCAGGCGCGGGTTGTCGGGCACCCGGTTTTGCTTGACCGGGATCATGTAGAGCCCGGCGAAGGCCGCGGCAGAACGCAGGCCAGCCCAGGTCTTTCCGACATGTCCCGACAGACCACCACGCGCCTTGGCAGCGGCACTGTCGGCCATCGCGCGCCGCAGTCGCAGGATGTTGCGGTCCCAGCGCGGATTGTCGATGTCGATTTCCAGCGGGAAGACCTGGCGCGAGATCTCCGAGGTCTTCTTCAGCACCTCGTGATCGTACCAGTCGATGTCGATGCCAAGCGCATTGTGAAAAGCCGGGCGCAGGTGATCGCGCACACACATCACCGAGAAGACGGCGACAAGGAAGAAGCGGATCCAGAGCCTGTTGACGCCTGAGGTCAGCTTCGGGTCGGTCTTCATCAAGAGAGCGAAGGCCTCACCATGCCGGAACTCGTCATTGCACCATTTCTCGAACCATTTGAAGATCGGATGGATGCGATGTTCGGGGTGCGCCTCGAGATGACGGAAGATCGTGATGTAGCGGGCATAGCCGATCTTTTCCGACAGGTAGGTGGCGTAATAGATGAACTTCGGCCGGAAGTAGGTGTACTTCTTCGCCTTCGTGAGGAAGCCAAGGTTGACCCCGATCCCCGCCTCGCGCAGCGCATCGTTGATGAAGCCCGCGTGGCGTGCCTCGTCCCGGGCCATCAGCTGAAACAGCTGGCAAATATCCGGGTTGTTCCCGCGCCGCTTCATCTCTTTGTAGAGCACGCAGCCCGAGAATTCGGCGGTCAGCGAGGACACCAGAAAGTCAGTGAGTTCGGCGCGCAGGCCCGGCTCCATCCCATCCCAGTCGATTGCATCCCATTCTTCCGTCTTGCGAAAGTGGGTCTTGTTCGGGTCGCTTTCCATTTCGGCGATCAGCTTGTCCCATTCGGCGCGGACGGGGGTCACATCGATCTTGTCCATCTCGTCGAAATCTGTGGTGTAGAAGCGCGGATCGAGCAGCGTGGTCTGCGCCGCGCGCTCGGTTGTCTCATTCAGCTCCTTGGGGTTCTGCCGGGGCAAAACACTCTCGGCGCTCGACATATCCTGCGGTTGCACGGTCATAACGTGACCTCCTCGGAAAACGAGAATTCGCAAAGTTCGATGAAGTCGAGATCCCCCGTCATTCTGGTCCAGGCGCGCTCGACAAGGCTGGCGCGGGTGATCGTTGCGTTGCGGTTTTCGACCACGATCTGGCCATAAGGGGCCATGACCGGCGCGCCGTGCACCAGCACCTCGTCGCCGGGAAAGACCACGGCGCCGTTGTTGAACTTGACGTGGGCATGAAGGCTTTCAAACTTGTGGCTGACCTCGACGGTGCAAGGTGCCATTTCCTGTACGCGTGTAAAAAGTCCCATTTGGTTCCCCTTCTTCATTCACTCGGGCCTCTGGCTAGGAGGCCAGATTGTCGTCTCATTTCAGTAGCTTGGCGAAAACTCTTGTGTTGTCTGCCCCGAACCCGACGAGATCGACATGCCATCCAGTCTTCCTGTCCTGCAGCGCAAGGCGGCCGTCCGCGAATTTGACGAGGTGCAGGGGTGCGCTGGCGTCGATGCCAATCAGCAGACGTTCGCGCGCGACGGCACGGTCGATGCCCGCCACGAATCCGCCGTGGGCTGAGTCGAGGTCGGCGATCAACGTACCGTCCGGGCTGGTCACCCGGGCCGCTCCGTCGATTGAGCCAGACAATACGATTGCGCGGTCCTGAACGATCGCGATACCGGTTGGGTGCGCCGCGAGCGGCATGTGGGTCACACGCGCGAAGGTGACAATGGCGAGGCTCGCCAACACAAGTGCCAGCATCGACTTCAGCAGGACGGTCGGGATCATTTCCCTGTCGCGGGCCTCGAGAGATTCGGTACGGCTGCTCATGATTGCATCTTCCTATTCGGCGGCGACGATATTGGGCCGCGCGGTGGAGCGCAGCGGCACCGTGATAACGTCCTGCCGCCGCGCCAGAAGGGGTTCGTTCACTCGGGTTTCAGCCGCCTCTGCGAGGATCTGTGCGACGTTCGCGACATTCGGGATACAGCGAAGCGCTGGCTGGGGCTGCGCCATCCGCCACGGGCGGACATGGGGCCAGCACACCAGGTAAGACAGTTTCGCGTCGTTACCGATCAGGGAAAGCGCAATTGTGCCGCTGCCTGCCCGTTGGCGCGCGAGATCGGCTGAGGCGATGCAGCGGTATGGCAGGTTCAACGTGACAGTTAGCGCCGCGCCAACACGCATTGCCACACGCCGGTTGGTGATGGTGTACACCGTCGTTCGGGCCTGGACATAGGCGATCAGCGCAAGAAGCGCGATCACGATGCCGCCAAGGATCAGGAACGGCATGCCCGACAAGATCGCCTTGTGCAGCGGCGCCGTCGCCGCCACATAGGCCGCGCGCCAGACGACGAGCACCACGAAGTAGCCTGCCACCCATTTCAGCGCAAACGCATCCCAGGCCAGCGCCCACCAATCAGGCGCGCCCTGCCATAGGATCTCTTCTCCCTCGGGAGGGGTCTCTGGCAGTCCCCGGATCGGTTCGAACGCGAAATCGTCATGCGACATGGCCGCCCCTCCTTACAGCTGCGGGTCTTGGCGGGACTGGGTCGCGTAGAGCTTGCCGCCGCCGTAATAGCCCATGATCTTGTCTTCCTCGAGCAAGCTGACCTGCGTGGCCGACCGGGTGGTCGGCACGTCGCCAAAATGCTTGCCGAAGATGGCGTGGACGCGGACCCGGTCACGTTTGATCTTGGCAAGCTGAATCGGAACCAGCCGTTTTCCGCTACCGAAGGGTGCAGCCAGTTCGATCTCGAGGTAGCGCACGAGCTGTTCGGGTTCGTCGACCCACATGTCGCTTATCGTGCCCACGACCACATCGTCGCCGGCCTGCACCGGCAGGCCGCGCGGATCGCGCCCGGCGGAGACGGCAAAGCTGGTGTTTGCAGACATCGGCACGATCTTGGGGTGGCCCTTGCCGTCAAGCTCTGGTCCGTCGCGACGCATCGCGTAGGATGCGGGGCCGACGCCATCGAGCATCGGGTTGCCGGTCGGCTCGAAGGGGAAGCCGTTGGCGACATTGGTCCTGGCCATCGGAATGTCGCGGCCTTCGCCCTTTGTGTTGGGCACTGTCTTTGTGCCCATGCCGTGCGGCAAGAGGAAGGTCTTGGGTTTGGGCAGCGGAAACATGCCCTGGTTCGGAGAGGCCTTTCCGTCGTCGGACTCCAACGGATAGCCCTCGCGCATGTTCTCTGTCTGGAGGTAGTAGATCAGCAGCGCGAAGAAGATCCAGAACATCCAGAGCGTTAGCGAAGCGAGATCGAAGTTACCGAAAAAAGTTGCGTTCATTGGAATTTCCTCCGGGGCCATCCGTCAGGTGGGGAAGTCGGCCAGCCCAATTCCGGGTTGACTTTTGAGTTCGGGAAGCGGTCTGCGAGAGATTGTTCGGACCAGTGGGCCAAGAGCAGCCATGGTCACGAAAATCAGGAATATCTCGAATTGGTAGACGGCGATGTATCCGGTGCCGAGGTCCGTCAGTGCTGTTCCGAGGTGTCCGGACAGGGCAAGAGCGTTGGTCACATCGCGGATGATGCCGCCGATGATGATCGCGACGCCCATCGCCGTCGCCTGGGCTGCGCCCCAGGCGCCAAGCGCCAAGCCGCGCCCGGCCATGCCCTGCACCGGCAAGGTCATTGCCGCAGTAAGGGTCGAGACCGAGAACAAGCCGCCACCCAGGCCGATCAGCGCCGTGCCGAAGTAGAGCAGGAACACCGAGTTCATCGGGTGCGAAAGGATGATGCAGAGGAACGCCGCGACCCCCGCAACCAGGCCGCGCCCGCCCATGCGAAAGGGGTTGATGCCACCCGCGAGCCATCTTGCGGCAAGCCCGAACCCGATCAGGGCGCCTGCTGCCTGGCTGGCTGTCAGGAGCGTTGTAGCCGAGACCGAGAGCCCCATGACTTGCCCGCCATAGGGCTCTAACAGCACGTCTTGCATGTTAAAGCCCATGGTGCCGAGCGCCACGACGGCGAGCAGGCGCCCTGCAACGCCGCCCTTCGCGAAATCGGCCCATGCATCCGAGAATCTCGGCCGAGGCTGTTCACGCTCTGCCTTGGTCATGGGATGCGCCCGTTCCTGCTTCCAGAGCGCGATCACGTTCAGCACGATGGTGGCTACCGCAGTGCCCTGCACCACCTGGATCAGACGGAGACCCGAGAAGTCGTGCAGGAGCGAACCTACTATGATGGCCGAGACTCCCGAGCCGATCAGGAACATGACGTAGAGGAGTGCGACCACGCGCGGGCGCGTCTCGTCCGAGGCACGGTCGGCGGCCAGCGACAAGCCGGCAGTCTGCGTCATGTGCATTCCGATGCCGGTCATCAGGAATGCCATGCCGGCCAGCAGCTGACCCGCCCACCATGGCCCGTAAGTCTGCTGTCCCGATAAGACCAGAAGGCACGACGGCATGATGGCGAGACCGCCAAATTGCCACAAGGTGCCGAACCAGAGGTATGGCACGCGCTTCCAGCCAATGGCAGAGCGGTAGGTGTCGGAGCGGAACCCGAGGAGCGCGCGGAACGGTGCGCTAACGATCGGCAGGGCGATCATCAGTGACACGGTCAGCGCCGGCACGCCCATCTCGACGATCATCACGCGATTCAGCGTGCCCATCAGCATGATCGTCGCCATGCCCACTGAAACCTGAAACAGCGAGAGCCGCAAAAGCTGGTTCAGCGGCAATCCCTCTGACGTTGCGTCGGCGAAGGGCAGGACCTTGGTCAGTACCCGCGTGATCGTTCCGATGCCGTTGGGGGTTTGACGCTTCATCGCCGCAACTCCATGGCTTTGCTGATGTAGAACCCGCTCGAGATTCGTTGGACGCAGCGCAGATGGCGAATTTCCTGTGGGTTTGCTGCGTGCAGCGCGCGGGCGATCGCCGCTTCGGTATGCGGTATGATCATCGGCGCACGGTCGCCGCGCGGAAAGGTCTTGCCGACGACGTGCATCATCGTCAGCAGTGGAGTGCGTGGCGCGATAGTGAAGACGATGGCCCGCGCGGTGCGTCGAACTAGCCCGTCGAGCGCATACCCGATGTCGTCGGCGCCGTAGTGGATCAGGCTGTCCATCGCCATGACGAAGTCGAAGTCGCCGAAGGCCGGTTGCAGCATGTCGCCCGCGACAAAGGTGATGCGCGGCTGCATTGCGGCGGGCGTGCGCTTGCGCGCGACGTCCAGCAGGCTGGGCGAGATGTCGACCGCAAGCACCTGCGCACCGCGTTCTGCGAGCGCAATGGCCATCTGGCCGGCGCCGCAGCCCGCATCCAGAACGCGCGCGCCACGCAAGTCGTCTGGCAGGCATGCCATCATGCTGGCGCGCATCCGGTCGCGCCCGGCCCGCACGGTCTGGCGAATGCGCGACACCGGCGCGTCCGATGTCAGGCGCGCCCATGTCTGCGACGCGGTGCGGTCAAAGTAAGTCTCCAGCCTGGCGCGGGTCTGGGCGTAGGTGCTCATGATCAATCAAACCCCAGAAGTTCGAAGATTTCGCGGTCGGGCAACGGGGCAGGGGCCAAAGGTTCGGTCCCGGTCCAGAGGGTTTCGGCAAGGCGCAGATATTCCGCGCGCACCGCGAGAATCTCGTCGTCGGCGTCCATTTCAAACAGGGTCTTTTTCTTCAGGCGCGAGCGGCGGATCGCATCAAGGTCGGGCATGTGCGCGATGCGGTTGAAGCCCACAGTGCGGCAGTAGCGATCCACCTCGTCCGTGTCCTTCGAGCGATTTGCGACGCAGCCAGCGAGCCGAACCTTGTAATTCGCCGATTTGGCCTGCACCGCTGCGATGATGCGGTTCATCGCGTAGATCGAGTCGAAGTCGTTGGCGGTCACGATCAAAGCACGGTCGGCGTGTTGCAGCGGGGCCGCGAAGCCGCCGCAGACCACATCGCCCAACACGTCAAAAATCACCACGTCGGTGTCTTCCAGCATGTGGTGTTGCTTTAAAAGTTTCACAGTCTGACCAACGACATAGCCGCCGCAGCCGGTGCCAGCGGGAGGTCCGCCCGCCTCGACGCATTTTACGCCACCCCAGCCCTCGAACACGAAATCTTCGGGGCGCAGTTCCTCGGCGTGGAAATCCACGTCTTTGAGGATGTCGATCACGGTCGGCACCAGCCGCCCGGTCAGGGTGAAGGTGCTGTCGTGTTTCGGGTCGCAGCCGATCTGCAGCACGCGCTTGCCGGTCGCCGCGAAGGCGGCGGAGAGGTTCGACGAGGTTGTGGACTTGCCGATCCCGCCCTTGCCGTAGACCGAAAAGACCTTGGCCCCCTCGATCTTCAGCGTATCATCCTGATGGACCTGTAGCGATCCTTCGCCGTCCAGTCCCCGCAGGTTCGGGGGAGAAATGTCGAGCGGGCTCATGGAGCCTCCTTCCATTGCGGCTATTCGGCCGCCATTGTCACGCCTTCCAGCGTGTCCTCGAGTTCGTCCGCCCCGGCGTGCAGGGCGGCCAGCGTTTCTGCGTCTAGTTGCCAGTAGTCACGCTCGTGCGCTTCAATCAGGCGGTTCGCCATGCGAGCGCTGGCCTGCGGGTTCAATGCTGCAAGGCGTTTGCGCATGGACTCGTCCAACACGAAGGTTTCGGTGATACGCTGGTAAACCCATGGCTCCACCTTTCCCGTGGTGGCAGACCAACCCATCGTATTGGTCACCTGCGCCTCGATCTGGCGGACGCCTTCGTGGCCGTGCTTGAGCAGACCCTCGTAGAATTTCGGGTTCAGCAAGCGCGATCTGGTTTCCAGTGTGATCTGGTCCTGCAGCGTCCGCACACGCCCCTCGCCTCGGGTCTGATCCCCGATGAACACCGGGGTTTCGACCCCGCCGTGCGCACGTTTCACGGCGCGGGCAATGCCGCCCAGCGTATCGAAGTAGTGATCAACCGAGGTGACGCCCAATTCGACGGATTCGAGGTTCTGATATGATAGATCCACATCACGCAGCGCTTGTTGCAGCAGGCCCGCCTGACGCTCGGGCTTACCGCTACGCCCGTATGCAAAGCATTTGCGTGCCTCGTAGGCGTTCGCAAGTTCGTCTTCGGAACCCCAGACACCGGCGTCGATCAACTGGTTCACGTTGGAGCCATAGGCGCCCTCGGCGTTCGAGAATACACGCAACGCGGCGGTGTCAATATCGCAGTCCATCTTGCGTGCGTAGTCGAGTGTATGGGCGCGCACGAAGTTCAATTCCACTGGCTCGTCCGCGGTGGCGGCAAGCCATGCCGCTTCAGCCAGCATCCGGGTCTGGAGTGGCAACAGGTCGCGGAAAATGCCCGACAACGTCAGTACGACGTCCACACGTGGGCGGCCCAACGCGGACAGGGGGATCAGTTCGGCCCCGCAGAGTCGGCCATAGCTGTCGAACCGCGGCCGTGTGCCCAACAGCGCCATTGCCTGGGCGATTGGGCCGCCATTCGACTTGATGTTGTCAGAGCCCCACAAGACCATCGCGACAGTGCCGGGCAGTGTCGAGGTGGCGGCGAGAAGGCGGTCGGCCTGCTTCATGCCCTCGGCCATGGCGAAGGCAGTGGGCATCCGGAACGGGTCGAAGGCATGGATATTGCGTCCGGTCGGAAGGATCTCGGGCGAGCGGAGCAGATCGCCGCCAGCAACCGGGCGGATGAACCGCCCGCCGAGCGCGCGCAGCAACGCGGGGATCTCGGTTTCCTCTTGAAGCGCTGCGTCGATATGCGCCCGGGTCGCATCGTCGGCCTGCGGCATAACGCGCAGATATTCGGCCCGCGCGGCGGCATCGAGCGGGTGGCCGATGACGTGAAGGCCGTCGGTGATCAGCGCATCCTCGGTCTCGAGCAACTTCAGCCAAAGTGCATCCGGCGCGATACCGGGCATGTCGACTGCATCGGCCTGCGCGGAAATCAGTGATGCCAACTCGGCACGCTCATGCGCATCGTCCGGCAGCGCGCGCCATTGCGAAAGGCTGTCCTTCAAGTCGGTCAGGCCCCGGTAAAGCCCCGAGGCGGCCAGCGGCGGCGTACGATGTGTGACGGTCACGGCGCCGGAACGACGCTTGGCTAGCGTCGCCTCGGAAGGGTTGTTGGCGGCGTAGAGATATACGTTTGGCAGATCACCGATCAGCCGGTCCGGCCAATCCCGCGCGCCCATGCCGTTTTGTCGGCCGGGCATGAATTCAAGCGCGCCATGCATGCCAAAATGAAGGACCGCATCCGCATGGAAATCGTCCTTAAGGTATTGGTAAAAAGTCGTAAACGCGTGAGTGGGCGCAAATCCTGACTCGAACAGCAGGCGCATCGGGTCGCCTTCATAGCCGAAAACTGGCTGTACCCCGATCATGACGTTGCCCAGGTTTGCGCCCAACACGAAAACGCCGCGCCCGTCGGACTGGTGTCGACCGGGTGCGGGGCCCCATACGGCCTCGATTTCCTTGAGCCAAGGCGTCCGGCGCACGATTGTATTGGCCTCCACATGGGCCATCACGTTTGCGGGTTGTCCGAAGCGTTCGGCATTTCCCTTGAGGACGAGATCTCGCAGCGCGTCCAGGCTTTGGGGCAGGTCGAGCTGGTAGCCCTCGGCCTTCATTGCCGTCAGCGTGTTCATCAGGCTTTCGAAAACCCCCAGGTAGGCTGCCGTGCCAACCGCGCCCGCATTGGGCGGAAATCCGAAAAGGACGATAGCAACGCGTCGTTCAGCAACGCGGCTGCGGCGCAGCCTTGCCAGGTTGCCCGCACGGGCCACGAGTCGTTCAATCCTCTCCGGGCAAGGCGACATCGACTTCAGTTCGACAACGGTCGGTGTTGCCGGGCGGCAGGCGCGGGCGCAACCGTTGCAGCCGTCGATGCCGTGGCGACCGGCGAATACGATCGGATTGGTCGCGCCGTCGATCTCGGGTAGGGCGATCAACATTGTTGACTCGACCGGGCCGAGCCCTGCGCCGCTCTCGCCCCATTGGCCAAGAGTCTGGAACTCAAGCGGATGAGCCGCAACATAGGGCACGTCGAGCCCTGCAAGTATGTCTTGTGCCACCGCGCTGTCGTTGTAGGCAGGTCCACCGATCAGGCTGAAGCCGGTAAGCGAGACGAGCGCGTCGATCGCGACGCCAGTTTCAGGGCAGAAATAGGCTTTTATCGGCGGGCGCCCATCAAGCCCGCCGGCGAAAGCGGGAAGAACGCGGAGGCCCTTCGCCTCAAACGCGCGGATCACCGCGTCATAATGCTCAGTATCGCCGGACAGGATGTAGCTGCGCATGAGAAGGAGACCGACCGTCGCCAACGCAGGCGCTGCGGCATTGGGGAGGCTGGAGGGATCGGTGCAGATGCGGCCAGGCAGATCTGGATGGTACAGGCCCAATTCGGGGTATTCTACTGGCGCGGGCGCCGCATGGCGGCCCAGCAGGCCGCAATTGGTTCCATACCGGCCCACGAGGTAGCGCACCATCGCCTCGATATTGTCATCCGAGCCGCCCAGCCAGTATTGCATGATCAGAAACCAGGCGCGCAAGTCCTGCGCCTTGCCGGGTACGAATTTCAGCAGTTTGGGCAGCCGCCGCAGCATCGCCATCTGCTTCTCACCGCTGGTGGCAGACGGTCCCTTAGATCCGCGCAATGACTTGAGGAACTTCATCGCGGCCGACGCGGGTTTGGACATGTCCAGATCACCCATCCGCGTGAGTTGCACGATTTCGGATGCCGAGACGCACCCCACCATTGCATCGCAACGGTCGCGGCGGGCCCGAAGCTCGGGCAGGATTGCGCGGATGTGGTCGTCCAGGAACAGGAGGGTCGAAATGATGATGTCACCATGCCGCACAGCGTCCCGCGCCAATTCAAGCGCGACGGGGTTTTCGCTCCATTCCGCCGAGGCGTGAACGCTTACCGAAAGGCCGGGATAGTCTGCGGCGAGCCGCGCCGACACACGGGAGGCGGGGCCGGCGACATGCGAGTCAAGCGTCACGATAACGACGCGGTAGCCGGGTATGTGGCTGTCATCGCGCATAATGTGCCTTTGCCTCGTAGAGTGTTTCCACGCTGATCGCGGCAACGCCATTTTCAGCGGCGAAGGCCTCGGTATTGCGGCGGGCCTTGCCGCGAACGAAGAAAGGTATCTTCTTTAGTTCCTGTTCGGCTTCGGCCAGCCAGATCACCACATCGGTATCGGCCTGAAGCGTTGCCTTAGCAGGGATTGCCCGCACCTCTGCCGCAGCCGGGACCGGCGCAAGTCCCCCGGTATGCGAGGGGCCGGCCGCGTCATGAAACTCGAAATCGTCGCGGAACATGTGCAGGAGGTGCTCTTCAAGCCCCATGACCAGCGGATGGATCCAGCTGTCGAAGATGACGTTTGCGCCTTCCCAGCCCATCTGGGGCGAATAGCGGGCAGGGAAGTCCTGCACATGGACGGGGGCGGAGATGACCGCGCAGGGAATGCCCAGCCGCTTGCCGATATGGCGTTCCATCTGGGTGCCGAGGATCAATTCGGGCTGCAAAGCCTCAATAGTGGCCTCAATCTCCAGCACGTCGTCGGAGATCAGCGCCGTTAGCCCCATGTCCTGCGCCAGTGCGCGGATCGGCCGGGCAAACTCGCGGTTGTAGCAGCCAAGGCCGACGACCTCGAACCCCATCTCGTCCCGCGCGATGCGAGCGGCGGCCTGCACATGGGTGGCGTCGCCGAACAGAAACACGCGTTTGCCGGTAAGGTACGTCGAGTCGACTGAGCGCGACCACCACGGGAGGCGCAGCCGCGTCTCGTCGGTCCTGACGGGCCGGCCGGTCAGCGCGGCGACCTCGGCGAGGAAATCGCGCGTGGCGCCGACCCCGATCGGGATGGTGCGGGTATAGGGCTGACTGAGCGAGCGTTCGGCCCAGCGGCAGGCCGCTTCGCAGGTCTCTGGGTAGAGCATGACGTTGAACTGCGCGCGCCCCATCTCTGCGATCTCGGCTGGTGAGGCGCCAAGCGGGGCAACCATGTTCACCGCGATCCCCATCTCGTCGAGCAGGCTACGAACCTCGTCGACATCGTCGCGGTGGCGGAAGCCGAGTGCGGTCGGCCCGAGGATGTTGCAGCACAGGTTTGTTGAGCGGTCGATTGGTTTTGCCAGGGCGCGGACGATCTGAAGGAAGGTCTCATCCGCGCCGAAGTTCTCCTTGCGCTGGTAGGATGGCAGGTCGAGCGCGATGACCGGCACGGGCAGGCCCATGCTTTCGGCAAGACCACCGGGGTCGTCCTGAATCAGCTCGGCGGTGCAAGAGGCGCCAACGATGATCGCCTGCGGCAGAAACCGGTCATAGGCGGCGCGGAGCGTGGTGCGGAAGAGATTGGCGGTATCGGCGCCGAGGTCGCGCGCCTGGAACGTGGTGTAGGTTACGGGTGGGCGATGATCGCGCCGCTCGATCATGGTGAAGAGGAGATCGGCATAAGTATCGCCCTGCGGCGCGTGGAGGACGTAATGGAGCCCGTGCATCGCGGTGGCGACGCGCATTGCGCCTACATGGGGCGGCCCCTCATACGTCCAGACGGTCAGCTTCATGACGCGCCCCCATGCTGCAAGGGGGCACCGACGGTCAGCAGATCGCGGCGGCGCAGCGGGCGGGCGAAGAGCGATGCTAGGTCGCCGGCCTGATCGTAGAAATGCACTGGGGTAAAGACGAGCTCGATCGCCCATTTGGTCGTCAGCCCTTCGGCCTCCAGCGGGTTGGCAAGACCAAGGCCGCAAACCGTCAGGTCGGGCCGGGCGGTGCGGCATCGGTCGAGTTGCAGGTCGACGTCCTGCCCCTCCGAGATCAGGGGTCCTTCGGGCAGCAGGTCGAGGTCGGGGCCGATAACGCCCGTGTGGATGTAGGGCGCGCCGACCTCGAGCGGGACCATCCCGCATTCGCGGGCGAGGAACCGGGCGAGCGGGATTTCGAGTTGGCTGTCTGGGAAGAAGAAGACCGACTTGCCAGCCAGGGTGCGGGCTGCGGCGGCGACGGCCTTGCGCGCACGGGCGCGCGGCGCCGCGGTCACGCGGTCGAAGACTGCCTCGGCCACGCCGAATTCGGTCGCGATCGCGCGCAGCCAGGCGGTGGTGCCTTCCTCTCCGAACGGGAAGGGTGCGGCCAGATGGCGGGCGCCACGGCGCTGCAGGGCGGCCAGCGTCTCGCCGAGGAACGGCTGCGTCAGGGCGACCAAGGTGTTCGGGCCGACATTGGGCGCGGCGTCGCTGCGGCGGGCTGGCAGCACGCGCACGGGGCCGATACCCATCGCCGCGAGGAGCTGAAGCATTTGGTCTTCGACCACATCGGGCAGCGCGCCCACCACCACAAGCTCGCGTGCCGATGTCGTCGCAAGGGTCGGCACCATCGCCGCGAGGCAGGCATCTTCGCCCTCGGTGAACGTGGTCTCGATGCCCGAGCCCGAATAGTTCAGTACCCGCACATGGGGGGCATGGCTCTGCGTGAGGCGTTCGGCGGCGCGGGCCAGATCGAGCTTGATGACCTCCGAGGGGCAGGAGCCAACGAGGAACAGCTGCCGGATGTCGGGGCGGCGCTGGAGCAGACGGGCGACCTCGCGGTCGAGCTCCTGATGCGCGTCGGCGAGTCCGGCCAGGTCTTTCTCTTCGAGGATCGCGGTGCCGAAGCGGGGTTCCGCGAAAATCATCACGCCGGCCGCGCTTTGCAGCAGATGGGCGCAGGTGCGCGAGCCGACGACGAGGAAGAAGGCATCCTGCATCTTGCGGTGCAGCCAGATGATTCCGGTCAGTCCGCAGAACACCTCGCGCTGGCCGCGCTGCTTCAGGACCGGGGTATCGCGGCAGCCACGGGCCGTGGCAACTGGGGTTTGGTCGGTCATGCCGTTGCCGCCCCCTGCAGTCGCGCCTGGCGCAGTTTCAGCACGAATTGTCCGGCGTTGATCGCGTATGTCGCATAGGCGGCCAGCGCGAGGATCATCAGGGCGTCTGGCCCAAGCCGATTGCCCAAGAGCGCCCACAGATAGGTGGTGTGAAGCCCGATCACGACGAAGCTGAAGACGTCTTCCCAAAAGAAGGCTGCCGCGAAGAGGTACTGGCCGAAAACCACCTTTTCCCAGATCGCACCGGTGACCATGATCGCGTAAAGGAAGCCGGTCTTGATCAAGATGGAAAGCGTAGCTGCGCCGTAGCCTTCGCCGGTTGTGAGGTATCGAAGGACAAGTGCTACGGAGACTGCGAAGGCAAGGAACTGGAGGGGGGCAAGTATACCTTGAACAAGCGTCCAGCCACTGGCGTCGCGACGCGCACGCTGTTCCGGGGTGTAAAGCCCGGTGGATGCCCGCCTATGCTTCACGATTCCCGGCACTTGGACGACTCCTCCCTCGTTCAGCGAGATCAGGTTACGGTAGGCTCTCTGAAAGTGTCAATAAAAACTTACACTATTTTGCTTGGCGGGATTGACACCTGACGAGGCGCACTTCCGGTCAGGTTTGTTCTGGTGCCAACGGAATTCTGAAAATCCTGTGGAAATTAGTATGTGATGCGGGGTGCGCTCAGATGTGGCTGAACGATTTTACGCGAAGGTGTCAAATTTCTTTGACAACTTGTGCGCCCTGTCGCAGGCTTGGCCTTGAGAACTCGACGCTAAGCGAGGGTTATCCCACCTTCGTTTCGTGAACAGAGTCCGGGGGGACCGCGCCATGCTCGAAATCTGCCGCGAAGCCGAAAGGGTATTTCAGGAACCGGAAATCGACAAGGTTGAGCGGCTTGTCCGCGACGTTGTTTCCGCGCTGTCCGCCCGGAAGCTGAAACAAGACTCTGCGAGCAGCTCGAAGCTAAACGATTACTTCATAAACCTGTTATGCGAGGCTGCGCGTTGGCCCGATCGCCGCGCGCAGATCGTGGCGGTCCGGGCGCTAGAGGCGGGGCGCATATCCCGCACAGATATCACAGACAAATATATCCCCGAGGCCGCGCGACGCATGGGCGAGTGGTGGAGCGAGGACAAGATGTCATTTGTCGATGTGACGATCGGCTCGGCGCGTCTTCAGAGCATGTTGCGCGATCTTGGGCCTGAATGGCGTGGTGATATGCAGGTTCGAAATGATGCCCGCAACGCATTGATGATTGTTCCCTCGGGGTGCCATCACACATTGGGCGCGATGGTGGCGATGGGCCAATTGCGGAGGCTTGGGCTGTCGGTTTGTCTTGCCTTGGGCGAGGAGGTTGCCGCGATCGGGTCGATCATCCAGGCGCGCCGGTTCGACATGATCATGATCTCCGCTTGCGACGGAACAAATGTTGATGCTTTGCGTGCTTACGTAAACTGCATCCGTGGCGCAGTCGTACCGCCGGTTCCGGTGGTTATTGGTGGCTCGATGCTGTCACAGCATATGGACATTTGCCGACTAACGGGTGCAGACTTGGGAACGTGCGACGCAACTGAAGCAGTTTCCCTGTGCAGCGCCGACCGGAATTCCGGGTCAAACCGGCTTAAGGCAAGGAATGGCTGATGCCGTAGCGCAATCGCCGTGCTGGGAGATGGACGTTGGACTCCAAGGGTAATAAGCATTGGGGTAGGTCCGCCATACCTTTGATTGCACCTGATGTACTTGACGGAATAATATCTGCTGCCTCTGACTTGGCGGTTGTAATCTCTTCCGAAGGCCAGATGCAATCGGTGCTCGTAAACCCAAATCATGCTGCATTCGGCAAACTTGAAAGCTGGGTGGGACGCAATATCCGTGACGTCTTGACGGTTGAAAGCGTTCCAAAGCTGGATGCGCGGCTCGACGTTATACGGCGTGGTGATGAAAATAAGCGCGATGTCGAATTGAACCATTCCGACGGCGTTTTGCGCGATTTTCCGATCCGCTACTCCTTTCACTCGATATCGCAGGAAGGGACCTTGCTGCTGTTGGGCAGGGACCTGAGGCAAATATCTGAGATTCAGCATCAACTGGTGAAGGCACAGCTGGCGCTTGAACAGGATTACGAGCGACAACGTCAGTTCGACACGCGCTATCGCGTCTTGATGGAAGCGACGCGCGACCCGGTGATTTTCGTCTCCATCAGCAGCGGCCGGATCGTCGATGTGAACCGTTCGGCCGCGAACATTCTCGGGGGTGAGGTCGCGGACCTTGTGGGGACCGCCTTCGCGCAGGAGTTCGAGGGCAGGCGCCGCGGCGAATTCATGGAGAATCTGACCAGCAGTGCTCTCTCCGAAAGCTATGTCCCGATCGAGTTGACGGCGCGCCGTTCAGAACGTCGTATCGTGCTTTATGCCTCAGCATTCCGTGCTGCTGGTGAGCGCTTGCTGCTGTGCCGGATAGAGCGTGCAAATGCTGGAGAACAGCTTCCGAACTCGCTGGATGTGAATCTGAGCTCACTCTACATTCAGGGGGTGGACGCGATCGTGTTCGCCGACCATGAGGGGAACGTCCTGGCGGCAAACCCGGCCTTTTTGAACCTGATTGATGCGCCGCATACAGGGACTGTGACGGGGCGACAGATATCGGAATTTTTCTCGCGCGGCGCGCTAGATACGCGGGTCTTGCTGGATTCCGCCGCAAGCTCCGGCTTTCTGCGCGCCTATGCGGCGAACCTCGTCAGCGAGTATGGGGCTTCCGTTCCGGTGGAGCTATCCGCAACCTTCCTGAAGGATAGCCCGAAGCCACGGTTTGTATTCGTTATCCGCGATGCAAACCGTCTTGATGCGCTGCGAAAGTCGGGAGTTGCCGTCACTGAAAGTTCCGTAAAGAGCGTGATGGATCTTGTCGGGTCTGCGTCGCTGAAGGAAATTGTTGGCGAGACGGCGGACGTGGTCGAGCGGCTTTGTATAGAGACCGCAATCGAAATGACGCAGAATAACCGCGTTGCCGCCGCTGAGATGCTGGGGCTGAGCCGTCAGAGCTTGTACGTGAAGCTTCGCAAATATGGCATCCACGGACGAGACGGCGAGGATGAGCCCACAGTTTAGCTTGATTGGACTCGAGGTGTAGTGTTTAAATTACACCATGAGTGTAATTAAATACTTACATGTTCGTCGTTACCCAGAGCCGTTGGCGCTGCTTTGGCTGATCAAGCCTGTGACCTGGTTCCCGCCGATGTGGGCCTATCTCTGTGGTATCGTTTCTGCCGGGATCTCTCCTTTTAGTGCCTGGCCCTTGGTCCTGATCGGCCTGCTTCTTGCAGGACCTTTCGTCTGTGGGATGAGTCAGGCTGCGAACGACTGGTGCGATCGGCACGTCGACGCCATCAATGAACCGGATCGGCCAATTCCATCCGGGCGTGTGCCTGGCCGTTGGGGATTATGGATCGCACTTGCAATGACGGCAGCCTCGCTTGCGCTGGGTGCGACGCTCGGACGATGGGGGTTCTGCGCGACGGTTGCCGGTGTGATCGCAGCCTGGGCCTATTCGGCAGAGCCTGTACGCCTCAAGCGGTCGGGCTGGTGGGGACCAGGGCTGGTCGGACTGAGCTATGAGGGATTGCCGTGGATCACCGGAGCGGCCGTGCTGTCTGCTGGAGCGCCACGCTGGCAAGTGGTGCTGGTCGCCGCGCTCTACGCACTTGGCGCGCACGGGATCATGACTCTGAACGATTTCAAGGCGCTCGAGGGCGATCGTCAGACAGGCGTGAACTCGCTTCCGGTAACTCTCGGGCCCGAGCGGGCAGCAAGAATGGCCTGTTGGGTCATGGCGGTACCGCAAGTGGCAGTTGTCGTATTGCTGGTGCTTTGGGGCCGTCCTTGGCACGCCGTCGCTGTTCTTGGTCTACTGGCCCTGCAGGTCCTTGCCATGCGCAAATTGTTGGCGGATCCCAAGGGCCGCGCCCCCTGGTACAACGCCACGGGAGTGGCCCTGTATGTGACCGGGATGATGGTGACGGCCTTCGCTGTTGGCACGCTTGGGGGGCTATGATGGGCCTTGGTTGGATCGCGGTCGTGCGGATGGGGCTGGTGCAAGGCTGCATCGGCGCGGTCGTCGTGCTGACCACATCGACCTTCAACAGGCTCATGGTGGTGGAACTTTCATTGCCGGTGGTTTTGCCGGGCCTGCTTGTCGCGCTCCATTACGGCGTTCAGATCACCCGGCCAGGCTGGGGCTTGCGTTCGGATACCGGCGGCAACCGCACGAAGTTCATTCTTGGCGGTATGGCAGCGTTGGCGTTGGGCGGGTTTGGCGCCGCCTGCGGCCTGGTGGTCACTCAACTGAGTCTGCCTGCCGGCATCGTGGTATCGGTGCTGTCTTATGCGCTGATCGGCGCCGGCGTGGGTGCCTCCGGGACCTCACTTCTGGCGCTTCTTGCCTCTGCTACCGGTCCGAGGCGGCGAGCCGCGGCGGCCATGATCACGTGGCTTATGATGATTGCGGGGATTGCTGTCACGGCGGGGACGGTCGGTGCTTTGCTTGACCCCTATACCCCGGCGCGGTTGCTGCGGATCACGGCCGTCGTAGCGTTCGGTGCTTTCGCCCTTGCTGCGCTGGCGATCTGGGGGATCGAGCGTCGAACCCTGCCGCAACCCCCGGAACGATCGCGCATTCGTCTGCGCGAGGGGCTTGCCGAGGTCTGGTCCGAACCCAAGGCACGCAGCTTTACCATCTTCGTCTTTCTCTCGATGGTCGCCTATTTCATGCAGGAACTGATTATGGAGCCCTATGCGGGCGTCGTCTTCGGGTTAACTCCGGGCCAGTCAACGGCGCTTTCGGGCGCGCAAAATGGTGGCGTATTTCTAGGGATGCTGACCGTTGGCCTTGCCGCGACCGGATTGCAGATCGGATCCCTTCGGGCCTGGGTGGCCACTGGGTGCATAGGCTCTGCCCTGTCTCTGCTGGCGATCGTCGCCTCCGGCTTTGCCGGGGGTCGGGCATCGCTGATGGCGGGCGCGACGACGTTGGGATTCTTCAACGGTGTCTTTGCCGTTTCGGCGATCGGATCGATGATGGCGCTGGCCGAACAGGGGCGAAGCGCACGCGAAGGCACGCGCATGGGACTTTGGGGTGCTGCGCAAGCGCTTGCAGCGGGGTTGGGCGGTCTGATTGGTGCCGGATCGGCGGACGTGATGCGCCTCGTATGGCCGGTAGGCCCGATGGCATTCGCGGTGGTTTTTCTGGTTGAAGCAGTGCTTTTCGTGGCCTCCGCCGGGGTGGCGCTGCATGTGATGGAGGGGCATCGGCCGCGCCAAGAGGCCATTTTGACAGCGAGGCAAGAGCATGTCCTATGACGTGGTGGTGGTCGGCGGTGGACCAGCGGGGGCGACAGCAGCTGAAGACCTGGCACGTTCGGGGTACAGAGTCGCCTTTCTTGACCGGGCAGGCCGGATCAAGCCCTGCGGTGGAGCGGTGCCGCCTCGGCTGCTCGCCGATTTCCGCATTCCCGACACACAGATCGTGGCGCGCATCACGACCGCACGCATGATCTCGCCCACCGGGCGTCGTGTGGACATCGCGATCGAGAATGGATTTGTCGGCATGGTGGATCGTGACCGCTTTGATGAGTTCCTGCGCAAACGGGCCGTGGATGCAGGTGCGGAGCGGTTCACCGGAACATTCGTCCGGCTCGATCGCGATGCGACCGGCACCAACGTCGTCTATCGCGACAAGGCTAGCCAAAATGAACACCGGTTGACGACGCGGCTCGTGATCGGGGCTGATGGCGCACGATCGGACGTGGCGCGGGCGGAGGTGCCGGGGGGCGAGCGCATTCCTTATGTCATCGCCTATCACGAGATCATCGCAGCACCTGAGGGCGGTGACTATGATCCGACGCGCTGTGACGTAATCTATGATGGCCGCATCTCGCCTGATTTCTACGGTTGGGTATTTCCGCATGGGCGTTATGCCAGCGTCGGCATGGGTACAGGCATTGACGGCATCAACCTGAAGCGCGCCACGGCGGATCTGCGCGCGGCAAGCGGCCTGACCGGCTGTGACACGATCCGCCGCGAAGGTGCACCGATCCCGTTGAAGCCGCTCGCGCGGTGGGACAATGGGCGCGACGTCGTTCTGGCGGGCGATGCGGCGGGGGTGGTGGCACCATCCTCTGGCGAAGGCATCTATTACGCAATGGTTGGGGGCAGGGTGGCTGCGACGGCTACCGCAGCCATGCTTGCCTCGGGTCGTGCGCGTGACTTGCGGTTGGCGCGGCAGTTGTTCATGAAGGACAACAAGACGGTCTTTCGCGTCCTTGGGGCGATGCAGAACGCCTACTATCGGTCCGACGAGCGGCGCGAGCGGTTCGTATCCCTATGCCACGACCCTGATGTCCAGCGGTTGACCTTCGAGGCGTACATGAACAAGGAACTCGTCCGGGCAAAGCCGATGGCGCATCTGAAGATCGGCCTGAAGAACATCGCGCACCTGACTCGGCTGATCCCGGCGATCGCGACATGACAGAGACGATCCCGGCCTGGGTCGCCGGCAAGCTGATGCCGGTCGACAAACTCGAGGTCCATCGCCGCGGATTGCGGCACAAAGCAGTGTCGGTTTTCGTGACGGAAGGGCCGCGGGTGCTGATCCAGCAGCGGGCGATGGGCAAGTACCACACGCCCGGGCTCTGGGCGAATACCTGTTGTACGCATCCCGAATGGGGCGAGGGCGCAGAAGTCTGCGCCCGGCGCCGGCTTCGCGAAGAACTTGGAATCGAAGGCCT
Organism: uncultured Pseudomonadota bacterium; assembly: GCA_963837565.1. Taxonomy (GTDB): domain Bacteria; phylum Pseudomonadota; class Alphaproteobacteria; order Rhodobacterales; family Rhodobacteraceae; genus Solirhodobacter. The sequence continues at coordinate 44,983 of CAWIOC010000012.1, forward strand.
GAGCCCCGTGCACTGCGAACAGTTGGAATACCGTGCGGACGTTGGGGGTGGGTTGATCGAGCATGAGGTGGTCGAACTTTTCGTGGCTGAGGCCACCGCCGGGCTGAGAGTCGTCCCAAACCCGACAGAAGTGATGGCGGTCGACTGGGTTCCGCTCGACTGGCTGGCGCGTGACGCCCGGGCCCGGCCAGCCCGATACACACCATGGTTGCGGATTTACCTTGCAGATCACGGCGTTCGGGTCTTCGGCGCCGCAATCGCGGATTCAGGCAGAGCTGGCGCTGTAGAAGCGTGCGGTGTCGACCCCCAGAGCGGATAGGGCAGACCTGACGATGTCGGCGGCGGTCAGCCCGGCGTCCGCATACATTGCGGCAGGGCTTGCCTGCTCGATGAAGCGGTCGGGCAGAGTGAGCGTGCGGATGCACAGACCCCGGTCCAAACGCCCGCTCCGTGAAAGCCAGTGCAGCACCCGCGCGCCGAAACCGCCCTCCGCACCCTGCTCGACGGTGATCAGCGCCGCGTGGTGGTTGGCCAGTTGCGCGATCAGGTCGTGATCCAGAGGCTTTGCAAAGCGCGCATCCGCCACGGTGACCGAGATGCCGCGGGCCGAAAGGCTGTCTGCGGCGATCAGGCATTCTGACAAGTGTGCGCCAAAGGACAGAAGCGCGACGGTCGTGCCTTCCCGCACCACCCGACCCTTGCCAATTGGCAGCGGTTGCCCGCGCTTGGGCATCTCGACCCCAACGCCCTCGCCCCGCGGGTAGCGGAAGGCGATGGGGCCCGCGTCATGCGCAGCCGCCGTGGCGACCATGTGGACAAGCTCGGCCTCATCCGCGGCAGCCATGACAGTGAAACCCGGAAGGTTCCCAAGGTATGCCACGTCAAAGGCACCTGCGTGGGTCGCGCCGTCGGCGCCGACCAGCCCTGCGCGGTCGATGGCGAAGCGCACCGGTAGGGCTTGCAGAGCCACGTCATGTACGATCTGGTCATAACCCCGTTGCAGGAATGTGGAATAGATTGCGCAGAACGGCTTCAAGCCCGCGGCTGCCATTCCAGCCGCAAAGGTGATGGCATGCTGCTCTGCGATGCCGACATCGAACACCCGTGTTGGGAAGCGGTTTTGCATCGCGGTCAGGCCTGTCCCCTCTGGCATCGCAGCCGTCACTGCCATGATGCGAGGGTCGCGCGCGGCTTCATCCGTCAGCGCATTACCGAAGACCGATGTGTAGCTGGGTGCGCTCGAAGCAGACTTGGCTTGCGCGCCAGAGATCACGTCGAACTTAGCAACCCCGTGATACTTGTCAGCCGAGGTTTCGGCGGGGGCATACCCCTTGCCCTTGATCGTGCAGCAATGGATCAGCATCGGCCCGGTTGCGCGCGCCCGGGCGGCGCGCAGCACGGCGAGCAAAGTCTCCATGTCGTGGCCGTCTATCGGGCCGACATAGGTGAAGCCGAGTTCCTCGAACAAGGTGCCGCCACCTGGCATGCCCGTAACCAGTTGCCGCGCCCGCCTGGCACCATCTCGAAGCGGGCCCGGGAGTGCGGCCTCAATGCCCTCGGCGAGATTCTTGAAGGCACCAAGCGGGGTGTGTGCGTAGAGACCCGAAAGGTACTTCGACATTGCCCCAACGGGCGGCGCGATCGACATCTCGTTGTCGTTGAGGATCACGAACAGCCTGCGCCCCTCGGTCCCGACATTGTTGAGCGCCTCATACGCCATGCCGGCGCTGATCGCCCCGTCGCCGATCACGGCGATGGCGTCGCCCGTGGGCTGGCCCATGTCGCGGGCAACTGTGAAGCCGAGCGAGGAGGAGATCGACGTGGAACTGTGCGCGGCGCCAAAGGGGTCGAACTCGGATTCTGCGCGCTTGGTGAAGCCTGAGAGACCGTGGCTTTGCCGGAGCGTCCGCATCCGGTCGCGGCGTCCCGTCAGGATTTTGTGCGGGTAGCACTGGTGGCCGACATCCCAGATCAACTTGTCGAAGGGGGTATTGAAGACGGCATGCAGCGCGACCGTAAGCTCCACTACGCCCAAAGATGAGCCAAGGTGCCCGCCTGTCTCGGAGACGACCGAAATCACTTCCTGCCGGAGTTCTTGCGCCAAGATGCGAAGCTCGACGACGCTTAGTGCTCTGAGATCTGCCGGTCCGGCGACCTGATCCAGCATGGGAGTGTGCGAATTCGTCATGTCATGCCCTCCGCGAGGGGTAAATTGCGCCGCGCGGGCCAGCCCACGCGGCGCGAGTTTTCCTGTAGCCAACAGGAAGGGAACCAGGGTCTGTCAACCCCGAGCATCTGCCCCGCGAACGGGTCAGATGGGCTGGGGACGGCGATCCGCAGGGCCGCCGCCGCCGTTCAATATTTTGGCGCTGTGCTGGAGGCGAGCTCCGGCCAGTCCTTGATCATGCTCATCCCGCCAAGTGGCTTTTGATAGCCCTTGTGGCAGGTCGCACAGGCGAGCTTCGGCACGTCCGCGTGGACCGGGCCAAGCTGTTGGGCCGGGAACACGCCTTCAAGCTTGGCGAGGTAGTCGTTGTTCAACTGGTTCACCATCTGTATGCCCAGCAGTGCGGTTGCCCATTGAGGGGTAACTTGGCCAGCATCCCAAAAGGCGCGGGTGCTGTGGCAGAAAGTGCAGTTCACGTTCAGCGCGTTATCGATGTAGTTCATCAGGCTGAACGTTCGTTCGGTATCCTGGATGGTTGCCTTATTCGTGCGGTCGCGCACGTCCTGCGCACTGACAAGGATGTTCTGCCCTTCGAGCAGGTATTTTTCGAGCGCGTCCGAGGGCAGCGACGTCCACTGGCTTTGACTTGTGACGCGGTTCTGCACCGAGGCCCAGCCCGCAGTCGCCTTGCTCACCGGGTCGATCCTGTACCAGATACCTGTCGGGATGTTTTGACCGCGGTGACAGGTGAAGCAGTTGACCCCGACATCTCCACCGAAGTTCACGTGGCCTGACCAGTTTTCGTTTATGTTCTGCGTCATCTGCAGCATCTTCCGAGCGATGACTTTCGTGTAAAGCGTGTCTTCGGAATAGGTTTCGAGGGCGCCATCGCCATGACAGAAGGCACAGCCCTGATCGGGTGCAACCCACTGTGTCATCGACAGCATCACCCGCGTGAAGTTATCGGTGGTCAAATCCCCCAGCACTTGAACATTCTTGTAGGTGTCCTTGGCGAGCGGATCACCCGGTTTCGGGATGATCGGATCCTGCGACTGGTAGTCCGCCACCGTCGGATCAGGTCGGGTCATTGCGGATGCCATTTTCACAACGATCGCGCCTTCGCCCCTCGGCCCGGTTTGCATCGATGTCGTCTTGAACGGCTGACCAAGCGTAACCAGGAGCGTTGCAAGTACGATCGCCCCACCGACGACGCCAATAGCAACTGCCGGTCGATAGACATCTGTCGGGTTGGCTTTGTTCCAGCCAGCAAACCAATTTGACAACATGGCTCAGCCTCCTACTGCCGAGTAAGCTTCGTACCCGAGCGGACCGTTGTATGAGGGTGCGAAATGATGTGCGACCGCCCAAAGGAACCAGTTATCCACGACGGTTCCGGTCAACAGGATGCCGATACCGCCCGTGACCGGGGTAAGTACGGCGAACCACCAGGCCCAGCGGTGGATGCCTTCCATCGTGGCGTTGAACCCCATCGTCCAGCGCCAGAAGAGGGCAGCGCGTTCCGAGGCGGTGCCACGATCGTAGATTTGCTCGAGCTCGCGGTCGCCGCCGAAGCGGGAAACTGCGAGGATCGTGCCCGCGTGCATGGCGAAGAGAAGCACCGAGCCGTAGAGGAATGCGATCGAGAGGCAGTGGAACGGATTGTAATACAGGTTTCCGTAGCGGATCGAGAAAGCTGCCGTCCAGTCGAGATGCGGGAAAATGCCGTAGGGCACCGCCTCTGACCAGGAGCCCATGAGGATGGGTCGGATCAGGCCCAGCACAAGGATCAGCCACAGCAGTGCGGCATAGGCCCATGCGATGTGCTTGCCCATCTTGTGCTGGACGGCCAGAGAGTAGGTCCGAACCCACCAGCTGCAGAGGCTGACGAGGAAGAAGAAGCCCGCGATGATGAACCAACCGCCGTCGTTGAGCGGGGGCATCGACAGGCCGTATTTCGGGCTCGGCGGTTCGAGGGCCAACCAGAAGAGTTGGCGGATGAATTCGGGGATCGACCAGCCGACTTGCGCCAGCATGTTCAATCCGACGATATTGAACCAGACGATACCCGTCGCGATCGAGATCACGCCGTAGTAGCCGAGGTAGATCGGGCCGAGTTGCGCGTTTCCCATCCAACCGATCAGATTGCTGAATCGCGGTGTCCCGGACCGCTCTCCCATCATGTTGTTTTCGTTGTCCATGCCCCATTCGGGCACACCCCGGACCTGCACTTGGGTAAAGATGTTCTGATACTCAACCATGGCTCACATCCCTGTTTGGCTCGGCCAGATCGGCAGCGTCAGCCACCAGTTCCACCATTCGGGCCAGCCGTGGGTCCAAACGGGTCCAGAAATTACGATGCAGACGGCCGACCAGAACACCGCATTGATCGCGAGCAGCAGGCCAAGGCGATGGATGCCAAGGGTTCCTACCGAATAGCCGATCAAATCGCGGAAGAAGGTATCTTCGTGGTCAGGGGTCTTGGCTTCCTCGCCCTTTTCCGGGTTGGCGGCCGAAAGGATCAGTCCACCATGGAGCGCGAGGGCGAAAGTCGTGGTAAAGAAGAACGACACAGCCACCATATGCGCGGGGTTATAGTGGAAGTGCAGGTAGGCGTAGCCGGTGTTCGATACCCAATCGAGGTGGCTGAAGATGCCGTAAGGAAACGCATGTCCCCAGGCCCCGAGCAAGATCGGACGGATCACCTCTAGAGTGACATAGGCGAGGATGGCGAAGCTGAAGGCGAAAGGTACATGGAGTCCCATCCCCAGCTTGCGGCATATCTCGACCTCGCGCAGGGCCCAGCTTACGAAGGAGCCGATGGCACAAACGGTGATAACCTGCCAAAGGCCACCATCGCGCAGCGGCGCCAAGGAAAGTCCATATTTAAGGTCGGGCGGCGCGATGTTGATGAGCCAGGGGTTGAACGTTCCCTGCATCGATGCCCCCCAAAGGATCAGGACGACCCCGAGAGACGCGAAGAAGGCCGTCGTGACGCCAAAGAACCCGACATAGAAAGGCCCAACCCAGAAATCGAACAGGTCACCACCGATGAGCGTCCCGCCACGGACACGATATTTTCTCTCGAAGCTGAGCAGCGCCATACCTCTATCTCCGCGTTTGTGGCCGGTCTCGGCCGACTTCAGCCTGGTCCCCTTGGGTTTGCCGCGGGCAACGGCATGAGCATTTGCCCGCAGCTGTTTTGTATGCCGGGCGCCTTCGCGACCGGGCACGCATCACTGTTTTGTGGCCGCGATGGCGCGCTGACCGGCGGCTTCGAACCAGTTCAGGCCCGGGGTGCTGAGCACGACGAGGTGGATCATCACCGCCAGAAGGAACAGGAACACGGCCTGCGCCACGAACACGCGGCGGGGGTCGAAGATCAGCCAGATCTTGTAAAATTTTGACATCTCTTTTTCCCCCTCAGAACCACGGTTTCCACATGTACGTGGCGATGTGCGCGACGATCGCCACTGCCACGAACAGCCAAAGGCCGCTCATGTAGACCGAGTGCAGTTCCTGTGCCTGCTCGTCGGTTAGACCTGTGAAGGACAGGTCGTTTTTATCAGCCATAGACTTTACTCCGGAATTTATGACCAATGCCGCGGGGCCCCGCGGCCGGGTTGAAGGGGGCCGTTTGCCCCTCCGGGTATCCCCCCACCAATGGTCTGGCGGGAGATTGGTAGCCTCCACTCTCAGGCGGAAAAGATCAGCGGTGTGATGATCCGAGCTTGGGTCAGCGCGACGCGCACAGGCCCGATTTCGGGACCATGTGCATGCACCACCCATCCACCGATCCACTCGATGACCCCAACAAGCAGGGCGAAGGCGAATATGATTGCGAAGTAGACGTTGAACTCGCCCTTCGGGGCGCGGACATAGCGCCTTTCCGGGATGTTAGAGGTATAGTCGGTCATTCAATCGCTCCCTTCATAGATGCGGCCGTACCCATCGGGTCGAGTGCAGCGACAGTTTCCCTGACAACACGCTCGGCCCCTTGAGCGAGCGCAGAGCGTTCGGCCGCATCGCGCAGTCCGCGCGCCGCCGAGATGCGGGTCAGGATTGGATGATTTTCAACGATGCGGTCGAGCAGTGCCGCGGCATCAACATCCCAGGGGAAGTCACGCCGCAGCGTCGCAGGCGTGGCAGCTGCGCTGTCCATTTCGGACCCCAAGGGGAGGATGTGGAAGAGTGCATCAAACAGGCTGTTGCAAACTTCCTGCACGAGATAAGTCGCACCAGCGTAGCCCATGAAGGGTGTGCCCGTGGCGCGACGGATCGCGGCGCCCGGAAAGCTCGCGGGGATGAAAGTCGGGCGCGGCCCGTGGCCACCCGACATTTCGGCCAGGTACATCTTTTCGTTGATCGAGCCCAACACGACAAGCGGCCGCTTGGCTAGGAGCATCGCGCGGATCGCTTCGCTGTCGGTCTTGCGGCCCGCGAGGCGGGGTACCGCAAAGGCGCAAGGCAGGCCCATATCGTCTTCCAGGAACAACCGGATGCCACGGGTATAGGTCTCGTTCGCCACAACGGCGAAACTCGCGGTTGCGAAGAAGTCCTGCGTCACTGATCGCCAGAGATCCCAGACCGGCTTGATGGTCGAGTGTTTTTCGGACGCGATGAATGGTTCGGGATCGAGCCCAAGCATCCCGCCCAGCTGCCGCAGGAAACGAGTCGTTGAGTCGATTCCGATTGGGGCCTGCAGGAAGGGTTTGCCCAGCACCTCGGCCAGACCGCGCCCGAACTCTCGATACATCACCAAGTTGACGTCGGAATTCACCAGATCGCGCATGTGCGCCACATGAGCGCCAAGCGGCATCACCATGTTTACTTCAGCGCCGATCCCTTCGACCAGGCGGCGGATCTCGGCAAGGTCGGATGGCATGTTGAAGGTGCCATACATTGGCCCGAGGATGTTCACCCGTGGCTTGGCCCCCTCGGCGCGGGGCTTTTCCTGCGGCATCCGGCCCTTGGTCATGCCAAATTCAGTGAATAGCCATGTCATCGCGCGATCAGCTGCCTGCCACTGGTCCTCATCTATGGTGCGCGGCAAGAAGCGCTGTATGTTTGTCCCCATCGGGGTGACGCCGCCCCCGATCATCTCGGCGATCGAACCGGTGACGACCACGGCCGGCAGCGCGGGATCCATTGTCTGCCACGCCCGGCGCATCGCGCCTTCCGTGCCGTCGCGCCCCAGTTCCTCTTCGCCGAGCCCGGTGACCACGATGGGCAGTTCATGTGGCGGCAGCGCATCTGTATAGTGCAGGACCGAGGTTACCGGGAGGTTCTCGCACCCCACCGGGCCGTCGATTACCACCTGCAACCCCTTGATCGCACAGAAGGCATAGACCGCCCCCCAGTATCCGCCCGCGCGGTCATGATCCTGAACAAACATCAGATCATGTCCTCCGCCCTGGCGGCGCGAGCCTTTTTTTCCAGCTTCTTGAGGTTCAAATTGCGGAACTCGGGTACCAGATCCGGCTGGCCTTCCCAGATGCCGGCAGTGTCACCGGTTCCAACTCCTTCGAAGAAGTCGCGCATGCGGTCCATGCGGTCCTTGTTTGCGATAGCGGCGTTCACGACCTGGGCGAGTGAACCCGCGCCCGCCGGACCCATCAGAGGCCGCGCCGAGATGAGGTTGGTGAAATAGAGCGCGGGAATCCCTGACTCTTTGGCCTTCTGAACAACAGGAGTTGTTCCAATCGCAAGATCGGGCCGGATCGCTTCCATCGCGGACAAGTCATCCTCGAGGCTTGCGCGGTACTTCACCTTCGCGCCGTGCGCCTCCAGCCAGTCGCGGTCAGCCTCTGACCAGATCGTGCGCGGGCAGGCGGTCCCGACGTAGGGAACGTCTGCTCCGCTTTCGATCAACAGTCGAGCGACAAGCAGTTCCGAACCCTCGTAGCCAGACAGCGTAATCGTGCCCTTGATCGGGTTTGCTGCCAGCGCTGCCCGGATCGCGGGCAGGAATGCGTTCTGAGCCGCAGCCACCTTTTCTGCAGGCAGCCCGAAGGCCACACCGATGGCGGAGAGCCATGTGGCGGTGCCGTCATGGCCGACTGGAGCAGATCCCACGATCGTGCGCCCGGCCGCGTCAAACTCTCGGATCGCTGCGGTGTAGAATGGATGAATGGCTGCGGCCACGCCGCAGTCGAGTGCGGCGTAAAGTTCGCGCCACTCGCGGCAGGGCACGACCGGCCCGGCGGCCAGACCCATGGGCGCCAGCATCGCACCGATCATCATCGGGTCGGCTGGAAACATCTCGCCCACGAGCGCAACCGCTGGCCGATCAGATTTGCCGTTGATGGGCGCGCGGACGGGCCCGGCCGCAATCTCCGCACGGGCATATTTCAGCATGGCCCCGGCCAGAACGTCCTTCGCTTCGGCATGGGTTGGAATGCCGAAGCCTGGCACGTCGATCCCGACGATACGGACGCCGCCGATTTCTTTGGGCAAGAGCTTCAGCGGCACACCGCTTGCTGTCGGCACACAAAGGTTGGTGACGACGATCGCGTCATAGCGTTCGGGGTCCGCAATTTGGTGAACCGCGTCTCTGATATCCTCGAACAGCTTGCCAGTGACGAGCGTTTCCGAGTTGAAGGGGACGTAGCCAACCGACCGGCGCGCGCCGTAGAAGTGGCTTACGAAGGTCAGCCCGTACACGCAGCAGGCCGAGCCAGACAGCACCGTGGCCACCCGCCGCATCCGCAGCCCGACGCGGAGCGATCCGAAGGCCGGGCACATGCTTTGCGGTTTGTCGTGTGGGCCTTTCGGATAGTCGGCGGCATATTGGTCGAGAATTTCCGACTTGCCGGCACTGCGCGCCGCGGCCGCCATCTGATCGGCTCCGGCATGGCACCCCATGCCGTCTGTGATTTCCACAGGCGCGGATGCGATCCCATCCATCATGGCTTGATCTCTAGGCTCGGAGGCAGCGTTTGTTGCCGCCGGGCCCGCTGAGCAAGGGCCGCTTCGAGGCATGCGAGGGCGTCCAGATCAAGCATTGTCATACACCACTTCCAGCGAGACCTTCTCGACCACGTTCACGCCGCGCATGTCGGCGTCAGTGGCGGGCGTTAGGACAAAGTCCTTGCCGGTCGTTTCCGCGCTGAACAGGCCCAGCAATTCGTCCTGTGTCAGTGTTCTCGGCCGTACTGGCGGTGCCAGGCCAACGTTGACGCCAAGGTCGGCAAACATCTGGCCCCACTTGCTTTGCGCCGTGCCCACGATCTGATAGTTCGCCGACTTGCGACGAATGTCTTCGTCTGCCGGGATGGCCGCGAGGATCGGGATGCCCGCCGCTTCCGCAAAAGCCTTCGCCTCGCCGGTGCCATCGTCCTTGTTGATGACGATACCCGCAACGCCGACATTGCCTCCGAGCTTGCGGAAGTATTCGACCGCCGAGCAGACGTTGTTGGCGACATAGAGCGACTGCAGGTCGTTCGATCCGACGATGATGACCTTCTGCGCCATGTCGCGTGCGATCGGCAGGCCGAAACCGCCACACACCACGTCTCCCAGGAAGTCGAGGAGGACATAGTCGAAATCCCAGTCGTGGAAGCCCAGTTTTTCGAGCAACTCGAAGCCATGGATGATGCCGCGCCCGCCGCAACCGCGCCCGACCTCAGGCCCGCCCAGCTCCATCGCGAACACACCGCCGCGCTTGAAGCACACGTCGCCGATCTTAACTTCCTCGCCGGCCAGTTTCTTCTTCGTCGAAGTTTCGATGATCGTCGGGCAGGCCTTGCCACCGAACAGAAGCGAGGTCGTGTCGGATTTTGGGTCGCATCCGATCAGAAGGACGCGCTGTCCCTGTTCGGCCATCATGTGGCTGAGATTGGCGAGGGTGAAGGATTTTCCGATCCCGCCTTTGCCGTAGATCGCGATGATCTGGGTCTTCTTCGTCGCCTCCCGCGGCTCTACCTCTGGAAGGGGCATGTCTGCCTCATCCTTCAGTCTTTTCGCGAAGTCCGTGAGGTTCGGAATGTCTAGCGTCATTGTAGGCTTCCCCATTCCAGGATCATTTTCAGGCATGCCGGATCGGTAAATGCCTGTTCGTAGGCTGCCGGGGCTTCGGTCGTGGGCCTCTGGTGTGTGATGAGACCGTCGAGTGACAGGGTGCCGCTTTCAACGAGCGCCCGAGTTACCAGAAGGTCTTGTCGGTCCCACTCGGCGCTGATGCGGAGCCTCGCCTCTTTCATGAAAGCGGGTGGGAACGCGAACGAGATGGCGCTGGTGTAGAAACCGGCGAGAACTATCTCGCCACCCTTCGAAATGCGCCCGATCAAGGTATTCAAGAGATCCGCATTGCCTGAAGCATCGTAAATTGCGCGATAATCGCGACGCGGGTCAGCGTCGGGATGAAGGACTTCATAACCCTGTGCCCCGGCGGTTCGCGTAGCGTCGATTTCCCATACGGTTGGGGCAAGCGCCCCTGCCGCGACCGTCAGTCGTGCGAGCAAACGGCCAAGCACCCCATGCCCAACGATCAGTTCGGGCATCCTTGTCTCAACCCCGGCGATGGCATGCCTTGCCGTGGCGGCCAGCGCAAGAAGCGCACCCTCGGCGCCAAGGCGCGGGTCGATCCGGGTGACGCGATCCGCGTCGGAGATCAGGGTATTCGCTGCGGCGCCGAACAGTCCGCGCGCCCCGACATAGCAGGTGGCGCCGGGGACAAATACGCGATCCCCGACCTTGAAATTGGTGCCCTTACCCGCTTCGACAACCTCGCCGACGGCTTCGTAACCGGGAACCAAGGGGTACCCCATGCCCGGGAAGGGCGGCATCGTGCCTGACCAGAAAAGCTTTTCCGTACCGGTCGAGATTCCGGAATGCGTGACGGCAACGACAAGATCAGATGACTTTGGATCGGTCAGGCGAATAGGTGCAACGTCCAGCCGCCGAGGGCCGTGCAGGATGATCGCATTTGTTTCCAATCTAGTGTCCTCCCCGATTTTCGGGCTCTGCATGGCGAAGACTCAGCATAGTCACGCGCCATCAGGTGTAAGTTTAATCTTACATAATTGTGTGTCAATATAAATTGACACATGTATTGAATGGGTGGGCCCGCGACGAGCCCTCAGGCCTTAGTGGCAACGACGAGGCTGGTCACGAATGGCCGCGGAGCCTTTGGTGTTTCGATGCTTGTGAACCCTGCCTCTCGGCAAAGGGTCACAACTTCAGCAGCGGATCGAGTGCGCCCCGTGCCCATGGCCAGCGTGTAGACCGCAAAATAGGCGTCGCCTGCACGCTCTGGTTTTGCGCCGCCCGACATCGGCTCCGACACGATCAGCCGGCCGCCCTGTGGCAGCGCTGCGTGTGCCTTGGCCAGCAGGTCACGCACCGTCGTATCACTGTGGTCAAAAAGGACACGCACAAGGCTGATGGCATCGGCGCCCTCTGGCAGATGGTCGCTTCGGAAACTGCCGGGCAGAATTGACACGCGATTCGAAATCTCTTTCCGGGCAAAGCATGCAGTAGCGGTTTGCGTGACGGCCGGCAGGTCGAATAGGGTCATCTGCAACTTTGGCCAGCGCCTTGCCGCGGCGGCAAGGAACACACCAGTTCCGCCGCCGACATCCATCAGGTGGCGCACGCCGTGCAGTGAAACGGTTCGAAGCGTATCCTCTGCAACCAGAATTTGGCTTTGCGCCATCAGGTCGGAGTAGGTCGCGGCGGACCTAGGGTCCACCTCTGCCGCGGCCCCGAGAACATATGGCCAGAATGTGGACAGCCCAGTGTCGCCCGTCCCTTGCAGCAAGGACAAGGGATCCTCGAGGTCACGATAGAAAATTCGGTTGTGGCGGATCATCGCTTCCAGTCCGGGCACACCGAGCAGCGCCGCGCCGCGCCGCGCCAGTGCGAAGCGGCCATCGCGTCGGCGCTTCAGCACCGCGAGCGCGGCGCCTGCCTGGAGCAGGATCTCGAGTCGATCCGGAGCAAGACCGGTGCGGGGAGCAAGTGTCGTGGCGGTTTCCGGGCTGTCGCGCAAAAGACGCAGCAGGTCGAGCTCGACTAAGGCCAGCAGCACCTGCGAATAGACGAATCCCGCGACAAGATCGAACAAGGCTTCGCCCTCGCGCCGCGCAATTCTGCGGGTCAGGGGAAAGCTTGCGGCCCAGCGCTGGAAACCGCGTGCCCCAACAACGCGGTTGAAGAGGCCCGAAAGGCCGCCACGGTGCAGCCGCCTTGAGAGCCCGAGATGGAATGTCATGTCACGCCGGGGTGCGAGACGGTGCAACTGGCGTAAGGCGCTCTGCCTGACGCTGCACCATTTCCGCGAGCAACGCTTCCCCCGGGCATTTCGGAATTGAAGCGATCGCGCCGCCAAGGCTTTCCTTCAGGCGACGGATCGCGCCCTGTACGCCCAGTTCTTCGACCGCATTCGGGCGATGGTTTCTTTCGTCCTGCCCGCAGGGTTTGCCGAGCGCCTCGCTGTCGTGAAGAACGTCACGCAGATCGTCAGCCACCTGGAAAGCCGCGCCGATCCGGGCGCCAAGTTCTTCCCATGGCTCCGGGTCTTGTCCGGCCGCGATTGCGCCCATCTGTGTAGCCGCTACGAACAATGCGCCTGTCTTGGTGCGGTGGTAGGCTTGCAGGTCGATCTTGTCCTCGCTTTCCCAGCCTTGGCCAGCGCAAATGCCGCTTGGCATTCCGGTCTTGCGCGCGAGTGTCAGCACAAGTTGTCCGGCGCGGGTCGCGTCAAGCGCGCCGGAGCGCGCGAGCACCTCGAATGCCAACACGATCAGGCTGTCGCCGGTCAGCAGGGCAAGCGGTTCCGAAAAGGCTCGGTGGAGGCTTGGTTTGCCGCGCCTTATGTCAGCGTTGTCAAAGCAGGGCATGTCGTCATGGACGAGGCTTGCGCAATGGATCATTTCAAGGGCCGCAGCGGCCGCATCGGTGATGTCGGGTTGGTCGTCACCGCAAGCCATTGCCACTGAAATGAGCAGGGCAGGGCGAACCCGTGCGCCACCGGGAGAAACAGCGTAGTCCAGCGCCGCCGCCAATTTTGGTGGCGCGGTCTCCCCTTGGGATGCCCGAAGCGCCAGCGTGATGGCGCCTTCGATCCTTGCGTTGAGAGTCATGGTCAGTATCCTCCGGCCCACAAAAGTGTCATCTTTACGAGACATTGAGATGTAAACTATATTGGACATATAGCCGGAGCGAGTCAACGTGTCACACGCCTTCCCAAATCCTGATGCCTTCACAGGCGCTGCGGATCCTGCGCGGCGCGTCGTCGTGGTGGGCGCGGGCATGGGCGGATTGGCTGCGACCATGGTGCTAGCGGGGTCCGGCCTAAACGTGACTGTCGTTGAGAGCGCCGCCGGCCCTGGCGGGAAGATGCGTGTGGTTGAAAGTGAGGCGGGCCCGATCGATGCCGGTCCGACGGTGCTCACCCTTCGCGGGGTGTTCGATTCTCTCTTCACCAGCGTCGGCGAAACGCTCGAAGATCATGTGACGCTGATCCGGGAACCCGTGATCGCACGGCATTGGTGGCCGGATGGGTCATGTCTTGACCTTCACGACGATCACGCCTGCAACGCTGCCGCGATAGAGCGCTTTGGAGGGGCGCGAGCAGCTCAGGATTTCGCCGCTTTCGATCGGCGTGCCGCGAGCCTGTTCAGGGCCTTCGATCAACCGATGATGCGGACGGCCGAACCAGATGCCTGGCAACTGGCGTCGCTCGTTTTGCGCGATCCTTCGCTGCTTGCAGCAATGGCGCCAGGCCAGACTCTGGCAAGCGCACTGCGTCGGCAGTTCCGGGACCCAAGACTGCGTCAATTGTTCGGGCGATATGCCACCTATGTTGGCGGGTCTCCCTACCAGTCCCCGGCGATACTGGCGCTGATCTGGCGCGCCGAGGTGGCCGGCGTCTGGCACGCACGTGGCGGACTACACGCGCTTGCCCGCGCAATGGAGGGGGTGTCTCGCGCCCGGGGCGCGCGTTTTGTGTACGGCGCCAAGGTTGGACAGATTGAGGTTTCGGCCGGTCGTGTCGTCGGGGTGCGGTTGGCGGACGGGGGGCGGATTTCTGCAGATCATGTCGTGTTCAATGGCGATCCTGCGGCAATCCAACGCGGGCTACTTGGCCCCGACGTAAGCTCTGCGGTTCGCATCGGGGCGTTGTGCCCGCGCAGTCTGTCGGCGCAGGTCTGGAGCTTTGCCGCGCGGCCAAGCGGACCCGAGTTGGCGACACACAACGTGTTTTTTGCAGCCGACCCGCGTTCGGAATTCGATGATCTTGCCGCAGGGCGGACGCCAAAATCACCGACCATCTATGTCCATGCGCAAGATCGCGGGCATGCGGCCGCAGAGAGGCCCCAAGGTCTGGAGCGGTTCGAGATCATCCTCAATGCGCCGCCTGCCCGCCATGGTGCACCCTTAAATCCAGAGGAGCCCGAACGATGCCGGGATTTGACCTTCGCCACCCTCGCAAGGTTCGGCCTGACCTTCGATCCAGTCCCGCCAGCGGCGGCTCTGACGATGCCGCAGGGCTTCGCTCAGCTGTTCCCCGGGTCGGACGGATCCCTTTACGGGCGGAGCCCACATGGCCTGATGGCAGCGTTCCGCAGGCCCTTGGCGCGGACCTCGATACCGGGGCTCTACCTGGCGGGCGGGGGGGCGCATCCGGGGGCAGGGGTGCCGATGGCGGCGCTCTCCGGTCAGCACGCGGCCGAGACGATCTTGATGGACCTTGCTTCGATCTTGCCGTCCCACCCGGCGGCTATGCCTGGTGGTACGTCGACGGGGTCTCGGACGACGGCACGCGGGCGATATCGATCATAGGCTTCATCGGAACGGCGTTCTCACCCTGGTATGCCTGGTCCGGGCGGACTAATCCCGCCGATCATGTTTGCATAAACGTGACGACCTCCGGCCCGAGCGGCCGGTTCTCGATGACTGACCGGGGCGAGTCCGCGCTGCGGCTCACGCCCAACAGCATGACCGTTGGTCCCAGCAGCTTTTGTTGGGTCGGCGGTGAATTGGTTATCACGCTGGACGAGATTTCGACCCTTCCTATCATCTCGCGCGTGCGGGGCACAGTGCGGCTGCGGCCAGAGGCCGTGACGGGCGTTGAGGTGCCGCTCGAGTCCGACGGGGGGCACATCTGGCGCCCTTTCGCGCCGGTGGCTCGCATCTCGGTCGAGTTGGAAACATCGGGCTGGACCTGGGAGGGGCACGGGTATTTCGATGCAAACTTCGGCACCCGTCCGCTTGAGCAGGATTTTCATGCCTGGACCTGGAGCCGGTTTCCGACGCAAGAGGGGGCACTTTGCCTCTATGACGCAATCCGCAACGACGGCTCAAAGCTTGCTCTCGGCGTTCGGTTCGACCGTATGGGAGGCGCTGCCATTGCTTCACTGCCAACCGTGGCGCCGCTGCCGCGCACTCTGTGGGGCCTGCGACGCTTTACCCGCGCAGATGCGGGCAGCCTGCCGCGAAAGGTGTCGACAATGCTCGACGCGCCCTTTTACAACCGCTCGATCATCTCCACGACCGTCGATGGTGAAAGCCTTCAAGGTGTCCATGAGACGCTCGATCTTGATCGCTACGCCTTACCGCTGATCAAACCGATGTTGGCATTCCGCGTGCCACGCCGCCGGGGCTGGCCATAGGATGCCGCCGCCGCCGCTCTGACGCGGGACCGCTTGGGCTGGGGCTCAGATTCCGCGGTTCATCTGCTTCCCGAGCCGGTCACGCCGCTCCATTTCGGTGAGCAGGGTAATGATCTTCTCGCTCCACTCCCCTTGCCGCGCGGAAGTCTGTGCGGCCGCAGTGACGAGAAACTGCACTTCGGGCAGCGCCCTTGCGTGGAGGATCGCCGACCGGGGCATAACCACCGTGGCCCCGGTGCGCAGGAGCGACAGAGCCAGCCAGCCGACCTTCCGGGCTCCACCGGTAGAGGCTCGTGACGAGATCGAATCGTATCCCGCGCGCGCGACCCGTCCACCGATTCCGTCATAGAGGTGGCGCGCGGCGAAGATGCCGGGGCGGCTTGCAAGCGGCAGAATCGCAATGCCCGTTTCGGCGCGACGGTAGAGCCGATCTGCTTCAGCCAGAAGCCTCTTCACAATGGCCCTGATCTCGGGCGTGGGACTTGGCGACGCCAGGAAGGCACCTGCGGTCATGCCAGCCTCCGATAACCAAATGGTGGGGAGGTAGACCCGACCTTCTGCCGCATCCTCGCCCACGTCCCGAGCGATGTTGGTCAACTGCATCGCCACGCCCAGATCGCAGGCGCGCGCGAGAGCATCGCGGTTTCTTACGCGCATCAGGACGCACATCATCGCGCCAACGGCGGCGGCCACACGTGCCGCATAGCTGCGAAGCTCTGACAAGGTGGTGTAGCGGCGTTCGACCGCATCCCAGGCCAGCCCTTCCAGAAGCGCGTCCGGCAAAGCGCGCGGCATCTCGAAGCCGTCGACGATCGCGGTCATCGCGCGGTCAGCGGCCGCGTTGCGCGGGGTGCCGCGGTAGGCCAGGTCAAGTCTTTCGCGAAGGTCTTGCACAGCGGCCAATTTATGCGCCTGCAGGTCGACAGCGTCGTCTGCCAGTCGACAGAAAGCATAAAGCGCAAGCGCTGGGTCGCGCACTGAGAATGGCAGAAGCCGCGAGGCGGCGTGGAAGGACCGAGACCCTGCGCGGATCGCCTGACGGCAGACCTCCAGATCGGCCTCGGCGATCATCGTGCCGCCACCACTTCTGGCACCAGCTTGCCGAGAACTTCGGCCGAGGCGACGACACCCGGAAGCCCCGCGCCCGGGTGCGTTCCCGCGCCGACAAGGTACAGGCCTTGCAATTCCTCGCTGACGTTGTGCGGACGGAACCACGCCGATTGCAGGATCCGCGGCTCGATCGAGAATCCTGTGCCATATGGCGACAGATACCGGTCTCGAAAGTCGAGTGGGGTGAAGACTTCTGACGCGGATATCCGATCCTCGAATCCGGGGATCAGCCTTTCCAGTTCGGCAGCAACGCGGCGGCGATAGGGTTCGGCCTCTTTCTTCCAATCCACTGCCGGATCGAAGCCCAGATGCGGTACCGGTGAAAGCGCGTAAAACGTATCGCCGCCCTCGGGCGCCACAGATGGATCTGTCACACTCGGGCGGTGTACATAAAGGCTCATATCCGACGGGCACTTTCCCCTCACGAAGATGTCTTGCACCAGCCCCTTGTAGCGGGGGGCGCTCAGGATCGTGTGGTGACCGACGTCGGGCCAAAAGTCCCGCGTATCACGGGTGCCGAAATACCAGACGAAAAGGCTCATGGACCAGCGCCGCGAGGCGATCTTGCGGTCGGTCCAGCGGCGTCGGACCCTGTTGCGCAGCAGATGGGTGTAGGTGTGTCCCGCGTCGGCGTTAGAAACGACAAGGTCCGCGTGCAGGATGGTACCCCCTACCAGCCGGACACCCGCCGCTCGACCACCGCGAACGAGGATCTCATCCACTTCGCTGTTCAGACGAAGCGTGCCGCCCTGAGACTCGATCACGCCGCACATGGCCCTTGCGATCGCCGCGACGCCACCCATGGCGTAATGCACCCCGAATTTCTTCTCGAGGTGGCTGACAAGGATATACATCGACGTCACATGAAATGGGTCGCCGCCGATGAAGAGCGGGTGGAACGACAGGGCCATGCGCAGACGTTCGTCGCGCACTCGGCGTGCAGCATGGGCGTAGACAGAGCGGTCGGCCCTTAGCCGAGCGAAAGTGGGTAGCACTTTTATGAGATCTGCCAAACTGTGCATCGGGCGGCGGCCCAGATTCTCGAAGCCGAATTCAAAACGTGACGCGCTGTCCTCGATGAACCGCGCATATCCTGCAAGGTCGCCGGGCGACAGTCGCGCCACTTCGGCGCGCATAGCGTCGTCCGAACCGCTCGCGGTGAACCGGCTGCCGTCCTCGAACCGGATCTCATAGAATGGATCAAGGGCCCGCAAATCCACTTCGCCCCGAAAGTCGCGCCCGCAGGCGGCAAAGAGATCATCGAGACCCTGCGGAAAGGTGACGATCGTTGGCCCAAGATCGAATCGATGGCCGTTCCGCGTCAGGCTCGTTCCCCGTCCGCCGGGCATATCCAGCCGGTCGACGACCATAACCCTGTAGCCCTTGGTGCCAAGCCGCATCGCGGCAGCCAGCCCGCCAATTCCGGCGCCGATAACGAGCGCCGGCGCTCCCTGTTGGTTGCGGGTCGTCTCTGATAGCTTAGGGTCGACAACTGTCATCATAAGTAAACGATAGCTGTGTCTACTAAAGTTTACAATCCGGCTTGCGCGCAGGCTGCGAATTTTGCAAGCTTGACCCATGTGCCGGCATTGACCTGTCAGACTTTGGTCGCTGCATTTCGATCGGAGCGGTAAAATTCAGATCGTAACCATCAGTTTTTTCAAATTCGAGACGCTCGCGGGGCGACTCTGGGCCTTTTCTCAAATGGGTCTCGCCCGGCGACCGCTGGCACGGGTGCCGCGGATCGGATTCTGGAAGCTCTTTGGCAGTGGATCGGGCGAGGGCTTTACCCCTTTGCCGAACACGTCGGTCTACGCGATCCTCGCAACCTGGCCGGACATGGCAGCGGCAGTGGCAGGCCTCGGGCGCGCGCGCGTGTTCCAACGCTACCGCTTTCATGCCTCAGAAAGCTGGAACCTTTTCCTTTTGCCAACATCAAGTCGCGGCACTTGGTCCGGTGTTGCGCCATTCGAACCGGAGTTGGGAAAAACCGGCGCCTCGATCGTCGCACTGACCCGCGCGACCGTAAGACCGCGCGCCCTTCTGCGGTTCTGGCGTCGCGTTCCGGCGATCAGCTATCGCATCGGCTCGGATCCCCGCGTTGCCTTCAAGATTGGCATTGGCGAGGTGCCATGGCTTCATCAAGTGACGTTCTCGATCTGGCCCGACGCCGCTGCAATGTCAGATTTTGCCAGGGCTGACGGCCCACATGCCCGCGCCATCCAGGCAGTCCGTTCCGGAAACTGGTTCCGCGAGGAGCTTTACGCCCGATTCCAGATCATAGCCGATAGCGGTACTTGGGGAGGACGCAGCCCGATCGCCGATCTAGAAAGGCCGAACCTATGAGCGAACCCTTCCCGTTTTCTGCGATCGTCGGACAGGATGAGATGAAGCGCGCGATGATCTTGACCGCGATCGATCCCTCGATCGGAGGAGTTCTGGTATTCGGCGATCGCGGCACTGGAAAATCCACGGCGGTCCGCGCCCTTGCCGGGCTCTTGCCGCCGATCGAGGTTGTCGTGGGCTGCCCTGTCAATGCGGCAACGCTGGCTGAGACGCCAGAGTGGGCCGGCATCACGGAAGATCTTCGGATGTCCCGAGCTACGCCGGTGATCGACCTGCCTTTGGGTGTCACCGAGGACCGGGTCGTCGGCGCGCTTGACATAGAACGGGCGCTGACAAGTGGCGAGCGTGCTTTTCAACCGGGACTGCTGGCGCGCGCCAACCGCGGCTATCTCTACATCGACGAAGTGAACCTTCTCGAGGACCACATCGTAGACCTGCTGCTTGACGTCGCCCAGACCGGAGAGAACGTCGTGGAACGCGAGGGCCTGTCGATCCGTCATGCTGCGCGATTCGTGTTGGTCGGGTCTGGCAACCCGGAAGAGGGTGAACTGCGCCCGCAACTGCTGGACCGGTTCGGCCTGTCTGTAGAGGTCACCTCGCCAACCGATATCGGAGACCGCATCAAGGTCGTACGCCGTCGTGATGCCTACGAAACCCGGCGGTCTGCGTTTATGGCCGAGTGGCGAAAGGAGGATGCCAAGTTGCGCGCGGCTGTTTTGAAGGCGCGCAAGCGGCTGTCGAAGGTAGCGTCTCCGGATGAGGCTTTGCGCGATTGCGCCGAGATATGCCTGGCCCTTGGCTCCGATGGGCTGCGTGGCGAGTTGACGCTGTTGCGCGCAGCCAGGGCTCTTGCAGCGTTTCAGGGAGATGCGGTGGTCGCGCGCGACCATGTTCGCCTCATGGCGGCATCGGCGCTGCGTCATCGACTGCGCAGAGACCCGCTGGACGAGGCGGGTTCGACCACGCGTGTCGCGCGTATGGTCGAAGAGGTCCTCGGATGAGCGGGCCCAGCGCCCTGTGGAACCGTGCCCTGGCGGCAGTCGCAGTGCTGGCGGCGGATCCCACTGGGCTCGGCGGGCTGCACGTGCGCGCGCGCTGTGGCCCGGTGCGCGACCGTCTGGTTGCGACTTTCGCCGCAATTCCTTTGCACACAAGGCGCATTCACCCCGGCATCGGTGATGACCAACTTTATGGTGGCGCTGACCTCCTGGCGCTGCTTGTCGCGACAGATGCCCCGCGCCGGCCGGGCCTGTTGGAAACCCCCTGCCTCCTCCTCTTGCCGATGGCGGAGCGTACACCGCCAGGGCTTGCCGCCCGGCTCGCCGGGGCGCTGGATGCGGGAAGCGGCCATTGCGTGATTGCCCTCGACGAAGGCGAGGGTACAGAAGAGGGCCTGCCCGCCGCACTTGCCGACCGAATGGCGATCTCTGTGGATCTGAGCGGCCTTTCCCTTAGCGATATCGAAAGGGATGGGGTGGGCCCTTCCGCGTTCGCTGCCGCGAGTGTGCGCCTGGCGGACGTCGTCCTGCCCGATGAGGCCATGGTCGATCTTGTCATGCTCGCCGCGCAGCTTGGTGTTGCCGGACTGCGGGCCCCGCTTCTTGCCATCCGCGTCGCCCGTGCCGCTGCGGCCATTGCGGGGCGGTCCATTGTCACGAACGAAGATCTTGAACTTGCCGTCGCTTTGGTATTCGCGAGCCGCGCGACGTGCCTTCCGATGATCGAACCTGAAGAACAGCCGGAAGAGCCGCTGGACCCACCTCCGTCCCAGGAGGATCAGCAGGACCCAGGCAAGGGGCGTGGCGAAAACCGCCTGCAGCAGGAGATCTTGCTTGACGCCGTTCGCGCAGCACTCCCCGAGAAGATGCTGGCGCGCCTCGCCGCAGCGCCCCCCCGTGCTACGGCGAAAGGGACCGGCGGAACCGGGGCCAAGCATCGCGGCAACCGACGCGGCCGTCCGCTTTCCTCGCGCGCCGGGCGTCTCGATGGCGCGGAGCGGATTGATCTCGTCGCGACCCTGAGGGCGGCAGCTCCTTGGCAGGCTGCGCGCGGCGGCGGACCCGCCGGGCAGAGCGGGCGGCTTGCCATCCGGCCTGCAGACATTCGTGTGCGTCGGTTCGAAGAGGCTAGCGACCGCCTGCTGATCTTTGCCGTCGATGCCTCGGGGTCTGCCGCAATGATGCGGCTGGCCGAGGCAAAAGGCGCCGTCGAGCTTCTTCTGGCAGAGGCCTATGCTCGCCGCGACTATGTCGCACTCGTGTCGTTTCGCGGCACCGTGGCCGAAGTTCTGCTGCCTGCGACCCGATCACTGGTGCAGACCAAGCGCCGTCTCGCGTTGCTGCCGGGTGGGGGTGGCACCCCGCTTGCTGCCGGAATCAAGGCCGGGATCGGGCAGGCGCTTGCCGCGCGCGCGCGCGGCATGACGCCGACGTTGGTGGTTTTGACGGACGGACGCGCCAATATCTGCCTGGACGGAAGCGCCAATCGCGACATGGCCGCCGCGGATGCGCGCCGCCTTGCCGCGCTTTGTCGTGGAGCGGGCTTCGCGACGATGGTGATCGACACCGCACCTCGCCCGCAGCCCTTCCTGCGCGAGCTTGCCGGCCTATTTGGCGGTCCTTGCATCGCATTGCCCCATGCCGATGCCCGAAGTCTTGCCGGTGCCGTTTCCGCCGCGCTTGGGGCCTGAGCCGTGGGACGGCGTGCCCTGCCGGGGGGGTGGCCCAACCGTCAGCTTTCACGCTTTGTCGATTGCGATCCGCATCGGTGGCACATTCAGGAGGCGGGCAATGGCCCGACGATCCTGCTTTTGCACGGTGCGGGCGCTTCAACGCACAGCTTTCGTGATCTCCTTCCTGGGCTCGCGCGCCGCTTTCACGTCGTTGCGCCGGATCTGCCGGGGCAGGGGTTCACGCGACTGGGAAAGCGCAGCCGCTGCGGACTTGCCCCGATGGCCGAGGACATTGGTCGCCTTATCGCCCATGAGGGATGGGTGCCGGACGTCATCATCGGGCATTCTGCCGGGGGGGCAATCGCACTGCAGCTCGCGCTCATTTTGCCGCATGCTCCGCGCGCGCTGATCGGGCTTAACGCAGCACTCGGTAAATTCGACGGCATCGCCGCGCTGGTGTTTCCTGTCATGGCAAAGGCGCTTGCGCTCACCCCACTTACAGCTGCGGTCTTCGCCCTTGCCGGTTCTTCCGAAGCGCAGGTGCGCCGGCTCATTCTCTCTACCGGAAGCCGGATCGACAATTCGGGAATCGCCTGTTATCGAACGCTTGTCCGCGACCGCGACCATGTCGATGCAACTCTTCTAATGATGTCGCAGTGGACGCTCGACCATTTGCTGATGCGGCTGCCTGAGATCAAGGCGCCAACTCTTTTCATTGTCGGAGTAGACGATCGGGCGGTCCCGCCGTCCATTTCCGTTACAGCCGCGGCGTCCATGCCCGTGGCGGAGGTCTTTCGTATGCCCGGCCTCGGACACCTCAGCCACGAAGAGGCACCGCAGCCGACCTGCGCAGAGATCGAAAAGTTTCTTTCAAGCTTGCTTGAATAGACTTGACCGGACGCGTCTGCGGCCCACCTTCCCACGAATAAAAGGAGCAATGGAATGAATATGATACCAGACGGATCGACCGCGACCGTGGGTAATCAGGTTGGAAGGCTCAGCAGCCCAGATATTTATGAGCGTGGGAACTCTTTGAAGGAGAGGGACGGCTACGCGGTTATGGCCGCGGTCTCTGCCTTCGACCAAGCGATACATCGCGGAGCCCTCACGAGGGCGGCACATGTTGCGCAGCTCTTCTGCATTTTTTGCGCTTTCGTTGCACCGGTCGTCATCGTGTGGGCGCGATCGACGTGAACGTTTGTCCCGGCCTCGGCAGAGGAAAATTTCTTGAGCGGGGCTGGGCGATCACTTAGCTTATCGCAACGATCAAACGCAGCCCCTTTCGGTACTTCAAGCCGTCGACCGAAATCATCCGCCTGGCGGCTATGATGTATGTTCGACACCGGGTGTCGCTGCGCAACGTCGAGGAGTTGCTTCACTAGCGCGGCATCGTCATCAGCCAAGTAACGGTGCGGTTCTGGTGGAACAGGTTCGGCCCGCTGTTTGCTGCGGAAATCCGAAAGCGGCGGGTCGAGGATATACGGTCGGGCCGCTGGCGGTGACACCTCGACGAGGTTTTCTTGAAGATCAACGGCGAGCGGCACTATCTCTGGCGCGCCGTCGACCACGAAGGTGAGGTGCTCGAGAGCTTCGTGACCAAGACGCGGGGCAAGAAGGCCGCATTGAAATTCTTGAAGAAATCTATGAAGCGGCACGGCCGCACCGATGAGATAGTGACGGATCGCCTTCGCTCATGTGGCGCTGCGCTCAAGGACCTCGGCATCCGCGACCGGCAGGAAACGGCCCGCTGGACAAACAACCGCGCTGAGAAGTCGCACCAGCCATTCCGAAGGCGGGAGCGGGCCATGCTCCGCTTCCGGCGCATGCGAACATTGCAGAAGTTCGCCGCCGTCCACGCCTCGGTCCATAACAATTTCAACCAGGAGCGCCACCTCTACAGCCGGCAAAATCTCAAGTCCAACCGCGCCGCCGCTCTTGGCCCAAGTGGCGCGGCCTTCTTGCGGCCGGAAGCCCGAGGGGTATGGGTAAACACAGACATCACGCTTAGCAAGTGCGGGCCCTTCAGCGCCTGTGCGACCATTCCAAGAAGATCTGCTGAGCTGCGAACCCTTGGACCAGGACGCGAGGCGAAACCGTACGCTTCGAGCACCGCTTCAGCGTCAGCCTCTACCCGGCGTGCAAGGCTCCCCGGCATTGCGGCCAGAAGCCGATCACGCAGGCCCGCGAGCGAGCGGACCTCGTTGGTGGCTCCGTCTCGCTCGGCCCGGCGGATCGCAAGTTCCAGCGCCGACAATTCACTGTCGCGGACACCTTGGGCCAACATCAACCGGGCGTCCTGTGCGCTCAATTTCCAGAACTTGCGCCGCTCGTCATCTGTGCGCGTCGTGCAATTCGGAAAGATATCTTCAAGCGCATTTGTCATTCGCTGCGCGGTCCTGTGATCCACCGCGCACTCGGAGACGATGTCGGCGAGCGAGACACCCGAATAGCGTGCAGTTGCCATTTCGGCGAGACGAAGCAAGTCGGTAGCCTTTTGAAACGACATTAATAAATCTCCATGACAGAATTTGACGTCATCTTCCCACAGATTGAACTCGTTGACAAATCCTTAACCCTCGGCACGCGGCGTGACTACGCGGTGTGTTGTGACGATTGCGCAATTGCCTAAACCGTCGGAGTGAAAGTTGCACGGCACCATTGTCCCGTACCTCCGTCTTTGCGCGACGCAGAATGCTGCGTCGCGCATCAATGGCCGCTTCTGGAAAGCGGCGCCGACGTTGGGATCGAGCCGCAATGACCGGTAAGGGCCGGATCCGACGTTGCGCGCCGCTTCGATGAATGTCCGCTTCGGCCGGACTGGTTGCTGGAAACTGACAGTCCGCAGACGGCCCCATCGCGGTCGTTCGCATCTGACGCAGCTAAGGCCTGCTTCCTGCCTTTTGATGCTGCAAAAAAAATCATCCGCAGCACCAGCCCAAAGTTGGGCAGAAAGGTAGATTAAGAAAAGCTCTGGACCAATAAAGGTACAGAATTCGAGATATTTTTTGGGGGGATATAATGGTGCCGCAGAGGCGGGACGATCGCCGTTTTTGCCTACACTCTAATCGAGGCGGTAAAGCTTAACGATTTCGATCCCCACACCTAGCTCGCCGACACCATCGCCCGCATGCCATACTACAATCACAGAGGCCGGACGCGTGTTCCCATTGCGCTGGGACGCGTAGCTCTGAGACCGGGGGGGGCAGTTGTTCAGCAAGCGAAGCGCGCAGCCTTTTGGCAAGCTAATGATCGATTAAGATGGCAAGATCCGTGGCCTTCTGTTTGTTTTTACAGAAGTAGACACCAGTGTGCCGCGCGAGCATTTCTAGGGCGCGCAATTTGTCGGCCAACCTAATTTTTGTTTTGCGGACGTTGTATGGCCCATCGCTATCGCCGCCCGCCTTTAGGATTGTCTCGGTCGAAACCTCCAACAAGGCATCGATGGTGTCATGCGGCGTGTGAGCGAAGTTGATCACGGGTTGGCCCGCGTCATCGATGTGGATGCAGTGTTGCAGCGTCGCGAATGCGATTTTCGCCAATTCGCGCACCACTTGGGCAGCATAGATACCGGTTTCGGCGTTGCGCGCGTCGATAAGTATTGGATTTCGGCTTGAATCCGAGGGTCTTGCAGCAGGACGTACCCCTGCCGACGGGCCGACTGCCTGCTGTACCCAGCGCGAATGGCAGCCTGAGTCGCATTGAAATCAATGAGATACTGTCGCGTGAAATCGTTTTGCCTGTCATCCAGTTGACGTGCGTTTTTTGGCATATCTGTCATCCTTCGCGACTTGTCGATCAATGTGGTGTTTTGTGGTGTTTGTCCAGCCAAAGAGGCAGATTTATGTACCGTGCGGGGTTTGCCAGAAGCTCCAACTCCCGAATGAGGTGGAGCACAATGGCCAAGACAACGAACAGGTGTTCCTCCGAACTGCGCGAAGGTGCTGCGCAACTGGTGTTGGACGTTCAGGGGGCAAGATCGATCGCGATAGGAGGCGGTCTTGTAGATCTTCTCGAAGATCGGCAGCGCACCGCAGACCCTAAATGACTGGGTCAACAAGGCCGAAGTTGAGAGTTCAGCGGTAGGGAATGGGTCGTATATGTTCAATGCCCAGCCAGATGCAAATAGTGGGTCGTGGTTTTTGGACCTTCGAGAGGTAGCGAAGGCTGGAGCGCCCGCGAATGTAGACTACGACGTGCCCTTAGCCACTAGTTGCGATATGAGACCTTTGGCGAGGCCGAGTCGGGCGGCGGAGGTGGCCTTGGTGTCGACGCCATCAGACTTAGGGATCTCCGCCCCCCTACGCTGGCGGTCCCATGCGCTGCGCACCCCCGCAAAGGAATTGGCTTGGGAGGAACAGGCGATTTCCCGATCGCTTGGCCTTGCTGCTCCCTCAGGCCTGGCCGTGGGGAGCCGAGTATGACGCACCGGTGACGCAAGAATGGCGGCTGAAGGCGGGCAAGCCCATGGAAGTGTTAAGATGACGCGCTTTGCCGAGGATCAATTCCATAAGCAGTGGTGATGGTTCCCCCAGGTGAAAAGGTTGGGAGAATTGCGTCATCTCAACACTCTCAATGGGTTAGGGGTCAAAGCCGGTTTGGTGCGTCACCACTGCGTCACCGTCGAGGCCGATGAAGAACC
This sequence comes from uncultured Pseudomonadota bacterium, assembly GCA_963837565.1. Taxonomy (GTDB): domain Bacteria; phylum Pseudomonadota; class Alphaproteobacteria; order Rhodobacterales; family Rhodobacteraceae; genus Solirhodobacter. Next base: position 71,529 of record CAWIOC010000012.1, read on the forward strand.
GCCCCTCCTTCGTCCGCTTGTGCTGGATCCCGGCCACTCGGGCCTGCACGCGCTGGACGAAGCCGTTGATGGCGGGCAGCTTCTCGGGCTTGTAGCCCTCGGTCAGCGCCCAGTTCTGGAAGCGCAGGTAGGCGTCGCGGGTGGCGATGAGCGGGCCGCCGTTCACGATGGGGCGCACCGCCACGCAGGCATCGATCCAGGCGGCGATGGGATCCTCGCTCAGCACCCACTCGAGGAGCGCCGCGTGGCAGCTCTCGGGAATGGCGAAGTTGCGCTGGCGGATCAGCCGCGCCGCGCCCTCGACCGCCCATGCCAGACAGCAGGTCCGGTTCCTCGGCCGCGATGCGCTTGCCGATGTCCTCGATGCGCTCCTCCATCGGGATCGAGCGGGTGAAGGGGATCAGCAGCAGGCGGCGCTGCACGCCCCGGTCCACACCGCCCTTGAAGCTCGGCAACTGGTTCGCGGCGAAGAGGTTCTGTGCCACGGACCGGAACTCGACGCGGCTCTTGTAGACGTCGCGCCCCTCGATGGGATCGCCGGTGACGATCGCCTTGAAGGTGTCCGACGCGATGGCCTCGGGCGAGAGCTCGTCGGAGGCGTTCAGGAGCTTGCCGACAAGCCCGATCACATGCCGCTCGTCGCCCATCTTCGAGGCGGGGACCGAGCAGATCGCGCTGGCGGGCAGGAGGCCGCGGGCCAGTTCGAGCACCTGGCTCTTGCCGTTCTCCGCGGTCTTGCCGTGCAGCACCACCGCGCGGGGCTGCATCAGCCGGGTGGCGTAGCCGAGCGCCGCCGCGCCGCAGACCTCGGCCAGGAGCGCGCATTTCGCCTCGGCGTCCGGGTCGCCCTTGAAGCTGCCCGACAGCAGCCGCGCGAGCAGCGAGCCGCGTGCGGCGTGCCGCAGGCCCGGGCTGCCAGTGGCCGGGCAGCGTGTGGCGGCAACGGTGGTCGCGGTGATGCGGCTCAAGGTGCGGCGTCCCATCGGCGTCGAAGGGGATGAAGCCCGAGGCGCAGTTGATGCCCGCGGGCGGGGTGTCGAAGTAGCCCGGCTCGGCGCAGAGCGCGGCGCATTCGTTCAGGACCGAGTTGACCCGGGTCTTCGTCAGCTTGACGTTCGAGGGCTCGCCTGCGGGCGTCTCGAAATCCGGCGCCGTCATAGCGTGGACCGGCAGCGCAGTTCGTGATCGGGGATCGCCTCCCAATGGGTGCCGCCATAGCGCCAGAACTCGCCGTCGGCATGGACGATGCGGCCGTGCCGCTCGGTCAGATCCTCGCGCACCCGTTTCGCGATCTCGACGTCCGAGCCGATGTGAGAGCCGCTTGCGGTCGGCGTCGGCTTGCTCGCGGTGGAAGCGTTCGGCGGCTGCGATGCGCTTGCGCACGGCCCCCTCGCCCTCGCGCAGGAGCACGTCGTTGAAGTCCTGGCCCTCGGGCGGGGTGGCGATCATCACGGTGATCGCCGCGTCCGCGCGAGGCTGGTGGCGGCGCGGAGCGATCTGTCCCTCGGCCTTGCTACCGGGTGCGTCGCCGTCGCGCGCGATTATCACCGTGGCGCCGTCGGGGACGGGCGCGCGACAGATGTTCGAGATGCCGAGGCAGGCCCAGACTTTCTTACCGGTCGCCTGCCAGACCGAGAGCGCGGTTTCGACCCCTTCGCAGAGGATCAACGGTTCGCGTCCCGGCAGACGCACGGCGGAACCTTCGCTGCCCATCCGTTTGACTGCCTTGTTGGTGCGCTTCACCAGTTCGATGGGCGCCTTCTTGCCCTCTGCGGTCAGATAGACCTGCTGGATCGCCAGCACTTCGCCCTTCGCATCGGTGGCGAGTGCGACCATGGCGCCGAACTTGCCAAAGGCGAGTCTGGCGGTAGCTGATGCAGTCCGGGTGGCATGACGGTGATGCCGCGCCCGCGCAGATAGACATGGGCTGGCGTGCTAGCGTAGGTTTTCGGTGCCGCGCACGATCTTGGCCACTTTGGTCGCGCGGTCCTTGTCGGTTGGCTCGACAGCGTGGGCCGAGGCCGTATTGGTGTGCGGTTTGGCAGTCCACGAGGGCGCGGCCTCCAAGTCGCCCAGCCATTGTCGCGCCCAGCCCGTGCTGGCTTCTCGTCCAGCCCGAACTGATGGCGGATCAGTTCCAGCCCGCCGCCGCCGCTTCCGGCCTCGTGGTCATACCAGCACCCGGCTTTTTTTCCTGCGATCTCGACTGCGATGCTGCCCTTGGTCCCGAAGCGCAATTGCTGCGCGGTGGACAACTCGCGTTTTGGGGTGCCGAGAAGCGCGAGGGCGAGATCAGCGATCCGATCGTTCAGCAATTTCGCCGTCCGAGCCAAGGACATGCGGGTGATAGCGCATGTCTGCGCGCGGACGGCGCGTCGTTGAAACCTAGCGCATGGTCCTGCCCAGTCATTGGCGAGGCACCTTGACGCCGCAGGGCACGATCGGCAATTCGCGCCTGACCACCTGCAAGAGGTTGACCCAATCGATTTCCTGTTCGGGGCGGGTCTCGATGACCAGACCGTTGTGACCGGCGGCAGCCAGCAAGGCGATACTGGCATGGGCAACGGGAGGCGGCGCGCAGGAGACAAAGACGATCCAATCTACCACGCCGATCCGCTTTTTTAGCGCGGTGCGATCGTACTGACTGCGGCCAAGCGCGAAATCGGTATTGTCGCCCACCCTTACGAAGAAATGTCGGGCGAGGGGGGCGATGCCCCGGTCGAGGCCGGTGGCGCACCGCGGGATCACGACGAAGCCCACGCCACAGTCACGCGTTGCGTGGACTGCTGGCCGGCAATGGGGTGCTCTCTCCGAAGTCGAACCCGCGATTTGGTCAAACATCGCGGGACTCTTGTGCTTGTGGCCATTCACTATTGGCGAAGCCCGCCTTTCGATCTGAGCCTGCCGTTGATGCTCCATTTCGTACCGAGCCGCAGTGTCCGGTATTTTGAGTGCGCCTGGCAGATTGCTCGCCGCCTTCAGAATGTCAGCGAAGTAGAACCCGCTCTTCTTGCAGTGCACCAGAAGCCCACCGCCCGGTGTCGCGCCAATAGGAAGGTCGTCTTGATTGGACTGTTGTTCGGTCTTGCACGCCGCGCAAGCAGCAGCAGCATAGTGGTTCCCCTCGGCCTTGCCATCCAGTGGGCGAACGGTCTCCAAATCGATCACGGTTTTTGATGCAGACCGGATTTCGGGGGAACAGCACACTCCAATCGTAATGTACCTGCGCAGACTTCGCGCCAACATATGCTTTACCATCTCGTCACGCCGACGCGCTCTTGCGGCTTTGAAGCCATTCCGCTATGGCGTCATCAGGCCACCCAACCGCACGCTTTCCGAGGCGAACGGGCTTCGGAAACGTCCCCTTAGACATCATTTCATAGATCGTTGAGCGGGAAAGCCCGGTAACCGCCTGCACTTGTGGGCGGCGCAATATCTTCTTCATGAAGTCCCTTTTGCGAATTTTGGAAAAATGCACTTGGCGATTTTCCCGAAGTTTGCGAGAAAGGGGGCAGGGAACAGAAAACTGCAAAATCTTATCCCATCCCGGCCCCTTTTGCGACGCCAATCGCATTGGGGGCCACACCAGACCTTCTCGGTTCGTCTAGGGCAAGTTCAATATTTGCAATTTGCTCTGTGAGGTCCAGAAGCAACAACAACTAAATCATGATTTCTTGATTGATCCATATTAACGTGTTGATATATAAAACTTTATTTTTTTGACGGCGCGTCATGGTATGTCCGACTCGGGGTGATGAGCGTCAGATAGATGACGGTTGCCACCAATGGTTAGGCAGTCATACGAATTGGCAGCTAGTGAAAGACGATGGATCTGGAACGTTGAGCCGAGCCGATCTTGGTGTTCATTTTCCAGTGAACCGCCAGACCTGCGTCCTGACTAGTGCGGCAGGTCCCAAGGACGCTGATATCGACGCTTGAGTCGCCGAGGAAGTAAGCGGCACAGCGGACGGGTTCACCCTCACCATCAAAAATCCCGATCTCAACCAGTTTCTCAGGTTGCAGGAGAAGGAAATTCGGGGGGTCGGAAATCACTTGTGGTGCGGAGTGTGGGGCGGACTAAATGGAAACGCCACTTTATGTTTAGTTATCAATCTATTGCGTAAATTAATTGGCGGAGAGACAGGGATTCGAACCCTGGGAAGGCTCACACCTTCAACGGTTTTCGAGACCGCCCCGTTCGACCGCTCCGGCACCTCTCCGCATCGGTGGTCAACGGCGGCGGGTTTAGCGGCCCTCGCGCCGGCGCGCAAGATCGATTTCACGCGGCTCTTCACGCAGGATTGCCGGATCCCGGCCGGCGCCGAGGTTGGAAATCCCGGCCCGACCGATTAGGTCTGGTCAAGCTCCCCTGACCATGGGCCCCCCCGATGATCCCGCGCCTTGTCTCTGCCTTTGTCGTGACGCTCGCCATCTTGCTGCCGGCCCGGCTGGCGGCGGCGGATCCGGTGGACGACCTCAGGGCGCAGCTCCAGGTGGCGCAGGTCATCGAGATCATGCGGGCCGAGGGGCTGGCCTATGGCGCGAGCCTGGAGCAGGAGCTGTTCCCGGGGCAGGGCGGGCCGGGCTGGACGGAAGCGGTCAGCGCGCTCTACGACACCGGGCGGATATCGGCGGATTTCGATGCCCGCTTTCGCGCCGAACTGCCGGCGGATCGCATCCCGGCGATGATGGCGTTCTTCGGCTCTCCGCTCGGTCATCGCATCGTCGAACTCGAGGTCACGGCGCGGCGTGCGCTGCTTGCCACGGACGTGCAGGAGGCGGCCAAGGCGCGGCTGCATCAGATGGAGGCGGACAAGGCCCCCCGCATCGCGCTGCTGCAGGACTTTGCCCAGGCCAACGACCTGATCGAATCGAATGTCGCGGGCACGATGAATTCCGACATCGCCTTCTACCGCGGCATGGTCGAGGGCCGGGCCAAAGGCTTCGATCTGACCGAGGCGCAGATCCTGTCCGAGGTCGGATCGCAGGAGGACGGCATCCGGAAGGACACCCGCGACTGGCTGATGCCCTATCTCGTGCTGGCCTATCAGCCGCTCAGCGATGCCGACTTGCGCGCCTATACCGCCTTTTCCCGCTCGCCCGCGGGACAGGCCCTGAACGCGGCGCTTTTCGATGCCTTCAATGCGGCCTTCAACCGGGTTTCGCATGATCTCGGCCGGTCCGCCGCGCGGTTCCTGACCGGGCAGGCGTTATGAGTCCGGCGCCCGCCGCAGCGCTTGACTTTTGGTCCGGCTTCCCGGATAAGCCCGCATCCCGACGCCGCCCTGCGGTGGACGGGCAATTTGTAATGACGCCCTCCGGGGCGCGCTGTCCGAAGGCGCTGCGGGTTTCACCCCCGGCACCAACACCCGGAAACGGGGGCCGCAGGACGCGGAGCGAGAGAAAAGGAAAGACCCATGTTCGCGGTCCTCAAGACGGGCGGCAAGCAGTACAAGGTGCAGGCGGGTGACGTTCTGCGCGTGGAAAAGCTTGACGCAGTGGCTGGCGCAAAAGTCCAGTTCAACGATATTCTGATGCTCGGTGGCGAGACCCTGACGGTCGGCGCGCCGCTGGTGGCTGGTGCCGCCGTGCAGGCCGAAGTGATCGAACAGATCAAGGCCGACAAGGTGATTCACTTTGTGAAGCGCCGCCGCAAGCACTCCTCGCAGCGCACCAAGGGCCACCGCCAGCAGCTGACCCTGCTGCGCGTGACCGAGATCCTCGCCTCGGGTGGCGAGACCTCGGGCGTGGCTGCCGCGACCGGCACGGCCGCTGCACGCATCGCCGCGCATAACTCGGACGCCGCGCCGAAGGCCGAGGCCGCACCGAAAGCCGCCGCGAAGCCGAAAGCCGCCGCCAAGCCGAAAGCTGCCGCCGCGCCGAAAACCGCTGCGAAGCCGAAAGCCGCTGCGAAGCCTGCGGCTGAGGCTGCCGCCGACAAACCGAAACGCGCTGCCAAAAAAGCAGCCTCGGACGTTCAGGAGTAATCCGACATGGCACACAAGAAAGCAGGCGGTTCCACCCGCAACGGTCGCGATACCGCCGGGCGCCGCCTTGGCGTCAAGCTCTATGGTGGCCAGGCGGCGATGCCGGGCAACATCATCGTGCGCCAGCGCGGCACGACCTGGTACCCGGGCGAGGGCGTCGGCATGGGCACCGATCACACGATCTTCGCCGTGGTCGAGGGCCACGTGACGTTCAAGAAAGGCCTCAAGGGCCGCACCTTCATTTCGGTGCTGCCGGCCGCGGAGGCCGCTGAGTAAAGCCGACCTTGACCTTACGCAATGTACGGGGGATCGGCGGAACAGCCGGTCCCCCGAAACATTTCGGCAAGGCGCAAGCTGCAGGGGGAGCGGAGGCCTTGTGCAGCATGCGGGCACGCCCCAGATTCCTGGGGTGCCGGCGATTGGGACGCGGCAAGGGAAGGCAATCGCGCCAGATGGCGCGGTTGGGGAGAAGCGGACAAGGGGAGCAGGTGCGCAGAATGTGCGCCGAAAACCCCGCGCCGCGATGGAGGAAGGCATGAAACTCGACACGATCGTGACGCAGCCGTCGATCTCGGCGGAACGTTTCGACCTGCGGCCGGTGCGCAGGTCCGACGCGGGCCTGATCGCCATGTATACGGCCGATGAACGGGTGGCGCGCGCCACCCGCTCGATCCCGCATCCGCTGCCACCGGGGGCGACCGAAGCCTTCGTGGCCCGCGCCATGTCGGAGACCCGGCGCGAGGATGTCTGGGTGCTGGACGGCTCTGCACATGGACTGGCCGAGGTGCTGGGCGCGATCGGCCTGAAGAAGATGGACCGCGAGCAGTCCGAGATCGGCTATTGGGTGGCGCCGGCGTTCTGGAACACCGGTTTCGCCAGCGAAGCGGTGCAAGGCGCTGGTCGAGGCCAATCCGCAGGGCGCGCGCACGATCTTTGCCGAGGTGTTCCAGGACAATCCGGTCTCGGCCCGTGTGCTGACCAATTGCGGCTTCGAATATCTCGGCGATGCCGAGACCTATTCGGTCGCGCGCGGCGCGCAGGTGCCGACCTGGACCTATCTGCGCAAATGCGCGTGACGATCGGCGGCAAGGGGGGCTTTGCCCCCCTTGGACCCCCCAGGATATTTTTGAACGGAAGAAACGGCCGGGCGGATTGATGCGCCCGGGCCCCCGCTTGGGCTTGAGGATGGGGCCGAATGGCACTATCGCCTGTGGCGGAACGATCTGGACAGTGACATGAAATTTCTCGACCTCACCAAAGTCTATATCCGCTCGGGCGGCGGCGGGTCGGGCTGTGTCAGCTTCCGGCGCGAGAAATTCGTCGAATTCGGCGGGCCGGACGGCGGCGACGGCGGCAATGGCGGGTCGGTCTGGGCCGAGGCGGTCGAGGGGCTGAACACGCTGATCGACTTCCGCTACCAGCAGCATTTCTTCGCCAAGTCCGGCCAGCACGGCATGGGCAAGCAGCGCACCGGGCAGCTCGGGCGAGGATGTCGTCCTGAAGGTGCCGGTCGGCACCGAAATCATCGACGAGGACGAGGAGACGGTGATCGCCGATATGGTGACGCCGGGCCAGCGCGTGCTGCTGGCGCGTGGCGGCAATGGCGGCTGGGGCAACCTGCATTTCAAGAGCGCGACCAACCGCTCGCCCAACCGCGCCAATCCGGGGCAGGAGGGGGTCGAGCGCACGCTCTGGCTGCGGCTGAAGCTGATCGCCGATGCCGGGCTTCTGGGCCTGCCCAATGCCGGCAAGTCGACCTTTCTGGCCGCGACCTCGAACGCGCGGCCGAAGATCGCGGATTATCCCTTCACCACGCTGGTGCCGAACCTTGGTGTGGTCGGCATCGACGGCAAGGAATTCGTCATGGCCGATATTCCCGGCCTGATCGAGGGCGCCAGCGAGGGGCGCGGCCTCGGCGATCAGTTCCTTGCCCATGTCGAGCGCTGCTCGGTGTTGCTGCATCTGGTCGACGGCACCTCTGCCACCATCACCAAGGATTACCGCACCATCCTGGCCGAGCTCGAGGCCTATGGCTACGGCCTGGCCGACAAGCCGCGCATCACCGCGCTGACCAAGATCGACGCGCTCGATCCCAAGACGCTGGGGCAACGCCGCCGCTCGCTTGAAAAGGCGGTTGGCGGCCCGGTCTATCTGATCTCGGGCGTCTCGGGCGAGGGGTTGCAGGAGGTGCTGCGCCCGGTCTATGCCGCGATCCGCGCCGACCGGCGAGGCCCCCGAGGAGGACCTGCCGTGGCAGCCCTGACGACACGGCCCGATGTCGCGCGGGCGCGGCGGCTGGTGGTCAAGATCGGCTCGGCGCTGCTGGTCGACCATGCCGCGGGCGAGCGTGAGGCGGGCGGCCTGCGCAGCATCTGGCTGCAGGCGCTGGCCGAGGATGTCGCCGCCGCCAAGGCGCGTGGCACCGATGTGATCCTCGTCTCGTCCGGATCGATCGCGCTGGGGCGTGGTGTGCTGGGCCTGCCGCGCGGGCCCCTGCCGCTGGAGCAAAGCCAGGCCGCCGCGGCGGTGGGCCAGATCCGGCTGGCGCGCGCCTATGAAGAAGACCTCGCCCCGCATGGCATCACCACCGCGCAGGTTCTGGTGACGCTGGAGGATACCGAGGATCGCCGCCGCTATCTGAATTCCCGCGCGACGCTGGAAACCCTGCTGGGCCTCGGCGTGGTGCCGATCGTGAACGAGAATGACACGGTCGCGACGGATGAGATCCGCTTTGGCGACAACGACCGCCTCGCCGCGCAGATCGCGGTGACGGTGGGGGCGGATCAGCTGGTGCTGCTGTCGGATGTCGATGGCTTCTACACCGGCAACCCGAAGGAAGACCCCGAGGCGCGCCGCTTCGATCTGATCGAAGAGATCACGCCCGCGATCGAGGCCATGGCGGGCGATGCCATCTCCGGTCTGTCGAAGGGCGGGATGAAGACCAAGCTCATGGCCGCCAAGACCGCCGTGGCGGGTGGCTGCGCGATGGCGATCATGGAAGGCTCGGTGCTGCGCCCGCTGTCGGCGCTGGCGGCGGGGGCGGCCTGCACTTGGTTTCTGGGGCAGGGCGACCCGCAGGCGGCGCGCAAGCGCTGGATCGGCGCGATGAAGCCGCGCGGCGAGGTGACGGTGGATGCCGGTGCCGCGCGCGCGCTGGCCGAGGGCAAGTCGCTGCTGCCCGCCGGGGTGATCGGCGTCGGCGGCAGTTTCGGGCGCGGCGATCCGGTGGCGATCCTCGGCCCCTCGGGCGAGGGGCTGGGCAAGGGGCTGACGCGCTATACCGCCGCCGAGGCGAGGGCGATCAAGGGCCACCGATCCTCCGAGATCGCGGCGATCCTTGGGGCCCCCGGCCGCGCGGTTCTGGTACACCGTGACGATATGGTGATGTAGCGTGGGCAAGGCGGGCATTGCGCAGGGTGCGGTCGCCGAGGAAACTGCGGCGATCAGCGAGGAGCAGGCGATGTGGGACGGCGAGACAGTGGCGGATATCACCGAGATGATGGCGGCAATCGGCGTGGCGGCGAAAGCGGCGGCGGCGGAGCTGGCCTATGCGTCCGCCGCGACCAAGACCCGCGCGCTGCTGATCGCCGCGGATACCGTGGCGGCGCGGCGCGAGGCGATCCTCGCCGCCAATGCGCGGGACATGGACTATGGCCGCGAAAAGGGCCTGAGCGCGGCGATGATGGACCGCCTGCACCTGACCGACGCGCGCGTGCATGACATCGTCGTGGGCCTGCGCGCGGTGGCCGCGCAACCCGATCCGGTCGGCGCGGTGATGGCGGAATGGGACATGCCCTCGGGCCTGCATATCCGCCGCGTGCGCACGCCGCTGGGGGTGGTGGGTGTGATCTATGAAAGCCGCCCGAACGTGACGGCGGATGCAGGGGCGCTCTGCCTGAAGGCGGGGAACGCGGTGATCCTGCGCGGCGGTTCGGAAGGCTTCAACACATCGCAGGCGCTGCATGGCTGCCTGGTCGAGGGCCTGCGCGCCGCGGGCCTGCCGGAGGCCGCGATCCAGCTGGTTCCGACCCGCGACCGCGCCGCGGTCAGCGCGATGCTGGCCATGGTTGGCGTGATCGACGTGATCGTCCCGCGCGGCGGCAAGGGGCTTGTCGGCCTTGTGCAGCGCGAGGCGCGGGTGCCGGTCTTTGCCCATCTGGAAGGCATCGTGCATGTCTATGTCGATGCGGCGGCGGATCCGGCCAAGGCGCTGGCGGTGGTGCTGAACGCCAAGACCCGGCGCACCGGCATCTGTGGGGCTGCGGAATGCCTGCTGATCGACCGTCCGGTCGCCGAAACGCTGGGCCGCGATCTGGTCGCGGCGCTGATCGCCGCAGGTGTCACGCGTCCACGCAGCGCCCGAACTGGCCTGCGTTCCCGGTGCGGTGCTGGCGACCGAGGCCGACTGGGGCCACGAATATCTCGACATGGAAATCGCCGTGCGGGTGGTCGACGGCGTCGATGCCGCGATCGCGCATATCCGCCGCTACGGCTCGAACCATACCGAGGCCGTGCTGACCGAGGATCCCGCCGTGGTCGAACGGTTCTTCTCGCGGCTCGATTCGGCGATCCTGATGCACAATGCCTCGACCCAGTTCGCCGATGGCGGCGAATTCGGCATGGGGGCGGAGATCGGCATCGCCACCGGCAAGATGCATGCGCGCGGGCCGGTCGGGGCGGAACAGCTGACCAGCTTCAAATATCTGGTCAGCGGGCAGGGCACCGTCCGGGGCTAGGCGCTACCAGCTGAGCCGGATCGCATCTTCGCGCATCTCGGCGGTAAACTTGCGCTTCTGCCGCCGCAGCTCTTCCGGGGCCAGGGCGAACTGCACCTGCGCGGCCGAAATCGTGGCTTCCGCTGCCGGGTTCGACAGCATCTCCCACAAGGCGTCGTCGATGCGCAGCCGTGCCGCAGAGGCCCGCATTCCCCATTGCCCCGCGACGCAGGTGACGGCGACACGGCCGCCAAAGGGCATCGCCGATGCCAGGCATTGGAGCAGCAGGAAGGCCAGCTTCACCTCGCAGCGGGCAAGATCGCCGGGCACGGCCCAGTCGATCTCGACCCGTCCGCCGCGGGACGATTCCGTCAGGATCGACAGGATTTCAGGGCGCCCGATGCGCTGCTCGCTCGATGCCATCCCGAAGGCGACGCGAAAGTAGCGGATGCGGGCATTGGCCTGCGCCACGCTCTCGGCGATCAGCGCGATCTCGGGGCCGACGGTCGAGCCGCTCATCGTCAGCAACTCGACCCCATTGCCGATTGCCCCCAGCGGGCTGATAAGGTCATGGCAGATTCGCGAGCCAAGCAGGGCGACGAGGTCAGGCTTTTCGGTCATTACACTGGAACCTTGTAACGGGACATCTATGACGGGACTGAACGCAATACTCGAGCCGGGGATGCTGGTGCGCCATCCGGACCGTCCGGACTGGGGCCAGGGGCAGGTGCAGTCCCGCATCGGATCGCGGATCACCGTGACCTTTGAACATGCGGGAAAAGTGGTGCTTGACGGAGATCGTGTCGCGCTCCTGACGGAACCGGGGGCCAGAGACCACTATGGGTTGTAGCCTTGTCATATTGCAACCTTTAGACGAGCGCCGCCGCGGGTTTCGGTGTTTTTGTTGCAATCCAAACATGCAGCGCCTACAACCCCGCGACCTGACGGATGGACCAGAGCCCGCGCTGCGCCGATGATTTCCGACGAACCTTACCTTCAGATTCGAATTGCGCGAGACGAGCGGGACCTGCTTGCGGCTCAGCGTCTTCGCTACGAAGTCTTCGTCGAGGAGCTGGGCGGCACCGGGGCGCTCGTCGACCATGCACGGCGGCTGGAACGGGACGAGTTCGACCCGGTCTTCGATCATCTCGTTCTTGTCGACACGCGGCGCGATCCTGAAACGCTCAGCCATGTCGTGGGGGTCTATCGCCTGTTGACGGGCGAGAGCGCGATGAAATTCGGGCGCTTCTATTCCGAAACCGAATACGATCTTACGCCCCTCAAACGCAGCGGCCGGCGGCTGCTGGAACTGGGGCGGTCCTGCGTCCACCCCGACTATCGCGGCGGGATGGCGATGTTCCACCTCTGGAACGGGCTGGCCGATTATGTGCTGGAGCATGAGATCGAGGTGATGTTCGGCGTCGCGAGCTTCCACGGCACCGATGTCGAGGCGCTGAAGATGCCGCTGGCCTATCTCTACCACAACCACCTCGCGCCCGAGGCGATCCGCGTTCATGCCCAGGCGGCGGCGTTCCAGACGATGGACCTGATCGCGCAAGACAAGATTGACCGGCGCGAGGCGATGGTCGGCACGCCGGCGCTGATCAAGGCCTATATCCGGCTCGGCGGCTTCGTCGGCGAGGGCGCTTTCATCGACCATGATTTCAACACCACCGATGTCTGCCTGCTGATGGACACCGCCCGCATGTCCGCCAAGCACAAGGGGTTCTACACCCGCAAGTTCGAGGCCCGCGGGTGATCGAGTGGAACAACGATGTGGTGCCGGTCCCGCCAAGGATCAGCGCCGCGGGCTGGGTCCGGGCGCTGGCGCGCGGCCTTGTCCTTGGCAGCCTGACCTATGGGAGCCTGCTGATTCTCGTGCTGGTGCGTCTGATCGAGCGGCCGCTTTGCGGGCTGCGCCGACCGGTCACGCCCTATATCACCCAGCTCGTCTGCCGTGCGGCCTTCGCGATCATGGGCATGGGCTATTCGGTCCGCGGCCGGCCAATGCGCGAGGTCGGCGCGGTGGTGGGCAACCATGCGTCATGGCTCGACATCTTCAGCCTGAACGCGCCGCAGCGGATCTATTTCGTCTCCAAGGCGCAGGTGGCGAACTGGCCCTTCATCGGCTGGCTTGCCCGCGCCACCGGCACCGTCTTCATCAACCGCAAGGGCAGCGAGGCCAAGCTGCAGCAGGAGATCTTCGAGGAACGTCTGCGCGCCGGTCACCGGCTGATGTTCTTCCCGGAGGGGACCAGCACGGACGGATTGCGGATTGTGCCCTTCAAATCAACGCTTTTCGCGGCATTCTTCACGCCGGAATTGAAGAACGTGATGCATATCCAGCCGGTTACCGTGGTCTATCGCGCCCCGCCCGGCGAAGACCCGCGCTTTTACGGCTGGTGGGGCGACATGGATTTCGCGCCGCATCTGCTGCAGGTCCTGGCCGCCCGCAGGCAGGGCTCGGTCGAGGTGGTGTTCCATCCGCCGGTGCGCGTCGACGCCTTCGCGAACCGCAAGACGCTGGCCGCGCATTGCGAGGCCGAGGTGCGCAGCGCGCTGCCCTCTGATCTGGTGGCGCTGGGGTGACGGGCAGAGGCGGGGCGCTGTCGGCCCGGTCTGAGCGTGACAAAGGCGGGGGGCTGTCCGCCCCCCGCACCCCCCGAGAGTATTTTTGCCAAGAAGAAGATCAGGCCGGCCTTGTTGGAGACCTTTTGGCAGGGCCTCAGCGCAAAGCTGCGGTCAGGTCGGTCAGCGCAGCAGCGGGGTTTTCGGCGCGCCAGATCTCTTCGCCGATGCCGAAGAAATCCGTGACCGGGCCAAGCGCCGCAATCAGTGCGGAGTCGAGCGCGCCTTCGGCCACCACCGGCACTTCGATCATCTCTGACCACCAGGCGAAAAGCTCGTGCCTCGGCGCGGCTGCCATCGCCGAGGTCGCTTGCGCCGACCGGGCCGAAGGCCACATAATCCGCACCGGCCTCGCCCGCCGAGATGCCGTCATGGCGGCTGGCGCGGCAGAAGGCGCCGACGATCGCGTCATCGCCGAGATCCTTGCGCGCCTGGCGGACCGAGCGCGCGCCATCGTTCAGATGCACGCCATCGAGCCCGAGCCGTTCGGCCAGCACCAGATGCCCCTCGATCACCAGCGCCACATCGCGGGCATGGGTCACCTCGCGCAGCGCATCGGCAGCCCGGGCCACGATGTCCTGATCGCGCGAGGCCAGCGCCAGACGCACGCAGGCGACCTCGGTGCTGTCGAGCACGGCCGCCAGCTGGCCGGGGAACAGATCAAGGTCGAGGGCGGGCGGGGTGATCAGGTAGATCTGCGGGCGCGTTTCGCTGGCCATGTGGTTGGTCCTTTGCGGTTTCCGCCCTTGCCTACCCGGTTTTGCACGAATTGCAACTGCGCCGGGCGGGGCACGCCGCGCCGCCTCATTTCGCCGGCAAGGCGCGTGCCACGGCAAGGCTTGCCCGCACCAGCCGGTCGCGCAGAGCGTCATCCGCCATCGCTTCATCCGAGGCGCGGAAGAAGCCGCGCATGGTGCGCCCGCCCATCACCATCGGTCCGATCCCCTCGGCGGCGGCAAGCGCGGCCTCGGGCCCGAGCCGGAACAGCGCGCCCTTCGGGCCGACCCCGCAGACGATATGCCCGTCGAGCAGAAAGCAAAGCCCGCCGAACATCCGCTGTTCCGTGATGCCGGGCAGATCCGCCAGCATCTCGCGCAGCATCTCTGCCTGTCCTTCGTCATAGGCCATGCCTGCTCCCTTCGCTTGCCCGATCGCTTGCCCCATCGCTTGCCATGCCCGCCGCCGGAGCGTATCAGGCCGCGACCCTGACGCGAAGGCCCGAGGATGACGCCCGACCAGCCCGCAATGATCCTGATCCGCCCGCAGATGGGCGAGAATATCGGCGCCGCCGCGCGCGCCATGCTGAACTTCGGGCTGGACCGGATGCGGATCGTCGCGCCGCGCGACGGCTGGCCCAACCCGAAGGCCGCGGCAATGGCCAGCGGGGCAGGGCGGCTGCTGGATTACGCGGGCCTGTTCCCCGATGGCGCCGCCGCGGTGGCCGATTGCCATTACGTCTTCGCCACCACCGCCCGGGCCCGCGAGCTGACCAAGCCGGTGATGACGCCCGAGCGCGCGATGGAACATGCCCGCGCCCTGATCGCCGAGGGCAAGCGCGTCGGTGTCCTCTTTGGCCCGGAACGTGCCGGGCTGGAGAATGAGGATGTGGCGCTGGCCAATGCCATCATTTCGGTGCCGGTGAACCCCGAGTTCCCCTCGCTCAACCTCGCGCAATGCGTGCTGCTGACGGCCTACGAATGGCGCCGCCAGACCGGGGCGGCCGCGCCCGAGGTGATGGCGCTGGCCGGGACCGATTTCGCCGAAGGCATCGAGGTCGAAAAGCTCGGCGATCATTTCGAGGGCGTGCTGGAGGATGCCGGCTTCTTCTTCCCGGAGCAGAAGGCGCCGGGGATGAAGCTGAACCTGCGCAACATGTGGTCGCGCCTGGCGCTGACGCGGGCCGATGTGCAGACGCTGCACGGCATGCTGCGTCAGATCGTCCGGCGCCGCGATGGTGGCGCGTCTTGAAGCCCGCCGCGCGGGCACCCTAGTCTCTGCCGCGCTGAACGGAGGCCATGATGGCTGTGAAACGCTCCATCTTTGAAGAGGTCGGACAGAAACCTTCCGCCGCCCCGCAGGGTGGCATGATCGCGGCCAAGGGCAAGGGCGCGCGCGGCGCGATCCGGCTCTGGCTCGGGCTGATCTTTCTGATGGTCCTGGCGATGATCCTGGTCGGCGGGCTGACCCGGCTGACCGACTCCGGCCTGTCGATCACCCAATGGAAGCCGTTTTCCGGCGCGCTGCCGCCGATGACGGCGCAGGCCTGGGCGGATGCCTTCGCGCTCTATCAGAAAAGTCCGCAATATCTGATCGAGAACAAGGGGATGACGCTGGACCAGTTCCAGTACATCTTCTGGTGGGAATGGACGCACCGCCAGCTTGGCCGGGTGATCGGTCTGGTCTGGGGCCTTGGCTTCCTTGGCTTCTGGCTGTCGGGGCGGATCCCGGCGGGCTGGACCGGACGGCTGCTGCTGCTGGGCGTTCTTGGCGGCATTCAGGGTGCGATCGGCTGGTGGATGGTGTCCTCCGGGCTGACCGGGCGGATGGTCGCGGTGGCGAGCTATCGGCTGGCCACGCATCTCGGCATCGGCTTCGTCATCCTGGGCCTCGACCGCCTGGTTCATGTTCCAGATGGGCCGCAGTGAGGCCGACCTGATGCAGGCCCGCAGGCAGGGCGAGCCGCGCCTGGCCGGCACCACATCCGTGCTGATGCGGGCTGGTGTTCCTGCAGGTCCTGCTCGGCGCGCTGGTGGCGGGAATCGACGCCGGCCGCAACTATCCGACATGGCCGCTGATGAACGGGCATTTCTTCCCGCTCGACGCTTTCGTGGTCGACAATGGCCCGGTCTGGCGCGCCTTCTTCGAGAATGCCGGGCTGGTGCAATTCGTGCACCGGATGACCGGCTATACGGTGTTCCTTGTCGGCCTCTACACCTGGCTGCGCGCGCGCCGCTCGGCCCATGCCACGACGCGGGGCGCCTATGACGCGATGCTGCTGATGCTGGTGCTGCAGGTGACGCTGGGCATCTTCACGGCGCTTTACGCGGCACCGCTGCATATCGCCATCATTCACCAGTTGGGCGCGGTCCTGCTCTGGGTGCTCGTCCTGCGCGCCCGCCACACCGCCAAATTCCCCCGCGTGGGGTCGATCCGGAAGGGAACCGCATGACCGCTTATGACGATCTGATGGCCTATCAGCGCGATACCGAGGCGCTGGGGCAGATCGCGGGCCGGCTTGGCTGGGATCAGGAAACCATGATGCCGCGCGGTGCCGCCGAGCAGCGCGGCGAGGAGATGGGCGCGATCGAGGGCGTGCTGCACGCCCGCCGCACCGATCCGCGGATGGGCGACTGGCTCGAGGCGGCAAAGCCCGAGGATGAGGTGGGCCGCGCCAATCTGCGCCACATCCGCCGCAGCTATGAAACGCAGCTGCGCATTCCGGCGGATCTGGCGACCGAGATCGCCCGCGTCACCAGCGTGGCGCAAGGCATCTGGGCCGCGGCACGCAAGGCCGAGAAGGTGGCGGATTTCCTGCCGACGCTGGCCCGGGTCGTGGCGCTGAAGCGCGAACAGGCGGCAGCCCTGGCGGGCAATGGCGACCTTTATGACGCGCTGCTGGATGATTACGAACCCGGCGCCTCGGCCGCCAGCATCGGCGCGATGTTCGACAGCCTGCGCCCGCGACTGGTCGCGCTGCGCGAGCGGGTGCTGGGCGCCGCGCGCCAGCCCGCCGCCTTGTCGGGGGCCTTCCCGGCCGAGGCGCAGATGCGCCTGGCGCGCGACCTCGCCTCGGCCTTCGGCTATGACTGGTCGCGCGGCCGGCTCGATCTGGCGGTGCATCCTTTCTCCTCCGGCTCGGGCCATGATGTGCGCATCACCACGCGGGTGGTGGAGAGCGATCCGTTCAACTGCATCTATTCGACGATCCACGAGACCGGCCATGCCTGCTATGAGCAGGGCATCGACCCGGCCTATCTGCTGACTCCGCTGGGGCAGGGCGTCTCGATGGGCGTGCACGAAAGCCAGAGCCGGATCTACGAGAACCAGCTTGGCCGCTCGCGCCCCTTCACCGGCTGGCTTTACGAGCGGATGGGGCAGGAGTTCGGCGCGCTGTCCGCGCGCGATGCCGATGCCTTCCACGCGGCGGTGAACCGGGTGCAGCCGGGCTTCATCCGGACCGAGGCGGATGAGGTGCATTACAACCTGCATGTCATGCTGCGCTTCGATCTGGAACGCGCGCTGATCTGCGGGCAGTCTTGAGGTGGCCGATCTGGAAGAGGCCTGGAATGTGCGATTTCTGAAGGATTTCGGCGCAGGTGGTCGACAAGCCCTCGCATGGGATGTTGCAGGATGTGCATTGGTCGGTGGGCCTGTTCGGCTATTTCCCGACCTATACCTTGGGCAATGTCTATGCGGGCTGCCTGAACCATGCGCTGCGGGCGGCGGTGCCGGGGGTGGATGCGGGGCTGGCGCAGGGGCGACGCCAGCGCCGCCACGGCTTGGCTGCGCGCCAATCTGCAACGCCACGGCGGGCTGCGCGAGCCGCGCGACACGATCGCGCGCGCCTGCGGGTTTGAACCGTCCGAAGGGCCGTTGCTGGATTATCTCGAGGCGAAGTTCGGCGAGATCTACGGGCTGTGACGCCGGGCGGGGGCTGCTGCCCCCGCACCCCCGGGATATTTACGGACAGAAAATGGGGGGGGCGGTCAGCCCTTCCAGTCGGGTTCGCGCTTTTCGATGAAGGCGGTGATGCCTTCGTCGGTGTCGCGCCAGAGCATGTTTTCCACCATCACCTCGGCGGTATGGCGATAGGCTTCGGCCAGGCCCATTTCGGCCTGTTCATAGAAGGCGCGCTTGCCGATCTTGACGGCGGCGCCGAGCTTGCCTGCCACGGTTTCGGCGAGCCAGGTGGTTTCTGCGGCGAGCGAGATATTGGGCACCACGCGGTTGACCAGCCCGATGCGTTCGGCATGGGCCGCGTCGATGATCGCGCCGGTGGTCAGCATCTCGAAGGCATGTTTGCGGCTGACATTGCGGCTGAGGGCCACCATCGGCGTTGAGCAGAACAGACCGATGTTCACCCCGTTCACCCCAAAGCGGGCGGCTTCGGCGGCGACCGCCATGTCGCAGGTCGCAACCAGCTGGCAGCCCGCGGCGACGGCGGTGGCATGGACCTCGGCAATCACCGGCTGCGGCAGATGCACGATCTGCTGCATCACGGCGGCGCAGCGGGTGAACAGATCGGCGAAATAGGCGGCGCCCTGGTCGGGCGCCTGCCGACCGGCCTGCATCTCTTTCAGATCATGCCCGGCGCAGAAGGCCTTGCCCGCCGCGCGCAGCACCACCGCCTTGATCGTGCGATCGGTTTCCAGCGCGCCGAGGCGTGCGCTGAGCGCCGCCAGCATCGCATCCGACAGCGCGTTCAGCGCCTCGGGCCGGTTCAGGGTGAGATAGGCCACCGCCCCGTCATCGTCGCGCAATACCAGATCCGTCATGCTGCCAATCCTCCCGCTTTGGCCGGAGCTTAGGCCAAGGCAGGGCAGGGGGGAAGAGCGTGAGAGAGGGCTCCGGCGCGGCGATCAGGCCTTGCTGGTGGCGTGTTTGAACTTGCCGTCGATCTCGGCGCCGCTTTCGATCACCAGCGTCTCATAGGTCACGGTGACCTGCGCCACCGCACTCGACCGCATGGTGAAGCTCTGGCAGCTGGCGCTGCCTGAAAGATTGCCGCGCACCTCGACGGTCTCTGCGCGCAACTTGCCCGCAACGCGGCCCTCGGCCCCGACCACGATCGTCTTGGCGTCGATATCGCCCTGCACTTCGCCCATGATCTCGACCACGCCGGTCGAGGTAAGGTTGCCCTGAATGCGCAGATCCGCGCTCAGCTGCGAACGCCCGCCCACGGCCGCGCGTCCGGGTGCTGCGCTCTCGCCCTCGAGTGGTTTCGAAAACATGGCCCAGACCTCCTCGCGCCGCCGCACATTTCCCGTGCAGGCACGGTTAGACGCCGAAGCCCTACAAAGGGTCAAGCCCGGAGTTTGCACCACCCCGGAATCTGGCGGTTCTTCGCGCCGGTTTTGCCGCGATTGGGCTTCCACTCGGCCCGGACGCTGCCTAAGACTTGGCGAAAGCATCACGAACAGGAGACATTGCGCATGACGGATACCGATTTCAGGCCGGTCTCTGGCTTCGATCTGCCGCGCTACGCGGGTATCCCCACCTTCATGCGTCTGCCGCATGTCGGGCTCGATGACCCGCGTTTGCGCGAGGTGCAGATCGGCCTGATCGGCGCGCCCTGGGATGGCGGCACGACGAACCGCCCCGGCCCGCGCCACGGACCGCGTCAGCTGCGCGACGCCTCGACCATGATCCGGGCCGAGAACGGGATCACCGGCGTGCGCCCGTTCGAGCGCGCGCGCTGCGCCGATCTGGGGGATGTGCCGCCGAACCCCGCCGATCTGATGGACAGCCTGGCGCGGATGACCGCCTTCTATTCCCGCGTGCGCGCGGCGGGCATCCTGCCGCTGACGGCGGGGGGCGATCACCTCTGCTCGCTGCCGATCCTTCGTGCGCTGGCGGCCGAGGGGCCCCTGGGCATGATCCATTTCGACAGCCACACCGACCTCTTCGACAGCTATTTCGGCGGCACGCATGATACACCCATGGCACCCCCTTCCGCCGCGCCGTGGAAGAGGGGCTGCTTGACCCGGCACGGGTTGTCCAGATCGGCATCCGTGGCACCGCCTATGACAGAGAGGATCGCGATTTTGCCCGCGCGGTCGGCATCCGCATCATCCAGATCGAGGAATTTCACGCCCGAGGGGTGGAGGACGTGATGGCCGAGGCCCGCGCGATCGCGGGCGCGGGCGCCACCTATGTCTCTTATGACATCGATTTCGTCGATCCGGCCTTCGCGCCCGGGACCGGCACGCCAGAGGTCGGCGGGCCGAACTCCTGGCAGGCGATCTCGGTCGCGCGGCGCTTGAAGGGCGTGAACATCGTCGGCGCCGACCTGGTGGAGGTCTCGCCGCCCTTCGACGCCTCGGGCGGCACCGCCTATCTTGGCGCCTCGATCCTGTTCGAGATGCTCTGCATCATGGCGGAACTGGTGGCTGGAGGTGCCGAATGACTGCCGCGATGATCCTGACCCCAGAGCTGATCCTGACCAATGCCCGCGTCCTGACGATGGACGAGGGGACGCCGCGCGCCGAGGCGGTGGCGATTGCCGGGGGCCGTATCCTGGCGGTCGGAACCACGGCCGAGATCGCCGCCCTGGCCGGGCCTTCGACAAGGGTCATCGATGCCGGCGGGCGGTCGCTGCTGCCCGGCTTCTTTGAAAGCCACCTGCATATCGGCCTCGGTGGGCTGGAGCTTGCCCATCTGCAGCTTGGCGGCGTGCAGGGAAAGGAGGCCCTCGCCTCTGCCATCCGCGGCTTTGCCGCGGCGCGCCCGGATCAGACCATCCTGATGGCGCAGGGGGCCGATTACGGCATCCTCGAGCACCCTGTCACCCGCCACGACCTCGACGCGATCCTGCCGGACCGGCCCTTCGCGATGGTGGCCCCCGATCACCATACCCTTTGGGCCAACACGCCGGCACTGGCCGCCGCAGGCCTGCTGCAGGGCATGGTGACCCCGCCGGGGC
>CAWIOC010000012.1:97500-99707 GCA_963837565.1 uncultured Pseudomonadota bacterium
AAGTGGGAAAGCATGTGGGACGGCCAAAACAACCAGGAGGTTGGCTTAGAAGCAGCCATCCTTTAAAGATAGCGTAACAGCTCACTGGTCTAGATAAGTTGTCCTGCGGCGAAGATGTAACGGGGCTCAAGCCACGAGCCGAAGCTTAGGATGTGGAGCAATCCACGTGGTAGCGGAGCGTTCCGTGATATAGTTCATCGTCTATTCTGCGGCGTGTTATCGCCGGTACGGGGAGCATCGGTTGCAAGGACCAATGCGCTCAAGTAGCGAAGCGGTAGCGCAAGCGGTAGCGCAGAGAGACTTTCTGTGAAGCCGGGCTGTAAGGCATCCGGTGGAGAGATCGGAAGTGAGAATGTTGACATGAGTAGCGATAAAGAGGGTGAGAGACCCTCTCGCCGAAAGTCCAAGGGTTCCTGCTTAAAGCTAATCTGAGCAGGGTAAGCCGGCCCCTAAGGCGAGGCCGAAAGGCGTAGTCGATGGGAACCAGGTTAATATTCCTGGGCCAGGAGATGGTGACGGATCTCGCAGAGTTGTCGGTCCTTATCGGATTGAGCGGGCCGCTGAGAGGTCCCTGGAAATAGCCCTCCATCAGACCGTACCCTAAACCGACACAGGTGGACTGGTAGAGAATACCAAGGCGCTTGAGAGAACCACATTTAAGGAACTCGGCAAAATACCTCCGTAAGTTCGCGAGAAGGAGGCCCGGTTCGTAGGCAAGTATGGGCCGGGGGCACAAACTAGGGGGTGGCGACTGTTTACTAAAAACACAGGGCTGTGCGAAGCCGTAAGGCGACGTATACAGTCTGACGCCTGCCCGGTGCTGGAAGGTTAAAAGGAGGGGTGCAAGCTCTGAATTGAAGCCCCAGTAAACGGCGGCCGTAACTATAACGGTCCTAAGGTAGCGAAATTCCTTGTCGGGTAAGTTCCGACCTGCACGAATGGCGTAACGACTTCCCCGCTGTCTCTAATGTGGACTCAGCGAAATTGAACTGTCTGTCAAGATGCAGACTTCCCGCGGTTAGACGGAAAGACCCCATGCACCTTTACTCTAGCTTCGCATTGGCATCAGGATTGTGATGTGCAGGATAGGTGGTAGGCATCGAAGCGGGGACGCTAGTCTTCGTGGAGCCTCCCTTGAGATACCACCCTTCGCACTCTTGATGTCTAACCGCGGTCCGTTATCCGGGTCCGGGACCTTGCATGGTGGGGAGTTTGACTGGGGCGGTCGCCTCCCAAATCGTAACGGAGGCGCGCGAAGGTTGGCTCAGACCGGTCGGAAATCGGTCGTTGAGTGCAATGGCAGAAGCCAGCCTGACTGCAAGACTGACAAGTCGAGCAGAGACGAAAGTCGGCCATAGTGATCCGGTGGTCCCAAGTGGGTGGGCCATCGCTCAACGGATAAAAGGTACGCTGGGGATAACAGGCTGATGATGCCCAAGAGTCCATATCGACGGCATCGTTTGGCACCTCGATGTCGGCTCATCTCATCCTGGGGCTGGAGCAGGTCCCAAGGGTATGGCTGTTCGCCATTTAAAGAGGTACGTGAGCTGGGTTTAGAACGTCGTGAGACAGTTCGGTCCCTATCTGCCGTGGGTGTAGGAGACTTGAGAAGAGTTGCCCCTAGTACGAGAGGACCGGGGTGAACGGACCACTGGTGGACCAGTTATCGTGCCAACGGCAGTGCTGGGTAGCTATGATCGGACAGGATAACCGCTGAAGGCATCTAAGCGGGAAGCCCCCTTCAAAACAAGGTCTCCCTTGAGAGCCGTGGAAGACCACCACGTCGATAGGCCAGAGGTGTAAGAGCAGCAATGCTTTCAGCTGACCGGTACTAATTGCTCGATAGGCTTGATTTGATCCAGTAAAAGCAAGGCTTCAGGATCGTCAACGCACTTCACTACACTCGGACAACCCGAGAGGGTCGATACCATCGCCGCAGACCGCGACGATGGGGCTTCTTTCTCGGTTTGGTGGTCATAGCGCGAGCAAAACACCCGATCCCATCCCGAACTCGGCAGTTAAGTGCCGTCGCGCCAATGGTACTGCGTCTTAAGACGTGGGAGAGTAGGTCACCGCCAAACCTAGTAAGAAACCCCAATATCTCTCAAAACGATCCAATACCGCCCATCACAGACATCCTGAAGAAACGGCGCGGGGTGGAGCAGCCCGGTAGCTCGTCAGGCTCATAACCTGAAGGTCACAGGTTC
>CAWIOC010000013.1:0-76424 GCA_963837565.1 uncultured Pseudomonadota bacterium
TTTTGGCGTCCAAGGCATTGCCCGTGCTTGTAAAACTGAGACGGGTTCACACGATCTGACCCCCCATCCAGGGATCAATCTGACAAGCCGCGCACGGCAGAACCGGAACGGGCCGCACGGGCGCGCCGCCGTCGATCCGAGAACGCGCCCCATTGCTGATCCAGCGTCACGCCGATCAGGATGACGCCGCCCATCACCGCGAAGTTGAGCGAAGAGGGGATGCCGAGCAGGTTGACGAGGTTCTGCAGCTCCTGCAGCAGGATCACGCCAAGGATCACGCCGATCAGCGAGCCTTCCCCTCCCTGCAGGGAAAAGCCGCCCAGAACCGCAGCGGCGATGGCGTATAGCTCGTAGAAGTTTCCGTGCGATGCGGGCGCGATCGACCGTGTGTACATCGCGAAGTAGATCGCCGAAAGCGTCGTGAGAATCTGACAGATGACATAGGCCGAGATCACGATGCGGTCAGTGTGGATGCCGGAATAGCGGGCCGCCTCTTCGTTCTTGCCGACGGCATAAAGATAGCGCCCGAACACCGAACGATGCAAAACCACCCAGGTTATGCACATCACGATCGCCAGCGCGATGACCGAGGCGGGCACGCCGTAAAGCTTGCCCGTGGTCAGCCCGTCCAGCAGCGGAAAATCCTGGCCAAAGCCGAACCCGGCGGTGGCATCCTGCGTGTAAAACCGGGCCACTCCGCGATAGATCAGGAGGCCGCAAAGCGTCACCACAAAGGGCTGCAGCTTCACTTTGGTGATCAGAAACCCGTGCGCCAGCCCGATTGTCACGCTCAGCAGCAGCATCAGCACCACCGCGATCGGCCATGGCACCCCCTGATTTGCGATGAAATCGACGAACAGAACCCCCACCAATGCAATCATCGAGCCGACGGACAACTCGATCCCGCCGGTGATGATGACAAAGGCCTGACCGATGGCCGATAGGCCGAACAGGCCGACCAGGTTCGAGGTATTGGCGAGATTGATCGGCAGAAGGAAGCGCGGGTTCAGTGCGGCGACGACCGCTCCCACGACCAAAATGAGCAATAGGAGGCCGAGGTCTTTCTTGTTCACGATGCTGCTTTCAAGATTGCGGTTTTGCCAACAGCGAGAAGAAGCACATTCTCTTCGCTGAAATCCTCGGGTGCGAGGATGCCAGAGATGGCGCCCTCATGCATGACCGCGATCCGGTCCGACACGCTGATGACCTCTTCCATATCGCTCGAGATCATGAGAACGGCCACCCCGGACTCGGCGAGCTGGCGCATGAGCCGGTAGATCTCGGCCTTCGCGCCCACATCAATGCCACGCGTAGGCTCGTCGAAGATCATCACCTTCGGTGCCATTGCCAGCCATTTCGCCAGCACGACCTTTTGCTGATTTCCGCCAGACAGCGATTTTGTCGCCAATGAAAGCGTCGCGGCGCGGATGTCGAGATCGGCCTGCTGGCGACGCGCGACGTCGCCCTCCAACCGGCGCGAGACCAACGACATCCGGGACGAGGCGCGCAAATTGGGCAGCGAGACATTCTCGATGATCGACATGTCCAGAACCAATCCGCTGGCCTTGCGGTCTTCAGGCACCAGAAAAATTCCCTGTTCAACGGCATGGGCGGTCGAGCGCAGCTTCATGAGCGCACCGTCCATCTCGATTTCCCCGGCAAGCATCGGGTCGACCCCGAACAGCGTGCAGGCCAGTTCCGTTCGGCCCGCGCCGACCAGACCGGCAAGGCCAAGAATTTCACCCCGAAACAGATCAAGGTCGACCGGCTGGGACGGATGCGCGGCGGTCCGCACCCCGCGCACCTTCAGCATCACCGGGCCGACGTGCGGCGCGGTCTGCGCTGCGGGCGCCTTCAAATCGCGCCCGATCATCAGCTTGACCATCCGATCA
Organism: uncultured Pseudomonadota bacterium; assembly: GCA_963837565.1. Taxonomy (GTDB): domain Bacteria; phylum Pseudomonadota; class Alphaproteobacteria; order Rhodobacterales; family Rhodobacteraceae; genus Solirhodobacter. The sequence goes on from CAWIOC010000013.1 coordinate 1,893, forward strand.
TGCGTGATCTCGCCCTTCGCCAGGGTTCCCGCGAGTTTCCCGTCGCGCAGCGCGACGACGCGGTCTGCCGCGCGCTCAATCTCGTGCAGGCGGTGCGAGATGAAGATCACCGCAATGCCATCGGCCTTCAGGCTTGCGATAATGTCGAGCAATTTATCCGTCTCGGCCAGCGGCAGGCTGGATGTCGGCTCGTCGAGGATCACCAGCCGCGCTTTCACCGACAGTGCCTTGGCGATCTCGACCATTTGCCGTTGCGCCAGCGAGAGCGACAAGAGCGGTGTGTCGGGCGCGAAAGTCGCGCCGATCCGCTTGAGAAGCGGTGCGACCATCGCCCGCTGTTTCTGTCTGTCGACGATGTTCAGCCATCCGCCCTTTCGCGGCTCGCGCCCGATCAAGACATTGGCCGCGACGTCGAGATTGTCGAATAGGTTAAGCTCCTGATGCACGAAGGCGATCCCGCCGTCCATGCTGTCGGCGACGCTCAGCGCAGGTCGCGCCGTGCCGTCCAGGGTGATCGTGCCGTCATCGGGTGCGATGATGCCCCCGAGGATTTTCATCAGCGTGGATTTGCCCGCGCCATTCTCGCCGATGATTCCGACCACCTCGCCGGGCGCCACGCTCATCGAGAACTGATCGAGTGCCAGAACGCCCGGATAGCTTTTGCGAAGTCTGTCCAGGATCAGGAATGGTGCCGCTTTCTGATCGACCGGATGCCGGTTTGATTGCATCGTGACCTTACCTGTTGGACGGACCCAAAAGACGAAGCGGATCGGCAGAAACGTCATGTCGGGGCACCGTGAAGTGCCCCGGCGACGAATGTGTCAGCCCTGCATTGCTTTCAGGCTTGCGGCATAGGCGTCGACGTCGCCCTTCGAGATGATCTTCGTCGGAACGATGATCAGGTGATTGGCCGGAATGCCTGACTTGTCACCCTTCGCGTAGGCAGCCATCAGTTTCATGCCCTCATAGGCCCACTGGAACGGCTGTTGCACGACAGTCCCTGCAATCGTGCCCTCTTTCACCCCGCCCAGCGTCACCGGATCATCATCAAAGCCGACGATGGTGATTTTGCCAAGCTCGCCCGCCTCCTTCAGCGCGGCATAGATCTGCGGTGTGTTGTAGGAATAGATCCCGACCATGCAGGTGATGTTCGGGTTGGCGACCAGGGCATCAGCCACATTCTTCTTGGCCGCCGTCTGATCCATGTTGTCGCCGCGCACGTCGACAAGCTTGATCTTGGATCCCTTGATGCCTTCCTTGAAGCCCTCGACGCGCTCTTTGGCGTTATCCGCGCCGGGCAGACCGACGAAGCCCATGCATTCGCCGCCTTTCGGCATCGCTTTCTTGGCGATCTCGCCGGCCTGTTTGCCGGCCAGAATGTTCGAGGAGCCGATATAGGCGATCCGCTTGGTTTGCGGCGCGTCGCTGTCGGTGGTGAACAGCGCCGTCTCTCCGGCGATCTTGTCGAGCATCTGTGTTGAGGTCTTGGGATCCACTGCGGAAATCATGATGCCCTTGGCACCAGCGGTGACGAGGTCATCGAGCAGTTGTTGCTGGGCCGCGGCGGTTGCCTGTTCTGGATACTTGAGGGACAGATCAAAATCGGGCAGCTCGGCCTGCGCCTTCTTGACCCCCGCCGCGGCGGCTTTCCAGAAGTCAGACGACCCGTTGGTCACGAAAACCAGCATGGGTTTCGCCGAGGCTACGGTTGGAACCATGCTGGACGCGGCCAACATCAACCCGGCCGCTGCCGAGGCAGCGATTTTGGCAGTGCAGTGCATCTTTATTCTCCCTAAGGGCTAGCCGCGCGCGGCTGCCCACTCTCCAGATTCACTTACGAACTTTCGCGGCGCCTGTTATGCCGACGGATTTGCAAACCGATTTGGTTCGGCATAGCTGCGATTGAGGTTAAATCCTCAAAACCAAAGTAATTTTGCTGTAGCTTCCCTGTCAATAGAGCTCACCTCACGTAAACGTGGTGCTCGGGCGGGTCATATTATTTGAAATATTTCAGCATGTTAGGCAAAGGACGTTACGCTAACTGGAAGTTGAATGGCCAAACCCGCTGAATAAGTTTTAGTAATATCAATTACGTTTCCTGATGCGCGGAGGGGGCTTGCCTTTGGGGCGTAAATTGAACGGAAAAGTGACGATGAAAGATGTCGCCACCGCCGCCGGATGCTCGCAAACGACGGTGTCGATCATCTTAAATCGTGTGCCCGGCTACAAGCTTCCAGAACCTACGCGGCGGCGTGTGGCCGAGGCCGCGATCGCGCTGGGCTATACTACCCCTACCTGCGCGCCTCGTCCTGATCGAGGCGGCAAGCGGGCTGCCAGTTCCACCAAAGATGCCCGCAGCGGATTCAGGCAAACCAACTCGGAACCCTCTGTCTCGTCCTCTGACAAGGTTGCGCGTGCTCTCGCGATCGACATCCTGTCGGGCAATTGGGCCCAGGACAGCAGGCTGCCGTCCGATCGCGACCTGATGGAGAAATTCGACGCGTCGCGCACCGCATTGCACCAAGCCTTCAAGGTGTTGACGGGCAAGGGCCTGATCGAGTCCAAGACACGCGCTTCCACCAGGGTCAGACAACCATCCGAATGGCATCTTTTCGATCCTGACGTCTTGATATGGCAGGCAGAGGCAGGTCTTGACCGGGCGTTCGTTGAACACCTGGGCGAGATGCGCCTGATCCTGGAACCCGAAGCTGCCGCCCTCGCGGCGCGACGTCGAACGCGGGCCGACCTCGACCATATGTTTCGATTGATCGACAAAATGGGAACGCGTGGCATAAATCCCGAGGACTTTGCCAAAGTCGATCTCGATTTTCATCTGGCGGTCTCCGCATCGGCCAACAACCCCTTCCTCAGCGCGATTGGCGCGCTGATCGAGGTGTCACTGATCGCAGCCATGCGGCGGAGTTGGCCTGGAGATGACCCTGGCGGCCCCAATCGATCCGCGATGGCGCATCGCAATATTGTTGAGGCGATCAAGGCAGGCAACGGCGATCTCGCCCGAGAAGCAATGCGCAACGTGATCGAGGAAGGTATCCGCCGCGGGATCCGTTAGGCCGGGACGGCCCAAGGCGCATTCAGCGTTCCGCTTGTTAAGTCATGCACGAAAGCCCCGCAGCGCGCCTTGCACGGCAGAGGCGATGCGCCACGCCATGCCACAGGATCGGCGAAAGCAAGGCCACTCGCCAGACGGCGAATTTCCACCGGCGACGTGCCATCGGGGGTGCCAGTCCGGAACTCGCTTCGGTTGGACGCGTTCTACTTCATATGGCAAATTGAAAAGGAGCTATCCAATGGACACGACCCAGATCGTAGACGGGCTCGTCAGCTCGAAGGACGTGAACGGCACCGAGGTCTACAGCCGCAAGCGTGAGCATGTCGGCGAGATCAATCATCTGATGATCGAAAAACGATCGGGCAAGGTCGTCTATGCGATCATGACCTTCGGCGGCTTCCTCGGTCTCGGGAAAGAGGAATTCACGATCCCTTGGGCCTCGCTCAAATACGACACCAACGTCAACGGGTTCGTTACCGATATCACACCTGAACAGCTGAACGGCGCGCCGGCGCGTCCTGAGAACTGGTATCGGGACCGGGGCTATGAAGAGAAGCTCTACGACTACTATGATCAGCCGTACTACTGGATCTGACAGTGCGGCCTCGGCGCTGCGCTGACTGGCAGGCGACAGGCCCACTGCGAACCCAGGGACGGCGCCGACGGCTCACTAGGGGGTCGCCGGCGCCGGTTCGACGACCGCTGAGTGTTGCTGCGGGCCCGGCTGGGCCGGCCGGGTTGGAAGTCGCACCGCACCAAATCTTCAGTCTTGTCGCTCTGCCTGCCGCGAAATGGTCGTGGATCTCAGCCTGCAAGATTCTGTCCGAATGTTCCTCGTTTCGCCAAGATCATGGCAGAGGTGAGGTCCGCAAATCCGTTTGGGACTTGCGCCAATCTGGCGGCCCGCCCGATCCATCATATCCTCAGGCAAGCAAGCTACCCTGCTGTTCCGGAACCCAAACCGGGCAGAGCAATGTGCGGTCCCCCCGGCGCCGAGACCGGGGGGCCGCATGCGTCACGCCGCCTTGTTCAGCCGCTTCTCGGCCAGCGCGGTCAGCTTGCGATCCGCCGCGCGCTCTTCTTCCAGTGTCTTGGTGAAGAGGTCGGCGCATTCGGTCCGCCCCATCTCCTTGGACCAGGCGATCAGCGTGCCATAACGCGTCATCTCGTAATGCTCGACCGCCTGCGCTGCCGCCGCCAAGGCCGCGTCCAGCACATCGGGCTTGGCGACCTCACCCGCGATCTCATCGGCTTCCTTGATGATGCCGTCGATCGCCGGACAGGTCACGCCCTTGGGCTCCTGCCCCAAAAGGCGAAAGGCTTCCTCCAGCCGCTTCACATGACCATGGGTCTCTTCGAGATGCGCAGTGAAGCCCTCGCGCAGCGCCGCAGCAGAGGCCTTCTTGATCATCTTGGGGAGCGCCTTCTCGATCTGCTTCTCGGCATAGTAGATATCGCGGAGCGTGTGCATGTAGAGATCGTCGAGCGATTTTATGTCTTTGGAGAATAGTGCCATCGTCAGGATCCTTTGCATTGCCGTTCGATAAGCCGGAATTGGCTTTCCCGAACCAGATCAACAAGAATCGCGGCCGCTCTGTTCCAGCCTGCGCGCAGTGCGGCGCCCCGTCTCGGCGGATCCTTGTCCGCGCGCGCTGAGCCCCGGCTGAGGACCGCTCATTTCCCGCGTTGACTGCGCCACGGCGCACCGCGACCGGGAAACTTATTGCCGGGACAGGCGTTGTCCCTCGCAATTCACCCACCCGAAAAGGAGAGGCCATGGCTTCGCGCGCCGTCTGGAAGGGGCAGCTTCGCCTGTCGCTCGTGGCGATCCCGGTCGAAATTCACAGCGCCGTTCAATCCGGCGCCCGCCTCAGCTTCCGCCAGATCCATGGCCCATCGGGCAAGCCAGTACATTACGAAAAGACCGTTCAGGGGATCGGCCCGGTCAAGGCCGACGACATCCTCAAAGGATATGAGCTTTCCGACGACGAGTACCTGCTGCTGCGCCCTGAAGAGATCGACGCGATCCGGCTCGAGACGAAAAAGACCCTGGAACTGGTGCAGTTTGTCGACGCGCACGAAATCCCGCCACTCTATTTCGACAAACCCTATTACATGGTCCCTACCGACGATCTGGCGGAGGATGCCTACCGTGTCCTGCGCGATGCTCTGCGCAATGCGCGCAAGGCCGGACTTGGTCAACTCACGATGCGCGGCAAGGAATATCTCTGCGCCGTGCGGCCCTGCGGCGATGGCCTGTTGATGGAGACGCTGCATTACGCGAGCGAGATCCGCAACGCTGATCCGCTGTTCCGCGATATCGAGGATGCCCCCGCCGACAAGGATCTGCTTGAGGTCGCGACCCAGCTGATCGACCGCAAGACCGCGCCCTTCGACGCCGCCGCCTTCGAGGATCATTATGAAAACGCTCTGCGTGACCTGATCGAGGCGAAGCGCAAGAACAGCAAGACACCGCGCGTTCAGACCGATGCACAGTCGGATCGGCCCAAGGGCAGCAATGTCGTCGACCTGATGGAGGCGCTGCGCGAGAGCCTCAAATCCGGCGGCACCACCAGATCGACGGACAAAGCCGGGAAACCCGGCGCGGCGAGTGCCAAGTCCGACGTGAAATCTCCGTCGCGCCGCAAACCCGCCGCCGGGAAACCCGCTGGCGGCAAACCGACCGGCCGGAAGTCTGCGTGATGGGTGCGCTCGACCGTTACCATGCGCGCCGCGACTTTGCGCAGACGCCGGAACCGGAGGGCAACCTGCACGCTGGCGGCCTTGCGCTGCGCTATGGCATCCAGATGCACGAGGCGACACGGCTGCATTGGGATCTGCGGCTCGAATGGCAGGGCGTCCTGCTCAGCTGGGCCGTCACACGCGGGCCCTCGACCGATCCGGCCGACAAGCGTCTGGCCGTACGTACGGAAGATCACCCCTTCGACTATCTTTCATTCGAGGGCAGCATTCCTAGGGGCAGCTATGGCGCCGGCACCGTGATGCTCTGGGATATCGGCTGGTGGCAGCCGCTCGGCGACGTCGCAGCCGGATTGGAAAAGGGCCATCTGCATTTCGCCCTGCATGGCCGGCGCGCCACCGGCAACTGGTCGCTGGTGCGGATGAAGGGCCGCGGCCCCAAAGATGGCGAGAACTGGTTGATGGTCAAGGATCGCGATGCCGCGGCGACAGAGGACGACAATCCGCCCTTCGCCGAGCGGTTCCGGACCTCGGTCATTACCGCCCGAAACATGGCCCAGATCGCCGAAGGCGCGAAACCGCAACCTTTCGGCCCACTGCGCAAACGGCCCACCCCGCGCTTCCGCTCGGTGCAACTCGCCAAACTGGGTTCCGAACTTCCAGACGGCGAGGGCTGGATGCATGAGGTCAAATTCGATGGCTATCGCGCGCAGGTCGGCCTTGGCCGCAATGGCGCACGGATCCGCACGCGCAACGGCCATGACTGGTCCGACCATTTCGCCGAGCTGCTCCCGGCGCTGGAAGAACTCCCTTGCGACGATGCCCTCATCGACGGAGAGATCGTCGTCGGCGCCGGGCTCGAGGGCTTCTCTGCGCTGCAACAGGCGATCAAGGCTGGCGGCCCGTTCTGCTACTACGCCTTCGACCTTCTGCACCTCGATGGCACCGATCTCAGCCAGCAGCCGCTGCAGGAGCGCCGCGCCGCATTGGAGCGCTTGCTCGTCGACAGCCCCGCCCGGGGCCCGATCCGCCTCTCTCCCGCCATCGAAGACGACGCGGGTGTCGCGCTTGACGCCATTTGTGCAGCCGGTGGCGAGGGCATCGTGTCGAAGCGCGCCGACAGCCCGTATCACGGTGGCCGCAATTCTTCATGGCGCAAGACGAAATGCATCCGGCGCGCCGAATTCATAATCTGCGGCTGGCAGCCCTCCGACAAACGCGGCCGCCCCTTTGCCTCGCTCCTGCTCGCCACCACCGAGAAAGGCGCGCTCACCTATCGCGGCAAGGTCGGCACCGGCTTTGACGACGCGATGATGACAGAGCTGGAGGCGGCAATGCGCCCGCTCGCCCAGCCGCTTTCGCCCCTCGCTACCGCCCCAGCCGAGACCGAGGGCGCCCGCTGGATCGCGCCGAGCCTCGTGGCGGAAATCGCCCACGCCGAACTGACCCCTGACGGCCGGCTGCGCCATGCCCGCTTCGTTGCCCTGCGCGAAGACAAGACACCAGCGCAGATCTCGCTCGACCTGCCGACGGAGGTGAAAATGGAGACCAAGACCCGGCCAGAGGTTGCCGGCATCGGCATCAGCCATCCCGACCGTATCATCTTTCGCAAACCTCGGGTCACCAAGATCGCCCTTGCCCGCTACTATGCCGAGATCGCCGACCGCATCCTGCCCGGCATCGCCGACCGCCCCACGGCGCTGCTGCGCCTGCCCGAAGGCCTCGACGGCGAGCGGTTCTTTCAGAAACATGCCGGCAAGGGCTTTCCCGACGCGATCCACAGCCTTTCCCTTTCCGAAAGCGATGGCACCAAAGCCGACTACATGTATCTCGACTCGGTCGCGGGGCTTGTTGGGGCGGTGCAGATGGGCACCATTGAATTCCACCCCTGGGGCGCCCGCCGCGACCGCATCGAGCATCCGGACCGGCTGATCTTCGACCTTGACCCTGACGAGGGGCTTGCCTTCGCCAAGGTTCGTGCCGCGGCGCTCGACCTGCGCGACCGGCTCGCGGATCTCGGCCTGCCATCCTGGGCGATGCTCACGGGCGGCAAGGGCATCCATATCGTCACCCCATTGCAGCGGCGGACCAGCTGGGACAGCCTGCGCATCTTCGCCCAGCTTTTCGCCACACTCGCCGCGCAGAAGGAGCCCGAACGCTTCACCTCCAGGCTGTCCAAGCGCGCCCGCTCGGGTCGCATCTTCATCGACTGGTTGCGCAATGAACGCGGGGCCACTGCCATAGCCCCCTTCTCGGTTCGCGCCCGCCCCGGCGCGCCTGTGGCGGTTCCCGTATCCTGGGAGGAACTGCCGAAACTCTCAAAGGCCGATGCCTTCTCCATTCAAACGGCGCGCGATCGGAACTGGAGCGATCTCACCATCCCCAAGCCAGCGACGCTCAGCAAATCCATCCTCGAACGGTTGGAACAGGCCGCACTGCCGTGAAACCCGCCGTGCGGTTTCGGCCACCGGCCCGACCCCAGGGCCGCGACGACGACCGCCAGGGGTGCTGCCTTGGAGGTGACCCAGGGCATTTGCCCTGGCCGGTATGGGATTGCCGGTCTAATGCCCGCCGGGTGACGAAGACTCTGCCGCAAGCGGCTCCAGGCGACCACGCAGCGACTTGGTCTCAAGGAAGAATGTCAGGACGAAGGCCATGGCGGCCATCGCCGCCGAGGTCGCGAAGACCGGGTACAGGGCCTCGGTGAAATTCGCGATCACGCGGTCGCGCAAGGCCTCCGGCAGCGCCGCCACCTTCGCGGCGTCGATCGAGGCCGGATTCAGCCCGGCAGGCAGCGTCGTCCCCAGAAGGGTCGTCAGCCGTGTCGAGAAGAGTGTGCCAAACAGCGCAATCCCGATCGAGCCGCCAACCTGCCGGAACAACTGAAACCCCGCCGTGCCCACCCCCAGCATCTCGCGCGGGACTGCGTTCTGGATCGCGGTGGTTCCGACCGACATCGTCGGCCCTATTCCAAGTCCGACCATCGCCACCATCAGCGTCAGCGCCCATGTCGGGGTCGACGGTGTCAATTGCGACAGCAGGCCCAGACCGATGGTCAGGGTCAACATTCCGACGATCGGCAACATGCGATATCTGCCGGTGTGACTCATGATGCGACCGCTGGCCACCGAAGAGAGCACGATGCCCAGCATCAGCGGGAGCAATTGCAGCCCGGAGGCGGTCGGACTGACCCCTTTTGCCACCTGAAGGAAAAGCGGCAGGAAGGTGATCGCGCCAAACATGGTCGCGAATACGATAAAGCCGATGGCACTGAACACCACGAAGGTATTGTGACGAAACAGGGCCGGGGGCAGGATCGGTTCTGCCGCGCGCCGCTCGGTCACGATCAGCGCCACTATGGCGGCACCGCTGATGGCCATCAGCGTCAGGATGAATGGCGATTGCCATGGATAACTGCGGCCGCCAAGGCTGGTGAACAGCACCACAGAGGCCAGCGCCGCTGTCAGGAACACGGCGCCCAAATAGTCGATCTTGTGGCTGGTCCGGATCCCGCGCGGTTTGAACGCGATGGCGAAGGTCACCAGCGCCGCGACCCCGAGCGGAAGGTTGATGTAGAAGATCCACCGCCAGGAGAAATGATCGACGATGTAGCCACCCGCCAGTGGCCCCGCTACGCTCGACAGGCTGAACACTGCGGCGAAGACGCCCTGAATCCTGCCGCGTTCCCGGGGTGGCACCACGTCGCCGATCACGGTCTGGGCCAGCACCATCAGCCCACCGCCGCCGACGCCCTGCAAGCCGCGCGCAAGGATCAGGAAGGTCATCGACGTCGCTTGCCCGCAAAGCATCGAGCCCAGCAGAAACAGTGTTACCGAGATCTGCATCATCACCTTGCGGCCGAACAGATCGCCCAGCTTGCCGTAAAGCGGCGCCACGACAGTGGAGACCAGAAGATAGGAGGTTACGACCCAGCTCAGATGATCCAGTCCGCCAAGGTCGCCGACGATGGTCGGCAGCGCGGTCGAGACGATGGTCTGGTCGAGCGAAGCGAGCAACATCATCACTGCGATGGCGGTAATGATCAGCCTTTTGGACTCTGCGGGTTCGTTGGCCGGAGCGGTCATGCTGAAGTCCCCGCGGCGGGGTGATTTGCCACCCGCGAACAATCATCTGAAGGCCGGCACCGATCAGGGCAACGGGAGGCGGCATGCGCGAGCAGCGCCCGAACATCATCGCGGCAAGCCGGATACAGTCTGGCGAGGTCCTGGACTGTCCGAACAGGCCGCATTGGGTGATGCGGGGCGAGGCGTCCCCGCAAGAAATAGCCGGGCTGCGTCGGCTGCCTCGCGATCACGGCGCGACCGGCATGGTCATGCGAAGCGCCAGATTGGCCATGATCCAGATCGTGCCTGTGACCATGATGGTCAGCAAAATGGCCGAGAACAGGATCAACTGCATGTCTTCCCGCTTCTGCCTGAAACCAATGTGCAGGAAGAACCGAAAGTGCACCAGCATCTGCAGCAAGGCGAAGGCCCCGATGACGACCAGCAGGGCAAAGCGCGGAATGCCCGCCCATTGGACCAGCGCAAACGGCACGATGGTCAGCAACAGTGCAAGGCCAATGCCCCAGAGGTAAGAGCGGAATTCGCCGCGCTCCTGTTGCTTCAGCTCCAGTTCATCGCTGGGCTGCTCACCTCGCGCGTTCATGTCAGCCCCCCGAGATAGACCACCGAAAAGATTGCGATCCAGATGATGTCGAGGAAATGCCAGAAAAGCGCGAGCCGCATGATGCCCAGCTTGGTCCCTCGGTCCAGACCATAGCGCGCGATCTGGCCAAACAGGCAAACCAGCCAGATGCAGGCCGCGATGACGTGCAGGCCGTGCAGCGGCACCAGATCGAAGAAAGCCGAAAGGAAGCCGCTGCGGCTGGGCACGCCACCCTTGGCGAACATGGTACTGAAGTCGTGCAGTTCGAAACCAAGAAAGCTCACGCCCAGTACCAGGGTCACCGCCAGCCAGCCAATCAGCCGGCTGCGGTCGTGTTTGTACTTGAGCGCCAGCGAGGCCATGCCGAAACTGAAGCTGCTGGCGAGCAACAGCATGGTCTCGATGAAAACGCTCTTGATGTCGTAAAGGTCGCGCGGTCCGGGGCCACCAGCGGTGGCGTCGATCGACGTTACATAGGTCGCGAACACCATACCGAACAGGATGGCGTCGCTCATCATGAACACCCAGAAGCCGAACATCACGCGTTCGGCCGCGGCGTCATCCTGTCCGTGCGCCGCCCCCAGGTTCAGCCCCGGATGCTTCATGACTTCCTGGTTCATGGTGCCACTCCATCGGGCTCAGGTGCGGCAAGTCCGGCGTTGGCGGGTTTGCCTTCCTCAGCCCGGGTAACGGCGGTGGCAGTGCTCACGGCATCGAGCCAGCGCAGGTGCGCCAGACGCACTTCGTCGGCCGGGATGATGCGCGTGGTATCGCGGGCAAAACCACGCAGGATCATCGAGATCAAGGCGGCCAAAACGAAAAAAATCACCATCCACCAGATATGCCAGACCAAGCCAAAGGCGAGGCCAAAGCCGATCGCGCCGATCACCGGGCCCATCGCGCTGTTGCTTGGCAATTCGATATCTGCGTAAGCATCCGGCGGCTGGAAGGCGCTACCTTCCTCCTTGGCCATCATGAACGCATCACGGCCCCGCACAACCGGAATGACCGCGAAATTGTACTCCGGTGGTGGAGCAGACATCGACCACTCCAGACTTCGGCCATCCCAGGGATCGCCCGCAAATACGCGGTTTTCATCGCGATGCTTGATCGACACCCAGAGCTGAACCAGGAGGCCGGCCATGCCTGCAAGAACCAGCAGAGCGCCCAGAAGCGCCACCCTCTCGAGCGGCACATAGGACGGTTCCGAATAGGTCACGCTGCGCCGCGGCAGACCCATGATGCCCAAGGCATAGAGCGGAAAGAACGCCAGAATGAAGCCGAAGATCCAGCATAGCGCCGAGACCATGCCCCAGCGTTCGTCGAGGCGAAAACCGAACGCTTTGGGAAACCAGAAATGGTATGCGGCGATCATGCCGAACAGCAGCCCAGGGACCGCCACGTTGTGGAAATGTGCCACCAGAAACACCGTGTTGTGGACCTGGTAATCGATGGTTGGGTCAGCCAGCAGGATGCCGCTCATGCCGCCAAGAACGAACAAGAGAATGAAGCCGATCGAATAGACCATCGGCACGGTGAATCGGATGCGGCCACGAAACATCGTCAACATCCAGTCGTAGATCTTCACCCCGGTGGGAATGCCGATCAGCATGGAGGCGATGCCGAAGACTGCATTGATGTTGGCGCCCTGCCCCATGGTGAAGAAGTGATGCAGCCAGACCGTAAAGGACAGCACCGCGATCGCCAGGGTGGCCGCCACCAGCGATCGATAGCCGTACAGCACCTTGCCGGAAAATGTCGAAATGACTTCCGAATAGACGCCGAAGGCCGGCAGGATGAGAATGTAGACCTCGGGGTGTCCAAACAGCCAGAACAGGTTGGCGAAGTGCATCATGTTGCCGCCAAATGCGTTGGTGAAATAGTGAAATCCGAGATAGCGATCGAGCGCCAGCTGCGCCGTGGCAACGGTAAAGGGGCGGCATCGCGAAGATCATCAGAATGGACGTGCACAGCGCGGTCCAGGTGAACATCGGAAGGCGCATCAGCGTCATGCCGGGCGCCCGCTCCTTGTAGATGGTGACAGCGAAATTTATCCCGGTGAACGTCGATCCCAGCGAGGCCAGGCTCAGCGCCCAGATCCAGTAGTCCGGCCCGACGCCGGGGCTGAAGTCTGCCTCCGTATAGGGCGGATAGCCGAACCAGCCGCCGGTGGAGAACCTGCCGATCACCAGCGATATCATCACCAGCGCGGCACCCGCCGCCGTCAGACCGAGGCTGACGGAATTGAGCACCGGAAAGGATACGTCGCGCGCCCCGATCTGCATCGGCATCACGTAATTGATGATGCCGGTGAGGAAGGGCATCGCCATGAAGAAAATCATGATGGTGCCATGGGTGCTGAACAGCTGTGCAAAATGGTCGGGCGACAAGAAAGCCGCCACTCAGGCCGAAAGCCTGCTGCCCCCGCATCAGCGCTGCCTCGATCAGCGCCCGCCCCAGCATCACGAAGGCGATCACCACATACATGATACCGATTTTCTTGTGATCGACGCTGGTGGCCCAGTCCGACCAGAGCGCAGCCCATAACCGGTATTTCGTAAGCAAGGTGACGGTGACAATCGCGCCGATCACCACCATCGACGCGGCGGCGGTGGCGATGCAGCCGTTAACGATGTTGGCTTCGGTAGGGTGCTGCAGCATCTGCCAGAACGGCAAAGAGTTGAGGCCCAGTCGCCCCAGAAACGGACCTGTCATGCCGGCTGCGGTGCTCATTGCTGCGGCTCAGTCACGGATGCGTCGGGGTTCGTGCCAGAGCGTGGCATCGCGCTCGCGGGGGTGAAGGCCTGTGCCGGCACCGTCGTACCGGCCATCGTGGCCCTGACAAGGGCCGGAAACAGCGCACTGGTCGCGTCGGTGAAATACAGGTTGCCATCCTGCACTCCGCGTTCGTGCAGCGCATCCTTCAGCCCGGCAAGCGTTGTTCGCTGAGAGATCAGGCGCAGCATATCTGCGTCCAGCGGCATGCCGGAGGCACGCACCTTTCCGACCCAGGCGGTGAAATCAACGGGCGTCATCGCGACCGCCGTGAACTTCTGCTGAGGGAAGCCAGTGCCGTTGTACATCGTGTTTTCGCCCATGAAACGCCCGGGCCTGCTGGCCTGCAGATTAAGCTGCGTGACCATGCCGCCCATGGCATAGATCTGGCTGCCCAGGGCCGGAATGAACAACGACTGCATCACTGTGGCAGATGTTATCTGCAGGGATACCGGACGTCCCGCCGGCAAGGCCAGCATTCCAATACTGGCGATGCCCTGGTCAGGGTAGATGAACAGCCATTTCCAGTCGTAGCCGATCACCTGCACGCGCAGTTGCGCCTGATCGGAGACCAATGGCTTGTAAGGATCCAGCTTATGGGTATCGCGCCACACGAAGACGGCCAGCACCGCCACGATCACGATCGGACCGCCCCAGGCGGTGATTTCCAGCACCCCGGAAAACTCCCACTTGGGTTTGTACTTGGCTGCCTTATTCCCGTAGCGATAGCGCCAGGCAAAGAATGGCAGCAGCAGAAAGATCGGTCCCGCGACCAGGATCGCCATGATCCCGAGCACCATGTAAAAGTGCCAACGCTGGGCATCCGCCACTGGGCCCTGCGGATTGAGAAACGTGAGATGGCTGGCGCCGTCGCAGGCGGAAAGCATGAGCGCGAAGACGCACAGGATAGGCCCGCGCACCCGCGCCGCAACCTGCGGCATCCACCGCCCGGCTGACAGCCCGGTTCGAGCGAGACCGATCGGCGCCCGCACACTCGAACCTTTCTCCCCGGCCTTCCCCGCCGCCCGAAGATCAGTCCCGCTGTTCACGATGCCATTCCCCAAGAGTTGGGCCTTCCCAACGAAGACTTTCGCGCCTCACTTCGACTGCGGCAAAGCGTAGGCTACCACCGCATCGCTGATCCTGGTGTGCATGAAGTGATGTCCCCCCGGCGCGATGACGATGAACTGGCGACCATCAACCTCATACGTCATCGGGTTGGTCTGCCCACCGCCCGGCAGTTTGTCCTGCCACAGGATCTTGCCGCTTTTCAGATCGATGGCGCGCAGCATGTCGTCGGTCGTAGCGGCAATGAAGATCAAGCCACCGGCGGTAATGATCGGACCGCCATTGTTCGGCGTGCCGATGGTCAGCGGCAGATGCGACGGGATGCCGAACGGCCCGTTATTGACGGCCGTGCCGAAGGGTTCGTCCCACAAGGTCTTGCCGGTCTTGAGGTCGAAGGCGCGGATCCGGCCGAACGGCGGTTCGGTACAGGGCAACCCTGTCGGCAGGCGCCAGCCCGCATTGGTGTATATTGCGTAGGGTGCCCCGGCCTGCGCGCCGTAATCTGCCTTGCCCTCTGCGCCCGGCTTGCGCTCGGTGATCGGTTTCAGCCCCATCTTGTCGGCTTCGGCGCGCGGGATCAGCTGGTCATACATCGCGACGTCGTTGTAATTCGCGACGACGATGCCGCTCTGCTCGTCGACCGCCATGCTGCCCCAGTCCGAACCGCCGTTATAGCTCGGATATTCGATGAACGGCCGGTCGGCGGTGGGCGGGGTGTATTCGCCCTGATAAGCGGCGCGGTGAAACTGGATGCGGCAGATCAACTGGTCGATCGGCGTGGCACCCCACATGTCGGTCTCGGTCAGCTTCGGCTGGTCAAGATGGGCGTAACCCGAATAGGGCTGCGTCTTGGCCAGGTTCTCGGGTTCAACCCCGCCCGAGGGGACCGGCTTCTCGGTCACGGGGGCCAGCGGCTTGCCGGTCTTGCGGTCGAGCAGGTAGATCTGCCCGGTCTTGCTGGGCAAGATCATTGCCGGCACCGGACCGTCCTTGCCGGGGAAGTCGATCAGCGAGGGCTGCGAGCCGAGATCATAGTCCCACAGGTCGTAATGCACGGTCTGGAACTGCCAGACCGGCCGCCCGGTGGTCACGTCGATGGCGACGATGGCCGAGGAATACTTCTTTTCCTCCGGCGCCCGGTTGCCGCCCCAGTAATCGACCGAGGTGTTGCCCATCGGCAGATAGACATAGCCCAGCTCGGGGTCGGCCGCAGGCTCGGTCCACATGTTGGGCGTGCCGCGGGCATAGGTCTCGCCCGCGGGGGGTTCCCCCTGACGGTCCGGATGCATCATGTCCCAGGCCCATGCGAGCTTGCCGGTGACCGCGTCATAGCCGCGGATCACCCCGGACGGGCCCTTGATCGCCTCGACATCCTTGACCTGCGCTCCGACCACGACAACGCCGCGCAGGATGATCGGCGGCGCATCCACCGCATACCAACCGGGCACCTTCTTGCCGATGCCATCGTTGAGGTCGACCTCGCCGTCCTGGCCGAAATCGGCGCAGACGTCGCCCGTGCCAGCATCAAGCGCGATCAGCCGGGCATCCAGCGTCGTCTCGATGATCCGCTCGGCGCAGGGCTGACCCGCAGTGGCGTTTGGCACCTGATAATAGGCGACACCCCGGCAGGTCGCGCCATAGGGGATGGCGTCGGGCGAAACGTTGGGGTCATGCCGCCAGATTTCCTTGCCGGTCTTCGCATCGACAGCGATGGCGATGTTCATCGGCGAGCACATGAAGAGCCGGTCCCCGACCTTGATCGGTGTGTTCTCCGGCGAATACTTGCCCTTGGTTGCGCCACTCGGCATGTCGCCGGTGTGATAGGTCCAGACCCTTTGCAGCTTGCTGACGTTCTGCGTGGTGATCTGGTCCAGCGGCGAATAGCGCTTGCCGAGATCGGTGCCGCCATAGACCGGCCAGTCGGCGCCGACCTTGAGATCCTGCGTGGCTGTGGTGGCGACAGCGACTCCGGTGGCCGCGATGGGTGTGGCAGCCCCCGGCGCCTTCGATCCAACCCCCGCAGGGGCCGCAGCATCAGGTGCCGGGGTGACCGGCGCACCCGGCGCTGGAGCGGCCGTCGTGCTGTCCGGGACGGCGGTTGCCCCGCCAATACCCTGCGCCACGGCCACATTGCCGGTGGCATAGTGATAGCCGAACGCCAGCGCGACGAGGGCAATCGCCACCGCAGTCACCCGGCGGCCGAGACCGTCGAACCGTCGGCCCTGCATCGCTGGCAACGTCAGCAGTACGACCACCAGCAATATCGTCGGACCGAGATCGCGCGGCACCAGGCCCCAGCTGTCAAAGCCGACCTCGGAATATGCCCAAACGACGGTTACCAGCCATGTCAGCACGTAAATCCACGCGCCAACGCTGTTTCTCTGCGCAATAAGCCCGCCGGAAACCAGCAACCCCAGCCCCGCCACAAGGTAATACCACGTCCCGCCGAGGGCGAGCAGCCAGACCCCGCCCGCGCCAAGCCCGAGCCCGAGCAGGATCAGAAGGATCCCCAAGAACGCGCACCACCAGAACCCCGCCCCGCGCTTTCGCATGACACCCGCGCCCGGATCCACGCCAACGGTTGAACTCTGCTGTTCTAGGGGTGTCTGAGCCATCGGGACCGCTCCACATCTTGATGAATTCAATAGACAAACCCGGTATGCCCAGCCTGGTTCCACACTTCTGCCTGACCTGAGCACTTTGCCTGACGACTGCCGCGCGTCGTCAGCACCATCCTGTTGCGCTCCACCTCTCGCAGAGCGTCATGTCCTCCCGCCCCTGTCGAACGAGACAAGATGTAAGCCACGGAAGTAATTTGCGTATTTCGGTTAGAGTGGAGCTGCCGCGGTACCCGTAGAAGGGCGCAGGACGATCCCCTTCGGTCCCACTGACCGCACCGCGCTTGCTTCGTTTTGTCGCACGGACCGATCCGTCAAGCCTGGCGCACCCTAAGGTGTGGCCAGTCAGCAATCGGCCGCGGAAGCGCCTGCGCCGGGTCGAGTTTTAAGTGAGGCACGGGACATTTCAGCGTCGGCAGCCAACTGTTGCTGCGAAGGAAAGCAGTCGTAGTTCGGGTTGTACCGGTCGCAGAGTTTTGGCAGCAGCAACCTGGCAGGATCCGCCAGTCCGTACTGCTGGTTCGCCCTGATGGTGGCCTCGTGGCTCATAGCGCCGTCGTCAGGGTCAGATGCTTGAGCCCTTGAAACGAGGCCGACTCTTGAAACGAGCCACTCGAGATATCAATTTCAGGACGGGCAGTCGCTTTCTGCCTGCAAGGCTGGCCCGCAATGCCGCTGCCTTTCGCCGGATTGCGCATGACCTGCTCAAATGGAGGCAGGTGAACCAAGAAGGACAACAAAATGACAAAACCGAAAATCGCGGTCGTCTTCTATTCCACGTATGGAACGAACCATAAGGTTGCTGCCTGCGCGGCCGATGCCGCGCGCGCGGCCGGGGCAGAGGTTCGCCTGCTGCGCATTGCCGAAACGGCCCCGGAGGCGGCCGTGAACAGCCAGGAGCCGTGGAAGGCCCAGGTTGAAAAGGTCAAGGACATTGCGGTCGTCACGCCGGACGACCTGGTCTGGGCCGACGGCCATTTCTTCTGCGTGCCGACACGCTTCGGCAGCGCTCCAAGCCAGGTACGCGCCTTCATCGACACTCTCGGGGGGGTTTGGTCTGCCGGGAAACTTGCGAACAAGACCATCACCGCAACCACCAGCGCCCAGAATGCGCATGGCGGACAAGAGGCGACGATACTCGGCCTTTACACCACGGCCATGCACTGGGGCGCGATCATCGTGGCGCCGGGCTACACCGATCCGGCAATCTATGGCGCGGGTGGCAACCCTTACGGATTCTCCACCGAAGCCGGCAAGTTTGACGACAAGGGCGAGGCAGCCGTCGCCCATCAGGCCAGACGTCTGGTAGAGATCACGTCCAGGCTGATGCGCTAGGGCTCGCGTGGGGCCCGCAGTTCATCCCGGCGCATCGCGAACGGGGTAAAGCGTAGCCCGCCGCAGACGACATCCTGTCGCGTGCTGCAGGGCGATATCTTTCCAGGTGCTGCGGGCCCCGGGCCATGCCTGAAGCTGCGAGGTGTTGTGAATGTTTCTCTCGGCGCTTTTCCGGTCCGTTGTTCATCGTGGCAACCTGACGCTCGTCTCCGCGGAGGGACGTCGCCGGAGCTTCGGCGATGGCACCGGGCCGCCGGTCTGCGTTCGTGTGCCCGCACTGCGAACCCAGGCAGCTCTGGCGCTTAATCCCGCGCTGGCACTGGGTGAGGCCTATATGAACGGCAAACTGGTCATCGAAGAGGGCACGCTCTACGAATTCCTCGATCTGCTGGCGCAGAACCTCGATGCGCCGCGCGGTCCGCTGCGCAGCCTGACGGAACGGATCGCGCGGCTGCGAAAGCAGACGAACCGCATGGGCCGTGCGCAGCGCAATGTTGCGCATCACTATGATCTATCCCCGGCCTTCTACGATCTTTTCCTCGACAGCGATCGCCAATATTCCTGCGCCTATTTCCGTCACCCCGACGACAGTCTCGAGCGCGCCCAGGAGCAAAAGAAGCAGCATATCGCGGCCAAGCTCCTGCTCGACCGACCCGGGTTGAGGGTGCTCGACATCGGTTCGGGCTGGGGCGGCATGGCCTGCTATCTGGCGGAACGTTTCGGGGCAGAGGTCACCGGCGTGACGCTGAGCCGGGAACAATACGCCCATTCCATCGAACGGGCCGCCCGGTCACCCGCCCGCGAGCGCCTGCATTTCGAGCTCTGCGACTACCGCGAACTGACCGGAACCTTCGACCGGGTCGTCTCTGTCGGCATGTTCGAACATGTGGGAAAGCGCAACTATCCGGAGTTCTTTGGCAAACTCGGGACGCTTCTGACGATGGACGGCGTCGCATTGATCCATTCGATCGGCTATTCTGACACGCCGGCGCCGATAAATCCCTTCTTGCGCAAATACATCTTCCCCGGAGCCGATCTGCCGTCGCTGTCAGAAGTATTCACAGTGGTCGAGCCGAGCGGATTCTTCGTCACCGACCTCGAGATCCTGCGGCTTCACTATGCCGAGACCCTCCGCCACTGGCGCGAGCGGTTCTCGGCCCATGCGGACAGCGTCCTCGCGCTCTATGATGAGCGCTTTTACCGGATGTGGGAATTCTATCTGGTGCTCTGCGAAATCGGCTTTCGCCGCTTCACCAACGTGGTCTTTCAGATGCAGGTCACCCGAACGATCAACCGCGCGCCCATCACCCGGGACTACATGTTTGAAGCGGAGCGGGCACTTGACCCTGCCCTGGGTGCCAGAGGACTGGATTGAAACGTGGGGGGCATCGATCAGCAGGGTGATCGAGATACGAAGGGCCCCATCACTTGGCGACCAGCAGTATCGGGACCCGGATCGACGTGATCAACTCGCTGGTTCGGGGACCAAGGAATTTGCTGCCATCCTGCCGAAGTGCCGCCCCGAGCACGACCAGATCGAAGCTGCCGCCCGTCGTCAGGCGTCGGATGACCCGGACCGGGCGGCTGTTGATGACCTGGGTCAGCTCCGGCGTGACGGAATGGCGCCGGGCCAGCACGTCGGCCTGATGCAGGACCGACTGCTCGGGATCGCGGCCCAGCTGCCGCCGCACGGCACTTTCCTGTGCCTGTTCAATGACGTTCAGCACCGTGAGCCGACTGCCCGTGGCATGCGCCAGGGCGACGGCGACCTCGGTTGCGAGTTTGGCGATCTGGGTGCCGTCGGTCGGAACCAGGATGTGCCGCGGCTGGCCCTGCTGCCCTGCCCGGGCGCCCAGGCCGATGCCGAGCGGGAAATCCGTCGTCATCAGGAACTCGGCGAGTTGCGCGTTGAAATGCGTGCCGTCCGGCGCGAAAGGACGATCGAGGCCGACGAACATGATATTGTAGCCCTTCGCGGCCTCGTCATCCGCCGATCCCTCGCCAGAGGGCTTCGTCAGGATCAGCTGCTCGGCCGCAATTCGCTTCGGCGCGTCTTCCGCGGACGTCGCGCCGCGATCCGCCTGCGCCGCCGCGAACCGCTCATTGACCTGCTCTGCCGCCTTCAGCGCGAGCGGCAGTCCCGCTGCCGCATCCGGGGCAGTCGCCTCCGACGCCTCTTCCAGCACCGTCGTGAGGATCTGGCATTCCGCCGCGAAGGCGCCGGCGAGGCGCAGGGTCAGGCCGGCATTCGCGCCCCGATCCACCCGCACCAGCAGGCGCTCCATCCTCGGCAGGTGGTCGCTCTCGGCGGCCTCCTCCTTCTCCAGCCGCTCGCGTTCCTCCTTGCGCATCGTCACCCGCGACAGCGCCCATTTGAGGGTCGGCGGCATCGCCATCGTGGTGATGATCGCCATCGCAACGATCAGCGTGTAGAGCGTCTCGCTCAGCACCCCCAGCGACATGCCGATCGAGGCGACGATGACCTCGGTCGATCCGCGCGCGTTGAGCCCGGTGCCGAGCGCGAGCGAACTCGCGGCCGGACAGCCCGGCAATGCGCCCGCCGATGAACGCCCCCGCCGTCTTGCCAAGCGACGCAATGGCGACAAAGGCGAAGGCGAGGCCCAGCACCGCCGGATCGGCCAGCTTCGTCAGGTCCATCTGCAGCCCTGCGACAGCGAAGAAGACCGGGCTGAAGAAGGCGAAGATGAGCCCGCGCAGTTCCTGCTCGATATGCCCCTTCAGGATCGGCGACTGGCCGATCAAGACGCCGGCAACGAATGCCCCAAGCGCTGACTGGACCCCGATCAGGTCGGTCAGCAGCGCCATCGCGAAAGTCACCACGAGAACCGTCGTGATCACCGGGAAATCGATCGACAGGGCATCATTGCTCCAGCGGATGAGCCAGGCGACCAGTCTGCGCCCGAGAGTGAGGCTGACAGTCAGGAACAGCGCGGCGGCCGCGATGCTCAGCCCGATCATGCCGATGTCGAGCGTGCCGCGCGTCGCCATCCCGGCGATCACCGAGACGATGATCCAGGCAAGCGAGTCATCGAGGATCGCGGTCGCAAGGATCAGCTGGCCCAGATCGCGGCGCAGGAAGCCCACCTCCATCAGCACCATCGCCACGATCTTCACCGAAGAGATCGACAGCGCCGTACCGATGAAAAGCGCCGTCACCAACCGCCGGCCCTGGTCCGGCACGAGGCTGTCGGGGATCAGGAAACCGAGCGCGACGCCGCAGACAAAGGGTATGGCAATCCCGGTCAGCGAGGTCGCGGCAACAACCCTGAACCTGCGGCGGACCAGCTCGGTATTGGTCTCCATGCCGGTGATCAGCAGCAAGAGCAGGATGCCGACCTCCGAGATCGCGCCGATCATCGTCTTCAACTCGTCAGACTTTGGAAAGATCAGGTCGTGAAGCTGCGGCAGCACCGCCCCGAACAGGGAAGGCCCGAGCAGAACCCCGGCCAGAAGCTGACCGAACAAGGCGGGTTGACCGATCCGCGCCATGCCCTCGCCCAGCGCCCGCCCGACGATCATCAGAACAATCAGCTGCGCAAGGAATATTGCTATGACGTGACCATCACTCATTCACTGCGCGCTCCCACTGCGGCCCCGCCGGGGCCCGGTCTTACGGCAGCGCGCCGCAAGTCCTGACATCCCGATGAAAGGTCTGTTGCCGAGAAGACCAGAAAGGCACGCCTTCCGCAAAGCCCTCTCGCCGAGAAACGACAACGCCCAAGCGGGTAATTTCGATCCCTGCCTGACAGCTGCGCGATATCCAGACCCGATCGGGAGGACAGGTCGACCCCGTTGCATGGACCTGTCGGTCAGAGCGAGAGTGCCTG
Organism: uncultured Pseudomonadota bacterium; assembly: GCA_963837565.1. Taxonomy (GTDB): domain Bacteria; phylum Pseudomonadota; class Alphaproteobacteria; order Rhodobacterales; family Rhodobacteraceae; genus Solirhodobacter. The sequence goes on from CAWIOC010000013.1 coordinate 23,975, forward strand.
CGCGCGACCACCAGGGAACCCTTGGGCGAGAGGGAGTGTGGATCACCCATCGCCGCTACACGAGCAGGCTGCGCGGCTGAAGGTGGCAGCGATGGCAAGCAGCACGCCCGTCGCGTCGATCCCGGCAAAGGCGCGCGACACGCGCCCGATCCCGCCCCTTACAGCGGCACAAGCGGGCCATAGACGCGGTGCCGTTTCACCGCGTCGCGCGCGTGACGCGAGGCTTCCGCGTCGAGCCGCGGCAGATGCAATCCCAGCACAAGCTCCAGTTTCTGGGCCAGTGTCTCGGCCTCATCGGCGCGGGTTTGCGGATCGGTCAGCCGCGCCGCGAGCGTCGCCCAGAATTGCGCGAAGGCGGCGTAATCGGCGATGATCGCGGTTGGCGCTGCGTCGACCAGGGTGCGCACCGCCCCCATGCGCGCACCAAGGATCGCCCAGTCGCCATTTGGCTGATCGCCTCCGATCGTGCACCAGGCCTGCAGCCGCTCAAGATTGGCCGGATCGAACACGTCGCCAGGACGGTCGGGCTCTTGCAGATGCGTGACCAGCGGTGGCCTGCCGCAATTGAGGCATAACTTGACGCCCTCGCGATAACCCGACCGGAAGGCCTGGGCCGCGGTTGCCGCCATGCGAATCTCCGAAAGCTCACGGTTGATCAGGTAGAACGGCACTGTCCAGAAATCGAGCTGTCCCTCCACCCGGGTCGCAGTCTCATGGCTCCGCAGGCCTTCGAGCAATTCCCGCGGCCACAGCTTCACGCCGCCATTGCCGTAGGACAGCCCGTTCAGCAGGTTCCGCGCCGAAAAGGAAAACACCTGCCCCAGATCGCGCGGCGCGATGTCGAGCCATTGCCCGAAAAACTCCGGGTCGATGATCCGGTTGTCACCATCGACGACAAACACCCAATCCGCCGCCGCTTCGGCCGCCTTGCGATGGGCGGCATCGAACCCCTTGACCCCGTGCACCCGGCGGGCGCGGGGAATTCGGGTGGCGAGATGCCGGAAATTGGCCTCGGCCTCAGGCTCGTCATAGCTGAGAAAGACGACATCGGCGGCGGCGAGATCGATCATCTACCACACCGCGCGCGTGCCAAGGTGGACGATCGCCCCGGGCTGCCATTTCGCGGCCAATAGCTGGCGACAGGCGGCGACATAGGCAGGCCAGTCCCGATCCGGATCGAGCGCGGCATTGGCCGCGGCGTCGGGCAGCACGTCATAGGCCAGACCGGTGCGCCGCACCGGCAGGACCTCAGCCCGGTCGATCACGAGGACCGGGACCATGTCTTGCCCCGCCGCCGTGGCGATGATCACCGCAAGCAATGGTTCGATCTCTGACCAGTCAAGCCCGGTGAGGTCGACCAGCATCACCACCGTCTTGACGCCCCGCGGCAGATGATCGTTCAGGACCGCAGCATCCGCGTTGAAGGGCCAGGCCAGCAGGTCGTCTGGTGACAGAAGCGGCGCTTCCGCCGGGGCGGCGGGCGCGGCCAGCACCAAGGGTTCGAACTCGGGTTCGGGTTCCGGGATCATGGCCGGTCCCTCGCGAGGGTCAGGAAGAGATCGGCCCAGATCGCGGCGACAACCCTGGGGTCGCGCCCGGCCATCGCCGCCCGGGCCAAGGCGCCGCGCGCGGCCCATGCCTCCGGGCCCTCGGCAAGGGCCTCGGCCAGCGCCTCTGGCAGGGCATCGGGCGGATAGAGAATGCCACCACGGCCCTGCTCGACCGCGTCGCGCAGTCCGGGGCTTTCCGGTCCGAGCACGGCACGGCCAAGGGTCGCGGCAAGGATCGCCGAGCCGGAGGTCAGCGACTGCGCATAGGGCAGGACGATCAGGTCGGCGGCGGCATGCAGCTCTGCCACTTTCGCGGCCACTGCCTGACCCGGAATGACCCGGATGCGCGGATCGGAGGAGGTGAGTGCCATCGACGGCTCTGGCTGACCGGCAAGGATCAGATGGTCGAGCGGCCCGGCCAGGTCCTGAAAGGCGGCAATCAGGCGTTCGGGCTGTTTGTAGGCCGCGATCCGGCCGGGACAGAGCAGGACCATGCGGGCCTCGCTCAGGCCAAGCGCGTCCCGGGCACCTCCCCTGCCCGCCATCGGATAAAGCCCATCGTAGGACGGATGCGGCACGATCCACAGCTTGTGCAACGGCAGGTCCCAGCGCTCTCGGGCGGCGGCAAGGGCAGAGAGCGAATGCAGGTGGATCCTGTCGGCCAGGTCAAACAGCCCGGCGCGCAGATCCTGCACCCGAGGCTCCAGTGCGGCATCATGCGAGGCGAGGTTGTGCAGGCTCCAGATCACCCGCCCGCCGCCTGCGCGAAACTCCAGAAGCCGGTCCAGAAAGGCCTCGGCCCGCGCCCTCGGCTCGCGCAGGATCGCATCCTCCCAATGGAGATGAAACAGCGGTCGGGGTGCGCCCCCGCCAGTGAGGCTTTCGACCCCGCCGGGCTGCGCGACAATACGCGGCCCGAGCCGGTCATAGATCTGGCCCTGCATCGGATTGGCGGCGCGGTAATCGGGAAAAAAGGTCAGCGACACGGGCCGATCCGCTGCCGGCTCTGGCATGTCGATTCCCCTTTCCGCAGGCGAATAGTTGTGGCGCCGCGACCCCTGCAGGTCTATGGTAACGAAATTGTTATTAGCATGCAAAGCCGCCGTTTATCGCTCCAGATTTGGGGAAATGCGATGTCCAGATGGTTAATGAGCAAGATCGCCTTGATTGCCATGGCAGCCTCGGCCCCGGCGCGGGCCAGTGATGGCGAAACGCAACCGCTCGTGCAATTTCCGACCGAGCAGAGCGCGCGCGAATATCTGAAAGTCAGTCCGGCCGGTCCGCTTGCGCAACTCGCGTTTCTGGCGCTGGTCGAATACCGGCTTATCCGTCAGAATCCGGGCATGACGCCGCAACAGGCCATGGCGCTGTTCGCGGCAAGGCCCGCCGGCAAGGCGCCGACCGGAACCGACGTCGCGCGCAGCGGATTTACCAAAGCGATGTACTGAGGCTGACATGCAGGCCGGACCCGGGTCAGTGTGGCAGCGGCGGATCGGGACGCTGGCGCTGGCGCTCTGGTTTCCTGCATTCGCGGTTCTGGCGCAGGAAAGCGCGCCGGTCGGGCCCGCGCCGCGCGTGGCGCTGGTCATCGGCAATTCCGCCTATGTGAACGTGAATGCTCTGCCCAATCCCACCAATGACGCCCGGCTGATCGCGGAAAAGCTCTGGCAGGCCGGGTTCGAGGTCATCGAGTCGACCGATGCCGACAAGGCCACCATGCTGGCCGATCTCGCCAGCTTTCAAAGCCGCCTGCGCGAGGGCAGCGAAGCCGTGTTTTACTATGCCGGCCACGGCGTCCAGATCGGCGGGCGCAACTACCTTTTGCCGGTGTCGATCGCGCCCACATCGGTGGAGGACCTCAAGGCGCAGTCGGTCGATGCGCAGATGGTGGTCGACATCATGTCGAACTCAGGCGCGAAGCTGAACCTGATCCTGCTCGATGCCTGCCGCAACAACCCTTTCAACAGCATCTCGCAGGACGACGCCGCCAAGATCGCCTCGCGCTCGATTGCCCTTGGCGGGACCAAGGAGGACGCGACGCGCGGGCTGACGCTGCTGTCGGATGTGAGTTCCGCCGGACTGGCCGAGATGACGGCGGGCAAGGTCGAGACGATGATCTCCTTCGCCACGGCGCCCGGGACCAAGGCGCTGGATGGTGACGGCCGCCACAGCCCCTATACCGAGGCGCTGGCGGCGAACATCGACCAGCCGGGCCTGGAGATCGCCGACCTGTTCCGGCGCGTGCGCGCGCAGGTGCGCGAAGCCACCGGGGGCAATCAGATCACCTGGACGACCTCGACGCTGGAAAGCCAGTTCTACTTCGACCCGACGGGGAACGACCCGCGCCAGACCACGACCGGCATGGCGGTCGAGGGCGACACGCTGGGCATCCTGCCGCCCGAGCGGGTGGTGGACCGCGCCTTCTGGCGCACCATTCGGGACAGCAAACGCAAGGACGCCTTCGAGGCCTATCTGAGCACCATGACAGATGGGGCCTTTCGCGCCGAGGCCGCTGCCGCCCTGCTTGCGCTTGGCGGCGACCCCAAGGTGTTTGACCAGCAGGACCCGCTTTTGCCGAAACTCAGGCCGACCGGCACAAGGCAGACTCAGGCCGATGCAAAGGCCGATGCCGTCGACAGCCTGACCCGCGCGCCTGTCAGCGTGGCGATCGGCACCGCCGCCCTGCCCCTGTCATGGGGCAATGCCGGCGGCTGGTTCTGGATCGCTGAGCCGCCACGGCTGGGCCAGATCACCGGCACCTCCGGCACGACGCTTGGCGGCGGCGCGGTGCAATGGCTGACACCGGGCGACAGGCTCGCCTATCAGCCTAAGGTCGGGACCACCGGCGGGGTCGATACGTTTTCGGGGGCAGTCCTTGGCGAGGGCGGGCAGACCACGCCGGTCAAGGCGCAGATCGAGACCAGCATCGACGCCTGCGATATCATGGCGGGCAATCCCTACGACAGCCAGCGTGTGACCGCGGGCACCCGGCAGTTCATCATCGACCTGCATTACGATGCGGCCATCGTGGTCTGCGAGATCGCCGTGGCCAATCATCCCGACGTGCCGCGCTTCTGGGCCGAGCTGGCGCGCAGCTACCGCTCTGCCGGGCGCTATGAAGAGGCGCTGACGTGGCAGCAAAAGGCGGTCGACGCCGGATATGTCAATGCGATGGTCTATCTCGGCCAGATGTATCTCGATGGCCAGGCGGTGCCCAAGGACGACGCGAAAGCGAAGCAGCTGTTTGAGGCGGCCGCCGCCAAGGGAGAGACCGCCGCCTTCACCGCACTGGCCTGGATCTACCGCGCAGGCGTGGGCGTGCCGCAGGACTATGCCAAGGCGCTGGCCTATTATCGGGAAGGCGCGTCGCGCGGCAACGACTGGGCAATGACCAATATCGGTGAATTCTACAAGGAGGGCTACGGCGTCACGGCCGACCCGGCCGAGGCGGTGCGCTGGTACACGGCCGGGGCGAAGAGCGGCGAGTTGACCGCGCAGACCCGCCTCGCCCGGATGTACCAGACCGGCGACGGGGTCGAAAAGGATTTCGCCAAGGCGCGCTTCTGGTTCGAGACCGCAGCCTCGCGCGGGGTGCCGAATGCGCTGACGCGATTGGGGATCATCTATGAAGAGGGTCAGGGCACCGACCGGGACGTCGACGCCGCCGTCCGCCTCTACGTGAGTGCGGCGCAGCAGGGCGATCGGGAAGCCTATTACCGGCTTGGCAAACTCTATGCCGCCAAGACCCCGCTTTACGACGATCCGAAGCTCGCGGCGGGCCTGTTGCTGAAGGCCTCGACCGGCAAGGTCTTCGGGGCGGCGCGGGAACTGGGCAAGCTCTACGAGCAGGGTCGCGGGGTGGACAAGGATCTGGTGAAGGCCCGCGCGCTTTATGCCAGCGAAGCCGGGGCCAACCCCTGGGCGGCACGCGATGCAGGCCGTGCCTTTGCCTCGGGCGACGGGGCCGCGCCGGATTACCCCCAGGCGGTGCACTACTATCAGATCGCGGTCGAAGGACAGGTGCCGCCTGCCGCGCTGGACCTCGGACGGCTTGTCGAGGCGGGCAAGGGCACCGGCAAAGACCCGATCCTGGCGCTGGCACTTTATGCGCGCGCCATGGGGCAGGCCGGGACGGATGAAAGGCTGGCGGCGGCGGCCCGAAAGGCGGCCGGGTCGGCCTCGCCGAAAGACATCCTGACAGCGGCACAGACCCTGCTGATGCAAAAGGGATTGTTCGATGCGACCCTGATCGGCCAGTCGGGCAAACCCGCCACGGCCGCTTTGGTTGATGGATTCGTGAAGCTGGGCCTGCCCGCGCCAAAGGCGGCCCCGACATTGGACGACCTCGCCCTTCTGGCGGCAATATGAGGAGTTAGACCATGCGCAGATCGATTCTGGCCGTCGCAATGCTTGCGGGGCTATCCACTCTGACCGCCTGTGACGTGTTGATGCCAAATGGCCATGATGAGGCAAAACTCGCCGCTCTCGGCTTTCATGTCACCGCGAGGGATGCCTCGGGCAGCGCGGTCGCGATGAGCTATTCCGGCCCCGCGACGATGGCCGTCCTCTGCGGCCCGGCCGCGGGTCCGTTCCTGCCCGCCAAAGCCTCGATGACCGATCTCGACGGGAAGACAAAGCGGGCGACGCTCGATGCCTACATGATCCTGTCGGCGGGCCGGGTCAAAAGCGGGGTCTACGCCCTCACCCTGCGCGGCCCAGGCCGCACGATCACGGCCACCGACTTCCATTCCGGCGAGAGCGGCCAGTTCCCGTCCGGCCTGACCTGCAAGGGCGCATGACCTCGGGCGAGATCCGGCTCGATCTCTGCGTGCTGGCCGATCTGCGGTTGGGCGATGCGGCAGGGGCGGCCCATGCGGCGGGGATCGCGGCGCTTTGCGCGCTGGGCTACAGGGTCGGGATGCTCTCCCTGGCCCCCGAGGCCATTGCCGCCGACACCGGCGCGATGGATCCGGCCTGGGCGGCGCTGATCGCGAGCGGCAGGATCACCCGTCTGGCCCGCGGCGCGCGGGTCGAGGCGCGGCTGGCGCTCGCGCTCGACAGCCGGATCCTGCTGGATGACCTGTCGCGGGCGATTGACCTGCGGGCGCAGGCCGCCGTCGTCACGGTCGAGCGGCCCGCCCATCTGGCGGCGCTTTCCACCCGCGATCTCGACCGGCTGGCGGCGCGGGCCGATGCGGTGCTGGGGGCGCCGGTGACCTGGGCGCCGAGCAATGCGATGGTGCGCGATGCGCTCGCCCATATCGCCCCGCATTGGCGCCTCAGCGATGCTGACTGGCCGCTGGCCTTGCCCGATATCACCCCGGTGCCGCGTCCCGCCACCCAGCGCAGCCGCCCGGTCGCGGGGCGGGCAAGGCTTGCACGGGTGCGCGGGCGGGATGATGTGCCCAGCGCTGGCCATCTTGCCGATCCGTCCATTGCCTGGCGCCTGCGTCTCGCGCCCGATCTGCCCCGTCCGCCCTGGCCGACCGCAGCCCCGGTCGAACTTTGGCCCGACACGGCGATCACGCTGTCAGGGTTTCTGTCCCGGATCGACGCGCTGGCCCTGCCCGAAACCGCCACGGAAGACCCCTGCCCGATCGAGGCGCTGGTGGCGATAGCCGCCGGCGTGGTCCCGGTTCTGTCGCCGGGCCATCGTCTCGTCTTTGGCGCAGCCGCGCTTTACGCGGAACCGCGCGACCTGCCCCGCATGCTCTCCACCCTGCATGACAGCCCCGCCCTGCGCGACGAGGTGCTGAGTGCGGGGCGGCGCCTGCTCGACCGCCTGCACCGCCCGGAAGACTTTGCCCGGCGACTGGCCGCAGGGATCGGCACGCCTCGGGCCGACGCCTTCGCACCGGCGATCCTTGCACGCCCAAGCCGGACCGTGCTGTTCTATTCGACCAACGGCGTGGGCATGGGCCATCTGACCCGGCAACTGGCGATTGCGCGTCGCCTGCCACCCCAGCTTGCGCCGGCGTTCGTCAGCCATTCCCAGGCCGTGGATGTGGTCCGTCGCTTCGGCTTTCCGGCCGAGCATCTGCCCTATCACACAACTTATGCCCAGAACCGGGCGCATTGGAACGCGACGCTCGTCGATCGGCTGGACGCGGCGCTGGCCTTCTGGCAGCCCGCAGCCCTGGTGTTCGACGGCAATGTGCCCTTTCTCGGCCTGATCGAGGCGCTGAGCCGGAGGCCCGATATCGCCCGGGCCTGGATCCGGCGCGGACTCTGGGGGCTTGGTCGCGACCCCGATGCGCTGGAGCGCAGCGCGTTCTTCGACATGATCCTGGAACCCGGCGAGCCCGCCGATCTGTTCGATGACGGCCCCACCGCGCTGCGCAAGACCGAGGCGCTGCAAGTGCCGCCGGTGCGCCTGCTCGACCCGGACGACCTGCCAGATCGGGCGACGGCCTGCGCCGAGCTTGGGCTCGACCCCGCGCATGTGAACATCCTTGTCGCGCCCGGCTCCGGCAACAATGCGGCAACGCAGGATCTGGCTGACCGGGCCATTGCGGCACTCGCCTGCCGCCCCGGCATCGGGGTCGCCCTCGCCGAATGGCGCATCGCCACGCGCGCGCAGAGCCTGCCGCCCGGCGTCGTCCGTCTGGTCGATTTCCCCTTTGCGCGCAGCCTGCCCGCCTTCGACGCAGCCATCGCCGCTGCGGGCTACAATACATTCGCCGAGCATCTTGGCATGGCGTTGCCAACCATCTGGGTCCCGAATGAAGCCCCCGAACAGGACCAGCAGATCCTTCGCGCGCGCTTTGCAAGCGAGGCGGGCCTCGGCCTTGCGCTGCGCCTGACCGAGCCGTTTCTGCTTCAGACCGCACTGACCCGGATGCTCTCAGCGCCAGAGCGGTCGGGCTTCGTCGCCCGCGGACGTGCCTTTGCCGCCCGTCATCTGGCGACGAACGGCGCGGTCGCCGCCGTCGATGCCCTCGCCGCACTCTGCGACAGCCTGCCGTCGCGCAGGCCGCCGATCCCGGTTGACGCCACCCCATGCCCGATGACGGGCCAAGATCGTTTTTCCGGCCAGACCCAGGTGCAGGGACTTTCACCTGCCGTCCTGTCGCGCAACTTGGTGACAAGTAGGCAAATAAGTGAATTATGATGGAGCGGCGACGCGTCGTGCGGTGTCAGACCGGTCCGTCAGTCCTGTCGGGCACTGCCGCCGGAGGATTTCGACCTTGAACTGCAGCGAAGGCCCAAGCGTAGAAGATATTTTCATCGCGAAGTGAAGGCAGCGAGACATGGACGTCAAGGATCACGTCGACGGCGTTGTAATCGGGATGCTGCTGTCCTTCGTGGACAGCGCGCCCCACGTCGTCTTCCCGGGCAATCTGTCGGACACGGCCATCCGCGCCCGCTCGCTGGCGCGATTGTCCTCCGAGGATCTCGGCGCGGAGGTGGCGCTTCTGTTCGAAGACGGCGATCTGCGGCGCCCTCTCATCGTCGGCCGCGTCGTGGAAATCGCGCGATCCGAGGATCAGGCGCATGTCGTGCGGGATGGCGAGCAGTTGCGCATCACGGCCACCGAGCGGATCGAATTGCGGGTCGGTCAGGCCTCGATCCTGATGGAGAAGGACGGGCATATCACGATCCGCGGGACCTATCTGGTCAGCCACGCTTCCGCCGCGAACCGCATCCGTGGCGGGTCGATCAACATGAACTAGGGGCGCGGACCGTGACCCCCCAGCCAAAAATCCCGGTGTTGCCGGATATCCTGCGCCAGCATGCCGAACAGGCGGCCTTTCTCTGGACCGTCTATGACCGCGCCCGCCAGTACCCCGAAGAAAACCCGGAGATGGACGAGCTGCGCATCGGGCGCCTTCTCGAGCGGCTCGAGGCCCATCTGGACGGGTTGCGCGTGGCCGGCCTCGAAGGGCTCGCCCTGGCCGAAGAGCAATTCAAGGAATACCCCGAGGCGGGCGAACTGTTCGTGATCAGGATGCTGCAGTCCGGCACTGAAAACATGCCGGTCGCCGGATTGGATGTGGCAAAGGTCAGGGCCTATCTGACGGAAACGCTGGGGAACGCTCCCGGACCCTGAGCCGCGGTTTGCAGCCCTCAGGACGAGCGCAGGATCACCATGTTGGATTCCACTGCCGCCGCGATCTGCTGGTAATGCGCCGTCCGGCGCGACGGATCGTCGCCCGAACGCAGGATGATCATCGTGGTTTCCTGCACGACCTTCTGGGCCTCTGCTGCCGCGCGGCGTTCACTGCCCTTCCGAATGGGGGTCAGATCCGGAAGTGGCGGCATGTTCGGGTTATATCGGCCAGAGAGGCGGAGCTTGGGCGCGCTCGGATCGGCGTAGCGTTGAACGATACGCCCGAGCCTGTCAGCCGCATTGTTGAGCGCCTGCTTGATCGGAAGGTATTCGCCGCTGTCGGGCAGGCTTTTGGCCAGTTGCAGGTAATAGGCACGCAGGCAATCGATCTGGTAGGACGCGCCGATCGAGGCGCCGCACGTCTGGTTCGCGCCCGAGACAAGGCCGACGATGTGCCTTGTATTGGACGGCGAGAGCTCGCCGGGCGGACTGCCCTCCGGATCGGGCCTTTCATGGGACTCGAGGGTCGGAGGGGCCATTGCCGCAGTCGCTACAGGATTGCGCGAGCCAGAGCCGCGCCGCGCCGACGAGCGGGGCATCGGCATCCGCGATCCCGGCGGTGACCTGGGCCGCCACGGGCTGCGACGGGATCTGGGAGGCTCCCGCGCCGACCGATCCGAACGCGACCACGACAGTGGCCAGAGCTGCAGTCACCAGACACGGGACCACCAAGATGCGTACGATGTTCATCCTCATTCTCCCTATTTCACCAGCCCGAAGGCAAGTCGCATGGCCTTTACGGTAGTAGGTCCGGCAATGCCGGTGGGCTTGCCGCTGTAGAAGCCGACCTCGGCCAGCTTGACCTGCAGCGCGCGCCAGGTGTCCGGGCTGAAGGCCTTGGGTTTGGTTGACAGCGCGTCAAGCGCGTTCTGGCTGCCCGAGCGCAGGGACTGGTACAGATATCCGGCCGCATCTTGCGGCGTCGTGTCCGGCATCAGTTTGCGATCAATGAAACTTGCCACGTTGAACATCGCTTCGGGTTGCTTGAGGTCCGCGGCCTTGCGAAACAGCGTCAGCGCCTTCGCCTGATCGATCGGAAGCCCGAGCGCCCCGCTGTAATAGAAGAACCCAAGCTCATTCACCGCATCGGGAAAGTCCTGTGCCGCAGCGGCCTGATAAAGCGCAAGCGCATGCGCCAGATCCTGCGGCACGCCGATCCCCTTTTCGTAAAGCCGCGCAAGTTCGAATTCCGCCTCGGGGTCATTCGCCGCCGCGCTCTTTTGCAGCAGGGCCGCGCCGGCCGCCGGGTCGTAATCGGCGGACCCGGGATTGAGCCGGATATAGGCCAGGCCCAGCATCGAGCGGGTGTCGCCCTTTTTGGCAAGGGCTGCCAGCTGCACCTGCTGATCGGGAACGATCTTCGACCAGGCGGCCGATTTATCCTCAACGGCGAGGCTCTGCCGTTCCGCGGCGGAGCCTGCCAGATAGAACGGCACGCCGGGCAGCGAGCCGTAGGTATTGGGTTCCTGCAGGTTGTTGGTTTCGGCCAGCACATCGTCGCGGACCTGACGGAACAACAGGCTGATCTCGAGCCCCGGTTCGATCAGTTTCTGGTGCAGGGCGAGCGCGAAGGGCCCGTCATTGCCGTCGCCGTCCATCGCGACCTGCCCGTCCCGCGCGGCGAAGGCCACGAGGGTGCCGCGGTCGGGCGATGGCGCTGCAAGCCCGCCGAGGCCGCGCCCGGCATCGACCGTCATGCCGGCGGTCTCAGCCGATTTCAGGTCGATCAGATCCGGAAAGGGATTGTTGCGGCAACTGTCGAGGATGACGATCCGCATCTTCCTGGCGTGATCGACTGCGGCGAGGAAATCGTCGAGCGAGATCGACTGCGAGACGATGTCCTTGTTGGATTTGACGTTGGCATCTACGGGGATCAGGAAGTTCTTGCCCTGAACCTCGACGCCGTGCCCGGCGAAATAGATCAGCGCGAGATCCGCCGTTTCGGCGTGAAACGAGAATTCGGCCAGCGCCGAAAGGACGTCGGCGCGCGGCTTGTCGATCAGCGTCTGAACCGAAAAGCCGATCCCCTTGAGCGTGTCGGACAGAAGCTTCGCGTCATTCACGGTATTCTTCAGGCCGGGCACATGCTGGTAATCCGCCATGCCGATGACGAGCGCAATGCGGTCTTCCGCACCCGCGGGGGCTGCGGCGAAGGACTGAAGGATCAGCAGAAGGACAAATATGAATTGGCGCAAGAGCGGCCCCGGCAAATTAGGACTCCAAATAGCGAAACGGAATGCGAACACGGCAAAAGAGTAAAACGAACATCGTACAGCTTTATACCCGATCCTAGCCCAAAAGCCGGTGATTCGGCCCGGTAACTTTGGCGTGTATGGCGAAGCGAAGGAATGGGCCCAGCCCTCTGCCGCAGGCAGGGTCGATCGGATGCCATGCCCCAGGTCAGCCGAACTTGTAGCCCGACCAGACCTCGCCGTCATGTCGGACGACGAGATTATCGCCCGCGAAGGCCGCAAACCGTCCTGCCGTTCGGATGCGGTAGGCGTTGAAGGTCTGGCGCACCGGCTCCGCACCAGCATCGGTAAGGTCAAGAACGCCGCCGGGGCCGGCAGCGGCCCAGAGTTTGCCGTGATATCGGGCAAGCTCGAAGTAGGCGTCACTTCCCCGGCTGATGTCTTCCCAGACCTCTCCCGCGCCACGAAACAGAAGTCCGTTCGGCCCCGCGATCAGATAGGTCGAACCGTCAAGCAGCACGTCATGCAGCGTAGCATCGGTCGCGAGATCAATCGAACTGGCCCCGCCGCCGTCCCACCGGACGGCCGTGCCACCGTCGGCGACCACCACGAAATCGTCGCGGCCTTTCCCGGCAAAGGCATTGATCCACTGTCCCGGCGCCGGTTCAAGCGCCTCAAACCCACCGTCCGGCAGGCTGCGATAGACCACTCCGCTGGTCCCGCCAGTCAGAACCGTTCCGTCACCAAGACAGGCTATGGCCCGCAAGCCCTGACCCGGGCTGAGCGCCGTGACACGCCAGGGTCCGGTCGCATTGTCATGGACCGATCCATCCGCGTCGCAGGCATAGATCGCGCCCGAGGGCGCGCGGGCAAGGCCGGTGATCCAGAAGTTCCCTTGATAAGCTGCCGGAATTTCGCCGCCCGACATGGGCACCGCAATGTCCGGGATCGGACGCAGCGCCGAGTGAAAGGACTCATAATCCGTCGTGACGATGCAGGCCAGGATCGCGCCGCCCGGATCGAGCAGAAGCCCCCCGATGGAGCGCGTGAAGCCGTCAGGTGATGGAGCGGGCATGGCGTACCTCAGACGGTGACAGATGTGACAGGAGTTGATGGCGTGAAGCTGCCGGAGCGCGGGCAACGCACCTCGGTCTTTTCCTTCGTGGTCTTGTCCATTTTGGGCAGGAAGAACGCGTCGCACACCATGCGAAGGCATTTTATGGCATCGCTTTCCGTCCCGGGGGGACTATCCGCGATCGCCGGTTTTGCCTTCTTCATGGCTTCGAGGTTGCCTTCGCGCACGTCCTCATAAGTCGGGTTCGTACCCGCCGCGCGCTGGGTGCTTGTCCAGTTGTTCTGCGCCAGCGTCTTGCGACCATGTTCGGTTTTCGTATCCGTCGCATCTTCCAGACAGACGCAGGGCGCCTCATTCAGCTTGTAGTCCGGGATCGAGGAAATGCCGCCCGCCGCGCCCCGGCTGTTCATGAAACAGGCGTTCTGCAGGATGTGGTCGGACTGCTGGTTCGACGTACATTCCTTGTCCGCGTGTTTGTAGGCGTGAACCTTCATCCCGAACTTGGCCAGGATCGAGGCGCAGTCGACGCCCGCCACGTTCAATGTCGCAATCTCCGGCCAGGGTGGCGCGTTGCCGGGGGGCGAGGCGTGATTATGGGTCGCAAGATCGCTCATCCGGATCACCGGTTCGCCGTCGAACTTCACATCGCTCGACCAGCTGTTGAAGTACTTCTTGCCGGTGTTCTTCGAGGTGATGACGCCTTTCTTGGCGGCGCAGCCCGCTTCGGTGCCCGAGGTCTTGGACAGGTCGGACTTGTTCTTGATGTTGACCGTCTCGCCACCAATGAACACCGTGCCCGTCCCGTCCTCGGTATCCGAGGCCATGCCGAAGCTCGGGTAGGGGATCGGGACGCCGGGCGGGGTCGCCGGGGTCTCGGGCGGTGTGAAGCAGACATCGGGCATTGCCGCTATGGTCTGGGCATTCACCGCCTTGCCCGAGATCTCCAATCCGTTGGCAAAGACATTGCCGCCCATCAGGCCGCCCTCACTTCGTGCAGGACCGCCGCGCCGCAGGCGCCGTCGTCGCCCGAGGCCTCGATCAGCACCGGGCTGCCCATCGCGTAACGCTTTTCGACCGCCGCCAGCGCCATGCCGAACATCAAGGGCACCACCGCCGCCCCCACGTTGCCAAGGTTTTCCGCCGGGCTCCACAGGTCCTGAAACACTTTGCGCTCGCGTGTCAGGCGCAGCGAGACGAGTGCTGCCTGCTTGAACCAGTATTGCTCTCCGATAAGGTCGCTGATGCGGTATTCGACATGCGCGAGGTCGACATGCGCCTCGTCCATCGCCGCCCGGTAGGCAGCCGTCATGCCATCGCCACGCAGCGGCAGATGCAGCCCCTCCTCCTCGCCCAACCCATTGTAGATGAAGGCAGGTTCGCGCGCGAGGCCGAGGCCGGTCAGGCGCAGCGGCCCCTGCCCCGCCGTGCACAGGATCGCGGCGGCCGCTTCGCCCGGAATGAAGCCGTTCGCATTGGCGGGCGACAGCAGCCGACCTGCGCCGAGATAATGCGCGATGGCATCGCGGGTCAGGTAGCTGTCGACGCCGGCGACAATGACATTGCGTGCCGCGCCCTCGGCGATCATCCGGCGCGCCTGTTCAAGCGCCACGAAGCCCGAGGGGCGACCATGGGCCACGACGCGGGTCCTGACCCTTGGCGGCAGGCCCAGAATGTCGGACAGCTGGCGCATGGTGGCGGTGGCATCGCGGACCGGACGGCCGGGGCGCGTCTCTTCGGCCAGACAGATCACAAGCGCCGCATCGGCCTCGGCCTCGGGGACCTTGCGGAAGATCTCGGCCACCGCCCCGGCAAGAAGTCGCGCCATCCGGGTGGGGCCGGTCCAGTTGCGCGGCAATGGCACGGCGGCGCCGATCATCCAGTCTCCATCCGGACCGACGAAGCGCGTCTCTCGGAAACCGTCAAGGCGGGCGCGCATCGCCGCCGCCGAGGATGCGCCGTCCAGCCCGACCGCCGTCACCATTCCGGCGGCGCGGATATGGAGCGGGGCGCTCATGCCGTCTCATCCCCTGTCTCGGCGCGGATCCCGACCGCGCGGAGATAGCGTTTGCCGGTGGCGCGGGCACGCAGCATGGCGGGCGTCGGCGGGCCGATCCAGGCCGTGTTGAATTCGGTGATCGACCGGAACATCGGCACCGCGACGCGCCAGACCAGCATCACGACGCGCTCCTCGGTGTCAAAAAGGATCGTGTCGGCCCGGACCGGGCCGTCAAGGCAGGGCTCCATCCCGCGAAAGACCTTGATCGGCAGCACCGTATCGGGAAGCCGGAATTCCGTGCGCCCCGAGGGCGTGAGGTTTCGCAGCACGACCGGGGTAAACGGCGCGGGCGGCGCGATCCACTGATCCTGCGGGGCGCTCTGATAATAGCGGTCGTCGAAATCGGCGGGAAGAAACGGAAAGACAGTGTCGATCCAGGTCTGGTCATAGGTTCCGCCCCAGCCGATCCGTTCAGGATGGCCGCGGTGGATCGGGCCCAGCGCCATCGGCCGGTACTTGCCATAGGGCGAGGTCACCGGATCGCCCGGGTCTTCGGTGAGCGGCAGCGGCAGACCGCTGAGCCGGGACTGGCCGAGCAGCCCCGCGAAGCCAAGGCCGTAGGGGTTGAGTGCATAGGCATCGGGCGCCGGATTGTCAGGGTCGGTGCGGTCAACGCCACCAAAGGCCGTCTCATAGCCGAAGGCCAGTCGCTGAAACGGATAGGGCCGCGTCATGCCGATCACCGGGCCGGTCACACGCCATTCGCGCGGGCCCACGACGTCAAACTGCTTGGACCAGTTTCCGACCAAGAGGCCGACGCGGACGCGCTCTGCCGCCTGCCCGCCGGGGGCATAGGCCGCGCCCTGCACCAGCACCTCGGCATGCGGCTTGCGGAAGCCGAAATCGGTCTCCCACCGGGTCGCCGTGAAGCCGGGTGGCCCGGTGAACTGGTCGGCCAGAACGAGCGGTCGCTGACGCCGCGCCGGTTTCGGGATCTCGCCGGACGAGGCCGGAAAGTCGAACGTGCCTTTGACCACGAGCGAAAGATACTCGCGTCCGGTCTTGTCCATTCCCATCGTGAACTGGGTCACATAGCGGGTCTGGTTCAGGATCTCCATCGCGGCGGCCTGCTATTCGAACGTATAGGCGAAGCCCTCATCGCCGCCAGTGACGGTGACTCGGGCGAGGCTGGCCCCTTCGATCTTGCGGTTGAGCACCTGTCGGCTCAGTTCGGGCAGCAGCGTGTTGGTCAGGATCGCGTCGATCATCCGGCCCCCGGACTCGATCTCGGTGCAGCGCGCCTTGATTACCTCCATCGTGCCCTCGCCGATGACAAGCTCGGCGCCATGCCCGGCCTCAAGCCTGCGGGCGATGCCGCGCAGCTTTTGCCCGGCGATGGCCTCGATCATCGCGTCCGACAGCGGATAATAGGGGATCGTCACCAGCCGGCCCAGCAGCGCCGCCGGGAAGACCTTGAGCAGCGGCGCGCGCAGCGAGCGCGGTCAGTTCCTCCATATCGGCCAGCGATTTCCCGTCATCGGTCATCGCCATGATCTCTTCCGAACCGACGTTGGAGGTGAGCAGGATCAGCGTGTTCTTGAAGTCGATCCGGCGGCCTTCGCTGTCATCCATCATGCCCTTGTCGAAGACCTGAAAGAAGATCTCGTGCACATCGGGGTGGGCCTTTTCCACCTCGTCGAGCAGGACCACCGAATAGGGCCTGCGCCGGACCGCCTCGGTCAGGATGCCGCCCTTGCCATAGCCCACATAGCCGGGCGGCGCGCCTTTCAGCGTGCTGACGGTGTGGGCCTCCTGAAACTCGGACATGTTGATCGAGATCAGGTTCTGTTCCCCGCCATAGAGCGTCTCGGCAAGCGCCAGCGCGGTTTCGGTCTTGCCCACGCCCGAGGGGCCGCAGAGCATGAAGACTCCGATCGGCTTTTCCGGCGCGCCGAGGCCCGCGTAAGAGGTCTGGATACGGTTCGCGATCATGTCCATCGCATGATCCTGTCCGACCACCCGTTCCGACAGGAACCGCGCGAGGCTGAGCGCGCGTTCGGTCTGGCTGGCCAGCATCCGGCCCATCGGGATCCCGGTCCAGTCCTGCACGATGCTGGCCACCGCATTGCGGTCGACCGAGGGCAGGATCAGCGGGCGTTCGCCTTGCAGCGTGGCAAGTTCTGCCATCTGCGCGCGCAGAGCGGTCAGCGCCTCGGCACGCTCTTCCGGCGACAGCGGCACCGGCTCTGCCGTCCCGGTGTCAGCGGCGGTGGTCTCGGTCGCGGGGCCCGCCTCCTGGCTCGGGACCGGTGCGTCTGCCGCCGGGGTCTCGATATCGCCGACAGCGCCTGTGTCATCGACCGCAGCCCCGGCCCCGCGCAGTTTCGCGCGCAGGTCGAGGATCCGGTCGACCAGTGCCTTCTCCGCATCCCAGCGCAGCTTGGCCGCAGCGAGCTCCTCGTCCGCCCTGGCCAGCGCCGCCTCGACCTCGGCCTTGCGATCCTCGACCTCGATCCCGATCGCCTCTTCGCGGCTGATGATGCCTTGCTCGATCAGCAGTCCTTGCTGGCGCCGCTCGATATCCTCGACCTCGGCAGGGGTCGCGTGCTGGCTGACGGCAACCCGGGCGCAGGCGGTGTCGAGCAGGCTGATCGCCTTGTCGGGCAACTGGCGGCTGGGGATGTAGCGATGCGACAGCCGGACGGCCGATTCGAGCGCCTCATCGAGGATCTCGACCTTGTGGTGCTTTTCCAGCACCCCGGCCACGCCGCGCAGCATGCGCACCGCCGCATCCTCGCCCGGCTCTTCCACCTTCACCACCTGAAAGCGGCGGGTCAGGGCCGGATCCTTCTCGATATGCTCTTTATACTCGGCCCAGGTGGTTGCGGCGACGGTGCGCAACTCGCCCCGCGCCAGCGCCGGTTTCAGCAGGTTCGCCGCGTCGCCGGTTCCGGCGGCCCCCCCTGCCCCGATCAGCGTATGCGCCTCGTCGATGAACAGGATGATCGGCTTTTCGCTCGACTGCACCTCGTCGATCACCGACTTCAGCCGCTTTTCGAACTCGCCCTTCACCGAGGCCCCGGCCTGCATCAGCCCGATGTCGAGCATGTGCAGATCGACGTTGCGCAGCTGCGGCGGCACGTCACCGCGCGCCAGACGCAGCGCGAAGCCTTCGACCACCGCCGTCTTGCCCACTCCGGCCTCACCGGTCAGGATCGGGTTGTTCTGCCGCCGCCGCATCAGGATGTCGATGATCTGGCGAATTTCCATGTCGCGCCCGATCACCGGATCGATCTTGCCGGCCTTGGCCCGCTCGGTCAGGTTGGTTGCATATTGCTGCAATGCGGATTGCCCGCCCGGTTTCTGCTTGGGCTTGGCGCCCTCGGCCGTGGGCTCGGCCGGCGGCGCTTCGATCGAGGCCTGCAGCAGATCGCCCAGATGCTTGGCGATGTCATCGGGATCGATCTTGTCGAACTCGAGGCTCATCTTGAACAGCAGCCCCTCGAGGACCGGAACCTTCAGGGCCCCGAGCAGCACATAGGCCGAGCGCACCGTCTCATCGCCAAACTCGAGGCTGCCATAGGTCCAGGCCTCGCGGATGGCGTGGAAGATATGGTCCGAGAATTCCTCGATCGATCCGGCACCATGCGGCAGCGCGTCGAGCGCGCGGGCAAGGTCGCCTTCCAGCCGCGCCTCATCCACGCCCGCCGACTGGCACAGGATCTCGAAATCCGACCGGCTCCCGCGCGCCAGCTCGCCGATGAAATGCACAAGCTCCACATAGGGGTTTCCGCGCGCCTTGGCGGATTGTGCCGCCGCCATGAACGCCTTCATGCAAACCGGGTTTAGTTTCGCGACAAGCTCCTTGCGCTTGACGGTCTCCTGCGAACCGCGTTGGGCCATAATGATCCTGACCTCGCTCTGTTTGAAATCGACCCCGATCGGGTCCAGCTTAAATGTTCGGGCTCGCCGCCCTCAAGAGCACTATGCCGGATGAAAGGCCTATGCGATAGTCTGGAGAAGCGCGGGGAACAGGACGATGATCGACGCTCGACCAGGGGACATCTTCCTGACCGGCCAGATCCTGAACAATACCTACGAGATCACCGGCCTGCTCGGTCGCGGTGGCACTGGCGAGGTCTATTCGGCGCGCAACCTGATCTCTGGCCGGGTGGTGGCGATCAAGGCGCTGAACAAGCAGTTCTCGGACAATGACGCCTATATCGACCTGATGCGGCGCGAAGAGCAGATGCGCGACGTGCTGCATGATGCTGTGGTGCGCTATACGGAATGCTCGCGCTCGGATCAGGGTCAGGTCTTTCTGGTGATGGATTTCGTCGACGGCCCCTCGGTCGCCGACCTGATGACACAGCGCCGCCTCGACCCGCGCGAGCTGCTGATCATCGGCCACCGCGTGGCCGAGGGGCTGGTCGCGGCGCATGGCCACGGCATCGTGCACCGCGACCTGTCGCCCGACAACATCATCCTGAAAGGTGGCAACCCCGAGCGCGCCACGATCATCGACTTCGGCATCGCCAAGGATACGGCGGCGGGTGCGAAGACGATCGTCGGCAACGATTTTGCCGGAAAATACGAATACGCCGCGCCCGAGCAGCTCGAGGGCAAGGCCGAGCCGCGCTCGGATCTCTACGCCCTTGGTGCGCTTCTGCTGTCGGCCTATCGGGGTGAGGTGCCGTTCGGCGGCTCGACCCCGGGCGAGATGGTGCGCCGCAAGCAGCAGGTGCTTGACTTCGAGTGGCGTGCCGGAGCCGCTGAAAGGTGTCATCGACTGGCTGACTCAGCCGCTGGCGCAGAACCGCCCGGCGAGCGCGCTGGCCGTCGTGGAAAAGCTCGACGCCCTCCTCAAGCCTGCGACGCAACGCGGCAAGCGGCCAAAGACGGTGCCGCGCGGGGCGGCCGTGCCGTCCTCCAGACCTCCTCGGCGCGGCGGGACACTGATCCTGCTCGCCGTCCTGCTTCTGGCGGCGCTCGGCGGCGGGCTGTGGTATGGCGGGCTGCTCGACGGCCTTCTGACCAAGCCGCTCCCGGTGGCCTCGCCCTACCGCATCACCGCCGCCGCCGCGAAGAACGGCGCGGCGCAGCTGACCGGCGACGCCCCGGACGCGAGCACCGCCACACAGATCCGAAGCGCCTATGCGACTGCGGCCGGGGTTGCGCCGGAGGACACCGCGATCACGCTTGCCCAGGGCGTCCCCTCGCCCGACTGGCCCGCTGCCGCCGCCGACGGAATGGCGCTGGCCGCGGCGCTGGAGGACTGGACCTTCGATCTGTCGGACAAGCGGGCACGGGTCACCGGCCTTGCGAAGGACAGAACGGCACGGGCCGCGGCCTTCAAGGCCCTGTCGGGCTGGGCCACGAAGGCCGGCCTGACGCTCGACATGGATGTCGCGACCGGTCCCAAGAGCCTGCCCGCCGCAAGCGTGACCGAGATCCTGCAGGCCGCCGCCGATTGCGGCCCGCTGGCGCAGGGCATTGCCGGTGACAGGGCCTATGCGCTGGGTGACACGATCTCGATCTCCGGCGACGTGGCCAAGGCCGGAACCGCCGACACCCTGCGCAGGGCCATCGCCGATATCGCGGGCGATCGGAAGGTGGCCGTGAATACCAACGTCCTCAACGCACCGATCTGCACGATGCGGGGCCTTTTGCCTGCCGCCTCATCCAGGGGCATGTCGGTCTGGCTGGGGAATGTGAAAACGAAAGAGGCCAATATCACCGGCGTCTTCAAGGTCGGCGATCACGTCGACATCGAACTGAGGGTGCCTGCCGCGCTGACCGGCCAGAACCTCTGGGTCGGCCTTGCGCATGAGAACGGCAATATCTTCACCTTCCATCCCAATCCGCTGATCGCCGACGACAAGCTTGACGATCTCGGCACGGTCGAGAATGGCGTGCGCAAGGTGCAGATCCTTCCGGTGCCCTACACCAAGGACGGGGTGGCGATGTACTTCTCCTACGAGGTGACGAGCGACGATATCGGCAAGGGAGAGATCTATGTCGTGCTGTCCCAGGGAAGCCTTTTCAGCCTTCGTCCGGCGGGCACAATGTCGTCAAAGGCCTTCGCTCAGGAATATGGCGGGGTGCTGAAGCAAAATGCCGGCAGGGTTACGGCAATAGCGACACGGCTATTGGAATCCAGACCTTGACGTAGGGTCAAAAGCTGCAAGAGTCTAATCCATCTTAGGTTTTTTTCTTGAATTCTTTGGAAGACCATCAGGCAATGGCGGATTTGTCGCACCTCCTGAGTCCCCTGGACCGGCCGAATGCATCCGGCGCGGAATTGCGCGACGATTTCCGTTTTCATGCGGTGGAACGGCTGGTCGAACCGGCAACCCGCGACGCGAGGCTGGCGGCAGCGAAAAACGGCACCCAGGTGCAGATCGACTGGGCAGGCGTCCTCGAGGCCGCGGGCGAGCTTGCCGCGACCGGGCGCGATCTGCGGCTTCTGACCATCGTGGCGCGGGCCCTGTTCGGCACCGAAGGCGCGGAAGGTCTGGCCGAGGCGCTCGATCTGCTGACGCAGACCGTCACGACCTACTGGGACACCCTCCACCCCGGACTGCGCGAGGCGGCATCGCGACGCGAAGCGGCGACGCGCCGGATCAATGCGCTGTTCCAGATCGAGAACTCGGAAAACGGGCTGTTGAGCGATCTGGAGTTTGGCGTGCTGATGAGCCCGCGGGTGATCGGCCCGGTGACGGGCGGCGATCTCGCCAAGGCGAGCCTGCTGTGGAACACCGTCATGGCCGAGGGCCCGGGCGGCATGAGCGCCAAGGAACAGACCGAGGCGGCGGCCGCGCATGAGGCGCGCGTGTCACGGGTCGGTGCCGCCTGTCGCGGAATGGCGACCGAGCGTCCGGACGATTACGCGGCCCTGACCGACAACATCGCCGCGGCGCAGCGCCATCTCGCGGCGCTCGAGGCGGCACTGGATGCGCATGTCGCCGAGAACGGCGTCGGGGTGCGGTTCAGCAAGTTGAACACATTTCTGACACGGATTCAGGCCACCCTTCAAGCAAACCAGCTGGCCAATTCCGCCCCTGGCGCGGCGCCGCAGGTGACAGATGCCCCGGTCACGGAGGGCCATATGAACGGTGCCGCGGACCCCAGACCCGCGCCGCAGGCGGCCGGTGCGATACCGGGCCGGATCAATTCGCGCGACGATGTCGGGCGCTGTCTCGACCTGATCATCGATTTCTACGAACGGACCGAACCGTCCTCGCCGATCCCGCATCTCGCGCGGCGCATGCGAAAAATGGTTCCGATGAATTTTCTGCAACTGATGGAAGAAATCGCCCCCTCCGGGATGAAGGAATTCAAGAGCATCGCCGGGGTCTTCGACGACAAACCAAAATAGCGACAAATTGGAGAGACCAGAGCCATGAGCGAAAGTAAGGCCAAGGTTATCGAGCGGAACCGCGCCCCGCGCGTTCAGATCGCCTACGACGTCGAACATTACGGCAGCCCGACGACGATCGAGCTGCCGTTCGTCATGGGCGTGGTCGCCGATCTCGCCGGCAAATCCGAGACCAAAGAGGCGATGAAGGCACCGGCGGACCGAACGTTCGTCGAAGTCGACGCAGGTCGCTTCGGCAAGTTCATGGAGGCGCTTGCCCCGCGCGTGAAGGCGCGCGTCAAGAACACCCTTCCCGCCAAGGAGGGCGAAGGGGCCGACGAGGAGATGTTCGTCGACCTGTCGTTCAAGAGCATGGGCGATTTCGCCCCTGACAAGATCGCCGAGCAGGTGCCCGCGCTGTCGGAACTTCTGAAGATGCGGCGGCAGCTGGAAGAACTGCTCAGCTACATGGACGGCAAGGTGAATGCAGAAAAACGCATCGCGCAGCTTCTGACCAACGAGCCCCTGCTGGCGCAGGTCGCAGACGAGGCGATGAAGCAGGGCAAGGAGGGCTGAACCATGGCGGAGGAACAGAAACAGGGCGCGTCCGGTGCCGCAGAAGCTCAGGCCGTCGATATGGGCGAATTCAGCGACCTTCTGGAAAAGGATTTCCGCGTCAAGGAGGATGACAGCGCCAAGCTCAAGGCGCTGGTGGCCAACCTTGCGATCGCGGCGACCGAACGTTCCGGCACGGCGACCATCAGCGGCAATGCCGTCAAGTCGATCAAGTCGCTGATCGCCGGGATCGACAGCCTGCTGACCACCCAGATGAACGAGATCCTGCACGCCCCCGAGGTGCGCCAGATCGAGGGCACCTGGCGCGGGCTCTACTACCTCGTGAACAACACCGAGACCGATCAGAAGCTGAAGATCCGGGTGATCAACATCACCAAGGATCAGCTCAGCGATCAGCTCGAGGATTTCGAGGGCCAGATGTGGGACCAGTCGCCCACCTTCAAGAAGCTCTATACCGAGGAATACTCGATGCTCGGCGGCGAGCCCTATGGCTGCCTGATCGGCGCCTATGAGTTCAGCCACCACCCGAGGGACGTGAAGCTGCTGCGCAGCATCTCGGGCATCGCGGCCTCGGCCCATGCGCCGTTCATCGCGGCCGCAGCCCCGCAGCTGTTCCGGATGGAAAGCTGGCAGGAACTGCCCAACCCGCAGGATCTGCAACAGATCGTCTCGTCGCCCGACTATGCCTCATGGCAGTCGCTGCGCGAAAGCGAGGACAGCCGCTACATCGGCCTGACGATGCCACGTGTTCTGGCGCGGCTGCCCTATGGTGCGAATACGGTGCCGGTGAAGGGCTTTGCCTTCGAGGAAGAGATCGACGGCAAGCACGACCACTATGTCTGGATGAATGCGGCCTTCGCGATGGGCGTGAACATCAACCGCAGCCAC
Organism: uncultured Pseudomonadota bacterium; assembly: GCA_963837565.1. Classification (GTDB taxonomy): domain Bacteria; phylum Pseudomonadota; class Alphaproteobacteria; order Rhodobacterales; family Rhodobacteraceae; genus Solirhodobacter. Next base: position 47,719 of record CAWIOC010000013.1, read on the forward strand.
AAGCTCTATGGCTGGGGCACGCAGATCCGCGGCGTGGAATCCGGCGGCACGGTGCTGAACCTTCCGGTTCATACCTTCCCGACCGATGATGGCAGTGTGGCGATGAAATGCCCCACCGAGATCGCCATCGACGACCGGCGCGAGGCGGAACTGGCCAAGCTCGGGATGATGCCGATCCTGCACCGCAAGAACACCGATATCGCGGCCTTCATCGGGGCCCACAGCCTGCAGGATGACGAAACCCGCGCCGGGCGCCTTGTCGATCCGGATGCGCAGGCCAACGAACGGCTGTCCGCCAACCTGCCCTATCTGTTCCCGGTCAGCCGTTTCGCGCATTACCTGAAGGCCATCGCGCGCGACAAGGTCGGCACCTTCAAGGAACGCAACGACATGCAGAAATGGCTGTCGGAGTGGATCAACCGCTATGTTCTGGCGAATACCGCGATGGCTGACGACAAGCAGAAGGCCAAACGCCCGCTGGCCGCCGCCGAGGTTCAGGTCGACAGCGTCGAGGGCCGCCCGGGGTATTACAACGCGCGCTTCTATCTGCGCCCGCATTACCAATTGGAAGGCATCAACGCGAGCTTGCGGCTGGTGTCCGAACTCCCTTCCGTCAAGAGTTCCTGAATTTAATCAAACGTGCAATCAGCAAAGGAATAAATCATGGCCGTTGCGATATTCGCGAAGTTTCCGGCAGGTATTAAAGGTGAATCCCTCCAGGCTGGGCATACCGACGAAATTCCCGTCACCAGCTTTCAGTTCGGGATCGGCCGCGGCGTGTCCCTGACCGGGAACGCCCGGGAAACCAGCGTGGCGAGCTTTTCCGAGATCGTCATCACCAAGTCGATGGATTCAGCCTCGAACGATCTGGCGGCCGCCTGTGCCAAGGCCACGCCGCTGGACGAGATCGTCATCACCTTCGTCAAGGACGCGGGCGACGATCAGCTCGATTACCTGACCTATACGCTGACCGACAGCCTGATCTCGGGCTATTCGGTGTCGTCTGGCGGCGACACACCCAGCGAGTCGATCTCGATCAACTACATCAAGATCAAGAGCGTCTACAAGAAACAGGCCAGCGACCACTCGTCTGCCAGCGACCACGAGTTCGAGTACGACCTGCTCGCCCGGGTCTGAGATAGCCCGGTACGAAGGGAACAGCAGCGGTGAACGACGCCAGCGGATCAGCGCAAGCCCGGCGCGAGGCGGTCCAGCCCAGCCTATGGGACCGCCTCGTCGACGACCTGCCCAGCCTGTCGGCAGAAACCGATCGGCGCAGGTCCGAACTGGCGCGGCAGCTTGGCGTCGAAAAGCTGGATCGGCTGCTTGCCGATGGCCGCAAGGCGATCGAGCAGGAGGCCGATCTGGCCCCCGAAATGCGGGCCTCGATCCATGCCCTGATCGGTCAGACCGAGCGGGTGGCGTTCCTGCTGCGCCGCGATATCATCGTCACGGCGGATGTGCTCAAACAGGCCGTCCGCCGCGATATCGAAGCGCTGTTCAATACCGAACGGCTCGAGGCCAGGCTCTTTGTCTCCGACCTCGAACGGCTGTCGCATGAAGACCCGGCCGACATCCTGTCAGAATTTCCCGAGGTCCGGCGCAGCGTGCTGAATTATGGCGTGCCGGCCTTTTCGGGCCGCCGCGCCGCCGATATCGACGTCGAGGCGCTGGCGCGCGAACTCAAGGACGTGGTCGCGAATTTCGAGCCGCGTTTTCGCCGCGACAGTCTCAAGATCATCATCGATGCGACCGGGAAGCTCGGCATGACGGTGTCGATCGACGGCGTTCTGATGCTGTCGCCGGTACCGGAACGGATGCGGCTGTCGACCACGATCGACCTCGACAACGGTCTGGCCCGGACCGAGATCGTGGACAGCTGATGGACCGCGCATTCCTGACCTACTATGAAGCGGAACTCGCCCATGTACGGCAGATGGCGGTCGAGTTTTCGGCGATCCATCCGACCATCGCGCGCAACCTGTCGCTCGATTCCGTGCCCTGCCCCGATCCATATGTGGAACGTCTGATCGAATCCGTCGCCTATCTGGCGGCGCGCACCCGGCTGAAGGTCGATGCCGAAGCGGGGCGCTATGTCCGCAACCTGCTCGATGCGCTCTACCCCGATCTGGTGGGGCCATCCCCGGCCGTTTCCACCGCCGTTCTGCATCCCGGGCCGCAGGTGCAGATCATGCGCGACGGGCATGTGGTGAAGCGCGGCACGCGGATGGTCTCGGCGATCCGCGAGGGGGTGCCGACCCGCGCGACCTACACCACCGCCCAGGATGTGACGCTCTGGCCGGTTGCCATCGACACGGTGGAATATCTGCAGGACCGCGGCGCGCTCAACGCCGGCGGCGTGCCCGATGCGATGGCCGCGGGCGCCGAGGCCGGGATCCGGATCATCCTGCAGCGGCACGGACCCGGCGCCCTGTCGGAACTTGCGCTGGACAGCCTCGACATCGGCTTCAGCGTCAGCACCAAGGCCGGGGCGATCTTCGATGCCGTGCATGGCTGGGGCGGCGGCGTGATCGCCCGACCCGCGAAACCGGGTGCCGCGTTTCTGCGCGCGGGCGAGGTCGCGATGCTGGGGATCGGCGACGACGAGGCGCTGCTCCCGCGCGTGCGCCCGAGCTTCGAAGGCTACCGCCTGCTGCGCGAATATTTCCTGATGCCCGAACGGTTTCACTACCTGCGCCTGCAGGGCCTGAACCCGGCGTTGCGGCTCTGCGTCCAGGGCAAGCTGGAGGTCATCGTGCTGCTGCGCCAGCGCCGCGCCGGGATCGCCGACCTCAGCGCGCGCGACTTTCGTCTCTTCGCGACCCCGGTGATCAATCTCTTCGAGAAAGAATGCAACGTGGTCGAAATCAATGGCCGCGCCTCGTCGCATGTCATCCATGCCGACCGCACCCGCCCGCGCGATTTCGAGATCCACCGCCTGATCCGCGTCGAAGATGCCGACAGCGACGGCCCCGGCGCGGTTCTGAACGAACTTTACACCGCAGGCCAGTTCCGTGGCGCAGGCCTCGTCTACGCCACCGAGCGGCGCACCCGACGCCCGACCGAGGACGAGGTGCGGCGCGGACAGACCCGCACCAGCTACCTTGGCGACGACATGTTCATTTCGGTCGCCAAGCCGCAGGGCGCCCTTGTCTCGCGGCCCTTGCGGCGGCTGGACATCCGCGCGCTTTGCACCAACCGCGATCTGCCGATCCTTGACGACAACCCGACGCTCAGCCTCGAGACCGGCGATCCGGTCGGGCGGATCGAACTGCTCGGCGTGTTCCGGCGTCCGCGCGCCTCGCTGGTGGCGGGCCTGCCGGAACTGGCGAAGGGCGGCGAGGCGAAACTGGACGAGCTGACATGGCGGCTGATCGCACAGCTCTCGCTCAACCACCTGTCGCTGGCGGAAGAGAACGCAGAGGCCGAGCCGCTGCGCGCCCTGCTTGACCTCTATGCCGACCGCGGCGACCCCGGCAACACGCGCCACGCCCGGGCCGTCACCCGCGTCCGCTCGCGTCAGGTGATCGAGCGGCTCGGGATTGCCGGGCCGATGTGTTTCGGCAAGGGCATCGAGATCACCCTCGACATCGACGAAGGCGCCCTGACCGGGGGCAGCACGCTGCTGCTCTCGGCCCTGCTGAACCGCCTGTTCGCCCGCCACGCCGGGATCAATTCCTTTATCCGCACCAAGAGCAGATTGCTCCAGACGCAGGAGGAGGTGGCATGGCCGATGTCTCCGGGCAACCGCGCCCCGATCTGACCCAGGGTCAGGCGCTGCCGGAATCGATGGATTTCTTCGAACTGCTGCGGCGGCTCGAGACCCAGTCGCTGCGCTTCGGCCGCGCCGGCGGGCCGGACCGCGAACCCGCCCGTCTCGGCCAGCGCATCCGGATGTCCTTCGCGACCAAGGATATCGGCGGCTTCCGCCCGGGCCGGAACAATCGCCCGCCCGAGGTCGATGTCGAAGTGCTCGGGCTCTTTGGCCCCGAGGGCGCCCTGCCCCTGCATATCACCCGCTGGGTCATGTCGCGGCTGTCCGAACGCTGGTTCGCGGCGCAGGGCTCGGATGCCTCGTCCGACACGACCTTCCTCGATTTCTGCAACATGCTGCAACACCGGATGCTTGCGCTCTACTGGCGGGCATGGGCGGATGCGCGCGGCGAGGTGCAGACCGAGGTTGGCACGGCGGGCCGCGCGGCAGCCACGATCGACGCCCTCGCCGGCCTTGGCCTGCCGGGAATGGCGCCGCAGGACGACCCGGATCTGCTGGCCATCGAGCGGCGCCACGCCACCGGCCTTGGCAATGAGGTCCAGGGCACCGAGCGCCTGTCCCGCTTCATTGCCGATGTGATCGGCGCGCCGGTCGAAGTGATCGAATTCGTCGGCGACTGGATGGAGATCCCGGATGCCCTGCAAACCCGGCTCGGCGCGGCCCATGCCGCTCTGGGCACCAGCGCCGTGGCCGGACGGCGCACATTCCAGCGCATGTCGCGGGCCGAGTTGCGCGTCGGCCCTGTGGGGCTTGATCTTTACCTCCGTCTGCTGGGCGACCCCGCGTTTCGCAACAGGGTCGCGCGCGCCGTCCAATTCGCCGCCGGGCAAGAGATCGACTTCGACCTGCGGCCAGTGCTTGCCCGGGCGGCCGTGCCAGACCCGACGCTGGGCCAGTGCCAGCTTGGCCGCACCACATGGATCTCGCCCAAGCGCGACCATGACGCCAGCGATCTGCGCCTGTCGCGCATCACCGCCACGGCGGCCCCGGCAATGGGGGCTGCCGCATGACGCTGAGCCTGATCATCGAGAATTCGCCCCACCCGCAACCAGTGCGCCAGATGCGCTTTCAGGGCGGCGAGCTGTCGATCGGCCGGGCCGCCGATTGCGACTGGCAGATCGACGATCCGGACATGTTCGTCTCGCGCCGCCATTGCATCATCGCCGGGCGCGATGGCCGCTGGACGGCCACCGATGCCAGCCGGGGCGGGCTCTACGTTGATGGCAAGGATACGCCGCTCGGCGCGGGCAACTCGGTGACCCTCGAACATGGCACGCGCCTGCGCATGGGCGATGTGGTGCTGCGTGTCGAGTTCGAGGCCGAGGGCCAGGCCGCGAAGCCGCAGGCCCCGGCGCGCGGTGCTGAACTGGCGGTCGATGACTTCTTTGCCCAACCGGCTCAGGTCGAGATCCGTCCGCCGCGCCCCGAGACCCTGCCCGAGCCCTTCGAAAACCCGCGCGCGCAGGGCTTCACAGCGCCGCAGAACACCGACCGCCCAGCGCCGCCGCCGCTGTTCGACGATCCCTTCACACTCGATCCTGCCCGCCCGCCGTCGGCAGCGCGACCGAACACGCCGATGCCAGAGGCACCGGCCCAAAGACCGGCCAACCCGGCACCTGCAGCGGATTTCAGCTTCGATGATTTTTTCGGAGCCCCTGCGGCAGAGGCGAAGGGCTCCGATCCCGCCACAGGTCCGGGCGCAGCAAAACCACAGGCCCCCGTCGATTTCGACTTCGGGCCGATTGCTGCGGACCCCGCCCCATCTGTCCCGGCCCCGCCGCCGGTTGCCGAACCTGTCCCTGTCGCGCGCCCTCCCGTGGCCGAGATGCCGCAACAGCCCGCTCCGCCCCCTCAACCACCAATTCCCGCCGCAATGCCCCCTGCGGCCCCCGCCGCAGCCTTTGCCGCCCCCCTCGCGGCCACGGCCCTGCCGGACGACGCCCTGCGTCAGGCCTTTTACCGGGGCCTGCGGGTCGAGCCGCCGTCCAGTGACGACCTCCTGGCCGAGATGGAAGACCTCGGCCGGCGCTTCCGGCAACTGAGCGAAGGGCTGATCCTGCTGTTGCGGACGCGCGCCAAGGAAAAGGGCAGCGCAAGGGTCGCGCAAACCGTGATCGGGCATGCCGATGTCAACCCGCTCAAGTTCCTGCCGACCACGGATGAGGCTGTCTCGGCGCTGGCCGCAGCGCGGGGAAAGGGCTACCTTGATCCCGATGACGCGATCGAGGCGGCCTTCCGCGACCTGACGGATCATCACATGCGCACCTGGACCGCGCTTCAGACCGCCCTGCGGCGGATGATCGACCGCTTCGATCCGGCAGCATTCGAGGCCGAAGCCGCCGAGGCGGGTGCGTTGAAGGCGCTTCTGCCGGGTGGTCGCAGCGCAAAGCTCTGGCAGTATTACACGGATCGATATCGAGAGATGGCGAGTGCTGCCGAGGAGCGCTTCCTCGGCGATGTCGGTGCAGATTTCCGCGATGCTTATGAAGGCAGACCCAGAACGGAGGAGAAATGATGGAACGTCGTGAATTTCTGGCCGGTGGGGCGGTGCTTGCCCTTCTCGCCTCTTGCGGGCCGGCAGGGCCCGGCTCGGTGACGATCGTGGCGCAATCCTCGGCCGGGGCGAATATGGCCGCCGATGGTCAGGATCGCCCGGTGACGCTGCAGGTCATCCAGATGCGCGGCACCGGCGCCTTTGATGCCGCCGACAGCTTCTCGCTGCAGAACCCGCAAAAGGCGCTCGGCGGCGATTTCATCACGGTCGCGCTGATGATCCTTCCGCCCGGCGGCAAGGCCACCAAGACGATCACGCTCGAACCGGGCGTCACCGCCGTCGGCGTCGTGGCGGGCTTCATCACGCCGACCGGCAAGATAACAAAGGCAAAAAGCGCCGTTTCACCCACCGGCAAGGTCTCGTTCACGGCCAAGGTCGGCAAGGGCGGACTGGTGCTTGCCCCTGCGTAAGCGTTAAAATGAACCAAGGCACGGTCCGATCAGCACGCGCCACAGGACGGGGACATTAATGTCGGAAACGAACAAGGTCGTCTGGTCCGAGGGGCTGTTTCTCAGGACACAGCACTTCCAGCAACAGGACCGCTACGCGGAGGCGTTGGCGCGCGGCGTGCTTCGCGCGGCGCCGCTTCAGGCATGGGGCTTTACCGTCATCGAGCTGGATCGCGCGGCGCTTGGCGCAGGAACTGTCGCGCTGACCCGGGCCGAGGGGCTGTTCCCCGATGGCACACCCTTTGCCCTGCCGCGCGATGGCGCCTTGCCGGCCGCCTCGCCGGTCCGCAATGACCAGCCCGGCGGGGTTTCGGTGCTGGCCATTCCGGCTGAACAACCCGGTGCCGCGACCATCGACGCGGCCCATGCCGAGCCCTCGGGCGCGCGCTATCGCGGATCGCTGAAGACGGTGCGCGATACGATCCGCGGCGGCGCTGAATCGGAAGAGATCGAGATCGCCGCACTCGCCGCCCGGATGATGCTGCCGGGCGAACCCACGGCGGGCTATGTCACCCTGCCCTTCGCGCGGATCGACGGCAAGAAGGCCGACGGATCGGTGGCGCTGGTCGATGGCTACCTGCCCCCGGTGCTGACCATCGGCGCGCTGCCCTGGTATGCGGGCCTGCTGCAGGAACTGGTCACCGGCCTTGACCGCATCGCCGAGGCGCATGGCGGTCTGGTGCTGGGCGGCACTGGCCGCTCGATCGAGAACCTGCTGATCCTTGAGCTTGCCAATACCGCCCGGCCCCGTCTGGCGCATATGCTGGCGCAGAACCTGATGCACCCGGCCGAACTTTACGTCGAACTGGCAGGCCTCGCCGGACGGATGGCGACCTACGGATCCTCGTCGCGCCGCTTGTCAGAGCTTCCGGTCTATGACCACGGCGATCCACAGCCGGCCTACGCGGCCCTGGCCGACACTCTGCGCTCGCTCATCCTGTCGCTGCGCCATGTCGAGCCGAAGTCGCGCGCATTGCCGGTCGCGCGGCATTCGCAGAACATCTGGAAAGTGCGGATCGACAATCCGGAACTGCTCAAATCCAGCCGGATCGTGATCCGCGTCGGCTCGGAAATGTCCGACGAAAGCCTGCGCCGCCTGTTCGTGGCGCAGGCCACCGTCGGGGCCGCCGATGCCTTCGAGGGGCTGTGGAAATCGCGCCTTCCCGGCATCCCGCTCAAACCGCTGCATTCGCAGCCGCGCGAGATCCCCTATGATGGCGAAAGGCTCTGCCTCGAGCTTGATCAGAAGTCAGAGCATTGGGCGCAGCTTCTTGAATCCCCGGGCTTCGTGCTCGGCGTCTCCGGAGTGTTGGAAAAGGAACCGCAGATCGATTGCTATGCGGTAAGTCGGTAGAGATATGGCAGACAAGGACGATCCATTCGGGCTGTCAAACGATGCGGGGCGCACCCGCATCCGACCGCTGCGCGACCGGACCGGCGCGCCTGCGGGCGGCCGTGACGCCACGCCCCCGCCAACCGCGCAATCCAGCGGATATGGGGCCGGCACAGGCGGACATGGATCGGCCTTCGGTGTCGCCCAGGGCTCTCGGGTGGCGGCGGGGACCGGCGGCTATGTGCCCGAATCCGTACCCACCGGCGGGCCACGCGTGCGCCATGCCCGGGCCCATCCAAACCCGCTGATCGCCTGTTTCTCGGCACTGCTGGAACTTGCGCCCGAGCTTGAACGCGCCGCGCCCCCCGCGCAGCCAGAGGCGCTGCGGGTCCGCCTCTACGACAACCTTGTCGATGCCCGCGACGCCGCGGTTGGAACCGGGGTGCCGCTGACCCGGGCGAACCAGGCGGCCTGGTTCGTCGCAGCCCTGCTCGACGACATCGCCCTGAACACCCCCTGGGGCGGCCATTCGAGCTGGCCGCGCCAGCCGATCGTGACCCAGCTGTCCGGCGAGGTCGATGCCGGCACCCGCTACTTCGACCGGATGGAAGAGCTGATCCGCTTCCCGAACCGCGACCCGCAGCTGCTCGAACTGGCGCATGTCTGTCTGGGCCTCGGGTTCCGCGGCAAATACCGCGTGCAGCCCGGCGGCGGCGAGGGCGCGCTTCTGACGCTGCGCACCCAGGCCGCGCGCCTGCTGCAGGACCGCGACACCGACACGGCCCCGCTCTCCCCGCATTATCAGGGCGTCACCGCCCCGGATGGCCCGCGCCGCATGGTGGTTCCGGTCTGGACCATCGGCCTTGTGGCCCTTGCCATCATGACCGGGATCTACATGCTTCTGTCGCTTCAGCTCGGCAACAAATCCGACCAGCTTTTCGCGCTTGCCGGTCTGGTTCCGCCCAAAAGCCGCGCCGAGATCTACCGCCCGGTGCGCGAAACGGTTGCCCCGGCACCCGAGATCGTGATCAAGCCGGTGACGATCGAGCTTTTGCCCGCCTTCACCGCAAAAGCGCCCCCCGACACCGCCGCAGCCCTTACCGGGCGCGAGAATCCCTCGCTCACCATCCTCAACCTGCAGGGCAAGAACCCCGAGGTCTTCCGCTCTGCCAAGTCGGACCTGAACGATGTCTATCAGCCGCTCGTCGCGGCCATTGCCGGCGTCATCGTCGCCAACAAGGACGTCATCGGCGCGATCACCGTGGTCGGCCATACCGACAATGTGCCGGTGCAGAAATCCAACCCTTTCGCGACCAATCAGGGCCTGTCCGAGGCGCGCGCGGCGACGATCGCCAAGCTGCTCATCGCGGCCGGGGTTCCGGCCGAGATCGTGAAATCGGAAGGCCGCGCCGATACCGAACCGGTCGGCGACAACGCCACCAAGGACGGGCGGGCGCAGAACCGCCGCGTCGAAATCAAGATTGAAAAGAGGCTCTGAGCGATGCGGGTTCTCAAGGCCATCCTCGGCTTCCTCTTCTCGCGCCGGCTCTGGACCTTCATCGGTCTCGCCATCCTCTGCGCGCTGATCTGGTTCTTCGGTCCGCTCGTCTCGGTCGGCAGCGCAACGCCGCTTGCAGCGCCGCTTGTCCGGGGCATCACCATCGGCGTGATTGCCGTGCTCTGGCTGTTTTCGATTCTGCTGTCGCAACTGCGCGCGGCCCGCAAGAACCAGATGTTCGTGACCGAGCTTGCCCAGCCCGAACGCAAGGCACCGCCGAAGCCCGGCGAGGCAAATGTGGCCGAGGTCAGCAGCAAGTTTCAATCGGTCCTGACCGAGATGAAACGCTCCAAGCTCGGCGCCAAGAAGTTCCTGCGCGACATGCCCTGGTACATTCTGATCGGGCCGCCCGGCACCGGCAAGACGACGGCGCTGAAGCAATCCGGGCTGCATTTCCCGATCGATCTGTCGGATGACATCAAGGGCGTCGGCGGCACCCGCAACTGCGACTGGTTCTTTACCGAACAGGCCGTTCTGGTCGACACCGCAGGCCGATATGTGCAGCAGCAAAGCGATCCGGAGGTCGATGCCGCCGAATGGGCGGGCTTCCTCGACATGCTCAAGAAGCATCGCGGGCGCCGCGCGCTGAACGGCGTGATCGCGACCCTGTCGATGCGCGAGCTGCTCGGGCCCGAGGCCGAGCTGCGCGCGCATGGCCGCGAGATCCGCAAGCGGCTGTCGGAACTGCATGAACGGCTTCAGATCCAGCTTCCGGTCTATCTGATGATCTCGAAAGCCGACCTCGTTCCGGGGTTCGAGGCGTTCTTTGCCGACCTCAATACCCGCGACCGCGAACAGGTCTGGGGCGCGACCCTGCCCACCGATGCGCGGGTCGACAATGCGACCATCGCGCATGAAACCCGCGCCCTGCTCGGCGCGCTCGAAACCCGGATCGCCTCCTATATGGCCAAGGACGAATCCCTGCCGCGCCGGGCCGAGATGTTCCGCTTCCCGGCCCAGATGGAAGGCGTCGAAGGCCCGCTCAAGATCCTGATCGACACGGTCTTCGGCGAAAGCCGTTATGAGGACAGCCCCTGGCTGCGCGGCTTCTACTTCACCTCGGCGACGCAGGAAGGCTCGCCCATCGACCGGATGCTGGGCGATCTTTCGGGTGCCTTCGGCCTTTCGGCGGAACCCCCGGCCCGCCGGGCGCATGGCGAAACCCGGTCCTATTTCCTGCGCAACCTGATCACCGACGTGATCTTCCCCGAGGCGGGGCTTGGCCAGTTCGACCGCGCCGCAGAAGAACGCCGCAAATGGATCTGGCGCGGATCGCTGGCCGCAGCGGCGCTGGTCACCACGCTGGCCGGGCTGGTCTTCCTGTTTTCCTTCCTGCGCTATTCAGGCGGCATTGATGATCAGGAACGGCTGATCGCCGATCTGTCGGGCCGTCTCGCCAATGTCGCGGCCCGGCAGGCGCCGACCGATCCGCTGGATCTCGACGTGGCCCTCGACGCGGTGACGACGGTCGATGCGGCGCGCACCGATGTGCCGCAGAACCTGCTGACCGTCGTCGGGCCCAGCGCCGACGCCGAACTCACGCAGGCCCAGAAGATCGCCTATGACCGGACGCTCCGCAACGTGCTCGAGCCGCGCATGGTGGCGCTGCTGGAAGCGACGATGTGGCGCCACGTGCGCGACCCGGAGTTTCTGCTCGGCGCGCTCAAGGCCTATTACATGATGACCGGCCTCGCCCCCTATGACCGCGACTTCGTCATGCAATGGTGGCAGAACACCCTGCCCGCTCAGGCGGTGACCAACCCCTTCCCGACCGAGGCCGCACTGGCCCATGAACTCGCCGCGCTCGACCGGCTGGGGTCGGAAGAAACCAAGATCGCCCCGGACAAGGAACTGATCGCGGCGGCGCTGGAAAGCGTCTGCACCATCCCGCTGTCGGTGCGCGCCTACAACGCCCTGCTGCAGGCCCCGAGCGTGACCGCCCTTCCCGAATGGACGCCCGCCGAACAGGCCGGGCCCAACGGCGCGCGGGTGCTGACGCGACTGTCGGGCAAGACCCTGCGCGTCGGCCTCCTGGGGGCCTATACCTATGCCGGGTTCCACGACACCGTGCTGCCGCTGATCCCCGACATCGCGGCGCAGGCAGCGCTGGATCGCGCCCTTTTCGCGGGTGGCTGCCCGGAAAGCGCGGACACCTCGGTCAATGCTCTGAAGGCCGATATCCTGAAGCTCTATTCCGACGATTTCATCGCGCAATGGGATGGGCTGTTGCATGACATCCGTCTGGCGCCCTTCACCGACATGCAGGTGGCGACGGCGAACCTGAAGGATCTTGCCAGCCCCGACAGCGCGCTCAAACGCCTGCTGCGCGCGGTCGTGCTGGAAACCGACCTGACCCGGCCAACCGACGATAAAAGCGTTGCGACCGGCAAGGCGGTGGGCGCCGCCACCAAGAAGCTCGGCGCGATCGGCAAGCTCTTGAAGACCGGCAGCACGCTGATCGGCACCGGCACGACGACGCCCTCGGGCGTTCCCCCGGGCACCGAGATCGCCAAGCACTTCGCGCCGATCCGCGCCACGGTCACCGAGGTCGATGGCATCCCGCCGCTGATCTCCGATACCGAACTGGCAATCGCGGCCCTCGCCGGCGCGCTGCAGACAGCGGCGGCGAGCCCCGACCCAGGTGCCGCCCTTGCCCAGCAGGGCGGGCTTGGCACGCTGATCGGCAAACTGGCCGATGTGGCGCGCGTGCTGCCGCCGCCGATCAATGACTGGATCGCAGGCGCCGCGCAGCAGACCACCGACCTGACCAAGGGCGCGGTGCTGACCAAGCTGAACCAGAAGTGGAAAAGCGACGTCCTGCCGTTCTGCACGGCGGCGACAGGCGGGCGCTTCCCCTTCGACGCCACCAGCCAGATCGACGTGAACACGGGCGACTTTCAGCGCCTCTTCGGCCCCGGCGGGCTGTTTGACAAGTTCACCACCGATGACCTTGGCCCCTATATCGCCACCGATGTGCGGCCCTGGGCCTGGCGGTCGGATTACGGGATGAACGCGGCGGCGCTGGTGCCCTTCGAGCAGGCGCGGCGGATGCGCGACGGGCTGTTCCCGGGCGGCGCCGGGCCGATCATGGCCTTCAATCTGGCGCCGACCGATCTGTCCGCCAATGCAGGCCGCATGACGCTGGATCTCGACGGCCAGCAGCTGGTCTACATGAATGCCGCCGTGCCGCCCGCCGCGATGACCTGGCCGGGCAAGAACGGCACCAACCTGATCTCGCTCTCCTTCACTCCGGCAGACGGATCGGCGGATGTGGTGACATCGGAGACCGGCGCCTGGGCCTGGCTCCGCCTGATCCGCAAGGGTCGGCTGGCGGCAACCGCCCGGCCCGACCAGTTCAAGCTGGGCCTCGCGGCCGGGGCCTTTTCGGTGCACTTCGACCTTCTGGCGAACTCGGTCGAGAACCCGTTCGATCTGACCATGTTCGGCAACTTCAAGTGCCCGCAGAGCTTCTGACCCCCGCCGCCGGGGCCGCCCCGCCCGAGCCTGTGACCGGCTTCTTCGGCAAGCTGCCCTCAACCGGGGACTTTGTCGCGCGCGGGCTGCCGGATGGATTTCGCAAGATCTGGGACCGCTGGATCACCGCCCATCTCGCCTCGCGCCAGCGCGCGGGGGCGCTCTGGCCCGATGGCGGGGTGCGGTTCCGCCTGATGTCCGGGGGCCGCGTCGCCGCGGGCGTCATCCTGCCCTCCGAAGACAGCGCCGGGCGGCTGTTTCCGCTAAGTCTGATGGTGATCGCCAGCGCATTGCCCGGACCAGAGCGGCTGGACCCCTGGTGCGATGCCGCCCTCGACCTGGACCTCGCCCTCGCCCCGGATGAGCTTTGGGACGCGCTCGATGCGCTGCCCGGCCCGCAGGGCCAAGACCCCGGACCGGTGCTCGTCCTCTGGACCCCGGGAAGGGCGCCAATTGCCGCCTCTGCCGACGATCCCTCGGAGGCGCTCGATCTGATCTTCGGCCCGCCTGACGAAGGCTAGTTGTTGTTGATCTTCGATCCCTTGACGGTCACCTCGCTCGACGCCTTCACGTTGATCTTGCCCGAGCCATTGATGGTGATGTCCTTGCCCTCGATATTGATCGTGCCATCCTTCTTCATGGTGATCGCGGCAGAGCCCACCTTGATCGCGATCTCATCCGCGACATCCAGCAGATAGGTCTTCCCGACCTTGATCGCCATCGCGCCGGTGACGTCAGTTCCCTGATCCTTTGCGACCTTGATCGCGCGCGCGCCCCCGACCTCGGTCGCCTGATCCTTGGCCACATTGGTGGTCTGACCGCCGCCCACCGTAAAGGCCTGATCCGCCCCGACGCTTACGGTCTGACTGCTGCCGACCGACCAGGAATCGTCGGCCCCGACGGTATGGGCCTGCGTCGCGCCGACCGTGACGGCACGGGTCGCGCCGATGGTCATTTCCTGCGCAACACCCACGCTGCGCGCCTCGTTCACGGCAACGGTGTCGGTGCGCGACGCGCTGACCGTGACGGATTGGTTCGCCCCCACCGTCTGCGTGTGATTGGCGCCGATCGCCTCGGTCGAGTTCGAGCCAACCGTGATCGTCTCGTTCGACCCCACGGTCAGGGACCGGTTCGATCCCACCGACTCATCATCATTCACGCCGATGCTGACCGAGCGGTTGTTGCCGACGCTGAGCGACTTGTCATGACCGACGCTTTCGGTCCGGTCATGTCCGATCGACTGTTGCGCATCATGATGGACGTCTTCCGCAAAATCGTTGCCGATCCGGCGCGTCTCATTGTGCTTGACCAGTTCGTTATGGTCCTTCTGGGCCTGGAAATAGACCTCTTCAGACCCCGCCTTGTCTTCAAACCGCAATTCGTTCCAGCCGCCGCCCCCGGGCGAGGAATTCGACTTCCACCCCGATTGCGTCGCATTGCGCGGGCAATCCGTAGGGCGGCATCTGTTCGGCATTATAGACGCGGCCGGTGATGATCGGCTGATCGGGATCGCCCTCGAGGAAATCCACGATCACTTCCTGACCGATGCGCGGGATCTGGATGAAGCCCCAGCCGGAGCCCGCCCAGGTCTGGCTGACCCGGATGAAACAGGTGGTGTTTTCATCCTTCTTGCCGAGCCTGTCCCAATGGAACTGCACTTTCACCCGGGCATATTTGTCGGTGAAGATTTCCTGCCCGGAGGGTCCCACGACCATCGCGGTCTGTGGCCCGCGCATCACCGGCTTCAGGGTCCGACGCTCGGGCCGGAAGGCTGTGGCTTTCGGCGCCAGAAGCAGACGCGCGGAAAAACCTGTCGGCCCCTCCTGCCCGCCACCGGTCTCGGCATGGCGCAGCCGATAGTCGCTGCGCAGCACCAGATATTCGCCATCCTCGGACTCGCGCGGATAGCCTTCGAACTTGAACGTATGTCCCGACCACAGCGGACGGGTCCGCCCTGCGGCCGATATGCGCACGAAGGGATGCTGCAATTCCTCCAGCCGCACCGCCGACAGGGCATCGCCGCGGCCGTGATCTATGTAATTGCCCGGGTAGAAATAGACCTCGCGCTTGTCCTCGGCATGACCATGCGCGTTTTCCGACTTTGACATCAGGTCGGAAGAGGGTTTCTCGAAATCATAGTCGGTCTGGGCATATTTCCCGGTGCGCACCACCGCCTCTGGCAACCAGGCCGAGATATAGTCGCCGTTCGTGCGGGCCGCATCGCGTTCCGCGCCAAAGCCGATGCTGTCGATGCCTTCAGGTGGTGCAAGGTCCGAACTCGCATCGAACAGCACCATCAGATGCTGGTCTTCCGTGTGCTCGAAGAAATAGCCGATGCCCTCGTGCTCCATCAACCGCTGCACGAAGGCAAGATCGCTTTCGCCATATTGCACGCAATACTCGCGCGCCGGGTATTTCTTCTTGAGACGCTTCTCGAACTTCGCGTCCCCGTAATCGCCAAAGATCGCCTCAATGATTTCAACGGCGCTTTTCTTCTGAAATATCTTGTTGTTGGACCGCAAGGACAGGAACCAGAGCCAGGGCATCACCACGACGCGATATTCAACCGACTTGTTCTGATCATGCGCCTCGCCGATCGAGAACTCGACGATGAGACCGTGGAAATGGCGCACCTTGTCGCCTTCGACCGTCACGATCGCCGGGGTGCCCAGGACATCCTTGGCCTTGATGTCAGCGGTGTCGGCAACAAAGGCGATCTCATAGCGGAAGGGTCGGTTCAACTCGTCAAAGCCATCCAGCGTGGAAAAGCGCAGATCGCCCTTCGCGCTGGGGACCGACACGGTGAATTCCTTGAGATCGGCCATGTTCAAAACCCTTTCAAGGCGCGTGTGAAATAGCTCAAAGCGGCAATGCGGACCCGTTCCCGATGACTATAGACGAAAGCGAGCCTTACCCGAGTCCGGAATTCCATGCCCCGGGCGCGTCTCACAGAACCGGCGGACAATGCAGGTCCCTCAACAATTTCCGCGCCGAGAGCGGGTTCTCGGCCTGATCGAAGGTCACTTCGAGGAACAGCCGGGCCGTGTCGGCGTGAAGGTCGATCACAAAGCGTTTTCCGCCATCGCGCTCGCGCAGGCGGAAGGGTTCAAGGATACGGAACAGCCCCCAGGAGCCGGGCTGGGTCAGCCGCGCATTTCCATCGGTGGACTGAAAGCTGACCTCGGCGCCCTTCGCCGGGTCGGCGCCCGGCCAGTTCACGCGAAGACCTGCGTCATCCGTGGTCACCGGCCCACCCTGCCCGCCGATCTGGATGAAGGCCTGCCCCTTTTCCGCAAGCGCCGCCAGCGTCATGTCGGCCCCGGCGGCACCATTCTTGAAGAGTGCGTCGGTCAACTCATGCGCACGCTCGAAGAACGCCGCGCTGTCCTGCGACAGGCCCTGAAACCGCGCCTCCGGCTTCCAGCGCCAGGGGTTGGACGATGTGTCCAGATAGGTTTCCGCCCGCCCGGTGTAGAACCGGTCGAGCGTTCCGCCCGGCTGGAGCAGATGCGTGACGGCGCCGATATCCGCGTCCGGTCCGTCCGCCGCAAAGGGGAACAACCCATCCACCGAAGCCTTGCAAGTGCTCAGCGCCTCGGCTTGCCAGGCGCGCGTCAGCGGGTTGGTCAGCATGTCGGAATGCGACGCAGCGGTCTGCGCCAGCACGTCCTCGACGATCTGCACCACCACCACCGGCGCCTGCCGCAGGGCGGTGATCGACTGCGCACGGTCCTCGATGCTCATCAACCGTTGCATCCCGGCTGCGGCGTTATGGTCCATCGATCCCAGCGCCACGTTCAGGCTGGCAAAGAGGTTCGAGATATCGGCCATCCGGCCCTGTTCGACATATTGGATCATCGGCCCGAACTCGGCGGCGATGGTCAGTTGCAGGTCATGCGGGCGGCGACGGTCGGTGCCCCCCGCCTGCTTCCAGACCTCCTTGAGAAGCTTCACCAGGGGCGACTCCCGCAGCGCAAGCTGGCCGGAAATCAACACCGCCGAGTTGTCGTTGAGGAAGGGGCGGACCCGCAGGTCGGCAAGATAGGCCGACCAGCGCGCTAGCGTTTGCCGCTGCAGCGTCGCCATGACCTTGTCGGGCGCGTCGTTCTGGGTCGCGATGGATTTTCCGAACAGCCGCGCCGCGACGGCCCGGGCCTTCTGCACGGCGACACCGGCCCCGATGTCACGCGCATAATCCCAGCCCGCCGCGGTGAACAGGCCCGGCACGCCCGCGTCGATCGGACGCCCCGAGCGCCGCATCATCACCTGCGGCAATTCCGGGATCAGCGTCTGCGGGTTCCAGGGCGGGATCGCCGTCGCCGCGTCAGAGCGGCGCAGTTCCAGAAACGCACGTTCCGCCTCCGGCGCCTCCGAGGCAAAACTCGTGGCCTGCGCGAGCAGTTCCGCATCGGGCGGCGGCGGCGGCGTGACCGGCCGCGAAAGCCGGAGGGCATGCGGGGCCAACCGCAATAGCTTTGGATCGACGGCACCGCGATCGGTAAGCCAGCCTGACAGATAGGCGGGTGACCAGTCGGCCCCGCCGGACAGCACCGACCAGGCCCGGACGCTGTCGTAAAGCGGTACCGGCTCGCCTTCGCTTGCGATCGCGTCGTCAATGGCCCGCCCGATGGCCGCGGGCAGACGATGCGACAGAACCGCCTGATAGGTCGCCTCGGCATGGGTGCCTGCGTCAAAGCCAAGCCACCCGGCGGCAAAGTGGATCGGCGCCTGCCTTTCCTGCACCGCGACCCGGTCGACGGCGGCGCGCAGAGCATCCAGACCGGCGCCCAGGTCCGCGACCTCAGCGTCACCCAGCAGCCCGGTTTCCGCCACCTCTGCATCAAAGGCATCGCTCAGCCGATGGTGGAATTTCCATTCGACATGTGCCGTCCAGGCCGCGACGGCAAAGAGGAAACCGAACACCAGAACGGTGACAATCCCGGTCCAGTTCGGGCCGGTATCGGTGTCCAGACGCAGACGCGCATCATCTAGCCGGCGAAGGCAGAACTCGAGAAACGCCTTCACCGCCGCATAATCCGGCCCGGCTGCCTCGGCCTTGCGGATGAAATCGCGCAGCGTCGCGGCGGAAACGTCGCGCCCATCGAACAGGTGGCGGGTGGCCCCCGCATTCCAGGACTGCGCGTCGATCTTCCGGTTCGCCCGCGCCTTCTGATCAAGGATCAGCGCCAGAGCATAGCGCGCGGGCGGCAGCGTCGAGGGGATCGCGCCAAGCCGCCGCAACGCCTCGGTAAACCCGTCCAGCAGGTCGGCGGCCTCGCGCAGGATCGCGCCGGTGTCCTTGACCCGCGCCACCCCGATCTCATCGGCGAATGACAGGACCGGGGCCGAGGCGCGCTCGTAAATGCCCGCCCCGATGCCTGCGGCGCGCGTTGCGTCACGGCTGGGGGGAAGCACCGTGCGCGGAACCTCGCCTCGCACTGTCATCGTCCTAAAGCCTCCCCTCGGACTTCCACTTGCGCAGCATCTCTTCGCCGACCTCGAAATGCATGGAATCCTCGCGGCTCTTGTAGGCCGCCCCCCAGAACCAGCCTTCGTCATTGAAGAACTCGGCCAGAATGACGAGTTCCGGCCTGGGTGCCGCCATCTCCGAACGGATCGAGCTTGCCCTGCAGCGTCAGGTCGATCGCGGTGCCCCAGGAATGGTTCGAGATCGATGTCGTCGACCCCCGGATGAGGCGCGCGCAGATCGTCCCGGCAGTGCCAAGCGAGGCATAGATGTCAGGCTCTTCCTTCTGCAGCCGGTCGACAACCCGTTGCAGGCTGTCGAGCACCGGCTTCAGCATCGAGACATTGAGCGGGCCGATCCTGCGCGTCTCGATCAGGGATTTGAGCTTGGGGTTGGTGATCGGCAGACAGTCGTTGGTGTAATTGTCCCGCGGCGGGCCGAACAGTTCCAGCATCGTCACGTTGCGGGGCTGGGTGATGCCGCGATTGAAGCGCGACTTTGCCAGCTTCATCTGCTCGGTCATCTGCGAGATCGGCGGCGGATGCTCGAAATCCTCATCGGCGAAGTCGCTTGCTGAACCGCCGGCCGCGCCAGAGGTCGCCGCCGCTGCGGGCGCCGGGGCACCAACCTCCGCGGTCGCGACCGGAGGCGGTGCCTTCGCCATCGTGCTGACGTTCTCGAGCAGCTGCGCCATATCGGCCTTGACCTGCTGAACCTCCGCGTCCAATGCGCCGCGCGCGTCGGCCTCGGCCTTGAGTTGCTCTTCCAGACGCGAAATCCGCATCGCGTTGCCGCTGTCTGCGGTCTCCAGCAAGGTGCTGACCACGGCAAAGGCAATCGCCGCGATGATGACGCCGATCGCGACCACGATGGGTCCGATGAGGTTGCCCTGGCGCATCCCTCAGCCCCCTTGCAGGTCGATGACGATGACCGAGACATTGTCCGGCGCGCCGTTTTCAAGCGCTTCGGTGATCAATGCCCTGCAGGCTTCCTCCGGGTTGGGCGCAGCGCGCAGATGCTGTTCGATGGCAGCCTCGTAGACGCAGCGCGGCAGACCATCCGAACAGAGCATCAGCCGGTCCCCGATGAACAGCGGGACACCCACCTGATCGACCTCGACCTCGGCGGCACCCCCGACCGCCCGCGTGACGATGTTCGATTCCGGATGGTTCTCGGCGTCCTGCGGCGAAATCGTGCCGGCATCGACCAGAGATTGCACGAAAGTGTGGTCGCGGGTCAGCATGCGCAGCCGCCCGTTGCGCAGCAGATAGGCCCGGCTGTCCCCCACCCATGCGACATGCGCGATCGCCCGGACGATCATCACGGCAACGACCGTGGCCCCCATCAGCCCGGCGCCCTTGTGCGCGGCCTGTTCGACAACCGCCCGGTTCGCGGCCACGATCATCTCTGGCAAGGCGATGGCGGGGTCGGCCTCATCGAGAATGGCGCCGAGATGGTCGATCACGATATCGGCGGCGACATCGCCATTGTTGTAGCCGCCCATCCCGTCGGCAACCGCCCAGAGCAGTCCCGATGGGTCGGTCAGGATGGCATCCTCATTCCGGCTCCGGACGCGGCCCTTATGCGTCAGCCCGGCCCCAACGGCGACAGGAAACGCACCCGGGGCCGCAGGGACAACGGTGATCGGGGCGCTCATGCAATGACAAACCCGAGGCACCACCGGCGACCAATGCCCTTTGTCGCGGGACGTCGTGACATCAACATCATAATGCTGCCCAAAGGTGTGAATTGAATGCAGCGCAATCATAGCGTATCTTGTGGTCAAATTAATCTCTTTTTTTGAGGCATTCCCATGCGCAACGCAGCGATCCTCGCCGTGATCGTCTCTCTGGCTGCCATCCCGGTTGCGGGCCGTGCCGGAAGCATTTCGGACGACCAGCTTTTGAAACTCTTTCAGACCCAGCGCGACGCTTTCAAGGACGCCCGCTCGACACCGACCGGCAAGACGCGCGGCCTGTCGCTCGTGACCGTCGAGTCGGTGACTGCCGGCACCAGCAGCCCGACCATGCCCGTCGCGAGTGCGGAGAGCGGAAAACCGACAGCGGTCGCCTCCAGCGATGGCGGCGTTGCGGTGACCGCAAATCCGAAGCCGCTCGACCAGCCCAAGACAGATGGCATCGATCTTGCGAACGCGACCCATTCGACCAAACCCGCCGTCATCGCGGCGACGGGCGGCGGCACGGCCACGACCCAGCCGGTTGTCTACGGCGTGCTTGACGCCCCCCTGGTGATCGACCGCAACATCCGCTTCGGCTTCGATTCTTCGGCGCTCTCGCCCGACCAGAAACCGCTGCTGGCGCAACTTTGCCGCGTGATGAAATCCAGCGACATCAAGCGGTTCCAGATCATCGGACATACGGACGCGTCCGGAACCGACGCCTATAACGAGCAACTGTCCCGGCTGCGGGCCGAGGAAGTGGTGCGCTATTTCGTGACGGACTGCGGCATGGACCCTGCCCGGCTTGAGGCCGTCGGATATGGCAAGCGCTTCCTGAAGAACAAGGACGATCCACGCGGGCCGGAAAATCGCCGGGTCGAGTTTCAGGCGGTCAGCTAGGGGCCCGTCAAGCGGAAACGCCCCCGGTTTCGGCCTGCCAGCGCTGGCAGGCAGACACGTCCCGAAGACCCCGCGCCATCCCGCCAATGGGCGCCCGGTTCAGCCTGAACCCCTGATGGCTTTGGCGGCGGCTCCGCGTCGTCCAGTTCCCGGATTTCCCAAACGTTACCGTTCCTTTCGAATTCACATGACAGTCCAACTCCCCTTGGGTCGGCAAGAAACCCCCGTTGCCCTAGCGTCAACGGACAACTTTGCGTGGCTATGACTGGTCGGGCGCGACCGGCGCCCTTAAACCAGAGCAAAGCATTTGCAGCAGGACCGCTCGATGACCATTGCACGCCCTCAGATCGACCGCCCTTCCGACAGCAGCGCGGCCACAGCCGGCCTGCACGACAACCGCATCGACCTGCTGCGCCCCGACGCGCCAGAGCTGGCGCCGCCCGGCCCCCATGCCATCGGGGTGCGGCGGCTGGAGCTGGTCAACCCGAACCAGATCGACATCCTGAACGTCACGCCGCAGGCCATGCCGCGCTACGATCGCCCGCTGACGCTGGAAATCTGGTATCCGGCAGAAGGGGAAAGGGCGCTGCCCGGCAGCCAGCCCTATTTCGACGTCTACCTGCGCGATGGCGCGACGCGGATCACCCTCTATGGCAGCGCGCGGCGCGGTGCCGCCCCGGACCGGTCGGCAGGTCCCTACCCGCTTGTCCTGATCTCGCATGGCTATCCCGGCAACCGCTTCCTGCTGAGCCATCTGGCCGAGAACCTCGCCTCCAAGGGCTATGTCGCGGTCTCGATCGACCATACGGACAGCCGCTATCATGACAAGGCCGCCTTCGGCAGCACGCTGGTCAACCGGCCACTGGATCAGCTCTTCGTGCTCGACCAGATCGACACCCTGTCGCGCGACCATGACAGCTTTCTGCACGGGCTGGTCGACGCGAGCCAAAGCGGGTTGATCGGCTATTCGATGGGCGGCTACGGCTGCCTGATCGCCGGCGGCGCCGGGCTGACCAAAACCAATGCCCACAACCCGGAAGGCGCGCCGGGCGACACGCTGCTGCGCCACCTGGCCGGGTCCGAGACGCATGAGGCGTTGATGGACCCGCGTCTGAAATGCGTGGTGCCGGTCGGCGCCTGGGGTCGCACCTATGACGCCTGGGACGCGGCAGCGATGGCCGGGCTGCGGGTGCCGGCCTTCTTCATCGCGGGCAGCCGGGACGAGGTCTCGGGCTATGAGACCGGCATGCGCCTGATGTTCGACGAGGCCGAGAACGCGGACCGCTTCATGCTGACCTTCCGCGATGCGGGCCATAACGCGGGCGTGCCGATCCCGGCCCCGGTCGAGGCATGGCGGCCCTCCCCCGCGCTCGACTTCATGCCGTCAGAGCATTACATGGACCCAGTCTGGGATTCGGTCCGGATGAACAACATCACCCAGCATTTCATGACCGCCTACCTCGGCCTGATCCTGAAGCGCGACGCCCGGATGAAGCCCTACCTCGACCTCGTGCCGGATGCGCGCGAAGGGCGGATCAGCCTTGGGCCGGATGGTGCGCCGGACGGCGATCACAGCCATTGGAAGGGGTTTGCCCCGCGCATGGCGCAGGGCCTGATGCTGGAACACCGCGCGGCCCGCTAGAGCCGGCAGCGAGTGATCAGATCTTTTCGACCTCGGCAGTCACAGCCGGGGTCGCGGCGGCCTCGACGTCGCGCCCGCCCTCCTGCACGCCACGCTTGAACGCGGTGATCCCCTTGCCGACTTCGCCCATCAACGAACTGACCTTGCCGCGGCCGAACATCACCAGCACCAACAGCCCGACCACGAGCAGATGCGAAACGCTCATTCCTTCAAACATTCCCGGTCCTCCGAAGGGCATGATCGCCCGAGACGCAGATGACGCTAGCCAGCGGCGCGGCAACTTGGAAGCCCCCGCATGCAGCGATACCGAAACGTGAGCATCGACCTGCCAAGGTGGCTGCCCGCTCAGGCCAGATAGTCGTGCACGACCTCGCCCAGACCGAGGGTCAGATCGGCGACCAGATGCACCGCCGAGACCACCTCCAGCACCGGCAGGTCGCGATACCGGGGCCAGCGCATGGTCGAACAGCTGCAGCCCCGCGGGCCCCGACCATGCGCCCTTCAGCGTCACGTCGGTCAGGTAATAGCGCACCAGTTCGCAGATGCGCGGCGTGCAATCGACATGCGGGATGATCTTGACCATGAAATTCGGCTCTGCCAGCGCCGCCAGCACGGTGTCTGCGTCCAGCGCCCTGTGCTTGTAGCCCATCGTGCCGGTCGCGACCCGGACCGAGCCCACGTCGAGCGTGCCGACCAGCGTATCCTTCTCGATCCGCAGCGCGGGTTCGGCGAGCTTTTTCGGAAAGCCCCAGATCTCGCGCCCGCCGGCAATCGGGGCGTCGTCGTTCAGATACATGGCGTGGACGTAGCCGCCCTTCTGGCCCTTGTAGGTGACCGGGATCACCTGACCGGATTCGGTATAATCGCCAAAGCCGGTAGAATCCGGCATCCGGATGAACTCGAACTTCACCAGCGGCTCGGTCACCTCCAGCGGCTCCGGCACCACGGCGCGCAGCGCCTCCATCGTGGTGCGATAGGTCAGCGTCAGGAATTCGCGGTTGGTGAAGCGGTAGGGCCCGGGCGGATAGGTCGGGTTGGTCAGCGGCATCGCAAAGGCATTGGCCACGACATCTTCAATTTTCATCGGTCAGTCCCCTTCAGACATCAGCAGTGGCAAGGTCGAACGTTTGCAGCCCCGGCAGGGACGGGTCGCGATCGATCCAGTCCTTGTGCGACAAGGTCTTCTTCACATCATTGCGCCCGGAGGCCCAATGCGCGGCCATCGACAGGCGCGAGAACTCGTAATCCTTCGAGGCGGACTCGAAATCCTCCTTGCGGTGGATCAGTTGCACAAGCGTCATCGGGCTGCCCGGCGTCGCGTCGCGGATCATGGCGAGGTCGGGGTCGTCCCTGAACTCGGGCGGCAGCTTCTCGTACAACCGGTCCCCCGCCATGCTCAGCGTGCTCAGTTTCTTGTAGATGTCCGTCACCAACCTTGTCCGGCTGGAATAGCGGATGTCCTTCTCGCGGCTCGCCACTTCGACCAGATTGCCCGGCAGATCACCGCGCGCGCTGAACAGATCGACCTGAAAGATGCAAAGCGGCTTGTTGGCCGCATTTTGCAGCACATATTGCAACGGCGTGTTCGACACGAGCCCGCCATCCCAATACCAGTGCCCATTGATCTCGACCGCCGGAAAGCCCGGCGGCAGGGCGCCGCTGGCCATGATATGCTCTGGCCCGATGCGCTCTTCCGCGCTGTCGAAATAGGCGAAGTTGCCGGTCGTCACATGGACCGCCCCGACACAGATGCGCGGCCCGTGGTCGTTGAGGTAGTCGAAATCCACCACCTCGTGCAGCGTCTTGATCAGGGGCGACGTGTCGTAAAAGCTGGTCATCGAGGCGAGCACGCCCGGCATGAAGGCGGCCGCGGGCAGGCGCGGCTTGAAAAACCCCTCCACACCAGAGGCGATGACCGCGGCCGAGGCCATCTCGCCCAGCAGATGCCGGTCCGGCAAGGTGCCAAACAAATTGCCGCCGGCAAGACCCGAGGTGATCCTGGTCCAGAAGGTACGCAGTTTCTCGACCCGCTCTGCCGCCGGGTTGCCGCAGATGATCGCGGCATTGATCGCCCCGATCGAGATACCCGCGACCCAGCCTGGATCGCAGCCCTGCTGCGCCAGCTGCTCGAACGCGCCGGCCTGATAGGCGCCAAGTGCGCCGCCGCCCTGCAGGACCAGAACGGTCTGCTCCTCTGGCGCTGGCTTGGGTGCGGATTTTGCCATGGGCGGTCTCCTTCACGAATAGCGACCGGATCATTGAACGAAAGCGTATCTTGCGCTCAGGCTTGATCCAGCCGCGCAGAGGACGCAACCCGCTGCGCCGCAGCAAAATGTCACGCTTGCGTGTTGGCCGCCCCCGCAGCGGGGGGCGGCGCAAGCCCGTCAGAAGCCGTAGCGCGCCGCCGTCAGACCCTCGAAGTCGATTTCGGGCGTCTTCCCCAGAACCAGGTCGGCCACCGCCCGGCCCGATCCGCAGGCCATGGTCCAGCCCAGGGTGCCATGCCCGGTGTTCAGGAACAGGTTGGGATACTGCGTCGGGCCCAGCACCGGCGTGCCGTCCGGCGTCATCGGACGCAGTCCGGTCCAGCCTTCTGCCCGGGCAAGATCGCCGCCCCCGGGGAAGAGATCGCCGATGACATGGCGCACCGTGTCGGTGGCATGCGGCCCGAGGCGGTTGGAATAGCCCGCGATCTCGGCCTGACCCGCCACCCGGATCCGGTCGCCCAGCCGGGTGATCGCCACCTTGTGCGTCTCGTCCATGATCGTCGATTGCGGCGCCAGCGCGTCATCCGTCACCGGCAGCGTGACCGAGTAGCCCTTGACCGGATAGACCGGCAGCGGCAGCCCGATCGGTTTCAGCAGGCGCGGCGCATAGCTGCCCAGCGCGCAGACATAGGCATCGCCCGTGACGCGCCCCATCTGGTCGGTATCGACCCCCACGACCCGGCCACCTTCCACCGCGATCTGCTCGATGGTCTGGGCGTAGTGGAACTTCACCCCCAGCGCCGCAGCCTTTTCGGCCAGTGCGATGGTGAACATCCGGCAATCGCCGGTGCGGTCCGCCATCAGCCGCAGCCCGCCCACGAATTTCCCGCGCACCCCGGCCAGTGCCGGTTCCACCGCGATGCAGCCCTGTCGGTCGAGCACCTCGAAGGGCGAATCGAACTCGGCCAGAATCTCCTGATCGGCTTTCGAGCCTTTCATCTGCTTGTCGGTGCGGAACAGCTGCAACGTGCCCTGCGCGCGCCCGTCATATTGGATGCCGGTCTCGGCGATCAGATCGGGCAGGCAATCGCGGCTGTAGTTCGAGATCCGCACCATCCGCGACTTGTTGATCGCATAGCTCTTCTCGTTGCAGTTCAGCAGCATCTTCCCGCCCCAGACCCACATGGTCGGGCTGATCAGCGGCCAGATGAACAAGGGCCGCCGCTTCATGAACAGCCATTTCACCGCCTTCATCGGAATACCCGGCGCCGCCCAGGGCGAGGTCATGCCATAGGACAGCTCGCCCGCATTCGCGTAGGAGGTCTCCAGCCCCGGCCCGGCCTGCCGGTCGAGCACGACAACTTCAGCCCCGTCTCGGGCCAGATAATAGGCGGTGGTCACGCCGATCACCCCTGCCCCCATCACTACGATCTTCATGGCACTCCATCCGTTTTGGTCTTTCGCCAATTCTGCGCTGCGGCAGCGGGGCTTGGCAATCGCTGCCGCGCGACTCAGGGTCTTTGTGCCGGGGCGTGCCGGATAAGTGACGCCACAGCAGGCAATTCTGCACAGGCGAAGCTTGTGTTTCCGGCTCAGCAACAGTGATCCGCTTTCAATGGGGGTGTGCATGAGAAACGGATAGTTTCCGAAATTGGCACGGTCGAATTAAGGCAGTTTTGCCACAATTGCTATCTGCCCTTTTCGACCGAATGCGTTGCCCCTTCGGCAACAATGAATCTGGCAAAATGGGGTATTTAACGGTTTTCGCTGGATTTTTATCGCAATTCTCGCAACAAACACACAAGCTATGGTTGTGTTCGCGCAGGGCGCCGTTATAAATTATGTCTAATTTGAGGCAAATGTGCCCTTTTCTTGCCCCAATTTGGCATCATCCCTTCTGGCAGTGACGGCAACCCAATCAGTGCCAGTTAATTAGTGCTTCGACGTATAGAACCAGGAGAAGTCTCCCCTGGGCAGGTGTTAGTAACGAGTGCGCCGGGTTCGGTAAGTGCCGGACCCGGCAGTTTTCGCAGGCCTCGCTGCAAGTAGCAGAGGAACGACGACATGTCAGACGATGTGAAGACGGCCAAGAATGAATATGACATTCTCCGTTCAGTGATGGATATCGTCTCCGAGACGGTGCCTCCCGCCGCCGCCAGGTCTTCGGCGCGGGCCCGGATGCCCAGTGTCGAGCCCGGCAGGCAGACCGGCTGGATGCTGCCCGGCTTTGCCGCAAAGACCCGCATCACCACCGCCTTTGGCGACCTGCCGATCGAGGCGCTGCGGCTGCGTGACGAGGTCCGCACGACCTCTGGCCGAATGCTCCGCGTCGCATGGATCGACAAGATCAAACTGGATCAGTCCTTCCTCGAACATCACCCCGAAGCTTTGCCGGTGATGATCCGTGCCAATGCGCTGGAACACGGCAAGCCGGTCCGCGATCTTCTCGTTTCGCCCAATCAGGTGCTGAGCATGGGTCTCGCGAATTTCCAGATCAAATTCGTCCCGGCCGAGGATATCAGGGGCCGCACCGGGGTGTTCCGCAAACCGGAATTCCTGATGACCTACTACATGTTCCATTGCGGCGAACCGACGACGGTTCTGGCCGAAGGCGTCGCCGTGCAGGTCAATCCGCTGCACGCTGCACCCGACACGGATGACGAGGACGACGACGACGATCTCTGAGTGGCAGTTGAAGTGAATTGGTGCACCCAGCACGATTCGAACGTGCGGCCTTTGCCTTCGGAGGGCAACGCTCTATCCAGCTGAGCTATGGGTGCCTGAGGGCGTCTATACTCAAACCCGTCCGGCGCCGCAATGGCCTATGGCGCGGGTTTTGCCGGGGCCACGGCGGCGGCCCCGGGCGGTGTCAGGCAAACAGATCGTGGCACAGTTCCAGTGCTTCGATCAGCACATCGACCTCTGCCTTGGTGTTGTAGAGGCCAAACGAGGCGCGGCAGGTTGCGGTGACGCCCAGATGGTCCAGCAAGGGCATCGCGCAATGCGTGCCGGCCCGCACCGCCACGCCCTTCTTGTCGAGCACGGTGGAAATGTCATGCGCATGGGCCGGGCCATCCAGCGTGAAGGAAAAGATCGCGCCCTTGGTCTCGGAATGGCCCTGCACCTGCAGCCAGTTCAGCCCATCCAGACGGCTGCGGGCATAGTCGCGCAAGGACCGTTCATGCGCCGCGACGTTCTCCATCCCCAGACCCATCATATAGTTCAGCGCCACGCCAAGCCCGATCTGCTGCACGATGCCCGGCGTGCCCGCCTCGAACTTCATCGGCGGGTCGTTATAGGTGATCGCATCGCGCGTCACCTCGCGGATCATGTCGCCACCGCCAAGGAAGGGGCGCATCTCGGCCATCCGCTGTTTCGCGATCCAGATCGCGCCGGACCCCGAGGGGCCGTAAAGCTTGTGCCCGGTGATGGCGTAGAAATCGCAGCCGATGGCGCGCAGATCGATCGGCATATGCACCGCCGCCTGGGATCCGTCGACCAGCACCGGCACGCCCATTTCGCGCGCGCCCCGGCAGATCGCGGCGACATCGACCACGGTGCCCAGCACGTTCGACATATGGGTGACCGCGACCAGCCTCGTGCGCGGCCCGATCGCGTCGAGCACGGCCTGCGGGTCAAGATCGCCCTTGGCATCCACATCGACCCATT
>CAWIOC010000014.1:0-166470 GCA_963837565.1 uncultured Pseudomonadota bacterium
GCGCGGATGGCTGGCCGGTGGCCTATGATTATGCGGTGGGCGACCGCAAGCATCGGTTCGACATGACCGGCGCGCTGGCGCCGATCTGCCATATCAAGAGCTTCCATCCGCAGGATGACCATTACGGGCTTTTCGCCGTTGCAGGCGGCGGCGGTGGCGATCGACGTGCATAACTCGGCCTGCGGCCTGGTCGAAGGCGCTGCTGGACAATGCCGCGCGGCCTTCGGGGGCGATTGTCTACAAGGGGGCGGATGGGCAGGGCGCGCTTGTCGCACGGATCAGTATGACCGGCTGGTGAGCGAGATGGAAAGCCATCATCAGGGCGCGCGCAATGCCGGGCGGCCGATGCTGCTGGAAGGCGGGCTGGACTGGAAGCCGATGGGGTTTTCGCCGTCGGACATGGAGTTTCAGAAGACCAAGGAAGCGGCGGCGCGCGAGATTGCCATCGCCTTTGGCGTGCCGCCGATGCTGCTGGGGATACCGGGCGACGCGACCTATGCCAATTATCAGGAGGCGAACCGGGCGTTTTACCGGCTGACCGTGCTGCCGCTGGCGGCGCGGGTGACGGCGGCGGTGGCGCATTGGCTGGCGGGTTTACCGGCGAGGTGGTCGAGATCCGGCCCGATCTCGACCAGATGCCGGCGCTGGCGGCGGAGCGCGACCAGCAATGGGCGCGGGTCGGGGCGGCGGACTTCCTGAGCCGGTCGGAAAAGCGGGTGCTGCTCGGGCCTGCCGCCGCTGCCGGAGGGGCAATGACCGCGCGGCGGGAAGGCGGCGGGGCTCGCGCTATCTCTACGACAGTTTCGATGCGGCTGCGGCGCGGATCGAGGCGAATGAGCGGGTCGCCGAGGAGCGCTGGGCGGCGCTGGAATACCGGCTGAAGCAGATCGAAGGGCGCTGGAGCGGCTGGAGAGGCGGATCTGGTTCGGGGTCTATGGCGTGGCGGCGTTCCTGCTGGCGCAGGGCGCGCAGGTGGCCGTTGCAGGCCTTGGCCAAATAGGGAGGCTGGCATGGCGGGAGCTGGAGTGCGGGCTGGAGCTGAAGTTCCACCGCCCGAGGCGGGGCTGCTGGTGACGGATGGCAGCGAGGTCGAGGGCTATGCCTCGGTCTTTCGGGCCGCGGATCAGGGCGGCGACGTGGTGCAGGCCGGGCGCCTATGCCCGATCGCTCTGGCGGCTGGCGGCGCGGGGCGGGCGGGTCAAGATGCTGTGGCAGCATGACCCGGCGCAGCCGATCGGCATCTGGGACGAGGTGCGCGAGGATGCCTATGGGCTTTACGTCAAGGGCCGGATGCTGACCGAGGTGGCGAAGGGCCGCGAGGCGGCGGCGCTGATCGGCGGCGGGGGCGATCGAGGGCTGTCGATCGGCTATCGGACGGTGGAGGCGAGAACGCGACGCCAAGGGGCAGCGGCTGCTGGCGAGCTGGAGCTTTGGGAGGTGTCGCTGGTGACCTTCCCGATGCTTCCGCGAGGCGCGGGTTGCGGCCAAGGCGCGAGGCCGACGCCGACTGATGGCGCGACCTGGCGGCGCCGTTTGAGGATGCGCGCCGGATGCTGGCCGGGCGCTGAGGCGGCCGTAACACGACACCACAACGGATGAGGACAGAGGATGACCGAGACGAAGGCTCGGGCCGGGGCAGGCATGTCCGAGGCGCCCGCAGCCGGTGGCGGACGTGAAGATCCGCGCTGGCCGGATTTCTGAGCGCCTTCAAGGGCTTTCAGGACGAGATGAAATCTGCGTTGCAACAACAGGAAGAGCGACTGACCATGCTGGATCGCAAGACGATGACCGACGGGCCGCCCGGCCCTTTCGAGCGCCGCCGAGGCGGCGGCGCCGCATCAGAAGGCGTTCGACGCCTATCTGCGCACCGGCGATGACGACGGCCTGCGCGGCCTCGTGCTGGAAGGCAAGGCGATGAGCACCGCGGTGGCGGCCGATGGCGGCTATCTGGTCGACCCGGAGACCGCGGAGCACGATCCGCTCGATGCTGTCCTCGACCGCCTCGATCCGGGCGATCGCCAATGTGGTGACGGTCGAGGCGACCAGCTTTGACGTGCTGATCGACCACAGCGATGTGGGGTCGGGCTGGGCGAGCGAGACGGCGGCGGTGGCCGAAAGCGCGACGCCGCAGATCGAGCGGATCACGATTGCGCTGAACGAGTTGTCGGCGCATGCCGAAGGCCAGCCAGCGGCTGCTGGATGACAGCGCCTTTGACATCGAGGGCTGGCTGGCCGGGCGGATCGCCGACAAGTTCGCGCGCGCCGAGGCGCAGGCCTTCATCATCGGCGACGGGGTGGACAAGCCGAAGGGCGTTCTGGCGCCATCCGGCGGTGGCCAATGGCGGCCTGGAGCTGGGGCAACCTGGGCTATGTCGCGACCGGCAATGACGGCGGATTTCGCCGCGACCAACGCCTCGGATGCGATCGTCGATCTGGTCTATGCGCTGAGCGCGGATTACCGGGCCAATGGCGCCTTCGTGATGAATTCGAAAACCGCCGGTGCGGTGCGCAAGATGAAGGATGCCGATGGCCGCTTCCTGTGGTCGGACGGGCTGGCGGCGGGGGAGCCTGCGCGGCTGATGGGCTATCCGGTGCTGGTGGCCGAGGACATGCCCGACATCGCCGCAGGTGCCTATGCGATGGCCTTCGGCGATTTCCGCGCGGGCTATACGATCGCCGAACGGCCCGATCTGCGGGTGCTGCGCGACCCGTTCTCGGCCAAGCCCTATGTGCTGTTCTATGCCACCAAGCGGGTCGGCGGCGATGTCAGCGATTTCGCGGCGATCAAGCTGCTGAAGTTCGCGGTCTCCTGAGCCGTCGGCCGTGACGGGCCCGGCCCCCGGCACCGGGCGGTCGGGCAGAGGCCGGAAATCGGAGATATTCGGCATGATGCTGATCGAGCAGACGGCGGTGCCGCAGGCGGCGCTGCCGGTTCAGGAGTTCAAGGACCATCTGCGGCTGGGCAGCGGCTTTGCCGATGACGCGGTGCAGGATGGGCTGGTGGAAAGCTATCTGCGCGCGGCGATGGCGGCGATCGAGGGGCGGATCGGCAAGGCGCTGATCGCGCGGCTGTTCTACCTCAGCCTGGCGTGCTGGCGCGAGGCCGGGGGGCAGGCGCTGCCGCTGGCCCCGGTGCAAAGCGGTGCAATCGGTGACTTTGGTCGCGGTCGATGGCAGCGAGGTGGCGCTGGGCAGCGAGCGTCTGGCGGCTGGTGCAGGATCTGCAGCGGCCCCGGATCGTGCCGCTCGGGGGCGCGCTGCCGGCGGTGCCGCAGGGCGGGGCGGTCGAGATCCTGTTCGAGGCGGGCTTTGGCGCGGCCTGGGCGGATGTTCCCGCCGATCTGCGGCAGGCGGTGCTGCTGCTGGCCGCGCAGTATTACGAGATGCGGCAGGAGGCCGGGCCGGGCCAGGGGGCGATGCCCTTTGGCGTGATGGCGCTGATCGAGCGCTGGCGCACGGTGCGGGTCTTGGGGGGCGGGGCATGAACGTGCCGCGTCTGAACCGCGCGCTGGTGCTGGAGGAGCGCGCAGGTCGCGCCGGATGGGGCGGGCGGTTTCGCCGAGAGCTGGGTCGCGCTCGGCACGCTTTGGGCCGAAGTGACGGCCGGCGCCGGGCGTGAGGCGCCGTTTGGCGCGGGGCTGGTGGCGACGACGACGCTGCGGATCGCGGTGCGGGCGGCACCTGCGGGGGCACCGTCGCGGCCGCGCGCGGATCAGCGGCTGCGCGAGGGGGCGCGGCTGTTTCGCATTCTTGCGGTGGCCGAGGCCGATCGCGATGGGCGCTATCTGACCTGTTACGCGGCGGAGGAGGTTCCGGCATGAGCTATGGCGTGGCGGCGGCCCTGCAGGCCGCGGTTTATCGCGGCTGCGGCTGTCGGCTGGCGGCAGGGGTCACGGTCTATGACGCCGTGCCGCCGGGCGGCGCGCCCGAGCACCTATGTCCTGATCGGGCCCGAGGATGTGCGCGACCGGTCCGACAAGACCGGGCAGGGGGCCGAGCATCGGCTGGTGATCAGCGTGATCTCGCGAGGCCTCGGGCTTTCGGCGGCCAAGGCGATGGCGGTGGCGGTGTCTGACGCGCTGTCGGACGCGGCGCTGGCGCTGAGCCGGGGCACGCTGGTCTCGATCGGCTTCGTGCGGGCGGTGGCGCGGCGCACCGACAATGGCGAGGGGCGGCGGATCGACCTGACGTTTCGCGCAGGGTCGATGAGTAGGCTTTCACTTTTACAACCTTTTTCAGGCCGCCATCACGGAAGATGGGGCCTGAGTAGCAAATAACGGAGATTGGCGATGGCGGCGCAAAGCGGCAAGGATCTGTTGATCAAGCTCGACATGACCGGGGACGGGCAGTTCGAGACCATTGCGGGGCTGCGCGCCTCGCGGGTGAGGTTCAATGCGGAGACAGGTGGATGTGACCAGCCTGGAAAGCCAGGGCGGCTGGCGCGAGTTGCTGGGGGGCGCTGGGGTGCGGTCGGCCAGCGATCGCTGGCTCGGGCGTGTTCAAGGATGCCGATACCGACGAGCGGGCGCGGCAGATCTTCTTTGACGGCGAGACGCCCGGGTTTCAGGTGATCATCCCGGATTTCGGGGTGGTCGAGGGGGCGTTCCTGATCACCTCGCTTGAATATGCCGGGAACTACAATGGCGAGGCGACCTTCGATCTGTCGCTCGCCTCGGCCGGGGCGCTGAGCTTTACGGCGCTGTGATGGCGAACCCCTGGGCGGGCGAGGTGGCGCTGCTGCTGGATGGGCAGCGGCATGTGGCGAAGCTGACGCTGGGCGCTCTGGCCGAGCTGGAGGGGAGCTGGCGGCGGGGACGCTGATCGAGCTGGTCGAGCGGTTCGAGGGCGGGCGGTTTTCGACCCGCGACGTGCTGGCGCTGATCGTGGCCGGGCTGCGGGGCGGCGGCTGGCAGGGCGGGGCCGCGGATCTGCGCACGGTCGAGATCGGCGGCGGGCCGGTCGAGGCGGCGCGGGTGGCGGCGGAACTGCTGGCCCGCGCCTTCGCCTTGCCCGAGGGGCGGTGATCGGACTGGCCGGGGTTGCTGCGGACCGCGGCTGCACGGGCTGCGGCTGAGCCCGGAGGCGTTCTGGCGCCTGACGCCGGTGGAACTGCTGATCATGCTGGGGGCGGAGGAGATCGCGCCGCCCCTGACGCGGGCGCGGCTGGCAGAGCTGGCGCGGGCCTATCCGGATCAGGGCGAAAGGACAGGGCGATGACGGTTGATGCGACGGCGTTCGGCGATCAGATCGCGGCGCTGGAGGGGGCGCTGCGGGGCCTCGGCCAGCATGACGGCGGCTTTCGATGGCGAGCTGGCGCGGATGCGCGACGGCTTGGTTGCGACCGGGCGCGAGGTGAACGCTGCTGTCGTCCGGGATCGGCACGCGGGTTGCGGCGGGCCTTTGACGGGCTGGTGTTCGACGGCGCGAAGCTGTCGGACGCGATGCAGACGGTGGCGCGGTCGATGATCGACACGGTTTACGCCGTGGCGATGAAGCCGGTGCAGAACGCGCTGGGCGGGGCCATTGCCAATGGGCTTGCAGGATGCCGTGGGGGCGGCGTTGCCCTTTGCCAAGGGCGGTGCCTTCAGCCAGGGCCGGGTGATGCCCTTTGCCAAGGGCGGCGTGGTCAGCAGCGCGACGAATTTTGCCATGCGCGGCGGCGCCGGGCTGATGGGCGAGGCCGGGCCGGAGGCGATCATGCCGCTGGCCCGGGGGCCGGATGGCAGGCTCGGCGTGCAGGCTCGAGCGGCGGGCAGGCGGTGACTGTGGTGATGAACATCACGACGCCGGATGTGCAGGGCTTTCAGCGCAGCCAGAGCCAGATCGCGGCACAGATGGGCCGGATGCTGGCGCAGGGCCAGACGAAACCGCTAGGGGGCGGGCATGGGCTTTCACGAGGTAGCGGTTTCCCGCCAACCTGAGCTTCGGCTCGGTCGGCGGGCCAGAGCGGCGCACGGATATCGTGACGCTGGCCAACGGGTTTGAAGAGCGCAACACGCCCTGGGCGCATTCGCTGCATCATTACGATGCCGGGGTGGGGTTGCGCTCGCTGGATGACGTGGGCGCGCTGATCGCGTTTTTCGAGGCGCGGGGCGGGCAGCTATACGGGTTTCGCTGGAAGGACTGGGCGGATTTCAAATCCTGCGCGGCTTCGGGCGCTGGTCCGGCGTTTGACGATCAGATCATCGGGACGGGCGACGGGGTGACGCGGGGGTTTGCCTTGCAGAAGGCCTATCGATCCGGGCGAGCAGAGTCTATCAGCGGGTCGATCACCAAGCCGGTTCCGGGGACGGTTCTGGCCGGGATCGAGGGCGTGCCGCTGGTCGAGAGCATCGGGTTCGAGGTGGATGTGACCACCGGGATCGTCACCTTCACCGACGCGCCGGATGTGGGGGTGACGGTGACGGCGGGGTTCGAGTTCGACGTGCCGGTGCGGTTTGACACGGACCGGATCGCAGACCTCTGTCTCCAGTTTCAAGGCGGGGTCGGTGCCGACGGTGCCGGTGCTGGAGGTGCGGCTGTGACGGTGCGGCGGGCTTTATGCGCATCTTGGGACCGGGGCCACGACGGTGTGCTGGTGCTGGGCGGTTGAGCGGCGCGATGGGCGGGTGTTCGGCTTTACCGATCATGACCGCGATCTGGCGTTTGAGGAGGTGGTCTTCAAGGCAAGCTCGGGGCTGAGCGCCAGGGCCTTGCAGCAGGCGACGGGGCTGTCGGTGGACAATTCCGAGGCGGTGGGGGCGCTGTCGGATGCCTCGGTGACCGAGGAGGATATCGCGGCCGGGCGGTTCGACGGGGCAGAGGTGCGGGCCTGGCTGGTGAACTGGGCCGATGTCGAAGCGCGGGCGATGCAGTTTCGCGGCACGCTCGGGCAGATCACGCGGGGCGGCGGGGCGTTTCAGGCCGAACTGCGCGGGCTGACCGAGGCGCTGAACCAGCCGCAGGGGCAGGTCTATGTGCCGAGCTGTTCGGCGGTGCTGGGCGATGCGCGCTGCCGGTTTGATCTGATGCAGGCGGGGTATTTTGCGGAACGGGCGGTCGAGGCGGTGTCTGACGCGCGGGTCTTCAGCTTTGCCGATTTCGCCGGGTTCGATGATCGCTGGTTCGAGCGGGGGCGACTGGTGGTGCTGGATGGGGCTGCGGCGGGGCTGGTCGGGTTGGTCAAGAATGACCGGCTGAGCGATGCGGGGCGCATGGTCGAGCTGTGGCAGCCGCTCGGCGCTGTGATCGCGCCGGGCGACAGGGTGCGGATCGAGGCGGGGTGCGACAAGCTGGCCGGAGACTTGCCGGCTGAAGTTCCACAATTTCCTCAATTTTCGCGGGTTTCCGGATGTGCCGGGGGCGGATTGGCTGACCTCTTACCCGACGCGGGCCGGGGTGAATGACGGCGGCAGCCTGAAATGAGCGGGCAGGGGGAGCGCGTGGTCGCGCTGGCGCGCGGCTGGATCGGCACGCCTTATCGGCATCAGGCGAGCCTGCGTGGCGCGGGGACCGATTGCCTTGGTCTGTTGCGCGGGATCTGGCGCGAGCTTTACGGGGCCGAGCCGGAGGTGGTGCCGGCCTATACGGCGGATTGGGCGGAGCCTGCCGGGGACGAGGTGCTGATGGCGGCGGCGCTGCGTTTGTTGCGGCCGCAGTGCGCGCCTGCGGCCGGGGATGTGCTGCTGTTCCGGATGCGGGCGGGCGGGATTGCCAAGCATCTTGGGATCGCGGCCGAAGTCGGGGCGCGCGCCACATTCATTCATGCCTATGGCGGGCATGCGGTGGTGGAGAGCCCGCTTTCCACCCCTTGGGCACGGCGTATTGCCGCACGGTTTCAGTTTCCGGGAGGAGCAGCCTGATGGCGACGATTTTGCTGGCGGCGGCGGGGGCGGCCATAGGCTCTGGCTTTGGCGGGGCGGTGCTGGGGCTGTCGGGTGCGGTGATCGGGCGGGCGGTGGGGGCGACGCTGGGCCGGGTGATCGACCAGCGGTTGCTCGGCGCGGGGTCGCAGCTGGTCGAGACCGGGAAGGTGCAGCGCTTTGCCCTGACCGGGGCGAGCGAGGGCGCGCCGGTGGCGCAGGTCTGGGGCCGGGTGCGGATCGGCGGGCAGGTGATCTGGGCCACGCGGTTCCAGGAAAGCGTGACGCGGAGTGGCGGCGGCAAGGGCACGCCGCAGCCGAAGGTGGACAGCTATTCCTATTCGGTGAGCCTTGCCATCGCGCTCTGCGAGGGCGAGATCACGCGGGTCGGGCGGATCTGGGCGGATGGCATCGAGATCGCGCGCGACCCGCTGAACCTGCGGGTTTATTCCGGGTCCGAGGACCAGATGCCCGATCCGAAGATCGAGGCGGTGGAAGGGGCCGGGATGGCGCCGGCCTATCGCGGCATCGCCTATGTGGTGATCGAGGATCTGGCGCTGGGCGATTATGGCAACCGGGTGCCGCAGCTGACTTTCGAGGTGATGCGCCCGGCGCAGGGGGCGGTGGCCGAGGCGCTGCCCGATCTTGTGCATGGGGTGAAGGGCGTGGCGATGATGCCCGGCACGGGCGAATATGCGCTGGCGACGACGCCGGTGCATTATTCGCATGGGCTCGGGGCGAATGTCTCGGCGAATGTGAATTCGCCCTCGGGCAAGACGGATTTCGCGACTGCACTGGAGGATCTGGAGGAAGAGCTGCCGTCTTGCCGCTCTGTCTCGCTCGTGGTGTCGTGGTTTGGCGGCGATCTGCGCTGCGGGGCCTGCGAGGTGCAGCCCAAGGTCGAGCAGAAGGCGGTCGACGGGGTGGGGATGGCCTGGCGCGCCGGTGGGATCGGGCGCGCCGGGGCTGTCGGGATGGCGCTGCTGGACGGGCGGCCGGTCTATGGCGGAACGCCTGCCGATGCCTCGGTCATCGAGGCGATCCGGGCGATCCGCGCGGCGGGGCAGGAGGTGATGTTCTATCCCTTCGTGCTGATGGATCAGCTGGCGGGGAATGCCCTGCCCGATCCCTGGGGCGGGGCCGAGCAACCCGCATTGCCGTGGCGTGGGCGGATCACGCTGAGCGTGGCGCCGGGACAGGATGGGTCAGCCGGACCGCTCTGCCGCTGCGGAGGGCGAGGTGGCGGCGTTCTTCGGGACGGCGCAGGTTTCGGACTTTTCGGTGGATGGCGGGCAGGTGGTCTATTCCGGCCCGGCGGAATGGAGCTATCGCCGGTTCATCCTGCATTACGCCCATCTGGCGGCGCTTGCCGGTGGGGTCGAGGCGTTCTGCGTCGGATCGGAGCTGCGCGGCCTGGTGCAGGCGCGCGGCGCGGGAGACAGCTTTCCTGCCGTCGCCGCCCTGCGCGCCCTGGTGCAGGATGTGCGGGCCGTGCTCGGGCCTGCGGTGAAGTTGGGCTATGCGGCGGACTGGAGCGAATACGCCGGCTACCAGAGCCCGGAGGGCGGGCTGTGGTTCCCGCTCGACCCGCTCTGGGCCGATGAGGCGGTCGATTTCGTCGGGATCGACAATTACATGCCGCTGTCGGACTGGCGCGATGATCCGGGGCAGGCGGATGCGGGCTGGGGGTCGATCTACAACCTTGGCTACCTGATGGCCAATGTGGCGGGGGGGAAGGATTTCGACTGGTACTACCCCTCGGTCGAGGCCGAGGCGGCGCAGCGGCGGGAGCCGATCACGGATGGGGCCTATGGCGAGCCCTGGGTGTTTCGCCAGAAGGATATCCGGAGTTGGTGGTCGAACGCGCATTTTGAGCGCCCGGGCGGGGTGCGGGCCCTGGTTGCGACGCCCTGGGTGCCGGGGGGCAAGCCGGTGCGATTCACCGAGATGGGGTGCCCGGCGATCGACAAGGGGACCAATGAGCCGAACAAGTTCGTCGACCCGAAGTCATCGGAATCCTCGGTGCCCAGGTTTTCACGCGGGGTGCGGGACGATCTGATCCAGTTGCAATATCTGCGCGCGATGTTCGGGTATTGGCGGGAGGGTGCGAACAACCCGGTCTCCGAGGTCTATGGCGCGGCGATGGTGGATATGGACCATGCCCATGTCTGGGCCTGGGATGCGCGGCCGTTTCCGTATTTTCCGAACGCGACTTCGGTTTGGGCGGATGGGGCGAATTATGCCACCGGGCACTGGATCACCGGGCGCAGCACGGGGCAGCCGCTGGCGAGTGTCGTGGCGGAGATCTGCGAAATCGCGGGCGAGACATCAGTCGATGTGACGGGTCTTTACGGCTATGTGCGGGGCTATGCCCTGCCCGGGGCAGGCACGGCGCGCGAGGCTTTGCAGCCGTTGATGCTGGCCTATGCCTTTGATGCGGTCGAGCGCGACGGGGTGCTGACGTTCCGGATGCGGAGTGAGGGCGTGGCGGGGCAGGTGGAGGAAGCCACGATGGTTGCAAGCGACGGGTCGGCCCCGGTGCTGCAGGCCGAGCGGGTCTCTGACGCCGAGTCTGCCGGGCGCATCCGGCTGAGCTTCGTCGAGGCCGAAGGGGATTATCTGGCGCGCGCCGCCGAGGCGGTCTTTCCGGATGAAGTCGTCCATGCGGTCGCGGATAGCGAGTTGCCGCTGGTGCTGACCGGGGCCGAGGGGCGCGCCATATCGGAACGCTGGCTGGCTGAGGCGCGGGTTGCCCGCGACAGCGCGCGGTTTACGCTGCCGCCGTCGATGCTGGGATTGGGGGCGGGCGATGTCGTGTCGGTTCCTTCTGCCGGAGGGCTCTATCGGATCGACCGGGTTGAGATCGGGGGCTCACAGGCGGTGGAAGCCGTGCGGGTGGAGCCCTCGGTCTACCAGCCGAGCGATGCGGTGTCGGAGGCGGTGAGCCTGCGCAGCTTCAGCCCGCCGGTGCCGACCTATCCGCTGTTTCTGGACCTGCCGCTGCTGACCGGGGACGAGGTGCCGACGGCGCCACATCTGGCGGTGACCGCGACCCCCTGGCCGGGGACGGTGGCCTGCTACAGTGCGGCGGCGGATGCGGGGTATGGGTTGAACATCCTGTTGAAGGCGCCTTCGGTCATCGGGATCACGCAGGGCCCTCTGGCGCGGGCTGTGTCTGGCCAGTGGGATCGCGGCGAGCCGCTCCGGGTGCAGGTTTTCGGCGGCGGGCTGAGTTCGGCCGCCGAGGATGCGGTGATGAACGGGGCCAATGCGGTGGCGATCGGCGACGGGTCTTCCGACAATTGGGAGATCTTCCAGTTCGCCACTGCCGATCTTGTCGGACCCTCGACCTATGATCTGTCGCGACGTCTGCGCGGGCAGGCTGGCAGCGACGGGATCATGCCGGATGTCTGGCCGGTGGGCAGCCTTGTCGTCTTGCTGAACGGGGCGCCGGAGCAGATCGAGCTTGCGTCATCGCTGCGGGGCGTGGCGCAGCACTATCGCATCGGCAATGCGGCGCGGGCCTATGACGATCCGTCCTATGTCCATCTGGTCGAGGCCTTTGCCGGGATCGGGCTGCGGCCCTATGCGCCCTGCCATCTGCAGGCGCAGGTGACGGAGAGCGGCGATGTCGTCGTCGACTGGATCCGGCGGACGCGGATCGACGGGGACAGCTGGGACGGGCTGGATGTGCCGCTGGGCGAGGCGTCCGAGGGCTACCTGCTGCGCATTCTGGCCGATGGAGTGGTCGTCCGCGAGGTGACGCTGGGAAGCCCGGGCTGGACCTATCCGGCCGCGACCCGGCTGAGCGATGGGATCACCGCAGCCTTCCGCATCGAAGTGGCGCAGCTCTCCGACCGCTTTGGCGCAGGGCTTTTTACAGGGATTGAAATCAATGGCTGATACTCTGCAACTTGACCTTCCGCTGCTGGCCCCGTCGCAGGCCCAGAAACATGTCACGGTCAACGAGGCACTGGCGCGGATCGACGGGATGACGTCAGCTGATCCTCGCCTCGCGCAGTGCGACCCTGCCGCCAGCCTCGGCGTTGGACGGGGCCGCCTATGGGGTGCCGAACGGTGCCGTGAACGGTTGGGCCGGGCAGGGTGGAAAGGTCGCGATCTGGGCCAATGGTGGTTGGGTTTTTGCGCAGCCCAAACGCGGCTGGCGCGGCTGGGTGGATGACGAAAGCACCGCCGTGCTGCATGATGGTGAGGGCTGGGTGACGGGGGCCGTCGCGTTGTCGCCGAGCGGTGCGGGCACCTATTTCAGGACAAGCGAATTCGACCATGATGTCGCGGCCGGGGCCAGTTCGACCACCGGGCCGGGGATCGGCGCCGGAGTCATGGTGTTCGCGGTGACGGCGCGGGTGCTCGAAACAGTGACCGGGGCCAGCAGCTGGAGCCTTGGAACCGATGGGGCAAGCGATCGGTTCGGCAGCGGGCTGGGGGTCGATGCCGGGTCCTATGCGCGGGGGATGTTGTCGCAGCCCATGACCTATTGGTCGGCAAGCCCGTTGATCCTGACGGCCACAGGCGGGGATTTCACCGGGGGCAAGGTGCGGATTGCCGTTCATACGTTTGACGTGACCGTTCCGGGACTTTGAGATGCGGCAGATATTGGTTGGCGACCTCCTGTCCGCCGCGCGTGCCCTTCTGGCTGTCGACCCGGTGGTGCGTGAGGCGCTGATGCAACGGATGCTGGAAGAGGCCGACACGGCGGACCGCTATCGGCGGCGCCTCGGGCGCGGACATGCGGTTTTCGGCAGTGGCAGTCTGATGGAAGTTGCCTTGCGGCGGCAGCATCGGGCAGAGCCGTTCCTGTCGGACCCCGACTATCTCGACTGCCTTGGAATTGTCATCCGCGGATTGATTGGCTGGCGCGGGTGCGATGGCAGCCACGGGCGGCGAGGTATTTTTCGCGGCCGCTCTCTTTCAAGGTGAAATCGCCCTCCTATCTGGTGTAGAACATCGCAAAACGGAGGGCTGGGTCATGGCCGAGACTAAAACCAAATTTGCCTCGGTCGATCCGGTCTGGTCGCGGATTTGCGACGAGGCCCGGGCCGCGGTGCTCGATGAGCCGCTGCTGGGCGGGGTGATCCATTCCAGCCTGCTGCACCATCCGACGATGGAAAAGGCGCTGTCCTACCGGTTTTCGCTGAAGCTGGCCTCGGGTGAGATCGGCGAGCAGATTCTGCGCGAGATCGCCGATGAGGCCTATGCCTCGGACGGTGGTCTGGGCCAAGCGGCGCGGGCTGATCTTGTGGCGGTCTATGACCGTGACCCGGCCTGCCACCGGTTCATCCAGCCGATCCTGTTCTTCAAGGGATATCAGGCGGTTCAGGCCTACCGCGTCGGCCATTGGCTGTGGACGCAGGGGCGGATCGACCTCGCCTATCTGATCCAGATGCGGGTGTCCGAGGTGTTCGGGGTCGATATTCATCCCGCCGCGCGGGTTGGTCGCGGGATCATGATCGACCACGCGCATTCGATCGTGATCGGTGAGACCGCCGTGGTGGGCGACAACGTATCAATGCTGCATTCGGTGACTCTGGGTGGCACCGGCAAGGAAGATGGCGATCGTCACCCGAAGATCGGCGACGGGGTGCTGATCGGGGCCGGGGCAAAGGTTCTGGGCAATATCCATGTCGGGCATTGCAGCCGGATCGCGGCGGGCTCCGTTGTGTTGCACGATGTGCCGCCGAAATCGACGGTGGCCGGCGTTCCGGCGCGGATCGTGGGTGAGGCGGGATGCGACCAACCCTCGGTCACGATGAACCAGCTGTTGCGCGAAGAGATCTGATTTTCGGTAGAATGCGAAGGGCCGGGACCATGTGGTCCCGGCCCTTCTTGCATTCTGATCGGCGCTGGTCAGGCCAGCATGCCGATCGGGTTTTCGAGGTTCGCCACGATCGCACCAAGGAATTGCGCCCCGAGTGCGCCGTCGATCACGCGGTGGTCGACCGACAGGGTCATCGACATGACCGTCGCCACCGTCACCGCGCCGTCCGCGCCTACCACGGGTTTCTTCACCCCGGCCCCGACCGCAAGGATCGAGCCATGCGGTGGGTTGATGACGGCGTCGAAGTTGTCCACGCCGAACATCCCGAGGTTCGAGATGGCGAAGCTGCCGCCCTGATATTCCGTCGGCGCCAGTTTGCGGGTCTTGGCGCGGGCGGCGAGGTCTTTCATTTCGGCCGACAGGGCGGACAGCGACTTCATCTGTGCGTCGCGCAGGACCGGCGTGAAGAGCCCGCCTTCAATCGCGACGGCCACCGCCACATCCGAGGGCTTCAGGCGGAGGATGCGGTCACCGGCCCAGACGGCGTTCGCGTTCGGCACGGTTTGCAGCGCCAGCGCGCAGGCCTTGATGATGAAGTCGTTGACCGACAGCTTGATCCCACGGCTTTCCAGTTGCGCATTGAGCGTGGTGCGGAAGGCCATAAGCGCATCCAGCCGCACGTCGCGGCGCAGGTAGAAGTGCGGGATGGTCTGTTTGGCCTCGGTAAGCCGCGCCGCGATGGTCTTGCGCATACCGTCGA
Organism: uncultured Pseudomonadota bacterium; assembly: GCA_963837565.1. Classification (GTDB taxonomy): domain Bacteria; phylum Pseudomonadota; class Alphaproteobacteria; order Rhodobacterales; family Rhodobacteraceae; genus Solirhodobacter. The sequence goes on from CAWIOC010000014.1 coordinate 14,381, forward strand.
GGGTGATTTCCTCGTATTCGCGGTCGGCGAACATCTTCTTGACCGTCTCGGCACTGGCGCCGGTGGCCAAGGCGGAAGGGGCGGACGCGGCTGGAGCTGCTGCGGGCGCAGCCTGTGCCGTTATCGGCGCCTGGCCCGGTTTGGCGTCGACCACATCGGCCTTGACGATTCGCCCGTGCGGGCCGGAGCCGGTGACCTTGGACAGGTCGAGCCCCTTGTCTGCGGCAATGCGCCGGGCGAGGGGCGAGGCGAAGACACGTGCGCCGCTGGCTGCCTTCGGGGCCGCCGGAGCCGCAGCAGGCGCAGCGGCCGCCACAGCTGCAGCCGGCGTTGCTGCTGCCGCCGCGGGCGGGGCCGCTTTCGCCGCGGGCGGGGCTGCTTTCGGCGCAGGCGCGGCGCCAAGCTCTTCGCCCTCTTCAACGATCACGGCGATCGGGGTGTTGACCTTCACCCCTGCCGTGCCTTCCGCGATGAGGATCTTGCCGACGATACCCTCATCGACGGCCTCGAATTCCATTGTCGCCTTGTCGGTCTCAATCTCGGCGAGGATATCGCCGGACTTGACCGTATCGCCTTCCTTCACCAGCCATTTTGCAAGCGTCCCTTCCTCCATCGTGGGGGAGAGCGCGGGCATCAGGATTTCGGTTGCCATGATCTCTCTCCTCAGCGGTAGCAGACGGATTTGACGGCCTCGACCACTTCGGCGGTCGTCACCAGGGCGAGCTTTTCGAGGTTCGCGGCGTAGGGCATCGGCACGTCCTTGCCGGTGCAGTTGATCACCGGCGCATCGAGGTAGTCGAAGGCGCGCTGCATGATCGTCGCCGAGAGATGGTTGCCGATCGCGCCGACCGGCCAGCCTTCTTCCACCGTCACGCAGCGGTTCGTCTTCATCACCGAGGCGAGCACGGTGTCGTAATCGAGCGGGCGCAGGGTGCGCAGGTCGATCACCTCGGCCGAGATGCCGTCTTCAGCAAGCTTGTCAGCGGCCTCGAGGGCATAGGTCATGCCGATCCCGAAGCTGACGATGGTGACGTCCGTGCCTTCGCGCCAGATCCGGGCCTTGCCGAAGGGGATCGTGAAATCGTCCAGAACAGGTACTTCGAACGAATGACCATAGAGGAGTTCGTTTTCAAGGAAGATGACCGGGTTGGGATCGCGGATCGCCTGTTTCAGAAGCCCTTTCGCGTCTGACGCGGAATAGGGCATGACGACCTTCAGGCCCGGGACCATCGCATACCAGGCCGCATAGTCCTGGCTGTGCTGGGCACCGACGCGGGCGGCGGCGCCGTTCGGGCCGCGGAACACGATCGGGCACCCCATCTGGCCGCCGGACATGTAGAGCGTCTTGGCGGCCGAGTTGATGATCTGGTCGATCGCCTGCATGGCGAAGTTGAAGGTCATGAATTCGACGATCGGGCGCAGGCCACCGAAGGCGGCGCCAACCGCGATGCCGGTGAAGCCCTGTTCGGTGATCGTCGTATCGACCACGCGTTTGGGCCCGAATTCTTCCAAGAGGCCCTGCGAGATCTTGTAGGCACCCTGATATTCGCCGACTTCCTCGCCCATCAGGAACACTTCGGATGTAGCGCGCATTTCCTCGGCCATCGCTTCGCGCAGGGCTTCGCGGACGGTGATCGTTTTCATCTCGGTGCCTTCCGGCCAATCGGCCGAGGCTTTCGAGGTGACGGCGACAGGGGCTGAGGCGGCGGGCGCGGCCGCTTTGGGCGCTTCGGGCGTGGCAGCGGCAGGTGCCGCCTTGGTCGATTTTGGCTCTGCGTCTGCGTCTTCGCCTTCCTCGACGATGACGGCAATCGGCGTGTTTACCTTCACGCCTGCAGTTCCCTCGGCGATCAGGATCTTGCCGATGATGCCTTCATCGACCGCCTCGAACTCCATCGTCGCCTTGTCGGTCTCGATCTCGGCGAGGATATCGCCGGACTTGACCGTATCGCCTTCTTTCACAAGCCATTTCGCCAGCGTGCCCTCTTCCATCGTGGGCGACAGCGCGGGCATCAAAATTTCGGTTGCCATGGTGTCTTCCCCCCTCAGGCGTAGATATCTGTCCAAAGTTCCTCGAGCGCGGGCTCGGGGCTGTCCTTGGCGAATTCAGCAGCGTCGTTGATGATCGCCTTGATGTCCCTGTCGATCCCCTTGAGATCGTCATCGGTGGCATGGCCGCCGGTGATCAGCAGGTCACGGACATTTTCGATCGCGTCCTTCTCGTCACGCATTTTCTGAACTTCTTCGCGCGTGCGGTATTTGGCAGGGTCGGACATCGAGTGGCCACGGTAACGGTAGGTTATCATCTCGAGGATATAGGGGCCATCTCCGGCGCGGCAGGCAGCAAGCGCCTTTTCCCCGGCGGCGCGCACGGCCATGACGTCCATCCCGTCGACCGCTTCGCCCTTGATGCCATAGGCCGCGCCACGTTCCCACAGCGACTTGGACTTGGTCGACCGCTTCATCGAGGTGCCCATGGCGTACTGGTTGTTCTCGATGACGAAAATCACCGGCAGGTTCCAGAGCTCGGCCATGTTGTAAGCCTCGTAGACCTGACCCTGGTTGGCGGCGCCGTCGCCGAAATAGGCGAACGTCACGCGCTTGTTGTCGAGGTATTTATCCGCGAAGGCCAAGCCCGCCCCAAGCGGCACCTGGGCACCGACGATGCCGTGACCGCCATAGAAGTGCTTCTCTTTCGAGAACATGTGCATCGAGCCACCCTTGCCGTGGCTATAGCCGTCAGAGCGCCCGGTCAGTTCCGCCATCACGCCCTTGGGGTCCATCCCGCAGGCCAGCATATGGCCGTGGTCACGATAGGACGTGATCCGCTTGTCGCCTTCCTCGGCGGCGGCTTCCAGACCGACCACGACGGCTTCCTGCCCGATATAGAGGTGGCAGAACCCTCCGATCAGCCCCATCCCGTACAGCTGGCCCGCTTTTTCTTCGAATCGACGGATCAGCAGCATTTCGCGATAGTAATTCAGCAAGTCCTCTTTTGATGAATTTGATTTCGCGGGCGTTTTGCGCGTGGCCATAACCGAGAGCCTCCTGTGTCGGCTTAGGATAGTTCAATATTAAACTACTTATACAGTAGCAGCACGGAAGGACGAGTGCAATTTCCGCTGCAGGCCTGTGTTGGCAATACATGGCTCGGCTGCAGGACCGAGCGGTCCAGCAGAGATGTCAGGGAAAATGGCGAGAGGTCAGCGAATGACGATTTCGTCGGGTCGCAGAAGGCCCAGAACTTCGCGCGCCTGTTCGTCCAGCAGGTCGAGATCGAGGTAGTTGTCGGACAGGCGCCGCGTCTTGTTTTCCAGCCCGGAAAGCTGCGCTTGCAGGGTGTCACGCTCTGCCGTCAGGGTCTTCGCCTCGGCATCTACTTGCACGCGCCGGAAGATGCCATAATCACCCTGAACCGCCGCGAAGGTGAAATACGCCCCCGAGGTGGCCGCGATCGCGAAATAAACCATTGCCCCGATCGGCGGACGATTGCGTTGGACGGTCATGCTCGGCCCCTTCGCAGCCTCTTGACGGGCTGACAGGTGATTCTTGCACAGGCAGACCGCTTTGTGAATCCCCCGCGGCCAAGTTTTGCTGCATTGTCTGATCAATTGTGATGGAGGATCACATGCTTCCGCCCAGAACCAGGATGAACGGACACGAAGTGACGAACCAACCCCCCGCTCGGGGCGATGTCGCGCTTTGGGACGAAGATCCCGCGTTTGGCCAAATGGCAGAAAGGATGCGGGCCGATGTCGTTCATCTTGCCCTTTGCGCCAAGACGCTCGGTTCGGCCGAGCTGCGGTTTGCCGGGCGCGAAGCGATGCGTGTCACCCCGGAGCTGCGCCTGTTCGATGCTGGCGGGCGGCGTCTGGACGAAGTGAATTTTCACCCGGATTATCATCGGTTGATGGCGCAGGGCCTTGGCGCAGGCTACGCCGCCCTGCCCTGGACGGGCGCGCCGGGGGGCCATACGACCCATGCCGGGCTCCTCTATCTGCACACCCAGGTCGAGCCCGGCACCTGCTGCCCGATGACGATGACCTATGCCGCGGTTCCCGCGCTTGAGGCCGATCCGGCGCTGGCGGCGATCTGGCGGCCAAAGCTTACCTCGCGATCCTACGACCCCTCGGTCGCTCCGATCGCGCGCAAATCCGGCGCCACGCTGGGAATGGCGATGACCGAGAAACAGGGCGGCTCTGACCTGCGCGCCAACACGACGCGGGCGGAGCCGGATGGAGATGGCTACCGCCTGACCGGCCATAAGTGGTTCTGTTCTGCGCCGATGTCGGATGGTTTCCTGACGTTGGCGCAGGCGCCCGGCGGGTTGACCTGTTTTCTGGTGCCCCGCTGGCTCGAGGGAGAGCGGAACACGATCCGTCTCCTGCGCCTGAAGGACAAGCTTGGCAATCGCGCGAATGCCTCGGCCGAAATCGAATATGACGCGGCCTTCGCCCATCGGCTGGGCGAAGAGGGGCAGGGTATCCGCACCATCCTTGAGATGGTCCATCACACCAGGCTCGACACCGCGATCGCGCCCGCCGGGCTGATGCGGGCGGCCCTGACCGAGGCGCATCATTGGGTCACGCATCGGTCGGCCTTTCAGCGCAAGCTGGTGGATCAGCCGCTGATGCGTATCGTGCTGGCCGATCTGGCGCTCGACTGGGAAGGGGCGACGGCGCTTGGTCTGCGCGTTGCCGCTGCCTTCGACGGAACGCGGCCAGAGGACCGGGCCTTTGCCCGGCTGGCAGTGGCGCTGGCCAAGTTCCTGTCCAACAAGCTTTGCCCGACGGTCACGGCCGAAGCGATGGAGGTGATGGGCGGCATGGGCTATGTCGAGGATACCGCGATGCCTTGGCTTTATCGCGAAGCACCGTTGAACGGCATCTGGGAAGGCTCGGGAAACGTGATCTGTCTCGATATCTTGCGCACGATCGCCCGGGAGCCGGCCTCGCTGCTCGCCGTTGATGCAGAGCTGGATGCGGCGCAGGGCGCCTATGCGGGTTTCGATCAGGCGCTTGCCGCACATCGGGAGCGCTGGCCGAATGCGGTGCCGGAGGCAGAGGCGCGGTGGTTTGCGGAAAGTCTCGCAACCCTGCTGACAGCCTCCGTGTTGATCCGTCATGCCCCGTCACCGATTGCGGAAGGCTATGTCGTCGGCCGACTGGCGCGGGAGGGTGGGCGTGTGACCGGCGCAGTTCGGGGCCTTGACACAGCGGCACTTCTGGCTCGTATCGGACCCCAATGACGCTATCTGTCGCCGCCCCCATAGCCCCCGCCGGAGACCTGCCATGAGCCTTGAGGAAGACATTGCCGCGATCGCACGGCAGGAAGCGGAATTGCGGTTCGACGGGTTCGATGAAAACGATGCCTTCCGTCTTGGCCAGATCCTGCGGGAGGAGGCGGGCGACAGTGCCTTGGCGATCGAGATCCGTACGCCGTCCCGCCAATTGTACCTGACGGTGCTACCGGGTTCGACGCCTGACAATGGCGAATGGATGCGGCGCAAGGCCAACACCGTGCTGCGGGTCCATCGTTCATCCTACGGCTTCGGCAAGCAGCTGGAGCTGTCTGGCGGCGTGATTTCCGAAGACCGCGGCATGGCGCCAGCCGAATATGTCGCCCACGGCGGGTCTTTCCCGATCCATGTCAGGGGCGTCGGCGTCGTCGCCGCCGCAACCGTATCGGGCTTGCCGCAGCGCGAAGATCACCGCCTGGTGGTCCGGGCCATCTGCCGGTTTCTCGGGGTCGATCCGGCGGCCTACGATATCCCGGCCTGATTTCAGGCCGGGCGGAGGACTGTTGATCGGGTCACAGGCGCCGGATCGGGCGCCTGTCAGGCTTTGCCTTTGTAGATATCGACCAGTTTTGCGAGCATTGCCAAGGCCTCATCCCGCGGCCGCTGGAAGCTGTTCCGACCGATGATCGAGCCATTGCCGCCGCCATCGCGGATCGCGCGGGCGTCGTCGTAGACCGAGTCTTCGCCCTTCTTCGCGCCGCCCGAGAAGATCACGATCCGGCGACCGTTGAACGAGGCCTGCATGCAGTGCCGCACCCGCGCCGCCTGGGTCGCGACATCGATCTTCTGTGCCTCATAGACCTTCTTGGCTTCGGGCAGCATCAGATGGTCGGTCGAAAGCTTGATCTTGATGATATGCGCCCCGATCAGGGCCGCGATCTGCGCTGCATAGGCCGCGACGTCGATCGCGGTCTCGCCATCCTTGGTGATCGCTTCTCCGCGCGGGTAGGACCAGATCACGGTCGCCACGCCCTTGCGGGCGGCTTCTTCGCGCATGGCGCTGATCTCTTCGTACATCTCCAGCTGAGCATCCGAGCCGGGGTAGATCGTGAAGCCGATCGCCGAGCAGCCAAGCCGCAGCGCGTCATCGACACTGCCGGTGATCGCCTGGTTCTTGCCTGCGCTATCACTGAGCAACGAATTGGCAGAGTTCACCTTCAGGATCGTCGGGATCTGGCCTGCGAATGTGTCGGCGCCGGCCTCGATCATGCCAAGCGGGGCTGCGTAAGCGTTCAGGCCCGCGTCGATCGCCAGTTGGTAGTGGTAATGTGGATCATAGGCCGCCGGGTTCGAGGCGAAGGTGCGCGCGGGGCCATGCTCAAAACCCTGATCGACCGGAAGAATGATCATCTTGCCCGTGCCGGCCAGTTTGCCGTTCATCAGCATCCGGCAAAGATTGGCCTTCACGCCGGGCGTCTCGCCCTCGTAATTGGCAAGGATTTTCTGGACGGTGCGCGTCGCTCGCATGAAATGGTCCCTTCGTTGAGATGGCCTTTCTCGCCGGATTAAGGGTGAGCCGATGAAGCTGCAATGACGTTGGCGCTAACATGTTGCGCCAACGTCAAAAAAACCGCTCATTCCTGCAATGCGGCCACGCCGGGCAGAGTTTTTCCTTCCATCCATTCGAGGAAGGCGCCACCCGCGGTCGAGATATAGGTGAAGTCCTTGGCGGCATCGGCGCGGTTCAGGGCCGCAACCGTATCACCGCCGCCCGCCACCGAGACCAGCTTTCCTGCCCTGGTCAAGGCGGCGGCCTTGGCGGCGGCGGCGTTGGTTGCGGCATCAAAGGGTTCCATCTCGAAGGCGCCGAGCGGGCCGTTCCAGATCAATGTCCGGCACGACTCGAACACTTTGTTCACAGCGGCAACCGTTGCCGGGCCCGCGTCGAGGATCATCGCGTCTGCAGGGCATTGATCGACCGGCAGGGTTTCCGAACGGGCATGTGCCTTGAATTCCCATGCCACGACGATGTCGGTCGGCAGGTGAATTTCGCACCCGGCATGTGACGCCTTGGCCAGAACGGATTTCGCCACATCGGCCATGTCGCGCTCGGCCAGCGATTTGCCGACCGCGATGCCCTTGGCGACGAGGAATGTGTTTGCCATGCCGCCGCCGATCACCAGATGATTGACCTTGGTGACGAGGTTTGCGAGCAGATCGAGCTTGGTCGAGACTTTCGCCCCCCCCACCACCGCGACAACGGGGCGCTGCGGCTTGCCGAGCGCAGCGTCGAGCGCCTTCAGCTCTGCCTCCATCAGGCGTCCGGCGCAGGCGGGCAACAGATGCGCGATGGCTTCAGTCGAGGCATGTGCCCTGTGGGCGGCCGAAAATGCGTCATTCACGTAGACATCGCCGAGGGCAGCCATCGAGGCTGCAAGCTGCGCGTCATTCTTTTCTTCACCCTCATGGAAACGCGTGTTTTCCAAAAGCACGATGTCGCCGCGTTGCATCGAGGCCACCGCGGCCTTTGCCGGTGCGCCGATGCAATCCTCGGCGAAGATTATCTTGCGGCCGGGCAGGGCGGCGCGCATCGCCGGCAGCAGCTGACGCAGGCTCAACTCTGGCGCCGGTTTGCCCTTGGGCCGTCCGAAATGGGCCAGCAGGACCGGCTTGCCGCCTTTGCCGATGATGTCGACGATGGTTGGCACGATTTTCTCGATCCGGGTCGCGTCCGTCACCTGGCCGTTTTCCACAGGCACGTTGATATCGACCCGTACCAGGACCACCTTGCCGGTCAGGTTCATGTCGTCGATCGTCTTCCAGGGCATATCTCGTCTCCTGCTGGCGGTTCGGTGGTTTGTCGCCCGATCACATGGCCCGCGTCAACCGATGCTCTGCTTTGCCCTTTTCCTTTCGGCGGCGGATCAATAGGGTCGCGCGCATCAAAGTTTAAAGGAGACCATCATGGCAGAGATCAAGGACCCCGCGAACACCATCATCATTACGCTGAAGGATGGCCCCGTGGTGATTGAACTGCTTCCCGATGTTGCGCCAAAGCACACCGAGCGGATGAAGGAACTGGCCCGGGCCGGTGCCTATGACAACGTCGTGTTCCACCGTGTGATCGAGAATTTCATGGCGCAGTCCGGCGATGTCGAAAACGGCAATGCCGAGAAGAACTTCAACCTACGCCGTGCCGGTACGGGCGGGTCGGACCTGCCGGATCTTCCGGCCGAGTTCTCGAAACTGCCGCATGATCGCGGCACCTTGGGCGCCGCACGTTCGGCCAACCCGAATTCGGCAAACAGCCAGTTCTTCATCAATTTCAAGGACAACCACTTCCTGAACGGCCAATACACGGTCTATGGGCGGGTGATTTCCGGGATGGAATTCGTGGACAACATCACTCTGGGTGAGCCGGCGCCTGAACCCGACCGCATGATCAGCGTGCGGGTGGCCGAGGATGTCTAAAGAGCGCGTCTTCGCGACGGGTCTGGTCCTGGTCGGCGGTGCCTTGATCGCGGGGCTGGTCTGGTTCCAGAATCCGGTCGCCTCGGCGCAGGACAGCGCCACGCCCTTCAAGGATACCCCCGGCCCGAACCTTGTCATCGACGTCGGTGGGCAGGATCAGGGCCGGATCGTGATCGACCTTCTGCCGAAGGTTGCCCCGAAGACCGTGGCCCAGATCGTGGCTTTGGCAAAGAAGGGTGCCTTCGACGGGGTGGTGTTTCACCGTGTGATCACGGGCTTCATGGCGCAAACGGGCGACGTGAAGTTCGGCCACAAGGGGGATGATCTTTCCCGTGCCGGTCTGGGCGGATCCGATCTGCCAAACGTTCCGGCCGAGTTTTCCGATGTGCCCTTCGTGCGAGGGACGGTCGGAATGGCCCGCTCGAGCGATCCGAACAGCGGCAATTCGCAGTTCTTCATCATGTTCGCGCCGTCGCCGAACCTGAACGGCCAATATACGGCCTTCGGTCACGTGATCGAGGGGATGGATGTGGTCGACAAGATCAAGCAGGGCGACTCGGCCGACAATGGCAAGGTCGCCGATCCGGACTACATGGCAAAGGTCACCGTGCAGGAGTGATCTGCACGGGTTTTCTGAAGCAGAGGGGCGGCGAGAGCCGCCCCTTTCCTACTGCAAAGTGACCAAAGCGTGCCGCTTCTTGCCCGCCGTCAGCTTGACCGGAGTCGCCAGGCGCTGCGCATCCATCACGAGGCCCGCGTCCGTCAACAACTCGTCATCCAGTCTCGCGCCGCCCTCGGCGATCAGGCGCTTGGCATCCTTGCCGGATTTTGCCAGCCCGGAGCGCACGATCAACTGCACGATCGAGATGCCCGAGCCGACCTCGTCGGCGCTTAGCTCCAGCGTCGGCAGGTCATCGCCGACCCCGCCATGTTCGAAGACCTCGCGCGCTGTGGATTCGGCCGTCGCGGCGGCATCCGCGCCGTGCAACAGCGCCGTCACCGCGTTCGCCAGTACCACTTTCGCGCCGTTGATTTCGGCGCCTTCCAGACCACCAAGCCGATCGCATTCGTCCAGCGGCAGTTCCGTATAGAGCTTCAGGAACCGTCCGACGTCGGCATCGGTCGTATTGCGCCAGAACTGCCAGAACTCGTACGGGCTGAGCAGATCGGCATTGAGCCAGACCGCACCACTTTGCGACTTGCCCATCTTCCGTCCGTCCGACGTGGTCAGCAGCGGTGAGGTCAGCCCGAAGATTTCATGGTCGAGGATACGCCGGGTCAGGTCTATGCCGTTGACGATATTGCCCCACTGATCCGATCCGCCCATCTGCAACAGACAGCCATAGCGGCGGTTCAGCTCCAGAAAATCATAGGCTTGCAGGATCATGTAGTTGAATTCGAGGAAGCTGAGCGACTGCTCTCGGTCCAGCCGCGACTTCACGCTGTCAAAAGCCAGCATCCGGTTGATCGAGAAATGCCGCCCGATATCGCGCAGGAAGTCGAGGTAGTTGAGCCCGTCCAGCCATTCGGCATTGTTCAACATCAAGGCATCCGTCGGGCCTTCGCCGAACGAGACGTAAGAGGCGAAGACGCGGCGGATCCCCTCGATATTCGCGTCGATCTGCTTTGTGGTCAGCAGCGGCCGTTCATCTGCCCGGAAGGAGGGGTCGCCCACCTTGGTCGTCCCCCCGCCCATCAGGACAATCGGCTTGCCACCGCATTTCTGAAGCCAGCGCAGCATCATGATCTGGATCAGGCTGCCGACATGCAGTGAAGAGGCCGTTGCGTCAAAGCCGATATAGCCGGGGACGACGCCCTTTGCCAAAGCCTCGTCCAGCGCCTGGTAATCGGTGCAATCGGCCAGAAAGCCGCGCTCGATCATCACACGCATGAAGTCTGATTTTGGGTGGAAGGTCATCTTTGTTTCGTCCATTCTAAGGTTTGCGCCTTCTATATCGGTGCAGTCGCATTTGGGGAAGCAGTCTTGGCAGGTGGTCGCAATCTGTGGGCGGTGGGCACGATGTCAGGCACGTCGCTTGACGGGGTGGACGCGGCATTGGTCGAGACCGACGGCGAGACGATTTCCACCTTCGGAGATGCGCGGTATCGTCCCTATACCACGCAGGAGCAGGCGGTTCTGCATGCGGCACTGGGTCGATGGCCTGGGGAAGATGGCGTCAGCGCAGCCTGTGAGGTGGTCGAGGTTGCCCATGCGGAAATCCTCTCAGAGTTTCCGGAGGCAGAGCTGATCGGTTTTCATGGCCAGACGCTGGCGCATGATCCGGGCGGGCGTGGGACGCATCAGGCCGGCGATGGTGGCTTGCTTGCCGAAGTGTTGGACCGACCGGTGGTCTGGGATTTCCGGACATCGGACGTGCGACTGGGCGGTCAGGGGGCGCCACTCGCCCCGTTTTTCCATTTTGCCTGCGCGAAGTGGATGGGGGCGGATGAACCCCTGGTGTTTCTCAACCTGGGCGGTGTGGGCAACGTGACCTGGGTCGACCCGAGCTTCGATCGGCCGGAGCAGCCTGGCGCCTGCCTCGCCTTCGATACCGGTCCGGCGAATGCCCCGATCAATGATCTGATGCAAAGTCGCTATAACCTCGGTTTTGACGACGGCGGCCAGATCGCGGCGCAGGGCAATGTCGATTCTGACATCGTTGCCAGGTTTCTGAGCCACCCTTACTTCAGCAGGATGCCCCCGAAGTCTCTCGACCGGAATGATTTCCGGCAATTGGTTTCAGACGTTGCACCTTTGCCAGATCAGGACGGGGTGGCCACCCTGACCGCAGCCGCGGTCGCTGCCGTCGTGCGCGGTGCCGAGCATTTTCCCAAGTCGCCTGTCGGCATCCTCGTCACCGGCGGCGGGCGAAAAAACCGCAGGATGATGGACCTTCTGGCCGAGGCTTTTCCCTGCCCCGTGCTGCCGGTAGAGGCGATGGGACTGGACGGTGACATGCTCGAGGCGCAGGCCTTCGCCTATCTCGCCGTGCGCGTTTCCCGCGGGCTTCCGACCTCTTGCCCCGGGACGACCGGCGTGCGGGCCGCCGTTGGCGGCGGCCAGATCAGCCGTCCGTTGAATGAAGAGATTTCGCGCCTGACGTCCTTATTCCCGCGGAATGTCGAAGCCGGGTGGCGCCAGTTCGAACCCTTCAAAACGGAAGCCGGGGCTGACGGTGCAACCAACCAGGGTCCATGCCCCCATCGTCCGCGCCGCCTGCCAATGGCCCGCTGGCACGATGAGTTGGGGTGTCTGTTCGAGCAAAAGATCGGGGCCGAGCGTCTGATCGACAGCCGGGCCCGCGGCGCTGGCTGCGGTGGACAGCACCAAGGGGGCGCCGGCATGAAAATGCCAGATCTCGGTCGCATCCACCCGGTGCCAATGGCTTGATCGTTCGGCGCTGAGCAGGAAGAGGATCGCGGTGCCACTGGGCCGGGCGCCGTCTTCGGCATCGGCGATCCAGGTCTGCCTGTACCAGCCACCCTCTGGATGAGGCGCCAGGTCCAGTCGCGCAATCACCTCTTCGGCGCTCTGCATTTTCGGGGTGGTCCTTGGGAAATAGCGCGACAGGCGAGCAAACTTGCCCGCCCGTCGCGGCTGAGGTGTCAGCTGCGTGAAAGCGTCAGGCCTGCATATTCCGCCGTCTCACCCAGCATTTCCTCGATGCGGATCAGCTGGTTGTACTTTGCGAGGCGGTCCGAACGGGACAGCGAGCCGGTCTTGATCTGGCCGCAGTTGGTGGCCACGGCGAGGTCGGCGATTGTGCTGTCCTCGGTCTCTCCCGAGCGGTGGCTCATCACGCTGGTGAAACGGGCGCGGTCAGCCATGCGCACGGCATCGAGCGTTTCGGTCAGCGTGCCGATCTGGTTGACCTTGACGAGCAGAGAGTTTGCGCAGCCCTCGGCGATGCCGCGGGCGAGACGTTGGGTGTTGGTGACGAACAGGTCGTCGCCAACCAGCTGGATGCGGTCGCCCAGAACATCGGTCAGGTGCTTCCAGCCGGCCCAGTCATCCTCGGCACAGCCATCCTCGATCGACAGGATCGGATAGTCGTTCACCAGCGCCGCCAGATAGGCCACGTTTTCCTCTGGCGACAGGGTCTTGCCTTCGCCGGCAAATACATAGTTGCCGTTCTTGAAGTATTCGGTCGAGGCGCAATCGAGCGCGAGGCCGATATCATCACCCGGCGTGTAGCCTGCCTTCTCGATCGATTTCAGAATGAAATCCAATGCGTCGCGCGTCGAGCTGAGGTTGGGTGCAAAGCCGCCCTCATCGCCCACGCTGGTGGCAAATCCAGCGGCAGAGAGTTCCTTCTTCAGCGTGTGAAACACTTCCGACCCCATGCGGATTGCTTCCCTGACAGAATCAGCGCCGACCGGCATGATCATGAATTCCTGAATGTCGATCGGGTTGTCGGCATGTTCGCCGCCGTTGATGATGTTCATCATCGGCACGGGCAGGATGCGCGCAGAGGTGCCGCCAATGTAGCGGTAGAGCGGTTGCGACGTGAAATCCGCCGCGGCTTTGGCGACGGCCAGCGAGACGCCGAGGATCGCGTTCGCGCCAAGGCGGCCCTTGTTCGGGGTTCCGTCGATCTCGATCATCATGCGGTCGATGGCGACCTGTTCGGTCGCATCAAAGCCGACGATCTCGTCCGCCAGCTCGCCGTTGACCGCGGCCACAGCTTCGAGCACGCCCTTGCCCATGTAGCGTTTCTTGTCGCCATCGCGCTTTTCGACGGCTTCGTGCGCCCCGGTAGAGGCGCCCGAGGGGACCGCGGCCCGGCCCATGGTGCCGTCTTCCAGGATCACGTCCACCTCCACGGTGGGATTGCCGCGGCTGTCGAGAATTTCCCGTGCGTGGATGTCAACGATCGTGCTCATGTCTTGTCCTTCTTGCTGATGGGGACGCCATAAAGTTCCAGCCTGTGGCCCTTCAGCTTGTACCCGAGTTTCATGGCGATTCTGTCTTGCAGGGCTTCGATCTCGGCGTCGATGAATTCAATCACCTCACCAGAATTCATGTCGATCAGGTGATCGTGGTGCTCCCGCGTCGAATCCTCGTAGCGTGCACGTCCGTCGCCGAATTCCAGCTTGTCGAGCAGCCCGGCTTCTTCAAACAGTTTCACCGTGCGGTAGACGGTTGCGATCGAAATGCGCGGGTCTATCGTGGTCGCGCGATTGTACAGCTCTTCGACATCGGGGTGGTCGTCCGACCCTTCCAGCACACGCGCGATGGTGCGCCGCTGGTCGGTCATGCGCAGCCCCTTGGTTTCGCAGCGCGCAATGATGCTTTCGGTCATGGGCCGCTCCGGTCTGCCTATGGCGCGCGGTTTAAGGGAAACCGTGCCGCGCTTCCAGTGTTTTCGCAAGGCCGGGCAATGGGCTTGACACTCCCCGAGCGCCCGCGAAGGGTGGCGCCAATCACGAACAGGGGATGGCATGGTGGCGCGGAGACGTCTGGACGGGATCGGAATAACTGGGTTGCTCGCCACAACTTTTCTCTTTGGCATCAACCAGGTCATGATCAAGGTTGTCGATGTCGGGCTTCAGCCGGTCTTCTTCGCGGGCGTTCGGTCGCTCGGGGCCGTGCTCTGCATCTGGGCCTGGATGGCGTGGAAAGGGCGACCGCTGCGCATTGAGCCCGGCACCTTCTGGGCGGGCGTGCTCGTGGGCCTTGTGTTCTCGGCGGAATTTCTCTGCCTGTTCCTCGCGCTCGATTATACCACGGTGGTGCGCGCCTCGATCATCTTCTACTCCATGCCGCTATGGCTATCGCTCGCCGCGCATTTCTGGCTGCCGGGCGAGAGGGTGACGGCGCGGAGAGCTGTCGGGCTGGTGATTTCCTTTGCGGGGGTGGCCTGGGCGATCTCGCATCGCGGGTCTGGCGGGGCAGGGTCGCTCGGCGGCGATCTTTTGGCGCTCGGCGCTGCGATCGGCTGGGCGGGCACTGCGTTCATGGCGCGGTTCTCGGCGATCAGACGGGTGCGCCCGGAAATGCAATTGTTCTGGATGGTTGCGGTGTCCGGCGTGGTCCTGATGGCGCTGTCGCCCGCTTTCGGGCCCTTGATCCGTGACCTGCAACCCTTGCACCTCTGGGTTCTTGCGTTCCAGATCGTTGTTGTGGTCTCGGCCGGGTTCATCCTGTGGCTCTGGCTGCTGTCGGTCTATCCCGCCTCTACCGTCACGAGCTTTTCGTTCCTCACGCCACTGCTCAGCTTTGGATTTGGCTGGCTTTTGCTGGGTGAACCTGTCAGCGCGCAGATCCTTGCAGCGGCAGGGCTGGTCATTGCAGGCATCGTTCTGATCAACAGCGGCCGGCGGTCCGAGGCATGACCGTTCAGCGACGAAACTGCATATCCGCCCAGATCGGCAGATGATCGGAGGCATGCGCGGCCTCGCCAAGGTCGAGAACCCCATTGTCCGCGACGCTGAAATGCTGCGAATGGACGATCCGGTCGAGCGGCGCGAGACGCAGGCGGGCATGGAAACTGGGGCCGGGGGCCAGCATGCTATAGGCTGCGGGCAGGGCAAGAAATCTTGTCTTGTCCGACCATTCGTTGAAATCGCCAAGGATGATCGTGGGCAACTCGGTCTGGCGGCCCAGCCATTGGGCGATATGGCCCAGCTGGCGCTGTCGGTCCGCGCTGCGCAACCCGAGGTGAACGGCAATGACGCGCAGAGTTCCGCCCCTTCACATGCAGGTCGGCCACGACGGCACCGCGCGGCTCGAACGAGGGCAAGTTCAGAAGGTGATATTCCTTCACCTCGACCCAGGGCCGCACCAGAATGGCGTTGCCATGCCAGCCAAGGCTGACCGCGTTCGACCCGATGGGAACGGCACGATAGTCGGACTCGCGCTCGATCAGCGAGGCGGGCAGGGCGGCCGGGCGGGGCGCGAGGCGGCGGTCGCTTTCCTGAAGTGCCACGATATCCGCGCCGGTGGCGGTGATGACGCGCAGCGTCCGTTCCGGATTGCGATGGCGGTCAATGCCAAGGCATTTGCGTATGTTGTAGGAGGATACGCGCAAGCCTCCTTCGGCCGCGCCGGGTTTGTGACCTGTCATGTCAGGTGCCGCAAAACGTCTTGCGCACCGCTTCATGAGGCTCTGGCGCATCACGATAGGCGTCCGACCCGGCAGGAGGATCATAGGGATGCGAGAGGACCGCATTCAATTGGTGGAACGGGGCGAGATCGCCTGCCACGGCGGCCTGAATGGCCTGCTCGACCCGATGGTTGCGCGCGATCACTGCGGGGTTCACGCCCCGCATCCGGTCTTGCGCCTGCGCCTCGTCACTGCCTTCGCGCGCGAGGCGGGCACGCCAATCATCGACCCAACTGTCATAGGCATCCGGGTCGCGAAATTCCTCGCGCGCAGTCCCTTCCGCCAGACCCCGGAAGACGCGGGTGAAATCGGCCCCCAGCGCGGCCATCCGTCCGAGCAACATCTCGATCAACGCGCCGTCGCCCTGCTCGTCC
Organism: uncultured Pseudomonadota bacterium; assembly: GCA_963837565.1. GTDB lineage: Bacteria > Pseudomonadota > Alphaproteobacteria > Rhodobacterales > Rhodobacteraceae > Solirhodobacter. The sequence goes on from CAWIOC010000014.1 coordinate 30,571, forward strand.
GTCACAAGGCCCAGTTTCGCGCGGAACCGGCCGGTCCATTCCGCCTCGAAAAGTTCGGCGAAGCGGTGGACCGAGGCGGTGGCCGCCTCGATCGCCCTATTCCGATCTTCGTCGATCAGCGGCAACAAGGCGGTGGCGAGTTGCGCGAGGTTCCAGACGGCGATCTGCGGCTGATTGGAATAGGCGTAGCGCCCGAACTGGTCGATCGAGGAGAAGACGCGATCGGGGTGGAAATCATCCATGAAGGCGCAGGGGCCATAGTCGATCGTTTCGCCGCCGACATGGGCATTGTCGGTGTTCATCACGCCGTGAATGAACCCGAGCGACATCCACTGCGCGATCAATCGCGCTTGCGCCGCGACGGCGGCATCGAGCAGGCCAAGCGCGCCTTGCGCTTGCGGATAGTGGCGCGCCAGGGCGTGATCTGTCAGCAGGCGCAGCGCCTCTAAATCATTTCGCGCGGCAAAGTACTGGAACGTGCCGACCCGGATGTGGCTGGTGGCGACACGGGCGAGCACGGCGCCGGGCAGGGCGGTTTCCCGATACACATCTTCACCCGTCGTCACCGCCGCGAGCGCGCGCGTTGTGGGCACGCCCAGGGCGTGCATGGCCTCGCTGACGATATATTCGCGCAGCACCGGACCGACCCAGGCGCGCCCGTCGCCGTTGCGGGAAAATGGCGTCGGGCCGGCGCCCTTCAACTGGATGTCAAAGCGCTGTCCATCCCGCCCGATCACCTCGCCCAACAGGATCGCCCGACCGTCACCAAGCCGAGGTGACCAGCCGCCGAACTGATGGCCGGCATAGGCCTGAGCGATCGGGTCGGCGCCGTCCGGCACCTTGTTTCCGGCCAGCATGGACAGACCTTGGGGGGACGAAAGTTCCGCCGGGTCCAAGCCGAGCTCGCGCGCAAGGCGCTCATTGATTGCAATCAGTCCGGGTCGCGCCACAGGTGTTGGCGCAAGCCGCGCATAGAAGCGATCGGGAAGGCGGGCATAGGAGTTGTCGAAGGCGATGTTCAGCATGGTCTGGGCCCCTTTGGTTATCAGATAGGCATCTCCTGCCCGAGGGGAACCCCCAGCCTGTCCCTGGGTTTCGCCCCGCACATCACAAACGGCCGATTCGTTCGGTCAGCAGAGCAAAGAACCCGTCTGCGTCGATATCACCCATGAACATCGCGTTTGGTGTCCGCCCGCTGACCCGCCACCAGTCGGCGACGGTCATGCCAAGTGTGAACTCTCCCCTGGTCTCGATCTGAACATTGATGAACCGGCCCGAGAAAAGCTCGGGCCGGATCAGATAGGCGGTGACGCAGGGGTCGTGCAGGGGCGCGCCCCGGCTTCCGTATTTCTCGATATCGAAGCGCTCGAAGAAATCCGTCCATTCCGCCACCATGCGACCCGGCTCGGTGCCGAGCGCCCGGAAGGCCTCGATCCGTGGCCGCGTGGTCAGCGCCTTATGGGTCACGTCAAGGGGCATCACGACGAGGGGCGCACCGGATCTGAACACGATGTCAGCCGCTTCCGGGTCGACGTAAATATTGAATTCGGCGGTTGGCGTGATGTTGCCAACCTCGAAATAGGCCCCGCCCATCAGCACGATCTCTTGCACCTTCGATACGATCTCGGGGGCTCGCTGGAAGGCTGTCGCAATATTCGTGAGCGGCCCCAGCGGGCAAAGAGTCACTGTCCCGGCGGGCTCCGATTTGAGCGTTTCGATGATGAAATCGACCGCATGACCCGGCTGCAGAGCCATGACCGGGGCAGGCATCTGCGGCCCGTCCAGCCCGGTCTTGCCGTGCACATGTTCGGCTGTCACCAGTTTGCGGGTCAAGGGGGCCTCGCAGCCAGCATAGACCTTGGTGTCGGACTTTCCGGCCAATTCGCAGATGATCCGCGCGTTCTTCGCGGTCAGCGGCAGGGGCACGTTTCCGGCCACTACGGTGATCCCGAGAACCTCGATTTCTTCCGGGCTCGCGAAGGCGAGAAGGATTGCTACGGCGTCGTCCTGCCCCGGATCGGTGTCGATTATGATTTTACGTGGCTGTGTCATGGGTGCTCCTGCTGGCCGGCAGAAAAGCGGAACGGCGTGGCCTTGTCGAGGGGGGACTCAGCGCAGTTTGGCCGCCTTTTCCAGGTATTTGGCCTGATCCCAGAGGGCATCCATTTCAGCGAGGTCGCTGTCCTGCGGGGCCCGCCCCTGCTGCGCCAAAGCTGCTTCGATCGACTGAAAGCGCCGGGTGAATTTTGCATTGGCGCTGCGCAATGCGGCCTCGGGATCGATCTTCAAATGGCGCGCGAGGTTGGCCATCACGAACAGAAGGTCGCCGTATTCTTCAAAGGTTTCCGCCTCGGTCAGAGTGTCGCGCGCCTCGACCAGTTCGCTGGCCTCTTCGACGATCTTGTCGAGCACCTCATCGGTGGACGGCCAGTCAAAGCCGACACGCGCCGCGCGCTTTTGCAGTTTCACGGCGCGGGTCAGGGCGGGCAGGCCAGCGGCGACGCCGTCGAGCACGCCAGACTCGTTGCGTTCTGCGCGCTCGGAGGCCTTGATCCGCTCCCAATCCCGGGTCTGCTGCTCCGACGATTTCTCGCGGCTTTCGTCGCCGAAGACATGCGGATGGCGTGCCACCATCTTGTCGGAGATCGCGCGCGCCACGTCCTCGAAGCGGAAAAGACCTTGATCTTCGGCGATTTGCGCGTGGAAGACCGTCTGCAACAGCAGGTCGCCCAACTCGCCCTTCAGATCGCCCCAATCCTTGCGTTCGATCGCGTCGGCCACTTCATAGGCTTCCTCGATCGTGTAGGGCGCGATGGTCTCGAAGTCCTGTTCGATGTCCCAGGGGCATCCGCTGTCCGGGTCGCGCAGCCGTCGCATGATCTCCAGCAGCCGTGGCATCCCGCCCTCTGCGTTACGATCGGCTGCGGGTTCGGCAGGGGGTTTCGGCATGCATTGGCCTCGTGTAGGACTGTTGCGATCCCAGATAGCCCGACCCGGCACAAGGAGTCCATGATGCCCGTTCTGAACCGTATCGCCGATTATGCAGAAGAGATGACGGCGTGGCGGCGCCATCTGCATCAACATCCGGAACTGAGCTTCGACTGCGAACAAACCGCTGCCTATGTCGTGGAACGGTTGAAATCTTTCGGGGTCGATGAAATCCACACCGGGATCGCCAAGACCGGCGTGGTGGCGATCATCAATGGCCAGTCCGAAGGTCCGAGCATCGGGCTGCGGGCTGACATGGACGCGCTGCCGATCTCCGAGGCGACCGGGGCGGACTACGCCTCGGTTGTTGCGGGCAAGATGCATGCCTGCGGACATGACGGGCATACGACAATGTTGCTGGGGGCGGCGAAGTATCTGGCCGAGACGCGGCGTTTTGCGGGCCGTGTGGCGCTGATCTTTCAACCCGCCGAGGAAGACGGCGGCGGCGGCGAGGTGATGGTGAAGGAAGGGATCATGGAGACCTTCGGGATCACCGAGGTCTATGGCATCCACAATGTACCGAACCTTCCGTTCGGGCATTTCTTCACGACGCCGGGCCCGTTGATGGCATCGGTCGACACGGTTTATGTCTATGTCACCGGGCGCGGCGGACATGCCGCCACGCCGCATGAGACGATTGACCCGATCGTGGCGATCGTCGGCATGGTTCAGGCCTTGCAGACTATCGTGACGCGCAACTCCTTCGCGCTGGACGAGCTGGTGATCTCGGTCACCCAGATCCACACCGGGTCGGCATCGAACATCATCCCGGAAGAAGGCTGGTTCTCGGTCACGATCCGCAGCTTCAATCCCACCTTGCGTGAAATGGTGCGCAAGCGTTTTCACGAGATCGTTGAGGGCCATGCCGCAGCCTATGGCGTGACGGCGCGGGTCGATTACGACTGGGGCTATCCGGCGACCGTCAACGACCCGGCCAAGACCGCCTTCGCGGCGCAGGTCGCGCGCGAGGTCGCGGGCGACGACGCCGTCAACGACCATGCCGGGCGCGAGATGGGCGCCGAGGATTTCAGCTATATGCTCGAGGCGCGCCCCGGGGCCTATCTGTTCCTCGGAACCGGACCCGGCGCGGGGCTGCACCACCCCAAGTTCAACTTCAACGACGAGGCCGCGCCGATCGGGGCCACTTTCTTTGCGCGGCTGGTCGAACGGGCCCTGCCGCTGGGCTGATCCCGGGACTGACGCCCGTCAGGGCAGCGCGCCGTCCTTGAGGCTATAGGCCGCATAGGCGGCGCGCAGCCAGACCCGGCGAAAGCCTGCGAGGGGGAACCGTTTGGGGGGCTGGCGCATCAGGGCGGGAATGGAGACCGGCGCGCCGGTCATCAACTCGGCCGCCAGGCGGCCCCCGAGAGAGGCCGCCGCGACGCCGTTGCCGTGCCAGCCGAAGGCGGCGAACATTCCCTCGGCGCCGGGAACCGGGCCGACGAACGGGGCCAGGCCGCCGGTCAGGCAGACCATGCCGGACCATTCGGTTTCGGTCTCGACCGCTGCCCATTCCGGAAAGAGGCGCTCGAAATGATTTCGCAGGCGTTTCGACGTTCGGCGGGCTTCGAGGTCCGTGGCCGTGACGCCGCCGCGCATCCCGAACAGGAAACGGCCATCGGGCAGGTGCCGGAAATAGTGCAGCAATCGGCGGCTGTCATAGCTCATCACCGGGGTTGTGAAGCCCTGCGCGTTCTTCTCGGCGCGCGTGATCGGACGGGTGACGAGGATCGAGGACATGGCCGGAAGCGTGCGTCCGGCAAGCCAAGGCGGCACGTCTTCCGAGGAATAGCCGTTGGTCGCGATCAAGACCCGGCGTGCGCTGACCTCGCCCTGCGGCGTCAAGAGCCGCCAGCGTCCGTTGTGCGGTTCAAGCGACGTGACAGGGCTGTCCGCGAAAATACGAGCCCCGGCGTTTGAGACGAGGCGGCTGAGCCCTTCGACATAGGCCAATGGGTGCAGGGGAAAGCCGGTCGGGCTAATAGCGGCACCTGTGAAGCCCGCGCCGGACAGACCGCGCTCCGCCATCTCCTCGGGGTAGATCAAATCCGTATCTTCGCCGTAGAGGCTTTGACGTTCCACAGCCTCTTTGATCAGTGCTGCGAAGGCGGCACGGGAATGGGCGATGCAGATGTCGCCGTTGGGGCCCTGACGCGCGGCGATTCCTTCCGTTTCGAGCAGCTCTTCGACGCATTCGATGGCGCGGTGTTGGAAATCCCGGAAGTCCTGCGCGCCGCGGGTTCCGACCCGTGCGACGATTGCCGCGTCAGACAGCTTCGCACCGCCAAGGCAGCAGAACCCCCCGTTCCGGCCCGAGGCGCCCCAACCGGGCTGGCCCGCGTCCAGAACGGCGACCGAGGCGGACATGCGTTTCGACAGGGTCAGCGCGGCGGAAAGACCCGCGAAACCTGCACCGATCACCGCGAAATCCACCTCGACCGTATCGCGCAACGGGGCCAGCGGCCGCGGTGCCGGAAGGCTCGCGCGCCAATGGCTGGGTGGCCAGTGGGTGGTGTCATAGGCCTGGGCTTCGTGGATGCGGCGCAAGATGTCGGATGTCCGGGGGCTGGCGTTCGCGGCATCGTCGGATAGACTGGCGCGGACCGCAACACCCATTTGGCAACTGCCGAAATTTCAGCTTGAAGGGATGGAAATGGGCCTCGAAGACGCAAAGAGCGAAGTGGACACCGCCTTTACCCGCAAGGGGAACCGGGGACTGGCCTTCGAGAACGCCTTCGGCGGTGCGACAAGCTTTCTGCGCAGAACCTATACCAAGGATCTTGCCGGGGTCGATCTGGCCGTGACCGGTATTCCCTTCGATCAGGCGGTGACGCACCGGACTGGCACCCGCTTCGGTCCACGTGCGATCCGAGAGGCGAGCGCCTTGCAACCTTTCGATCCGCCCTATGGCTGGCCCTTCGATCCTCTCGAGGAATTTGCCGTCGTGGATTATGGAGATCTCGCCTTCGACTACGCGAAGGTGGCCGAGTTTCCGGATGCCCTGACGGCGCATATCCGGACGATCCTTGCCTCTGGTGCCGGGTCAATCGCATTGGGCGGGGATCATTATGTGTCCTTTCCCATCCTGAAAGCCTATGCCGAGAAATACGGCCCGCTTTCGCTGCTGCATTTCGATGCCCATTCCGACACCTGGGTCGACGACGACTTCACCCGCATCGATCATGGAACGATGTTCTACAAGGCAGTTAAGTCCGGCATCGTGGACCCCAAACGCTCGGTCCAGATCGGCATTCGCACGCATAACGACGATTTCATGGGCGTGCATGTCATCGATGCCCGCGCGGTGCATGAAAAGGGGACTGCTGCTGCGGTCGCGAAGGCAAAGGAAATCCTTGGCGCCCATCCGACCTATGTGACCTTCGACATCGACGCGCTCGATCCGGCCTTTGCGCCGGGCACCGGCACGCCGGTCTGGGGTGGTTTGACCTCTTGGCAGGCGGCGGCGATGCTGCGTGATCTGGCGGGGATCAACATGGTCGGGGGGGATGTCGTCGAGGTATCGCCACCCTATGACACCACTGGCGCGACGGCCATTGCAGGGGCTCATGTCGCGACCGAGTTGATGTGCCTGTATCTTTGGAACCTTCGCGCGCGCAGAGGGCAGTGATCGTGCGTATCGTTGCGATCGTTCTTGCTGTCCTGATCGCGGTTGGTATGGCCTATATCCGCTATTCTCCGAATGATCCGACGCACTGGGATGTTGATCCCTTCACGGCCGGTGTCGCGCATCTTGCCAACGGCTTTCTGGTCAGCCCCAGTGGCGGCGATGAGGTTGCGCCGGTCTATCATCAGGCGCCGGAGGGGCTCGCGCGAGAGATCAATCGTGTGGCGCTTTCGCAGCCGAGAACGGCGTTGTTCGCCGGATCGGTCGATGAAGGGCATATGACCTATATCACCCGGACACGGGTCTTCGGCTTTCCCGACTTCACCAGCGTCAGGGTCGTGTCGGCACCCGGGGGGGCCACCTTTGCGGCCTTTGCCCGGTCGCGGTTCGGGAAGTCCGATTTTGGTGTCAATCGTGACCGCCTCGAGTCTTGGCTGAAGACGTTGAAGCTGCCCAATTAGCCTGCGCCGGCCAAGGCACCCAGTCGCAATGCAGTAAGGCGCGGAGTGCCATTGATCTCTTGATCGCCTCCCCCATCCCCTTGACCAGACCCAGCGAACAGAGCAACACCACAGCCATGGTTCCAATGGACAGACTTGATCAGATCACGCGCCGCTTCGAGTTCCTCGAGGCGAAGCTGGCCTCTGGCGCAGCCCCCGGAGAGATTGCAACACTCAGCCGGGAATATTCCGACCTCAAGCCGGTGGTGGCCGAGGTCGAGGCCTATCGGCAAGCCCTGGCCGATCTCGACGAGGCGGGTGCCATGCTTTCAGATCCTGAAATGCGCGCCCTTGCGGAAGAGGAATTGCCGCTCCTGAAGGCCCGCATCCCGGAGCATGAACAGGCACTGCGCCTTGCCTTGCTGCCGAAAGATGCGGCCGATGCCCGGCCGGCGATTCTCGAGATCCGCCCGGGCACTGGCGGCGAAGAGGCGGCGCTTTTTGCCGCGGACCTGCTGCGGATGTACCAGCGTTACGCGGAATCGCAGGGCTGGACCTTTCGGGTTCTGGAGTTGCAGGAGACCGAGTTGGGCGGGATCAAAGAGGTCACTGCCAATGTCCAGGGCGAAGGGGTCTTCGCGCGGCTGAAATACGAATCCGGCGTCCACCGCGTGCAACGGGTTCCCACGACGGAAGCGGGCGGGCGCATTCATACCTCTGCCGCGACGGTGGCCGTTCTGCCCGAAGCCGAGGAAGTCGATATCGACATCCCGACCTCGGACATCCGCATCGACACGATGCGCGCGAGCGGGGCCGGGGGGCAACACGTCAACACGACGGATTCCGCGGTGCGGATTACCCATATCCCGTCCGGCATCGTCGTCACCTCCTCGGAAAAATCCCAGCACCAGAACCGCGCGATTGCAATGCAGGTGCTGCGCGCCCGGTTGTTCGACCTTGAGCGCAGCCGGGCAGACGCCGAACGCGCCGCGGACCGAAAATCGCAGGTGGGATCGGGCGACCGAAGCGAACGGATCCGGACATACAACTTTCCCCAGGGACGCATGACCGATCACCGCATCAACCTTACCCTCTATCGACTCGACGCCATCATGGGCGGAGATCTGGGAGAGGTGATAGATATGCTCGTCGCGGAAGATCAGGCCCGCAAGCTGGCCGAGTTCGACGCATGACGACACTGGCCGAGGCGCTTCGGGCTGCGGTGCCGAACCTTGCTGAGGCAGGTGTGCAAGACCCGGCACGGGATGCCCGGCTCTTGCTGGCCCATGCGGTTGGGATCGGGGCAGATCGGATGACGTTGCATCTTGGCGATGTGCTTGGCCCCGAAGCTGCGGCGCGCTTCGCTACGGCGATCGAGGCAAGGTGTTTGCGCCAGCCGGTCAGCCAGATCATCGGAGAGAGACAATTCTGGGGCCGCGGGTTTCGCGTGACGCCGGATGTCCTTGATCCGCGGCCCGATACCGAGACGCTTGTCGAGGTCGCGTTGCAGACCCGGTTTGGCCGTGTGCTCGACCTTGGCACCGGGTCCGGGGCGATCCTGCTGACCCTTCTGGCCGAGCGATCCGGGGCTACCGGGATCGGCTCTGATCTGTCGCCAGCGGCGCTGCAGGTCGCACAGGGCAATGCCCGGCGTCATGGACTATCTGACCGGGCGGAGTTTCTGTGCTCTGACTGGTTTTCAGCCGTGACTGGAACCTTTGACCTCGTCGTTTCAAATCCGCCCTATATCGCAGAGTCCGAAATCGCCGGATTGTCCCCCGAGGTTCGGGACTGGGAGCCGACGCTCGCCCTGACCCCGGGCGGAGATGGGCTGGCAGCCTATCGGGCCATTGCTGCGGGGCTTGGGGCGCACCTCGCCCCGGGCGGAACGCTCGCGGTTGAAATCGGGCCGACGCAGGCCGAAGCGGTCAAGGCCATTCTTGCCGCGACCGGGTTGGAGGGAATTCGCCATCTGTGCGACATCGACGGACGCGACCGTGTGGTGATCGGCCAGCGTGGCGACGCACCCCTGCAGCAGCACCCCAAGATGCGACGGTTCCCGCGCAAAAATCGCTCAATTCCGTAAAATGCGAAGATTCCCCTTGTCATGCGGGGTTGGTCGTGTTTACTCAAACAAGGCTTCGGCGGGACATGACTTTCTTGCCCCCAAGCCTGCAAGCCCAAAATTGCACGAACCGGATACAGGGCGATACGCGAACGGCGGCGCAACGGTTCAGGCAAAGCCCTTTTATGGCTGGAACAAAAGAAAACATGAGATCATCTAAGTCACGATCGCGTTCGAAATCGAACCGCCCGCGTTCGATGGGGAATATCGTCAATCGCGTCTTCGACTCCTCGGGTCCCGAGGGCAAGGTGCGTGGAACTCCTCAGCAAATCATTGAGAAATACCTCGTGCTGGCGCGCGACGCGCAACTTTCGAACGACCGCGTCGCCTACGAGAATTTCCTCCAGCATGCCGAGCATTACACAAGGATGCTGGGCGAGGCGCAGCGTGAGATGGGGCTGCAAGAGGGGAACAATCAGAACGGGGACAATTCGCAACGGGATCGTCGCGACCGCGATGATGGGTATGGCGAGCAGCCGCAACAACAGGCCCGCGGGAACGATGTGATCGACAACAGCGACGACCGCTTCGGCGATAGTGGGCTGGTCGAGACGCCGGAACAACGGCCGATGCCGCGCCAGGACCAACGCCCGCAGCAGGACCAGCGCCCGCGTCAAGAGCAACGGCCGCAGCAGGACCAGCGTCCGCAACAACAGGACCCGCGCCCGCAGCAACATCAGCCGCAAGTCGAGCGTCAGCAGGAAGCGCGCCCGGTGCAATCCTCGATGATGCCGGAAATGCCGACCGCCGAAGATACGGCAAAGGCCGCAGGTCCTGCCGAGGGTGGAAAGCCGCGGCGTCCGCGTGGGCCGCGCAAACCGCGCCCGAAATCGGACGAGGCGACGCCGGATACCCAGGCCTCTGCCGCCGAATAGGCTAGGTGGCCAGTTCTCTGGCCAAGGCACAAAAGCCTTCCAGTGAAATTTCTTCTGCACGGGCGGTAGGGTCCAAACCTGCCGCCCGCAGTCTTTCCTCGATGTCGGGCGCAAGGCCACGCAGGCTCGATCGCAGCATCTTGCGCCGTTGGTTGAACCCCGCTGCCGTGATCCGGTTGAGCACCTTCTCATCGGCGGGAAACAGCGGTGCATCGCGCCGAACGATATGAACCACGGAGGAATGAACCTTTGGCGCCGGGGTGAATGCCTCTGGTGGAAGGGTCATGACGATCTTCGCCTCGGCGCGCCATTGCACCAGAAGGGCAAGCCGGCCATAGGCCTTGGACCCCGGCCGTGCGACGATGCGCTCGGCAACCTCTTTCTGGAACATCAGCGTCAGGCTGGCCCAGAACGGGGGCCACTGGGCCGGCGTCAGCCAGCGGATCAGCAATTCGGTGCCCACATTATAGGGCAGGTTTGCCACCACCCGAACCGGAGCATTCAGCCGCGTGGCGACGTCGACATCCAGCGCATCGGCGTTCAGGATATCAAGCCGTCCGGGATAGATCGCGGCGATCTCGGCCAGCGCTGGCAGGCAGCGGCTGTCCTTTTCTATCGCCAGAACACGGCGTGCGCCTTCCGCCAGAAGGCCACGCGTCAGGCCGCCTGGCCCGGGTCCAACCTCGAGCACGTCGCAGGCTGACAGGTCGCCCGCCTGCCTCGCGATCTTGGCCGTCAGGTTGAGATCGAGCAGGAAGTTCTGCCCCAACTGCTTCTTGGCGCTCAGCTCATGCTGCGCGATCACCGTGCGCAGGGGCGGCAGATTGTCGATCGTACTCACGCCCTGGCCCGTGCCATCTGGTCGGCCAGCACCAGTGCCGCGATCAGGCTTTGGGGGTCGGCGATGCCCTGGCCTGCGATATCGAACGCCGTGCCATGATCGGGCGAGGTCCGAATGAACGGCAGCCCGAGGGTGACGTTCACGCCGCCTGCGAAGTCGATCGTCTTGATCGGGATCAACGCCTGGTCATGGTACATGCAGACCGCCACATCGTAGCGCGCGCGCGCGGCGGGGTGGAACATCGTGTCCGCTGACAGCGGCCCCTCGATCGCCATCCCTTCGGCGCGCAGGCGCATGAGCACGGGTTGGATCAGCTCAAGCTCTTCTGCCCCCATCGCACCGCCTTCGCCCGCGTGTGGGTTCAGCCCGGCCACGGCAATGCGCGGCTGGGCGATGCCGAAGTCGCGTTTCAACCCGTCATGGGTGATCCGCAGGGTCTGCATCAGCAGGTCGGGCGTCAGCGCCTGTGGAACCTCGGACAACGGGATATGGATCGTCACCGGCACGACGCGCAGAGCAGGGGCGGCCAGCATCATCACCACCCGCGCGACACCGGCGAGATGCGCGAGGAATTCGGTATGCCCCGGAAAGGCGAAACCCGCACCATCCTTCAGCGCCTTCTTGTTGATCGGTGCGGTGGTAAGGGCCGCCGCGTGACCATCCTGAACCAGCCTGACGCCACGAGTGATGACTTCGATCACCGCTGCCGCGTTTTGTGGTGCGGGTTTTCCCGGCACCGCAGGCGCGGGAAAGGCAACCGGGAGCACCGGCATCGCCGAGGCGGAAACATGCAGCGCCTCCTGCGGGCTGGCGATGGTCTGGAAGCGGGCATTCACCGGCAAATGTGCCGGATCGCCAAGGTAGAAGAAGGGCAGGCGCGCGCCCAAGTCCTGCCACGCCTTCAACGCCAGTTCCGGTCCGATCCCGGCGGGCTCTCCGCAGGTCAGGGCAATCGGCAATTGGGTCATGGGTAAGTGATGATCGCGGCCGCGCGCAGTTTGTCGAGATAGGCGTCCGACAGCCCCGTGACACGCTGGTTGAAGAGCGTGGCTTTCATATCGGCGAGGGTGGGTGCCGGCGATTCTGTGACGGTGCGGTTGCAAAGCATCAGAAATTCAAGCGCGCCACCGCGCGTGAGGGCCGTCGATACTTCCCCCGGATCGAGCCGTGCAAGTTCCAATGCGATGTCGCCGGGGACCTCGCCAAGCGGCTGCTTGGTTCGGGTGACGACATTGGCCGTTTGTCCCTTCGCGACGCCGAACAGATCGCCACAGGTGCTCACCCGGGCGCGAACCCTGGCAGCCTCGGCTTGCGCCTCGGCACTTTGCCCGCCGGGGATCAGGTAGGTCATGTAGTCGACAGAGACCAGGGACGGAGGTGGTGCAGCGGCATCCTCTAGCCCGCGCAGCTCAAAAAGAACGAGGGCGTTGGGGATGGCGATCGGGGCGGTTACCTGACCGGGCGACAGCGCTACCACCGCCGTCAGAACGGTCTGAGGCAGGTTCGACGCCGGCATCCAGTCAAGCTTTCCGCCGTTCGGAGCGGATTGAGAGACAGAGTACTTCTTTGCCGCTTCCGAAAAGGCGGCATCGCCATGCAGGGTTTTCGACAGTTGCTCGGCAAGCGGTGTCGTCTGGGCGATGTAGTCCGGCGTGGCAGGCAAGATCAGCTCGGACAGCAGGATGCGTGGCGTGCCATGGGCGAGGCTGAGCGTCTGCGCATCCTCGGCATCTGCGTCAGTCACCGTGACGCGTGGCGCAATCAATCCGCTGACGACCTTGCGCCAAGCCTGACCCGCGGACACGAAGTCGCTGAATGTGTGTTCGTCCACGCCGCCCTTGGCCAGCGCCGCCACGAAATCCTGGGTGCTCACTTTGGCGCGGCTCGCGAATTCATCCTCGCCCGCCTTGATCTCGGCATCCGTCAGCTTGATCCCAAGGCGCGTAGCCTCATCCAGCCGCAAGCGGTCGTCGATCAGCGCCTTGACCGCCTCGTCATGGTGGTCCCCCGGCCCGCTCAGGACCTCGAGAAACTTCTCGCGCTGGTCCACCTCGTAATTCGTGATCGCGCGCTCGTTGACGACGACTGCGGGCGAAAAGGGGTTTTGCCCGACGCTGGCGGCGGCTCCGCCGGTCGCCAGCAGACAAAAAGCGGTGGTGAGGGAAACAACGCGCATTTTATGGTCCGTTCTGCTCATTCCTTGGGTCCATCTTGCCATGCGGACAGCCGGCCCGCACGGTCAATCTGTTCCATTTCGATCAGCTCCGTCATCTCCGGCACGTTCCCGGCGACGCGCTTACATCCGTCCCGCCGCCAAAGCCGATCAGCCCGACCGAAAACCCGAAGGTGGTTGTGGCCCCAGCGCTCGTAGATGACGCGTACATTCGTGACAGCGAAAGATCAACGGTCATGCATTCGTTTTGCCATGCCAGCTTGACGCCCGTTCCATCCGCCCGATGTGCGACGAAATCGTAACGCCATGCCACTTTGCCGCTCCAGTTGTTCTTGATCGGATAGGACGCGTCGAGCGTCCATTCCCTGGTCGGCAGAGTCGTCAAGGGCAGGTAGGCCGTAGGATCGGCGACCATCCATATATAGCTGGTCGCCACCGCAAACTTCGGCCCGGTCCAGCCCAGCCTTAATTCATTCTTGGCAATGCCCTTGCCGTTCCCGAAGACGGTCCGGTTGATCAGGTCGAACCTCTGCCACTTCGCCTGCAAGGCGACCAGCCAGTCCGATTCCGCCGCCCCGAGCCCCGAGGCGGGGTCGAACTGGGACACCGTCGCTTGCCGATAGATCCGACCGCCCACCACACCCAGCGACCATCCGTTGGGATCATACCGTGTCCAGGACAGTCCCACATTGGCGCGTGCACCCAGTTCGACGCCGTCAAGACCCGCGAAATGGCTCGTGTCCCAGAGGTTGCCCTCGTCGAACTCGGCAAGCTGAGAATCTTCGTTCGGCACACGGGCTACATGGGTCGGGCTCCAGAGCAGCTGCACGATGGGTTCGACCACCTGAGACGCGCCGTTTGCTTCGGCCTTCACCCATGGCCAGCGCAATTCCACCCCGACGGTAGGCACGGTGCGCAGGATCGTCGAAGGGTAGGTCGAATCCTGAGCGATCGAGTAGAGATCACTTTGCAGCGAGCCGATGCCGGACACCACGATCCCAGGGCCGATGGTCCAGTTTCGGCGCCAGTCGAACAGGATACCCGCCCGCGCAAGATCGCGCCCGGTCACGTCCGTACTGGATGCACGGTAAAGCGCGTGGGTATCGAACTGAAGGCTCGCCTCACCGCCGATAACCGCAGGTTGGAACCGCCGCGCCCAAGTGAAACTGCCCACATCGGTCGGAAGCGTGGCGTTGTCGTCGCCCGCCCGGATCGAATGGAAATGCAGCAGTTGGCCATCGATATACTCATCGCGCCGGGTCCGGGTCAGTTCGATTCCGCTTTTCAGCCGGTCGACCTGCGTAAGGCCGTAATTGAGGAAATAGTCGGGGTCGCTGACGGTTTGCAGCTGCAAGTTCAACCTGAACTGCCGCGGCAGGACAAAGCTGCCGTTCGCAAAGACGTAGCCCCGCGATTGTCCAGGACGGAGCTCGTCGCGCGAATACGCGCCCTTGACTTCCAGTGCGCCGGTATTGAACGCCTCACGATAGCGAAACCCGAGGGTTTCCGCATTCTTCGTCGCGATAAAGGGCTCGAAGGTCAGGTCGCGGGTCGGGCCGAGCACGAAGAAATACGGAACTTTCACGCCCGTGCCGAAGGTGCTCGATCCGGTGACAACCGGGACGAGAAACCCCGAGGCGCGCTTGACCGAAGGATCGGGCAGGCGCACCCGCGGCAGGTAAAAGACCGGCACGCCATCGAACCGGAAGGTGGCCTGATCGAAATAAAGCTGCTGTTCCTGCCGGTCGTGGATAATCCGTTTCGCCCGGATCTCCCATAGTGGTACCGGATGCGCCGCGCAGACGAGGCAGGATGAGGTGACGGTCTGCTTCATCTGTGTGTATCGCCCGCCGACACGGTCGATCTCATCCGCGGCCACCTGAAGCTTGTCTTCCAGCACCATGCGCGCACTGTGCATGACCCCGTTCAAGAGGTCTGAAGACAATTCGGCGCTGCTCGCCAGTACGGTCGCCCGGTTGTCGGCGTCGATCAGAGTGATCGGACCCTCAATGGAAAGCTTGTTGGCGGTCTGGTCGTAGGTCACGCGCGAGGCGCTCAGCCGGTTGTTCTTGTACAGCACGACGACATTGCCGGAAGCCACAAGGACGTTCTGACCCTGCGCCTGGACGCTGTCTGCGACAAGGCTTGCCACGTCCTGAGCCGCAGCGGGCTGGCCGAGCAGCGGGGCGACCAACAGGAAAAGGATGAAGGCGAGACGGCGCATCATCCATCCTCCAGATGCAGCAGAAGGCCGAGCGGTAAGAAAACGCCGGCAATCGGCGGCCCCCACGCGGCGAGTAAGACCGGTATCTGGCCGTTCGTCCCCAGAACCTGTGCGAAGTTACGCAGGAAGAAGATTGCAAAACCAGCGACCAGCGCGAGCAGAACCATCATGCCAGTCCGCCCAAAACGTGCGTGTCGCATGGTGAACCCTGCGCCGATCAACACCATTGCCACCAGCAGCACCGGCATCGCAAGTTCCATCTGAAACCAGACCCGATGTTCGCGCGCTGAAAAGCCCGCGCGGGTCAGCTGGTCGATGAAGGCGGGCAATTGCCAGATCGGGATCTCGCTCGGGTCGCCGAAACTGTCCCGGATCTGGTCGCGTGTCAGATCCGAGGGCAGTGTCTCCTTTGCCGCCGTCGTCGCGGAACGCTCTGGGTTTTGAGTGCCGGTGAAGGTCCAGGTCTTGGCCTCTGTCAGTGACCATGCGCCATCCTTCAACGTCGCGGTTTTGGCGTCCACCCGTGTCGTCGGGTTTCCGGCCTTGTCGAATGTGATGAACGTTGCCGATGCAAGCTGGGTGCCGTCGAGGCTTGCATGTTCGGCCTGAATCACGGTTTGTCCTTCTGGCCCGCCCTGCCGCAGCCAAAGCCCGTCGCGGCTGATCGACATGACCCTTGACGTGCTGCTGTCCGAATAGTGGTTCTGAAGGCTCTGATAGGCATCCGATGTAGCGGCAACGATCGGGTTGAGCACCGCCACCCCGAACATGCCGATGATCACGGCCGATGCCACGACGGGCATCAGGCAGCGTAGTGCTGACCGGCCCGAGGCGCGGATCACGACCAGTTCGCTGGTCCGCGCGAGGCTCAGAAACAGGATCAGCGTCGCCAGGATTATGATCAGGGGAAGGATTCGGTACAATCCATCGGGGGTGTTCAGCGCGGCAAGGCCCGCGGCCTGCCCGAAGGTGATATTGTTCCCCGCCGCTCTATGCAGTTCTTCCACCATGTCGAGCAGCATCAGGATGCCGGTGAACGCCAGCAGAACGCCGACAAAGGAAATAACAAATTTCCTTGCTATATAAAGACTTAGCGTCATGACGCCACCATCGCGGGTGTGGCTCGGCGTCGGGCAGGACGTTCCGAGAGCCACATCATCCAGATCGCGACACTGATGCCTACGAGAGGGGGGAGGTATGCAACCGGCCAAAAGCTCGGGTCGCGAATGCCGAAGCCCGCTGCCCAGTCGATCAACAGTTGAAGCAGGATCAATCCGACCGCTCCGATCAGGATCTGGCGCCAATTGCCGAAGCGGCTGAACCCGCCGAGCAGCAATGTCGCGAACCCCAGGAAGGCGGCTGCAATCGCAGCCAGAGGTGCTGCGAACCTGACATTGCCTTCGTAGAGGAAGATCGCCCGGTCCGCATTGGTCTTTGCGATGTCGGCGGGGTCCGCACGCAGGAGCGTAAGCGTTCCAAGCTCTGCCACGTCGCGCGTGCGCGTCTGCGGCGTCTTCAAAAGCGCCCCCAGGTCATAGGTGAAGTCGGTGAAAGCGGTCGTCGCGAGAGTATTGTGCGCGATGTCCAGGGTTTGGGCCATGCCATCGAACATCACCAGTTTCGGGCCGCTGTCTACCCGGACCAACAGCGCGCGCTGGGCTGAATAGGCGGTGCGAGTCCCCTTGTTGCGGGAATCCGAAAGGAAGAGGTCGCGCATCTCGCCGAGCGGCGTGATTTGCCGGATGAACAGGGTGACACCGTCGGACGGGTGCAGAAACTTCCCCTCGGTCAGGAATTTCGCGGTGACGTTCTGCGCCATCTCGACGCTGCGCACGGCCAATGCGCTGCGGCTGGCCGGGACGAGGAAATGCGTCAGCAGCGACATCAGAATGGCCACGATGATGCCGAACATCAGGACCGGCCGGGCAAGGCGGAAACTTGACAGGCCGACAGTTTGCATGACCACCAGCTCGCTCTCCGTGGACAGCCGGTTCGTCACATAGACCGAGGCCGCGAAGGCCGAGACGGGCAGCATGATCTTGATTACATTCGGCAGGCTAAGGAGCGTGAATTCAAGGAAGATCTGTACAGACTGCCCATCACCGATCAGGTGGTTGAATAACAGCGCTGCACGGTTCACCCAATACACCAGCACAAGAACGAGCGAGAAGAATCCAAACAGCGTCATCAATTGAGACAGCATGTATCTGTCAAATCGTGACACGTTTGCCTGCGCCTCCTGCTTCGCCCAACGCGCGAAACCTAGCGGAAATCCTTGGCGGGGAAAACTCCTATCTGGTCAAGGGATAGGGGAGCCGCTACGTTCCGCCGAGAAGCCCATCACCGAAGGATTGCATGTCATGACCTCACCCGTAATGATTCATTTTCGCGCGGTCGAGCCGGAGGAAATCGCGGGTTTCGAGGGGCGGATTGTTGTCTTCGTGCCGGCGGATGCTGCGCTCGGGCCCCTGGCGCGTCGGGTGGATCGGGCAATGCGCGGGGCACTGGCGCGGTTCGTGGCGAGTGAGGCATTCGGCGGCCTGAAAGCGGGCGAGGCGGTGGACTTGGCCTGGCCTGCGGGGTTGAAGGCCGAGGCGGTTCAGGTGATCCGGCTCGAGACCCGGGCCAATGTGGCCGAAGCGCGCAAGGCGGGCGGGGCAATCGGCAAGTCCAAAGGCACGGCACGGGTGCTGGTCTTGGCCGGGCCCTTGCACAGGGCGGCGCAGGTATCGCTCGGGGTCGCCCTGCGCGATTATGATTTCACCGAGCACAAGACGTCAGCGCCCAAGCCGCGTGGCGACGTGACCTTCATGGTCTCCAATCCCGAAGCGGTCGCAGCCGAGGCGGGCCCGCTCGCGTCGGTTGCCGAGGGCGTGTTCTTCACCCGCGACTTGGTGAATGAGCCGGCTAACATATTGACCACAGATGATTTTGCCGCGCGCCTTGCTGCCATGCATGAGCTTGGCCTCGACGTCGAGATTCTTGAGGAGCCGGAGCTGAAGGCGCTTGGGATGGGAGCACTGCTGGGAGTCGGACAGGGGTCCGCCAGCCCGTCCAAGGTTGTGGTGATGCAGTGGAACGGTGGTGCGGCAGGTGACGCACCCTTTGCGCTGGTCGGCAAGGGTGTCGTCTTCGACACTGGAGGTATTTCCATTAAACCCGCAGGCGGTATGGAAGAAATGACGATGGACATGGGCGGCGCGGGGGTCGTTGCGGGCGTCATGCGGACACTGGCACTGCGCAAGGCCAAGGCCAATGTTGTGGGGTTGGTCGGTATCGTCGAGAACATGCCGGACGGTCTGGCACAACGACCGGGCGATGTCGTGAAGTCGATGAAGGGCGACACGATCGAGGTGATCAATACCGATGCCGAGGGGCGCCTGGTTCTGGCCGATGTGCTTTGGTATGCGCAGGAGCGGTTCAAGCCGCGGGGGATGATCGACCTTGCCACGCTGACCGGCGCGATCATCGTGGCACTGGGGCATGAGAACACCGGCGTCTTCTCGAACGACGACGCGCTCTGCGCCGCTTTCCTGAAGGCTTGCGCCGCCGAGGGTGAGGGCGCGTGGCGGATGCCGATGGGCGAAGCCTATGATTTCAAACTGAAATCCCGCATTGCTGACATGATGAATGTGGGCGGTCGGGACGGGGGGGCGATTACGGCGGCGCAGTTCTTGAAAAGGTTCGTGAAACCGGAGACGCCCTGGTGCCATCTGGACATCGCGGGGACGGCCCTGGTGAAGAACGACCTCGATCTGTCGCCGAAAGGGCGCAACGGGTTGGGGGGTCAGATCGCTCGACCGGTTGATCCGCGACCTCTGCGAAGGCTGATGGGCGCGGTCTATTTTTACCATCTGACGCGCAGCCCTCTGGAGGCTGCGCTGGCCATGTTGCTGGAGCGTTCGCTGGCACAGGGATGGCGTGTGGCGGTGCGCGGAACCTCGGATGAGGGGCTGCGCAAGCTCGATGCGGCGCTTTGGGTGCAATCCGAAGAAACCTTTCTGGCACATGGGCTTGCGGGTGGGTCTTATGACGCCGATCAGCCGGTTTTGCTGACCCGGAATGGCGATGCGCCGAATGCGCCGGCCTGTGTCATGTCGGTCGGCGGGGCCGCGATCGAGGCCGCCGAAGTGGCGGCGCTGGAGCGGGCCTGCATCCTGTTTGACGGCAATGACGAGGCCGCCGTGGCCCATGCGCGGGGGCAGTGGAAGGCACTGACCGAATCAGGGGCGAGCGCGCAGTACTGGTCGGAGGAATCCGGGCGCTGGGAGAAGAAAGCCGAGCGCTGAGGCGGCAAAAGCACTTGTCCGCTTCGTGCCCGTTTCGTGCACGATTTCGTGTCAACGCAGGGGTAACGAGATATTAAGGGGTGCGGCCTCAGCTTTGCCCGCGCGCGCGGGGTTTTCGCGGGTTTTGGGTGGGGGGCGCGGTGCGCGAGGAATGGGCCGACAAGGGGTGGGGGGCGCGGTGCGCAATGAATGCGCACCCTACGGGGGGGCACCTCGGTCAGCGGGTCAGCACCATCTTGTTGCCGGTGATCTCGATCTTGCCGAACTTCTGCAGGTAGGACATGCCGAGCAGAGAGCTGTCCATCGGCGTCTGATTCACATCGGCCGAGACCCGGGTATCGGTGAAATCGCCCAGTGCCACATCGGTCAGCCTGACCCGTGCGGTGTGCACCGTGCCGTTGGCGGTATAGGCCTGCCCGATATAGGCGAGGCTGTCCGGGTTGATCCCGATCCGGCGCGCGTCCTGGGGCGAGAGCACCAGATTGGTTGCCCCGGTATCCACGACGAAGCGCACCGGCACGCCCTGCACCGTGGCGGTGACATAGTAATGCCCGTCCGAGGCGCGCGGCAACACGACCTGCCCGGTGCCCGCGATCACCGACTGGCGCGGGATCACCGTGGTCGAGATATTGTCCCAGAGCCCGTAGCCCGCCAGAGCGCCGAGGAAGATCAGGAGCCAGATCGCCAGTTGCTGCGCCATGCGGCCGATGTTGCGGCGGCCCTGCATCATCACGGCGCCGCCGATGGCTGCGCCGAGCAGCACGAAATACATGATCTGGGCGATCTGGTCAGAGTCCATCGGCAGCTCCTTTGCCCATGTCATCTAGGGGGGCGGCGGGCGTTTGTCATCGCCCTCAGGGATGCAGCAGGCCCGAGGCCTTGATCCCGTCGATCACGAATTGCACCGAAAGCGCGGCCAGCAGCATGCCGAGCAGCCGGGTGATGACATTGGTGCCGGTCTTGCCCAGCGCATGTTCCAGCGGCACGGCGGCAAGGAAGAAAAGATTGCAGCTGGCCACCACGGCGATCATCACAAGGTAGACGCCGGCCTGATTGAGCAGGCTCGGCCCGGCCTGGCCGACCAGCAGGATCATCGAGGTCATCGCGCCGGGTCCGGCGATCAGCGGCATGGCGAGCGGGAAGACCGAGGGGTCGGGGTGATCTTCCTCGGTCTGGCCCTGCCGGCGCTGGGTGCGACGCTCGAACAGCATGTCGAGCGCCGTGAGGAACAGGAGGAGGCCACCGGAGATGCGGAAGGCCGGCATCGAGATGCCGACGAAGGTCAGAAGCGCCTCGCCCAGCGCGCCGAAGGCCAGCAGCAGGCCGATGGCGACGAGGCTGGCGCTCAGCCCCACCGAACGGCGCTGGGCCGCGGTCATGCCCCGCGTCAGCGGCACGAAGAGAGGGCCGAGGCCGACCGGGTCGATGATGACGAAGAGCGTCACGAAGGCAGTGATGAGAAAGCCGGTATCCATGCCGCCGTTCGTCCTGTGGGTTCACCGCAAGGGTGGGGTAGGAAAGGGGTAACATGGTGCGGGGCGGCTTGTCATGCCCTCTGGGGGGCGGGTGCCAATGGATTGGGTGCCCTGGCCCGGAGCAAAGGCACGGAACGTGCCGCCGCGCCGCGCAGGGCACCTTGTTTCTCTCAGCTCTTTTTCTGTCTCGCCCCGGCGCTGCCCGCATTTCGTCGTTCGACGCCGGGGGAGCGCCCACTCGGGCAGGTCGTCAGGCGTTTGGCTATCAAGCCTCGGCCATCTCCAGCTTTTCCAGCGCCGAGAGCCAGAGCGCCTCGGCGCGGTCGAGACCCTCCATCACCTCGGCGTATTTCTTCTGCCAGGTCTCGGCCTCGGTGCCGCGTCCGGGATCGTAGAGCGCGGGGTCGGCCAGCTTTTTCGCCAGACGGTCGCGCATGTCGTTCAGCTTCGCGATCCGCTCTTCCGATTTCTTGACCTCGGCGCGCAGGGTTTTCAGATCGTCCTGGCTGGTGCGCTTGGGTTTTTCGGGTTTGGTCTTTTCCTTCGGCGGCTCGTCACCGCCCAAGAGCAGGCGGCGATAGGCCTCGAGGTCGTCCTCATAGGGGTGCACGCCGCCGTCCTTGACCAGCCAGAGCCGGTCGGCGACGAGCGAGAGCAGGTGCATGTCATGCGACACAAGGATGACCGCGCCGGAATAGTCGGTGAGCGCATTGACCAGCGCCTCGCGCGATTCGATGTCAAGGTGGTTGGTCGGCTCGTCGAGGATCAGAAGGTGCGGCGCCTCGATGGTGGCGAGCAGCAGCGAGAGGCGGGCCTTCTGGCCACCCGAGAGCCGCGCGACCACGGTTTCCGCCTGATCCGCGCCAAGGCCGAAGCCTGCGAGGCGGGCGCGCAGGCGGGGCTGGCCCTCGTTCGGGCGGATGCGCTGGATGTGCTGCAGCGGCGTCTCGTCGATGAAGAGCTCATCCACCTGATGCTGGGCGAAATAGCCGATGCGCAGTTTGTTCGAGCGGATGATGTGGCCGCCCGAGGGTTCCAGCTTGCCTGCCAGCAGTTTGGAGAGGGTCGACTTGCCCTCGCCATTGCGCCCGAGAAGGGCGATGCGGTCGTCCTGGTCGATGCGCAGCGAGAGGTTGCGCAGCACCGGCGGGCCGCCGTAGCCGACCGCGGCGCCTTCGAGGTTGATGATCGGCGGCGAAAGCTCTTCCGGCGCGGGGAAGGTGAAGACGTGTTTGGCGGCTTCTTCCGGCGCGGTGATCGGCGTCATCTTTTCCAGCTGCTTGACGCGGCTCTGGGCCTGTTTCGCCTTCGAGGCCTTGGCCTTGAAGCGGTTGACGAAGGCCTGCAGGTGTTCGCGGCGCAGGTCCTGCTTGCGCGCCTCGGCGGCCAGCACCGCGCGGTTTTCGGCGCGCTGGCGGGCGAACTGGTCATAGGGGCCCTGGTAGAAGGTGAGCTTCTTGTTCTCGAGGTGCAGGATGCCGTTGACGGCGCGGTTCAGCAGGCCCCGGTCGTGGCTGATGATGATCACGGTATGGGGGTATTTCTGCAGGTAGGCCTCGAGCCAGAGCGCGCCTTCGAGATCGAGGTAGTTGGTCGGCTCGTCGAGCAGCAGCAGGTCTGGCTGGGCGAAGAGCACCCCGGCGAGGGCCACGCGCATGCGCCAGCCGCCGGAGAAGTCGGAGCAGGGCATGAGTTGCTCTTCGGCGGTGAAGCCGAGGCCCTTGAGGATGGCGGCGGCGCGCCCCTCGGCCGACCAGGCGTCGATATCGGCGAGGCGGTGCTGGATATCGGCGATGCGGTGGGCGTCGGTGGCGGTCTCGGCCTCGGCCATCAGCTCGGCGCGTTCGGTATCGGCGGAGAGCACGGTGTCGAGCAGCGAGGTGGAAGACGAGGGCACCTCTTGCGCGATGCCGCCGATGCGGGCGCGGGTGGGCAGGCTGATCTCGCCGCCCTCCAGCGTCAGTTCCTTGCGGATCAGGCGGAACAGGGTGGTCTTGCCAGAGCCGTTGCGCCCGACGAGGCCGACCTTGTGGCCGGTGGGAATGCGTGCGGAGGCGCCCTCGATCAGGGTGCGGCCGTCGACGGAATAGGTGATGTCGGATATGGTCAGCATGGCGCCGTCCCTGCCTGATCGCGCGCGGAAGGTCAATTGCTGTGCGAAGGCGGGTTTTCAAGTCTTTTCACCCATGCTAGCAGGGCGACCGAAGCCGAGGGGCGGGCAGGGGCCCGGCCCGCACATCAAAGAGGCAGGACATGTCCACCGAACGTACCCTTTCGATCATCAAGCCGGACGCGACCAAGCGCAACCTTACGGGCAAGATCAATGCCAAGTTCGAGGAAGCCGGGCTGCGCATCGTGGCACAAAAGCGCATTCATCTGACCCTGGCGCAGGCCGGGCAGTTCTACGCCGAGCACAGCGAGCGCGGCTTTTACGCAGAGCTGTGCGAGTTCATGGCCTCGGAGCCGGTCGTCGTGCAGGTTCTGGAAGGCGAAGGCGCCATCCTGAAGAACCGCGAAGTGATGGGCGCGACCAACCCGGTGAATGCCGCGGACGGCACGATCCGCAAGGACTTCGCGCTGTCGGTCGGCGAGAACTCGGTGCACGGCTCGGACAGCCCGGAAGCTGCGGCGCGCGAGATCTCGTTCTACTTCTCGGGGCTTGAACTGGTCGGCTGAGGCTGGCGTCCCGACGTTGAAAGAATTTGGGCCGTCTTCCTTGGGGAGGGCGGCCTTTTTTCTTTGGTGTGTTCGCAAATCCTGTTGGTCCGCTGTGCGGACGCGGGGGCGCAGGTCAAGCTTTTAGGTTCTTGAGGTGCTGCAGCTTGGAAAAGGATCGACCACGGGTGTTCTCCGGTCCAACCACAATGAGCACAGACAACGGTGGATTTGTAGTTTTTGAAAAGTGCGTCAGTAATGGGATCAAGAGGGTCAAGTCTGAATTTTAGCGCTGAAATCTTTGTGGGCTCGTTTCGAGGTTTGGCGATACTGTTGGCATTCTCGAACGTCTTTTTCTTGTAGTCACCGAGCAAGTCTGCTCCCGCACCAAAGACATCGTCGCTTCGGTAGATGCCCATTTCAGTATTGAGCAACCACCATTCATGGTCGCCATTGCAGGTCGGACATTGGAAGCCACCATTCTCTCCAAGTGAGAGCCACTCTGCAAAGTCGATTTCGCCTTCGGAAGCAGCCAGACCAGATGCGAAGTAGGACGAAGGATCTGCTTTATACGCTTCAATGGATAGAGCGCCGATTTGCGGAAGACTTCTTTTGAACACTGAGGCTGCCGCTTGGCCAATCGGTGTCCTAACCCATGCGCTGTCTGAGGTGCAGGAAACTCCAGAGTATGTGACGTGTGCTGGTTGCTGACCCGCCAAGGCCAAGCCGCCCAATAGGCTCGAGATCATCAGGCGCGGTTCACCTGGCGTGTTCTCGGCAAGACGCAACAGATGTGGGATCGCAAGATAACTGGCGGGATAGGTCGTGCCTTGATGGAGTAGCGCCGAGAAAAAGAGGTGGTTGGCAGCGTCGTCGTTCCATTCTTTTTCAAGTTCCGCCAAAAGCACATTTGCACCGAGCCCGTAAGCGTGTGCGGCCTCGTCCCAAATGGGGTCATCGTACGGAAATCTGACCACTAAATCGCCGCCCTCCTGAAAAGCCAGATGCTCGGAAGCGGATACTGGCGCAGCTGCTACAAAAGTCAATTCGTCCGCAGAGCGGACCAACACGCTTTTCGGACACACCCTTTTTCTTGGGGGGTGGTGCGGCGGGGTGAACCCCGCCCTACCGGGTCTTCGACGGTTGCGCTGTGCCCCGGCCCTTTCGTGGTGACGTGCGTGAGGGCCGCGCCGTGGCTCAGCGCCGTTCGATCACGCCGTAAAAATCCATTGCGGCGTCAAGCTCGGAGCGGCCCTGATGCGGGGCGCGGGCCTTGAGCGCGTCGAAGCGGCTGCGCAGGGCCTCTTTCTCGGCGCCCTTGCAATCGTTCCAGGGGCGGCCCTGCAGGGCCATCACCAGGACGTAGTAGCCGATGAAATGCGGTGGGGTGCCGGATTGCAGAAGCCGCAGATAGGCGGCATCCGCGCCGAGCGCGTGCAACTCCTCGGCCGAGTGGATGCCTGCCTTTTGAAAGGCGGCCTCGCTCGCCGGGCCGAGGTTGCGGATGGAAGAGATCGGGCTGGGCATCGGGGACCGTCAGACAAGCGGAAACCGGGTCAGGTTACCGCCGCGCCGGGCCGATGCAAGACCGGATCAGATCCGGGTCAGATCGAGGCCCAGTCGGTGATGATCAGCGGGGCCTTGGTTGCCGGACGCTCGACCTCGGTCGAGGGCTGCGGGGTGATGCGGGTCCGATCCTCGCCGCGCTGTCGCTGCTGCGGTTCCGAAGGCATTTCACCCTGCTGCTGCGGGGTCGGGGGGATGCGCGTGGCCATCTTACTGCTCCATTGGCGCGGCTTTTGCCGCCTATTTTGCCCGGTTGAAAAATCAGGCTGTTCTGAAAGTGCGGCGGCAGTGCGGCAGGTTCAAGGGGAAGTCAAGTCACGCCCCGACAAAGCCCCGTGAGGCGGGCGGAGTGTGGCGGCCAGGACGCCTTTCGGGGGCATCCCGGCGATTGCTGACGTGAAACGCGGGCGCGCGTGGCATGGCCGCAACGCTCTGCATGGCACTGGTCAGCGCCCGCCGGGCCGTGCTAGCCCTTGGCCCGAGGCAGCGGAAGGGCGAGCAGATGGCAAGAACGGTTCCGGTATTCGACGGGCATAACGATTTTCTGCTGCGGCTGCTGCGCGCGCCGGCGCGGCGCGAGGAAATCTGGCTGACCGGCGAGGGGCGCGGCCATCTCGACCTGCCACGGATGAAGACGGCGGGCTTTGCCGGCGGCTTCTTCGCGATCTACATCCCTTCGCCCGTCGCGCATGACGCGCCGGGCTTCGAGGCGATGATGGATCGCCCGCCCTATGACATGGATCTGCCGGCACTCATGGGCCACGATTATGCCCAGCCGATCGCGCTGCAGATGGCCGCGCATCTGATGTGGATGGAGCGCGCGGCACCGGGCCAGTTCAAGATCTGCCGCACCGCGGGCGAGGTGCGCGCCTGTCTGGCCAAGGGCGTGATTGCCGCGATCATGCATATGGAGGGGGCCGAGGCGATCGACCCGGGGCTCGACGCGCTCTATGCCTTTCACGCGATGGGGCTGCGCAGCATCGGGCCGGTCTGGTCGCGGCCGACGGTCTTTGGCCATGGCGTGCCGTTCCGGTTTCCCGGCTCGCCCGATACCGGGCCGGGGCTGACCGATGCGGGCAAGGCGCTGGTGCGGGCCTGCAACGAGCTGCGGCGTGATGATCGACCTGTCGCATCTGAACGAGAAGGGCTTTGACGATGTCGCGCGGATCAGCGATGCGCCACTGGTCGCGACCCATTCCAATGCGCATGTGGTGACGCCCTCGACCCGGAACCTGACGGATCGGCAACTGGCGATGATCGCCGAGAGCAAGGGCATGGTCGGGCTGAACTTCGCCACGGTCTTCCTGCGCCCCGACGGCCGGCGGTCCTCGGACATGGGATGGGAGCCGGTGCTGGCGCATCTCGACCATCTGCTGGCCAAACTCGGCGAGGATCATGTCGGGCTGGGGTCGGATTTCGACGGGGCGACGCTGCCGAAGGGGATCGGCGATGTGACCGGGTTGCCTGCGCTGATCGCGGCGATGCGGGGGCATGGCTATGGCGAGGCGCTGGTCGAGAAGATCTGCCACGGCAACTGGATGGCGCTGCTCGACCGGGTGTTCGGCGACTGAGGGCCCGGGGAGGGGCATCTGATGGGCGCACAAGAGATCGACCTTGCGGGGCTGGCAGAGCTGGTGCTGGCGCGCCCGGCGGGGCAGCGGGTGATCGTGGCGGTGGCGGGGCCGCCGGGATCGGGCAAGTCGCATCAGGCGGATGCCCTGTGCGAGGCGGTGAACCGGGCCGCACCCGGGCGGGCGGCGGTCTTGCCGATGGATGGCTATCATTACGATGATGCGGTGCTGCATCAGCTCGGGCGCCATGCGCGCAAGGGCGCGCCGGACACGTTCGATGTGGACGGGTTGCGGGTGATGCTGTCGCGGCTGCGCGAGAACCGGGAAGCCGCGATTGCGGTGCCGGTCTTCGACCGCGCGCTGGAGATCAGCCGCGCGGCCGGACGGATGATCCCGCAGAGCGCGGATGTGATCGTGGTCGAGGGCAATTACCTTCTGCTGCGCGAGGCGCCCTGGAGCGGGCTTGCGCCCTTCTTCGACATCACCGTGCTGGTGCAGGTGCCCGAGACGGTGCTGCGGGCGCGGTTGCGGGCGCGTTGGGAAGGGTTCGGGCTGAGCGAGGCGCAGATCCTGACCAAGCTTGATGTGGTGGATCTGCCGAACGGGCGGTTTGTGATGGCGCAGAGTGCCATGCCGGACTTCCTCTGGCCGAATTGAGGGGCGCGCGCTTTGCGTGGACAGGGTCCGCGCGGGCCGGGATAAGGGGGCCATGTCCTTGATCGGGTTTGTCATCCACCTGCCGCGCGCCGAGGCGCGCCGCCCGCTGGCCGAGGCGCTGGTGGCCGGCTGTGGCGTGCCGGCGCGACTGTTGCAGGCGGTGGACGGGGCAGCGCTGCCGGAGGCGGAGGTGGCGCGGGTCTATCGGCCCGGGCTGCACCGACCGGCCTATCCCTTTGCCCTGCGGCGCGGCGAGATCGGCTGTCTGCTGAGCCATCGGGCGGCCTGGGCGGCCCTGCTGGAGAGCGAGGCCGGGGCGGCGGTGGTGCTGGAGGATGACATGGAGATCGTCCCGGACCTCTTTGCCGAGGCGCTGGCGCTGGCGCGGCGCAATCTGGGCGCGATCGGCTATATCCAGCTGCAGACCCGCCCGGTGCCTGGGGTGGCCCTGGACCGGGAGGGGGCGGCGATGCTCTATCATCCGGCGCTGACGCCGCTTCGGACGGCGGGGCAGGTGGTGGGTCGCGCGGCGGCGCAGGCCCTGCTGGCCGCGACCGAGCGCTTCGACCGGCCGATCGATACGCTGTTGCAGATGCATTGGCTGACCGGGGTCAGGCTCGGCGCGATCTCACCTTCGGGGCTGCGGGACCGGACGCTCGAGACCGGCGGCAGCACGATTCAGGGCGCGAAGAAGCCGCTCGGCGAGAAGATCGCGCGGGAGTGGAAGCGGGCGCGCTATCGCCGGGCGATCCGTCGGTTGTCGGAAGGGGCGGCGCGGTGATCCTTGTGCGGATGCATGGCGGGATGGGGAACCAGCTGTTCCAATATGCCGCGGGCCGGGCGCTGGCGGCGCGGCTGGGGGTGGAGGTGGCGCTCGACCCGCGGATGCTGGCGGTGAAGGGCACCCGGCCCTGCTGGGGCAATTTCCGCTGGCGCGTGGTGCCGCCCGCCGATCTGAAGCCCGCCGATCTGCCCCCGGTGCGGCAGGACGGGCTGGCGCGCTATGCGCTCTGGCGGGCCTTCGGGCGGCATCCGGTTTTGCGGCGCGAGCGCGGGCTGGGCTATAATCCGGGGTTCGAGAGCTGGGGCGATGACAGCTATCTGCATGGCTACTGGCAGTCGGAGCGGTATTTCGCCGGGATCGCCGATCTGCTGCGCGATGAGTTCACGGTCGTGCCGGAGCCCAGCGCGCAGGCGCGCGAGATGGCGGCGCGGATCGGCGCGGGGCCGTCGATCAGCCTGCATGTGCGGCGCGGTGATTACCTGACGCTGGCGGCGCATGCGATCTGTTCCGAGGCCTATTACCGCGCCGCGCTGGAGCGGGTGGTGGCACAGACCGGGATCGCGCCCCGGGTCTTCGTCTTCTCGGATGATCCGGACTGGGCCAAGGCCAACCTCGATCTGCCCTGCGAGAAGGTGGTGGTGGATTTCAACGGACCGGAGACGGATTACGAGGATCTGCGGCTGATGGGCCTGTGCCAGCACAACATCATCGCGAATTCGTCGTTTTCCTGGTGGGGGGCCTGGTTGAACCGCAGCCCCGGCAAGGTGGTTGTCGGGCCGGGGCGGTGGTTCGGGAACCCCAAGCTGCACAACCCGGATATCTTTCCGGAAGGCTGGATCAGGGTTGAGGCGTGAGGCGCGCTCGGACGGCCTTCCATTGGAAGATCGTGCCGGTGCGGTGCGCAATGAATGCGCACCCTACGAAGTGGGGTGAGCCAGAGGGCGGCGGCCGGCCGGGCGCTGCCCGGGCCGCTGGCGCGGCTGTTCCGGACGTGATGCGCAAGGGATGCGCATCCTACGGGGCGGCGGGGTCGTCTGGCTTGCGGCGCCATTCTTCCCAGACGAAGTCGTAGCACCAGGCGCAATCATGGGTCCTGGCCAGCCCCTCGCGGATCTGCGCGCGGCGCTGGGGGTCGCCCGGGCTGAAATCGTGGAACTGGATGGTGAGCGTCACGAAGCGGCGGATCAGGCCGGTGTCGATCAGATGCGGCAGGATCTCATATTCGCCACCCTCGATATTGATCTTGCAGACATCGACATCGGCGCTGCCGATCTCGGCCAGCACATCACGCGCGGCGCGGACCTTGCCATCGACGCTGGGGCCGCCGGTGGCGAAGGCGGAAGAGGCATCGGCGCTGTCGGACAATCGCATCACGCCATTGGTGGCCCCCATCGCGCAGTCATGGGCGACCACCTTGGGGTCGTCGTGAAAACGGGCGGCGATGGCTGTGGCGAAGCTCGGGTGCGGCTCGAAGACATGCACGCTGCAGTCATAGGCCGCGCGCATATGCGCGGTCCATTCGCCCTTGTAGCCGCCAAGGTCGAAGGCGATGGCGTCGGGCGGCAGCCCGTCATAGCGGCCCGGCGTGCCGCGCCCCTTGTCGCGGCGGAAGCGCTTGATCTCGCGCCGGAAGGAGCGGTAGGCGGGGTCAGTCAGGATGCGCCAGTTCTTGCGCGCCCATTTGCGAAGCTTGCTCGCCATGGCTCGGTCCTTCGCGGTTCACGGACAGGGCTTTGCCCCGGTCCAGCGGTTCTAGACGAGGCGCTGGCGGCATGGCAAGGGTTGCGCCATGCCGCTGCATCGTCGGGATAGACGGCACGGGCGCGGACCGCTAAGGCAGGGGAATGACCGACGTGACGCCGCAAGCCCCCGATGCGACCGCGATTGCCGTGCTGCCCTATGGCAAACGGCTCGGGCGGCTGTCGCCTGACATGCCGCTGGACGAGCTGCGCTGGCCGCTCGGGCGGCCTGGGCGGCTTGACGGTGGGCGGCTTTGCGATCTGGGGCCGGACGATCACCTGATCTGCTATCCGGGCTCGTCGGTCTGGCTGAAGCGGGTCTGGCCGCTGCGGGCGCGGGTGACGCTGATGATCACCGAGCCGCGCGCGATCCACGGGCGGCACATGATGCTGGCGCGGCTGTTTCATCGCCGCTTCTGGCGCGTGCTGAGCTGCAACAAGGCCCTGGTGGACGCGATTCCGAATGGGGTGTTCTTTCCCGTCGGCACCTCCTGGGTGCCGGATTGGGAGACGCTCGACACCAGCAAGACCGCGATGCTGTCGCTGATCGCCTCGGCCAAGCGCGACCAGACCGGGCACAAGCTGCGCCACGAGATGGTCGACTGGTTGCGCGCCGAGGGGATCGATGCGGATATCATGGGGCGCGGCTATCGCCCCTTCGAGGCCAAGGCCGAAGGGCTGGCGCCCTATCGCTATTCGCTGGTGATCGAGAATGTGCGCGAGCCGTCCTACTTCACGGAGAAGCTGGTCGATGCCCTGTTGTGCCGGACCGTGCCGATCTATTGGGGCGCGCCGGATATCGGGCGGTTCTTCGATGCCTCGGGCATGATCATCTGCACCGATCTGGCCGGGATGCAGGCGGCGGTGCGGGGCCTGTCCGCGCAGGATTACGCGGCGCGCGCCGGGGTGATCGAGCGCAACCGGGCGGTGGCGGCGGGCTATGCCGATGTCGAGGCCAATGCGGCGCGGGCGGTTCTGGCCTCGCTTTAGGCGGCCGGTTCGGGCGGGTGTTTCAGGCGGGCGCTCGGAAATATGCCGATCCCCGGGATCGCGGCGAGCGCATTCAGGTTTTTTTCTTTCATGCGGCAGGGCTTTGGGGCAGAACTGCTCGACTGATTGTATGACGACAGGGGAAAGCGATGATTTATCCCGTTATTTTATGTGGCGGCTCTGGCACCCGGCTTTGGCCCTTGTCGCGCAAGAGCTACCCCAAGCAATTTGGCGCATTGACCGGCGAAGAGAGCCTGTTTCAGGCCTCGGCCCGGCGGCTGTCGGGCGCGGGCTTTGCGGCGCCGGTGGTGATCACCAGCTCCGACTTCCGCTTCATCGTGACCGAGCAGCTGGCGGCGGCGGGGATCGACCCCGGGGCGGTGCTGATCGAGCCTATGGGGCGCAACACGGCGCCTGCGCGTGCTGGCGGCGGCGCTCTATCTGGCGGGCAAGGACCCCGAGGCGCTGATGCTGGTGGCCCCCTCGGACCATGTGATCCCGGATGCGGCGGCGTTCCGGGCCGCGGTGGCTGCGGCCGAACCCGCGGCGCGGGCGGGCACCATCGTGACCTTCGGCATCCGGCCGGACCGGCCCGAGACCGGCTATGGCTATCTTGAGCTGGACCAGGGCGAGGGCGAGGTGATCGCGCTGAAGCGCTTCGTCGAAAAGCCCGACGCGGCGCGCGCGGGCGAGATGCTGGAGGCCGGGACCTTCCTGTGGAACGCGGGGATCTTCCTGTTCTCGGTCAAGGCGATCCTGGCCGCTTTTGAGGCCCATGCGCCGGGGTTGATGGCGCCGGTGACGGCGGCGGTCGAAGGCGCGAAGGCTGACCTTGGCTTTCTGCGGCTGGCGCCGGAGGCCTGGGCCAAGGTCGAGGATATCTCGGTCGATTATGCGGTGATGGAGCGGGCGACGAATCTGGCGGTGGTGCGGTTCGGCGGCGTCTGGTCGGATCTTGGCGGCTGGGATGCGGTCTGGCGCGAAAGTGCGCCGGATGCCTCGGGCGTGGCGCTGTCGGGGCCGGCGGTGGCGATCGACTGCCGTGACACGCTGCTGCGCTCGGAATCGCCCGGGCTGCAGGTGGTGGGCATCGGGCTGGAGAACATCATCGCGATTGCCATGCCGGATGCGGTGCTGATCGCCGACATGAGCCGGGCGCAGGATGTGAAGCGGGTGGTCAGCACGCTGAAGGCGCAGGGCGCGAAACAGGCCG
Source organism: uncultured Pseudomonadota bacterium (assembly GCA_963837565.1). Classification (GTDB taxonomy): domain Bacteria; phylum Pseudomonadota; class Alphaproteobacteria; order Rhodobacterales; family Rhodobacteraceae; genus Solirhodobacter. Next base: position 62,801 of record CAWIOC010000014.1, read on the forward strand.
AGACCTTCCCGCGCGATTACCGGCCCTGGGGCTGGTTCGACAGCCTTGTCATCGGGCAGCGCTTTCAGGTGAAGCGGATCGTGGTGAAGCCGGGGGCGGCGCTGTCGCTGCAAAGCCATGTGCACCGGTCCGAGCACTGGATCGTGGTCGAGGGCACGGCGCTGGTGACGGTGGATGACAAGAAGACCCTCGTGGGGGAGAACCAGTCGGTCTACATCCCGCTGGGGGCGGTGCACCGGATGGAGAACCCGGGGAAAGTGCCGATGGTGCTGATCGAGGTGCAGACCGGCAGCTATCTGGGCGAGGATGACATCGTGCGCTATGAGGATGTCTATTCGCGGGGGTAACAGGCGATGATGCGCGTGGCGCCGATGCTGCTGGCTGCGATCCGCTGCCCCGAGGGGGGATCGGCGGATGGCCTGCTGGTGGGCGCCGCGCGGGTGCTGCAGGACGAGGGGCTGCGGCTGCTCGGCCATGTCCAGCACAGCGCGCTGGGCGCGGATGGCTGCCGCAGTGCGGTGGTCGAGGATCTGACCTCGGGCGAGGTGCTGGCGATCACGCAGGATCTGGGCGCAGGCGCGCAGGGCTGCCGGATGGACCCGGTGGCGCTGGCCGCGATTGCCGGGCGGATGCTGGCGGCGCTGGAGGGCGCGCCCGATCTGGTCGTCGTCAACCGCTTCGGCAAGGGCGAGGCCGAGGGGCAGGGGCTGCGCGCGGTGATCGCGGCGGCGGTGGCGGCGGGGATTCCGGTGCTGACGGTGCTGCGGCCGGGCCATCTGGCGGCCTGGGAGGCCTTTACCGGGGGCGAGGCCGATCTGCTGGACCCCGATGAAGGCGCGGTGCTGGGCTGGGTGCGCGCGGCGGTGGCCGAGGCGCAAAGGATCAGCGCGTAAGGCGGGCCTCGGCCAGGGCCAGATCTTCCGGCGTATTCACGTTGAAGAAGTCGGCATCGTCAAAGGCGACGTAAGCGGGCGCGTGGCGGCTGGACCAGTCCTGCACCTTGCGCGAGCCGCCAGCGGCCAGCCATTGCGCGAGGTCGGGGCCGAGGCTGACGGGCCAGAGCGCGGTGGTGGGGTGCAGCCCGTCGGGCGAGCGGGCAAGCGCCGGATGCGCGGGATCGCTGGCCCGGAGGCGGGCAATCAGATCATCGGGCAGGAAGGGCGTATCGGTGGCGACCGTGGCCAGATGGCTGACGCCGGGCAGGCCCGCCGCCCAGCCAAGCCCCGCCAGCAGGCCTGCGAGCGGGCCCTGATGGCCCGGCATCGTATCGGCGATCAGCGGCAGGCCGAAGCGGCCGAGCGGGCCGGGGCCCGCGTTGATCGCGAGCCAGCCGACCTGCGGCGCGATGCGGGCGATGACATGTTCGATAAGTGGTTGACCGCCCAGCGGGCGCAACGCCTTTTCATCGCCCATCCTGACGTGAAAGACCGCCCGCAAGGATAAGCCCCGCAACGGTTTTTCGCGCCTCAGCCACGGCCACGCTTTTCGAACCGCGGCAGCATGGCGGAGAAATCCATGCCCTTGCCACCTTCGGTTTCGACGAAGGCGGCATAGAGGCTGGCGGCCAGCGCGCCCATCGGCGTGTCGGCATCCGCCGCCTCTGCCGCCTGCTGCGACAGGCGCAGGTCCTTCAGCATCAGTTCCGCCGCGAAACCCGGTTTGTAGCCATTGTCCGAGGGCGATTTCGGCCCGACGCCGGGGGCGGGGCAATAGGCGTTGATGCTCCAGCTCGCGCCGGAGGAGGTCGAGACCACGTCGAACATCTTGGCCCGGTCGAGGCCGAGCTTGTCGGCCAGCGCGAAGGCCTCGCAGGTGGCGATCATGGTGACGCCGAGGATCATGTTGTTGCAGATCTTGGCGGATTGGCCGGCGCCCGCGCCGCCGCAATGCACCGCCTTCTGCCCCATGATGTCGAAGAGCGGCTTGACCGTGGCGAAGGCGGCATCCGGCCCGCCGACCATGAAGGTGAGCGTGCCCGCCGTGGCCCCGCCAGTGCCACCGGAGACCGGGGCGTCCAGGGCGGAAAGCCCTGCGGTTTCAGCCTGTTCCGCGACGGCCTTCGCGCTTTCCACATCAACGGTGGAGCAATCGCAGAGCACCGCACCCCTGGTCATTGCCGGGATCACCTCGGCGGCGACAGCGCGCAGGATGGCGCCGTTCGGCAGCATGGTGATGACCACCTCGGCGCCTTTGGCGGCCTCGGCTGCGGTGGCGGCGCGGGTCACGCCTGCGGGCATTGGCGCCGCGGTGTCAAAGCCGGTCACGGCATGGCCTGCGGTCGCAAGGTTGGCGGCCATCGGCGCGCCCATGTTGCCAAGGCCGATAAAGGCGATCTTCATGGTCAATCCTCCTGAAAGGTCAATTCGTCGGGCCCGAGCGGGGCCAGCATGGCGGCGACCTCGGCCGGATCGGTGATGCCGGTGTGGCGCCACTGCGGGGTGCGGTCCTTGTCGATGACGGCGGCACGGATGCCCTCGATCAGGTCGGGCTCGGTGGGCGCGCGGTAGGTGTAGCGGTATTCGGCGGCGAGCGCCCGGCGCAGGTCCGGCGCGGCGCGCTGGGCGCGGACCATGGCGAGGGTGCAGGCAAGCGACAGCGGCGCGTTGCGGTCGAGCACCTTGCGGGTCTCTGCCGCGAATTCCGAGGGGCCGTCGAGCCGGGCGCGGATCTCGGCAAAGGTCGGGGCCGAGAAGGCGGCCTCGATCTGCGCCAGCGCCGGGGTGAGGCGGCCCTCGGGCGGGGTTTGCGCCATCTCGGCCACGGCATCGGCTTCGCCCGCGATGAGGCGGGCGAGCAGGGCGGGCCAGTCGGCCTCGGGCACGAAATGATCGGCGAAGCCTGCGTGGATCGCATCGGCGGGCCCCATCCGCGCCCCGGTCAGGCCGAGGTAATCCCCCAGATGCCCCGGCGCGCGGGCCAGCAGATAGGTGCCGCCGACATCCGGGATCAGGCCGATACCGCATTCCGGCATCGCCATCTGCGTGCTTTCGCCGACCACGCGCGGGTGGCCGTGGCAGCCGAGGCCGACGCCGCCGCCCATGACGAAGCCCTGCATCAGGGCGACGACGGGTTTGGGATATTCGGCGAGCCGCGCGTTCATCCGGTATTCGTCGCGCCAGAAGGCGCGGGCACCGGCGTATTCGCCGCGCTTTCGCGGCATGGTAGACGGCGGCGATATCGCCCCCGGCACAGAAGGCGCGCGCGCCCTCGGCATCGAGGATCACCAGCGAGACGGCGGGATCGTCGCGCCAGGCGATCAGGGCTGCATCGATCGCCAGGCACATCTCATGCGTCAGCGCGTTCAGCGCCTCGGGCCGGGTCAGGGTGATGCGGCCGGCGCGGCCCTCGATCCGGGTCTGGACGGCCGCCATCAGGCGTGCCCCGCCAGCATCTGGCGCGAGATGATCAGGCGCATGATCTCATTGGTGCCTTCCAGGATCTGGTGCACGCGCAGGTCGCGGACGATCTTCTCGATGCCGTAATCGGCAAGGTAGCCATAGCCGCCGTGCAGTTGCAGGCATTGGTTGGCGACCTCGAAGGCGGCATCGGTGACATGCAGCTTGGCCATCGCGCAATGCATCGTGGCATCGGGCGCACGCTGATCGAGCTTCCAGGCCGCCTGGCGCAGGAACACGCGCGAGGTCTGCAGCCTGACCTCCATCTCGGCGAGCCGGAATTGCAGCGCCTGAAACTGGTCGAGGCTCTGGCCGAAGGCCTGGCGTTCGGCCATATAGGCCAGCGTTTTCGTCAGCGCCTGCTGCGCCGCGCCAAGCGCAGAGGCCGCGATGTTCAGCCGCCCGCCGTCGAGCCCGGCCATCGCATAGGCGAAACCGCGCCCCTCTTCGCCGAGCAGGTTGCCCGCGGGCACCGCGCAGGCGTCAAGCTGCACCGAGCGCGTCGGTTGCGCGCGCCAGCCCATCTTGTCCTCGAGCCCGCCGAAGGACAGCCCCGGCGTGCCCGCCTCGACCAGCAGCGCCGAGATGCCGCGCGGCCCTTCGGCCCCGGTGCGGGCCATGACGATATAGGCATCCGAATAGCCGCCGCCCGAGATGAAGGATTTCGTCCCGCTCAGGCTGTAGCCATCATTGGTGCGCTCGGCCCGGCTGCGCAGGGCGGCCGCGTCAGAGCCGGAATTGGGCTCGGTCAGGCAATAGGACAACACCGTGTCCATCGCACAGGCGCCGGGCAGCAGGCGCGCTTTCAGCGCAGCGCTGCCATAGCTGTCGATCATCGCGGCGCACATGTTGTGGATCGAGAGGAAGGCGCTGACCGCGGGGCAGGCCGCAGCCAGGGCCTCGAACACCAGGGTCGCATCCAGCCGGGTCAGCGCCGAGCCGCCGTTCTCCTCGCTCACATAAAGCCCGCCGAGGCCGAGCGCGCCGAGTTTTGGCCAGAGGTCTTTCGGGATGCAGCCCTCACGCTCCCAGGCCCGCGCATGCGGGGCGATCTCTTCCTGCCCGAAGGCATGGGCCATGTCGAAGATGGCCTGTTGCTCTTCACTCAGCGCGAAATCCATACGACCCCTCCCAAGGTGGCAGTGCTGCGCGGGGCAGAGCCACCGCTGTTATACTGGCGGCCCTGCTCATTTTCTGCCCCGAAATATCCTCGGGGGGTGCGGGGGGCGGAAAGCCCCCCGCCGCCGGCGTCAGTCCATCGGCTTGAAGTTGAACTCGCCACCCTGCCTGATTCCGGAGGGCCAGCGCGAGGTGACGGTCTTGGTCCTGGTGTAGAAGCGGAACGCATCCGGTCCGTGCTGGTTCAGGTCGCCAAAGCCGGATTTCTTCCAGCCGCCGAAGGTGTGATAGGCCAGCGGCACCGGGATCGGCACGTTGATGCCGATCATGCCGACGTTGATCCGGCTGGCGAAATCGCGCGCGGTGTCGCCGTCGCGGGTGAAGATCGCGGTGCCGTTGCCGTATTCGTTGTCCATCGCATAGCCCAGCGCCTCTTCATAGGTCTTGGCGCGGACGGTCGAGAGGACCGGCCCGAAGATCTCCTTGCGGTAGATCTCCATGTCGGTGGTGACATGGTCGAACAGGTGCGGGCCGACGAAGAAGCCGTTCTCATAGCCCTGCAGCTTGAAATCGCGCCCGTCGACGACCAGTTTCGCGCCCTGTGCCACGCCGGAGTCGACCAGTTTCAGGATGTTGGCCTTGGCGGCGGCGGTGACGACCGGGCCGTAATCCACATCATTGCCGGCGGTATAGGGGCCGACCTTCAGCTTCTCGATGCGCGGGATCAGGCGTTCGATCAGCGCGTCGGCGGTCTTGTCCCCCACCGGCACCGCGACCGAGATCGCCATGCAGCGTTCGCCCGCCGCCCCGTAGCCCGGCGCCGACCAGCGCATCCGCGGCCTGATCCATGATCGGCATCGGGCATGATGATCATGTGGTTCTTGGCGCCGCCGAAGCATTGCACGCGTTTGCCGTTCGAGCAGCCGCGGCCATAGATGTATTCCGCGATCGGGGTCGAGCCGACAAAGCCGATGGCGGCGATCGTCGGGTTGTCGAGGATCGCGTCGACCGATTCCTTGTCGCCGTTGATCACCTGCAGCACGCCGTCCGGCAGGCCGGCTTCCTGCAGCAGTTCGGCCAGCATCAGCGGCACCGAGGGGTCACGTTCCGACGGCTTCAGGATGAAGGCATTGCCGCAGGCCAGTGCCGGGCCCATTTTCCACAGCGGGATCATGGCGGGGAAGTTGAACGGCGTGATGCCGGCGGCGACGCCCAGCGGCTGGCGCATCGAATACATGTCGATGCCGGGGCCGGCGCTGTCGGTGAACTCGCCCTTCAGCAGCTGCGGCGCGCCGATGCAGAATTCGATCACTTCAAGGCCGCGCTGCACATCGCCCTTGGCGTCGGGGATGGTCTTGCCATGTTCGCGCGACAGCGCCTCGGCCAGCTTTTCCATGTCGCGGTTCAACAGGCGGACGAATTCCATCATCACGCGGGCGCGGCGCTGCGGGTTGGTGGCGCCCCATTTCGGCCTGCGCCTTGGCGGCGTCGGCCACGGCCGCGTCAAGCTCGGCTTTTGACGCGAGCGGCACGCGGGCCTGCACTTCGCCGGTGGCCGGGTTCAAGACATCGGCGAAACGGCCCGGACGTGCCCTTGACGTGTTTGCCGTTGATCCAGTGGGAGAGCTCTTGCATCGGGTCCTCCTCGTAAAGGTTGGGGGCACAATAGGCTTGCGTTTTTGCCTGGAAAAGGGGCAATAGTCTCAAAAGCGTTTTGCAGATTTGCAGGGGTGGGCATGGCGGACTGGGACGATCTGCGCATTTTCCTCGCGGTGGCGCGGGCCGAAAGCCTGAGCCGGGCCGGGCGCGATCTGCAGCATCGACCCGGCGACGGTGGGTCGCCGCATCGCCCGGCTGGAAGAGGCGCTTGGCGCGCGGCTCTTCACCAAAAGCCCGCAGGGCTATGCGCTGACGGAAGAGGGCGCGCGGCTTCTCGACCATGCCGTGCGCGCCGAGCAGGCGGTGGCGGGCGCGCTGCGAGGAGGTGCGCGGCGAGGCCGGGCAATTGTCCGGCCAGATCCGCATCGGCGCGCCGGATGGCTGCGCGAACTTCGTGCTGCCGCAGGTGGTGGCGGCGATCTGCGATGCCAATCCGGGGCTCGAGGTGCAGATCGTCGCCTTGCCGCGGGTCTTCAACCTGTCCAAGCGCGAGGCGGACATGGCGGTCGCCGTCAGCCGCCCCGAGGCCGGGCGGCTGACGGTGCAGAAGCTGACCGATTATCACCTGCATCTGGCGGCCAGCCGGGACTATCTGTCGCGCCACCCGCCGATCCGTGCGCCGGCCGACCTGCGGGCGCATCGCGTCGTCGGCTATATCGCCGACATGATCTTCGACAAGGAGCTGGATTATCTCGGCGAGGTCGGCGCGCGCGGCGGTGCCGCTCGCCTCGAACTCGGTGACGGTGCAGCTGAACTGGGTGCGGCAGGGCGCGGGCGTGGCGGTGGTGCATGATTTCGCGCTGCCCTCGGCGCCCGAGGTCGAGCGGGTGCTGGTCGATCAGGTCGCGCTGACGCGGGCCTTCTATCTGATCCGCCATGCCGATGACCGCCGCGTCGAGCGGCTGAACCGCTTCGCCGATCTGCTGGCCGCGGGCGTGCGCCGCGAGGTGGCGCGGCTGGAAGGTCAGTTGGCCGAGCAGGCCGGATAGGCGCCGCATTCCGACCGCGGGATATGGCGCAATTTCGCAGAGCCTCTAACGCTTTGCGAGGGAAACCTTGACAGAGTGTTGCGGCGGGCCGACGCTGAACCCGGCAACCTTGGAGGAGGGTGACCCTATGCTGGTTCAGCAAATTCTGAAGGCGAAAGCGGATGATGGCGTGGTGACGGTGCAGCCGGGCAGCTCTGTCGCCAAGGCGGTCGAGATGCTGTCGACGCGCCGGATCGGGGCGGTGATCGTCTCATCCGATGGCAAGCAGGTGGCGGGTATCCTGTCTGAACGCGACGTGGTGCGCGAGCTGGGGCGGCGCGGCGTGGCCTGTCTCGGCGATACCGTCGAGACGATGATGACGGCGAAGATCGTCAGCTGCGGCCGCGACGACAGCGTCGATACCGTCATGCTGCGGATGACCGAGGGGCGGTTTCGCCACATGCCGGTGATGGAGGGGACCGAGATGGTCGGCCTGATCTCGATCGGTGATGTGGTCAAGGCGCGGCTGTCGGAACTGGCGATGGAAAAGGATGCGCTGGAAGGCATGATCAAGGGCTTCTGACACGGCCCCCCTTGCAAAGACCCGCGCAATATTGTTGCGTGCGCCTGGCAGCTTGGGAGGACCCGCATGCGCATCGGACTTTACCCGGGCACCTTCGACCCGATCACCCTGGGACATATCGATATCATCAGCCGCGCTGCGGCGCTGGTCGACCGTTTGGTGATCGGCGTCGCGATCAACCGCGACAAGGGCCCGACTGTTCACGCTGGAAGAGCGTGTCGCGATGGTCGAGGCGGAATGCGAAGGGCTGGCGCGCAAGGCCGGGATCGAGATCATCGTGCATCCGTTCGAGAACCTGCTGATCGACTGCGCCCGCGACGTGGGCGCCGGGGTGATCATCCGTGGCCTGCGGGCGGTGGCGGATTTCGAATATGAATATCAGATGGTCGGCATGAACCGCGTGCTCGATTCAAGCATCGAGACGGTGTTCCTGATGGCCGAGGCGCGGCATCAGGCGATCGCCTCGAAACTGGTCAAGGAAATCGCCCGGCTGGGCGGCGACATCACCCATTTCGTGACGCCGCAGGTGCGCGAGGCGCTGCTCGAGCGGCTGCGGTAGACGGGGGCTCTGCCCCCCATGCCTGCGGCATGTCCCCCGGGATATTTGGGAACGGAAGAAATGACGCAGGAGCGGGCGTTTGCCCTTCTTCCTGGCAAAAATACTCTCGGGGGGTGCGGGGGGCAGACAGCCCCCCGCGGCGTCGGGCTCAGCCGCCGTAGACGGCGTCATGCGCCACGCGCGGGATATCGCTGCGGCTGATGCGCAGGTCGCGCAGCGCCTCGCCGGGCAGGTTCTGCAGTTCGGCGATGGTGCGGTTGTAGGCCCGGCGGTTGCGGGCGGCGATGCGGATGCGGGTCAGGATTGACATGGCAGTGGTCCTTTCAAGAGCTGGCGCTTCAGGCGCCGTAGACGGTTCGATAGGCGAGGCGCGGCAGATCGTGACGCGTCAGATAGAGCTCGCTCAGTTCGCTGGTGGTATAGGCCGAAAGCTCGGCCAGCATGCGGCGGTAGGCGGCGCGGTTCTGCGCCGCGAGACGGAAGCGGGAGAGGAGGGATGCCATTGCTGAGATCCTTTCTTTGATTTTCTGGCGCCCGGCCGGAACGGCCCGGGCGCCTCAGGCGCCGTAGACCGCGCGGCGCGCGATGTGGCGGATGTCGCCCTGGTAGATGTCGATGTCGAGGCGCTGCTCGAGCGACAGGCGTTCGAGGGCCGCGACGGTGCGGATGTAGTTCAGGCGGTTGCGGGCGGCATTGCCCAGCGTGGATACGAGCGTTTTCATGGTGTCTGTCCCTTTCGGATCGAAGCGGCGACCCTTTCGTCGTCGCAATGACATTTGGTCATGCGGCGGCGCGGGACAACGCGGCGATCCACCAAGTCGATATGCGCTGGACGCATAGCTCGTTCAAATACGCCGTATCTAATGAAAAACGGGCGCCGGAGGGGTCCGGCGCCCGTTTCGGAAATGTCACAGAGTCTGACTTAAATCAGCTTGCCCATCGCCACGGCCGTGTCGGCCATGCGGCTCGAGAAGCCCCATTCGTTGTCATACCAGCTGAGAATGCGCACCATATTGCCGTCCAAGACCTTGGTTTGATCCATGTGGAAGATCGAGGAATGCGGATCATGGTTGAAGTCGTGGCTGACATTGGGCTGGTCGGTATAGCCGAGGATGCCTTTCAGCGGGCCATCGGCGGCGGCGCGGATCGCGGCGTTGACCTCTTCGACCGAGGTGGCGCGCGAGGCTTCGAACACCAGATCGACCACCGAGACATTGGGAGTGGGCACCCGGATCGCGACGCCGTCGAGCTTGCCCTTCAGTTCCGGCAGCACGAGGCCCACGGCCTTGGCCGCCCCGGTCGAGGTCGGGATCATCGAGAGCGCGGCGGCGCGGGCGCGATAGAGATCCTTGTGCATCGTGTCGAGCGTCGGCTGGTCGCCGGTATAGCTGTGGATCGTGGTCATGAAGCCCTTGGTGATGCCGATGGCATTGTTCAGGACATAGGCCACCGGCGACAGGCAGTTGGTGGTGCAGGAGGCATTCGAGACGATCAGGTCGTCCTTGGTCAGCGTCTTGTCGTTCACGCCGAAGACGATGGTCTTGTCGGCACCATTCGAGGGCGCCGAGACGAGGACGCGGCGCGCGCCGTTTTCGAGGTGGATCTTGGCCTTGTCCTTGTCGGTGAAGATGCCGGTGCATTCGAGCACGATGTCGACGTGTTTCCAGGGCAGGTCGGCGGGGTTGCGCAGCGCCGTCACCTCGATCGGGCCACGGCCGACGTCGATGGTGGTCGCCGTCGTGGTGACGGTGCCGGGGAAGCGGCCGTGCACCGAATCGAAGCGCATCAGATGCGCGTTGGTTTCGACCGGGCCGAGATCGTTGATCGCCACGACCTCGATATCGGTGCGGCCGGATTCGATGATCGAGCGCAGGACGTTGCGGCCGATGCGGCCGAACCCGTTGATGGCTACTTTGACTGTCATTCACGCCTCCTCTTGGCAGTGTGGGCGATGGAGCGGGATTGTTACCGCTAACATCGTCATTTTATGGCTCTGGTCAATGGGTCTGGCGGGCTATCGCCAGAACTCCAGGAAATCGATGAAGTCGGTGACCTTGCGCCCGATGAAGACGAGCAGGCCGATGTGGAAGAAGAAGTGGTCGGCTAGGAGCACGGCCAGGATGATGAACGCGAGGATGAAGGCGATGCGGTCTGTCACGGGTCCTGCGTCCGGGTCTGCCGGGCGGTCCCGGGTCGGGGCGGACTTTAGACCGGTTTGACGGAGGGTTGAAGCCCTTCGCGGTATGCGATGGTGGTCTGGCGGCGCGGCGGCGCTAGGTCACGGCGGGGGACGGTGCTTTAAGGGGTGAGAATGGACGATTTGGCGGATTTTCTGGGGCGCGTGCTGATTGCCGCGCTTTTTGTCGCAGGCGCGCTGCAAAAGACGCTGTCGCCGGGCGAGGTCGAGGGATTGCTGGCCGGGGCGGGCTGGCCTGTTGCGCTGGTCTGGCCGGCGCTGGCGTTCAATGCAGCGGCGGCGGCGGCGCTGATTTTGGGGGTCTGGGTGCGGCCGGTGGCGTTCTTGCTGGCCGGCTACTGCATGGTGACGAGCTATTTTCACTGGATCCCGAGCGATCCCTGGCAGATCAGCATTTTCGTGAAGAACTGGGCGATTGCCGGGGGCTGTCTGGTGGTGTTCGCGAATGGGGCGAAGCGGTTCGCGCTGATGCCGGGGCGGTGAGGGTGGCGGTGGCGGCGGGGTGAACCCCGCCCTACCGGATGTCGGGACAGAGGGCCGCGCCGCTGCTGTTTCCCGGGCAGGCATGGGACAGGGTGTCATCCCCGCGCAGGCGGGGATCTCTGGCCAAGCGCGCGCGCTCTTCAGGGTCGCGCGGGGCAGGGGCGGGTCTGGTGGTGGGAGGTCCCCGCCTTCGCGGGGATGACGCGTGACTTTGGCGGGGATGACGCGTGACGTTTGCGGGGATCACAGATCTGAGAAGGGGCGCCGGCTGTGCGGCGCCCCTTGCCAATATCAGAGCAGGGATTTGACCTTCGCCACCGTTGCCTCGGCGGTGATGCCGAATTCCTTGTAGAGCACCTCGGCCGGAGCGGAGGCGCCGAAGCCCTCCATCCCGATGAAGCCTGCCTTGTTCGATTTGCCGCGCTCACCGGTCAGCCAGCGGTCCCAGCCGAAGGGGCTGGCGGCCTCGATGGCGACGCGGACCGGGCCGGCGGGCAGGATCTTCTTGCGATAGGCCTCTGGCTGCTCGGCGAAGAGGTCGAGGCAGGGGGCGGAGACGACGCGGGTGCCGATCCCCTCGGCTTCCAGCAGATCGCGGGCCTTCAGGGCGATCTCGACCTCGGAGCCGGTGGCGATCAGGATCGCCTGACGTTTGCCGGTCGCCTCGGCCAGGACATAGGCGCCCTGGGCGGTGAGGTTCTTGCCGGTGTGCGTGGTGCGCACGGTGGGCAGGTTCTGGCGCGACAGGACGAGAACCGAGGGGGTCTTCTTGGCGGTCAGCGCGAGTTCCCAGGCTTCGGCGGTTTCCACCGTATCGGCGGGGCGGAAGGTCCAGGTGTTGGGCGTGGCGCGACAGATTGCCAGATGCTCGATCGGCTGATGGGTCGGGCCGTCTTCGCCAAGGCCGATCGAGTCATGCGTCATGACATAGATCGTGGGCACGCCCATCAGCGCCGAAAGCCGCATCGCCGGGCGGGCGTAGTCGGTGAAGCAGAAGAAGGTGCCGCCATAGGGGCGCAACCCGCCGTGCAGCACGATGCCGTTCATCGCCGCCGCCATGCCATGTTCGCGGATCCCGTAATGGACGTAGCGGCCCTTGCGGTTCTCGGGCGAGAAGATCCCGAGATCGGGGGTCAGCGTATTGTTCGAGCCGGTCAGGTCGGCCGAGCCGCCGAAGGTTTCCGGCATCGACGGGTTGACCACCTCGAGCACCATTTCAGAGCTTTTGCGGGTGGCGACCTTGGGCTTGGCCTCGGAGATCTGCTTTTTCAGCGCGCGGATCAGGGCGGGCAGCTTTTTCGGGGCATCATGGCCCATCACCCGTTCGAACTCTTCGCGGCGCTGCGCCGAGAGGTCGGCGAAGCGGCCTTCCCATTCGCCGCGGGCCTGCCCGCCGCGGGCACCGATCGCCTCCCATTCCGCCTTCAGGGCGGGGGGGATGACGAAGGCGGCCTCGGTCCAGCCATAGGTGCTGCGGATGTCGGCGACCACCTTGGGGTCGGACAGCGCGCCGTGGCCCTTGGCGGTGTCCTGCGCGGAAGATCCGAGCGCGATATGGGTCTTGCAGTCGATGAAGACCGGCTTGTCCGAGGTCTTCGCCTCGGTCATGGCGCGGTCGATGTCATCGGGATCGTGGCCGTCGCAATGCAGCACGGTCCAGCCGGCGGCGGCGAAGCGGGCGCGCTGGTCGGTGATATCGGCGAGGCCGACCTTGCCGTCGATCGAGATCGAGTTGTTGTCCCAGCAGACGATCAGGCGGTTGAGCTTCTGCATCCCGGCAAGGGCGATGGCCTCGTGGCTGATGCCTTCCATCAGGCAGCCGTCACCGGCGAAGACCCAGGTGTGGTGGTCGACGATCTTGCGGCCGAAGCGGGCCCGCAGCGCCTCTTCCGCGATGGCGAAGCCCACGGAATTGGCGATGCCCTGGCCGAGCGGGCCGGTCGTCGTCTCGATGCCCTGCGCGTGGCCGTATTCCGGGTGGCCCGCGGTTTTCGAGCCCCATTGCCGGAAATTGCGGATCTGCTCGATCGTCATGTCCGGCGAGCCGGTGAGGTACAGCAGCGCATAGAGCAGCATCGAGCCGTGACCGTTGGAGACGATGAAGCGGTCACGGTCGGCCCAGTGCGGCTGGCGCGCGTCGAATTTCAGATGTTTGGAGAACAGCACGGTGGCGATATCGGCCATGCCCATCGGCATGCCGGAGTGCCCGGAGTTGGCGGCAGCGACCGCGTCGACGGCGAGCATGCGGATCGCGCAGGCTTTCATCCAGTGGTCCGGGTGCTTCTGGCGCAGGCTGGCGATATCCACTTTGTCTCTCCTCCAAAGGGGTTTTGGGCGATTTTGCAGTCAGAAAGCGTCATATCAACCTCTGGGCCGAGATCAAGCAATAGCGGTGTCATCGGCGGCAGCGGGCCTATACTGTCGGGGTTTACCTGCGTTTCGGGCCGTAAATGATTGAACCTTTGGGGGAACATCGTAAAACCAAGGGAATGGGTGAGTCGGGCGTGCCTTGCGCGCGCCGCCCACCCCGAGGAAGATGACCCCCCAAACGGAGAGGGAGCGGGCCGTATGAACGAGGTTTTCGAGTTGGAGCGCCGTCTCTCGCAGGCGCTTGACCGGATCGGCGCCGGGATCGAGGCGCTGCCGCCGGCAGGCGATGCGCCAGCGTCGGTGGTTGCGCCGGATCGCGGCGCCGAGATCGCGCGGCTGGAAGAGGCGCTGCAGGCGGAGAAGGATGCCAATGCGCAACTGACCGAGCGGGTCCGGGTGCTGCACAAGAAACACGAGGCGCTGCTGCCCGAGCTGGAGACGCGGGTCGAGGCGCTGACCCGGCAGATCGACGGGCAGGGGGTCGAGGTGCAGCGGCTGAAGCAGGTCAATGTGCAGCTGCGCGAAACCATCGGCGCGATGCGCGAGGCGATGGCGCGCGGCGTGTCCGACCCTGCGCTGGTGAACAAGAGCATGGCGGCAGAGCTCGAGTCGTTGCGGGTCGCCCGCGCCGCCGAGATCGCCGAGCTCGATCAGATCCTGGGCGAGCTGCAACCGCTGATCGAGGAGGTGTCCGATGCCTGAAGTGACGATTGCCATCGGCGGCCGCCAGTTCGAGGTGGCCTGTCAGCCGGGCGAGGAGCATTTCCTGCGCGCCGCATCGCAGATGCTGGATACCGAGGCGCAGGTGATTCTGGCCCAGATCGGGCGCATGCCGGAAAGCCGGATGCTGTTGATGGCCGGGCTGATGCTGGCCGACCGCACCGCGGGCAGCGAGGATCAGCTGCGGGTGCAGACCGAGAAGGTCACCGCGCTGGAGGCCGAGATCGCCGCGCTGAAGGCCCGCCCGGGGCCGGCGCCGGAACGGATCGAGGTGGCGGTGGTGCCGAGGGAGCTGCGCGAAAGCCTGGCCGAGATGGCGGCCCGGGCCGAGGCGGTTGCCGCCGCGCTGGATGAGCGGGTGCAGGCGGCGGTGTGAGGCGCTGGCGCCAGATGCGGCAGGGCGGGGTGCGCCCCGCCGTGGCGCGATTGGCGGGGTGAACCCCGCCCTACGGGTTTTGACTTTGTTCGCGAACCAAGGCCAGGGGTCGCAATGCAGAAGGCCCGGCGCGGGAGGCGTCGGGCCTTGGCTTTTTCCGGGTTGAGTCGCGGTTCAGCCGTTGGCTTCGCGGATCTTGTTGGCGGCGTCCTTGTCATAGGTCACGCCCTTGGCCTCGAACAGCGCGTCGAGTTCGCCGGACAGGGTCATCTCGGTGATGATGTCGCAGCCGCCGACGAATTCGCCCTTGACATAGAGCTGCGGGATCGTCGGCCAGTCGGAGAACTCCTTGATGCCCTGACGGATTTCCGCATTGGCGAGGACGTCGACGTCGGCATATTCGACGCCCATGTAGTTCAGCACGCCCGCGACGCGGCTGGAGAAGCCGCATTGCGGCATCGATTTGGTGCCCTTCATGAAGAGCACGACATCGTTTTTCGATACCGTCTGTCTGATCGTGTCTTCCGCGCTCATCTGCGAGCCCTTTCGGTATGGCCGGGGTCAGTCCGGCGCTTTGGTGGTGAGGGCGAGCGCGTGCAGTTCGCCATGCGCGCCGTCCATCTTGCCCTTCAGCGCGGCATAGACCGCGCGTTGTTGTTGCACCCGGTTCTGGCCGCGAAAGCTTTCGTCGATCACCTCGGCCGCCCAGTGGTTGCCGTCACCGGCGAGGTCGGTGATCGTGATCCGTGCCTTGGGAAAGGTGGCGCGGATGAGGTTTTCGATATCTTGTGCTTCCATGGCCATCGGGCGGGAGTCCTGCAGGGGATGATACCAAATCTAGGACGTGCGGGGGGGCGCTGCAAGGTGAACCGTCGCGAGAGGGTACGAGCGGGGGGCTGTCTGCCCCCCGCACCCCCCGACCAAGGGGGCTGTCTGCCCCCTTTGGAGACCCCCGAGGATATTTTCGGGCAGAAAATGGGCGATCAAATCGGCGGTCAGCCGACGGCTTTCTCGAAGGCGGTGCGGTAGATCGCGGACAGGTCTGCCAGCGCGGCCGTGGCGCCGCCCAGGGTGATGGTGCCGCCACCGAAGCGGCCGACGGTGGCGAGGGGCACGCCTGCGGCGGTGGCCGCGGACATCAGCGCCTCGGCCTGATCGAAGGAGCAGGAGATCAGGTAGCGGGCCTGATCTTCGCCGAAGAGTTGCGCCATGTCCCGGCTTTCGAGGGTGAAGCCGAGGCCGGCGGCTTCGGCCATCTCGAAGGCGGCCAGCGCCAGGCCGCCGTCGGAGAGGTCGGTGGCGGCGCTGAAGAGGTGGCGATTGGCGAGCAGGAAATCGCCGTTGCGGCGTTCGGCGGCGAGGTCGACCGGCGGGGCGTCGCCGTCTTCGCGGTGGAAGACCTCTGCCAGCAGGGCGGACTGGCCGAGGTGGCCGAGGGTTTCGCCGATCACCAGGGCAAGTTCGCCATCCTGCGGGCTGGCCCGCGATCAGGTCGTCGAGCGAGGTCAGCAGGCCCACCGCGCCGATGGTCGGGGTGGGCAGGATGCCGGTGCCGTCGGTTTCGTTGTAAAGCGAGACATTGCCCGAGACGATCGGCATGTCGAGCGCGATACAGGCCGCGCCGATGCCTTTGATCGCGCCGACGAACTGGCCCATGATCTCCGGCTTTTCGGGGTTGCCGAAGTTCAGGTTGTCGGTCGCGGCAAGGGGCGTGGCGCCGCACGGCGACGAGGTTGCGCCAGGCCTCGGCCACCGCCTGTTTGCCGCCCTCGAAAGGGTTGGCCTTGACATAGCGCGGCGTCACGTCGGAGGTGAAGGCGAGCGCCTTGGGCGTGCCATGGACGCGGACCACGCCGGCGCCGAGGCCGGGGGTGCGGAGCGTGTCGGCCATGACCTGGCTGTCATATTGCTCCCATACCCAGGATTTGTGGGCGTAGTTCGGGCGAGCCGATCAGCGCGCGCAACGCGTCGATCGGGTCGATCTGCGGGACCGGGTCCATCGCGGCGGCGGGCGGGGTCTCGACCCAGGGACGGTCGTATTCCGGGGCGGAGGAGGACGAGCTTCGACAGCGGCAGGTCGGCCTTGATCTCGTTGCCGTGCAGGATCAGGAAGCGGTCTTCGGCGATGGTCTCGCCGACCATGGCGAAGTCGAGATCCCATTTGTCGAAGACGGCCTTGGCCTCGGCCTCCTTCTCGGGGCTTGCAGCACCATGAGCATGCGTTCCTGCGATTCCGACAGCATCATCTCATAGGCGGTCATGTTGGGTTCGCGCACCGGCACGCGGTCGAGGTTGAGCCGGATGCCGAGGCCGCCCTTGTCGCCCATCTCGACGGCGGAACAGGTCAGGCCGGCGGCGCCCATGTCCTGAATCGAGATCACCGCGCCGGTCTGCCATCAGTTCCAGGCAGGCCTCCATCAGGCGCTTTTCGGTGAAAGGGTCGCCGACCTGCACGGTGGGGCGCTTTTCCTCGATCGTGTCGTCGAATTCGGCCGAGGCCATGGTGGCGCCGCCGACGCCGTCGCGGCCGGTCTTGGCGCCGAGGTAGACCACCGGCATGCCGACGCCCGAGGCGGCCGAGTAGAAGATCTTGTCGGCATCGGCGAGGCCCGCCGCAAAGGCGTTGACCAGGCAGTTGCCGTTATAGGAGCGGTGAAAGCGCACCTCGCCGCCCACCGTGGGCACGCCGAAGGCATTGCCATAGCCGCCGACGCCCTCGACCACGCCTTTGACCAGATGCGCGGTCTTGGGATGGCTCGGGCGTCGCCGAAGCTGAGGGCGTTCATCGCCGCGATGGGGCGCGCGCCCATGGTGAAGACGTCGCGCAGGATGCCGCCGACGCCGGTCGCCGCGCCCTGATACGGCTCGATATAGGAGGGGTGGTTGTGGCTTTCCATCTTGAAGACCACGGCCTGACCGTCGCCGATATCGACGACGCCCGCGTTCTCGCCCGGGCCGCAGATCACCTGCGGGCCGGTGGTGGGCAGGGTGCGCAGCCATTTCTTGGAGGATTTGTAGGAACAATGCTCGTTCCACATCGCCGAGAAGATGCCAAGCTCGGTGAAGGTCGGCTCGCGCCCGATGATGCCGAGCAGGCGCTGGTATTCGTCGGGCTTCAGCCCGTGCGCGGCCACCAGTGCCTCGGTGATCTTCGGCTCTTCCATATCCATGCTCCCATCGCCCTTTGCCGGCGTTTTATGCGCTCGGGCGGGGCGAGGGAAGGCGGAAATCGCGCTTTGGGCCAGCGGGGCGGGGCGCCATGGCCCCGTCCCGTCAGAGTTTTGCTTTGGTCCGTGCCTGCGTCAGAGCGATTGCAGGAAGCGTGCCCGTGACAGGGTGATCCGGACCGGTTCATGTTGTGCCGGGGGTTCCGGCAGCAGGACGGTTGCATAGGCCATGGCCGCGCCGAGCTGGGGCACGAGATGCACCCTCAACCGTGCGCTTCCGTCGCGCGAAACGGTGTAGGATTCGACCGTGCCGAGCGGCTTGTCGTCGGACGAGATCAACATCAATGCGAGGGGCAGTTTGGTCAGGGGGACCGGGGATATCCCGGGCTGGCCCTGGGTCCCGAGCAGGATCGGCTGCACGGTGCCCGGCGTGCCGGGGGTGCCGGGCGTTCCCGGTGTGCCGGGTGTTCCGGGTGTCCCGCCGGTGCCGCCGATGCCAACCCCGACGCCCACCCCGGTGTCGCCGAGGCCAACCCCGACGCTTGCGCCGAGTCCGGAATCGGAGGCACCGCCAAGGCCGACCCCGACGCTTGCGCTGACGCCGTCAGAGCCGGAGAAGCTGGTGCCGGAGGAGCCCGAACCAGAGCCGCCGCCCAGGCCGATGCCCGCACCGACGCCGACACCGCCGCCGCCGATCCCCGCGCCCGCACCGACGCCGACACCGCCGACCCCGACACCCGCGCCGGCACCGATGCCTCCGCTGCCGCCGCCGATCCCGACGCCCGCGCTGATCCCGCCGACATTCGCCCCGATGCTCAGCGCATGGGCGGCTGGTCCTGTTGAAAGTGTAAGGCCCGCGGCACAAAGGGCGGTCCAAAGGGTGGTTTTCATAATCATGGCAATCTCCACTGGTATTGAAGATGCCCCCACAACTTGAACGGTAACATAGTTACTATGAACTTAAAACATGATTCTTTTTGAAATTATATTGCGCGCGGATCGGGGCTGGCGGCGGGGTCGCCGGTGGGGCTGAAAGGCGCAAGTGCGACGGCCCGCATCCCGGGCCTGCTGCGCAAAGCGCCAGCGCCGTGCTGCACTGCGGCAATTATAGGCAAATCGCTGCAAAGCAAAAAAAAGGCCGAGCAAAAGCTCGGCCTAAGTCCAACAGGGAGGTAGAAGACGATGAGACAGTGTCAACCATCCTCTTCTGCAGATGCAGTTAGGGTGCCGATTGTCGTCGATCAAGAGAAAATCGGCCTTGTTCTGCTCATGCCGGATATGCGGCAGGCGCATGGCTGGCTGGCGGCCGGCCGCAGCCTAGCCGGTAGCGGCGTCGTGGGTGTCGCGGATGCGCTGGCGATGCGCGAAGATTTCTTCGGTGACGAAATCGCGGAAGGCCGACACGCGCTTGGAATGGCGCAGCTCCTCGGGGTAGGCGAGGAAGACCGGCACTTCGGTCGACTCGACGTCGGGCAAGCACGCGGACGAGATTGGGGAAATCCTCGGTCAGGTAGTCCGGCAGGACGCCGATGCCGAGGTTGGCCAGCACCGCCTGCAGCACGCCGAAGTAGTTGTTCACCGTCAGGGTCGAGCGCACGTCATAGGCAAAGAGGGTTTGCACCAGCGCCGCGCCGCGCCGCGACCTGCGGGGTGGCGGCGGCCTGACAGATCAGGCGGTGACGGGGTCAGATCCTCGAGCTGCATCGGCATGCCGTTTTCGGCGAGATAGTCGCGCGACGCATAAAGCCGCATGCGAATGTTCATCAGCCGCTTGCGGATCAGGTCGGCCTGGCATGGCTCCTTCATGCGGATCGCCACATCGGCCTCGCGCATCGGCAGGTCGAGCACGCGTTCTTCCAGCATCAGGTCGATCTTGAGATCGGGGTATTTCTCATAGAGCGCGGACAGGCGCGGCGCGAGCCAGAGCGTGCCGAAGCCGGTGGTGGTGGTCACGCGCAGCTCGCCGAAGACCTCATCCTCGCTGTCGCGGATCCGGGCCGAGGCGGCGTCGAGCGCGTTTGACCATCGACGAGGTCGCCTCGAACAGCAATTCTCCCTGTTCGGTGAGAATCAGCCCGCGGGCATGGCGGTGGAACAGGGTGGTGTTCAGGCTTTCCTCAAGCGCGCGGATCTGCCGGCGAGACGGCGGATTGCGACAGGTGCAGCGCATCGCCTGCGTGGGTCAGGCTGCCGGCATCGGCAACCGCATGAAATATTCTGAGTTTGTCCCAATCCATCACGCAACTCTTTTCAGATTTGACAGACGCTAACATCGAAGGCGCTGTCTTAGACACGTTATCTGTCGTGTAAATGAAGTTGTCGGGAAAAATCTTCTTTGTAGGTCAGAATTGTGACCTATCATGGTGATGTGTACAGAAAGCAATGGGAGGTGCTGCGATGGGCAGGCAGGAGATCCAGCTATCGGATCGGTTCGATCTGACGAAATCACCGGTCTTGCTGAACGGCACGCAGGCGCTGGTGCGGCTGATGCTGATGCAGAAGGCGCGGGACTGCGGCGGCGGGGCTGAACACGGCGGGCTATGTCACCGGCTATCGCGGCATCGCCGCTGGGCGCGGTCGACATGCAGATGGCGCGGGCGCGCGAAGCGAGCTGGAGGCGGCGGATGTGCTGTTCCAGCCCGGTCTGAACGAGGATCTGGCGGCGACGGCGATCTGGGGCAGCCAGCAGGCGGAACTGCGCGGCGAGGGCAAGTATCGACGGCGTCTTCGCGCTTTGGTACGGCAAGGGGCCGGGGGTGGACCGATCCGGCGACGTGATGCGGCATGCCAATATGGCGGGCACCTCGCCGCCACGGGCGGCGTGCTGATGGCGATGGGCGATGACCATACCGGCGAAATCCTCGACCACGCTGCACCAGTCGGACTGGGCGATGGTCGATGCCTATATGCCGATCGTCAGCCCCGCCGGGGTGCAGGAGGTGCTGGACCTCGGCCTTTATGGCTGGGCGCTGAGCCGGTTCGCCGGGCGTCTGGGTCGGCCTGAAGACGATGAAGGACACGATCGAGGCGACGGCGGTGGTCGATGGCGATCCGCACCGGCTGAGCTTCGTCGATGCCCGATTTCAAGCATGCCGCAGGGCGGGCTGAACATCCGCGCTGGTCGATACGCCGGTGCGCAGGAAGCGCGGATGATCGACTACAAGCGCTTCGCGGCCGAGGCGTTCGCGCGCGCCAACCGGATCGACAAGCGGGTCTGGGGCAAGCCGGGGGCGAAGATCGGCTTTGTCGCGGCGGGCAAGAACTGGCTCGATCTGGTCCACGCGCTGGCGCTTCTGGGGATCGATGAGGCCGAGGCCGAGCGGCTGGGGATCACCACCTACAAGGTCGGCGCAGGCCTGGCCGCTGGACATGGAAGTCTTCCACGAATGGGCCGAAGGGCTCGACCTGATCGTCGTGGTCGAGGAAAAGCGCAAGCTGATCGAGGTGCAGGTCAAGGAGGCGATCTTCGACGACCGCCGCGGCCGCCGCGTCTATGGCTGGCACAAGGGCGACAGCTGGGAGCATGGCCGCCAGGTAGAGCTGTTCCCGACCCGCTATGCGCTCGACCCGATCATGATCGCCGAGAAGCTGGGCGAGATCCTGATCGAGGAGGGCCGCGGCACCGACGCGCATGACGCGCCGGGCTGCGACGGCTTGACGAGGCGCAGACAAGGCCGACAACGCGCCAGGAGATCGCGGCGCGGCTGCCCTATTTCTGCTCGGGCTGTCCGCACAACACCTCGACCAAGGTGCCGGAGGGCGCCGCGCCTATGCCGGGATCGGCTGCCATTACATGGTGCAGTGGATGGACCGCGTCGACCGTCGGGCTTCACCCAGATGGGCGGCGAAGGCGCGAACTGGGTCGGCGAGGCGCCGTTTTCCAAGCGCGACCATGTGTTCCAGAACCTCGGCGACGGCACCTACAACCATTCCGGCGTGCAGGCGATCCGCGCGGCTTTGGCGGCGGGGACCAACATCACCTACAAGATCCTGTTCAACGATGCGGTGGCGATGACCGGCGGGCAGACCAACGAGGGCGGGCTGACCGCCGACCGGATCGTGCGCGAGATGCAGGCGATGGGGGTCGAGAACATCGCCGTCGTCTATGACGAGAAGGAAGATGTCGATCCTGGCGCGCTTCCCCGCAGGGGATCGAGATGCTCGAGCGCGCCGAGCCTGATGCCGGTGCAGGAGAAGTTCAGCAAGATCAAGGGCGTATCGGCCATCGTTTACATCCAGACCTGTGCCGCCGAAAAGCGCCGCCGCCGCAAGCGCGGCGACTTTCCCGGACCCCGACAAGCGGGTCTTCATCAACACCGATGTCTGCGAAGGCTGCGGCGATTGCGGGGTGCAGTCGAACTGCGTCTCGATCGTGCCGGTGGAGACCGAACTGGGCCGCAAGCGGGCCATCGACCAGTCGTCCTGCAACAAGGATTTCTCTTGCCTCAAAGGGTTTTGCCCGTCGTTCGTGACGCTTGAGGGGGCGCAAGCTGAAGAAGGCGGCGACGGCAGAGGTCGACCTGCCGGATCTGCCCGCGCCCGGTGCTGCCGGCGATCAACGGCACCCATAACATGGTCATCACCGGGGTCGGCGGCACCGGCGTCGTGACCGTGGGCGCGATCCTTGCGATGGCCGCGCATATCGACGGCAAGGGCGCGGGCATGATGGAGATGGCGGGCCTTGCCCAGAAGGGCGGCGCGGTGCATATCCATTGCCGGCATCGCCGAACGGCCCGAGCGATATCTCGGCGATCCGCGTCGCGGTGGGCGAGGCGGATGCGGTGATCGGCGGCGATCTGGTGGTGACGGCGGGGCCAAGACGCTCGGCCTGATGACCACGGGACGCACCGGGGCGGTGGTGAACAGCCATGAGATCATCACCGGCGACTTTACCCGCAATACGGAATTCCGCATTGCCTTTCGACAGGTTGCAGCTCGCTCTTGAGGCGCGGCTGCAGGAGCGGCTGGCGCTGTTCGATGCCGCGCGAGCTGGCGCGCGTGCTGCTGGGCGACTTCGATCTATTCCAACATGATGGTCTTCGGTGCGGCCTGGCAGATGGGGCTGATCCCGCTGGCCAAGAGGCGATCCTGCGGGCGATCGAGCTGAACAAGGCCGCGGTCGAGCGCAACAAGCGCGCCTTCGAGCTGGGCCGCTGGGCGGTGCTGCATCCCGATCAGGCGGCGCGGGTGCTGCACCCGCGACGGTGGTCGAGAAGCCGAAGACGCTGGACGAACGGATCGCCTTCCGCGAGGCGCATCTGTCGGCCTATCAATCGCAAGCGGCCTGGCGCGGCGCTATCGCGCGCTGGTGGACGTGTCGCCGATGCGCGGCTGCAGGAGGCGGTGGCGCTGGGCTATCACAAGCTCTTGTCCTACAAGGACGAATATGAGGTGGCGCGGCTGCATCTGGAGACCGAGGCCAAGGCGCGGGCCGAGTTCGATGGCGATTTCCGCATGACCTTCCATCTGGCGCCGCCGATCCTGTCGCAAGACGGGCCGCGACGGCCGCCCGGTGAAGCGCGAGCTTCGGGCCCTGGATGCATGCGGGCTTTCCGCTGCTGGCGCGGATGAAGGGGTTGCGCGGCACGCCGTTCGACCCGTTCGGCCGCACCGAGGAGCGGCGGATGGAGCGCGCGCTGATCACCGCAATACGAGGCCGACATGGCCGAGGTGCTGCGCCGAGCGTCACGCCGCAGACAGCTGGATCTCGCGGTGGCGCTTGCGGAACTGCCGCTGCAGATCCGGGGCTTTGGCCCGGTGAAGCAGGCCGATATGCCGAGAAGGCCGCCGAAGCGGCGCGAAGAGATGCTGGCGCGCCTTCCGCGCCGGGGCGCGCCGACAGCGCAGGCGGCGGAGTAGCGGCGCTGTCGCAGCTGTCATCTCCGGCGTCACATTGTCATCTGAATGCTGATTCGGAGACTGCGATGAATCGCGCTATGTCAAGCGGGCAGGCGCCGTCGCGACGAGCGCCGGCATGGACGCTCAACCACGCTCACGCGCGAGATCAGCTATGCCTATTCGGCCCGCTCGCGCAGCGGGCGGGTGATGATCCGCGCGATCGAGAACACCACCGGGCGGCTCGGCCTGATCCGGCGCGCCGAGGGCTATGAGCTCGAGGTGGCGCGCGGGCGCAGCTTCTGGGAGGTGATCGCGCGAGCGCTACGGGCTGTCGCTGGAGGTGGTGCGGCGGCGTCGCTGGCGCAATATCCCGGCGAACGGGCCGCTGGTGCTGATCGCGAACCATCCCTATGGCATCCTCGACGGGCTGATGATGGGGCTTTTGCTCGACCGGGTGCGGGGCGATTTCCGCATCCTTGCGCATAATGTCTTTCGCCGGGCGCGCGAGCTGGACCGCGTGATCCTGCCGATCTCCTTTGACGAGACGAAGGAGGCGGTGAAGCTGAACCTCGAGACCCGGGCCGACCGCTTTGCGCTATCTGGGCGAGGGCGGCGCGATCGGGGTGTTTCCGGGCGGCACGGTCTCGACCGCGCGCGGCCCTTCGGCCGGCCGATGGATCCCGGGCTGGCGCAACTTCACCGCGAAGATGATCGCGCAAGTCCGAATGCGACCGTGGTGCCGGTGTTTTTCGAGGGCCATAACAGCCGGCTTGTTCCAGGTCGTCGAGCCATCTGCACCCGACGCTGCGCGTGGCGCTGCTGATCAAGGAATTCCGCGCCGGGTCGGTGAGCCCGTGCGCAGTGGTGATCGGCGAGCCGATCGCCGCAGCGCGGCTCGACCCGCTGCGGCAGCGACGCCGCGGGCGATGATGGATTTCCTGCGCCGCGCGACCTATGAGCTGTCGCCCGAGTCCGATGCGTCCTACGACTACGGCTACGAATTCGAGGAGAAATACAAGGCCTGACAGAGGCCCGGCAGGACGAGGCGACGATGGCAGTAGGCATTTTCGATAGCGGGCTGGGCGGCCTGACGGTTCTGGATGCGGTGCAGCGCGGCTGCCGGATGTGCCCTTCGTCTATTTCGGCGACAATGCCCATACGCCCTATGGCGTGCGCACGCCCGATGACATCTTCAATCTGACCTGCGCCGCGGTGGAGCGGCTGTGGGCCGAGGGCTGCGATCTGGTGATCCTCGCCTGCAACACCGCCTCGTGCCGCCGCGCTGCGCCGGATGCAGGAGACCTGGCTGCCGCCGAGGGAAGCGCGTGCTGGGCGTCTTCGTGCCGCTGATCGAGGCGCTGACCGAGCGGCAATGGGGCGACAACTCGCCGCCGCGCGAGGTGGCGGTGAAGCATGTGGCGCTGTTTGCGACGCCCGCGACGGTGTCGAGCCGGGCGTTCCAGCGCGAACTGGCCTTCCGCGCCATCGGCGTCGATGTCGAGGCGCAGCCCTGCGGCGGCGTGGTCGATGCGATCGAGCAGGGCGATGAGATCCTCGCCGAGGCGCTGGTGCGCAGCCATGTCGAGGCGTTGAAGCGGCGGATGCCGAAGCCGCAGGCGGCCGTTCTGGGCTGCACGCATTATCCGCTGCTGCAGGGCGTGTTTCAGGAGGCGCTGGGGCCGGGGGTGCGGGTCTATTCGCAGGCCAATCTGGTGGCCGAAAGCCTGGCCGACTATCTGCTACGGCGGCCGGAATTTCTGGGCGCCGGGCACGCAGTCGCAAATTCCTGACCACCGGGCGATGCCAGCGTCCGTGTCGAACAAGGCGACGCAGTTCCTGCGGCGGCGGATCAGCTTTGAGGCGGCATAAGCGCCGAGAATAGATCAGGGATTCACCCCGATCCGGGGTGGTTTCGCCATGATCCCGCCATGCTCTGGGCCTATCTCGCAGGTGGGCCTGATTCTGGGCCAGCGGGAGCCCTTTGGGATGTGTCGGAACTGGAATATGCGTCTTGCGGGCGCGTTGGTCGCGGGTTTGGTCGTGGGTCTCGGTGCCGCCGGGGCGGCCACGCTGACGCCGCAGAGCGTGGGCGGTGCCTATAGCTCTGACTACAGAGCCCCGACGCAGGTCGGGCAGGGCTTTACCACGATCACCGGAACGGGCAGCAGCAACCAGATGGTCGAGCTTGCGCTGACCGCGCTGCCGGCCGGGGTGCAGACGCTGACGATCAGCTTTTCGCTGCCCGCCGGGGTGACGCAGCAGGGGCCGTCGAATGGCTGGTCCTTTTATGGGGCGGGGGGCAATATCCTCTACTCCATCGGGCAGCCGTTCCAGAATTCGCCCTATGGCGGCACGTCGCTGGGGGCTTTCGGGGTCAACAACGCCTCGCCCTCCGCTTTCGCGCAGAGCCTGACGCTGTCGCTCGGGTCCGCGTTCAGCGGGACCTTGTACCTGGGGCTGAACTTTACCTATGGAAGCAACCTTGCGTATTCGATAGACGTGCCGTCGAATGTAGCCGCGGTGGTGCTGCCGCCGCCGCCGCCCAGTGTGTCGCCGGTGCCGCTGCCCGGAACGCTGGGCCTGCTGGGCGGCGGGATCGCGCTGTTGATGCTGGCGCGCCCGCGACGCAGGCGTGTAGGAATTGCACTAGGCTGATTGCCCGGGCGCCTTGTCCCGGGCTTGGGACAAGGAGACGGATCATGACACATCGGATCGCCATTCTGGGGGCCTCTGGCTATACCGGGGCCGAGCTGGTGCGCCTGATCACGAACCATCCGTCGATGCGCATTGTGGCGCTGTCTGCCGATCGCAAGGCGGGGATGGCGATGGCGGAGGTGTTTCCGCATCTGCGCCACCTCGAGCTGCCGAAGCTGACCACGATCGAGGAGATCGATTTTGCCGGCGTCGATCTGGCGTTTTGCGCGCTGCCGCATGGGGTGACGCATGGGCTGGTCAAGACCTTGCCGAAATCGGTGAAGGTGGTGGATCTGTCGGCCGATTTCCGGCTGCGCGATGCGGCCGCCTATCGCAAGTGGTATGGCATCGAGCATACCGCGATGGAGGTGCAGCCCGAGGTCGCCTATGGCCTGCCCGAGGTTTATCGTGAGACGATCCGGGCCGCGCGGATCACCGCCAATACCGGCTGCTATGTCGCGACCTCGCTTTTGCCGCTGATCCCGCTGTTGAAGGCGGGGGTGGTGGCGCCCGATGGCATCGTGATCGACGCCAAGTCGAGCGTGTCGGGCGCCGGGCGGGCGCTGCGCGAGGGCAACCTGTTTTGCGAGGTGAATGAAGGGTTCAGCGCCTATGGCGTGGCCCATCACCGGCATATGGGCGAACTCGATCAGGAATTGTCGCTGGCCGCCGGGCGCGAGGTGGTGGCGACGTTCACGCCGCATCTGGTGCCGATGAACCGGGGCATGATGGCCACGATCTATCTGGCCGGTGAGGCCGAGCGGGTGCATCAGGTGCTGTCCGAGACCTATGCGGGCGAACGCTTCGTGCAGGTCCTGCCGTTGGGTCAAACTCCCGCGAGCCAGCATGTCAAAGGCTCGAACCTGTGCCATATTGGGGTGGTGAAGGATCGCGGCACCGGGCGGGTGATCGTGATCTCGGTGCTCGACAACGTCATGAAGGGGGCCTCGGGGCAGGCGGTGCAATGCGCCAACCTGATGCTCGGCGAGGATGAGGCCGCAGGGCTGGACCTGGTGCCGATGTTCCCCTGAGGGGGGCGGAAAGGGACGATGAGGGGCCTCAAGAAAAAGCGGCGTGTCCAGATCATCCTGGTGGCTGTGGTGGCACTGGCCGCCTCGACCGCGATGATCGGCTATGCGATGCGCGGCGGGATCAATTACTTCCGCACGCCAAGTCAGGTCCTGACGCAAGGCATTCCGCCCACGGAAGTGTTCCGGATCGGCGGTCTGGTTGAAAAGGGATCGCTGGTGCGCGGTCAGGGGCAGACGATCACCTTTACGGTGACGGATACCAAGTCCATGATTCCAGTTCAGTATACCGGTGTACTGCCAGATCTCTTCGCGGAAGGCACCGGGGTCGTGGCGACCGGGCGCTATGTTGACGGAAAATTTCAGGCGAGCGAAATCCTTGCCAAGCACGACGCCAATTACATGCCCAAGGAAGTCATCGACTCGTTGAAAAAGCAGGGCGTCTATGTCGCGCCGGGGTCGAGCTGAGGCGGCGCGCGCCGGGGCAGGGCAGTATTAACCGATTTTAAGGATGATCCCCTCTGAGGTGAACCTGGGGGGTGGCAATGCAATCGGTCGAGGATATCGCACAGGAGATCGTGGCGCGGGAGGGCGGGCTGGTCAATGACCCGGCCGATCCGGGGGGCGTGACGAAATACGGGGTGACGCTGGGCACGCTGCGGCGGCTGGGGATGGATATTGACGGCGACGGGCAGGTGACCGCGCAGGATGTGGCGCGGCTGAGCCGGGATCAGGCGGTGCAGATCTTCACCAGCACTTTCTACAAGGCGCCGCATATCGACCTTTTGCCCGAGGGGCTGCAGCCCTCGGTCTTTGACATGTATGTCAATGCCGGCAGCACGGCGGTGTCGATCCTGCAGGGGCTTCTGGGCCGGATGGGCTGCGATTGCACGGTCGACGGGGTGATCGGGCCGCAGACGGTGGCGGCGGCGCGGCGCGGGGTGGGGATGGCGCCGGATCACATCGCGGATGCCTACGGGATAGCGCGGCGCAACTATTACTACGCCCTCGGCGATGCGCGCCCGTCGAGCCGGAAGTATTGCCGCAGCAAGGATGGCGGCAAGGGCGGCTGGATCCTGCGGGCCGAGACCTTCATCTCAGCCCCCTATCGGCTGACGCTGGCGCAGCATCAGGCACGGGTGGCGGCATGGGCCTGATCGGAACGCTGATTGGCGGCGCCGGGGCGGTGCAGCAGGTGGGGCAGGCGGCAGAGGGGCTGGCCGAGGTCTTCACCCCCAATGCAACCAAGCAGATGGAGCTGGCGGCGCAATCCTATGCCGCCGCCCAGACCGAGACCGGGGCAGAGTTCCAGAACGCGGGCGAGACCTGGTTCGACCGGTTCGTGAACGGGCTGAACCGGCTGCCGCGGCCGATGCTGGCGCTCGGCACGCTGGCGCTGTTTGGCTATGCGATGGTCGATCCTGCGGGGTTCACCCAGCGCATGGTGGGGTTGAGCTATGTGCCGGAACCGCTCTGGTGGCTTCTGGGCGCGGTGGTGTCCTTCTACTTCGGCGCGCGCGAGGCGCATTATTTCCGCATGGGACGGGCCGCCGCCGCTCCGCTGGCGATGGCCGGGGCAGTCGGCGGGCGCTGCCGCCCCGGTGGCGCAGGTTGCGCCCGAACCCGTCCCCCTGCCTGCGGCGCGCGCCGAGGTGCTGGCAGTCTCTGCCGGCAACCCGGCGCTGGACGACTGGCAGCGCCGCCGGGACCATTGATCCGGCTGTGCCCGCCGCGCCGCGCAAATGTGACGCGCTTTCCGCGGCATGCGGGCGCAGGGCCATTGGCGGCGACGCGGTTGCCCCCTATGATCACCGGCATGATCACAGAGCTTGGCCATTTCACCCTGATCCTCGCGCTCGCCGTGGCGCTGGTGCAGACCATCATCCCGCTGATCGGGGCGCAGAAGAACTGGGCGGGCTGGATGGCGGTGGCGGAACCTGCCGCCACGGCGCAGTTCCTGCTGGTGGCGTTTTCCTTTGGCGCGCTGATGTGGGCCTTTGTGACCAGCGATTTCTCGGTCCGGCTGGTGGTCGAGAATTCGCATACGCTGAAGCCGATGCTCTACAAGATCGCCGGGACATGGGGCAACCATGAGGGCTCGATGCTGCTCTGGGTGCTGATCCTGTCGCTGTTCGGGGCGATGGCGGCGCTGTTTGGCGGCAACCTGCCGCCGCGCCTGCGGGCGCGGGTGCTGGCGGTGCAGGCCTCGATCGGGGTGGCCTTCTATCTTTTCATCCTGTTCACCTCGAACCCGTTCGTAAGGCTGGCGTTTCCGCCGATGGACGGGCAGGGGATGAACCCGCTGCTGCAGGACCCGGGCCTGGCGTTTCATCCGCCCTTTCTTTACCTCGGCTATGTCGGGTTGAGCATGGCGTTTTCCTTCGCCATCGCCGCGCTGATCGAAGGCCGGGTCGATGCTGCCTGGGCGCGCTGGGTCAGGCCCTGGACGCTGGCGGCCTGGGTCTTTCTGACCATCGGGATCGCGATGGGGTCCTGGTGGTCCTATTATGTGCTGGGCTGGGGCGGCTTCTGGTTCTGGGATCCGGTCGAGAATGCCTCGCTCATGCCCTGGCTGATCGCGGCGGCGCTGCTGCATTCCGCCATCGTGGTGGAAAAGCGCGAGGCGCTGAAGAGCTGGACCATCCTGCTCGCCATCCTTGCCTTCGGGTTTTCGCTGATCGGCACGTTTCTGGTGCGATCCGGCGTCATCACCTCGGTCCATGCCTTCGCCAATGATCCGCAGCGCGGTGTCTATATCCTTGCGATCCTCGGGTTCTTCATGGGCGGCGCGCTGACGCTTTACGCCGCGCGGGCGGGCGCGATGGAGGCCAAGGGGGTGTTTTCCACGGTCAGCCGCGAGACCGCGCTGGTCGCCAATAACATCCTGCTGGCGGTGTCCTGCTTCGTGGTCTTCATCGGCACGGTCTGGCCGCTGGTGGCCGAGATGGTGTTCAACCGCAAGCTCTCGGTCGGCCCGCCGTTCTTCGATCTGGCCTTTCCGCCCTTCCTGATCGGGGCGGCGGTGCTGATCCCCTTCGGTCCGCTGATGCCGTGGAAGCGCGGCTCGCTGGGCCGGGCGGCCTGGGGCGCTGCGCGGCGTGCTGGTGCTGGCCGTCGCGCTGGGGGCGCTGGTCTGGGCGATGCAGAGCGGGCGGACCGCGCTGGGGCCGGTGGGGGCGGCACTGGGGATCTGGCTGGTGGCCGGATCTTTGGTCGATCTGTGCTGCGCTGCGGGCGCGGCGGGATCGGCGCGCGGCTCGGTCGGATGCGGCGGCTGCCGCGCGCCGACTGGGGCAAGGCGGTGGCCCATGGCGGGCTTTGGCGTGCTGATCTTCGGCATCTGCGCGGTGCTGTCCTGGGAGGTCGAGGATATCCGCGTGGCGCAGATCGGCGAGAGCTATTCGAGCGCGCGGCTATGACGTGACGCTGAGCCGGTGTCGCACCAGGCCGAGGGGCCGAATTACGAGCGCGACGGTGGCCGACATGACCGTGCGCCGGGCCGGTGCGCTGGTGGCGGTGATGCACCCGGAAAAGCGGTTCTACCCGATCGCGGGCCAGCCCACCACGCAGGCCGCGATCCGGCGCGGGGTGATGGGCGATCTTTACCTCGTCGTCGGCGATGCGCAGGACAACGGCGGCTATGCGCTGCGGAGTTACTACAAGCCCTTTGCCGACTGGATCTGGGCGGGCGCGATCCTGATGGCGCTGGGCGGCGGCCTCAGCCTCAGCGACCGGCGCTATCGCATTGCGGCGGGGGCGCGGCGGGCGGCGGCGGCCCCGATGGCGGCGGAATGAGGCGCGCTCGCGCTGGTTCTGGCGCTCTGGCTTGCGGCGCTGCCGGCCCTGGCGGTGCAGCCGGGTGAGATGCTGCGCGATCCGGCGCTGGAGGCGCGGGCGCGCGATATCTCGTCGGGCCTGCGCTGTCTGGTCTGCCGCAACGAGTAGATCGACGAATCCGATGCGGCGCTGGCGCATGATCTGCGCGTGCTGGTGCGGCAGCGGCTGCTCGCGGGCGATACGAATGCGCAGGTGGTGCAATATATCGTCGCCCGTTATGGCGAGTTCGTCTTGCTGAAGCCGACTCTGGCGGGCGCGAACCTGATCCTCTGGCTCTCCGGCCCGGCGATGCTGCTGTTCGGGATCGGGCTCGCCGCGCTCTGGATGCGCCGCCGCCGGACCGAGGGCCAGGCGGCGGCGCCGCTTTCGGCCGAGGAAGACGCGCGCCTCGCCCGGATCCTCGAGAAGTGACGCAACGCCAGATCTGGCGCCCTGGGCGCGCCGGCGCCTAGGATCGCCTGACCGAGGCAGGGAGGCGACCGATTTGAGCTATCATTCCATCGCATATGAGGAAACCGGGGGGCTGGGCGTGATCACGCTGAACCGGCCCGATGTCATGAATGCGCTGAACACCGAGATGCGGGCCGAGATCACGCAGGTTCTGCGCGCCGCACCGGGGCGGGTGCGGGCGCTGGTGATCACCGGCGCGGGGCGCGCCTTCTGTTCCGGGCAGGATCTGGCGGATGCCAGGCTCGGGCCGGGGTTCGATCTGGAAGCCGTGCTGCGCGACGAATACGAGCCGATGCTGCGCGCGCTGGCGGAGTGCCCGGTGCCGACGATCGCTGCGGTGAACGGGGCGGCGGCGGGCGCCGGCGCCAACCTCGCGCTGGCCGCCGATATGGTGATCGCGGCCGAGGGCGCGCAGCTTCATTCAGGCCTTCACCCGGATCGGGCTGATCCCGGATGCGGGCGGCACCTGGGCGCTGCCGCGTCAGGTGGGCCTCGCCCGGGCGATGGGGGCGATGCTGTTGGCGGGCAAGGTCACGGCGCAGCAGGCCTGCGACTGGGGCATGATCTGGGAGGTGGCGCCGGATGCCGAGTTTCCGGCCCTTTGGCGCGCCCGGGCCGAGGCTTTGGCCGCTGGCCCGACCCGGGCCTATCGCAACCTCAAGACCGCGCTGCGCGCGAGCTTCGACAATACGCTGGAGGAACAGCTGGCGCTGGAGGCGCGCCTGCAGGGCGATTGTGGCCGCAGCCCGGACTGCGCCGAAGGCGTTGCGGCCTTCCTGCAAAAACGCGCGCCGCGCTTTACCGGGGCCTGATCGGACCTGTCCCGGCGCGGGTTTCTTCTTGGCAAAAATACTCATCTTGCCCGACCGCCACGCGCACCACGCCGGAGAATGCAAAAAGGCCGCCCGTTTCGGGGCGGCCTTTTTCGGAGCGAGGCGCGATCAGCGTTGGCGACGTCGAGATAATCGCGGCGCGGCGAGCCGATGTAGAGCTGACGCGGGCGGCCGATCTTCTGTTCGCTTGTCGGCGATCATCTCTTTCCACTGCGAGATCCAGCCGACGGTGCGCGACAGCGCGAAGATCGGGGTGAACATCGAGGTCGGGAAGCCCATCGCCTCGAGGATGATGCCGGAATAGAAATCGACGTTGGGATAGAGCTTTTTCGAGATGAAGTAGTCGTCCTCCAGCGCGATCCGCTCCAGTTCCTTGGCGACTTGCAGCGTCGGGTTGTTGTGGATGCCCAGCAGGTCGAGCACCTCGTCGGCGCTTTCCTTCATCACCTTGGCGCGCGGGTCGAAGTTCTTGTAGACCCGGTGGCCGAAGCCCATCAGCCGGAAGCGGATCGATCTTGTCCTTGGCGCGGCGATGATATTCCGGGATGCGGTCGACCGTGCCGATTTCGCGCAGCATTTCCAGGCAGGCCTGGTTCGCGCCGCCATGCGCCGGGCCCCAGAGGCAGGCGATGCCGGCGGCGATGCAGGCGAAGGGATTGGCCCCCGAGGAGCCCGCCAGACGCACGGTCGAGGTCGAGGCGTTCTGTTCGTGATCGGCATGCAGCGTGAAGATCCGGTCCATCGCCTTGGCGAGGATCGGGTTCACCACATAATCCTCGGCCGGGACCGAGAAGCACATGTGCAGGAAGTTCGACGGCATAATCGAGGCCGTTCTTCGGATAGACGAAGGGCTGGCCGAGCGAATATTTGATAGGCCATCGCGGCGATCGTCGGCAGTTTGGCGATCATCCGGATCGCGGCCACTTCGCGCTGCCAGGGATCGTTGATGTCGGTCGAGTCGTGGTAGAAGGCCGACATCGCGCCGACCACGCCGACCATCGTCGCCATCGGATGCGCGTCGCGGCGGAAGCCGCGGAAGAAGTTGTGCATCTGTTCATGCACCATCGTGTGATGGGTCACGCGATGTGGTGAAATCGGCGAGCTGATCGGCGGTCGGCAGTTCGCCGTAAAGCAGCAGGTAGCAGACTTCGATATAGCTCGGACTTTTCGGCCAGCTGCTCGATCGGATAGCCGCGGTACAAGCAGCTCGCCCTTGTCGCCGTCGATATAGGTGATCGTCGAGTGCGCAGGCGGCGGTCGAGGTGAAGCCCGGATCGTAGGTGAAGACGTCGGCCTCGGCATAGAGCTTGCGGATGTCGATCACATCCGGGCCGAGGGTCGGGCGAGCAGCATCGGCAGCTCGATCGATCTTGTTGCCGAAGCTCAGCGTCGCGGTCTTGGTCGTATCTGGCATCGTCATCCCCTTCGTTAAGTCGCCGGGCGCGGGACGCGTCAGCGGCGATGGATCGGTCGGGTGCGGGCGAGCACGGGCAGAGCCCTGCGCAGCCGCTTCGTCCAGCCGCGCGACGGTTTCGTCGCGCCCGAGGACGAGCATCATGTCGAAGACGCTGGGTGTCACCGTGCGGCCCGCCAGAGCCGCCCGCAGGGGTCCGGCGAGCTTGCCAAGGCCCAGGCCATGGGCCTCGGCGCGGTTGCGGCCACGAATCGCCTCCAGCTCGTCACGGTTCCAGCTAGCATTTTGCAGCTGCGGCGTCAATTCCGCCAGTATACCACGGGATACCGCATCGAGTGCGCGCCGCGGCCGCCTCATCCCGGTCGAGCGGTCGGGATATCAGGACAAAGTGAGCCTTTTCAATGAGTTCCGGGAATGTCTTCGCGCGATCCTTGAGGCAGTACATCGCCCGTCAGCAGGCCGTCGGACTGCGCTGTCGTCAGGGCCGGTCTGCCGGCAACGCCAAGATAGCCTGCCAGTTCATGCAGCAGTGCAGCATCGTCCGCGACCGCGATATGCTGGCCGCAGAGGTTTTCCAGCTTCTTGAAATCGAGCCGGGCGGGCGCGCGGCCGATTCCCGACAGATCGAACCATCCAGCGCCTGCTCGGTGGTGAAGAATTCGTCATCGCCATGGCCCCAGCCCAGCCGGGTCAGGTAGTTGCGCATGCCGGCGGCCGGATAGCCCATCGCCTGATATTCCTCGACCCCCAGTCGCGCCATGGCGCTTGGACAGCTTCTTGCCATCGGGGCCGTGGATCAGCGGGATATGCGCCCAGACCGGCACCGTCCCAGCCCATCGCGTGATAGACCATCGTCTGGCGCGCGGCGTTGTTCAGGTGGTCATCCCCCCGGATCACATGGGTGACGCCCATGTCATGGTCGTCCACCACGACGGCCAGCATATAGGTCGGCGTACCATCCGAGCGTAAACAGACCATGTCGTCGAGCTGATCGTTGCGGAAGCGGACCGTGCCCTGCACCGCATCCTCGATCACCGTCTCGCCGGTCGTGCGGCGCCTTCATGCGGATCACGAAGGGCGCATCGGGATAGGTGGCGGGATCGGCATCGCGCCAGGGGCTCTGGAACAGGGTCGAGCGGCCTTCGGCGCGGGCGGCTTCGCGGAAGGCCTCGATCTCTTCCTGGGTGGAGAAGCATTTGTAGGCCGCGCCGCGCGCCAGCATCTCATGCGCCACCTCGGCATGGCGGTGGCGCGCGCTCGAACTGGCTGACCGCCTCGCCGTCCCAGTCGAGGCCAAGCCAGGTCAGGCCGCGCAGGATCGCCGCCGTCGCTTCGGGGGTGGAGCGTTCGCGGTCGGTATCCTCGATCCGCAGCAGGAAACTTGCCGCCACGGCCCCGGGCATAAAGCCAGTTGAACAGCGCCGTGCGCGCGCCGCCGATATGCAGATAGCCGGTGGGCGAGGGGGCGAAGCGGGTGACGACGGGGCGTCTGTGGGGCGCGGGTCGGCGGGCATCGGGGAACCTTTCGGAAGGGGTTAACCTTTCGGAAACCATGGAGGCCGTAGCCTTGGCGTCTGAATAGGCAATCGGGGGAGGCGAGGACAAGTGCCGCGCCTGATCGGCCCATTGGCGGCACTGGATGCAGGCGCGGGGGCAATTGTTCGCCTTGGTCGCCGGTCTGTCTGGCGCTGGGGATCGGCGTATATTTCGCCTTGCCGTGTCGAGCCGGGGCGCGGCCTTTGGCTGGGATCGGGCGCGGCTTTTGTGCTGCTGTCGCTGCTGGCGCTGCGCGCGGCCGAGCGCTGGCGGCCGTTGGCGGTGGCGCTGGCCTGTGTGCTGGCAGGCGCGCTGGCGGCGGGCGCGCGGGCGCATCTGGTGGCCGCGCCGGTGCTGGGCTTTCGCTATTACGGGCCGGTGCAGGGGCGGATGGTCGCGATCGACCGGTCTGCCAGTCGGATGCACTGCGGCTGACGCTGGACCATGTGGTGCTGGCGCGGATCGACCCGGCGCGGACGCCGGCGCGGGTGCGCGTGTCGCTGCACGGCGTCGCCAGGTGCTGGCGCCGGAGCCGGGCATGGTGGTGATCCTGACCGCGCATCTGTCGCCGCCAGCGGCCCGGCGGAACCCGGCGGCTTCGATTTCCGCGCGCATGGCCTGGTTCGACCGGCTGGGGGCGGTGGGCTATACCGCAGACGCCGGTGCTGCTGCTGGCAGCGCGGCGCGGGGGACATGGTGTCGACGCGGCTGCGGCTGGCGATCTCGGCCGCCGTGCAGGCGCGCATTCCGGGCGAGGCCGGGGCCTTCGCCGCCGCCGTGATGACCGGCGACCGGTCGGGTATTCGGCGCCGGACGGTCGCCGATCTGCGGGCGCCAATACCTGCGCATCTGCTGGCGATTTCGGGGCTGCATATGGGGTTGCTGAGCGGGTTTGTCTTTGCCGCGCTGCGGCTGCTGATCTCGCTTTGGCCGCGGCTGGCGTTGCGGCTGCCGGTGAAGAAGATCGCGGCGGTGGGGGCGCTGCTGGCGGCGGCGGGTTCTATCTGGTGCTCTCGGGCGGCAATGTCGCGACGGAGCGGGCCTTTGTCATGGTGGCGGTGATGCTGGGGGCGGTGCTGCTGGACCGGCGGGCGCTGAGCCTGCGGTCGGTCGCGATGGCGGCGCTGTGGTCTTGCTGGTGCAGCCGGAAAGCCTGACCGCAGCCGGGGTTCCAGATGTCCTTCGCCGCCACGACGGCGCTGGTGGC
The DNA here is from genome assembly GCA_963837565.1 of uncultured Pseudomonadota bacterium. Lineage (GTDB taxonomy): Bacteria > Pseudomonadota > Alphaproteobacteria > Rhodobacterales > Rhodobacteraceae > Solirhodobacter. The sequence goes on from CAWIOC010000014.1 coordinate 99,234, forward strand.
GAGCTATGGCGCGCTGCGGCGGCGCAGTTATGGGCGGAGGCTGCCGCGCTGGCTGCTGCCGGTGGCCTCGCTGGTGTTTTCCTCGGCGGTGGCGGGTCTGGCCACGGCGCCGATCGGGGCGGCCACCTTCAACCGGCTGGCGGAATACGGGCTGGTCGCGAATCTCCTGTCGGTGCCGGCGATGGGGCTGGTGGTGATGCCGATGGCGGTGATCGCGGCGCTGCTGGCGCCCTTCGGGCTGGCGGGGCCGGCGCTTTGGGTGATGGGGCAGGGCTGCGGCTTGATTCTGGCGGTGGCGGCGCATGTGGCGCGCTGGCCGGGCGCCTTGCAGGCGGTGATGTCACCGCCCGGGCCGCGGTGCTGGCGGTGCTGGCGCTGGGGGCGCTCTGGGTGGTGCTCTGGCCCGGACGGGCGCGCTGGCTGGGGCTGGTGCCCGTGGTCGCGGCGCTGGCGGTCTGGGTCGACGGCGACGCGGCCGCTGCTGCTGATCGATGAGGAGGGCGCGTGGTCGGGGCTGATGGGCCCGGGCGGGCGGGCGCTGTCGAAGCCGGGGGTGACGGGGTTTGCCGCCTCGGCCTGGCTCGGGCGGATGGTGATGCGGCGCTGCCAGCGGTTGTCGAAGCGGCGGCCCGGGTTCAGCGGGCCGCGCCGGCGCGAGGTCTTTGCGCTGGCCGGGGTTCCGGCGGTGATTCTGGCGGGCAAGGCGGCGCCGGCGGCGGTGCCGGGGGCCTGTGCCGAGGCGCGAGCTGGTTATCCTGGGGGAAAGGGCGGCCCCGGTGCCGGGCTGCCTGGTGATCGACGCCTATCTGTTGCGGCGGACGGGCGCGCTGGCGGTCTGGGCCGGGCCGGAGGGGCTGCGGCTGGTCACCGCGGCAGAGGTTCAGGGCCGCCGCCTCTGGTCGCGGCACCGGGGCGCGGTGCCGGTGATGCGGATGCCCGAGGCTGTCCCCGCGCAGCTTGCGCTGCGCTAGGGATCAGTAGCTGCGGATCAGGCCGACCAGCCGGCCCTGCACCTTGACCTGATGGTCCGGGCAGAATCCGCGTCTCATAGGCCGGGTTGGCGGCTTCCAGCGCGATCATGCTGCCCTTGCGGCGGAAGCGTTTCAGCGTCGCCTCGGCATCCTCGACCAGCGCCACGACGATATCGCCATTCTCGGCGGTCTGCTGTTCGCGGATCACCACGATGTCGCCATCGTTGATCCCGGCCTCGATCATCGAATCGCCCTTGCACCTCAAGCGCATAATGCTGGCCGCGACCCGACAGCATCGAGCCCGGAACCGCGACGTGGTGCGAGACATGTGCGATCGCCTCGATCGGCACACCGGCGGCGATGCGGCCCATCACCGGCAGTTCCAGCGCGTCCGCAGCCGCGACCGGCATGCGCGGCGCCGGCGGTTTGTCGGGGCGGTCGCCGGCGATCACCCGGGGCGGTGAAGGCCGTGGCCGCTCCATCGCTTCGGGCAGTTTCACGATCTCCAGCGCGCGGGCGCGGTGGGCGAGGCGGCGGATGAAGCCGCGTTCCTCCAGCGCCGTGATCAGGCGGTGGATGCCGGATTTCGATTTCAGATCGAGCGCGTCCTTCATTTCGTCGAAAGAGGGCGGCACCCCGTCGGCCTGCACCCGGGTGTTGATGAAATCCAGCAATTCCAACTGCTTGCGGGTCAGCATCTGGCGATCTCCGATCAGGGCACCCGTGGGTGTTCAGGCAATGTTCTACCCGCGTTCCCTGTTTGTGTCAAGCGGCTTGCCACAGTCAGAGCGGCAGGTAGCGACACCGTCTCGCCTGCCGCGCGGCGGGCCATCGCCGAGCGGGCGGATCAGCAGCGCGTCGGCCGCGGTCAGGATCGACAGAAGCGAGCTGTCCTGACGGTCGAACGGGGTGATGCGCGGCAGGTCGCCATCCTGCGAGCAGCGTGGCGCGCATGTAATGCTCGCGCGGGCCGTTGGCGGCCGAGGCGCTGCCGAGCACGGCGCGGCGCGGCTGCGGCGGGTGCGCGCCGAGGCCCAGCATGGCGCGCAGCACCGGGCAGCAGGAAGAGATGGCCGCAGACGATGGCCGAGACCGGATTGCCCGGCAGGCCGAGCATCGGCATCGCCCATCAGGCGGCCCGCCATCAGCGGTTTGCCGGGCCGCATGGCGATCTTGTAGAAGGCGCGTTCCAGCCCCATGCCCGCGGCCACGCGGCCGACCAGATCGTGGTCGCCGACCGAGGCGCCGCCGATGGTGACGATCAGATCGGCAGCCTTCGGCGAGGCGAGAGACGTGGCGCAGCTCTGCCTCGGTGTCGCGCGCGATGGGCAGCAGGCGGGCCTCGCCGCCCTCGGCCTCGACCATGGCCGGCAAGCGCGAAGGTGTTGGAGGCGATGATCTGGTCGGGGCCGCGGTGCCTCGCCCGGCATGACGCAGTTCGTCGCCGGTGGCGATCAGCGCGACGACGGGGCGGCGGGTGACCGGGACCTCGGGCGATGTTCATCGCGGCGAGCAGGGCGAGGTCATTGGGGCGCAGGCGGCGCGGCGCGGCGAGGGCATCGCCGCGGCGGAAATCGCTGCCCGGCGGGGCGGATGTGGTCGCCGGTGTCGAGCTTGTCGCCAAGGGTGATGGTATCGCCCTCGCGGGTCACATCCTCTTGGATCACGACGCGAGCGCGCCTTCCGGCAGCGGCGCGCCGGTGAAGATGCGCACGGCCTGGCCCGGGCCGATGCGGCCGGCATAGGCATGGCCCGCGCCGGCCTCGCCGATCACGGTGAAGCGGTCGCCGGGGGCGATCAGCGCCGCTGCGACGGCGTAGCCGTCCATGGCCGAGGCGGCGAAGGGCGGCTGGTCGCGGCGCGCCGTGGCGGGGGCGGTCATCACCCGGCCCGCGGCCTGCGACAGCGGCACGAGTTCTCAGTCCGAGCGGGTGCACCAGCGCGAAGACGCGCGCCAGCGCCTCTTCGACCGAGATCATCGGCTTCGCCTCGTAACGTCCTGATTTTCCGCCGTCTTTCAGCGTGACGCGGATATCCGTCGATGCGTCATGCCCTTGTCGACCGCCTTGACCATGTCATAGACCGTCAGGGCGGCGATCGAGACGGCGGTCAGCGCCTCCATCTCGACCCCGGTCTGGCCGTCGGTCTTGACCGTGGCCTCGATGCGGATGCCGGGCAGGCTCGGCGTCCGGGGTCAGATCGACGCGCGACCTTGGTGATCGGCAGCGGATGGCAGAGCGGGATCAGGTCGGCGGTCTTCTTGGCGCCCATGATGCCGGCGAGCCGGGCGACGCCCAGCACATCGCCCTTTTTGGCGCGGCCTTCGGTGATCAGGGCCAGCGTTTCGGGCGGCCATCACCACGGCGCCCGTCGGCGACGGCGACACGGTCGGTCGCGGGCTTGTCCGAGACATCGACCATATGGGCGTGGCCCTCGGCGTCGAAATGGGTGAGGCCGGCCATCAGAGCGCCCCCCTGCGCGGTCAGCGGATTGGCCAGCAGGTGCGCGGGTGGCCTGGTCGACATCGGCCTGGCGCATCAGGCTTTCGCCGATCAGGAAGCAGCGCGCGCCGTAGCGGGCGAGGTCGGCCAGATCTGCCGGGCGTGTTCAGGCCGCTTTCGGCGACGATGATCCGGTCGGCCGGGACCAGCCGGGCGAGCCTGCGCGTCGTGTCAAGGTCTGTGACGAAGGTGTTGCAGATTGCGGTTGTTGATGCCCGATCAGCGGGCGATTTCAGCAGAGCCGCGCGTTCCAGTTCGGCCGCGGTCATGGACCTCGATCAGCGCATCCATGCCACAGTCGGGTCGCGGCCGCTTCCAGCTCCTGCGCCTGCGCGTCGGAGACCGAGGCCATGATGATCAGGATGCAGTCGGCGTGCCAGGCGCGGGCCTCGGCGACCTGATAGGGGTCGTAGAGGAAATCCTTGCGCAGCGCGGGCAGGTGAGGTGGCATCGCGCGCGGCGGTCAGGAACTCGGGCGCGCCCTGAAAGGACGGCGTGTCGGTCAGAACCGACAGGCAGGCGGCGCCGCCCGCCTCATAGGCCTTGCGCCAGCGCGGGCGGATCGAAATCGGCGCGGATCAGGCCCTTGGAGGGGCTGGCCTTCTTGATCTCGGCGATCAGGCCATAGCCCTGGCGCGAGGCGCGCAGCAGCGCATCGGCGAAGCCGCGCGGGGCCGGGGCGGCGCGGGCTGCGGCCTCGACGTCGGCCAGCGGGCGCGCGGCCTTGGCGGCGGCGATCTCGTCCAGCTTATAGGCTTTGATGTTGTCAAGAATGGTGCTCATGCGTTGTAAGTAGCGGAAATCGGGGGAAAGGGGAAAGTGGTTTCGGGGAAAAGAGTTGGAAAGATTGGGCGGTGAGGCCGGGGTCATCGCCCTGGCCCTGACGCGGCGGGCCCGCTTGCCGTCCCGCTGGCCTTCCGGTCGCCGGATGGCTCCTGCCCCTTCGAGCGCTACCCGCTGGGGGGGCTGATGGCGGGTGGTCGTGGCGGGCGTGCCGGCAATGAGCGGGGACAATCCTCCACGGGAGGATCGGCTTTTCCCGCTCAGCCGGAACTCGGGCAAGGCATCAGGCCCGCTGCGTGGCCTTCGCCAGGGCCGCGACCTTCTCCCTTGCGGCGCCGCTGTCGATGCTGTCGCGGGCCAGCGCCACGCCTTCGGGCAGGGCGTCCGCGCGCCCGGCCACGATCAGGGCTGCGGCGGAGTTCAGCAGCACCGCATCGCGATAGGCCCCCGGCGCGCCGTCCAGCAGCGCGCGGAAGGCCGCGGCATTCTCGGCCGGGCTGCCGCCGAGAATCGCCGCGAACGGATGGACCGGCAGGCCGGCATCCTCCGGGTGGACCTCGAACTCGGTGATCGCGCCGTCCTTCAGGGCCGCGACGCGGCTCGGGGCCGGCGATCGACAGCTCATCCGTGCCGTCGCCGCCATGGACCAGCCATGCCGTCTCGGAGCCGAGCATCGCGCAGAGTCTCGGCCATCGGGCGGATCAGGCGCGGGCGAGAAGGCGCCGGTCAGCTGGCGCTTGACGCCCGGCGGGATTGGTCAGCGGCCCGAGGATGTTGAACATCGTCCGGGTGCCAAGCTCGATCCGCACCGGGCCGACATGGCGCATCGCCGGGTGGTGCATCGGCGCCATCATGAAGCCGATCCCGGCCTCGTTCAGCGCGCGTTCCACCACCTCGGGGCCGACCATCACGTTGATCCCCATCTCGGTCAGCGCATCCGCCGCGCCGGATTTGGACGACAGGTTGCGGTTGCCATGCTTGGCCACCGGCACGCCGGCAGCCGGCCACGACAAAGGCGGTCGCGGTCGAGATGTTCAGCGTGCCCTTGCCGTCGCCGCCGGTGCCGACGATGTCCATCGCGCCTTCGGGCGCGCGCACCGCGTGGCAATGGGCCCGCATGACGCGAGGCGGCGGCGGCATATTCCTCGACCGTTTCGCCGCGCGTGCGCAGCGCCATCAGCAAGCCGCCCATCTGGGCCGGCGTCGCCTCGCCTGCGAACAGGATCTCGAAGGCGCGGTTCGGCCTCGGCCCGGGTCAGCGGCGCGGTCGGCGGCGGCTGCGATCAGCGGCTTGAGCGCATCGCTCATGCCGGGACCTGCGCCCGGTCGAGGAAGTTGCGCAGCAGCTGGTGGCCATGTTCCGAGGCGATGCTTTCGGGGTGGAACTGCACGCCCTCGATCGGCTTCTCGCGGTGGCGCAGGCCCATGATGGTGCCATCGTCGAGCCATGCGGTGACTTCCAGGCTGGCGGGCAGGCTGGCGCGGTCGACCACCAGCGAGTGATAGCGCGTCGCCTGAAACGGCGAGGGCAGGCCGGTGAAGACGCCGGTGCCGTAATGCATGCATCGTGGCCCATCTTGCCATGCACGATCTCATGGCAGCGCACCACCTTGCCGCCAAAGGCCTGGCCGATGGTCTGGTGGCCAAGGCAGACGCCCAGCAGCGGCATGCTCGCCTCGGCGGCGGCGGCGGTCAGCGGCAAGGCAGATCCCGGCCTGAGCGGGGTCGCAGGGGCCGGGCGACAGCACGATGGCCGAGGGGCGCATCGCCATCGCCTCCTGCACGTCCAGCGCGTCGTTGCGGCGCACCACCACATCGGCGCCAAGCTCGCCCAGATAATGCACGAGGTTGTAGGTGAAGCTGTCGTAGTTATCGATCAGCAGAAGCATGGCGCGGATCCCTCGTATGGTGGCGTGTGGCGGCGTCTCGGGGTCTGTGGCCGGACTGCGCCGGTCTCTGGGCGGGATTTCAAGGGGGGGTGAACCCTTTGAAAGGTCGGGCTATACATGGACAGAGCCGTGCGCCCGGGTCAAGGGCATGCAAGGGCCTGAGGGCTGGCAGGAGACGGTGGAGGTCGAGGATGGGCAGGGGCGTCGTAACGGGCATATTGGCGGGGCTGCTGTGTTCGGCGGTCGGGTTGGCGGTGATCTCGGTGATCCTGCCGCCTGCGGGCCCGCCTGCGCCTCAGGTTTCGGCAGAGGCCCCGGGCGGGTCGGGTGGCGGCGCTTTGAACGCGTCCGACGCGGTGCCCCCGGCGCCGGGGGCGGACAAGGCCCCGGTGGCGGCGCAGGACGCAGGCTATCCGCCGGTCACGGCGTCCGGCACTGGGCCTGGCACCGCGCCCGAAGCCGCGCCCGAACCCGCGCCGGGTGAGGGTCCCGGTCTGGCGCAGTCCGGTGCCGCGCCGCAGCCGATAGCGGGACTCGCGCCGCCGATGGCGACCAGCCCGACACCGGAAACGGCGCCCGCCATGCCCGCCAGCGCTGCTCCGGCGGCCGACCAGAGGACCGGTCAGATGGCGGCCCCGGTCCTTGCCCCGGCCGAAGCCGCCACCGACGCGGCGCCCGAGGCGGTTGCGCCCGACCTTGCGCAGGGCGTGGCCGCGGCCAGCCCCGCGCCCGTGGCCGAGCCCGCGCCCGGCCTTGACACGGCGACCACCGACACGCATCCGACCGGGGCCGCGCCCGGCCAGCCGCCGGCCCCGCCGGCGGCGATGACCGCGCCCGATGTGGCAGGCACACCTGCGCCACAGCCCGCCGTCCAGGCCGCACCCACCGGGCCGGTCGTAGCCGCGGCGGCACCGGCCCCCGCGATGCCGGGCAGCGACGGCGCTGAAACCCCCACGGGCACCGCGCCGCCGGCGCTGCCGGTGCCGGACCCGGCCCCGGCCGGGGCGCCTGCTGCCGGGATCGCCGCGCCGCCGCCGGTGCTCAGCATCACCACCGCGCCGTCCGACCAGCCGATCATTCTGGTGCCGCCCGGCGCAGAGGCTCCGGCTCCGGCGCCGGACGCCGGCACGGGCACGGGCGGCGACAGCGCGCTCCGGCCGGTGCCGCCGATCCCGCCGGCCGCCAATGTGGTGATCCTGACCCCCGGCGCGCAGGCGCAGGGCGGGATTGTCCGTGCCGTGCCGGGCGTCATCACCAACCGCCTGCCGCAGATCGGCGCGCCCGCCGCGACCGAGGCCGCCGCCGCCGCGCCCGCCGAACCGGAGCGTCCGGCGTTCAGCCGCAACGCGGTCGATTACAGCAATCCCGAGGGCAAGCCGCAGCTCTCGATCGTGCTGATCGACGATGGCGCGCCCAGCCTCGATCGGGTGGCGCTGGCCGCCACGGCGCTGCCGGTGACCTTTGCGGTCGACCCGACCAAGCCCAATGCCGCCCAGGCCGCCCGCACCTATCGCGATGCCGGTCATGAGGTTCTGGTGCTGGCCACCGCGATCCCGCGGCTGGCCACGCCCTCCGACCTCGCCGTGACCTTCGCGGATTATTTCCGCACGGTCGGCGAGGCGGTCGGGGTGATGGACCTTGAGACCGGCGGCTTTGCCGCGAACCGGCAGATGGCGCAGCGCGTCACGACGATCCTCGCCGATGATGGCTATGGCATGGTGACCTATGCCAAGGGGCTGAACGCGGCGTCGCAGATGGCCACGACGCTCGGCGTGCCATCGGCCGAGGTGTTCAACAGCCTGCTGCTGAAGAATGCCTCGGATGCGGCCCTGCAGCACCAGCTTGACCGCGCCGCCTTCCGCGCCGCGCAGGAGGGCCGCGCGGTGATCGTCGGGCAGGCCGGGATGAACACGCTGTCGATGCTCGACGACTGGATGCATGCCCCCAAGGCGCAGACCGTGACCCTCGCCCCGATCACGGCGACTTTCAAGAAGTAGGTCGGGCAAGAAGTAGGTCGGGCAAGAAGTAGTCGGGCAAGAAACAGGCCGGGCAAGAAACAGACCGGGTGCGGGCTCATCCGGCCTGCCGATTTCTCCTGGCCCAAATACTCCCGCCGGAGGCGCGCCGCGCAGCGGCGTCCCTACTGTTTTTGCGCCGCGCAGCGGCATTCCGTTGATTTTTGCGCCGCGCAGCGGCGCGGGGCCCAACATTGAAGAGGGGGCCGCAAGGCCACCGATGAAAGGCGGGAGGCGTCCCGGATCAGCTGTTGGTGCGGGTGACGAAGAGGCCCGCATCCTCGGCGGCGCGGCGGATGGCGAGGGATTTGTTCACCGTTTCCTGCCATTCCGCCTCGGGGTCGCTGTCGTAGACGACGCCGCCACCGGACTGGATATAGAGCTTCTGGTCCTTCAGCACGGCGGTGCGCAGCGCGATGCAGAAGTCCATCTCGCCATTGGCGGCGAAATAGCCGACGCCGCCGCCATAGACGCCGCGCTTTTCCGGTTCGAGCTCGTCGATGATTTCCATCGCGCGGACCTTTGGCGCGCCCGAGACGGTGCCGGCGGGCATGCCTGCCAGCAGGGCGGAGAGGGCATCCTGCCCCTCGGCGATCTCGCCCACGACGTTCGAGACGATATGCATGACGTGGCTGTAGCGTTCGACGATGAATTTCTCGGTCGGATGCACGCTGCCGATCCGGGCCACCCGGCCGACATCGTTGCGCCCGAGGTCGAGCAGCATCAGATGTTCGGCCAGTTCCTTCGGGTCGGCCAGCAGGTCGGCCTCCAGCGCGCGGTCCTCCTCGGGCGTGGCGCCGCGTTTGCGGGTGCCGGCGATCGGGCGCACGGTGACCTCGCCGCCGCGCAGGCGGACGAGGATCTCCGGGCTGGCGCCAATGATCTGGAAGCCGCCGAAGTTGAAGAAGATCATGAAGGGCGAGGGGTTGGTGCGCCTGAGCGAGCGATAGAGCGCGAAGGGCGGCAGGGTGAAATCCTGCACCCAGCGCTGCGAGGGGACGACCTGAAAGATGTCGCCGGCGCGGATGTATTCCTTGGCCTTTTCGACGGCGGCCTTGTAGCCGTCCTTGCTGAAGTTCGACACCGCCTGGCCGACCGGGGCGGCCTCGCCAAGGTCATGGCCGTGACCCGCCGCCGCGCGTTCCAGATCGCGTACCGCATCCATCACCCGTTCGGCGGCCTGCGCATAGGCGGCCCGCGCCGAGAGGCCGGAGGAGGCCCAGGCCGGCGAGACCACCGTCACCTCGCCCTTCACCCCATCCAGCACCGCGACCACCGAGGGGCGCAGCAGCATCGCATCGGGGACGCCGATCGGGTCGGGGTTCACGTTGGGCAGATGTTCCACCAGCCGGATCATGTCATAGCCGAGATAGCCGAAGAGGCCTGCGGCAATCGCCGGAAGATCGGCGGGCATCTCGATCCGGCTTTCGGCGATCAGGGCGCGCAGGGTGTCGAGCGGATCGCCCTTCAGCAGATCGAAGGCCTGGGCATCGAAGCGGGCCTGACGGTTGATCCGGCTTTGCGTGCCGTGGCATTCCCAGATCAGGTCGGGCTTCATGCCGACCACCGAATAGCGCCCGCGCACCTCGCCCCCGGTCACCGATTCCAGCATGAAGCTGTCCTTGCGCGCCTCGGAGAGCTTCAGCATCAGCGAGACCGGCGTGTCGAGATCGGCGGCAAGCCTTGTGTAGACCAGCTGGTTGGTGCCCCTGGCCCAGCCGGCCTCGAATTCGGAGAAGGAAGGGATCAGGGCCACGGGCAGGGACTTTCGGGTTATCTGGGCGGATGGGTCAGTGAAGCTGGGCGTTGACGGCGTTGATCGCGGATTGATCGAGGGCGATCTGGGTGCGGGCGACGAGCGATTGCGCGAACATCTCGAACCCGTCGGTGGCGATGCTCTGGGCTGCCTCGTCGCGGATCTGGCCGATCGTCGTTTTCAGGTCGGCGTCCTTCGGGTCGGTGGGCGTGATCGAGTCGAGCCGGACGACATAGGCGGCGTCGGTGTCATTGACCACGGTCATGTCGCCGGGCGCCTTCAGCTTGAAGACTTCGGGCAGCAGCGTCTTGGGCACGCCATCGACAAAGCCGGACCGCAGGGTGGGCGGGTTCACGTCGGTCGCGCCGAACCCGCCAAGCGACTTGCCGGCCTTGACCTCGCCGATGATGGTTTCCGCGCGGGCGGTGATCGCCTTGGCGGTTTCCGCGTCTTTCCAGTCCGCCTGCACCTTGTCGGCGACCTGGGCCTGCGGGATCAGGGCGGCGGGTGTGACCTTGTCCAGTCGCAGCGCCGCGATACCGCCGTCCTTGAGCTGGATGATCTGCGGGAAATCCCCGGCTTTCGCGGTGCTCGCGGCCTGCCGGAACTCGGAATAGGCGGCGATGCCATCGCGGCTGTCGGGGGTGAAGTCGATATGGCCGATCTGCATGTCGGTTTCTTTCGCCAGATCCTCGATCGTGGCGCCGCCGGCCAGCTTGTCGTTGATCCCCTCGACCTGACCCGAGATCATCTGCCGCGCCTGATTCACCTTGAGATCGGCGGCAAGCTGTTCGCGGGCCTGATCGAAGGTCGTGGTCTGCGCCGCGATGATGCCGTTCATGCGCAACAGCGCCGGGCCGAGGTCGGTCATCACCGGGCCGATCACGCCGGGGTCTTTCAGGGCGAAGACCGCCGCGCCGTTCGCACCGAGCTGGTCCTGCGTGACCTCGCCCATGTCGATGTCGGAGAGCTGCAGGCCACGCTCGGCGACCAGCTGTTCAAAGGTCGCGGTGCCGGCATCGAGCTTGGCCTTGGCGGCCTTGGCGTCCTCCTCGGTCGGGTAGACGAGGCGTTCGACGAGCCGTTGTTCCGGCTTCACGAAGTCGGCTTTGCGCTTGTCATAGAGGTCGTGCAGCGTCTTGTCGTCGATCGTGACCTTGGCCGAGAGCATCTCTGGCGTCAGCGAGACATAGGTGATCTGCTTGCTTTCCGGCGCCGTGAAATCGGGGTGATGCGCGTCGTAATAGGCCTTCAATGCGGCCTCGTCCGGGGTCGGGATCGGGGCGGTCAGGTCGGTCGCGGTGACTTTCAGCGTGGTGAAGCCGCGGGTCTCGCCGATGAAGGCCGCGACCCGGTCCATATAGGCCTTGGGCGCGGGCACATTGCCCGCGACGGCCTGTTGCAGCAGGCCACGCGCCATCTCGATCCGGATCTTCTTTTCATATTCGGTTTCGGTCAGCCCGTTGCGCTTCAGCGTATCGGCATAATCCATGCGGCTGAATTTGCCGTCCGGCCCGGCGAAGGCCTGGGTCGCCATCGATATGCGCCCGGAGCGCCGTATCGCCGACCGACAGGCCGAGCGTGTCATCCTCGCTGTCGAGGGCGGCCGTGGTGACGAGCTGTTGCAGCACCGATTGGCCGAGGCCGAGGCTCAGCGCCTCTTGCCCGGTCACCTGCTTGCCGCGCTGGGTCCGGAACGCGTCGAGCTGCTGGTTCAGCGCGCGGTTATAGTCGGTGGTGCTGACGTTCTGGCTGCCAACCGTCCCGATGGAAGAGACGCTGCCGCCGAAGTTCGTCACGCCATAGCCGCCGAAGCCGAAGACGATCGCGCCCAGCATCAGCCAGCCGAAGATCTGGTTGCCGCTTTTGCTTCGCCATGCGGACATGTTCGCCCCTCCCGTGGATGCGCGCCCCTGCTGCGCGTGGGTGTGTGTAAGGATTCACGCGCGGGGGGGCAAGCGGTCAGATTGTCAGCGGCGGCGAGCCGGTCGAACAGCTGGCCGACCCCGGCGCGGTCGATATTGGCGAAGGCGATGCGCAGCTGGCGGCGGCCCGCGGGGTCGCCCTCGGGCTGGAACATCGTGCCGGGCAGCATCAGCACGCCGGCATCGCGCACCAGTCTTTGCGCGAGCTGATCGGAGGGCAGCTCGAAGGGATGTTCGACATAGGCAAAATAGGCGCCACAGCCGAGCAGGCGCCAGCCCGGCAGGCGGGGGAAGCCTTCGATGATCGCGGCGCGGCGGTCGAGGATCTCGGCCCGCTCGCCCGCCAGCCATTGGCCGAGGTTGCGCATCCCCCAAAGCGCGGCGCGCTGGCCCAGCTGGTTGGGGCAGATCGCGACGGTGTCGAGGAATTTCTCGACTTCGGCCAGACGCGCCGGGCTGGCCACGGCGGCGCCGACGCGGTGGCCGGTCAGGCGGTAGGCCTTGGAGAAGGAATAGAGGTGGACCAGCGTATCGGCCCAGTCCGGGATCGGTGAAGAGGTCGTGCGGCGCGCCCGTGCGGCTGTCGAAGTCGCGGTAGGTCTCATCCACGATCAGGGTGATCTGGCGGGCGCGGCAGAGATCAAAGAAGGCCTGCACGACCTCGGCCGGGTATTCCACCCCGCCGGGATTGTTCGGGCTGACCAGCACGATGGCGCGGGTGCGCGGCGTGATCAGGGCGGCGGCGGCCTCGGGATCCGGGATCAGGCCGGCGCCGGTGGCGAGCGGGACGGCGGTGACGCCGGTCATGTCGAGCCACATCTTGTGGTTGAAATACCAGGGCGTCGGCAGGATCACCTGATCGCCTTCGCCCGCCAGCGTGGACAGGATCGCGGTGAAGGCCTGATTGCAGCCCGAGGTGATGGCGACCTGATCGGGCATGATGCTGCCGCCGTAGAAGGTGGTCCACTGGCTGGCGATCTCGGCGCGCAGATCGGGCAGGCCGAGGACCGGGCCGTAGAGATGCGCGCCGTCATCATGCAGCGCGGCTTCGGCAATCGCCTGACGGAGCGGCAGCGGCGGGGCCTCGACCGGGGCGGCCTGGCTGACGTTGATCAGCGGGCGGTCGGGGGTGAAGCGTGACCCCGTCGAGCCAGCGCCGCGCCTCCATCACCGGGGGCGGAAAGGTGGCGGCCATGCGGGGGTTCAGCGGTCGGATCATCGGGGCACCTGCGGTTCGGATGGGCGGACGGTAGCAGCGTCGCGGCGGGGCTGGAAGGGGTGAGGACCCTCTGTGATCGTTCCGGGGAAACGATCACAGGCCCGGACGTCCCGAGGCGCGAGCGACCGGCCGGGAAGGCTTCTGCCGGGGGGCACGGATGCTTCGGGCCGGAGCGAGGGGCTGCCTGCCCCTCGCGCTCCCCGGGGATATTTTTGAACGGAAGAAAGGCGGGCAGCTGGGGTTGGGTGGCAAGGGTCAAGCTGTGGGGGTGTCGCGGGAGGTGCGGATCTGGCGGTATTCGCGCAGCACCAGGGCGATCACCACGAGGTCGAAGACCGACAGGACGATCATGATCGGTGCCTGGGTCAGGCGGAAACGGTCGAGCTGGTAGATCACGAAGCCGGTCAGCACCACCACCGAGGCCGGGTGCGCCCAGCGTTTCTTGGCGATCAGCGCCAGCACGACGCCGAGGTTCAGAATGCCGTGGCCGAAGAGGTAGATCGACCAGAACGTGTCGTGATGCACCGAGAAGTCATGCAGCGCGCGCAGGAAGCCCGCGGCCACCGGATCAGGCGCGTTGTCTGCCAGCATCTGCCCGGTCTTGCGCGCGATCTCGGCGAGCCAGCCGGTCTGCTCTGCCACCGTCAGAAGGATCGCGATCAGCAGTTGCGACATGCCGATGGTGGCCTGAACCCCGAGCCCCAGCAAATAGGAGCCGTGGAGGAACCGCGATGCCCGGCTGGCAGGTGTCGTCGCCATTCTGGCCTGCTCAATCCTTGCCGCGGTAGGGTTCGACGTATTGCAGCGCCATGTCCCATGGGAAGAAGATCCATGTGTCCTGGCTGACTTCGGTGATGAAGGTGTCGACCATCGGGCGGCCCGAGGGTTTGGCATAGACCGTGGCGAAATGTGCCTTGGGGTAGAGCCTGCGCACCAGTTCCAGGGTCTTGCCGGTATCGACGAGGTCGTCGACCACCAGCACGCCTTCGCCGTCGCCCATGATCTCGGACTGCGGCGCCTTGATGACCTTGGGTTCGGTCTGGGCCTGATGGTTGTAGGATTTGACCGAGACCGTGTCGACGACGCGGATGTCGAGCTCGCGGGCGACGATCATCGCCGGGGCCATGCCGCCGCGGGTGATCGCCACCACGGCGCGCCAGGCGCCGTCGTCCGGGCCGCGGCCATCAAGCCGCCAGGCCAGCGCGCGGCTGTCGCGGTGGATCTGGTCCCAGCTGACGTGAAAGCCCTTTTCATGCGGCAGGCGGTCGGTCATGCCTCGTCCCCCTTGGGGCGGGTGGCGGTGGCGATGTCAGGCGCGTCGACCGCCTTCATGCCGACGACATGATAGCCGGCATCGACATGGTGCACCTCGCCGGTCACCGCGCTGCCGAGGTCGGAGAGCAGGTAGAGCGCGGATTTGCCGACCTCTTCCTGGGTCACGGTGCGGCGCAACGGCGCGTTCAGTTCATTCCACTTCATGATGTAGCGGAAATCGCCGATGCCGGAGGCGGCCAGCGTCTTGATCGTGCCGGCCGAGATCGCGTTGACGCGGATGCCGTCCTTGCCGAGATCTTCGGCGAGATAGCGCACCGAGGCCTCGAGCGCGGCCTTGGCGACGCCCATCACGTTGTAATGCGGCATGACCTTTTCGGCGCCGTAATAGGTCAGCGTCAGCAGGCTGCCGCCCTCGGTCATCAGGGGTGCCGCACGTTTGCACACCGCGGTGAAGGAAAACACCGAGACATCCATCGTCATGCGGAAGTTTTCCGCCGAGGTATCGACGTAGCGGCCGCGCAGCTCATTCTTGTCGGAGAAGCCGATGGCATGCACGACGAAGTCGATCCGGCCCCAGACCTTTTCCAGATGCGCGAAGAGCCCGTCGAGCGAGGCCGCGTTCGAGGCGTCGCATTCGATCAGTTCGGTCGCGCCGATTTGCGCGGCCAGCGGCTCGACCCGTTTGCGGAACGGTTCGCCCTGATAGGAGAAGGCAAGTTCCGCGCCCTGCTCGGCGCAGGCGCGCGCGATGCCCCAGGCAATGGATTTGTCGTTTGCAAGGCCCATGATCAGCCCGCGTTTGCCATCCATCAGTCGTGTTGACATTCGGTCATCCTCGCCCACCCTGCATCCGTGCTCATCCCTTAGGCGATGATGCGGGCTGCTTCAAGGGTGGGCAATTGGGCGGAAATGCGCGAGGGATCGCGCGGGCAGGCTGCCGAGGCGAAATGGGAGTATGAAATGAGCGACAGAAGCGGTATCTTTGCAGGTGACGATCCATTCGCGATCTCCCGGGCCTGGCTTTCCGAAGCGGAGTCGCAGGAGCCGAATGATGCCAATGCCATCGCGCTTGCCACAGTGGACGCGCAGGGGTTGCCGAATGTGCGAATGGTGCTTTTGAAGGAGATCGAGATCGATGCCTTCGTGTTCTACACCAACTACGGCAGCGCCAAGGTCGCGCGAGATCGAACAGGCTGGAAAGGCGGCCTTCGTGCATGCACTGGAAATCGCTGAGGCGGCAGGTGCGGGTGCGCGGCCTGACCGAACGCGAGGACGGGGCGGCGGCCGATGCCTATTACGCGTCACGCTCGCTCAAGAGCAGGCTCGGGGCCTGGGCCTCGCAGCAGTCCGAGCCGCTGGCGTCGCGCGCGGCCCTGATGGCCGAGGTCGCCAAGGTGACGCTGGTGCAGGGCACGAACCCGACCCGCCCGCCGTTCTGGGGCGGCATCCGGATCCGCCCGCTGGAGATCGAATTCTGGGCCGATGGCGCGTTTCGCCTGCATGACCGCTTCCGCTGGACGCGTGGCGGGAAATCTGAGAGACTGGTCCGTAGACCGTTTAAATCCCTGAATTTCACGCTTCGTGAAATGCAGGACCGAGGTGGAGAGTGACGTTTTGCACTTGAATTTGATCGCGTGATGGCAACAACTCGTCAACAGCGAAGATTTCGTTTGGGGAAGCGAAAGTGATATGACCGATGAGGACAAGGCCACGCATGGCGTGCATGGCCGGGTAAAATGGTTTGATGCGGCAAAGGGGTTCGGGTTCATCATCTCTGACGAGGGTGGGCCGGACATCTTGTTACATGCGAACGTCCTGCGGAATTTCGGTCAGAGCTCGGTCGCGGATGGCGCCGGGATATCGGTCAGCGTGCAGGAGACCCAGCGCGGATCGCAGGCGGTCGAGGTGCTGAAGATCGAACCGCCGGATGGCGCGATGGCCACTGTCGCCGACGACATGGGGGAAAACCAGGCCCCGGATCCGGCGACCCAGCCGCTGCAGCCCGCCCGGGTGAAATGGTTCGACAAGGCCAAGGGCTTTGGCTTTGCCAATGTCTTCGGCGCGGCGGAAGACGTGTTCATTCATATCGAGGTGCTGCGGATGTCGGGCTTTGCCGATCTGCAGCCGGGCGAGGCGGTGTGCCTGCGCATCGTGGAAGGCAAACGCGGCCGCATGGCGACGCAGGTGACGTCTTGGGAGGCATCGCTGCGCGAGATGCAGGGTTGAGGCGCGCGCTGCTGTTGTCGGGCGTTTTGCTGGCGTCGCTGGCGCCGGGGATGGTCTCGGCCGGGTGTCAGGATGCGCAGGTCGAGTTTCGCGGCCCCGGGCTGCGCGCGCGCTTCAGCGTTGAAGTGGCCGCGACCCAGGCCGAGCGCGAACATGGTCTGATGGATCGCAAGACGATGCCTGCCGCCTCGGGGATGCTGTTTCTCTATGCGCAGCCCGAGCATGCCCGGTTCTGGATGAAGGACACGCTGATTCCGCTCGACATGGTCTTCGTCAACCCGACCGGCGTGGTGGTGCGGGTGAAGGCCAATGCGATCCCCGAGGATCTGTCGGTGATCGACGGCGGGCCGAATGTCTCTGCCGTGGTCGAGATCAACGGCGGGCTGGCGGCGCGGCTGGGAATCGTGCCGGGTGCCGAGATGCGCAGCCCGGCGATGGATCAGGCGCAGGCGGTTTGGCGTTGCGACGCGCCTTAGGGCTTTCCCTGCGCGCCGCCTGCGGGTAGAGAGACGGCGTCGGGGCGTAGCGCAGCCTGGTAGCGCGACGGTTTTGGGTACCGTAGGCCGTAGGTTCGAATCCTATCGCCCCGACCACTCTTCCAGAGTTCAGCATGACATGCCGGTCGAGAGGGCCGGGCAAGGCAGCGTTTCGGCGCGGCCAGTCGCCTTTGTGGCGCGGTTTTCCGGCCCCTGTTGCACCTTGGGCATGATTGCGCCGGGTCGTCGCAGGGCCATTGAAAGCTAAGCACGCTTATAATATACCATGCTCATGAAAAACGAAGGTATCGAGAATTTCGGTCTGCTTGTGCACGACTCGGCCCGGCTTCTGCGCGCCCGGTTCGAATCGCATGCGCGCGAGCTGGGGCTGTCCTCGGCGCAGTGGCGGTTGATCGTCCGGCTGAAACGCGAGGGCCGGGCGACCCAGGCGCGGCTGGCCGAACTGATGGAGATCGAGCCGATCAGCGTATCGCGGCTGGTGACGCGGATGGAGCAGTCGGGCTGGGTCGAGCGGCAGCCCGACCCGCAGGACCGCCGGATCCGTCTGATCGTGCCGACCGAGAAGACGCAGGCGGTGCTGGCCGACATCCGGTCGGTCGCCTCGGCGGTTTATGACGAGGCGCTGGCCGGGCTGTCACAGGCCGAGCGAGGCGCGCTGATCGCCTCGCTGACAGTGGTTTTGAACAATCTTTCCGGTGCTGCGGCTAAGGACGCCGAAGCGTTGCGGGTGCAAGAGGACGAGCAATGAACGCGGAGACCAAGGTTAAGGCAGACGAGAAGGTTGGCGGCCCGGTGGCCGATCCGAACGCGCCTGTTGCGGAAGTGAAGGCACCGGCCCGTGGCCGGCGCACGGCATTGATGATTGCGGTGCCTTTGGCGCTGGTTCTGGGCGGCGCCTATATGTACCTGACCGGCGGGCGCTATGAGGAAACCCAGGATGCCAATGTGCATCAGCCGCGGGTGGCGATCAGCACCAATATCTCTGGCATCGTGACCTCGGTGAATTTCACCAACAACCAGACCGTCGCCAAGGATGACGTGCTGTTTCAGATCGACGCGCGGCCGTACACGTT
Source organism: uncultured Pseudomonadota bacterium (assembly GCA_963837565.1). Taxonomy (GTDB): domain Bacteria; phylum Pseudomonadota; class Alphaproteobacteria; order Rhodobacterales; family Rhodobacteraceae; genus Solirhodobacter. The sequence goes on from CAWIOC010000014.1 coordinate 117,364, forward strand.
GGCGCTGGCCTCGGCCAATGCGGCGCTGGCCTCGGCGCGGCTGAACGTCGAGCAGCTGAAGGCGGCCTATGGCGGCGCGGTGACGCAAGAGAAGGTGGCCGAGGATCAGGTCAGCTATCTCGAGACCGAGCTGGCCCGGCAGGTGGCGCTGGCGGCCAAGGGTGTGGCCGCGACGACGGCGGTGGACGATGCCCGCCATGCCGAGGTGATTGCCCGCGAACAGCTCGAAACCGCCAAGCAGAACGTGATCAGCGCGGCGGCGGCGCTCGGCGGCGATCCGACAATCAAGACCGACACCCATCCCGAGGTGCTGGCGGCGCTGGCCGCGCGGGACGTGGCGCAGTTCAACCTTGACCAGACCACCGTGCGCTCGCCCGGCGATGGCATCGTCTATCAGGCGGAATCGTTCCGTCCGGGACAATATGTCACCACCGGCGCGTCGGATTTTGCGCTGGTCGAGAACAAGGATGTCTGGGTCGAGGCGGATTTCAAGGAAACCCAGCTGTCGCATGTGAAGGTCGGGCAGGATGCCACCGTCATCTTCGACATTTACCCGGGCCAGACCTTTCACGGCAAGGTCGACGCGATCGGCGCGGGGACCGGGGCGGAATTCTCGCTGATCCCGGCGCAGAACGCGACGGGCAACTGGGTGAAGGTCACGCAGCGGATCCCGGTGCGGATCCGGCTGAGCGATGTGGATGCGGACCATGCCCTGCATTCCGGGATGAGCGCGGATGTGACCGTCGACACCGAGCAGGTGCGCCACCTGAGTGACCTTCTGCCCAAGGCGCTGGTTTCGAATTAACCCCAAAGGGGGCAAGACAGATGAGCGGCAGTTCAGCAGGCGCCTCGGTGCCGGTGAAGCATCACGGCATCATCACCTTCGTCATCATGGCGGCGACGATCATGCAGGTGCTCGACACCACGATTGCGAACGTGGCCCTGCCGTCGATGGCGGGCGACCTTGGCGCGAAGTCAGGACAATATCACCTGGGTTCTGACCTCTTACATCGTGTCGGCGGCGATCATGACGCCGGTGACCGGCTGGCTGTCGGATCGCTATGGCCGCAAGGAGGTCTTCGTCACCTGCATTGTCGGCTTCGTCGTGGCCTCGATGCTCTGCGGGCTGGCGGGCAGCCTGACGGCGATGGTGATGTTCCGGCTGTTGCAGGGCGTCTTCGGGGCGGCCATCGTACCGCTGTCGCAGACCATCCTGCTGGACATCAACCCGCCCGAGAAATTCGGGCAGGCGATGGCGCTCTGGGGGGCAGGGATCATGGTCGGGCCGATCATCGGGCCGACGCTGGGCGGCTGGCTGACCGAGAATTTCAACTGGCGCTATGTCTTCTTCATCAACCTGCCGGTCGGCATCGTTGCCGCCACCGGGTGTTTCCTGTTCCTGCCGGAGGCCGCGCGACGGGTGCGGAACTTCGACTTCTTCGGCTTCTCGATGCTGTCGCTCGGCGTCGCCTCGTTGCAGCTGATGCTGGACCGGGGTGCCGCGAACGACTGGTTCAACGCGACCGAGACCTGGATCGAGCTGGGGCTGACGATCACCGGGTTCTGGGTCTTCACGATCCATATCCTGACCTCGAAGCAGCCCTTCATCGACCCCAAGATCTTCACCGACCGGAACTTCGTCACCGGGACGATCTTCGGCTTCGTGATCGGGTTGATGCTGTTTTCCAGCCTCTCGCTGCTGCCGCCGATGCTGTCCGGTCTGTTTGGCTATCCCGAGACGACGGTGGGGCTGGTGATGGGACCGCGCGGGATCGGGACGATGATCTCGATGCTGACGGTGGGCCGGCTGGTGCAGAAGCTCGACGCGCGGATTCTGGTGATCACCGGGCTGTTGCTGACCTCGACCTCGTTCTGGATCATGGCGGGCTTCTCGCCGGAGATGGACAGCTGGCCGGTCATCACCTCGGGGATCATTCAGGGGCTGGGGCTGGGGCTGGTCTTCGTGCCGCTGTCGACGGTGGCCTTCGCCACCATCGAGCAGAAGTTCCGCGCCGATGGCACCAGCCTGTTCACGCTGGTGCGCAATATCGGATCGTCGATCGGCATCTCCGTGGTCTCGGTGGTGCTGACGCGGAACGTGCAGGTCAACCACTCTGTCATGTCGGAGGCGATCAGCGCCTATAACCCGGTGCTGCGCTCGGTCTCGCCCGCGGCCGCGGCGGGCAACCCGCTGATGGTCAGTCAGTTTGACGGGCTGGTGAACGTGCAGGCGCTGATGGTGTCCTATATCGACGACTTCAAGATGATGATGATCGTGACGCTTTGTGCCATCCCCCTGGCCGCCATGTTGCGCAAACCCAAGGTCAAGTTGAGCGCGACCGCGGCAGCTGCGGCGATGGAATAGCGCGGCTTTTCGCGCCAGAGGCAGGCCGCTGCGGGGCCGCAACAGGCTGCGGCGTGGCATCAGAGCCACGCTCGCTCTGGGGGCGGGCGGGCCGGGCCCCCTGCAGGCAGTTTCAACCAGAGGTCTAGCTTCGCAGGCTAACAGCCTGTCAAATGGTGGGAAATGCCACATCGGTGGGGTGCGGTCCGGGCAAAGTAAATCGTCGCGCGGGGTCGCCCCTGATTGTGACGCTCCGGTCAACAGAAAAATCCGGTGGGTAAGTCAAATTTTACCGTTGACCGGACCCGGCCTTCTACGTCAGTTTGTATGAGTTGGCCGGACACCCACTAGATGTAGTGGCAACGATCAGCGGGCAGGAACCCTTCAACAAGCAGCGGCAGTCCATGCCGCGCCGTGCGACACATAAGATGTGCCGCCCGCCCTGACCCGTCTGCGCTCCGGTTCTTTGGGAGTGGGGGAGAGCCCTGCTTGGGACAAGAAACAGAGGCCCGAGGGGCCGTAAAGACGGGGCAGAGACGATGAAGATCGAGCGCAAGTTCACCACCGCAGGATCGGACGCCTATCACGGGCTGGGGTTTGTCACCACGGTCTCGGAGATCCGCAACCCGGACGGCAAGATCGTTTTCCGCAATGACAAGGTCGAGGTGCCGGAAGGCTGGAGCCAGGTCGCCTCGGACGTCATCGCGCAGAAGTATTTCCGCAAGGCGGGCGTTCCGGCCCGGTTGAAGAAGGTCCGCGAGAAGGGCGTGCCGGAGTTCCTGTGGCGCTCGGTCGCCGATGACGAGGCCCTTGCGGCGCTGCCCGAGGGCGAGCGCATCGTCGGCGAGACCAGCGCCAAGCAGGTGTTCGACCGTCTGGCCGGGGCCTGGGCCTATTGGGGCTGGAAGGGCGGCTATTTCACCGCCGAGTCGGATGCGCAGGCCTATTACGACGAAATGCGCATGATGCTGGCGCGGCAGATGGCGGCGCCGAACTCTCCGCAATGGTTCAACACCGGGCTGCATTGGGCCTATGGCATCGATGGCCCGAGCCAGGGGCATTATTACGTCGACTACAAGACCGGCAAGCTGACCAAGTCGGACAGCGCCTATGAGCATCCGCAGCCGCATGCCTGCTTCATCCAGTCGGTCAAGGATGATCTGGTGGGCGACGGTGGCATCATGGACCTCTGGGTGCGTGAGGCGCGGCTGTTCAAATATGGCTCTGGCACCGGCACCAACTTTTCATCGCTCCGCGGAGAGGGCGAGAAGCTGTCGGGCGGCGGCAAGTCGTCCGGTCTGATGGGGTTCCTGAAGATCGGCGACCGCGCGGCTGGCGCGATCAAGTCGGGCGGCACCACGCGCCGCGCGGCCAAGATGGTGATCTGCGACATGGATCACCCGGATATCGAGGCTTTCATCAACTGGAAGGTCATCGAGGAGCAGAAGGTGGCGAGCCTGGTGGCCGGCTCCAAGCTGCATTCGGTGAAGCTCAACGAGATCTTCGCCGCGATCAAGGCCTGGGACGGGCTTGCCGCCGATGCCACCGATCCGGCGAAGAACGAGGCGCTGAAGGCGGCGATCCGGTCGGCCAAGAAGGCGATGATCCCGGAGACCTATGTCGGCCGCATCCTGCAATATGCCCGCCAGGGCTACACCAGCATCGAATTCCCGACCTATGACACCGATTGGGATAGCGAGGCCTATATCTCGGTCTCGGGCCAGAACTCGAACAACTCGGTGCGGGTGACGGATGCCTTCCTGAAGGCGGTCAAGGACGACGCGGACTGGGAGCTGATCCGGCGCACCGATGGCAAGGTGTCCAAGACAGTGAAGGCGCGCGAGCTCTGGTCGCAGATCGGGCACGCGGCCTGGGCCTGTGCCGATCCGGGGATCCAGTTCCACGATACCGTCAATGCCTGGCACACCTGCCCGGAAGATGGCGCGATCCGGGGCTCCAACCCCTGTTCGGAATACATGTTCCTGGACGATACCGCCTGCAACCTCGCCTCGATGAACCTGCTGACCTTCCACCAGAACGGCAGGTTCGATGCCGAGGGCTATGTCCATGCGACCCGGCTCTGGACCATCACGCTCGAGATCTCGGTGACGATGGCGCAGTTCCCGTCGAAGGAGATTGCGCAGCTGTCCTATGACTTCCGCACCCTCGGCCTCGGCTATGCCAATATCGGCGGCTTGCTGATGACGATGGGCCTTGGCTATGACAGCGACAAGGGCCGCGCGATGTGCGGCGCGCTGACCGCGCTGATGACCGGCGTGGCCTATGCCACCTCGGCCGAAATGGCGGGCGAGCTGGGCGCCTTCTCGGGCTACGAGCGCAACGCCGCCCACATGCTGCGGGTGATCCGCAACCACCGCAATGCGGCCTATGGCAAGACCTCCGGGTATGAGGCGCTGGCGGTCAACCCGGTCGCCCTCGATCAGGTGAACTGCCCCGACGAAACCCTTGTCGCCCTTGCGAAATCCGCCTGGGATGAAGCGCTGGCGCTGGGCCAGAAGAACGGCTATCGCAACGCCCAGACCACGGTGATCGCGCCGACCGGCACGATCGGGCTGGTGATGGATTGCGATACCACGGGGATCGAGCCGGACTTTGCGCTGGTGAAGTTCAAGAAGCTGGCCGGCGGCGGTTATTTCAAGATCATCAACCGCTCGGTTCCCGCCGCGCTGGAGACATTGGGCTACCGGCCGAGCCAGATCGAGGAAATCGTGGCCCATGCCGTGGGCCATGGCAGCCTGGGCAACTGCCCCGGCATCAACCACACCGCGCTGGTCGGCCACGGCTTTGGCCCGCAGGAGATCGAGAAGATCGCGGCGGCGCTGCCCTCGGCATTCGACATCCGCTTTGTCTTCAACCAATGGACTTTGGGCGAGAGCTTCTGCCGCGAAACCCTTGGCATCCCTGCCGAAAAGCTCGCCGACCCGAGCTTCGACCTGCTCCGCCACCTGGGCTTCTCCAAGGCCCAGATCGATGCGGCCAATGACCATGTCTGCGGGACGATGACGCTGGAAGGCGCGCCCTTCCTGAAGCCGGAACATTACGTCGTCTTCGACTGCGCCAATGCCTGCGGCAAGACCGGCAAGCGCATCCTGAACGTGGAAAGCCACATCCGCATGATGGCGGCGGCGCAGTCCTTCATCTCGGGCGCGATCTCGAAGACGATCAACATGGCGAACACCGCCACGATCGAGGATTGCCTGAAGGCCTATGAGCTGTCCTGGTCCCTCGGGATCAAGGCCAATGCGCTCTACCGCGACGGCTCGAAGCTGAGCCAGCCCCTGGCATCGGCGCTGGTCGAGGATGATGAAGAGGCGGAAGAGATCCTGGCCTCCGGCAGCCAGCAGGAAAAGGCCACCGTGCTGGCCGAGAAGATCGTCGAGAAGATCATCATCAAGGAGATCGTCCGCTCGAACCGCGAAAAGCTGCCCGAGCGGCGCAAGGGCTATACCCAGAAGGCGATCGTCGGCGGGCACAAGGTCTATCTGCGCACCGGCGAGTACAAGGACGGCAGCCTGGGCGAGATCTTCATCGACATGCACAAGGAAGGTGCCGGCTTCCGCGCCATGATGAACAACTTCGCCATCGCGATCTCGGTCGGGTTGCAATATGGCGTGCCGCTGGAGGAATTCGTCGACGCCTTCACCTTCACCCGGTTCGAGCCTGCGGGGATGGTGCAGGGCAACGAGACGATCAAGAACGCGACCTCGATCCTCGACTACATCTTCCGCGAACTGGCGGTCAGCTACCTTGACCGGACCGATCTGGCGCATGTCAAACCGGGCGGCCAGAGCTTTGACGATCTCGGCCGCGGCGATGACGAGGGCAAGCGCAATATCGCGGAACCATCGGACTCCGCCGCCAGCCGCAGCCTTGATGTGCTGCGCCAGATCAGCTCGACCGGCTATCTGCGCAAGCGGCTGCCGCAGGAACTGATGGTGTTGCAGGGCGGGATCAGCGGCGCGAGTGACCCGGTGGGCGCGCTCTCTGCGCTGATGCCCGAGATCCTGGGCGGCAGCACCGCGCTGGCCAGTGGCACCGTCACGATGGACGCGCGGGTGAAGGCCAAGATGCAGGGCTATGAGGGCGACCCCTGCGGCGAATGCGGGAACTACACGCTGGTGCGCAACGGCACCTGCATGAAGTGCAACACCTGCGGCGGCACGAGCGGGTGTAGCTGAGACGCTTCAAGGCTTCGAGACCGGATGCGGGCGGGGATCATCCCCGCCCGTTTCTGTTTCCCCGTCATTTTCTGCCCGAAAATATCCTCGGGGGGCGCGGGGGGCAGACAGCCCCCCGCCTTGTCCATCCCGCTCCGGCATTTTAGGCAAGACGCAACACTCGCCCCCGCATAAGGATCGGGGGGCAACTCGCGTCGCGTCGGAGGCGGGCCGCGCGGGCCAGAAGGGGATGCGCATGGCGAAGGTGGGGACGGGGCTTGACCCGGAGGAGTGGCAGGGGCTGCGCGACAGCGGGCATCGGATGCTGGATGACATGTTCGACCATCTGGAAACCTTGCGCGACCAGAAGGTCTGGCAAGCCTCCACGCCCGAGGCGCGGGCCGATTTCGCGGCGCCACTGCCCGAGGGGCCGACGCCGCTCGACGCGGTGCATGAGACCTTTCTGGGCTCGGTTCTGCCCTATCATGGCGGCAATCTGCATCCCGGCTTCATGGGCTGGGTGCAGGGTGGCGGCACGGCGGTGGGGATGCTGGCAGAGATGCTCGCAGGCGGGCTGAACGCCAATCTTGGCGGGCGCGACCATATGCCGATTGCGGTGGAGCGCCAGATCACCGGCTGGATGCGGGACATCTTCGGCTTTCCGGCGGGGGCCGAGGGGATCTTCCTGTCCGGCGCCAGTCAGGCGAATTTCGTGGCGATCCTGCTGGCGCGGACTGCGCGCGCTCGGGCCCGCGGTGCGGCGCGAGGGGCAGGGGGCAGCGCGGCTGGTGGCCTATGCCTCGGGTGAGGTGCACGGCTGCGTGCCGCGCGGGATGGAGATGGCGGGGATCGGCTCTGACGCCCTTCGGAAGGTGCCGGTCAATGCGGCGGGGCAGATGGATCTGGCGGCGCTGGAGCGGATGATCGCGGCGGATCGCGCGGCGGGGCTGCAGCCGTTTCTGATCGTGGGATCGGCGGGCACGGTGAACACCGGCGCGGTCGATGATCTGAACGGGCTGGCCGATATCTCGGCGCGCGAGGGGGTGCATTTCCACGTCGATGGCGCGCTCGGCTCGCTCGGGATGCTCTCGCCCCGGCTGGCGCCGCTCTTCGCGGGGATCGAGCGGGCCGACAGTCTGGCCAATGATTTCCACAAATGGGCACAGGTGCCCTATGACGCGGGCTACCTGCTGGTGCGCGATGGCGCTGCGATGCGGGCCTGTTTCGCCTCGGACAATGCCTATCTCAGCCGGGCCGAGACCGGGCTCGCGGGGGGGGATTTCTGGCCCTGCGATTATGGCCCGGACCTGTCGCGCGGGTTTCGCGCGCTGAAGACCTGGTTCACGCTGAAGACCTATGGCACCGCGGCGCTGGGGGCGGTGATGGCGGGGCATTGCGATCTGGCGCAGGCGCTCGCCGCGCGGATCGCGGCCGAACCGCGGCTCGAGTTGATGGCCCCGGTCGCGCTGAACGTGGTCTGTTTCGGCTATGCAGCACCCGGCGCGCCCGTCGATGTGAACGCGCGCATCGTCGAGGCGCTGCATGCCGCAGGCCGGGTCGCGCCCTCGCAGACCTTCGTGCAGGGGCGGCACGCGATCCGCGCGGCCCTGGTGAACCACCGCATCGGGGCAGAGGATATCGAGGCCCTTGTCGAGGGCGTACTCAGGGAAGGAGCGGCCTATGGCTGAGGCGTCACTGATCGGAATGGGCGCCATCGCCCGGCTGGCGTTCGAGGGGCGGGATGCCGGGCCGCTCGCCGACATGCTGATGGCCCGCGCCAATGCGCCGGGCGGCGATCCGGCGGCGCTGATCGATCTGGCGACGGTGCTCTACAGCCATGGCCGCCGCGACGAGGCCGGTGATCTGATGCAGGCGGCGCTGGCGGTGCAGCGCGATTACCGCGTGGTGCATGGCGCGGGCACCGGGCCGCGCCTGCTGGCCTTCGTCACGGCGGGCGATTTCATGGCGAATACGCCGCTCGATTTCATGCTCGAAGGGTCCGACGCGGTGCTGCTGTTGCGCTATGTCGATGCCGGGACCGAGGCGCTGGACGATCTGCCCGCCCATGACATGGCGTTTCTCGCCATCGGCGAGGCACCGGAGACGCGAGGCGTGCTGGCGCGGATGGCGCGGCTGCTGGCCAGCTACCACGGTCCGGTCCTGAACCGGGATGCCGCGCGGATCGCCGCCTTGACCCGGGATGGGGTCGGCGACAGCCTTTCCGATGCGCCCGGCATCCTCGCCCCGCCCAGCCACCCGGTGCCGCGCGGTGCGGCGGCAGCGGCGGCGGCGGAGCTGGGCTTTCCGCTGCTGGTGCGGCCGGTCGGCAGCCATGCCGGGCAGGGGCTGCACCGCGTCGCGGGCCTGGCCGAGCTGGACGCGGCGCTGGCGGGCGCCGGGGACGAGGTCTACCTGACCCCGTTCATCGATTATCGCGGCCCGGACGGGCGCTATGCCAAGATGCGCATCGTTTTCCTGAACGGGCGCGCCTTTCCCTGCCACATGGCCGTGTCGGACCACTGGATGGTGCATTACCTGAACGCCGGGATGGCTGAGGACGCGGAGAAACGCGCGCTGGAGGCGGGTTGGATGGCCGGGTTCGAAGGCTTCGCGGCGCGCCACGCCACGGCTTTCGCCACGCTCCGGCAGCGGATCGGGCTGGATTACTTCGGCATCGACTGCGCCGAGGCGCCGGACGGCCGGCTGCTGGTGTTCGAGGCCGATGTCGCGATGATCGTGCATGGCATGGACGATCCGCAGCTCTTTCCCTACAAGGCCCCTGCGATGCAGGCCCTGTTCCGGGCGATGCTCGCCGCTGCCGGGGGCGTGGCCCGGCCGAACTAGGCGGGCGCGACATGGGCGGACAGGGCCGGGCTGAGGGCAGGGCATGACCCCCGCCGCGCGTATCGCGGCGGCCATCGGGCTGCTGGATCAGGTGCTGGCAGGGTCTGCCGCCGAGCAGGTGCTGACCGTCTGGGCCCGCGGCCATCGCTATGCCGGGTCGGGCGATCGCGCCGCGATCCGCGATCATGTCTTCGACGCCCTGCGCTGCCTGCGGTCCTATGCGGCGCTTGGCGGGGCCGAGACCGGGCGTGGCCTGATGCTGGGCGCGATACGCGCCTCGGGGGGTGCGCCGGAGGCGCTGTTCACCGGCGAGGGTTATGCGCCGTCTGTCTTGACCGAAGACGAAAAAGCGCATCTGGCCAATGCTTTGCAGATGGATGCCAATGTTGCGCTCGATTGCCCGGAGTGGCTGGCCCCGCGGTTGCAGGCAAGCCTTGGCGCGGATTTTCCGGCAGTGATGGGGCGCCTGCGGTCCCGCGCGCCGGTCTTTCTGCGCGCCAATCTGGCGCGCGGCACGCGTGCGGCGGCGCTGCAGGCGCTGGCCGCCGAAGGCATCGTGGCGCGGCTTCATCCGCTTGCCAGCTCTGCGCTGGAAGTCACGGAAAACGCACGGAAAATCCAGACCGGCGAAAGCTACCGCTCGGGGTTGGTCGAGGTGCAGGACGCGGCCTCTCAGGCGATTGTCGAGGCGCTGCCCCTGGCACCGGGTCAGCGCGTGCTCGACTATTGCGCGGGCGGTGGTGGCAAGGTGCTGGCGATGGCGGCGCGGGCCGCCATTCTGGCCTTCGCGCATGACGCCGACCCCGGCCGGATGCGCGACCTTCCCCCGCGCGCCGCGCGCGCCGGGACCTCGGTGACCTTGCTTGCAACGCCGGATCTGGCGGGGGCGGGGCCCTTCGACCTCGTGCTGACCGACGTGCCCTGTTCCGGCAGCGGCAGCTGGCGTCGCGCGCCAGAGGCGAAGTGGCGCCTGACGGCGGCGCGGCTGGCCGAGCTGACCGCGATCCAGGCCAGCATCCTGCGCGCGGCGAGCGCAGTGGTCGCGCCCGGCGGCTGGCTGTGCTACGCCACCTGCTCGCTTCTGGACGAGGAGAATGCCGCGCAGGCCGCTGCATTCTGTGCGCAGACGCCCGGCTGGCAGATCGAGACCGAGCGGCGGCTGACGCCGCTGGACGGCGGCGATGGGTTCTACCTGGCGGTGATGCGGCACCTGCCGGTGTGATTTTTCGCACCCCCGGGATGCTTCCTGTGTTTCGTTAATGTCAGATTAACGATTTCCGCGCCGAATGCAGCGAACGCGAATCTGAACCGGAGGATGGTGGTGTCGCATTCGGCGCAGTCTCGCCTTCCGCTGGCCGCGGCTTCGGCCTCTGTGGTGCCGCGCATCTGGATCGTTGCTGCGCTGGCGGTCGGCTGTCTGACCGGCGCGGTGCTGCTGGACGAGCCAATGTCGCGGCTGGCCCTGGCGACGGCGGGTGGGGTGCTGGTCACCCTCGGGACGCTGACCGGGCTTCTGGCCTGGCGGCATGGCCGGGTGACGGACCGCGCGCGGTTGCAGCTGATGACGATGGTGGCGCATGACGCGGCGCCGACCTTCTGTACCGACACCGACGGCCAGATCGACTTTCAGAACAAGTCGGCACAGGACCGTTTTGGCGCCGCTGGCGGGCAAAGCGTGATCCGGGCGATGGGCAGCCTGTTCGCCAATCCCTCGGCGGTGATGTTCCGCCTGCAATCCAAGGCGGCCTCGGTCGGCGCGGCGCGGGAAGATGTGGTGACCCAGCGCGGCCATGCCCGGCTCTCGGTGCATCGCATCGGCCCGCAGCATTTCCTCTGGCGGCTGGAAGAGATGCTGGAGCGTAACGGCCCGGCGCGCGGCGCCGAAGGGCTGAGCCTGCCGATGCTGATCGCCTCGAAAACCGGGACGATCCTGTTCATGAACGAGGCGCTGCGGCGGATGCTGGGCGGGCGGCCCAAGTCCCTCGACCGGGTGTTCCCGCATCTGCCGCTGCACAGCGGGGAAGAGGCGCTGGTCTCGACCCAGGAGGGGCCGCTGCGCGCCATCGTGGCCGAGGTGGAAAGCGCGGGCGACCGGCGCGAGATCTATTTCTTCAAGCCCGCAGCCGGGACCGAGCGCAGCTCGCTGGCCGATCAGACCGCCTTCGAGGATCTGCCGGTGGCGCTGGTCAGCGTGGCACAGGATGGCGGTGTGCTGGCGGTCAATCGCGAGGCGCGGGAATTGCTGGCGGTCGAGCCGGACGAGACACCGCTGTTCGCCGATCTGGTCGAGGGCCTCGGCCGGCCGGTGGTCGACTGGCTGGCCGATGTGCTGTCGGGCCGCGCGCCGCCCCGCCCCGAGGTGCTGCGCGCCGCCCGCCCCGAGACCGACCGCTTTCTGCAGATCATTCTGCGCCGGACCGTGGACCGGGGGCGGCCCGGCGTGATGGCCGTGCTGAACGACGCGACCGAGCTGAAGACCCTTGAGGCGCAGGTTGTCCAGAGCCAGAAGATGCAGGCGATCGGCCAGCTTGCCGGCGGGGTCGCGCATGATTTCAACAACCTGCTGACGGCCATCTCGGGGCATTGCGATCTGCTGCTGCTGCGCCATCAAAGCGGTGATGCGGATTACGCCGACCTCGTGCAGGTGCATCAGAACGCCAACCGCGCGGCCAGCCTGGTGCGGCAGCTGCTCGCCTTCTCGCGCAAGCAGACGCTGAAGCCCGAGGTTGTCGATCTGCGCGACACTCTGGTCGACCTGACACATCTTCTGAACCGGCTGGTCGGCGAGAAGGTGACACTCAGCCGGTCCTATGGCGAGGATCTGTGGTCGATCCGGGCCGACAGACGGCAGCTTGAACAGGTGCTCATGAACCTTGTGGTGAACGCGCGCGATGCGATGCCGCAGGGCGGAACGATCTGGATCGAGACCGAGAACCGACATCTGGCAGAAGACCTGAGCCGCGACCGTGCCGTGGTGCCGGCCGGGGATTACGTGATCGTCCGGGTCCGGGATGGCGGCGTGGGCATCCCGCCCGAACGCATGGCGAAGATATTCGAGCCGTTCTACACCACCAAGCGGACCGGCGAGGGCACCGGGCTCGGTCTGTCGACCGCCTATGGCATCATCAAGCAGACCGGCGGCTTCATCTTTGTCGACAGCATCGTGGGCACCGGCACGACCTTCTCGCTCTATATCCCGGCGCATCATGAAACCGCGACGGATCTGGTCCTTCTGGCGCCCGCCGACGGGGATCTTTCGGCCCGGGCGCTGCCAACACGCAGCGACCTGCGGCCCGGGACTGGCGTGATCCTGCTGGTTGAGGATGAGGCCGCGGTGCGTGCCTTCGCATCGCGCGCGCTGCGGCTGCGCGGCTACACGGTGATCGAGGCCGAGAACGCCGAAGAGGCGCTTGCGGCGCTGGAAGACCCGGGGCTGAGCGTCGATGTTTTCGTGACCGATGTGATCATGCCCGGCATGGACGGGCCAAGCTGGGTCCGCGAGGCGCTGAAAGAGCGCCCGGATGTGCGGGTGGTCTTCGTTTCGGGCTATGCCGAGGATTCGCTGGTCGAAAGCCAGTCGCGGATCCCGAACTCGGTGTTCCTGCCCAAGCCGTTTTCGCTGACCGAGCTGACGGCGACGGTACAGGGGCAGATCCACTGACGGGAGGATCCGCCACGGGGCTGGCCGCGGTGGGGCCGGCAAAGTGAAGGGGCATTCCAATGGCGACCGTTCCGCGGAAGGGGTGGCCCGACTGGAAGCGAATGGCCGATTGGGGAGCGAAGGGCACCTGCGACCCGTTGCTGGGGGCGGTAGAGCCGATCAGGCGGTCGATTGGGGACGTGGGGCGCCCTTTGGGGTGAGAACATGCGGGCGCTGGCGCACGCGCCCCTGGCAAAGGCAAGGCGGAGGGCTGAGGGTGGGCCTTAACGGGTGAGCAGGCGCATGCCCTGGGTCAGGCCTTCCAGCGTCATTGGCACCATGCGATCGGGGAAGATCGCGCGGATCAGGCGGGTCGAGTGGGTGGCGTCCCAGAACCGCTCTGGCGTCGGGTTGATCCAGAGGCTGGCGGGCCATTGCGCGCGGGCGCGGTCGAGCCAGACGGCGCCGGGTTCGGCATTCCAGTGCTCGTTCGCGCCGCCGGGATGGGTGATCTCATAGGGCGACATGCTGGCGTCGCCGACGAAGATGCAGCGGTAATCGCCACCATAGGTGTGCAGGATCTCGGCGGTGGGCAGCTGCGCATCCCAGCGGCGGCGGTTGTCGCGCCAGACGCCTTCGTAGAGACAGTTGTGGAAGTAGAAATGCTCGAGCTGCCGGAACTCTGACCTGGCCGCGCTGAACAGTTCCTCGACCGCCTTCACATGCATGTCCATGCTGCCGCCGATGTCGAGAAACAGCAGAAGTTTCACCGCATTGCGCCGCTCTGGCCGGGTTTTCACGTCAAGCCAGCCATGTTCCGCCGTGGCCCGGATCGTGCTGTCGAGGTCGAGCTCTTCGGCAGCCCCTTCGCGCGCCCAGCGGCGCAGCCGGCGCAGCGCGACCTTGATGTTGCGGGTGCCAAGCTCGACCTTGTCGTCAAGGTTGCGGAAGTCGCGCCGGTCCCAGACCTTGACCGCGCTCTGGTTGCGGCTTTCGTCCTGACCGATGCGCACGCCCTCGGGATTGTAGCCATAGGCGCCGAAGGGTGAGGTGCCAGCGGTGCCGATCCATTTGCTGCCGCCCTGGTGGCGGCCTTTCTGCTCTTCCAGCCGCTCGCGCAGGGCCTTCATCAGCGCGTCGAAGCCGCCAAGGGCTGCGATCTCGGCGCGTTCCTCGGCGGTCAGGTATTTCTCGGCCATCCTTGCCAGCCAGTCGGCGGGCAGGTCGATCGCCTCGAGCACCTGCGCATCGGAGATCTGCGCCAGCCCCTTGAAGCTGGCGGCGAAGGCGCGGTCGAAACGGTCGATGTGGCGTTCGTCCTTCACCATGGTCAGGCGCGCGAGGTAGTAAAAGGCCTCGGCGTCATAGGTGGCGAGGCCGGCGCGCATGGCTTCCAGAAACCCGAGGTATTCGCGCAGGCTGACCGGAACCCCGGTCTTGCGCAACGCCTCGAAGAAGGGAAGGAACATCGCGGTTACAGCATCCTTTGCAGGAAGATCGACAGCATCATGGCGAGGACGCCGAACAGGATCAAATAGACCCCCGCGTATTGCGCGATGTCAAGGCCGGTGCCCTTGCGGCGCTTGGCGCGCAGGCCGCCGAACAGGGCCCCGAGGATCATGGCGACGTAAACGATCATTTCCGCGGGCCTTTCGCTTGGACGCGGCTGTCTAGCGCGGCGGCGGCGCGGTGTCGAGGCGGCAGCATGACCCATGGACCGGCGGCAAGGTCAGGTGGGGCGGCTGTATTTGATGAAGGGCGTCTTCACCCCGACCCGGTCATAGAGCATCCGGCCCGGATAGTTGAATTCCTGCGTCATCCAGTAGACGCTGGGCTTGCCCGCGGCGTCGGCGGCCGCATAGACCGCCTCGATCAGCGCGCGGCCGATGCCCTGTCCGCGCACCTGCGGGTCGGCGTAGAGGTCCTGCAGGTAGCAGACATCCTCGATCCGCCAGCCGTGGCGGTGAAAGATGTAATGCGTCAGCCCGACGGCGCGCCCGTCAAGTCCGCGATCAGGCCGTGGTAATCGGTGATCTCGGGCGCGATCAGCCGGGCGAAGCTGCTTTGATAGATCGCCTCGGGCAGGGTGGTTTCATAGAAGGCGAGATAGCCGGTCCAGAGGCGGCGCCAGTCAGCTTCGTCCGAGGCGGCGAGGGGGCGGATGGTGAGAGGCATTCCGGGGTCCTAGCGTTGTCCGCGCGCCAGAAAGGCCAGGCGTTCGAAAAGATGCACATCCTGTTCGTTCTTCAGCAGCGCGCCATGCAGGCGGGGCAGCAGCGAGGTGGTGCTGCGCTGCAGGTCTTCCGGCGTCAGATCCTCGGCCAGCAGCAGCTTCAGCCAGTCGAGCACCTCGGAGGTCGAGGGCTTCTTCTTCAGCCCCGGGGTTTCGCGGATCTCGTAGAACTGGGTCAGGGCGGCGGTGAGCAGGGCGGGTTTGATGCCGGGATGGTGGACGGCGACGATGGCGCGCAGGGTCGCCTCGTCCGGGAAAGCGGATGTAGTGGAAGAAGCAGCGCCGCAGGAAGGCGTCGGGCAGCTCCTTCTCGTTGTTCGAGGTGATGATGACGATCGGGCGATGGATCGCGCGGATGGTCTCGCCGGTCTCGTAGACGTGGAACTCCATCCGGTCGAGTTCCTGCAGGAGGTCATTCGGGAATTCGATATCGGCCTTGTCGACCTCATCGATCAGCAGGACGACGCGGCCGGGGGCCTCGAACGCCTGCCAGAGCTTGCCCTTGCGGATGTAGTTGCGCACGTCGCCGACCCGCGCCTCGCCGAGCTGGCTGTCGCGCAACCGGCTGACGGCATCGTATTCGTAAAGCCCCTGTTGCGCCTTGGTGGTCGATTTCACATGCCATTCGATGATCGGCAGGCCAAGGCTGGAGGCCACCTGACGCGCCAGTTCGGTCTTGCCGGTGCCGGGCTCGCCCTTGACCAGAAGCGGGCGTTCCAGAGTGACGGCTGCGTTCACCGCAAGGGTCAGGTCGTCGGTTGCGACATAGGCCGCGGTCGAAGTGAATTTCATAACGCTTTTCGGGGGTTCTCGGATCAGGTTGCAGTAAGGTTAACACAGCCTGAAAATGCTGCAAGGCAGGCCTTCCCCTAGTGACAAGCCCGGTTGCTTGGGGTAATGGACGCGCCCGAGAGGTGCCGGATGTCTGATAAATGAGCTGCCAATTGTACGATCCGGTCGTAAAGAGGGAAGTGATATGAAAGCAGAGGTCTTTCTTCCCGAGGATTACGTCCGGCCGAGAACGAACCCTTCATGAACGAGCGTCAGCTCGAATATTTCCGTCGCAAGCTGTTGAACTGGAAACAGGACCTTCAGAACGGAAGCCGTGAGACGATCGAAGGCCTGCAGGATTCAGGCCGCAATGTTCCCGATATCGCGGATCGCGCCAGCGAAGAGACCGACCGGGCGCTGGAATTGCGCACCCGGGACCGGCAGCGCAAGCTGGTGTCGAAGATCGACGCTGCGCTGCGGCGGATCGACAATGGCGAATTCGGGTATTGCGAAGTGACCGGCGAGCCGATCAGCCTGAAGCGGCTGGATGCGCGCCCGATCGCGACGATGACGCTGGAAGCGCAGGAAAAGCACGAACGGCGCGAGCGCGTTCATCGCGACGAATAAGCCGGACAGGACGGGCCGCGCGGCCTTGGTCCACTTTGAATGCGCCGGGGCTGATGCCCCGGCGTTTTGCATGACAGGGAGTGGCAGGGACGGATGCGGGAATGTTGATCGGCCAGCGGATCACCGTTCTGGGCGCCGGGGTCGCGGGCCTCGCCGTGGCAACGGCGCTGGCGCAGCGCGGCGCCTCGGTCACGGTGCTGGAGCAGGCCGCCGAGATCCGCGAGGTCGGGGCCGGGCTGCAGGTCAGCCCGAATGGTGCCGCGGTGCTGCGCGCGCTCGGCCTCGGCGAAGCGCTGGCGCAGGCCGGCCCGCGCGCCGCAGCCGTCGAGTTGCGCGATGGCGGCACGGGGCGCCGGGTGCTGCGCCTCGATATGGCGCGTCTGCGGCCGGAGCAGGAGTATCGCTTCCTGCATCGCGCCGATCTGATCGGGCTGCTGGCCGCGGCCGCGCGGCAGGCGGGGGTGAAGATCCTGCTGTTGCAGCGCGCGACCGAGGTGGCGCTGGGCGATCACCCGCCGCGCCTGACGATCGCGCCGGGGGCGGTGGTCGAGGCCGATCTGCTGCTGGGCGCCGATGGTCTGCATTCCACCGTCCGCACGGCGCTGAATGGCCGGGTCGCGCCCTTCTTCACCCATCAGGTGGCCTGGCGCGCGGTGATCCCGGCCGGCGCTGACGCCGCGCCGGTGGCGCAGGTCTTCATGGGGCGCAAGCGGCATCTGGTCAGCTATCCGTTGCAGCGGCGGTTTGCGCAACATCGTCGCGGTCGAGGAACGCCACAGCTGGGCCGAGGAAAGCTGGTCCCTGCAGGACGATCCGCAGGCCTTGCGCGCGGCCTTCGCCGGGTTCACCCCCGAGGTGCAGGGCTGGCTGGCGCAGGTCGAGGCGCCGCATCTCTGGGGGCTGTTCCGCCATCCCGTGGCCAAGCGCTGGCACGGGCAGGGCGCTGCGATCCTTGGCGATGCCGCGCATCCGACGCTGCCCTTCCTCGCGCAGGGGGCGAATATGGCGCTGGAGGATGCCTGGGTGCTGGCCGAGGCCCTGGCCCGCCATGACAGCCTGCCCGCAGGCCTTGCCGCCTATCAGCAGACGAGAGAGGCGCGGGTGCGCCGCATCGTGCAGGCGGCCGAGGGCAACGCGCGGGCCTATCACCTGTCTGGTCTGCCGAAACGGATCGCCCATGCCGGTCTGCGCCTCGGTGGCGCGCTGGCGCCGGGTCTGGCGCTGCGCCGGTTCGACTGGCTCTATGGCCATGACGTGACGGCGGGCTGATCCGTCTCAGACCGGCAGCCTGGTGGTTTCCTTCAGCTCTTCCATCACGAAACTGGCCGAGACATCGGCCAGCTCGACCCGGCTGACCAGGTCCTGATAGAGCTGGTCATAGCCCTTCACATCGGCCACCCGGGCGCGGATCAGGTAATCCAGATCGCCGGTCATCCGATAGGCGCCAAGGATCTGCGGCATGTCGCGCGTCGCGCGCGCGAACCGGTCGAGCCAGTCAGGCGCATGCCGGTCGGTGCGGATCATGATGAAGACGGTCAGGCCCAGCCCGATCTTGTCGGGGTCGAGCAGGGTGACCCGGGCGCGGATCACGCCCGCCTCTTCCAGAAGCCGCACCCGGCGCCAGACCGCATTGCGCGACAGGCCGACGAGCGCGCCCAGCTCTTCCAGCCCGAGGGCGGCGTCGCTTTGCAATGCGCTCAGTATCTTGCGATCAAACGTGTCAATATTTTCCATATTTCGAAGATTGGCAGGAAAATCTCCACAATACCAGCCGGAATGGCGATAAAATTGTGAACCCTTCCGCGACGCTTCGGGCTATGATTGGAGGATCAACAGGACAATGAGGGCTCAGATGATCGACCGGCTATTCCTCGACCACCCGCGCGCGGTGAACGAATCCTATCTGGAACATGCGGCCTTCGCCGGGCGCTTCTCGCTCGCGCTGTTCGGCGCGGCTTTTGCGGCGCTGGTCCATGCCGTGCTGCCCTTCGCCTTCGAGCGCACGGCGAGCCGGACCGTCGCCACGCTCTACAATCGCACCCATAACCGGGGCCAGTGAATGTGCCGTTGGGCCGCCTATACGGGCGCGCCGATCTTTCTGGATGAGATCGTCAGTCGGCCGGGCCATTCGCTGATCCATCAAAGCCACCACGCGACGGAATGCAAAAGCAACGTCAACGCGGATGGTTTCGGCCTCGCCTGGTATGGCGAGCGGGAGGAACCGGGGCTGTATCGCGATGTCTATCCGGCCTGGTCCGATCCGAACCTGAGGTCGCTGACCGCGCAGGTCCGCTCGGCCCTGTTTCTGGCCCATGTCCGCGCCTCGACCGGCACGGCGACCAGTCGCAACAACTGCCACCCTTTTGCGGTCGGGCGCTGGTGCTTCATGCACAACGGCCAGATCGGCGGCTATGATGCGTTCCGGCGCGATGCCGACATGATGATCCCCGAGGCGCTCTATCCGCAGCGCCGCGGTGCCACGGACAGCGAGGCTCTGTTCCTCGTCGCCCTCGGCGAGGGGCTGCAGAGCGACCCGCTCGGCGCGATGGAGCGCGCTGTGGCAAAGCTTGAGGCGCTGTCGCGCGCCAAGGGCGCCGCGCCACATGTCCGGCTGACGGCGGCGCTGTCGGATGGCCGGCGCATCTACGCGATCCGCTATGCCACGGATGATGCCGCGCCCACGCTCTACCACCGCTGGAGCGAGACGCACGGCGGCATGGCGGTCGTCTCGGAACCGCTCGAGACCGGCGAGGGCGGCTGGGTTCCGGTTCCTGCGGGAACCTTCAGTATTTTTGAGGGTGACAGTGTAAGAGTGCTTCCCTTCGCGCCGCAGCGGCTCGCCGCCGCAGCCTGAAGCACCTCGGCGGCCGCGTCCCCAAAGGGCGCGGCCGACTTTTCCGGCGCACAAGCTCGGGCCACCCCCCACGCACCATTTCTTCTTGGAAAAAATACTCGCGCCGCAGGCCCGGCAGGGCGCAGCCAGGCCGGATTGATCCTGTCATCGGGGCGCCGCGCAAAGCGCGGCGCTGGGCCCAACATTGAGGAGGGGGCCGCAAGGCCACCGACGAAAGGCGGGAGGTCTCGGCTCCGGTTGCCCGGCGTCAGCCTGCCGCGCGGCTCTGGCGCTTGCGCTCGTTCGGGTCGAGGAAGCGTTTGCGCATCCGGATCACCTTGGGCGTCACCTCGACCAGCTCGTCGTCGTCGATATAGGCGATCGCCTCTTCCAGGCTCATGCGGACCGGCGTGGTCAGGCGGACGGCTTCGTCGGTGCCCGAGGCGCGCATGTTGGTCAGCTTCTTGCCCTTCAGCGGGTTCACTTCCAGATCATTGTCGCGGCTGTGCTCGCCGATGATCATGCCCTCATAGACCTGTTCCTGCGCGCCGATGAACAGCTTGCCGCGGTCTTCCAGGTTCCACAGCGCGAAGGCCACCGAGGTGCCGGTTTCCATCGAGATCAGCACGCCCACGCGGCGGCCCTGGATCGGGCCCTTGTGCGGCGCCCAGCTGTGGAAGATGCGGTTCAGCACGCCCGAGCCGCGGGTGTCGGTCAGGAACTCGCCGTGATAGCCGATCAGCCCGCGCGAGGGCACATGGGCCACGATGCGGGTCTTGCCGACGCCGGCCGGTTTCATCTCGACCAGTTCGCCCTTGCGCACCCCGGTCAGCTTGTCGATGACAGCGCCGGTGTATTCGTCGTCGACATCGATGGTGACCTCTTCGATCGGCTCCATCTTCTTGCCGTCTTCCTCTTTCAGGATCACGCGGGGGCGCGAGATCGACAGCTCGAAGCCTTCGCGGCGCATGTTCTCGATCAGCACGCCCATCTGCAATTCGCCACGGCCCGAAACCTCGAAGGCATCGCCCGAGGGCGTGTCGGCGACCTTGATCGCGACGTTGATCTCGGATTCCTTCATCAGGCGTTCGCGGATCACCCGGCTTTGCACCTTGGCGCCGTCCTTGCCGGCGAAGGGCGAATCGTTGATCGCGAAGCTGACGGTGATGGTCGGCGGGTCGATCGGCTGCGCCGGCAGCGGAATGTCCTGATCGAGCGCGCAGAGCGTGTCGGCCACGGTCGCCTTGGACATGCCCGCGATGGTGACGATGTCTCCGGCCTCGGCCACGTCGATGGCGGTCTGCGACAGGCCGCGGAAGGCCATGACCTTGGAGACGCGGAACTGCTCGATCCGCTCGCCCTTGCGGGTCAGCGCCTTGATCGTGTCGCCGGCGCGCAAAGTGCCGGATTCGACGCGGCCGGTCAGGATGCGGCCGATGAAGGCGTCGGCCGAGAGGGTGGTGGCGAGCATGCGGAACGGCTCATCGCGATGCGCGACCTGCGCCGGGGCGGGAACGTGCTTGATGATCAGCTCGTAGAGCGCCGAGAGATCCTTGCGCGGCCCGTCAAGCTCGGTATCCGCCCAGCCAGCACGGCCCGAGGCATAAAGATGCGGGAAATCAAGCTGATCGTCATCGGCGCCGAGGTTGGCGAAGAGGTCGAAGACCTCATTCAGGGCCCGGTCCGGCTCTGCATCCGGCTTGTCGACCTTGTTCAGCACGACGATCGGGCGCAGCCCGAGGGCCAGCGCCTTCGAGGTCACGAATTTGGTTTGCGGCATCGGGCCTTCGGCGGCATCGACCAGCAGGACCACGCCATCGACCATCGACAGGATCCGCTCGACCTCGCCACCGAAATCGGCGTGGCCGGGGGTGTCGACGATGTTGATGCGCAGCCCGCCCCATTCAAGCGAGGTACATTTGGCAAGGATGGTGATCCCGCGCTCGCGTTCGATGTCGTTCGAATCCATCGCCCGCTCGGCCACGGCCTGATTTTCACGGAAGGCGCCCGATTGCTTCAAGAGCTCGTCCACAAGGGTGGTCTTGCCATGGTCGACGTGCGCGATGATCGCAATATTGCGAAGGTCCATTTTCTTATGCCTTTATGCTGCGCCGCCGCGATAGTCGATCTTGGTCATAAAGGCCAGAGGCTTTGCACGGGCCCGGGCCGCGTGGCAGGCTGCCATGCAAAAATGCCCCCGCCGTCCGGCAGGGGCATGTTCGTGCGGGCAGGCCGGTGTCAGAAGCTGCGGAACCCGGCCCAGAGGCGGTTCGCGTCCCGGTCGGTACCGCCTCGCGTTGCGCCCCAGACGGCAGTTCCGGCGGCCAGCAGCATCGCCGCCGCCAGCGCAAAGGCGCTGAGGATGGCTGCGCGACGCGCGTCATTTGCGGCAGTGCGGGCCTGGTTGGCAAGCTCATCCGCCTTGGCCTTGGCATCGTCGCGCATCTTCATCACGTCGGCCTTGGCGGCCTCGACCCGCGCCTTCGCGTCGGCGGGTGAGAGGTTGGTTCCAGCGGCGACCTCTGCTGCCAGATAATCCTCGTCCTGCGGCGACAAGGTGCCGGTGGAGGCAACGCTCGCCAGCACGGTCATCGTGGCCTTGGATATCTGGGTGGTGTCGGTGACCTGCACCCCGGTGCCGCGCAGAAGACGCTGGTTGATGATGTCGAGCGGGTTGACGTTGACCCCGTTCAGAGCGCCGGAATTGGCGGCGGTGCCGGCCGCCATCGCGACGCCCTGCGTCACGCTGCCCGCCGCACTTGCCGCGCTCTTGGCGACAGAGCCGACGGCCGTTGCGGCAGAGCCGATGGCGCCCGCCAGCAGCCATGCGCCAACCAGCGCACCAAGCGCCCAGACGATCAGGCCATGGATGGTGTCGCGCGCGGTGGTTTCATCGCTGGTTTCGGCCTCGACCCGGTGCCGCATCCGGCCCGCCACATAGCCGCCCGCGCCATAGCTGAGGAGCGCGGTGATCAGCATCCAGCCGCCGATCAGCCAGAGCGCGAAGCTTGCGCTGCCCTCGCCCTTGAGCGGCGAGACCGCCGACAGGCCAAGCGCCGCGCCGAATTCAGTGAAGACAAGTCCGATCGCTGCGGCGACGACGCCGCCCGCGATCACCGCCGCCCAATCGACCGGCTGCGTGCCGAAGGATGTGCGGGCCGGAGCGAGGTCGCCCGGAAGGGGTGCGCGCTCCATCTCAGTGCAGCCCGAGGAACGAGAGGATCGCCATGACGACCACGACGAGTCCGATCAGATAGATGATGCCGTTCATTTGCCTACTCCGTGTCTGGGCATGCGGCCCTGTTCCCGGAAATTTCGGTCCGGGGCGGCGGCATGCCTGCAGTTGCGTATGGGCTGATAACGACTTGGTGAGCCTCGGGTTCCCATCGGGTGGGGAATTCCGACGATGCGGTGGAGTCAGGCGACGATGTAGCGGTCGCGGCGGTGGTTGATCGCGATCACCAGATTGATCACCACCGATCCGATCAGCGAATAGGCGACGCGGACCGGATCGAGCAGGGTGAAGGCCAGGCCAAAGAGGCAGAGATCGAAGATCATCTGGGTATAGCCCGCACGAAAGCCGGTCTTGTCCTGCAGGATCAGCCCGACGATTCCGACCCCGCCAAGCGAGGCGCCGTGCCGGAACAAGGCAAGCAGCGCCGAGCCGGAGATCGCGCCGAACAGGATGCCGCCGACGATCGGGTTGATCGGCCCCAGTTCGATGAACTGCGGCAGCACCAGCGACAGGCCCGAAAGGATCCCGACCGCGAGGAAGGTCTTGACCGTGAAGGCCAGCCCCATGCGGCGATACCCGAGCCAGTAGAACGGCAGGTTCACCACAAGATAGATCCAGCCGAATTTCCAGCCGGTGGCATAGGCGATCAACACCGCCAGCCCTGCTGTCTGTCCGGTGACAAAGCCGAGATGCGTCAGCAACAGGATCCCGAAGGCCGCCATGAACCCGCCATAGGCAAGCCCCTGGGCATCTTCGATCAGACTGTGGCGCGCGGGCTCCTGCATGAGGTGCCTGATGCCAAAGACTGGGTGAAAAGGGAAGGGGGGCGACGCCTGTAGAGACGTTCGATCGCGGAAGCCGCTTTGCGCCGTCGCTCTTAAAACCAATTGTTGTCTCGATGAGAGCGAAAAGGGCGCCTTGTGAACTCCTGGTGATGCCGAAAAGGGCGGCAGAAGCGGCGCCAAAACAACGCGAGTGTGTTGCCGTGCTCCGTTAATGGCGATCGAATTTGACGGACTTTTTCTTTTCGTGTTAATCAAAATTAATTTTACGTGAATGTCGCGATGAACGCTAAACGCATTTGGTAGGTTCGGGTGCATGTCGGACGTGAAATTCCATCTCGCTTCGTTTCCACGCAGTGGCAATCACGTGCTTAGGGCGATTCTGGAATATTCGTTCGGTCGACCCACCAAAGGGTGTTTCGGGTCGAAAAAAGATAGTCCGATCCACGAGCGCAAACCGAACTTGCAAGCCAGAGTCATTGCGATTTCCAACAGCGAGCCTATCGGGTTCAAGTCACACGCTCTGACGGAGATTTTCCGTGTAGAAAAGAGCTACGGAGAGCTGGAGGGGTTCATTCTTCTCATTCGCGATCCGGTGGACGCGATCGCGTCTCATGCTTACCGAACTCTGAAGTGGGCGGACCGCTTCAAAACGATAGACTATGATCGCTTGGTCGCCCCTGACATAGAGAACTATTTAAAGTTATTGTACTATTTCTCTGCTTCGCAACATTCCAAGAAGTTTATAGTTGAATTCGAATATATGGTGACTTCAAAGATGCGGCTCACTTACGTCAATGGTTTCTTGGATAAAATTGGCAGCCCGCGGCTGCTTCAACAGCAGGAGCTCAGTGCTATCTTAACGGTTTCCAAGGAGAGTCAGGAGTCACTGGGGTTCTTCGACCCAAGAATGATGGAAGGAATACGGTCTGCGGTCGCCAACGTTATTGACTATTCCAAGGTCAAGAACTTGCTTTCTACCAGAGGGGAATTCATGCGCCCATGTGAATTTGATGATCCCGAAGAAAGATCAATTGTTCGGTAATCTTTTGTAATACTGAAGAATTTCGATCCCGGCAAAACGTCCGTCAAGGTCTGTCGTGCAGGTCTTCCTGCCGCAGCACGTCATCCATCGCGAGGTCACCGTGCTCGTCCACCACCCAATCGCTGATCTGGTGCCGCGTGTCGTCGTCAGCGGCGCGTCCGGGCCGTCCGGCCAGTCGAGCTATTCCGAGACGCTCAGGTCACGGATCGGTGCGTGTGCCAGCGCCATGACGGATTTGCCACCACCCGCGTCAGGGCCGACGTCGTGATGCCAGGAGAGGCGCCGATCCCAAGGGGTGCGCACGACAGCGTGCAGGCTGTGGTCCCGCGGGTTTGGGCCAAACCCTGAGGCTGCCATTGTATTCGAGGAATGTGCGATGACCTGCCGCCTGTTTCCAGCGCAGGGTGGGGCAGGTCCTGAACCTGCGGCCAAAGGCGGCGGACACATGGCGCCCGCCGCAGTTCGGTGCAAGGACGAAAACCATCGGCGTTCCCGATGGGGCGGAAATTGCCTCTTCCTGCTGCGCGGAGCATGAATGATCGCGTTCTGATCATGAATACTCACGGTCAGAACGCGTTCACGGCCCCTCCGGTCACCGTTTCATTACAGGGAAAGCACCCTGTTGAGGTTCTGGTCAACCTTTTCGAGGAAGCCGATCGTGGTCAGCCATTTCTGATCGGGGCCGACCAGCAGGGCGAGGTCTTTGGTCATGTCGCCGCTTCGACGGTGTCGACCGTCACCTTTTCCAGCGTCGTGGCGAAGGTCATCAGGGCCGCGTTGTTGTCCAGCGTGGCGCGGTGCTTGAGCCCGCCGGTCCAGGCGAAGATCGAGGCGATCGAGTTGGTCGAGGTCGCCTTGCCCGCCTGATGCTGGCGGTAGTGGCGGGTGACGGTGCCATGCGCCGCTTCCGCTTCGACCACCTTGCCATCGGGTGTCATCAAGACCGAGGTCATCAGCCCGAGCGAGCCGAAGCCCTGCGCCACGGTGTCCGACTGCACGTCGCCGTCGTAGTTCTTGCAGGCCCAGACATAGCCGCCCGACCATTTCATCGCCGAGGCCACCATATCGTCGATCAGGCGGTGTTCGTAGTGGATGCCGGCCTTCTTGAACTGCGCCTCGAATTCCTCTTCATAGACCTTCTGGAACAGGTCCTTGAAACGGCCGTCATAGGCCTTGAGGATGGTGTTCTTGGTCGAGAGATAGACCGGCCACCCCTTGAGCAGGCCATAGTTCATCGACGAGCGGGCGAAGTCGATGATCGAAGTCGTCAAGGTTGTACATGCCCATGTAGACGCCCGCAGAGGGGGCGGCGTAGACGTCTTTCTCGATCACGGTGCCATCGTCGCCGACGAATTTCATCGTCAGCTTGCCCGCGCCGGGGAAGTGGAAATCGGTCGCGCGGTACTGGTCGCCGAAGGCATGACGGCCGATCACGATCGGCTTGGTCCAGCCCGGCACGAGGCGCGGGACGTTCTGGCAGATGATCGGTTCGCGGAAGATGACGCCGCCAAGGATGTTGCGGATCGTGCCGTTGGGCGACTTCCACATCTGCTTGAGGCCGAATTCCTCGACCCGCTGCTCATCCGGGGTGATCGTCGCGCATTTGACGCCGACGCCGTATTTCTGGATCGCATGGGCCGCGTCGATGGTGATCTGGTCGTTGGTGCGATCACGTTCCTCGATGCCGAGGTCGTAGTATTTCAGATCCACGTCGAGATAGGGCAGGATCAGCTTTTGCTTGATGAAGTCCCAGATGATCCGGGTCATCTCGTCGCCGTCGAGTTCGACGACGGGGTTGGCTACCTTGATTTTGGTCATGTCCGGCCCTTTTGGATGGAAGATTCGCTGGCCGGGTCATAACGGAAAAAGGTCGGCGAGGGAAGTCGGTATGCAATCGCATACCGAAATCGTCGACCGGGATCCCGAGTGAAACCTTGGAAACCCGCCCTGCAGAGTCCGCGGGGCCGGTTCAGTTGCACGGAAGGGCGGCTATTCGGCCGCCATCTGTCGCACCGCGCTTGTCGTCAGGGCATTGCCCCCGATGGCCCAGTCGCCGCTTTTCACTTCCTTGATGCGAACCCAGGTCACGCCGCGCATCGCCTCGCCCTCGACCGAGACCATCGCCTCGGTCACTTTCTGGATCATGTCGCGTTTCTTTGCGGCATCAAAGACGCCCTCGATCAGTTCAATATCCACCAGTGGCATCGCGCGCTCCTGTTGAGAGTTTCAATGCAGCGAATGTGGTGCGACGCAGGCGGCTTCGGCTACTGCTGAAACTGAAGTGGACCCACTACAGAAAGTGGAGTGGCCAGGTAGGCCTGATTGCGGCACAGTGTGAAAGGTCAGTCAGGAGGCCGGTCATGAACGACAGGGGCTATCATCTTTTCTGTCCGCTGGCGTTTGCGAGCGAGTTGCTGGAGCCGCGCTGGACCTTGCTGATCCTGCTGGAATTGTTCTCGGGCTCGACCCGGTTCTGCGACATTCAGCGCGGGGTGCCGGGCATGTCGCCAAGCCTTCTGTCACGACGGCTCAAGGATATGGTGGCGCAGGGTCTGTTGACGCGAACGGTGGAGCAGACCGGGCATATCGACTATGCCGTGACCCCGATGGGGGCTGAACTGGAACCCGTGATCTATGCGATCGCGAGCTGGGGACACAGGCATATCGCGCCGTCCGTGACACTGGAATGTCTGGATCACCGCCTTCTGATGTGGAACATCCGGCGCAAGATCGACAAGGCTGTGCTGCCGCGACGGAAATCGGTGGTGGAGTTCATCCTGACAATGGCCAACGAACCTGCGGTGCATTACTGGCTGATCCTGAAGCCTGATGCCGAGAACGATCTTTGCGTGATCGACCCGCACAACGACGTCGATCTCTACGTGACCGCCGATCTGCGTGCGCTCACCTCGGCTTACATGGGGCACAGCAGTTTTCTGACAGAGATCGATCGCGGCCGGATCTCTCTGATCGGAAACAAGGGGATGGCGGACACGATCACCAAATGGCTGCTGCGCAGCAGTCTGGCCGAGGATACCGGCGAAAGGGTCAGGCAGACGGCCTGAAAATCCTTCGGCCCGGGCGCGCACCCACTCCCACAGCGCCGGTGCGCCGCGCGCGACCTTGCTGCCGACGCGGGCTTCGAGCTGGTCGAAGGTGACGTTGTATTCCACCCATGTCGCCGCCGCCCGACATCAGGTTGGCCATCACCGGCTGCACCCGGTCGAGCGATTTTGCGAAGACCGCGTCGGGGGTTTCCGCCGCCTTCGAATTCTTCCCAGAGGCTGCGGAGGGGGGCGCCAATATCGGGCGGCAGCAGGCCGAAGATGCGGTCTGCGGCGCGCGCCTCGGCGGTCTTGGTGGCCTCTGAGGCATGCGCGGTGCCATTGGCCGAGTGGATCGGCACGTCACCCACGTCGATCTCGACCAGATCATGCAGGATCAGCATGCGGATCACCCGGTTGATATCCACGCCCGGTGCGGCCTGATCGGCCAGAACCATCGCGTAAAGCGCCAGATGCCAGGAATGCTCGCCCGAATTCTCGCGCCGCGATCCGTCCACCAGGGTGGTGGCGCGCAGCACCTGCTTGAGCTTGTCGGCCTCGTTCAGAAAGGCGAACTGGGCGGCAAGCCGGTCGCGTCATGCCCCGGAAGGTCCGGACTTGGCCCTGGCTTTCTTCACCCGCAGTTCCAGCGCGTGGCGGCCGCGTTGTTCGGCAAGGCGGATGCGGATCGAGGTCATGAAGGCCTCTTGCAAGGTCGGCGAGAGCACCGCGATCGCCTTCGACACATCCTCATAGAGCCGCTCATCGCCGATTTCCAACCCGGCCGCGAGCGTGTCGCGGGCGAGATCATCGGCAAGATCCTCGACAAAGCTCATGGTGTCCTCAGCGCGAAGCCTCGCCCAACCGCCGTTTCACATAGGTCGAGACCGAGGTGATCATCGTATCCATATGCGGCTCTTCGAAGAAGTGCCCGGCGC
Source organism: uncultured Pseudomonadota bacterium (assembly GCA_963837565.1). Taxonomy (GTDB): domain Bacteria; phylum Pseudomonadota; class Alphaproteobacteria; order Rhodobacterales; family Rhodobacteraceae; genus Solirhodobacter. Next base: position 145,878 of record CAWIOC010000014.1, read on the forward strand.
CTTCGATCGTTTCATGCGTGATGGTGATGCCCTTCTGCTCGTGCAGTTTGTTCACCAGCGTCACGGTGTCCTTGGGCGGCGCCACGCGGTCGGCCGAGCCGTTGATGATCAGGCCGGAGGCGGGGCAGGGCGCGAGGAAGGAGAAGTCGTACATATTGGCCGGCGGGGCCGCCGAGATGAAGCCGGTGATCTCTGGCCGCCGCATCAGGAGTTGCATGCCGATCCAGGCGCCGAAGGAAAACCCCGCCACCCAGCAATGCTTGGCGTTCTGGTTCATCGACTGCAGATAGTCGAGCGCCGAGGCCGCATCGGACAGCTCGCCGATGCCCTGATCGTATTCGCCCTGGCTGCGCCCCACGCCGCGGAAGTTGAACCGCAGCACGGTGAAACCGAGATTATAGAAGGCGTAATGCAGGTTATAGACAACCTTGTTGTTCATCGTTCCGCCGAATTGCGGATGCGGATGCAAGCACGATGGCGATGGGTGCATCTCTTTCCTTTTGCGGGTGGTAGCGCCCTTCGAGCCTGCCCTCAGGTCCGGGAAATATCACTTCGGGCATTGCTTCGCCTGTCTTTCACTTCGGATGCTGCGACATTGCAAATCTTGACGGATTTGCTCGGGCATCCTAGAACAATTCTAATATCCGGGTCTCCCGGAACGGGTGGAATGGAGTTAAGTCGCCTTCCGCCTCGCGTCAATGTGTTTGGCAGGGATTGGCCGCATGAAACTCTCGACCAAGGGACGCTATGCGATGGTGGCGCTGGCCGATCTGGCGCTGGCGAAGGGGGATGAGCTGGTCTCGCTCTCCGAGATTTCCAAACGGCAGGACATCTCGCTTGCCCTATCTGGAGCAGTTGTTCGTCAAGCTGCGCCGCGCCGAACTGGTCGAGTCGGTGCGCGGGCCGGGCGGCGGCTATCGGCTGGCGCGCAAGCCCGAAGAGATCCGGGTGAGCGAAGTTCTGGTGGCGGTCGAGGAAACCGTCAGTGCGATGCATCAGGGGGCGGGCGCCTCGGGCGGGTTGTCGGGGACGCGGGCGCAGTCGCTGACCAATCGGCTGTGGGAGGGGCTGTCGGCCAACGTCTATGTCTTCCTGCATCAGACCCGGCTGTCGGATGTGATCGGCAATGGCATGCGGCCCTGTCCGGCGGTGCCGTCCTGTTTCGGGTGGTGGATCGCAGGACTGGTCCGGCCCAAGGGTCCGGGGCAAGGAAAAGTGCAGGCGGCGCGCGTCTATCTCGACTGGAATGCCACGACCCCGCTGCGCCCCGAGGCGCGGGCGGCGATGATTGCGGCGATGGATGTGATGGGCAATCCGTCCTCGGTCCATGCCGAGGGGCGGGCGGCCAAGGCGATCATCGAACGGGCGCGCGGCCAGATTGCGGCGGCGCTGGGGGCGGAGGGGGCGGATATCGTCTTTACCTCGAGCGCGACCGAGGCGGCGGCGCTGGCGCTGTGCCGGGCGGGGGCTGGTCTGCGCCGGGGTCGAACATGACGCGGTTCTGGCCTGGTGCAATGAGGTTCTGCCGGTGGATGGGGCGGGCGCGGTGACGTGTGCCGGACCCGGCCGCGGCGACGCTGCAACTGGCCAATTCCGAGACCGGGGTGGTGCAGGACTCTGCCCGAGGGGCTGGCGGTGTCGCGATCTGACGCAGGGATTTGGCAAGCTGCCGCTGGCCTTCAACTGGCTGGGTGTCGAGATGGGCATGATCTCGGCGCATAAGCTGGGCGGGCCGAAGGGCGTGGGGGCGCTGGTGCTGCGGCGCGGGCTCGATCTGGGCGCGCAGCTGCGTGGCGGCGGGCAGGAGATGGGGCGCCGCGCCGGGCACCGAGAATGTCATCGGCATCGCCGGATTTGGCGCTGCGGCCGAGGCGGCTGCGCGCGATCTGGCCGATGGTGTCTGGGAACGGGTGGCCGAACTTAGAAATATTCTAGAGGCGGCATTGGCCTCGGACGCAATGTCGACTATTATCAGTCGGGAAAGATGTGGCGCGCCTGCCGAACACCACCTGTCTGATCGCGCCGGGCTGGAAGGGTGAGACGCAGGTGATGCAGATGGACCTTGCCGGGTTCGCGATCTCGGCGGGGTCGGCCTGTTCCTCGGGCAAGGTGCGGGCAAGCCGTGTTTTGCGCGCGATGGGCTTTGATGAGGTGGCGGCGGCCAGTGCCGTGCGCATCTCGATCGGGCCCGCAACGCGCGAGGAAGATGTGCTGCGCTTTGCCGAGGCGTGGCTGGCCGCAACACCGGAAGTTCCGGGCGCGGGCTGCATGAGATACCGGGCGCAAGCCCCTGGAATATCAAGGAATGGAGCTGCCGATGGCTGCGCTGGACAAGACCGATGACACCGTGACGGACGTGCGCGATGGGGTCGACCGGGAGACCGTCGAAGCCGTGCAGGCGATGGCGGGCAAGTATAAATACGGCTGGGAAACCGAGATCGAGACGGAATATGCGCCGAAAGGGCTGAACGAGGATATCGTCCGCCTGATCTCGGCCAAGAACGGCGAGCCGGAGTGGATGACCGACTGGCGGCTGGCCGCCTATCCGGCGCTGGCAGCAGATGGAAGAGCCGCGCTGGGCGATGCTGAACTATCCCGAGATCGACTATCAGGATCAGTTCTACTACGCCAAGCCGAAGAGCATGGCGGAAAAGCCGAAAAGCCTGGACGAGGTCGACCCGAAGCTGCTGGCCACCTACGCAAAGCTGGGCATCCCGCTGAAAGAGCAGATGATTCTGGCGGGCGTCGAGGGTGCCGAGGCGACCCCGGCCGAGGGCCGCAGGGTGGCGGTCGATGCGGTTTTCGACTCGGTGTCGGTCGGCACCACCTTCAAGGCGGAACTGGCCAAGGCCGGCGTGATCTTCATGCCGATCTCGGAGGCGATCCGCGAACATCCCGAGCTGGTGCAGCAAGTACCTCGGCTCGGTCGTGCCGCAGTCGGACAATTTCTTTGCGACGCTGAATTCGGCGGTCTTCTCGGACGGATCCTTCGTCTACATCCCGCCGGGGGTGCGCTGCCCGATGGAGCTGTCGACCTATTTCCGCATCAACGCGGAGAATACCGGCCAGTTCGAGCGCACGCTGATCATCGCCGACAAGGGCTCCTATGTCAGCTACCTCGAAGGCTGCACCGCACCGAAGCGCGACATCGCGCAACTGCATGCCGCCGTGGTGGAAATCGTCATCCTGGAAGATGCCGAGGTGAAGTATTCCACCGTCCAGAACTGGTATCCGGGCGATGAGAACGGCAAGGGCGGCATCTATAACTTCGTCACCAAGCGCGCCGATTGCCGGGGCGACCGGGCCAAGGTGATGTGGACGCAGGTGGAAACCGGATCGGCGATCACCTGGAAATACCCGACCTGCATCCTGCGCGGCGACGAAAGCCAGGGCGAGTTCTATTCCATCGCCATCGCCAACAACATGCAGCAGGCCGATACCGGCACCAAGATGATCCATCTTGGCAAGAACACCCGCTCGCGCATTGTTTCCAAAGGGATTTCTGCGGGCCGGGCGCAGAACACCTATCGCGGGCTGGTCTCGATGCACCCCAAGGCGCACGGACAGCCGCAACTACACCCAATGCGACAGCCTGCTGATCGGCAACAAATGCGGCGCGCATACCGTGCCCTATATCGAGGTCAAGAACAACTCGAGCCGGGTCGAGCATGAGGCGACGACCAGCAAGGTCGATGACGATCAGCTGTTCTACTGCCGCTCGCGCGGGATGGATGAGGAAGAGGCGGTGGCGCTGGTCGTCAACGGCTTCTGCAAGGAGGTTCTGCAGGCCCTGCCGATGGAATTCGCGATGGAGGCGCAGAGCCTGGTCGCGATCAGCCTTGAAGGCTCGGTGGGGTGAGCGTGATGCCACGCACGTCGCTGTCGCGCCGCCCCAGGCGCAGTACGGCATAGCGGCGGGAGAGACGATCCTTGGCGCTAACGGTCGATGCGCGAAGCATCGACGTGGCGACAGACACTCGGCCCGATCGTGCTTCGATTGCGCGTGGGTCTTGGCGCGATCGTGGCGACAGCTTATCGCACAGCCGTCTGCCCGAAACGGGCCGGTGCCGTCGCAGCGTCTCGGCGCGGCGGTCGACAATTTGAACATCGCTCGCACGTATCCGCTGCTGACCCCGAAACGACGAGGAGAAAAAATGCTGGAAATCAAAAACCTGCACGTCAAACTTGAAGAAGAGGACAAGGTGATCCTGAAGGGCGTCAACCTGACGGTCGGAAACCGGCAAGGTGCATGCCATCATGGGCCCGAACGGCTCCGGCAAGTCGACGCTGTCCTATGTCCTGTCCGGCCGCGATGGCTATAGGTGACCGACGGCTCGGCCACGCTGGACGGTGAGGAACTGCTGGAGATGGAGCCGGAAGAGCGCGCGGCGGCAGGGCTGTTCCTTGCCTTCCAGTATCCGGTCGAAATCCCCGGCGTCGGCAACATGACCTTTCTGCGCACCGCCGTGAACGCCCAACGCAAGGCGCGCGGCGAGGAAGAGATGAGCGCGGGCGAGTTCCTGAAGGTGGTCCGCGAGAAGGCGAAGACCCTGAAGATCGACGCCGAGATGCTGAAGCGCCCGGTCAACGTCGGCTTCTCGGGCGGCGAGAAGAAGCGCAACGAGATCCTGCAGATGGCGATGCTGGAACCGAAGATGTGCATTCTCGACGAGACCGATTCCGGCCTCGACGTCGATGCGATGAAGCTGGTGGCCGAGGGCGTGAACGCGCTGCGCTCGGAGGGGCGGTCGTTCCTGGTGATCACGCATTACCAGCGCCTGCTCGACCATATCACGCCCGACGTGGTGCATATCATGGCGGATGGCCGGATCGTGAAGACCGGCGGACCGGAACTGGCGCTGGAGGTCGAGCAGAACGGATATGCCGACATTCTTGCGGAGGAGGTCTGATGGCATCGCCGCTGAAACAAGCCCTTTGTGCCCGACCCGATGCTGGAGGCGCTGAGCGTGCCGCAGGGTTCGGGCTGGCTGCAGGCATCGCGGGTGGATGCGCTGGCGCGGCTGCGGGCTGCGGGCCTGCCGGGGCGGCGGGACGAGTATTGGCAATACACCGATCCGACCTCGCTGACCGCGGAGATGGCATCGCCTGCGGCACTGTTCGAGGCGGGGGATGAACCGGCGGCCTTCGCGGCTGTCGACAGGCTGAACATCGTCTTCGTCGATGGCGTTTTCGACGCGGAAGCGTCGGATGATCTGGCTCTTGCCGGGGTGGAGATCACCCCGCTGGCCGAGGCTGGCGCCGCGCGATATCCACTGGGCGCGCGATCTTTACGGTGTGTTGGAAAGCGCCGGGCAGATCCCCGGTGCCGCGCCAGCTTGGCCGCGCTGAACACCGCGCTTGCGACCGAAGGGATGCTGATCCGCGTGACCGGCAAGGCCGCGAAGCCGGTGGCGTTTCAATGCCTGCACCGCTCGGAAACCTCTGACGTGCGCCTGCACCATCTGGTCCGGGTCGAGGCGGGGGCAGAGCTGACGCTGCTCGAATCCGGGCCACTTGGCGCGCGCTTCTCGACGGTGATGGAGGTCGAGGTCGCCGATGGCGCGTCCTTCCACCATATCCGCACCCAGGGCCGCGACCATCAGCGACGCGGCGTCAGCCATATCTTTGCGCGGCTGGGCCGCGAGAGCCGCTTCAAGACCTTCACCATGACGGCGAACGGGGTGCTGACGCGCAACGAGGTGGTGATCGACCTGACCGGCGATGATGCCTTTGCCCATGTCGCCGGGGCCTCGGTCGGGGATCAGGATTTTCACCACGACGACACGATCTTCATCACCCATGACGCGGTCGGCTGCGAGAGCCGTCAGGTGTTCAAGACCGTGCTGCGCAACGGCGCGACGGGCGTGTTTCAGGGCAAGATCCTGGTCAAACCCGGGGCGCAGAAGACCGATGGCTATCAGATCAGCCAGTCCTTGCTGCTCGATGGCGACAGCCAGTTTCTGGCGAAGCCGGAGCTGGAGATCTACGCCGACGACGTGAAATGCTCGCATGGCTCGACCTCGGGCGCGATTGACGAGACGGCGCTGTTCTACCTGCGCTCGCGCGGGGTGCCGGAACGGGCTGCGCAGGCGCTTCTGGTGCTGGCCTTCCTGGCCGAGGCGATTGCCGAGATCGAGGATGAGGCGATTGCCGAGGATATTCGTGCCGCGCTCGACCGCTGGCTGGCGCGAAGGATGCTCTGATGCCGGTGCTGCGCGATATCATCGCAAGTTACGCCGCCCCGGCGCGGGTGGTCGCGCGCAAGCTGGCGGAGGGGCCGCGAGAGGATCGCGCGCTGGCCATCCTGATGGGCGCGCTCGGGCTTATCTTTGTCTCGGAATGGCCGGGCGTGCTGCGCGATGCCCGGCTTGACCATTCCGTGCCGATCGAGGGGTTGATGAGCGGCCGGTTGATGGCCCTGATCTTCCTCGCGCCACTGATCTTTTACGGGCTGGCGGCGCTGTTGCATCTGGCGCTGCGCCTCTGCGGGGCCGGCGGCACCTGGTACGGCGCGCGGCTGGCGCTGTTCTGGTCATTGCTGGCCTGCACGCCGCTGATCCTGGTGCAGGGGCTGGTCGCGGGGATGATCGGTCCGGGGCCGGTGCTGACCGGACTGGGACTTTTCGTGCTGCTGGGGTTCCTCTGGCTTCTCACCGGCGCGGTCCGCGCGACGACCACGCCGGCGCAAAGGGGCGAGCAGGCATGATGGCGATGGCGGACTGGTTCGATCTGGCGCGCGAGAGCGTGCTGTCGCCCCGGACGGGCGCGCGGCGCGTGTTGCGGCTCAATGTCTCGCTGCCGGTGCTTTGGCAGGCGCTGGTCCTTGCGGCGGTGGTGGATGACCTTCTGGTGATCCTCAGCCTTGTCATGGCCGGGCAGGGGCCGGATGCGCTGTCGGTGCTGGGCGCGCCGGGGCCGCTGGGGCTGGCGCTGATGCAGGCGCTGTCGCTGGTGCTGATGGCGCTGGCGCTGCATTACGTCGGGCGGGCCTTTGGCGGCACGGGCGACTGGCCGGGCGCGCTTGCGCTGGTGATCTGGTTGCAGGTGATCCTGCTGGGCCTGCAGGCGGCGCAACTGGTGCTGCTGCTGGTGATGCCCTTCCTTGCCAACCTGCTGGGGCTGGCTTCGATCGCGCTTCTGTTCTGGCTCCTGACCCAATTCGCGATGGAATTGCATGGCTTCCGCCGCGCCGGCCGGGTCTTCGCCGTGACGCTGGCGAGCTTCGTTGTGGTCGGCCTCCTGTTCGTTTTCCTGCTGGTCGCCGCCGGCCTCTACCAGCCACAGGGGATCTGAGATGTTTGACGTCGAAACCATCCGCCGCGACTTCCCGATCCTGTCGCGGCAGGTCAATGGCAAGCCGCTGGTCTATCTCGACAACGGTGCCTCGGCGCAGAAGCCGCAGGTCGTGATCGACGCGATCACCCAGGCCTATGGTCAGGAATATGCCAACGTTCACCGTGGCCTGCACTTTCTGTCCAACCTCGCGACCGAGAAATACGAGGCGGTGCGCGGCACCATCGCGCGCTTCCTGAACGCGCCGTCCGAGGATGAGATCGTCTTCACCACCGGCACCACCGAGGCGATCAATCTGGTATCCTACGCCTGGGCCGCGCCGCGCTTTCAGCCGGGCGATGAGATCGTGCTGTCGATCATGGAGCATCACGCCAATATCGTGCCCTGGCATTTCCTGCGGGAACGGCAGGGCGTGGTGCTGATTTATCAAAGTTTCACACCGCAACAAAAAAAGGATCGGTTCTGGCAATTATCCTGGGCTTCAAGAGTTGGTGGCGAAGCATTTTTGCAATTAAACGAAGTAGATTCCGCTTTTAAAATTGCGTCATTTTTAAACATACCTTTTGAAGAACAGGATCCACCGGATAATTTATTTTACGGGCACCTTTATTCCGCGATGGGGCAATACGAAAAAGCGCTTGTTTATTTCAGGCATGGTTTCGAAGTCTCGCGGAACACGTCTTATGAAATCGGGCATGCCATGCATGCCAATGGATTGGCCTCTGCCTACCTGAACCTGAAAAATTTTCCTAAGGCCATTTATTATGCAAACGAAGCTATAAGCGTTTCAAAAAAAATGCATTTTTCGTTAGAGCAAAAAGATGCAATTGGTATATTAAGCAAAGTGTATGCGGCCACTAAACAGTATACAAAAGCTTATCAATATAATCAATTGTATACATCATTGAATGATTCATTGGCGCCCGAAGAATATAAACGGAACCTATCTCTTATACAATTGAGAGACGAATTGGAAATGCAGAAAAAAGAAGCCCAGTTGCTGAGCAGTCAAAACCTGCTAAGCCAGCAACAGATCAAAATACAGCGATCATCATTAAAGAGAAAATCGCTGTTGCTCTATATTTTTATTGCTGCATTGTTAATGATGGTTTTACTAGGAGTTCTCGTATACAGGAATATAAAACTGAAGAGAAGAAAAGTACAATTGCAGCAATTGATGGAACAGGTAAATGCACAGCAAAAACTTACTGAATTAGAAAAAGAAAAAACTGATCTTGAAATGCAGGCCCTTCGTGCACAAATGAATCCTCATTTTATTTTCAATTGCCTTAGTTCTGTCAATCGCTTTATTCTTATAAACAGAACAGAAGAAGCGTCAGATTATCTTACAAAATTTTCCCGTTTAATTCGCATGGCGCTGCACAATTCCGAAAAATCCTATATCACGCTTGAAAATGAACTCGAAGCGTTACGACTTTATTTGGACCTGGAAAGATTGCGATTTAAAAATGCATTTAATTACAGCATCAGCCTTATTAATACCATTGATGTGTCCTGCCGTTTTTATTCCGCCCATGTTATTACAACCCTTTATAGAAAATGCCATCTGGCATGGATTGATGCATAAACCGGACGCCGGCTTTTTGGATATCGACATTGAGCATTGAAGAAAAAATATTAACCTGCATCATTACTGACAATGGCATTGGCAGAAATAACGCTGCCATGATCAACAGCAAATCAGCAGAAAAAAATAAATCTATGGGCGTGAAAATAACAACAGAACGCCTGGCACTCTTAAGCAGGAATGAAGATGAACGGGCTGTTTTTAATATAGAAGACCTTACCGATAAGGAAGGCAATGCTGCGGGTACAAAAGTAATTTTGAAAATGAAATACAGGAAGCTTGCCGATGCTTTCGAACATCAAAAACAATAAAATGATAACAGCTACTATTGTTGATGACGAGCCCGATTGTTGCGAATCACTGGCAACTTTATTACAGCGCTATTGTGCTGACGTAAAAATTTTAGATATCTGTTATTCTGCTGCCACGGCTTTGAAATCTATAAAAGAGCACCCGCCGCAAATACTTTTCCTGGATATTGAAATGCCTTTCATGAATGGTTTTGAATTGCTGGAAAAATTAGGCGAAGTACATTTTGAATTAATATTCACCACCAGCTACGATCAATATGCTATAAAGGCGATTCGTTTTAGCGCCCTGGAATATTTATTAAAGCCAATAGACCGTGAAGAACTTCAGCAGGGTGTTCAAAAAGCTATAAAAAGACATGCTGCCCCGCTTCCACAACAAATAGAATTACTTCTTGAAAAAATAAAGCATCCCGCAATTGCCATAAATAAAATTGCTATACCAACCCTTGAAGGCTTTCAATTAGTGCCTGCCGAATCAATTATCAGGTGCGAATCTGAAAGTAATTACACTTTCCTGTTTTTAAAAGATAAAAGAAAGTTGATGGCATCCCGCAACTTAAAAGAGATCGAGGAAATGCTGGAAGATTATGCGTTCATAAGGGTGCACAATTCACACCTGGTAAATATCAATGAAATAGAGAAATACGTAAAGGGCGAAGGTGGTTACCTTGTGATGAGCGATGGTTCAACAGTTAATGTTTCGAGAAGCCGTAAAGAGTTGCTATTGAAAAAATTTATACCGGGAAAAAACTAATAAATGATTCCCATTATATTTTCAGCAGTGCAAGAGATTATTATTATGGAAAGCAGTGCGGGTTCATTGAAATTGAATTTTTGATACAGATTCAATGTTTATAAAAATATAACAGCCTTCAGCTTAGCCAAACATCCGCCCGTACTATCAATAACACCAACGCATAGACGAAAAAAGCTGACAACAATTTTATCTTGCCTTCTAAGCTACATTTTTCATTTCGCTTAGCTCTGCATCATTTGAAATGATAGTAACATTGAATACAGGTCGGGTACTTGCAAAGGCAGTATTCTTTTTGGCGGTATTCTTTTTTTCGTAGGCTGCCACCATATTACTGAAAACGAATTGCTTCTTTATTTCGGGCCGGTAATGGAAAATGACTTGTGCATCTTTAAGCATCGTGATAAATGCATCGTATGCAATATTATTAGCCTGCAGCTTATTGTAGGTAATTAATTCACTATCACTTTTTGCCTTAAAAAATTCGGTAGCGATTTCTAAAAATCTATTGGCTACGGCTCTAAAGTCTTCCGGAAAATCAGCAGGCATATTTTGCCCCAGCTATCCTGAGTCTATTCAAAAATAAAAAGCACTGCTTTCCCGATGTTTCCGCCCCGGCGGACAGGTGTAACTCAAGGCAATTATAAAAATATAACAGCCGCGAATATACCAATATAGCCTGGCCGCAACCAGTTTTTCCGAAAAGTTCGGCGGCAAGTAAAAATCAGATCTGTTCTTTTCCTTAAACATGCCAGGTCCCTGCAGGAGATTCAGCTCGAACCTGGGATAAAGTACGCATTTACAAGGCTTGTGGTATATATGTACAAGGGTCGTAGTATCATGACACAAAGGTCATGGTATATATGTACAAAGGTCATAGTATCATGATACTAAGGTCATGGTATCATAATACTAAGGTCATGGTATCATAATACTAAGGTCATGGTATCATGATGCAAGGGTCATGGTATCATGATGCAAAGGTCATGGTATCATGATGCGAAGGTCATGGTATCATGATGCGAAGGTCATGGTATATATGTCTGAAGAACTTTTTCATGCATATTTTTACACAAGACGGACCTTATGGGCCGATTGCGACTCACTGCTACCTGTAGAATGCTTAGATAATCAGGGAGCGCTGTCCTGATGTTTGCACCCCGGCAGACAGGTATAACTCAGCACATTTATAAAAACATAACAGTTACGAATATGCGAATATGACTAAGAAGAGTTGACCTGTAAAAATTGAGATGTTTGCGCCATAGAACATTCTTTATACTCGGACAAAAAGGGGGAAATTGCTCAAGGGGCTTTTTCTCTAATGCTTCATAATCGAAGCCTTCTCTTTTGCTTTCCATGATTAAACTGTGTTTTAAAGTTCCTAAATCATTTTTGAACTTTTGACACAGTTTATTTTACAGCCCGGCTAAAGCTGAAATGCTTTGGTTTACCGGACCTGGCGATATACTCTTTAATTTGTTCCTGCACGCTCATGTAAAATATAAAATTATTGGTTGCCTGTTTTGGCTTTTCAAATCATAGTTTAAAGCTTTTACAGAATTTTCCCGGCTATAATTATTCTTTAGATTTTGCATCAAACTCCACCATCCATTCAATACCGTATTTATCCCTAAACATAGCAAAATAGGAACCCCAGGGGCTGTCACCAATAGGCATTTCAACAGTTCCGCCTGCTGAAAGCCCATTAAATAATTTGTCTGCTTCTTCTTTACTTTCCGCATTGATTACAATTTTACTTCTGTTCTCATTTTCGTTTGTTTTTCCCATAATTTCCGGAACATCATTTGCCATCAGCATACTGGTTTTACCGATCGGCAAAGCAATATGCATGATTTTATTTTCTTCTTTTTCTGCCACCGGAAATTCAGGACTTGCAAGGTCTTTGAAACGAATAATCTTTGCAAACTCTCCGCCAAATACTGATTTGTAAAAGGTGAATGCTTCTTCGGCATTTCCGTTGAAGTTGATGTGAGGATTGATACTTGCCATAATTTTTAATTTTTAGATTTTTAAATGGTGTTGTTTATAAAATTTTATTGTAAGACTTTTTTACGAAGATTATTTTTTTGATAAAGTTGCCAGCAGATTTTCCAGGTTGCTCAACGACATTTTCATTCCTTGCGTGAAGCCATCAAGTATTCTCTCTAACCTTTCAAGGGATTCATTGTAAATAGTGATGCTCACTTTTGTTGTCGCGTTTTGTTCGCTGAAAGTATGGTCCCATTCAGAACCTGGCAATTCGGGGTTTTCATTTTTGTCTGCAAAAGCATTATACATTTTAAAGTTGGTTTTCGGCGTAATGGAAGTATATTCCTGTATCGCCCAACGCTCCTGTCCTTCCGGACTTATCATTGCATAAAATCTTTTGCCGCCAACTTTAAAATCCTGGTATTTTGTTTTTGATGTCATGGGTTTAGGTGCAATCCATTGGTCAATAAGTTCCGCTTTAGTAAAAGCATCCCATACCAGCGAAAGGTCAGCATCAAACTCCCTGGTTATGTATACCATTTTTGCTGCTTTGTCGACGGTAAAATCAAATAATAAATCGTTTGTCATTTTTTCTTTTTTTTAATTGATGATAATACATTGTCAAGTTGATTGAATCGTGTTTCCCAAATTTTCCTGTATTGGTCAAGCCATTGGTCAATCTCTTTCATTCTTTCAATTTCAAGTGAGTAATAAATTTCCCTGCCTTGTTGTTTGTGCTTTACTAATTCACATTCTGTAAGAATGCGAAGGTGTTTGGAAACAGCTTGTCTTGTAGAATTGAAATTTTCGGCAATGGCGTTTGGTGTCATTGCCTGCAATGCAATTAAGGCTATAATAGCCCGCCTTGTCGGATCGGCTATTGCCTGGAAAATGTCTCTTCTCATTCGATTTAACTATTTAAATGAAACTAATCGGTTGCAAATATATGCGCAACGTTTCGGTTTCGCAAATATTTATTCAATTATTTTTCAGAATGGTTTAAAACTTCCTGACAGTTTTGATAGAGCGGACAGGAAAGAAAAATGGCAATAACAAAGATTGGCATCCCGATGGCTATCGGGACTGGCAGCGACATAATAAAGCCCGGCTATTCTTAGTCTGTTCAAACATAAAAGCGCTGCCGTCCTGATGTTTCCGCCCCGGCGGACAGGCAATGTCATTTAGTTAAGGGATTTTTATACTTGAAAATTGAGTGTTGAATATTGGTTGTTGAATGTTTCCAAGTTAAATTTTCAACACTTAACATGCAATAGTCAATGCTCAAGTGGGACGATATTGCTTAACTAAATGACATTGGGCGGACAGGTGTAACTCAGGACAATTGTTAAAAATATAACAGATGGTCGCCAGGCTAAACGAGTTGGCTATACCTCCCGTTAAGCAGGACAACTTCCAAAAAACTTCAACAATTTTTTAATAAATAATTTGATAATAGATTTTAACAGAACACTTATTATTGTTCTATGAAGATTCGCCAACTACTGCTGACCCTGTGCATCGTTTTGCCGGGTTTTCCAATAATGACCCATGCACAAATTTCCGTTGAAGAGTCAATGACAAGAAAACATCCCGAATGCAGAGACCTGTTTCTAAATGCCATTGATGTTATTCCTGATCTATACAAAAAGCAGGAATTAGATTCGTTACAGAAAGCCATTGATATATGGAAGATGTATTGTGGTGAAATTAACGAGGTAAGGTATGTGCAAATGCTACTCGATATTGAACGTTCAACTTATAGTGTAACCGTTACCGGTAGTGATCTCATTCCATTGATGAAAACCTATGCCCAGGCATATAGCAACTCCGTTAAATATGCGGCTTATTATGGTGAACAATCCCGGTTTTACAAAATGACGGCCGGCTGGGCAAAGTTGCTGCTGCAGAAAAACCATCTTACAGAAACGGAAAAGTTTATTTGTAACGTATTTGCAGGCAACATTACACAGCCAATGAAAACTATTAAGGAGCATAGAAATGACTACGACTCACTCAATACGATGGCAAATGAAAACATAGCAGAGCAGAAGAAGAGAGGTAACCTGGAATACACTCTTATATCGGGTGTGTGGGTACCAACCGGTCATGCTTCATTGCTGGGTGCGCATCCTTTTATCGGCTTCCAGTTCGGAGGGCGACACAACAGGCACCAGGTTGATTTCACCATGCAGTTTCGGTTCTTAAAAAGTGCAGGTATGTATACGGTAGAGAGAAATAATAATTTATACGACCTTGATCATTACCTGGGGGGATATATTGGCATCGATTATAACTACTACTTCATCAATCATACAAAAACGGATCTTGGCATTATCGCCGGCGCCGGCTACGATGGTTTTGACATTGCTAATTCTGATGACAATCATAGCACTGATTACCTGAAGCCATTGAGCATATCTTCTTTCAATTTTAATACAGGGTTGCGTTTCAATTATATCTTTAAACCTACATTTTATATCGGGCTCCAGGGAAGGTATCATTTTATACATTACGGCAATAGTGGTGGAAGTAATTTATCGGGCAATGCTTTTTCGGTTGACCTGATCCTGGGATTTACCCATCCGCCACCATCAATGCGATGAAATTGTTAACTAAGGTTAGGCCCCCCAGAGCCGCCGTTCCTCATACCTGCGCCATAGAATATCTTTATAGCAAGACGAGCCATGGGACAAGAAAATATGTTGATCCGCAGTTGATATTATTTGGGTATTTCATTCAAAGGCGGTGGCATTGTTTCATAAAAGTAGGAGCCATCATCATGGGTAACTATTGAGTCTTTGAATATCTTCACTACATCGTCATCGCCTGACTCTCCGGGTGGACCCTTAAATAAGTAAAAAGTGAATTCGATATTTTTCGCCTGCCCGGAATTAATAATTGCTAATGGAAACACGTAATGAATAGGTTCGCCTGCTTTTACCAAATGCTGAACTTCACCATCTGATGAAAAAATATTCTTTCCGTTTTCACCATTTTCTTTTCCGGTAACAAGCGCTGCAAACCTTCCTGCCGATGTAACTTCAAGTTCAGCGTGAATTTCCTTTGGGTTTTCGGCTGTTGGCACAAACCACCAACGTTTTACCCGGATATTGTTGAACATAGATTTACGCTGTTCCATTTTGGCATTGTATTTTTTGACGGAGTTATTTCTACTAATCTTATCAAATAGAAAAAGGCCAATACCAAGCATCGCAAGGGAAAGAATTGCAGAATAAAAGTGAATTTTTAATAAAGTCAACTGATGGGAGTAGAAGACTGCCAAAGAACTGAGCGCAATATGCAGCCCGGCAAAAGCCAGGTACGGCCATATAAACAGTCCCCTGAAATTGAGAGATATCCAATTTCCCCCGCCGCTTTTTAGGGTATTATTGTCTGCTATATAAACCGGGATGGCTAAAAGCGCCAGGATGGAACAAATAAGTATATGGTTACGTAACATTATAATGTAATATAGATATTATAAATTCCGGGTGGTGATTATTATGGGATTTGTTGGCACCAGGGACAAATGAGCGGCGGCCCGGGCTACCAGTAGAATGCATAAATAATCAGGGAGCGCTGTCCTGATGTTTCCGCCCCGGCGGACAAGTGTAACTCAGGATATTTATAGGAATATAACAGCCACGAATATACGAATATGATCTGGTCGTAAAGTAGACCAGGTTTGGGTTCATTTAGATGATTAATCTCTAAAGTACTTGCAACCAATTCTCCCACCTTCTCCTGGCGCGAGTATGTTCCATCTTATCTCAATTAAAAAAAGTAACGTTAGTCCAACTTAAAAGCGGAAGGGACAAGTCTTTTGTAGCTTTGGCAAACAGTGGCGCTTCGTTTACGCTGAGTCATATATCAGAGAAAAGGCCAGACTTATAAAAATGAGTAAATGAAATTTTTACGTGCAATGAAAAATATTGCTCAATTTAATATTGATATCAATGTGTTATTTTTCTTTCGATATTAGATAAATATTTTTTATTGACTCCTTAAAATTATTATCATGAAAATAAAATTCTTAACTATCGTTTTCATATTCCTTACTCAAATATCCTTTGCGCAGCGATTGAAAAAAGGAACCCTTTTCGGTGTTCATAATATTACGGTAGAACTTAAACCAGGAGTAACGATGGACGAGTTTAAAACATTCTTTGTGAGTAAAGTGATCCCCGAATATGAAAAACACTGGATTGGTTTGCATGGATACATGATGCAATCTTTTAAGGATTCTAATAGTTTGGCTATAGTTTGGCAGTTTGAATCAGTGCAGGCAAGAAACAAATATTTTACTGCTGATGGGAAATCAAATGATCTGGAAAAATCAAATCAGGAAAAGGTAAAACCAATTGAAAAAGAATTAGAAAAATATGGCACTTACACTGTACATTATAAAGATACAGACGATTGGGTGGTACAGTAATAATCAAGAGTATTAGCCCGTTCATACCAACAGCAAGATCTCCCGTTGTCCTGATTTTTGCAACTCAGGGATATAAGGCTACGCCTCGTACTCGCGCCATGGAACACCTGAAAGAATGGTTGCTTTACCGGCGGATATTTTTGTTATAAGCAATTTTGTATGCAACGATCGGCATCTTTTGCTTGTCATACCGCAATAAAGAATTATGAGAATACTTTGTTTGCTATTTGTTATTTTTTCCATTTGTTTTTTCGGCTGTAAAAAAGATCATCCTTCGACTTTTAATGGCGACGGATTTATTTATACAGATGGAGACCCGGCTGTTGTTGCAGGCGGTATAGGTTGGTATTTTGCCGAATCCAGGGTTGGTTCATGGGAGGCATTACCTCTCAAAGAATCGGAATTGCCAGCCGACTATAAAAATATTACGGTTGCAGATTCAACAGCAGTTAGTGTTTATCTGGAAAAGACGAAAATTCCTGTGGGTTGCGATTGTGTGCCAGGCGTTTATTATTATTACCATATTGTGTCTATCAAAAAGAGATAACTTACTGCTATATATTGTTGTTATCCCGGTGGCGGGGAGTTCCTTCAAATATGTATTTGCTAAGACTGTAGAAACATCTTTTTTTATCGCAGATTTTTCCCTCATTGTTTCAGATACCGAAGAGCAACACATCCCGATTTAAAAACCGTCGACTCAACCAATTTTAATTGTAATTTCTCTTGCAGCTTGATACCTTCAAACAACCGTCTCCCTTCTCCCGTGACAATAGGATAAACCACAAAATGATATTCATCAATCAAACCAAGCTCTGCAAGTTGTAAAGGAATGGTTACACCACCGGTTAAAATATTTTTGCCTTGTTCCTGTTTCAATTTAAGTATTTCATCGTGCAGGCCCGTACGAACAATTCTCGTTTTATCCCCTTGAGGCTTATCTAACGACTGCGAGAAAACAATAATTTTATCGACGGCGTCAAATGCCTGGGCAAATTCGATATCTTCTTTTCTATCGTTTTGAACGGAAGGATTTTTCGCCACATCGGGCCAATAAGGGACCATCAATTCATAAGTTTTACGGCCGTAGACGAATGTGTCAGCCTCCCGCGTGAGGTTCGTAAAATACTCCATCGTTTCTTCATCGGGATAGAATTTGGTATGGTCGCAGCAGCCATCTAAGGTCGTGTTGATTGCGAAGACTATATTTTTCATTTGATTGATTTCAGTTTTCGTTTTTCTGAATTTGTTTTGCAGTGTAAAGATCAAAAATAAAATATTGTATCCATCACGGTGAGGGTGGTCTGCGACAAAAAGAGGGCATAGGCGCCGTTGTTAGTGTTTAGCAGAGGATTTAAGCATGGAATCTCAAACGGTATCAGGGCTCACGCCACCCGTAGAATGCATAAATAATCAGGAAGCCGTCCCGGTGTTTTCAACTCAGGTTTTAGAAAACTACAACAGTTACGGAAATACAAATATGGCCAGGAAGAGTTGACTTGTAAAAATCAAAATGGCTGTTTTAGATTTGGCGCTCGTAAATTCTCAGATGAAACCCGGGATAGCGCAACTAACGGATATGGTGATACGACAAAAATCAAGGAAAGTAATAGCCGTAGTTTATTTTTTTATTTTCCTTCTTGCATACGCATAATCAATAAGGAGTACAACAATTAAAATAACAAGACCAAAAAATTCCCGTGTTTCTTCAACCCAGGGCGTTTCCGCTTTCATGGTACTTGCAATATCCTGAGCATGGTGTTTCGTGATCCAATCTATCAAACCATTTGTATCAAACACTTTATATAATGCATAAACTGCATAAACTGCAACACCTGTTAAATAGGCGCCGGGAAAAAATTTATTCCTGTATGCAAGCCAGCACAACGCCGCCGCATACAAATATATCGGCATCCATACGTAAGGATCCGGATCATTGTATTGTAGTGCAGCAAACACTATAAACACAACGCAAAAAAAGATGTTGAAGATTTTCATGATGCAAATGATTAGGAGTGCATAAATATCATGATTTTCCAACTAATTTAAAGCGCTGCTGAAAAATGGCCCCCACATTCGCGCCATTATGTTATTCCTCCATTCGTTGAACTATAAAGAAGTATTGTGACGCAGGTTCGGTAGCTTAGCTAAGTGCGTTCGCTATAGGATATTTTAATGAACCTTTGCAATGCGTTATAGCCAGGCTTTGACGCAAACTTCACTGAAAATAAAGAGTATCACACTCGTCTTTCGTATTAAAAACTAACTTGAAGTTTCTGCCTCTGTTAAAAAAATTTTTAAAAAATATTTGGATGACTGAACACTGTTCATTATTTTTGTTCCGGCTTTCAAATTTTAAATATGTCAATAGCAGAAAGAAAACAAAGGGAAAAAGAAGATATGCGCAGCCTGATATTGGATGCGGCAAGAAAAATTTTTCTCGAGAAAGGATATTATGAGGCCAGCATGCGGAATATTGCAGAAGAAATTGAATACAGCCCGGGGACCATTTACCTCTACTTTAAAGACAAGGATGAAATCTTTCATGCGCTGCACGAAGAAGGTTTTAGAAGAATGCTTGAGAAGATGCAACCGCTTGAACATGTAGCAGATCCCTTTGAACGGCTGAAGGCTATGGGGCGTGTCTATCTTGAATTTGCAAGGAACAATAAAGATTTTTATGACCTTATGTTTATTATGCAGGCACCTATTAAACACGAAGAAAAAGAAAAAGAAGAATGGCAATGGGGGAATCGCACACTTGAGTATCTTAAAAATGTTTTAAAAGAATGCAGGAAGAAAGGACATTTTAAAAACCAGGATATTGAATATTTATCTTTTACTATTTGGTCAACCATGCATGGTATGTGTGCTTTGTATTGTCGTGATCGTTGTAAAGCATATCACGATATTGAACCAATAGACCTGATGAAGAACGGATATATATCGTTTGTAGCAATGCTGGAAAAGCTCTAAATTTTTTTTCTTATTTAATGAACAGTGTTTATGATATAAACATTGAATATAAAATCACGTCTATGAAAAAATATCTCTCTTGTAAATGGATACTTATATGTTTGTTCATAACCACGTTCCCGGCAAAAGCACAGGATATTCCGCAGCAGTATATAGAGGAAGCTTTCAGCAATAATATTGTTCTCAAAGAGAAAAAAGTTTCGCTTGATAAAAGCCTTATTGGGTTAAAAGAAGCAAGGAGTTTATTTCTTCCCACAACATGGTTTGAAACACAATATACACTTGCACAAGGAGGCCGTTCAATTGATATACCTGTTGGCGATCTGTTGAACCCGGTTTATAAAACATTAAATCAGTTAACAGGCGCCAATGGTTTTCCTGTTATAAGCAACACATCAGAACAACTGTTACCCAATAACTTTTATGACGTTCGTATTAAAACTACTATGCCCATTATTGATCGTGATTTAAAATTCAACAAAGATATCCGGCAACAACAAATCTTGCTTCAGCAAAATGAAGTTGACATTTATAAAAGAGAATTGGTTAGGGATATAAAAACTGCTTACTATAACTATCTCATGTCTGGTGAGGAAGTGTCAATTTATCAAAATGCCTTGTTGGTTGTAAATGAAAATCTCAGGGTAAATCAGTCGTTGCTGAAAAACGGGAAAGGTTTACCCGCCTATATTTCAAGAGCCGAGAGCGAAGTGACACAAGTGGAAAGTCAATTACAAAATGCAATGAATGAACATCAGAATGCAAAAGCTTATTTCAATTTCCTGCTAAATAAACCTCTCAGCGATTCTATTATTGTCGCTGAAGTTACGCCCAATCAAAATTCATTTCCATTATCTGTTTCAATAAGTGATAGTGTTTCAGCAAGAGAAGAATTAAAAAGCCTCGCCATCTCAAAGGACATTAACAGGAATGTTCTTAAAATGAATCAGTCTTTCCGTACACCGCGGCTAAATGCATTTGTTGACCTGGCAAGCCAGGGATTTGATTTTAAAGTAAACGATAAATCTTTTTTTTACCTGGCAGGCATAGACTTACAGGTGCCCATTTTTACAGGTAAAAGAAATCTTTATAAAATAGAACAAACAAAACTGGATGCACAAACTATAGAATTGGAAACAAGTAATACTAAACAGCAATTAGAGTTAGCAGCTTCAGTAAGTAAAAACAATGCAGCCAGTGCATACAATAATTACCAGGCCGCCATCAAACAACATGAATCTTCG
>CAWIOC010000015.1:0-38896 GCA_963837565.1 uncultured Pseudomonadota bacterium
CCGCTTCGGACTTGAACAATTTGCGTAGGTTCATCCCGTCCCCTGCACCCGGAGTGTCTTCCCTGCGTGTCTTCGCTTCGTTCTTCGCACCTGTCCCGGGGCGCGCAATCGCTTTCGATCAACCCTCTGGTGAGAGGGAGAAAAGCGCAAGCATTTTAACACATCTGCGGAAATATCAGGCAATGGTGCCCAGCCGCAAGGCTTGGTTATGACGAAAACCCAGCCCCGCAGAGGCAGAGCCGGGACCTATCTTTCCCCGGGCGCGCGGCAGTCAGATGACCTCGATCGAGATCGAACGCTTGGTCAGCTCTGAATAGAGCGCGGGCAACACTCGCGCCTGATCGACTGCAAGTCGCAGCGCCTCGCCGATGCGCGCCTCGCTTGCGGTCGGCGATTTCACCCGCCAGACCATGCGATGCGCCTCGCCATCGTCGTAAACGATTTCCATTGCACCTTGTGTGGTCGTCCGAAGTCCAAGGAAATTGTGCTTGTGAACCGAAGAACTGTGAAAACTGGAAAGACTGGTCATGGCCGGCCTCGCCTCCTCGCCTATGGGATCAGGATGGAACTGCCGCCCCGTTCCGTCAATCGAGATGTTCGTATATTCATATCCGATGCCAGTCTTGCAGGATTCTGCCACCAGAAAGAGTTGTTTGCATAACCGATTTCCAAAGAAAAAGGCCCGCCGAGGCGGGCCTTTCGCAACACTCTGTTTCCAGATCAGCGCTTGGAGAACTGGAAGCTGTTGCGGGCTTTCGCCTTGCCGTACTTCTTGCGTTCCACCACGCGGCTGTCGCGGGTCAGGAAGCCAGCGGCTTTCAGCGCGCCGCGCAGGCTGGGTTCGTAAAGCTGCAGCGCCTTGGAGACGCCGTGCTTCACCGCACCGGCCTGACCGGACAGACCGCCACCCTTGACGGTGGCCATCACGTCGAACTGGCCTTCGACGCCAGCGACGGTGAAGGGCTGACGCAGGATCATCTGCAGCACCGGACGGGCAAAATATACGTCCATCGGCTTGCCGTTGACCATGACCTTGCCGGAGCCCGGCTTGATCCAGACGCGGGCAATGGCGTTCTTGCGCTTGCCGGTGGCATAGGAGCGGCCGAGGCTGTCACGCACCGGGGTGCGCGGGGTTGCGGCTTCGGTCATCGGCGTAGAAACGGTGGCGGCTGCGACAGTGGCCGCAGCGCTGGCACGGCGACGGCCGACTTCAGGCCCTCGAGGGATTTGATTTCGTCGGCCATGCTCATTCGCTCCGGGTGTTTTTCGGGTTCAGCGGCTTGACGTCCAGCACTTCGGGCTGCTGCGCCTCATGCGGATGCTCGGTGCCCGCATAGATGCGCAGGTTGGTCATCTGCTGACGGCTCAGCTTGCCGCCCGGCAGCATGCGCTGCACGGCTTTCTCTACGACACGCTCGGGGTGATCGCCCTTCGAGGATCTGGCGTGCGGTGCGGTGCTTGATGCCGCCCGGGTGGCCGGTGTGCCAGTAGTACATCTTGTTGTCGCGCTTTGTGCCGGTCATCTGCACTTTGTCGGCGTTGATGATGATGACGTTGTCGCCCATGTCCATGTGCGGGGTGAAGGACGGCTTGTGCTTGCCGCGCAGGCGCATGGCGACGATCGAGGCAAGACGGCCCAGAACCACGCCCTCGGCGTCGATCAGGATCCATTTCTTCTCGATGTCCGCCGGAGTAGCGGTAAAGGTTTTCATCTGAGAGCCCTATGTCTTGATGAAGGGTGAGCCGCCGGGAACGTCCGGTGACTCGGATGGCCGTGTTCTAAGCTGTTCGCGGCGCCAGTCAAGGCCACTTATTCAGCATTAAATATTCAAAATCAATAGCTTACAAAATAGGTATTAATAATACCCCACATAAATTCGCCACCCTTCCCCTCAACGCAGGATCGGCGGGCGGTCCGGGTCGCTGCCCGGCGCCTTGCGCTGCGTGCGCGCATCTTCCGGCCTCGGGCGACAGCCAGATCGAAGCGCAGGCCCGACTCGCGCGACAGAGCTGCCGACAGCCGGGTCGCTGCCCGCAATGAAAGTCACATCCATCTCGCCAGCCTCGACCCCGGAAAAGGTCAGCGCCTCGCCCGCCGCCCGCGCCAGAGCACCCTCGGCGCCCTCGGCCACATCGACGAAGGCCAGCATATGCCCGCGCCGCCCGCCGGCATAGGTCACCCCCGCCAGACAGGCCGCTGCCGCCAGCCCCCCGCCCGCGCGAGCTTCGCCGTCGAGCGCGCTCAGCAGCGCCTCGGGCAGGCCGCCCGGCGGGCCGAGTTCTTCGGGCTGCGCCTCGCCTCTGCTGGGGCCATGGCGCAAGCGTTTCGGCCAGCCAGTCGACCGCTTCTGGCCGGCAGCAGCATCGAGGACGGCGCCACCCCGAGGTTCACCCCCAGCCCGATCCCCTGCCCGGCCAGCAGCCCTGCCATCACCCGCCCCGGCAGCGCAGCATAGGGCGCGGGTGCATCGGTGAAGGCGGCCAGACGCTCCTCGCGGTCGAAGACCAGCACGACCGGCCCGCTCTTCCAGATCGAAGACCTGCGGCGTCAGGTTCTCGCCTTCGGCCTCTGCCTCCAGCAGCAGGAACATCTCGCCATCCGCCAGACGCTCGAAAAAGCGCAGGCGCAGCGCATCGGCCTCGGGGGCGGCTTCCATCGCCGCATGGGCGGCGTCGAGCGGGGTGATCTCGGACATCGGGCCTCATTGTCTCAGCCGCCAAGTTCCAATCACCTGCATCAGCCGGGCCACCTCGGCGCGCAGCGCCGGCAGCGCCTCGGCCTCGAACCAGGGGTGGCGTTTCAGCCAGCCCGTATTCCGCCAGGACGGATGCGGCAAGGGAAAGTCGCGCATCGCACCGCCCGCGCCGCCAGATCTCGCGCCAGCGCGCACGGTGTCGGTGACATTGCGGCGTGCCCAGATGCCAGTGCCTGCGCCGCGCCGCCCACCAGCAGGCGCAGCCGGAGCTCGGGCAAGGCTGCCATCACCGGCGCGCGCCAGGTGTCGGCGCAGAGCCGGCGGCGGCGGCAGGTCCGCCCCCTTGGCGTCATAGCCCGGAAAGCAGAAAGCCATCGGCACGATCGCCACCCGCGTACGGTCATAAAAACTCGACCGCATCGAGCCCCGAGCCAGTCGCGCAGCCGATCGCCAGAGGCATCGCTGAAGGGCCGGCCCGCTGTCATGCACCCGTAGGCCCGGCGCCTGCCCTGCGATCAGCAACCGCGCGCCCGGCTGAAACCACACAACCGGGCGCGGGGAATGATGCGTGGCGGTGGTGGAAAAGGCGCCGGCGCAGGCGCGGCAAGCGGCAATCTGGGCTGCCAGAGCCTCGGCCGAACCTGTACTGATCACCTTATCCGCCATGCGCCTAGACTAGCCGAGTCTGGCACCTGCGGCAATTCTCACACGCTCACGGGCGCAGTTCCTTCCGGCTGTTGCCCGGACTTACCTCAGCCGCTAATCCGGTCCTGTCCGGCATGGTTCTGCGCCGCGGCATGAACAGGGGGTACACGCGCCATGTACCGCGTCTCGCGCTTCGTCAGTCTCTTCGCCGCCTGCCTTCTGGCAGGTGCCTGCATTGCCATGATCTGGGCCAACCTCGCGCCGCAGAGCTATTCTGATTTCATTGAGTTCCGACTCGGCGATGGTCTGTGGATCGGCTATCCGAACCCGGACAGTACGGTACCGATGGGCCGCACCCTGACGCTTGGCTATCTGACTGGCAACACGCTGATGGCGCTGTTCTTTCTCTATGTCGGCAAGGAGTTGTGGGAAGCGCTGGTGCTGCGTAACGGCTCGTTGCACGGCCGCCGCGCGTTGGCACCGCTGATCACTGCGCTGACGGCTGCGACGCTGCCTGTGCTGATCTATCTGGCGCTGTCGCGCTTCGTGACCTCGCCGCATCTGCCATCCTTTGGGGCGGGCTGGCCGATCCCGATGGCGGGGGATGTGGCGCTGTCCTATGTCGTGGGTCGCGCGGTACTGGGCGCGGGCCACCCGGCGCTGCGCTTCCTGCTGCTGATCTCGATTGCAGACGATATTCTTGCGCTACTGGTCACCGGGCTGGCCTTTCCGATCGGCACGCTGCGGCTGAACTGGCTTTGGGTGTCGCTGGCCGCATCGGTGTTGGTCTGGGCGCTGTTCAACCGCCTGCCGCGCTGGCTCGACCGCGATGATGCGCTGCGCCCAGCGACGGCGACGGCGGCCCGGATGGGGTTCATCCCCTATGCCGCGGCGGGCCTTGTCAGCTGGTTCGCGGTGCAACAGGCTGGCCTGATGCCCGCGCTTGGCCTGCTGCCGGTGATTCCTGCGATCCCGCATTCCGACCGCTCCTTTGGCGCTTTTGCCGAGGCCGAGGCCTTTCTGCCCGACCTGTTCAACCGCATCGGCCGCCACCTGATCGGCCCAGTTGCGGTCATTCTGTTCCTGTTCGGGCTGACCCATGCCGGTGTGTCTTTCGCCGCGGCCGACCGGGAAAGCCTTGCCGTGCTGGGTGCGCTGTTGCTCGGCAAACCGCTCGGCGTGCTTCTGGGCGGGTTCCTTGCGACACGGCTGCTGGGCGCGGCGCTGCCTTTGGGCATGCGCGTCGAGGATCTGCCGGTGGTCGGCATTGTTGCGGCGATGGGCCTGACCGTGCCGCTGTTTGCGGCTCAGGCCACTTTGCCCGGCGGCGCGTTGCACGAGGGCGCGCAGGTCGGGCTGATCCTGAGCCTGATCGCGGCCCCGCTGGCGCTGGCCGCAGCGCGCACCGAACGCGCTTTGCGCCGCCGCAGTTCCAATCCCCAGGGTTGAGCCCCTGATGCTGGCGCAGAAACAGTCGCCGACCTTACCGATAATTAACCAGTTTCCAGAGCCAATCCGGTGCGAGCAGTGCGGCTTGGCAATTGCCTCTGGCCGCAACATCATAACAATGTCATTTTGCACGGATGGGGACATAAAGTGGCCCCAAAGCCGGATTATGACCAAACGTAAACCAAAAACCGGTACTACTGGCAGGGCCCCTGTGGTCAAAGGCACGAAATGATCGAGTTTCTGAATGTGAGCAAGTCCTTCTGGACGGGCAAACAGCGCAAGGTCATTCTCGACCGGGCGTCGTTTCGTATCGAACAGGGCGAGTTCGCTTGGCATTCTTGCGCCGAACGGCACCGGCAAAACGACGATCATCAACATGATGGCTGGACTCGAGAAACCGGATGAGGGGGTGGTGCGACGCACCTCGCGCATCTCATTTCCGCTGGGTTTCATGGGCGGCGTCATCGGCAAGCACACCGGCACCGAGAACGCGCGCTACATCGCCCGCCTCTATGGTCTCGACCCCGATTATATTGAGGCTTTCTCGCGCTACGTCTGCGGCATCGAGGAATATTTCGACATGCCGATCGGCACCTACAGCTCGGGGATGCGGTCGCGTTTTTCCTTCTCGCTGCTGCTGGCGCTGGAATTCGACATTTACCTGATTGACGAGGGGATGCCCTCGTCTCTCGACGTGGGCTTCAACCAGCGTGCCGGCTCAATCCTGCGCGACCGGCTGAAAAAGGCCAGCGTCATCGTCGTCTCGCATCAGGCCGCCACGCTCGAGAAATTCGTGCGCAAGGCGGCAGTGCTGCGCGATGGCAAGCTCTACATGTTTGAAACCTTGGAAGAGGCGAAGCGGTTGTATGATTATCAAGCCCAGGGCTAAGAAGTTCCGCATCCGGCGGAGCGGGCCGGTATCGAGTGATGGCGACAAGCCCGAACAACCGATCGAGGATGACGGTTTCGGCTCGGAGAGGTTTCCGACCGCCGCTCCCGATGATGTGATGGGGCCCGACGATATCGAAGCAGAAGGCGAATTGAACGCGATTCGCCGCGAAGGCCTGACCGGCCGCCAGTTGCGCACCGCGCGCCGCGTTTCACAGCGCAACGGGATTGCCGCGACCTCGGACTTCGACGCGGTGCGACAGTTGCGCCGCGCCGGGATCGACCCGTTCCAGCGCGCCAACATGTTGGAACTGGTGGTCTCGGAATCGCAGAACCTTCCCGCCACCACGGATGACCGCAACCGCCTGCCGCAGACCGTGCGCCCCGGTGGCCTGCCCTCGACCGAGCAGCGCGCCGAGGAAACCCGGGTGCGCGACATCATGCGCATCCAGATGGATCTGCAACGCCGTCGCCGCCGCCGCTCGATCCTGCTGGTCGCGCGGCTCTGCTTCTTCGTGCTGCTGCCGACCTTTCTTGCCGGCTATTACTACTATGTCATCGCCACGCCGTTCTACGCCGCAACTTCGGCCTTCGTGATCAACAAGAACAACGGCGCCGGGGCCGGCGGCGCTTGGCGGGCTGTTCTCCGGCACGCAATTCGCCAACTCGCAGGATTCGATCACCGTGCAGGACTATCTGCAGTCGCGTGATGCGATGAAGCGGCTGGATTCCGAGCTCGGCTACAAGAAGCTGTTTGAAAACCCCAACATCGACCCGCTGCAACGCCTGCCGCCGAACGCGACCGATGAACAGGAATTCAAACTCTACCAGCGCAATGTGAAAATCGGCTACGACCCGTCCGAGGGGATCATCCGCATGGAGGTCGCAACCCCCGATCCGCAGATGTCGGCGAAGTACTCGACTGCGCTGATCCAGTATGCGCAGGACCGTGTCGACCAGATGACGCTGCCGATGCGCGACGACCAGATGAAAGGCGCGCGGGACAGCTATGACGACGCCGTCGCCAAGCTGGACGCCGCAAACGCCAAGGTTGTCGACCTCCAATCCAAGTTCAAGGTGCTGTCCTCTGATGTCGAAGTGACGCTGATCACCAGCCAGATCTCAGCGCTCCAGGCCCAACTGACGACCGCCACGCTCGACCTGCAGCAGATGCAGGAAGCGGCGACCCCGACGCAGGCGCGGATCGACCCGCTGAAACAGCGGATCGAGAACATCAAGCAACAGATCTCCGATCTGCGTGGCAAGATGACCGGGA
Organism: uncultured Pseudomonadota bacterium; assembly: GCA_963837565.1. Taxonomy (GTDB): domain Bacteria; phylum Pseudomonadota; class Alphaproteobacteria; order Rhodobacterales; family Rhodobacteraceae; genus Solirhodobacter. The sequence continues at coordinate 6,955 of CAWIOC010000015.1, forward strand.
ATGACGGCGCGAGTGCCTCGCTGGCAACGATCCAGAGCCAGCTTCTCGCGGCGCAGGCCGACGTGCAGACGCGCCAGTTGATGCTCGGCCAGGCGATGCAGTCGCTGGAAACCTCGCGCATCACCGCAACGCAGCAGACGCGTTACCTCTCGGTCGGTGTGTCGCCAGTGGCGCCGGACTATCCGTCATATCCCCGCGCGTTCGAGAATACGATTGTGGCCTTCCTGATCTTCGCCGGTCTATACCTGATGCTGTCCATGACCGCCTCGATCTTGCGAGAGCAGGTCTCAGCCTAGGGAAGACCGAATGAAGCAAGTGACGATCGGAACCGTCAGGGTCGGCAATGACCTGCCCCTGACGGTCATCGCGGGCCCGTGCCAGCTGGAAAGCGCCGACCACGCGCAGATGATCGCAGGCATCATGCAGGAGGCCTGCGCCGCCGTCGGCGCGGGTTATATCTTCAAGGCGAGCTACGACAAGGCGAACCGCTCCTCGCTCAGCGGCAAGCGCGGTGTGGGGATGGAGGCGGGCCTGCAAATCCTCGCGGGCGTCAAGCAGGCTTTTGGCGTGCCGGTGCTGACCGATGTGCACGAACCCTGGCATTGCAAGGAGGCGGCCACCGTCGTCGACGTGCTGCAGATCCCCGCGCTTTTGTGCCGCCAGACCGACCTTCTGCTCGCCGCAGGCGAAACCGGTGCTCGCAATCAATGTGAAGAAGGGCCAGTTCCTCGCGCCCTGGGACATGGACAATGTCGCCGCCAAGACTCGCCTCGACCGGGAACGAGCGAATACTGCTTTGCGAACGAGGCACCTCCTTCGGCTACAACACCCTTGTCGCCGACATGCGCTCGCTGCCGCGCATGGCGCAGACCGGCTATCCGGTGATCATGGATGCGACCCATTCGGTGCAGCAGCCCGGCGGGCTGGGCAATGCCACCGGCGGACAGCGCGAATTCGCCCCGGTGATGGCCCGCGCCGCCGTCAGCCTCGGCATAGCGGGGGTCTTCATCGAGACCCATGAAGACCCGGACCGCGCACCCTCGGACGGGCCCAACATGATCCCGCTCGACCAGATGCCGCGCCTTCTGGAAACGCTTATGGCCTTCGACCGTCTCGCCAAGACCGACCCGATCAGGATCTGACCCCATGACCGCACCGAGCGCCACCGTCACGCCCAACACCTGGGCCTTCCTCAACGAGCCGATGATCGCCCCCACCGGCTTTCGCGAATATGATGCGCGCTGGCAGTACCCAGAGCAGATCAACCTGCCCGGCATTCAGGCGCTCGGCCTCGGTCTTGGCACCCAGATGCACCTGCGCGGGCTGACCCCGGAAATCGTGGTCGCCAATGACTATCGCGACTATTCGCTCTCGGTGAAGAACGCCCTGATCCTCGGGCTTATGCAGGCCGGCATCCGTGTCACCGACATCGGCACGGCGCTGTCGCCGATGGCCTATTTCGCCCGCGAACATTTGGGCATCGACGCCGTGGCCATGGTCACCGCCTCGCATAACCCCAATGGCTGGACCGGGGTGAAGATGGGCTTCACGCCGCCCCTGACCCACGGGCCCGAGGAAATGGCCGAACTCCGCGACATCGTCCTCGGCGGGCTGGGCCTGCCGCGCGACGGCGGCAGCTTGACCCGCGCCGAGGGCGTCAAGGCGGCCTATCTCGACGATCTCTGCGCGGACTTCAAACTCTCGCGTCCGCTGCGCGTCGTCTGCGCGACCGGCAACGGTACCGCAGGCGCCTTCGCTCCCGAACTCCTCACCCGGCTTGGGTGCGAGGTCGTGGCCCTGCACACCGGCCTCGATTACACTTTCCCCGCCTATAACCCCAACCCCGAAGCGCTGGAGATGCTGCACGACATGGCCCATGCTGTGAAGGCAGCAAAAGCCGACATCGCCCTCGGCTTCGATGGCGACGGCGACCGCTGCGGCGTCGTCGACGATGAGGGCGGAAGAGGTCTTCGCCGATAAGGTCGGCGTGATCCTCGCCCGCGATTTCGCTGCACTTTACCCCAATGCGATCTTCGTGGCCGATGTGAAGTCCACCGGCCTCTTCGCCTCCGACCCGGTGCTGAAATCGCTCGGCGCCACCACCGATTACTGGAAGACCGGCCACAGCCACATGAAACGCCGCGTCCACGAGTTGGGCGCGCTGGCAGGGTTCGAGAAATCCGGCCATTACTTCATCGCTCCGCCGATCGGTCGCGGCTATGATTGCGGCATGCGCGTCGCGGTCGAGATCGTGAAGATGATGGATCGCCATCCGGGGCAGAGCTTTTCCGACATGCGCCGCGCGCTGCCCACCACCTATTCCATGCCCACCCTCTCGCCCTTCTGCCCGGATACCGAGAAATACGCGGTACTCGACCGCATCATGGCCAGCCTCGCCAGCCTGCATGCCGCAGGCGGCAGCCTCGGTGGCCGGGCGATTACCGGGATCGTCACGGTCAACGGCGCCCGCGTGATGCTGGAAAACGGCGCCTGGGGCCTGGTGCGCGCTTCGTCCAACACGCCGAACCTCGTCGTGGTCTGCGAAAGCCCCGACAGCGAGGCCGAACTGCGCGCCATCTTCGCCGAGCTGGACGCGATCATCCGCCGCGAACCGGAGGTTGGCGCCTACGACCAGACCTTCTGACGCCCCCCATTTTCTGCCCGAAAATATCCCGGGGTCCGGGGCAGAGCCCCGGCGTTGGCCGGCGGCGCCGAGGCTACGCCACCTGCCCCGCCGCCCAGCCCGAAGACCAGGCCCATTGGAAATTGTACCCGCCGAGCCAGCCGGTCACATCCACCACCTCGCCGATAACATAGAGCCCCGGCACCCGCTTGGCCTGCATCGTGCGCGCGTCTAGATCATCGGTCTCGACCCCGCCCAAAGTCACCTCGGCGGTGCGATAACCCTCCGACCCCACCGGCCGCAGCTCCCAGCCGCGCAGCTTCGCGGCCAGCCGGTCCAGCGCCACATTCGACAGCTCGGCCATCGACCCATCCAACCCCGATCGCTCCGCCACCACCCGCGCCAGCCGTTCTGGCATCAGCCGCGCAAGGCCGGTGCGCAACGCGGACCGCCCGCCCTCGGCCCGCATCTGTCGCAGCGCCGCCGCCGCATCGCGACCCGGCATCAGGTCCAGTGTGATCGTATCTCCCTCACGCCAGTAGGACGAGATCTGCAATACCGCCGGCCCCGATAATCCGCGATGCGTGAACAGCACCGCCTCGTCAAACCCGACCCGCCCGCAACTCACCCGCGCCTCGGGAATCGAGAACTCCGGCCAGCGCCGCCATCCAGGCCACTTCTTGCTCAGCGAAGGTCAGCGGCACCAGTCCGGGTCGCGTCTCGACCAGCCCCAGCCCGAACTGCCGCGCCAGACGATAGCCTAGGTCACTTGCCCCCATCTTCGGGATCGACTTCCCGCCCGTCGCAATCACCAGACTGTCACAGGCGATCTCGCCCGCGCCGGTCTCAACCACAAATCCGCCGGCCTGCCGCACCCCCCGCACCTCGGCGACCAGTCGCAGGTCCACCCCCGCTGCCGCCATGTCGCGCAGAAACAAGTCCACCACCTGCCGCGCCGAGCCATCGCAGAAGAGCTGCCCAAGGGTCTTTTCGTGCCAGGCGATTCCCGCCGCCTCGATCCGCGCCAGAAAATCCTGCGCGGTGAACCGCTTCAGCGCCGACAGTGCGAACCGCGGGTTGCCCGACAAGAACCGGTCGGCCGCAATACCAAGGTTAGTGAAATTGCACCGCCCCCCGCCGGAGATGCGGATCTTCTCGCCCGCCGCCTTGGCATGGTCAAGCAGCACGACACGTCGTCCCCGGCGCGCCGCTTCCAGCGCACACATCATGCCAGCCGCCCCGGCACCAAGGATCACAACATCGGTCTTTTCCATGTCGTCGCAATATCTTGCGCACCACAGCGCCGCAACAGCGCAGAATCCGCGATTAGCCCCTTGCGGGACCGGGGAGCCTTGGATAAATACCGCCGCAGTTGGGGCGTGGCCAAGTGGTAAGGCATCGGTTTTTGGTACCGTGTACCGTAGGTTCGAATCCTACCGCCCCAGCCAACCATCCCACTCGGGTCAGGCCTCCGCGCAGCACCGGCGATCCCGCCCGGAGCAACCGCCGTCAGTCCGGCCCTCAACCAAAGGTGTCTCGCTCGTGTCCCAGCGCAGTTTGTTTCTTGTCGGCCTCGTCGCGCTGGTTGCCGGATGTTCGTCCAGCCGCGATCTGCGGCTCTACCCGGTAACTGGACCGATTGCCGAGGGCACGCCTGCACAGACCATCTCGGTCACGCTCGACCAGCAAACGCCGACCTCCGGCAATATCGCCTTCCGCCTGCCGCCGGACAGGATGCGTTGCAACGGCACCTGGACTTCGGTCGCGCCCAAGATCATCTCGCACGAACGCGGGTTGTCCCTGACCCTGCGCGACACCGGTGGCAAGATCAGCAATTCGACCAAGGACGTGGGCGGGATCAACTCGGGCGAGATCTACGCCGTCTGCACCGACGGCACCCGCGTCCAGGGCCGCTTCATCACCGGATCGGGCACCCAGAGTGGCACTGGAACGGTCACCGACACGCGCGGAAACAGTTATAAGCTGCTGTTCTGACTGGGGCGGTGCCCCAAACGATGCCCCAAGGGTGACAAGGGTGCGGCCTTGGCGGAGCTGGGGACAGCAACACTGGCGCCCTAGGGTCGGGCCCTATTGAACATGCCCTAGTGGTATGATTCAGCCTCCGCAAGGAGACCGGTCAATGAGAAACCTTTTCTGGCTGACGGACGCGCAGATGGCGCGGCTGCAACCGTTCTTTCCCAAGAGCCATGGCAAGCCGCGGGTCGATGACCGTCGTGTCCTGAGCGGGATAATCTTCATCAATCGCAATGGCTTGCGGTGGTGCGATGCCCCCAAGGAATATGGTCCACCGAAGACCCTCTACAACCGTTGGAAGCGGTGGGGCGACAAGGGCATCTTCGCCCGGATGATGGAGGGTCTGGCGTCCGAGGCGGAAGTCCCGAAGACGGTGATGATCGACGCGTACCTACCTGAAGGCTCACCGCACGGCGACCAGCCTGCGGTCGAAAAAGGGGGATCAGATGACCAGCGCGGCCGCCTGATCGGCCGGACCAAGGGCGGCATGAACACCAAACTGCACGCCGTCACCGACGGAAATGGCCGCCCGATCCGGCTCTTCATGACCGCAGGCCAGGTCAGCGATTACACGGGTGCCGCAGCCCTGCTGGGCAGCCTGCCAACGGCGGAGTGGCTGCTGGTCGACCGGGGATACGATGCCGACTGGTTCAGAGATGCGTTGAAAGACAAGGGGATAAGGCCCTGCATCCCCGGCCGGAAGTCACGCGGAAAGCCCGTCAAATACGACAGGCGCCGATACAAACGCCGCAACCGGATCGAGATCATGTTCGGCAGGCTCAAGGACTGGCGCAGGGTTGCCACCCGCTATGACCGCTGCCCGAAGGTCTTCCTCTCTGCCGTCGCTCTCGCCGCAATCGTCATCTTCTGGCTACGAAACAAGAACGAGTCCTGACCTTAGGAGATAGCCGCCACTCGACCTTCGGCCTCGAATGGCACCTTCGTCTCCATGGCAGACCTTCAAGATGACGGCGCGCTTGCAGGTTTCTGCGAGTGCCTGGTCATCGAGAGCCCGCTTCCGCCGTGACTGTGGCTTGGATACAGAACACTTCTGGCAAGTGCCTTGTGAAACGTGGTCCAGCCGCGGAGAGGGTGTGTCCGCCGCGCCTGTATGGCGCGGCGTTTATCGCGTCAGCCTTACCGCTTGGCGGCGGCGTCGGTGAAGGCGTTGGTGTAGGTCTTGGTGATGTCGACATGCGCCTTGGCGATGGCCTCCGAGCCCTGCTCGAAGACCGCGAGCACGGCCTCGGCGCCCTTCGGGTCCATCCTGCCGTCTTCGGAGTACATCGGGATCGAGTTCTTCAGCGCGGCGAGGTAGGCGTCCTTGTCCTTGCCAACCATCTCGGCGGGCATCTTGGCCATGATCTCTTCCGGAGTATGGCTGTGGATCCATTTCAGCGTGTCGACCATCGCATTGGTCATCGCCTGCGCTTCGGTGGCATGCGCCTTGAGCCAATCGGAACGGGTGTAGAGCGCGCCACCTGGGTAATCGCCGCCGAACACCGCCTCAGTATCCTTCTGGCTGCGGGTGTCGGCCAGGATGGTCAAGTCCTTGTGGTTGGTCTGCATCACCGTCACCGCCGGGTCGAGCATGACGGCGGCGTCGATCTGGCCCTGTTCCATCGCGGCGATGGCGGTGCCGCCGAGGCCGACGCCGATCACCGCGGCCGACGACGGGTCGACCCCGGCCTTTTTCAGCGAGTATTTCAGGAAGAAATCGGTGGAGGAGCCGGGCGCGCTGACGCCGACCTTCTTGCCCGAAAGATCGGCAACTTTGGTGATCTTGCCGCTCTGATCCGGGGCCACCACGAGGACGAGCCCGGGGAAGCGGTCATAGACCACGAAGCTTTCCAGCTCCTGATCCTTGGCGGCGAGTTCGACGGTATGGTCGAAATAGCCCGAGACCACGTCGGCGGAGCCGCCGATCACTGCGGTCAGGGCCTGCGATCCGCCCTTGAAGTCGATCAAGTCGACCTGAACGCCTTCCTTTTCATAGAATCCAAGCTGGCTTGCCAGCACGGTGGGCAGGTAGCACAGGCAGGACGCGCCGCCGATGGCGAGCGTGACCTTGGGTGCGGCCTGCGCGCCGCTGCCTAAGCTCATGGCAACCGCCCCGATGGCGAAGGCCTTTGCGAGTATCTTCATCAGTATTCCTCCCTTTTGAAGCATTGCGGCCTCAGGCGCCGCGTTTCGTCTCTGGTCGCCAGATCAGCAGGCGACGCTCTGCCAAGGTCACCCCATAGTCGATCAGGATGACAAAGGCGGCGAGCACGAACATGCCGGCGAAGACGCCGGCGACGTCGAACATCCCCTCGGCCTGCTGGATCAGGTAGCCGAGGCCTGCGGCGGAGCCGAGGTATTCACCCACCACGGCGCCGACCACGGCGAAGCCGATGGAGGTGTGGAGCGAGGAGAACACCCAGGACAGGGCCGATGGCAGATAGACGTGGCGCAAGAGCTGGCGTTCCGAGAGGCCGAGCATGCGAGCGTTGGAGAGTACGGTACGGTCAACCTCTTTCACGCCCTGCACCACGTTGAAAAAGACGATGAAGAAGACCAGCGTGAATCCGAGCGCCACCTTGGACCAGATGCCAAGGCCGAACCAGAGCGTGAAGATCGGTGCGAGGACGACCCGCGGCAGGGCGTTGGCACCCTTCACATAGGGGTCGAAGACCGCCGCCAGCATCGGTTGACGGGCGAACCAGAAGCCGAAGATCAGGGCCGCGAAGGAGCCGATCAGGAAGGCCAGCGCGGCCTCGGACAGGGTGATCCAGAGGTTGTACCAGATCGTTCCGCCCATCACCCAGTCACGGATCTGGGCTGCAACTGCGCCAGGTGTGGAGAAGAAGAAGGCAAGTTTTTTCGGGTCGCCAACCAGATGGGTGGTCGAGGTGATCTGCCAGGCCAGGACCAAAAGCAGGGCAACGCCGAATTGAAGTGCGAGAAGCAGGGGGGCTTTCATGGCGCCTCTCCTGTCGGGATATCGGTATAGCCCTTCAGCACCTCGGCCTTCAGCAGGTGCCAGATCTCGCGGTGAAGGGCGAGGAAGTCGCGTTCCATCTTGAGTTCGGAAATATCACGGGGGCGTGGCAGCGGGATCGGGAAATCGCCGATGATCCGCGCGGCGGGACCGGCGGAAAGGATGATGACGCGGTCAGCGAGCGAGATCGCCTCTTCGAGATCGTGGGTGACGAACATCACTGCCTTGCGGTTCTCGGACCAGAGCCGCAGCAGAAGGTCGCCCATGATCAGCCGGGTCTGCGCGTCGAGTGGGCCGAAGGGTTCGTCCATCAGCACGATCTCGGGGTCGCGGATCAGCACCTGCGCGAGGGCAACGCGTTTGCGTTGGCCGCCCGAGAGCATATGGGGGTAGCGGTCGGCGAAGCTGCCGAGGCCAACGCGGGCAAGCCAGGCTTGGGCGCGGGAGCGGGCCTCGGGGCGTTTGATGCCGGCGGCTTCGAGCCCGATGGCAACATTCTCGATGGCGGTTTTCCAGGGCATCAGGGCGTCTTGCTGGAACAGGTAGCCGGCCTGCGGATTCAGGCCGGTCAGCGGGGCGCCAAAAATCCCGACCTGCCCGGAGGCTGGGGTGAGCAGCCCCGCCGCCGCATTCAGAAGGGTGGATTTTCCGCTCCCGGTCGGGCCGACGATGGCGAGAAACTCACCTTCGGCGAGGGCGAGGTCGATGCCCTCAACGGCAGTGTAGCGCTGGCCGCCGGTAAGGTCGAAGGCGATCGAGACATCGCGCAATTGCACCGCGGGGTGCGCCGTTCGGCTTTCGAGGGGCATCGTGGCGGTCATCGGGCTGACCGGGCGCGCACGCCCTGCGGTGTCGGGCGCGAAAGCCGTGCGTGTGGCATCTGTGTTCCTCCCGAAGGTGCGCCGCCGTTCTGGCCGTGCGCGGTCCTCTTGCGCCGGGTGACCCGACGAGGCGGAGGATGAAACATATGAATCGCATGTTCAAGGCACGTTCGGCGGTTTGGCAGGGGGAGCGTCAGACGGGCATTCCGGACAGGTAGCGGACCAGTTCGAGGCTGTTGCGGGCGTGGAATTTCTCCAACAGGCGGAGTTTGTAGCTATCCACGGTGCGGGGCGAGATCTCGAGGCGGCGGGCGATTTCCTTGGCGGTCAGGCCCTCGACGATCAGCATGCCGACCTGCCGTTCGCGGCGGGTGAGGTCCACCAAGGGGCGCTCGGCCGAGATATCGGCGAAGGTCCAGATCGCCCGGGCGAGCGGGTTTTGCGGGTCGAGTGCCGTGCCGCGTACCCGGCACCAGAAGAGCGTGCCATCGGCCCGGCGCATGATGCGCTCGTCGGTATAGGTGCCGCCAGTGCGCAGCTTTTCCGTCCAGTGTCGCCCGGTCGAGGCGAATTCATCGGTTGAAGGGTAGAGCAGCGCGAGGGTCTGGCCGTTGAGGGCCTCTGCCTGATGGCCGAAAATGCGCAGGAAGGCGCGGTTGCAGCGGCGGATCACGCGATTCTCGGAATAGAGCAGGCCGATGGGGGCGGCCTCAAATATCTCGTGTTCCAGATCGGCTTCGGTCATCTGCCACGACGCATTGGTAATAATACGGACTGTTCAGCGCGCCCCTCTGCGCCCTAGATACGATGTGACAGGGAGGAAATCCATGAAACCGATGATCGTTGGCTGGGGCCATACCAAGTTTGGCAAACTGAGCGAGCAGAACCTTGAGGATCTGATCCTTGCGGCGGCGGGGGAGGCGATTGCGCACGCGGGGATCGCGGCCTCGGATGTGGATGCGATATGGCTCGGCCATTTCAATGCGGGGATGGTGACGGATGCTTTCGCATCCTCGCTGGTCTTGGGGCTGGATGAGGGGTTGCGCTTCAAGCCTGCGACGCGCTGCGAGAATGCCTGTGCGAGCGGGTCGGCTGCGATTTACGCGGCGCTGGAGGCGGTGCGCAGCGGCTCAGTCAAGGTGGCGCTGGTGGTAGGGGTCGAGAAAATGACCCACCTTGATACCGCGACGGTCTCGGCAGCGCTGGGCGGGGCGGCCTATCAGAAGGAAGAGTCGGGGCAGAGTTTCGCACAGATCTTCGGGCAGATCGCGGGGAAGTATTTCCAGCGGTTTGGCGACAAGTCGGAGACGCTGGCGCAGATCGCGGCGAAGAACCATGGCAATGCGATGGACAACCCCTTGGCGCAGATGCGCAAGGCGGTGACGGTGGAGTTCTGCAATACGGTGTCGGAACGTAACCCGCTGATCGCGGCGCCGCTCCGCATGACGGATTGCTCACTGATCACCGACGGCGCGGCGGCGCTGGTGATCGTGGCGGAAGACGTGGCGCAGGATATGGCCCGCGCCGTGGGGTTCCGCGCGACGGTGCAGGTGAACGATCTCTTGCCGATGTCGCGGCGCGACATGACCGAATTGGCGGGTGTGGCGCGGGCATTTGACCGGGCTTATGAGGCGGCGGGGGTTGGGGTGAATGACCTCGATTTCGCCGAGGTGCATGACTGTTTCACCATCGCCGAGCTGATGATCTATGAGGCGATGGGGCTGGCGCGAAAGGTCAGGGCGACCGTGTGGTCGGCCAGGGCCGGGTGATGAAGGGCGGCGCGCTGCCGATGAACCTGTCGGGCGGGCTGAAGGCCAAGGGGCATCCGGTGGGCGCCACGGGCGTCTCGATGCATGCGCTGGCGGCGCGGCAGTTGACCGGGACCGCCGATGACATGCAGGTGCCCGGCGCCGAATTGGGCGCGGTGTTCAATATGGGCGGCACGGGGGTGGCGAACTATGGCTCGGTCCTTGAGGTCGCAAAGTGAACATGGCCGAATGGCTGGCGCGCGGGGCGCGGCGGTGGCCGGAGGCCCCGGCGCTGTTCAACGGCGCGCGGCTGGTGGCGGATTACGCCGGAGTTCGACCGGCAGGCGGCGGCACTGGGGGCGGCATTGCAGGCGCGCGGGATCGAGCCGGGCAGCCGGGTGGCGATGTTCATGCAGAACAGGGTCGAGTATCTGATCGTGCTCTACGGCATCTGGTAGGCCGGGGCGACCGCCGTGCCGGTCAATGCCAAGCTGCATGAGAAAGAAGTGGCATGGATCGCCGGAAACTCCGGCGCCAGGTTGATCTTCACCGCCGGGGCCGAGGCGGTTGCGGGCTGGCCCGAGGTAATTGACATTCGGGATGAAGGTATTTCCGCAATGTGCCGAGGTACGCCGATGGTGGCACCGGTGGCGCTGAGGGCGGATGACGTGGCATGGTTGTTCTACACATCGGGGACCACCGGGCGGCCCAAGGGAGCGTTGCTGAGTTGTGGCAATCTCGCCGCGATGTCGCTGGCCTATATGGTGGATGTGGACGGCGTCGAGGCGGGCGACGCCACGCTTTATGCCGCGCCGATGTCGCATGGTGCGGGGCTTTACAACTTCATCCATGTGCGAGGGCGCGCGGCATGTCGTTCCGGAAAGTGGGAATTCGATGCCGATGAGCTGTTGCGTTTGGCCGCGCAGGTCGGCGAGGTGTCGATGTTCGCCGCGCCGACCATGGTGAAGCGAATGGTGGCGGCGGCGCAGGCCTCGGGTGACAGCGGCGAGGGCATCAAGACCATCATCTATGGTGGCGGGCCGATGTATGTGGCCGATATCAAGGCGGCACTTGAAGTGTTCGGGCCGAAGTTCGTGCAGATCTATGGCCAGGGTGAAAGCCCGATGTGCATCACCGCCCTGACGCGGGCCGATATTGGCGATAGCGGAAATCCGGCGTGGGAGCGGCGCCTGGCTTCGGTCGGACGGGCGCAATCGGTGGCAGAGGTGCGGGTGGTAGACCCGGACGGAACGGATGTAGCCCCCGGGGAGGTGGGCGAGATCATCGTACGTGGGGCCTCGGTGATGCAGGGCTATCTCGACAATCCGGTGGCCAATGCCAAGACGCTGAAGGATGGCTGGCTCTGGACCGGGGATATGGGGCAGATCGACGGCGATGGCTATGTCCACCTGCATGACCGGAGCGCGGATGTGGTGATATCCGGCGGCACCAATATCTATCCGCGCGAGGTTGAGGAGGCTTTGTTGAAGCATCCCGCGGTGCGCGAAGTGTCCGTCGTTGGGCAGCCGGATGCGGAATGGGGCGAGGTGGTGGTGGCCTTTGTGGTGGCCGAGGGTGCTACACCGGAGGCAGCTACCCTGGATGCGGTCTGCCGGGCCGAGATTGCCCGGTTCAAGACGCCGAAGCGGTATCTGTTCCTCGAAGAGTTGCCGAAGAACAATTATGGCAAGGTGGTGAAGACCGAGTTGCGGCGGCGGCTGTTGGAATAGCCGCATGTGGCTCTTCGCGCCGCTCAAGTGGCGTTGGGGTTCGGCCCTGGGGCGCCTTAGCGAAGATTTCTGACCCGGGCGCCTGTTCGGGAATAAGTTGGTGCCGTGGGATCTGGCGGCGATTTCAGCTCAGGGTCAGGACCCGCGCGCCGGAGATGGTGCCGTGGTGGCAGGCGCAGATCAGCAGGCGGTCCTCAAAGTGCGCGGCCAGACGGGCGAGGATGCGGGCCCCCTGGTCGGCGTCGAGGTGCTCGGTCGGTTCATCCAGTAGCACGAGGGGCGCGGGCGAGAGCCAGGCACGGGCGAGGTTGAGGCGCTGTGCCTCGCCAAGCGACAGACGGTCTTGCGTCAGCCATGCCATCAGTCCACCTGCGTCTCGGATGCGGTCGGTCAGCTCCATGGCGTCGAGGGCGAGCCAGAGCGCCTCCTCCGTAGCCTCGGGCGCGAAAAGGTTTTCCCGCAGGGTGTCGTCAAGGATGGCGGCGTCGTGCAGGCAGAGATGAATGGCTTGCGCTGAGTTGGGGACTTGCAGGTGGATATGGCCTTTCCCCGCAGCGGGCAGCCAGCCCGCGATCTGTTTCAGCAGGCCGGTCTTGCCGCAGCCGCTCGGGCCGGTCAGCATCAGTGGCGTGCCGGGGTAGAGCGTGAGGCTGACGGGTGCGCCGATGGTCCGCCCGTCCGGGGTGGCTGGGGTGAGATTGTCGAGGGTGAGGATCAGAGTGCCAGTCTCTGGCGCTGGGGCGGCGTCTTTCGGGTCGGCGTGCCAATGTGCGAGGCTGTGGGCGGCCTGACGGCGGCGGACCTCGCCCAGGGCGGCGCGGGCGAGGGTTTGGGACTGATCGGCGAAGGCGAGCCAAGCGAAGGCGAGGAAGGCTGCGGGCAGCAGGCCCGCGCCTCGGGCCCCTGCCTCCCAGGCGGCGATCAGGACCGATAGGGTCATCATAGGGCCGATCGAGGTGAGTGCCGCGTCGAGCAAGCCGAGGCGGGCCAGCAGGCGGCATTCACGCTGATCGGCGGCAGCGAGATGGGTGAAGCTGGTGGCGAGCGTGGTGTCGAACTGGCGTTCGGCGCGCAGCGGGATCAGGGCGGCGAAGGCGGCACCCATGCCAGCGGCGGCGGTACGGCGGGTGGCGCGCAGGGTGCTCCATTCCGCGGTGGCGTCGGAGAGCAGGTTCTGCTGCAGTGCCCAGAGGGCGGCGCAGAGCAGGAAGACCGGGACCAGCGCGAGGGGGGCGAGCCATAGCGTCGCGGCGGCAAGGGCCGCGGCGGCGCCGAGAGTGAGGGTCAGCGGCAGGCCGACACGGAGGCGGGCATAGTCGAGGTCCTCTACGTCGTCTAGAAAATCGCCGAGGCGGTCCTGGCGCGCCAGTTGCCAGCCCGCGCTGCGGGTGGCGGGGGCTGCGGCCATCGCCGCGAACAGGCGGATGCGGCGGGCGACCTGATCGGCAAGGGCTGCCTGATGGCCAGTGACCCGCTCGCCATATTTCGCGGCGGTGCGCGACAGGGCGAAAAGACGCACGAAGGCGGCGGGGAAGTGAAAGTTGAAGGTAAGGGCCGCAGGGCCCAGCCCGACGAGGGCTACCGAGGCGAGGAACCATGCGGAGGTGCCGGTGAGCAATAGCGCCGAGATCAGGGCCGTGGCGGCGAGAAGGGCAGCGCGGCGCCAGAGATAGGCAGTGGGGGAGGTTTGCGAGGTCATCTCAGGCGGCCTTTGCGGGGGTGGTCGTGGTGGCGGTGGGGCCGAGAATGATTTGCCGGTCGGCGATGGCGGCAAGGCCCGAGTTCATGCGTGGCGACGATGACGAGGCGATCTTGGGCTGCCGCGCGGAGCGACGCGCGCAGGCGGGCGGCCGTGTTTGGATCCAGCTTCGCGGTGGGCTCATCCGCGAGGACCGGGCCGAGGGCGAGCAGCGCGCGGGCAAGGGCTATGCGCATCCGCTGGCCACCCGAGAGGGCGTCGCCGCCCTCGCCCAGCGCGGTTTTGAGGCCCTGCGGCAGAAAGGGATCGTCGAGCAGACCTGCGGCGGCGGCGGCGATTTCGACGGCCTCTGGCGTGGCGCCGGGGGTGGAGAGTGCGGCGGCGAGGCTGCCGCTGGTCAGAAGAACCTCGCCCGAGACCCATGTGGGCGCGGCAGGCAGGGGCACGGTGGGCAGATCGGGTTCAAGCCCGGCGAGAGCACGCAACAGGGTGGATTTGCCGCAGCCGCTGGGGCCGGTGACGGCGATCAGGCCGCGCGCTGGCAGCGGTTCGGTCAATGCGGCGACGACGCGGGCACGGACAGGTTCCGGCAGGGTTTCCACCGTTTCGGGCGGGGTGAGGAGTGCGTTCAGCGCCTCGGCAGCGGCAGCGCCTTCGGCCTTGGCGTGGTAATTCTCGGCCAGCTTGCGGAACGGGGCGAAGTATTCGGGGGCGAGCATGAGCAGGAACAGGCTCTGCCACAGTAGCAGATCGCTGAAGCCCGGCAGGTGGATCAGGCCAAGGTGGCCGAGGCCGAGGAAGACTGCGAGGATCGCGATCGAGAGGGCCGAGAAGAAATCAGTAACGGCCGAGTTGAGGAAGGCCACGCGCAGGACGGAAAGGGTCGCCCTCGCATAGGCCTGCATCCGGAGACCGAGTTTCGCCTCTTCCGTTGCAAGGGCCGCGTTCGACAGGATGGTGGGCAGCGCCCGCACCCGGTCTCCGAATTGCGCTGCGAGGCGCGCGAGCGCTGCTTCTTGTGCGCTGGCGCGGGCGGCAGTGAGGCCGCCGACGAGGACGAAGAAGATCACCATCACCGGGCTTACCAGCAGAAGGACCAGGGCCGCCTGCCAGGACACGAGGGCTATCGCCGCGGCCGCGAGGAGCGGGCCGATCCCGGTCATCCTTGTGGCGGCGGCATAGCCGAGGGTGAGGCGGGCGATCTGCGCGGGGTAACGCTCGATCCCCGCGATCATTGCGCCGGGGGCGCGGGATTTCAGGGCAACCGAAGGATAGGCCGCGAGCCGGGTCAAGGCGTGCTGGCGGAGGCTTTGGCCGAGGCGTGCCTCGGCTTGGGCGCGGAGTGTGGTCGTATGCGCGCCCGCGAGGGCGGCGAGGGTGAGGGCCGTGAGGGCCAACGTCAGGGCTGTTGCGTCGAACTGGTCCTGCCCGATCATCCGGCCGGCGAGCAGCGCCAGCCCGGCGGCGAGGGCCATGCGCAGTGCGGCGCCAATGCTGTGCCAGAGGGTCAGACGGCCCAGATCGCGCCGCGCGGTTTCGCGAGCGAAGCGCAGAATCGAGCTGTCGTCTTTCGTCTGTCGTGCCATTGCGACCCTCCGGTCCAAGCTGCGTTGGGCGTGTGCGCCCTGCCCCATTCGCCCTTCTGTCATGAACTGGCCGCATGGTGAATTGATCTGTGTCAAGGCGGGCACGGCCCATGCCTCGCATTTTGGCTGCGATC
Organism: uncultured Pseudomonadota bacterium; assembly: GCA_963837565.1. GTDB lineage: Bacteria > Pseudomonadota > Alphaproteobacteria > Rhodobacterales > Rhodobacteraceae > Solirhodobacter. The sequence goes on from CAWIOC010000015.1 coordinate 22,310, forward strand.
TTGAAAGGAACCTCGGATGGTTGATTCCCTTGTTGTAGAGCTGTCACGCCTTCAGTTTGCGCTGACCGCCCTCTACCATTTTCTGTTCGTGCCGTTGACGCTTGGCCTGTCGATCCTGTTGGCCATGATGGAGACGGTCTATGTAATGACCCGCCGGAAGATCTGGCGCGACATGACCAAGTTCTGGGGCCTGCTGTTCGGGATAAACTTTGCCCTTGGCGTGGCGACCGGCCTTACCATGGAGTTCCAGTTCGGGATGAACTGGGCCTATTATTCGCATTATGTGGGCGACGTGTTCGGCGCGCCGCTGGCGATCGAGGGGCTGATGGCCTTCTTCCTGGAGGCGACCTTCGTCGGGTTGTTCTTCTTCGGCTGGGACAAACTGTCGCCACGTGCGCATATGATGGTGACCTGGCTGATGGCGCTGGGCACCAACTTTTCCGCGCTCTGGATCCTGATCGCGAATGGCTGGATGCAGAACCCGGTCGGATCGGCCTTTAACCCGGATACGATGCGGATGGAGGTGACGGACTTTACCGCCGTGATCTTCAACCCGACGGCGCAGGCGAAATTCGTGCATACCGTCTCGGCAGGCTATGTCTGTGCGGCGGTCTTTGTGCTCGGGGTCTCGGCCTACTACCTGCTGCGCGGCAAGCATGTCGCGCTGGCGCGGCGATCTTTCGCGATTGCGGCGGCCTTCGGGATTGCCGCCTCGGCCTCTGTCATCGTGCTGGGCGACGAGAGCGGCTATACGATCACCGACAACCAGAAGATGAAGTTGGCCGCGATGGAGGCGATGTGGCAGACCGAACCCGCACCGGCTGCGATCACCGCCATCGGCTGGCCCGACATGGCGACGCGTGAGACGAAATACGCGGTGCAGATCCCCTGGCTGATGGGGCTGATCGGGACCCGTTCGCTCGACACCCAGATCCCGGGGATTCTGGATCTGGTGGCCAAGGCCGAGACGCGGATCGAGGACGGCATTCCGGCCTATGACGCGTTGGAGAAGCTGAAGCTGAACCATTCGGACGCAGCGGCGCGCACCGCCTTTGATGCGTCGAGTGCCGATCTTGGCTATGCGCTGCTGTTGAAGAAATACGTCGATGATCCGCGCAAGGCCACGCCCGAGCAGATCAAGGCGGCCGCTTGGGATACCGTGCCGACCGTGCCGCCGCTGTTCTTCAGCTTCCGGATCATGGTACTGGTGGGCTTTGCGCTGTTCGCGCTGTTTGCGCTGTCGGTCTGGCACACGGCACGCGAGGTAGCGGCACCGCGATGGCTGCTGAAGCTGGCCTTCTGGGCGCTGCCGTTGCCCTGGATCGCGATCGAGCTTGGGTGGTTCGTGGCCGAGTTCGGACGTCAACCGTGGATCATCGATGGTGTGCTGCCGACGGCGCTGGCGACATCGGAGCTGGGCGTAGGGTCGCTGATCGCGACGATTGCCGGGTTCACGCTGATCTACGGCACTTTGGCGGTGATCGAGGTGAAGCTGATGCTGGCCGCAATTGCCAAGGGTCCGGGGGCCGTGATCGACGATCTGTCGACCGCCCTGCCAGGCTTTGGTCGCGCCGAGGCCGAAATTGTCGCGCGCAACGGCGCACCGGCAGAATGAGAGGATTGGACGAATGATTGAGTTTCTGTTCGATTACGGCACCCTCAGAGTGCTCTGGTGGGCCCTGCTGGGGATCCTGCTGATCGGCTTTGCAGTGACCGACGGTTTCGACCTTGGCGTGGGGGCGCTGTTGCCCTTCGTTGCCCGGACCGATGCCGAGCGGCGCGTGGTGATCAATACAATTGGACCGATCTGGGAAGGCAATCAGGTCTGGCTCGTGCTCGGGGCGGGGGCGATCTTTGCGGCCTGGCCCGCGCTTTATGCGCTGAGCTTCTCGGGCTTCTACCTCGCCATGTTCCTGGTTCTGGCGGCGCTGATCCTGCGGCCGGTCGGGTTCAAGTATCGTTCGAAACGGCCTGGAGTGGTCTGGCGGCGAAATTGGGATTGGGCGCTGTTCGTGGGCGGCGCGGTGCCGGCGCTGATCTTCGGGGTGGCGGTCGGCAATACGCTGGAAGGTGTGCCGTTCCACTTCACCGACGATCTGCGGCCGATCTACGAGGGCAACCTGTTCGGGCTGCTGAATCCGCTGGCGATCTATTGCGGGCTGGTCTCGGTCGCCATGCTGGTGACGCATGGGGCCGTCTGGATCGCGGGCAAGACCGAGGGCATGGTCGCTGAACGGGCGCGGAGCTATGGTGCCTGGTCGGGGCTGGCGACGGCGGTGCTGTTCGCCGGTGGCGGTGGGCTGGTCGCAATGGGCTGGCTTGGTGGCTACCGGGTGACGAGCGAGATTGTGGCGACCGGGCCGTCCAACCCGCTGCTGAAGACGGCGGTGGCGGATGGTGGGGCGTGGCTGGCGAATTATGCCGCGCATCCGGTGTTCCTGCTGGCGCCGGTGCTGGGGATTGTGGCGGCACTTTGCGCCTCGGGCCTGCTTCTGGCGCGGCGGCCGGGGGTGGCGCTGCTCGCCTCCGGGCTGGCGGTGGCCGCGATCATCGCGACGGTGGGTCTGTCGATGTTCCCGATGATGTTGCCCTCATCGACCCATCCCGAGGCTTCGCTGATGGTATTCGACGCCTCGTCGAGCCGGGCCACGCTGCGCAACATGCTGGTGGCGACGGTGATCTTCCTGCCGTTGATCCTGCTCTACACCGCCTGGGTCTACCGCGTGCTGCGCGGCAAGGTCCGGGAAGAGGCTGTCACCGGCGCAGGTAGCGCGGCTTATTGAAGGAGACGACCATGTGGTATTTCGCTTGGATGCTGGGGCTTGGACTGGCTGCGACTTTGGGAGTGTTGAACGCGCTCTGGTATGAGTTGCGCACGGTGCGTGAGGATGCGGGCAGCGGTCTGAAGAGGGACTGAGGCTTGCTTGAGAGGATTGCGGCCCGGCCCTGCGTGATGCGCGGGGCCGGGTTTTTTTACAGGTGCGGGTGGCGAGGTGAGCACCGCGCTACCGGGCGGGTGAGATGGTTTTTTCCAGGGCGGCGCTTCTTGCCCGGCCCGATACGGCAGCGCCCATCCGGCCTAGCGGTAGGGTGCTTGGGTAGGTCAGCGCGACGGTTGAGCGGGGGGTCCTTGCGCCATAAAGCGACATACGGGGCGTTGGGGCACTCGCCCCCGGTCGGGCGCTGCTTTCTGTGGTGCGGTTCGGGTCTGCGGGGCGGAGCGGGGGTTTCACACCCCCGCGCCCCCGTGGGATATTTTTGGGCAGAAAATGGGAAGGCGGAGGGCTGACGGCGCGTTTAGGTTTGACGCGCCGTCCGGCTGGGTGGATCAGTCGAATGTGATCTTTTTCAGCTTGCCGATGCCCAGCACCTTGAGGGCGAGGGTTTCGTAGAACGGCTCCGCCGTGCCCCGGCGGATCTTGTGCAGGAAGTATTTCTCGAACCCGACCTTGGCAGTGTGGACCCATTTCCCGGAGGCTGACCAGTTCACGTTGCGCGGCGGGATCTGCGGCTGGGCCACGAAGGCCACGCCGCCGTCGCCGAAATCGGCAAGGCAGATCGCGTTCCAGGTCGCCTGAGCATGGGGTTCCTTGCCCTCGATCAGGGCGCAGATGTTGTGGGTCAGAGCGGTCGACATGGATTCGATCATGAACCCGGTCTTGGGCACACCGACCGGCACGGCGGTCTTGCCGGTAGGTGGGATCGCGACACAGACGCCGAGCGCGAAGATCTCGGGGAAGGTCGGGTTGCGCTGATACTTGTCGATCAGCACGAAGCCGCGCGGGTTGGTCAGGCCCTCGATCCCGCGAGTCGCCGGGATGCCGCGGAAGGCAGGCAGGATCATTGAGAAGGCGAAGGGGAGGACATGCGGCGTGGAGGTGTTGCCGTCGGCGGAGTATTCGGTGACCGTCATCTCGGTCTCGCGCACCTCATCGACCTTGGCGTTGGTGATCCATTTGATGTGGCGGTTTCGCAGTTCGCTTTCCATCAAGGATTTGGTGTCGCCCACGCCGTCGAGGCCGAGGTGGCCGATATAGGGCTCTGGCGTCACGAAAGTCATCGGCACGCGGTCGCGCACCTTGGCATCGCGTAGCGCCTTGTCGAGGATGAAGGCGAATTCATAGGCTGGGCCGTAGCAGGAGGCTGCAGCCGCCGCCCCGATCACCACTGGGCCGGGGTTGGCGATGAGGCGATCGACCGCCGCCTTGGTCACCTCGGCATGATCACTTTGGCAGATCGAGTGGGTGTGGCCATCGGGGCCGAGGCCCGGGCACCTCGTCAAAGGCGAGCTCTGGTCCGGTTGCCAGCACGAGGTAGTCATAGGGCACCGAGACACCATCGGTCAGCGCGACGGTCTTCGCCGCCGGGTCGACACGGCTGGCGCCCTGAGTGTGAAAGGCGATGTTCATCCGGCGGAAGATCGGCGTCAGTTCGACCTCGACCTCGGCGCGCTTGCGCCAGCCAACCGCGACCCAGGGGTTGGAGGGCACGAAGACGAAGCGGTCGCCCTGCCCGATCATCGTCACCTCATCCTGTTTCCCACAGGCCGCGCGCAGTTCGAGGGCGGCGATGACGCCCCCCAGCCCTGCGCCTAGTACCACGATCTTTGCCATGTCCGTTTTCCTCCGAGGGTTTTTGTTTTGGGTTATTGGTTGGTCTGTTCAGGTGTTTTCGCTGCCGGTCTGCGTCGTGCTGGCCACCCCGTCGGGGCCGCGCAGCGCCATATAGATCGCCGGGATCACCAGCACCGTCAGGATCGTCGAAGAGCCGAGACCGAACAGGAGCGAGATCGCCAGCCCCTGAAAGATCGGGTCCGACAGGATCACGGCGGCGCCTATCATCGCGGCGATGGCAGTGAGCAGGATCGGCTTGAAGCGGATCGAGCCTGCCGCCAGCAGCACCTCTCGCAGAGGCTGGCCGGGGGTGGCGGAGTGGCGGATGAAATCAACCAGCAGGATCGAGTTTCGCACGATGATGCCCGCCAGCGCGATGAAGCCGATCATCGAGGTGGCGGTGAAAGGCGCGCCGAACAGCCAGTGGCCGCCGAGGATGCCGATGAAGGTCAAGCGGGATCGGCGTCAGGATCACCAGCGGCAGGCGGAACGAGCGGAATTGAGCGACGACAAGGACATAGATGCCCAGGAGCGCCACCGCGAAGGCCGCGCCCATGTCGCGGAAGGTGATCCAGGTCACGTCCCATTCGCCGTCCCACAGGAGCGTGGGCACACTTTCATCGGTCGGCTGGCCGTGCAGGCGGATCACGGGTTTGGGCAGGCTGCCCCAGTCAGCCTTGGCGATGGCAGCGTCGACGGCGAGCATGCCGTAGAGCGGTGCCTCATACTCACCTGCCAGTTCGGCGGTGACCATTTCGGCGTCGCGGGCGTTGTGGCGGTAGATCGGCCAGGACGCGGTCTCGGTCTGCAGTTTTACCACGTCACTTAGCTCGACCACGCCGCGGTCGCCGGGCAGCGCATTGGCGGGGACCGGGACACCGAGCATTTCCGGGCCGGGGATCTGTTCGGATTTCGGGCGCTCGATCACGATCGGGATCGGGTCGCGGCCCATGCCGCGATGCGAATAGCCGACGGTGCGCCCCTGCCCAAGGAGGGCGAGCGTGTCGAAGACATCGCCTTCCTGAACCTTGTAGAACTCCATGTCATCGGGCGAGACGACGGCCCGGACCCGTTTGGTGGGCACGCCGTAGCTGTCATCGATATCGACGATATAGGGGATCTTGGCGAAGATGCTCTTGAGCCTGGCCGCGACGGCGCGGCGGGTTTCGGCGTCTGGGCCGTAGACCTCGGCCAGCAATGTCGCAAGGACGGGGGGGCCGGGCGGGGTTTCGACAACCTTGAGGCTGGTGCCGGCGGGCACCGTGAGGGCGTCAATGCGCTGCCGCAGGTCGATGGCAATGGCGTGGCTTTCGCGGGTCCGGTCGCCCTTGGGCTTCAGGGTCAGGTGGACCTCACCCAATTCCGGCGACTGGCGCTGGAAGGAGTGGCGCACGAGGCCGTTGAAATCATAGGGCGCGGCGGTGCCGGCGTAGACCTCTGTCGCCGTCACTTCGGGGATGGCGAGGGCGCTGCGGGCAATGGCCTGCGCTGCCGCCTCGGTCGAACTCGACGGCGCTGCCTTCGGGGAGGTCGACCTCGACCGAAAGCTCGGACTTGTTGTCGAAGGGCAGGAGTTTGACGGTCACGTCCTTGGTGTAGAAAAGGGCGAGCGAGGCGATGGTGAGCGCGAGGGTAACCAGCAGGAATGCCCAGGCGGTGAAGCGCGAGGCGAGGATCGGGCGGGCGACGAGGCGGTAGAGCGAGCCCAAGGCGCCGCCGTTTTCGCCGCCGTGATGGGCGGCAGGTTTGCGGCCCGCGACACGTAGCATCAGCCAGGGCGTGACCACGACCGCGACGAAGAAGGAGAAGACCATCGCAGAGGAGGCGACGGCGGGGATCGGGCTCATATAGGGCCCCATCAGGCCGGAGACGGAGAGCATCGGCAGCAGGGCCGCGACCACGGTGAGCGTGGCGACGATGGTGGGGTTGCCGACCTCCGCCACAGCCTCGACCGCCGCGTGCTGGCGTGAGCGGGCGTCGTTCATGCCCCAGTGGCGGGTGATATTCTCGATCACCACGATGGCGTCATCGACGAGGATACCGATCGAGAAGATCAACGCAAAAAGCGAGACGCGGTTAAGGGTATAGCCCATCACCTGGGCTGCGAAGAGGGTCAGCAGGATAGTGACCGGGATCACCACGGCCACGACCACCGCCGCGCGCCAACCGATGGCGAGCAGGATCAGCATCACGATGGAGAGCGTGGCGAGGCCGAGGTGGAACAGCAGCTCATTCGATTTGTCGAGCGCGGTGCGGCCATAGTCGCGGGTGACCTCGACCGCGACCGAGTCCGGGATCATGCTGCCTTTGAGGGCGTCGACGCGGGCGAAGATCGCCTGCGTGACGGTGACTGCATTGGCACCACGCCGTTTGGCGAAGGCAAGGGTGACGGCGGGGCGGCTGAGGGTCTTGCCATCGACGCGCTGCACGGTCGAAACGATGGCATCGCCGGGGGTGTCGACGAAGGCGACATGGGCCACGTCGCGGACATAGACGGTGCGCCCGTCCCGGGTGATCAGGGGCAGGTTGCCGATCTCCTCGGGCGTGGTCAGGGTTTCGCCAGCGATCAGCTCGACCTGTTGGCCGCCTTCGCGCAGGATGCCTGCGGGGAAGGCGCGGTTGGCCTGGCCCACCTTGGCGGCGAGCTGTTCCAGCGTGACGCCGTAGAGCGCGAGTTGGGTCAGGTCCGGGGCGACACGCAGGCGGGTGTCGACTACACCGACGATATAGCTGAGGCCGACGTTGTCGATCTTGGCCACATCGACGCGGACCGCACGCGCGATGCGGGTGAGGTCGGCGGGGGTCACGGCATCGGCGCCGGGCTTTGGTGTCAATGTCAGGGTGGCGATGGCCACGTCATTGATGCCGCGCCCGACGATCAGCGGCATGGGCACGCCGAGTGGCAGCCGGTCGAGGTTGGCCTGTATCTTTTCATGCACGCGCAGGATGGCGGTATCAGGGTCGGTGCCGACGAGAAAGCGCGCGGTGACCATGACGCGATCATCCGAGGTCTGGGAATAGACATGTTCGACGCCATCGATGCCGCGGAGGATCGTCTCCAACGGTTCGGTGATCAGTTTCACCGCGTCGGGGGCTTTCAGCCCATCGGCCTGCACCGAGATATCGACCATCGGGACCGAGATCTGTGGCTCTTCCTCTCGTGGCAGACTGAACAGCGCGATCAGGCCGAATGCGATGGCGGCGATCAGGAAGAGCGGCGTGATCGGCGAGCCGATGAAAGCGCGGGTGATCGAGCCGGCGAGGCCGAGTGCGCGCCCGGGGCGCTCGGGGGGCATGCTCATGGGACCAGCACCGTTTCACCGGCATCGATACCGGAGAGGATCTCGACCAGGGCGGGGCCGTCGCCAGCTTGCGTCTCGCCGGGGAGAACCGCGCGTTCCTGTGGGCCTGCGGCAGTTTGCACGGTCAGGTAGTCGAGCCCGCCGCGATGGGTCAGGGCGGATTGCGGCACCAGAAGCGCCGGACGCAGGCCGACTGGCAGGCGCACGGCGATACGTGCGCCGATGTAGCGGGCGTCGAGGCCGTCAACCTCGACATCGGCCTGCACCCGGCCGCCAGCAATCAGCGGGTAGATCTTGCTGAGCCGCCCGGTCTTGGCGCCCTGCGCGTCGACCAGTGGGATCTGGGTGCCGGTGGCAAGGCCCGAGGCGTAATGTTCCGGCACCTGCAGGCGCAGGAAGAAGCCGCCGGTGCCGATCAGGGCCATGGTCTCGCCGGGCAGGATGACTTCGCCTGCGGTGACGGGGACCGAAAGGACGGTGCCCTGTGCCGGGGCGAGGACGTCGCCTTCCAATTTGGTCTGGACGATTGTGTCGCGGTTGGCGCGCAGCGACAGCATCTGGCCGTTCACCACGTCGACGCGGGTGCGCAGTGCATCCTGGCTTTGCGCGGTGGCAGAACCGCGGGTTACCAGCGCGTCACCGCGGGCAAGCTCGGTCTGCGCATTGTCGAGTTGCGCCTGGGCGGAGGCGATCTGGGCATCGGTTGCAGCGAGTTGAAAATCGAGTTTGGGATCGACCACCTTGCCAATTTGCGCGCCTGCGGCCACGTCGTCGCCCTCGGTCACGGTGATCTCGGTGACGGTTCCGCCGATCCGGGCGCGGGCCGGGACCTGGGTGCGGGCCTCGACCGTGGCATAGACGGATTTCCACTCGGTGATGTCACGCGGTGTGACCACAAGGGGCGCAGCGAGGGCTGTGGTGCTGGCGAGGGCCAGTGCCGCGAGGGCAAGCGTGGTGCGGAGCATCAGAAGGCGGTTCCCGGACGGATGCCGAGTTTGCGAAACAGCATGGCGGCGGGACAGAAGCCGGTGACCGCGGATTGCACCATGTTGAGCCCGGCGAAGGCGGTGAGCAGTGCGAACCAGGGCGAGACCGCCCATGTCAGCACAAGTGAGAGCAGAACGACGCTTCCAGCAAAGGCAAGGACGGCGCGATCTAGGGTCATCAGGTTTCTCCCGGTGGGTGTGCCGGGATGATCCGGCAGACAAGGCAAGCCCCCTGCCCGAGCCTCGCGTCCATTTAGGAGGCGTAGGCGGGAGGAGGTTCGGCGTAAATATGCCATATTTAGCATATTACAAATATGCGTGACTTGATCCAGGTCAATTTGCGCGAAATATTTATCCTGAGACGGGTTGCGAGATCGTGAGGGTTTCACACACCTGCATCCCCTTGGGATGTTTTCGGCCCGAAAATGAAGGGCTTGCGCCTACGCCCTAATCGCCCGCGATCTGGGTCAGGGCAGCGAGGAAATCTCTTTGGGCGCGGGTGGGTAGCCAATCCCGACGGCTGGTCAGGCCGATCGGGCGGTCGGTGCCCTTCATAGCATAGGGCAGTTCCACAAGCAGGCCCGTGGCGATCTCGGGTGCGACCTGTAGTCGCGAGAGGCAGGCGAGGTGATCGGTTTCCCTCAGAAGTTCGCGCATCAGGAGGAGCGAGCCGGAATCGACGATGCTTCGCGGGACGCCGGGGCCAAGCGGGGCGAAGAGGGCGTCGAAGTGCTGACGGGTCGGCGTTCCCGGGTGATGCACCACCCAGGGGTAGGCCGCGAGATCGTGCAGAGTGATCGGCGCGGCGAACAGCGGGTGGTCGGGGCGGGCGACGAGTGCGAGGCTATCGTGGAACAGCACCTGCTGAATGACGTCGCCGATCGGCGCGGGATCGCGCAGCGCGCCGATCAGCACGTCGACCTCGCCGCGCCGAAGACCGGCCAAGAGATCGTCGTAGGGGCCATCGAGAACGCGCACTGGCAGCACCGGGCGGGTCTGGCGAAACAGCGCGATGGCGCGCGGCAGGACATGGCTGCGCGACAGTGGCATGGCGCCGATCACCACGGCGCCGCGCGCCTCGCCGATGGTTTCGGCCAGATCGGCCTCGGCCTGATCCAGTTCGGCGAAGGCGAGGCGGGCAGCCTGCGCCAGCGCCTGAGCTGCTCGGGTGGCGACCATGCCGTAGGAGGTGCGCTCGAACAGTGGGCGGGCGGCCTCTTGTTCGAGGAGAGAGATCGCGCGGTGGACGGTGGGCTGGGCGAGGCCAAGGCGGCGCGCGGCGAGGGTGAAGTTCTCCGCCTCGCGCATCGCGATCAGGGCCTGAAGCTGGGGCGTGGTGGCGGTCGAGGCGCAGGCGCGGCGCGAGATCGTCGAGCGCGGGGTCGAGCAACGCGAAGGCGCGGCGCAGGCGGTAGGCCAGCATCTGGCCGCGCCTCGGTCAGGAAGACGCCCTGCGGGCTGCGGCGGTGCAGCGGCAGCCCGGCGAGACGGGCGAGTTTGCGCGAGCGCCTGGGTGACGGCGGGTTGCGAGACGCGGGTCACCTCTGCCGCGCGGGTGATCGAGCCGTGGTCGGCCACCGCGAGCAGGAGGCGCAGGTGGCGGAGGTTGGATTTCATCCGCAGCGCCGCGAGGATACGATCGGCGCGCGCGGCCAGATCGGGCGTGCCCGGGGCGAGGCCGAGGTCCGCGATCTGGTCCTGCCAGAGGGCGGCGGCGGCGGCCATGCGGTCTGGCAGGCCAAGCTCTCGCAGAGTTGCGGCGACTTCGCGCATCTCGGCGGCACGGCGGGTGCCGTGCGCCATCATCCGCTCAAGGTTATAGGCGCCGCGCGCGGGCCAGTCGACGCCGGGGTCGGAGGCCTGCAGCGAGGCGATCACGGCATCGTCGACCCCTGCCCGGCGCGCGGCGAGGAAGCATTCGGCGGTCAGCGCCTCGAACCCCTTGATCATCACCGAGCGGATCATCTTGATCGACGAGGCCTGCCCGACCTCTGGCCCGGCGATGCCGGGGCTGCATGTCGAGCGCGGTCATCAGCGCTGTGCGGCTGCTTCGGCATGGGGGCCGGCGAGCAGGATCGGGGTCTGGTGCAGTTTGGGGTGGACCGGGGCCATGATGGCGACATCGACGTAAGCGGCGCCGGCGGCCTCGATCACTCTCTGCGGCGGCGCGTTTGGTGCCGGGGGCGCAGGAATTGCCATCGAACCAGAGCGTGCCGAGGGCGAGGTGCGGGGCGGCGGCGGTGGCGGCGGCGAGGGCCTGATCGGCGGTGACGAGGCAGAAGACGGCCCGGGTGCCGGCAAGGTCCGGGCCAGGTCGGCGCAGCCGTGGATGCCGGCGGCGCATAACGCCGGGCCATCTCGGGCGCCTCGGCCGGGTCGAGCGAGCGGATGTCGAAGGCCCCTGCCCGGCCGGTGGCGGCAAGCGCGAGGCCCTGGCAAAGGCCTGTCCAGCCTCGCCAAATCCGACGAAGGCGAGCTGCGGGGCGGTGGGGTTGGGGCGGGTCATTCGGGGCCTCCGGGTTTTTCGCAAGGGTGGCAGAAGGGTGGCCGCCATTTCCAGTGGCTATAGCCTGACTTATGAGGGCGGCCGGGGTTTCAAATTGCTAGCGCGCTGCGGATCGAGCGCAGAAAGGGGCAAACCGAACGCCGGAGGAGACCGCCATGACCACCCCGAAAACCGCGCTGGTGATCAGCGCCCATGCGGCTGATTTCGTCTGGCGCTGCGGCGGCGCGATCGCGCTGCATGCCGAGATGGGCTATGCCGTGACGGTCGTCTGCCTGTCCTTCGGCGAGCGTGGCGAGAGTGCGAAACTGTGGAAGCAGCCGGGCATGACGCTGCAGGCGGTGAAGGATGCGCGGCGCGCCGAGGCCGAGCGGGCGGCGGAGACGCTCGGGGTGCATGAGCTGATCAGCTTCGATCTGGGGGATTATCCGCTGCATCTGACCGAGGCCGACAAGTTCCGGCTGGTCGATGTGATCCGCGCGGTGCAGCCGGCCTTCATGCTGAGCCACAGCCAGTATGACCCCTATAACACCGATCACATGTATGCGACGCAGGTGGCGCTGGAGTGCCGGATGATCGCGCAGGCCTGGGGGCATAATCCGGGGGAGAAGGTGCTGGGCGCGCCGCAGCTTTACCTGTTCGAGCCGCATCAGACCGAGCAGATGGGGTGGAAGCCTGATACATTCCTCGACATCACTCCGGTCTGGGACAGGAAGCGGGCGGCGATCGAGTGCATGGAGGGGCAGGAGCACCTGTGGGAATTCTACACCCGCGTGGCGCAGAACCGGGCCAACCATTTCCAGCGCAATTCCGGCGGGCAGTCGGGCGGGCGGGCGTCGAAATATGCGGAAGGCTTCCAGTCGGTCTTTCCGCGCACCGTGGATGAGTTGTGATGGAGCGTTGCCACGACATCGCGCATCTTGGCCATGTCGAGATGTATACTGATCGTTATGACGAGAGCCTTGACGTTCTTCACCGAGGTCTACGGGCTGACGCTGAGCGCCGAGGATGCGGGAAGCGCCTATCTGCGGGCCTGGGATGATTACGAGTTCCACACGCTGAAACTGACGCGGCATCACACGACCGGGGTGGGCCATATCGCCTATCGTGCGGAGAGCCCTGAGGCATTGGCGCGGCGGGTGGCGGTGATCGAGGCGAGCGGGTTCAAGGTGATCGGCTGGGTCGAGGGCGATATGGGGCATGGCCGGGCGTTCCGCTTTGACGATCCCTTCGGGCATGTCTTCGAAATCTATTACGAGACACCGGCGCTATGCGCCGCCCGAGGGCGAGCGGCCGAAGCTGAAGAACATCGCGCAGCGCTATCACGGGCGCGGGGCCTGCCCACGCCGGCTGGACCATCTGAACCTGCTCGCCACCGACGTGACAGAGTTCCGGCGGTTCATGGAGCCCTGCCTCGGGTCGCGGGTGACCGAGATGATCCAGCTCGACAACGGGCGGATCGGGGGCTGCTGGTTCACGGTCAACAACAAGACCTATGACCTGGCCTGCACCGAGGAACATGGCGGCGGCCATGCGCGGCTGCACCATGTCACCTATGCCACCGACACGCGCGAGGACATTCTGCGCGCCGCGGATATCTTTCTGGAAAACGGCATCCATATCGAAACCGGGCCGCACAAGCACGCGATTCAGGGGACGTTCTTTCTTTATGTCTGGGAGCCTGCGGGCAATCGGGTGGAGCTGGCCAATGCCGGCGCGCGGCTGATCCTTGCGCCGGACTGGCAACCGGTCGTCTGGACCGAAACCGATCGCAGGAAGGGGCAGGCCTGGGGGATGAAGACAATCGAGACGTTCCATACTCACGGGACGCCGCCGGTCAAGAAGGAGCACTGAGATGGGCGTTGTCGTTCGAATCCATTCCCCGCGCGGCACCCGAGGTGATCGACGGGCTGGCACGGGCTGGCGTCGCCACGGTGCATGAGGCGCAAGGGCGGCGGGGCATGTTGCAAAGCTACATGCGGCCGATCTATCCCGGGGCGCAGGTCGCAGGATCGGCGATCACGATCTCCGCACCGCCCGGCGACAACTGGATGCTGCATGTCGCTATCGAGCAGATAAGCCCGGCGACCTCTTGGTGCTGGCGCCGACCTAGCCCTTGTGACAACGGCTATTTCGGCGATCTGCTTGCCACCTCGGCCAAGGCGCGGGGCTGCTGCGGGTTGGTGATCGATGCCGGCTGCCGGGATGTGCGCGATCTGACAGCGATGGGATTTCCGGTCTGGTCGAAGGCGATTTCGGCGCAGGGGACGGTCAAGGAAACGCTCGGGTCAGTCAATGTGCCCATCGTCTGTGCGGGGCCGCGATCGAGGCGGGCGAATGATCGTGGCGGATGACGACGGGGTGGTCGTGGTCACGCGCGCCGAGGCGGAGGCGGTGCTGGCCGCGCGCCAGGAGCGGCTGGCGCTCGAAGAGGCCAAGCGGCAGCGGCTGGCCGCGGGTGAACTGGGGCTCGATATCTACGACATGCGCGGGACGCTGGAGAAGAAGGGGCTGATACATCTGACGAGGCCGGGGGCGCTGCCCCCGGACCCCCGGAGTATTTGCACCAGGAGAATTGCAGGATGAGCGATGGCATAGCCTGTCTCTGGATGCGGGGGGGCACCTCGAAGGGCGCGTATTTTCTGGCCGCGATCTGCCGGCCGATCCGGGGGCGCGCGATGCGCTGCTGTTGCGCATCATGGGCAGCCCCGATCCGCGCCAGATCGACGGGATCGGCGGGGCGGATCCGCTGACATCCAAGGTGGCGGTGCTGTCGCCCTCATGCCGGGCGGATGCGGATGTCGATTATCTGTTCCTGCAGGTCTTCGTCGATCAGGCGCTGGTCATCGGCACAAGCAGGGCTGCGGCAATATCCTGGCCGGTGTCGGGCCGGCAGCGATCGAACGCGGGTTGGTAGCGGCGAAGGACAGGCGTGACGCCGGTGCGGATCCATATGGTGAATTCGGGCGAGGTGGCCGTGGCGCAGGTGGCGACGCCCGATGGCCGCGTCAGCTATGCGGGCGAGACGGCGATTGCCGGGGTGCCGGGACGCCATGCCGCAGTGCCCTTGATGTTCCAGAATACTGCCGGCTCGATGTGCGGAGCGCTGCTGCCCACGGGCAATGCGGTCGATGTGATCGAGGGCGTCGAGGTGACGCTGATCGACAACGGGATGCCCTGCGTGATCCTGCGGGCCGCCGATTTCGGCCTGAGCGGGCAGGAAAGCCGCGAGGCACTGGAGGCGAACGAGGCGCTGAAGGCGCGGCTGGAGGCGATCCGGCTGCAGGCCGGGCCGATGATGCGGCTGGGCGATGTGGCCGGCGCCTCGGTTCCGAAGATGACGCTGGTGTCCGCGCCGCTGGCGGGCGGGGCAATATCGACGCGCAGTTTCATTCCGCATCGCTGCCATGCCTCTGTTGGGGTCTTCGCCGCGGTCAGCGTGGCGACGGCCTGCCTTTTGCCCGAGGGCCCGGCGCGCGAGCTGGCGCGTGGTGCCGGCCGACGGGCGGTTTCGGGTGGAGCATCCGAGCGGCGCCGCCGAGGTCTATCTGGAGATCGCGGGGGGCGATGTGCTGTCGGCCGGGACGATCCGCACCGCGCGCAAGCTGTTCGACGGGGTGGTGTTCCCGGTCGACTGAGGTGCTGCGCGCCTCATTTCGGCGTGCACGGCGTGTTGCGGCCTTGACGCCAAGCCATGCGAGGGAGAAAACCGGAGGCAGAGCGATCCCCGCGAGTGCCGTGCAACAGATTGTGGCAGGTGGACTTTACCCGCCCTGCCCCGGTAGCGTCGCCGTTGTAAAGAGAGTAGCGTTTTCCGCACCATGTCGGACGAAGCCTGGCCACCTCTCGAGATCGACCCGCTGGAGACGCAGCAATTCGTCGAGCATGACGTAAACGACGCGGGTGGAAGCTCGATGCGCGCGGCCTCGTTGTGTGCGCTGGCAATGGCGGCAGCGCTCTGGTGGCTGGCGCGGCTGGCGCCCGAGGCGCGGCATGAAAGCATCGTGATGCTGGTGCCCGCCATCGCGTCGGCGTTCGGTCCGTTCTTTCTGGTCACCGGCGTGCGGTCCGGCATCAGGCTGCGACTCTATGGCCGATCCAGCATCGAGATCGAGAAGCCGCGGCAAGGCGAGCCATTGCGCGGGGTGATCCGCTCGACCCGCAGGGTGCGCGCGGCGGGGCGCTATACGATCCGGCTGCGTTGCGAAGATATTCAGGGCCGCGCGGTGGCCACGACATTGTTCAAGGGCGTCTGCCATGTGCCCTACGCCAAGGTGAACAGTCAGGAGGGCATTCCCTTTGCCATTGAGCCCCTGCATGGCGAGACCGAGGCGGGCACGCCCGACCGGCTGGCGGCGGATAAGGTGAAATGGTGGATCGAAGTGCGCGCACCGGCCGAGTTCATCAGCTATCTTGCGACCTTCGATATCTCGAACCTGCTGCATCATCTGGACGAGGATGAGGAAAAGCCCTGGTGGTTGCAGATGGACCCGACCGATCCGCCAACGCGCCAGATTGGCGGCGCGCGGCGGGCCTAAGGCCTATTCGAGCCGCGCAGGGAAGCCCGGGGCGCGCAGGTCGGTGGCCAGAACGTCTTCCAGCAGTTTCACGATCTGGGTCGATTGCGCCTGCCCGCCATAGACCGCACGGCCCTTCACGAAGGTCTGGTTGGTCAACCCCGCCAGATCGAGCGGCACGCCGAATTCGCGGCCGAACTGCATGGCAAAGCCCAAATCCTTCAGCGCGAGGTCCATGGAGAAGGCGATGTCGTAGCTGCCGTTCAGGATCAACTGCCCTTCGGTTTCGTGCACGAAGCTGCTGCCGGACGAGGCGGCAATGGCGGCCCAGGCCTTGCCAAGATCGAGACCGCCGCGCTTGGCCAGCATCAGCGCCTCGCCATCTGCCACCAGATGGATGAAGGCCAGCATGTTGGTGATCACCTTGATGATCGCGGCGGAGCCGAGCGGGCCCATGTGGAAGATCTGTCCGCCCATTGCCTGAAGCGCGGGCTTGTGGGTCTCGAACAGCGCCTCATCCCCGCCCGCCAGCACGGTGATCTTGCCCTGCCCCGCCAGATGGACGCCCCCGGTCACCGGGCTTTCCAACGTGCGTCACGCCGTGGCGTTGAGCCAGCGCGGCGAGACGCAGGATATCGTCGCGCCCTAGCGTGGACATCTCGATCC
>CAWIOC010000016.1:0-8115 GCA_963837565.1 uncultured Pseudomonadota bacterium
ACGGCCTGCGCCAGCAGCGCGATCAGCGCGTTCTGCCGCAGGAAGGTCGATTTCCCCGCCATGTTCGGCCCGGTCAAAAGCCAGATCGCCGGGGTGGTCCCCTCGGTCAGGGCGCAGTCATTGGCGACAAAGGGCGCGCCGCCCTGCCGGCGCAGCGCGCGTTCCACCACCGGGTGGCGCCCGCCGACAACGTTGAAGGCGCGGCTGTCGTCGACCTTCGGTTCGACCCAGTCTTCCGCCACCGCCAGATCGGCCAAAGCTGCGGTCAGGTCAATCTCGGCCAGCCTGCGCGCGGTGCTGGCAATCGCCGCCGCCTGATCCAGAATCGCGCCTTTCAGGCTGTCATAGAGCCGCTTTTCAATCTCCAGCGCATGGTTGCCCGCGTTCAGGATGCGGGTCTCCAGCTCGCTTAAGCGGAAGCGTGGTGAAGCGCACCTGATTGGCGGTGGTCTGGCGGTGGATGAAGGTCTCGTTCAGCGGCGGGGCGAACATGCGTCTCGGCATGGGTCGCCGTGGTTTCGATGAAATAGCCCAGCACATTGTTGTGCTTGATCTTCAGGCTGCTGACGCCGCTCTGCGCCACATATTCGGCCTGCATCCGCGCGATCACCCCGCGCCCCTCGTCGCGCAGCGCCCGCGTCTCATCCAGCTCGGCGTCATAGCCGGTGGCGATGAAGCCGCCATCGCGCGCCAGGAGCGGCGGTTCCGCCACCAGGGCGGCGTCGAGCAGGTCCACCAGCGCCTGATGCCCGCCCAGATCGTCGGGCGGCAGTTCCGCCAGCCCCTCCTCGCCCAGCCGCGCGCCGATCCGCCCGGCCTCGGCCAGCCCGTTGCGCATCGCCGCCAGATCGCGCGGCCCGCCGCGGTCCAGCGCCAGCCGTGACAGCGCCCGGTCCATATCCGGCACCCGGCGCAGCGCCTCGCGCAGATCCTCGGCCAGCCGCCGGCCCTCGACCAGCGCGCGCACCGCCGCCAGCCGCCCCTGGATCTCGCCCAGATCGCGCGAGGGGCCGGACAGCCGCCGCTCCAGCAGCCGCCCGCCCGCCGCCGTCACCGTCCGGTCCACCGCCGCCAGAAGCGAGCCTTCGCGCCCGCCTGACAGCGCGCCGGTGATCTCCAGGTTGCGCCGTGTCGCCGCGTCGATCTGCATCGAGCGCGCCGCAGTTTCCCGCACCGGCGGGCGCAGCAAGGGCAGCTTGCCGCGCTGGGTCAGCTCCAGATAGTCCGACGATCGCGCCCATCGCGGCCACCTCGGCGCGCTCGAAGCCGCCGAAGGCCTCCAGGGTTTTCACGCCATAGAGCCCGCAGAGCCGCTTTTCCGCCGAGACTGAATCGAAACTGCCGCGCGACAGCGCCGTCACTGCAGCCCCCGATTCCGTCACTATTCCAGCCAGATCGCCCTCCTGCGTCTCGCTCAGCAGCACTTCGCGCGGGGCCAGCCGCGCCAGTTCCGGCCCGAGCCGGACCAAAGGACAGGGCATCACCCGGAACTCGCCGGTCGAGATATCGACCCAGGCCAGCGCCGCCTCCTCCCGCACCTCGGCAAAGCCGGCCAAAAAGTTGTTCCGGCGCGCGTCGAGCAGGCTTTCCTCGGTCAGCGTCCCCGGCGTCACCAGCCGCACCACATCGCGGCGCACCACCGATTTATAGCCGCGCTTCTTCGCCTCGGCGGGGTCTTCCAGCTGCTCGGCAATCGCCACGCGAAAGCCCTTGCGGATCAGCTGCAACAGATAGCCCTCGGCGGCATGCACCGGCACGCCGCACATCGCGATATCCTCGCCCAGATGCTTGCCGCGCTTGGTCAGCGCGATATCCAGCGCCTCGGACGCCGCCACCGCATCGTCAAAGAACATCTCGTAGAAATCGCCCATCCGGTAGAACAGCAGGGCGCCCGCGTTCTGCGCCTTGATCTCCAGATATTGCGCCATCATCGGCGTAACGCTTGCGTCGGTGACGGTCACGAACATCCCCCTGAACCCCGGCCCGAACCCTACAAAACCGCGCCCCCCCATGAAAGCGCCAAATCCACGCCAGTTGTGGGGCGCGCGGCCCCGCGCTACACCGAAGCGAAACGGGAGGCGGCCCATGGCGATCTTCAACCTCGGCTCGATCAACATCGACCACGTCTATACCCTGCCGCACCTGCCCCAGCCGGGCGAGACCCTCGCGGCGCTGAGCTACAGCACCGGTCTCGGCGGCAAGGGCGCGAACCAGTCGGTCGCCGCCGCGATGGCGGGGGCCCGGACCACCCATATCGGTGCCGTCGGCCCGGAAGGCGGCTGGACCGTGGATCGCCTCGCCCGCGCCGGCGTGATCACCGCTCCCATCGCGCGCGTCGAGACCGCCACCGCCCATGCCATCATCAATGTCGATGCCCATGCCGAAAACGCCATCGTGCTTTTCGCCGGGGCCAATGCCTGCGTGACCGAGGCGCAGATCGCCGAAGCCCTCTCGGGGGCCACCTCCGCTGACACCCTGCTTTTGCAAAACGAGACCACCCTGCAACCCGAGGCCGCGGCAATTGCCGCCGGCAAAGGCCTGCGCGTGATCTACTCGGCCGCGCCGTTTGACATCGCCGCCGTCCGCGCCGTCCTGCCGCATGCCTCGATGCTGGTGATGAACGAAGGCGAGGCCGCGCAACTGACCGCCGCGCTTGGCAAACCCCTCACCGAGCTGCCGGTCAAGGACATCATCGTCACCCGGGGCGCCAAGGGCGCAGACTGGATTTCCGCAGGATCAGAGACTGTTTCCCAGCCCGCCTTCCGCGTCACCCCCGTTGACACCACCGGCGCAGGCGACTGTTTCATCGGCGCGCTGGCCGCCGCCACCGACCGGGGTCTGGACCGCGAAAAGGCGATGCGCTTCGCCGCCGCCGCCGCGGCGATCCAGGTCACCCGCCCCGGCGCCTCCGACGCGATGCCGACCCGGGCCGAGGTCGAAACCTTCCTGACCCAACAAGGCTGATCCCATGGACCACCAGACCACCCATCAGGCCGAAGAAGACGCCCGCAACGACGCCATCCTGATCCACGTCAACGGAAAGATCGTGCCCAAGGCGCAGGCCACGGTCTCGGTCTACGATTCCGGTTTCATGCTGGGCGACGGCATCTGGGAGGGGTTGCGGCTTTACAACGGGCGCTGGGCCTTTCTCGACGATCACCTCGACCGGCTGTTCGAGGCGGCCAAGGCGATCGACCTGAACATCGGTCTCGACCGCACCGGGCTCATTCAGGCGCTGGAAGACCTGCGCCAGGCCAACGGCATGGAAACCGACGCCCACGCCCGCCTGATGGTGACCCGCGGCGTCAAGCACCGCCCCTTCCAGCACCCCTCGCTGTCGCGCTCCGGCCCGACGCGCGTCATCATCCTCGAACACTCGAAACCGAAGCTCCCGAGGCCCATCCGTCTCGCCACCGTCCCGCATCTGCGCGGCCTGCCGATGACGCAGGACCCCAAGCTCAACTCCCACTCCAAGCTCAACTGCATCCTCGCCTGCATCGCCGCCGAAAAGGCCGGCGCGGATGAGGCGCTGATGCTCGACATCCACGGCTTCGTGAACACCACCAACGCCTGCAACTTCTTCATCGTCCGCAAGGGCGCGGTCTGGACCAGCACCGGCGACTATTGCATGAATGGCATCACCCGCCAGAAGGTCATCGACCTCTGCCGCGCCAATGCCATCCCGGTCTTTGAGCGCAACTTCTCCCTCGTCGACACCTATGGCGCGGAGGAGGCCTTTCTCACCGGCACCTTCGGCGCGCAGACCCCGGTGGGCGAGATCGACGGGCGGGTGATCGGCAACGGCGAGATCGGCCCGATGACCCAAAGGTTAAGGAAACTTTACCAGGATCTTGTGGCCGCGGACGTTGCGCAAAGCTGAACCCGAAATCGGGCACGAACCGGACAGGTCGTTTTGCCCCGTTTCGTCCCGATTTCCCCGGTTTCGCCGTTCTTGCCGAAAACCGGGGCGCGCCGCCTTCAGACTTAGGACAGAAAGATGAACCCACCCGTCAGAATCGCCATGTGGTCCGGTCCGCGCAACCTCTCGACCGCGATGATGTATGCCTTCGCCGCAAGGGGCGACGCCGCCGTCTGGGATGAACCCTTCTACGCCGCCTACCTTGCCGCCACCGGCATCGACCACCCGATGCGCGACGCCATCATCGCGGCGAATGACACCGACCCTGCCCATATCGCCGCCGCCTGCGCGGGTCCGGCGCCAGATGGCAAGCCCTTGTTTTACCAAAAACATATGACGGTCCACATGATCCCCGGCGTTGATCGCAGCTTCATGGCGCCAATGCGAAAACGTCTTCCTGATCCGCCATCCGGCCCGCGTCGTGGCGAGTTACGCCAGGAAGCGCGAAGGGCCAAACCTGTCCGATATCGGCTTCGTCCAGCAGGCGGAGCTGTTCGACCAACTCGCCCAAAGCCTTGGCCGCGCCCCGCTGGTGATCGACAGCGCCGACATCCGCGCCAACCCGCGCGACTCACTCGAAACGCTCTGCAAAGCGTTGCGCATCCCCTTCACCGAAAAGATGCTGCACTGGCCCGCCGGCGGCCACCCTTCCGACGGCGTCTGGGCCCCGCATTGGTACGGCGCGGTGCATCGCTCGACCGGATTTGAAGACCCGGAGGGGGCCCTGCCGGATCTGCCCGCCGACTACGCGAGGTTGGTCGATCAGGCGCTGCCCTATTACCAGCGCCTCGCCGGCTACAAGCTCTGAAACGCAAAACGCGCGACCCGAAAGCCGCGCGTTTTCAATGGTTTGCCGGGGCAGCGAGGTGCCTTACCCCTTCACCCGCTCATTCCGCGTCGCGATCAGCCGCAGCCGCAGCGCGTTCAGCCGGATGAAGCCTGCCGCGTCCTTCTGATCATAGGCGCCCGCGTCCTCCTCAAAGGTCACATGCGCTTCCGAATAGAGCGAATGCTTCGACCAGCGCGCGACCGTCCTAGCGAAGCCCTTGTAAAGCTTCACTTTTACCGTGCCAGAGACATGCTCCTGGCTCTTGTCGATCAGCGCCTGAAGCATCTCGCGCTCGGGCGAGAACCAGAACCCGTTATAGATCAGCTCGGCATAGCGCGGCATGATCGAATCCTTCAGATGCCCCGCGCCGGAATCGAGCGTGATCTGCTCAATCCCGCGATGCGCTTCCAGCAGGATCGTCCCGCCGGGCGTCTCATAGATGCCCCGCGATTTCATGCCGACAAAGCGGTTTTCCACCAGATCGAGCCGCCCGATCCCGTGCTTTCCGCCCAATTCATTGAGCTTTGTCAATATCATGGCCGGGCTCATCGCCTCGCCGTTGATCGCAACCGCGTCACCCTTCTCGAAGGTGATCTCGATCATTTCCGGCACATTCGGCGCGTCTTCCGGGTCCACGGTGCGCTGATAGACATAGTCCGGCGCCTCGATCGCCGGATCCTCCAGCACCCGCCCCTCGGACGAGGTGTGCAAAAGGTTCGCATCCACCGAGAACGGCGCCTCGCCACGCTTGTCCTTGGCGATCGGGATCTGATGCGTCTCGGCGAAGGCCAAGAGGCTGGTACGGCTGGTAAATTCCCACTCGCGCCAGGGCGCGATCACCCGGATCGCGGGGTTCAGCGCCGCCGCCGACAGCTCAAACCGGACCTGGTCATTGCCCTTGCCGGTCGCGCCATGCGCCACCGCATCCGCCCCGGTCTCTGCCGCGATCTCGACCAGTCGCTTGGCGATCAGCGGCCGCGCGATCGAGGTGCCGAGCAGATAGAGCCCCTCATAAAGCGCATTGGCGCGGAACATCGGGAACACAAAATCTCGTACAAACTCTTCCCGAACATCCTCGATATAGATGTTGGACGGTTTGATCCCCAGCAGCTCCGCCTTCTTCCGCGCCGGGTCGAGTTCCTCACCCTGCCCCAGATCGGCGGTGAAGGTGACCACCTCGCAGCCATATTCGGTCTGCAGCCACTTGAGGATGATCGAGGTGTCGAGCCCCCCGGAATAGGCAAGAACCACTTTCTTCGGCGCGGACATGGGGCAAACTCCTGCGATCACGGCATTTCGCCGCGATTATCGCGTTTCCGGTTCAAGGGCAACAGCCGGACGCGCCGCCTCGAACCGCGCCCGGTCGATCCGCCGGAACCGCACCCGGTCGCCCACATCGAACAGGAACGGCCGGGCCGGATCATCGCACAGGATCTGCGTTGGCGAACGCCCGATGATCCACCAGCCGGTCGGCATTTTCAGTGTCGTGACAAGCGCTTGCGGTCCCGCAATCATCAGGCTGCCGGCAGGCATGTCGCGCACCGGGCTGGGCTTGCGCGGGATTTGGATCGCTTCGGGAACACCGGACAGATAGGCGTAGCCGGGCGCGAATCCATACATCGCGACGCTGTAGTCCACGCCTGTCTGCGCCGCGATCACCGCCTCGGGCGACAACCCGGTCTGGCGCGCGACCTCCTCAAGATCGGGTGCGAAATCAATGTCATAGCAGACCTCGACCTGATGCAGCCGGCCCGGCTTCGGCGCCTGCCTTGGGCCCAGAAGCAGCTTGCGCAGATGGCGTTCGACCGATCCGTGATCCGTCACCAGCGGATCAAAGCAGACCAGCAGATTGACGAAGGCCGGCACCGCCTCGACAAACCCCTCAAACGGAGAGGCCGCCAGCAACCCGTCCAGCCGGATCACCTCATCATGGCTTGCCGCATCGACCCGGTCGCCGAATTCAGCCAGCACGGCCCGTTCCGCCACGGCGCGAAACCGCGGAAAATCCCCTGTTGGCAGATCCGTCATCCTCGCGCCTCTTTCCAAGGACAGATTGATCCGCTCGCCTTAGCACGTTACGCCAAGAGAGACATCATTCAGGGGCTGCCGAATGCCAGACAAAACCGCCATCCGGGTTCTGCAATTCGGCACCAGCCGCTTCCTGCAAGCCCACGCCGACCTCTTCCTCGACGAAGCCAAGGCTGGCCCGGTTGCCGTCATCGCCTCCAGCGGCGGCGCCTCCGGCCGGGATCGGGTGCGGGCCTTCGGCGCGCCAGAGGGTTATCCCGTCATCATCCGCGGCATCGAAAACGGCACCCCGATCGAGCGTACCCAACAGATTCACGTTGTAACCCAGGGCCTTACCGCCAGCGACGACTGGCCGGACATTCTCCGCATCGCCGCGACCGAGGCAGAGATCATCCTGTCCAACACGACCGAGGCCGGCCTCGCCCATGACAATGATAGGGTCGATATCGCCGATCCGGCCCGCTCTGTCCCGCCCAGCTTCCCGGGCAAACTGCTGGCCTGCCTCGCCGCACGCTTCGCCGCAGGCGGCGCCCCCGTCTCGATCTTCCCGACCGAGCTGGTGGATGGAAACGGCCGCATCCTGCAGGGCCTCGTCACCGCGCTTGCCGAGCAAAACCACGCCAGCCCGGCGTTTCTGGCCTGGCTCGGCGGCAGCTGCCGCTTCGCCAACAGCCTCGTCGACCGCATCGTTTCGGAAGCGATCGATCCGGTGGGCGCGGTCGCCGAACCCTATGCCCTCTGGGCGATCGAGACCCAGCCCGGTCTGGCCCCGCCCTGCATCCACCCGGCCATCCGCATGGTTCCCGATCTGCAGCCCTATCAGCGCCTCAAGGTGCATATCCTGAACCTGGGCCACACTTTTCTTGCGCAGGCCCTGCTCGATGGCGGCTGGCCGCAGGACGTAACGGTGCGTCAGATGATGCAGGACCCCAGGATGCGCGCCAGCCTGACCACGCTTTACGATGACGAGGTTCTGCCCGGCTTCACCGCACGGGGCATGCCGCAGGAAGCGGCCGAGTATATCGCGACAACGCTCTCGCGGTTCGACAACCCTTATCTCGCGCATCGCGTGTCCGACATCGCGAAGGGCCACGAGACCAAGATCGGCACCCGCGTCGCAGGCTTCCTCGCCTGGGTCGATGCCGCAGGCCCCGTCGCCATGCCCCGCCTGCGCGCCTGGACGGCCAGGCGCGGCTGATCCCGGCCAAATCACCCCACCTCGCCTCTTGCGAACGGAGGGGCGACCATGTAATGGCATGCGCGGGCGCCGCTGTAGCTCAGTTGGTAGAGCACGTCATTCGTAATGATGGGGTCGGGAGTTCGAGTCTCTTCAGCGGCA
>CAWIOC010000017.1:0-14526 GCA_963837565.1 uncultured Pseudomonadota bacterium
CCGCTACCACTTTTCCCTTTTGTTTTGTTGGACTTCCTCGCTTGAGTGGTTGAATTCATTTGGGGGCGGGCCCTGTTGGGGTGGCATAAATTTGTTAGTGCACCATTGCAGAGGAGTACGATCCTACAAGAAGTGTGCCCGCAGGGAAGGGGCGTAGATCTTTGTCGTCAGCCCAGATGCTTGCACACCGCTCAGCGTTGATTTGGACGGGCTATCGTTTGCGGGGCTCTTCGATGTCCGAGGCAAGCATGCGACGGTGGTCAGTGATAAAGGAACCGAGTTCACCTCGAACGCGATCCTGAGCTTCGCCGACGACCGCAAGATCGACTGGCACTACATCGCGCCCGGAAAGCCCACCCAGAACGCCTTCATCGAGAGCTTCAACGGTCGCCTCCGGAACGAGTTCTTGAACGAGACGCTGTTCCCGTCCCTGAATCACGCCCGCGCCACGCGCGCGGCCTGGCGGAAAGATTACAACACCGAACGCCCCCATTCCCGCCTCGGCTGGAAAACCCCCGACGAGTTCGCCCAAACCTTCGCACCGCAACGGGAGCTAACGCTGCGCAACCCAATCAGCTCCGCGCCAGCCCCAGTTGCTCAAACCGCCCATCTGGGCGAAACCGAAACCCGGAGTCTCGCTCTCGCTGGATAAAACTTGGGGCCAACGTCACGGCGCGTCCCGCTCCTTGAACCTATGCTGATCGCTCACGCGGGCAGAATTGAAGTTTCGTCCAATTGCCGAGGTTAGGATTACTGGCGCAGCCATGAAAAGGCACGCCGCAGAAAGACTTCGCCATCCGTCCTGACAACCTCCCCATGCGCGACGACGACATGCTCGGGATGGTTTCCGATCAACTCCCGAATCTTTGGGCGTGCGCTTGCGCGGTTGCGGAAACTGATCCGGTAGTCGATTGGCGGATAGCCCCATCCTTCGAGCATTTTCGAAAGCTTTGCGATTGGCCGCATCCACCAAGGCCAATGGCGTTTCAAGAACGACTCGCTGAAGGTCTGCGAGAGGTCGGCAATGATGGCGGTGCGCGACGCACGGTGAAAGAAGATCAGTTCGTCCATGAAAAGCGAGTTGGTGAAATAGAACTGGTCAATCTGCCCTTTCCATTCAGCGGGCGGATCGTCGGCCAGTGCCCCGGAAAAGCGGAGTTCCCTGCACTTGGCGATTGTTGCCGCCGTCGCCCACAAATTCGCCTCGGGGAATGCGGCCTGCCATTCGCCCAGAAACAGGTAGTGCAGTTTGTTGGGGCTAACGATATGCCGAACAGGGCCCATCGCCCGTATCTCGTCCTCAATCGCGGACGTCTTTTGGACTGGCGACCATAACCACAGTCCACCATCTGCAAGACGCACGACAACCATGCGTGTCGGATAGTCGAAGCCTTTGAACGAGACGACTCCGCCATCCGCAAACCAAAGATCCGATCCCAGTGGTTCCAACATGGTCGCTAAGTCTAGTCCGCAAGATTGTCACTTTCCACCCCAGGCAATTGCAGGGGATCGTTGCATTGATTAGATTTTTGCCAGAGGATCGGAAGGCTCAAAAAGGCGGAGACTGGATCCCCGATCGCCGAGAGAGGTCGGAAACAGAGGCGGACCCGGTTCGCGGGGGCCTCGAGGATTCCCACTCGTCAGAACGTGCCGCATCCGTAGCGCTGTCGCAGCGAGGGCTGAGCGCCTTGACTGCCGCCACAAGGCGAACGACAAACGCTCCATCCTCCCGGCCAGCGATTACGGTCGCACCAAGGTCCATGGCGGCACATGTCAGAAGCTGGCTTCCGAAGCCAGCGTTGCTATCGCCCATCCCGTTCGTAACTGGCACGCCGTCTTCTCTCCAGATGATCGCCAGCTTTTTCTCTGGCGCGGGCTCCGCCGAAAGATGAAGCGCCCCATTGCCGGAGAGGCAGCCGTACTTGGCGGAATTTGTGGCAAGTTCGTTCAGGATCAGGGCGAGGGAAGCTGTCGCCTGCTGAGACAGCGGTATGTCAAGTCCGGCAGTCGTGATGCGACCGATCTGCTCGCTGAATGGCGCAAGGACAAGGTCGGCCAATTGGCTCAGCCTTCGCTGGTTCTGGCCGTCGCCGAGCGCCATGGTTTCCGCATATGCAATGCCCAGCGCGTCGAACCGCCTGCGGAGACTGGCGAGCGCATCAGCTGCGTCCGGTGACTCCCGCTCCGTGATCGAGACAATTGCCCTTGCCACGGTGAAGAGGTTCTTGATCCGGTGGGCCAGCTCGTTTTTGAGCAGGGTCACACGTCGTTCGGCTGCCCGCTGATCCGTCACATCGGTGTTGACGCCGATCATCCCGAGAAATTCGCCGGATGAGCTGAAGCGCGGGTTGGCGCGCGTATGAAGAATTCGAAAGCTTCCATCCGAGGACATGTAACGGGCCTCGGCTTCAAATCCTTTCTGGTCTTGCATCGCTGCGCTGAAGATTTTCCGGAGATGGGGGATGTCGTCCGGATGCAGGGTGCGGGACCAGTCAAATTCAGGAATGTCCTCGATGCGAACGCCCCAAAACTCACGCTGAGCTTTGTTCAGATAAACACACTTTCCACCGTGATCGCCGAGCCACAACATGGCCGGGGTGCCCTCGAGGATGATGCGGTAGGTGTCGCCGGTGGTCTTCTGCTCCTGACGGTCGAAAAGGCTCCACGGCATGTCCGCCTCCCGGTGTACGTTATGAGGGCGCTTCTCACGCGATCTGGCGATCAAACTCGGGATCGCCGTTGCCACGAATCGCGCATATTTTTTCACCAAATGTCGTCCATGTCACCGTTGCGGATAAAGCATTCCTCCGTTTCCGGCCGACTTTTGCTCGACAGGTTTGACCGTTATCGAAAGGCGACTTCACGCGGCCATGGGCGCGGCCAGCTTTCGCACTGGCCGCCCTCTTTGCCGCGAAATGGTCGTGGATTTCAGCCTGCAAGATTTTCTCTGGATGTTCCTCGTTTCGCCAAGATCGTGGCAGAGGTGAGGTGTGCAAATCCGTTTGAGACTTGCGCCAATCTGGCGGCCCGCCCGATCCATCATATCCTCAGGCAAGCAGGCAACCTTTGTGTACCAGAGCCGAAACCGGTCAGAGCAGGGTGCGGTCCCCCCGGCGCAGAGACCGGGGGGCCGCATGCGTCACGCCGCCTTGTTCAGCCGCTTCTCGGCCAGCGCGGTCAGCTTGTGATCCGCCGCGCGCTCTTCTTCCAGCGTCTTGGTGAACAGGTCGGCGCATTCGGTCCGCCCCATCTCCTTCGACCAGGCGATCAGCGTGCCATAACGCGTCATCTCGTAATGCTCGACCGCCTGCGTTGCCGCTGCGGGCGAATGCCCTGGCGAGAGTCTGGCCGATCTCGCCGAAGTCGATGATTGCGTAGCTCATGATGTTTCTCCGATCGTTTGTGATGCCGAGGGTCAGACTTGCGCCATGCCGCCATCGACGGCGAAGTCGACGCCGGTGACGTAAGAACTTTCATCGGAGGCGAGGAACGTGACCGCTGCCGCGATTTCCTCGGGCGAGCCCCGTCGCGCCATCGGGATCTGCGCGGTGAACTGTGCGACCGCTTGCTCGGCCTGTTCAGCGGTCAGACCCGTGGTCGTCGCCAATGCCGGGGTAACGATTGCACCAGGAACTCATCGCGTTCACCCGGATCTTGCGGTCTTTCAGCTCCAGTGTCCAAGCGCGCGCGAAGTTGCGCACAGCCGCCTTGCTGGCGGCATAGGCGCTGAACCCCGGCAGTCCCAAGACGTTCGAGACCGAAGAGGTCAGGATGATCGAACCGCCGTCTCTGAAGAGGGGAAGAGCCTTCTGGCTGCGCCTTCTGCATCCACCTTCATACCGGAGAGGCGCTGAAAGACGGGGAAGCACCGGACCGGCTGTACATGCTGCCAGGTTGGCGGGATTCGTCGTATTATTCTGACAAGGAGCGCGCCGCGCTGGCCTGGACAGAGGCGCTGACGCGCGTCGAGCAGACCCGCGCCCCGGACGAGGATTGGGACTTGGTCGAAGCCGCGTTCGAGCCCGTCGAACAGGCATGGCTGACGCTGGCAATCGGCACGATCAACCTTTGGAACCGGGTGCAAATCGGCTTCCGCGCAACCCACCCGACCGCATTGCATGAGGTCGCGTGAAACTGCGCGGGGATGCACAGGCGCAATCCGAAGGCGCAGGTTTCGTCCAAAGCGGGCAACGCGGCGCAAACCGGATGACCCTATGACCCGGAGGTTCGCAGCCGGCCAGTGGCCGGCTGCCACTTTGGTCGCCACGCCTGGTGCAGTCTCTCGATTTGACGAACACCGAGCAAGGATGGAACTCGTGCAGAAGCAGGGGAGAATTGGGCCGCAGAAGCGCGACCTTGCCGGCTCTGCCTAGCGTTGCCCTGTCACGCCCCTGGAATGTCCCGCTCACTGGAGCAACACCGCAGTGGTTTTCCGACCGGCCACTGGCTGTGATGATGTTCGCCTGGCCATCCGAAGGGCGTGGCGCCTCGATCCCGACCTACAAGGACGACTGGATCCGGGCTGAAGCCGCAGGCCCGTCCATCGCCCGGAAGATCCTGAAAGACACCGACTTCATCCGCGCAACCCGCCGACCCGACTGATGCAACCAACGCATCCACCTACTGGCGCACAGCCTGGTGCCTGGGCGCTTCGCAATGCGATCCAGAAGATGCGTGCCTATGTCGGCGACAACATCCCGCCGGTCTTCAACGAGGTAGTGATCGCGGTCGGCGACGAGGACAACGACGCGCTTGAGATCGGCTACAAGTTAACGCCCCTTCTACGCGGATGCCAGCGCCCGACGATCTATTACAACGAGCAGGACCCAGCGCTGAAGGCTAGCGACGTGGCGATTGGCAATCCCGACCGGCTGGGTCGCTCGGGGCCGCAGGAGCGTCCGGGCCTGCCGCCAAAGGTCGCCTGCGTGAACGCCTCGGCGGCAACTATTTCGCCATACGCGGAGAACGCGCAGGACTGGCAGCGAGACGACACCGGGCACCAATACTATCGCAACAACCCAACGGTCCGGACTGACATCCTGCAGGTGTTGGGGGGGCATTGTCGGGTTGCCGATACCGATCTGCGAGGCTATCGCAGTGAGATGATATTGTCTGTCCCTTCCTCGGCCCTGAAGGGCCATCGCTTTCCACGCTCGGTTATTGGCTATGCCGTTTGGGCCTACCACCGTTTCGCCCTCAGCCTGCGGGACGTTGAGGATCTGCTGGCAGAACCCGGCATCACGGTCAGTCATGAGACGATCCGAGTTTGGGTTGCGAAATTTGGAACACAGATTGCAGCCAAGATCCGGCGTGGTCGCCCCCAACCCGCTGACAAGTGGCACCTGAACGAAGTTGTGATCCGGATCCGCGGGAAGAAGCACTGGCTCTGGCGTGCGGTCGATGGCAACGGAGACACGCTCGAAATCCTGGTGCAATCGCGCCGAAACGCTAAAGCCGCTAAGCGGTTCGTGCGAAAACTCATGAAGCCGTGGGGCATACCTCGGGTCATCATAACGGATAATTTGCGAAGTTATTGCGTTGCTACGCGCGAGCTTTGCCCAGGCGTCGATCACAGATCGCACAAGGGTTTGAACAATCGCAGCGAGGCGTCACATCGGCACACCCGTAGCCGAGCGAAGATATTCGACCGGTTCAAATCAGCAAGACAGGCTCAGATGTTTCTGTCCACCCATGATCAAACCGCTGCCCTCTTTCGCCCGAAACGCCACCGCCTCAACGCAGCCGATTACTGTCGCAAACGTAAAAATGCCAATGGCCTCTGGGTTGGCTATGTGGGTGAAATCGTCGCTTGATGCTGCCGCATCTGCTCTTCCTCCAGGCACCGGAAATTAACCTGACAAAGCCGTTCGCACCCGTCTTACACCACCGTCTGAGCTGAACCGCACCGTCGCACTCGCTGAGGGGTGCGGTCTTCGTGTGACCCAGCAGATTATCCTTTCTGGAAAACAAAGTCGCGTTCGTATCCGTCTCACCGCACATTACCGGCCGGCAGGACCGAAAGATCCAGCCGCGACGGGGTCCGGGCCCCGAAATGGATCGTGTTCACGGCAATGCGGGACCGGCGGGAGGTTCCCTCGGGGTCTCCGGTATTGGGGTTCACGTCGTATTTCGGGAAATTCGACGAGGAGATATCGAGCCGCAGACGGTGGCCGCGCGCGAAAAGGTTGGCGGTCGCGAAGGGGGCGATCGTGATCTCGACCGGACCCTGGCCGGGTTCGGCCAGCCGCGGGGCGTCAAAGCCGTCGCGGTAGCGCAGCCGAAAGATCCCGTCGGTGATATTGAGCGCGTAGCCGCGAGGGTAGTCCGGCGAGGGTGGGTAGACGTCGATCAGCTTGGCGGTGAAATCGGTATCTGGCGCATCGGTCGAGACCCAGAGCCGTATCGTGACGGGTCCGGCGATGGCGAGATCGTCAGCCAAAGGCTCGGTCTCGAAGGACAGGATGTCGCGCCGTGCCTTCAGCGGAAGGCCGGGGGTGCGGCAGCCAAAAAAAGCGGAGGACTCCACCTGATCGAAGCCACCACCTGTAAAGATCGGCTCGCCCGAGGTAAGCGAGCCGCCGATTGTCGGCACCGGATTGAGCGGGTCGAAATCATAGCTGACTGCGTCGGTTCCTGCCGCAGCGGCATCGCGCAGGCGCATGTCGGGGTGGAGATGCAGTACCAATGGCTGCGCCTCTGGCACCGGCCAGTCAGAGGCCTGCACCACTGCCCGCCGTGATCGAGATGGCCCGCAGCGGTCCTGGCCCCCGAGCCGCCGCCCATCAGGAAGTAATGCACCCGGCCCGTTTGATCGTCGCTGCCCTCGCGCTTCAGCCAATGCGCGAACCAGCGTAGCCGATAGGCCAGCCAGTCGCTGTCGACCTGACCGTCGAACATGGCGGTGGGGCCGAAATCGACATCGCCAAACAGGCTGCGCGAGCGGTTGCCATGGGTCCATGGCCCCATGATCAGCGCCAGTGGTCGGCGGTCCTTGAGGCCGGCGTAATTCTCCAAAGTGGTCTGCACATAGGCGTCATACCAGCTGGACATGAAGACGATCGGCACCTCGGGGATGGCGTCGTAATGGCCCGCCGCCCAGATCCCGACCTTCTTCCAGAACGCGTCAAAAGTGCCGTGCTGCCACTGGTCCAGCAGATAGGTTTCATACTCCGGGTCCCAGCGCACTGGCGAGCGGTCGCGGCCCCAGGGCATGCGGGTGAACCAGGCGTGCAGATCCTCGGCGGCGATGGCGTCGCGGATGAGCGGGTCGGCCTGTGCCGTCGGGCTTTCCTGTGCGCGGTGATAGGCCCAGGTCGCCTGTTTCAGCTCAAAGGCGCCGCCTTGCCGGATGCCGCAGGTGAAGGCGTTGGAAAAGCCGCCGGAATCCACAACCATGCAGGCGAGGCCCGGCGGCGTCAGGCAGGCCATCGACATCTGGGTGTGCGCAGCATAGCTCAGCCCCATCGTCCCGACGCGACCATTGTTCCAGCCTTGTGCGGCAAGCCAGACCATGCAGTCATAGCCGTCTTCGCCTTCGCTCAGGTATTTGGTGAACACGCCTTCCGAGGCATAGCGCCCCCGGCAATCCTGCCAGACCACGCAATAGCCTTCGCGTACCAGCCGGATTGCCAGCTCTTCCCGGCCCTTCGGCTCCGGTTCGGATAGCGAGAATTCGGTCCGTGGCGTGCCGGTCTTGTCATAGGGCGTCCGCTCGAGGATCACCGGGCGCGGCTTGGTCAGGACCTGCCCGGCCGACGCCGGGCGATAAATATCGGTGGCAAGGCATATCCCGTCTCGCATCGGCACCATGACATCGCGATGCACCACGACATCCTCTGCCAGCACGTGTGCCGGCCCCAGATCAACTTGCATGCTCAGTTTGCCTTTTCCACGTCCTGCGGCAGGGTGTCTTCGGAAAGGCCGCCCTGAATGGTCAGGCCCTTTTTCGTGGCCCAGTAGAGTTTCTGCCAATAAAGCGGAACCAGTGGTGTATCGTCGAAGACCATCTTGGTCGCGGCGGCGAGCATGGCGTTCCGCTTGGTGGGATCGAACTCCTCCATCGCGGCCGCTAGGGCCGTGTCGAAGGCGGGGTTGGAATAGCGCGTCCGGTTGAAGGCACCCATTTTGGCGGCCTTGTCATAGGTGTGCAGCAGGGCCTGCAATTCGGGGGCAGAGCTCGGGGTCGAGGCGCCAAGCGAATAGACAAAGGCGCCGTAGCTGCCGTCGGTCGCCGCTTTGGAATAGACGTTATAGGGCAGCGCCTGCACGCCGTTCACCTTCAGCCCGCCGCGCGCCAGCATCTGCCCCAGTGCCTGCGCCAGATCGGAATCGTTGGGGAAGCGGTTGTTGGAACTGTTGATGGTGATGCCAAACCCCTTGGGATATCCCGCCTCTGTCAGCAGCTTGTGCGCACGGGCGAGATCGGGGGTATCGGCGGGCAGATCTGCCGCGAAGCCGCCCAACTCTGCCGGTGCGATCTGGCCTGCGGCGATGCCCGCGCCGCCGAGGATGCGGTCAATTATCAGCTTGCGATCGATCATCAGCGAAATCGCCTTGCGCACCCGGGCATCCTTGAACGGGTTGGTCTTGAGGGGAGCGCCGTCGAGATCGGTCACCCCCGGCGCGGTATCGTCGCGCATCGAAAGGCCAAGGTAGATCACCCGGCCCGAGGGCGCCGAGACCACGTTGATCTTGGAATTGGCGGTCAGGTTCGCGACATCTTCGGGCGGCACGGCGTCGATCACATCGACCGCGCCGGACAGAAGCGCTGCCACGCGTGCGGCATCGTTCGAGATGAAGCGGATCTCGACATCTTTGAAGGTTGGTTTCTTACCCCAGTAGCCGTCGTAGGCCTGCAGTTCGACACTATCGCCAGGCTTCCAGCCGAGAAAGCGATAGGGGCCAGTGCCGATGGCCGCCTTGCCGGAGTTGAAATCCTCGCTGCTGGCGCCCGCCGTATCGATCGCCGAGACG
The DNA here is from genome assembly GCA_963837565.1 of uncultured Pseudomonadota bacterium. Taxonomy (GTDB): domain Bacteria; phylum Pseudomonadota; class Alphaproteobacteria; order Rhodobacterales; family Rhodobacteraceae; genus Solirhodobacter. The sequence continues at coordinate 8,974 of CAWIOC010000017.1, forward strand.
ATGTAGACGCGGCCGATATCCTCCATCAAGGCGGGCGCCGGGGTCTTGGTGGTGATTTTCAGTGTCAGAGGATCGAGTTTTTCAATCTTGGCAATCGAGCTGACCATGTCGGTATAGGGCGCCGGGCTGTTGGGCACCTTGTCGGCGCGGTTGAGCGAGAAGATCACGTCATCGGCAGAGAAGGGCTTTCCGTCCTGAAAGGTCACGTCGGGGCGCAGTTTGATTTCCCATGTCAGCGGGTCGAGCGCGGTCCAGCTGGTGGCAAGGCCGGGGCTGATCTGAAGGTTGGTATCAAAATCCACCAGCCTGCCGAAGATCATGTCAGAGGTCATCTGGTTGTTGCCGGTGCGCGAGAATTGCGGGTCGATCGAGCTTTGCTCGCTCGAACGACCGATCACGAGATCGAAGGCGAGGGCGGGCAGGGCGGCGCTGGCCATGAGGCCTGCGAGAAGAGCGGATGTTATCAGTTTCATGGGTGAACTCCCTGTGTTTGCTGCAGGTCGTCGGCGACTAGGCCGCGACCCTGATTGAGATGGCAGGCGACGTCCTGCCCCGGGGCGAGGTTGCGTAGGACCGGGCGCTCGACCCGGCAGCGGTCATGGGCGAGGGGGCAGCGCGGGTGGAAATGGCACCCCGGCGGTGGATTGACCGGCGAGGGGATCTCGCCGCTGATCGCCGAGAAGCGGCGGCCACGCCGGTCGAGACGCGGGATCTCGTCCAGCAGGGCAGCGGTATAGGGGTGGCGCGGCCGGTCGAAGACGCGATCGGCGGGGGCCACCTCGACGACGCGGCCAAGATACATGATTACGACGCGGTCGCTGATATGGCGCACGACAGACAGGTCGTGGCTGATGAACAGAAGCGTCAGCGACAGGCGCTGGCGCAAATCCATGAACAGATTGATGACCTGGGCCTGCACCGAGACGTCGAGCGCGGCGATGCTTTCGTCGCAGATCAGGAAGTCGGGGCGCACTGCAAGGGCGCGGGCAATGCCGATCCGCTGCCGCTGGCCGCCGGAAAGCTGATGCGGGAATCGCTCGGCCATTGCCGGATCAAGGCCCACGGTCGTCAGCAATTCGGCGACGCGCGGGGCGATGGCTGCACGCGGGATCAGGCCATGAACGCGCGGCGCCTCGCCGATGATCTCGGCCACGCGTTTGCGCGGGTTGAGCGAGGACATCGGGTCCTGAAAGATGATCTGGGTGGCAAGGCGCATCGCGCGGGCCTCGGCGCCACGCAGGGCGGCGATGTCACGGCCGTTGCGGCTGACACTGCCTTCGGTCGGCGCAAGCATTCCGGCCATCACCCGGCCAAGGGTGGATTTGCCGCAACCGCTTTCGCCGACCAGGCCCACGACTTCGCCACGTGCGATGACAAGATCGACGCCGTCGAGCGCGTGGACGGCGGCGGGTGGGGCCGCTACGCCAAGGCGGATCGCCAGTCGTTCCGCGAGATCGGTGGATTTGCGGAAACGCTTGGACACGCCCTCGGCGCGGGCCAGAATCTCGGTCATGCCTGCATCCCCAAGGGGTTGAAACAACGCCAGCGGCGGCTGCCATCACGAGTCTCCGGAGGCTCTGCGGCGCAGGCGGAAGTGGCGGCATCGCAGCGCGGCGCAAAGGCGCAACCTGCGGGGCGGTTCAGCGCCGCAGGCGCGCTGCCACGGATCTGGCGCAGCATATGGCCGCGGTCATTGGCAATCGGGATCGAGGCGATCAGTCCGGCGGTGTAGGGGTGATGGCCACGGTCGAGCACTTCGTCGACCGTCCCCTCTTCGACGATGCGGCCCGCGTACATCACCGCGATCCGGTTCGCGAGGCCAGCCACCACCCCCAGATCATGCGAGATCCAGATCAGCCCCATACCCATCTCGACGGCAAGCCCTTGCACCACCGAGAGGATCTGCGACTGGATCGTGACATCCAGCGCCGTGGTCGGTTCATCCGCGATGATGAGGTCGGGTTCGTGCAGCAGGGCGATGGCAATGGCCACGCGCTGCCGCATACCGCCCGAGAATTCATGCGGATAGGCGTCGAGCCGCTCTTCCGGTGACGGAATGCCGACCCGGCCAAGCGCGTCCCGGGACCGCGCGCGAGCCTCGGCCCGGCCCATCCGGCGGTGGGCGTGCAGGGTCTCTGTCATCTGGGTGCCGATGGTCAGCACCGGGTTCAGCGTCATCATCGGGTCCTGAAAGATCATGGCGATCCGGTCGCCGCGCAGCGCGCGCAATCGGGCGGGAGAGGCGGAGCGCAAATCCTCGCCGTTGAAGCGGATGCTGCCGGCAACCACGCGGCCTGGCGGATCGAGCAGGCCAAGGATCGAGAAGCCGGTGATAGACTTGCCTGACCCGCTTTCGCCGACCAGACCGAGGATCTCTCCGCGTCGCAGGGCCAGGCTGACACCATCCACCGCCCGCACCGTGCCGCGCGGCGTCTCGAACCAGGTTTGCAGCCCGTCGATTTCAAGCAGCACGCTCATATCACCAACCTTGGGTTAAGGACTTCGCGCAACCGGTCGCCAACGACGTTGATGGAGAATATCAGCACCATCAGCAGAAGGCCGGGATAGACGCTCATCCAGTACAACCCGGCCAAAAGCACCTGATAACCATTGGCGATCAGCAGGCCGAGCGAAGGTTCGGTGATCGGCAGGCCGATGCCGAGGAAGCTGAGCGTCGCCTCGGCGGCGATGGCATGGGCGATCTGGATCGTGGCGATGACGATCAGCGGCGGCAGGCAATTGGGCAGCAGATGGTGGAACAGGATCCGTGCCGGTGACAGACCAAGGCAGCGCGCGGCCTCAACATAGTCCTTGCCGGTCTCGACCAGCGCTGCCGCGCGTACCGCGCGGGCAAAATAGGCCCATTGCACGAAGACCAGCGCAAGGATCACCTTCCAGGTTCCCTGTCCGAAGATCACGAGGATCATCAGCGCAACAAGGATCATCGGGAAGCCTAGCATCAGGTCGACAAAGCGCATCAGGAAGGCGTCGATCCGCCCGCCGACATAGGCCGCCACCAGCCCGAGCGCGGTGCCGATGGCCAGCGCCAGCACCCCGGCAGTGACGCCGACGGCGAGGCTGGTGCGCAGCCCGTAGAGCATGGCCGAGAACATATCGCGCCCCTGCGTATCGGTGCCGAGAAGGTAGAGAATGCCGTCTGAGCCACGCGACATGGGCGGCAGTTTGCCGTCAAAAATGCTGATCTGGGTCAGGTCATAAGGATTTTGCGGCGCAATCAGCGGTGCCAGCAGCGCCGCCCCGATCAGCAGCAGGCAGACCGCAAGCGCGAGGCCGGCCTTGGGACTGGTGCGCAATCCGCCGAACGCGCGCCGCAGGGTGCCTTCGGGGGAGAGGATACTGCCAAGGCTCATGTCTGGCGCGCCCGGATGCGCGGGTCGAGCAGCGAATAGAGCAGGTCAACCACAAGATTGATAACGATGAACATCGTGACGATGACCAGAATATAGGCCACCACCACCGGCCGATCGAGCGCCGAGATCGAGTCGATGATCAGCTTGCCGACGCCGGGCCAGCCAAAGATCGTCTCGGTCACCACGGCGAAAGCGATGAGTGAGCCGAACTCGACGCCGATCACGGTGACGATCGGGATCAGGATGTTCTTCATCACATGTACCATCAGGATACGGGCCTCGCTGAGGCCCCGGGCGCGGGCGAATTTGACGAAATCGAGCGGCATGGTTTCCTGCACCCCGGTGCGGGTCAGCCGGATCACCAGCGCGGTCTGGCCCAAAGACAGGTTGATCGCCGGCAGGATCAGGTGGCGCAGGCCGTCCCAGGTGGCGAAGCTGGTGGGAATGCCAAGGATAGTGCCGACATCGCCCCGTCCGGTCGAAGGCAGCCAGCCGAGCCAGACCGCGAAGATCATGATCAGCATCATGCCCTGCCAGAAATGCGGCAGGGAAAAGCCAAGGATCGAGCCGGTCATGATGCTTTCATCGACCATGCTGCGCGGCCGTGTTCCCGCCCAGAGCCCGAGCGGGATGCCGATCAGCAGCGAAATGACCAGCGCGGTGATGGTCAGTTCCAATGTAGCGGGCAGGCGTTCGAAGATCACCTGCATCGCAGGCCGGTTATAGACGAAGGATTTGCCGAAATCGCCGTGCAGCGCACTGGACAGGAAATGGAGGTATTGCAGCGGCAGCGGCCGGTCTAGGCCGAGCGATGCCGCCACTTGCGCGCGTTCGGCCATCGAGGCATCGGAAGGCAGCAGGATTTCCAGCGGGTCGCCGATGGCATAGACGCCAAGGAAGACCAGAAGCGAAGTGACCCCCAGCACGCCGATCGACTGAAGACAGCGTCGGATCAGGAAAGCGGTCATGGGCGGCGGGCCCGGTCGATCAGTGTGAACGGCATGTGACAGGGCCCTTTGGCTTCTGCGAGTCACCTTGCCGTGAGCGGTTAATCGATGCAATAGTATGAGAAAAACCGCATAGCCTATGCGCATCTGGCATAGGATGTGGCGAAGGAGAAGCGCATGCGCCTTGAATTGTTGGAAACCTATCAAGCCATCCTCAACACCGGCACGACGCAGGGCGCCGCGGCACTGCTGGGCCTGTCACAATCGGCAGTAAGCCGCAGGCTGGGTCAGCTCGAAAGCGAGCTTGGACTGGCGCTTTTCATCCGAGACAAGACCAGGCTGATCGAAACCTATGAGGGGCAGCTGTTGCAGGGCCAGATCCGCAGCCTGCTCGACCGCGGCGCGCGGCTGGCGGCAGAGGCGGAGGAACTGCGGGCGGGAAATTCCTCTGCCATCACCTTGCGGGTGGCTTTTCCGACCAGCCTGACGCTGTCGATCGTGCCGCGCATCATCGCCGAGTTTCTGGCGGAAAACGATCAGGTCCGGCTGGAGCTGCACACCGGACCCTATGATACGATCGAGCGGATGTTGCTGGATGAGCGGGCAGAGATCGGCTTCATCCGGGTGCCGACCCAGCGGGCGGGGCTGCGGACCACGCCGCTGATCGCCTCGCGCACGGTCTGCGTCATGCCGCGCGACCATCCGCTGGCGGCGCAGAGCGAGGTGAGCGTGCGCGATCTGAAAGGTGTGCCCCTGATCCTGCTGGGCCGGATGCGCGCGCCACGGCGCGAAGTCGACGAGCTGTTCTGGAGCGCGGGCCTGCGCCCGAACATCAAGGTCGAGGCGCATTCGGTCTGTTCGGCCTGCGGTTTGGTCGCCAGTGGCATCGGTGTGACATTGGTGAACGAGCTCATGGCGCTCGACTACGCTCATATGCCGGTCACGGTACGTCCGCTGGTCGAACCGTCGAACCATGCCTTCGCACTGGCAATGGCCGAAGACCTTCCGCAAAGCACTGCGGCGCAAAACTTTATCGCGAAGACAACGGAAACGCTACTGGCGATCCTCGCGGCTCGGTCGTGAGGCACCAACGCCGATCCAGAGTCGCAAACATTTCGAGTTTGCCGCTCAGATGTTGTCAGAGCGCTGCGCAACGGAGCAGAGGATCTGATGCATGAGCTCAGGGTCGAAGTCAGCTACGAAACCGTGAGGTCTTGGTGGAATAGGTTCGACCC
>CAWIOC010000018.1:0-847415 GCA_963837565.1 uncultured Pseudomonadota bacterium
CAAGTGCAATGACGCTCAGAATTGGCGAGGCGCCGAGCCTTGCTTTTTCTGGATCAAATCAAGCGCGAAAAGGGCGTTTGGTGGATGCCTAGGCAGTAAGAGGCGATGAAGGACGTGGTACTCTGCGTTAAGCCATGGGGAGCTGAGAACAGGCTTTGATCCATGGATCTCCGAATGGGGAAACCCACCTGACATTCTGTTATTGTCCCGCAAGGCATATCAATAATGGGGTGAAACAGGTACTTTTACCCTGAATACATAGGGGTTTAAGAGCAAACCCGGGGAACTGAAACATCTAAGTACCCGGAGGAAAGGAAATCAACAGAGACTCCGCTAGTAGTGGCGAGCGAACGCGGACCAGCCGAGCCCTGAGAGTGACCGGAATCACTGGAAAGTGCAGCCATAGCGGGTGACAGCCCCGTACAGGAAGCTCAAGGGACATATTAAGTAGGGCGGGACACGTGAAATCCTGTCTGAAGATCGGGGGACCACCCCCGAAGGCTAAGTACTCCTTACTGACCGATAGCGAACCAGTACCGTGAGGGAAAGGTGAAAAGCACCCCGACGAGGGGAGTGAAACAGTACCTGAAACCGAACGCCTACAAGCAGTCGGAGCGTCCTTGAGGCGTGACGGCGTACCTTTTGTATAATGGGTCATCGACTTGGTCTCACGTAGCAAGCTTAAGCCGTTAGGTGTAGGCGCAGCGAAAGCGAGTCTTAAAAGGGCGATGAGTTACGTGGGATCAGACCCGAAACCGAGTGATCTAGGCATGACCAGGATGAAGGTAAGGTAACACTTACTGGAGGTCCGAACCCACACCTGTTGAAAAAGGTCGGGATGACTTGTGCCTAGGGGTGAAAGGCCAATCAAACTCGGAGATAGCTGGTTCTCTGCGAAATCTATTTAGGTAGAGCGTCGGACGAATACCCACGGGGGTAGAGCACTGGATGGGTGATGGGGTCCCACAGGCTTACTGATCCTAACCAAACTCCGAATACCGTAGGAGTACTATACGGCAGACACACATCGGGTGCTAACGTCCGTTGTGAAGAGGGAAACAACCCTGACCTACAGCTAAGGCCCCTAATTCATGGCTAAGTGGGAAAGCAGGTGGGACGACCAAAACAACCAGGAGGTTGGCTTAGAAGCAGCCATCCTTTAAAGATAGCGTAACAGCTCACTGGTCTAAACAAGTTGTCCTGCGGCGAAGATGTAACGGGGCTCAAGCCATGAGCCGAAGCTTAGGATGTGCAGCAATGCACGTGGTAGCAGAGCGTACTGTGACATAGTCATCGTCTACTGCCGATCGTTCCAGTACGGACTCGGTTGTGCAATGACCAATGCACTCAAGTAGCGAAGCGGTAGCGCAGCGGTAGCGCAGTGAGCTTTCTGTGAAGCCGGGCTGTGAGGCATCCGGTGGAGAGATCAGTAGTGAGAATGATGACATGAGTAGCGACAAAGAGGGTGAGAGACCCTCTCGCCGAAAGTCCAAGGGTTCCTGCTTAAAGCTAATCTGAGCAGGGTAAGCCGGCCCCTAAGGCGAGGCCGAAAGGCGTAGTCGATGGGAACCAGGTTAATATTCCTGGGCCAGGAGATGGTGACGGATTGCAGAGGGTAGTTCGGCCTTATCGGATTGATCGGGCTGCTTAGCGGTCCCTGGAAATAGCCCTCCATCAGACCGTACCCTAAACCGACACAGGTGGACTGGTAGAGAATACCAAGGCGCTTGAGAGAACCACATTTAAGGAACTCGGCAAAATACCTCCGTAAGTTCGCGAGAAGGAGGCCCGGTTTGTACGCAAGTAGAGGCCGGGGGCACAAACCAGGGGGTGGCGACTGTTTACTAAAAACACAGGGCTCTGCGAAGTCGCAAGACGACGTATAGGGTCTGACGCCTGCCCGGTGCCTGAAGGTTAAAAGGAGGGGTGCAAGCTCTGAATTGAAGCCCCGGTAAACGGCGGCCGTAACTATAACGGTCCTAAGGTAGCGAAATTCCTTGTCGGGTAAGTTCCGACCTGCACGAATGGCGTAACGACTTCCCCGCTGTCTCAAATGTGGACTCAGCGAAATTGAATTGCCTGTCAAGATGCAGGCTTCCCGCGGTTAGACGGAAAGACCCCATGCACCTTTACTATAGCTTCACACTGGCATCAGGATTGCGATGTGCAGGATAGGTGGTAGGCTTTGAAGCGGGAACGCTAGTTCTTGTGGAGCCTCCCTTGAGATACCACCCTTGCTCTCTTGATGTCTAACCGCGGTCCGTTATCCGGATCCGGGACCCTGTGTGGTGGGTAGTTTGACTGGGGCGGTCGCCTCCCAAAGTGTAACGGAGGCGCGCGAAGGTTGGCTCAGAGCGGTCGGAAATCGCTCGTTGAGTGCAATGGCAGAAGCCAGCCTGACTGCAAGACTGACAAGTCGAGCAGAGTCGAAAGACGGCCATAGTGATCCGGTGGTCCCAAGTGGGAGGGCCATCGCTCAACGGATAAAAGGTACGCTGGGGATAACAGGCTGATGGTGCCCAAGAGTCCATATCGACGGCAGCGTTTGGCACCTCGATGTCGGCTCATCTCATCCTGGGGCTGGAGCAGGTCCCAAGGGTACGGCTGTTCGCCGTTTAAAGAGGTACGTGAGCTGGGTTTAGAACGTCGTGAGACAGTTCGGTCCCTATCTGCCGTGGGTGTAGGATACTTGAGAGGAGTTGCCCCTAGTACGAGAGGACCGGGGTGAACGATCCACTGGTGGACCAGTTGTCGTGCCAACGGCAGTGCTGGGTAGCTATGATCGGACAGGATAACCGCTGAAGGCATCTAAGCGGGAAGCCCCCTTCAAAACAAGGTATCCCTGAGGGCCGTGGTAGACCACCACGTCGATAGGCCGGAGATGTAAGCGCAGCAATGCGTTCAGTTGACCGGTACTAATTGCCCGATAGGCTTGATTTGATCCAGTAGAAGCAAGGCTTCAGGATCGTCAACGCACTTCACTACACTCGGACAAGCCCGAAAGGGCCTGATGACCATCGCCGCAGACCGCGGCGATGCGGGTTTCTTCCTCGGTTTGGTGGTCATAGCGCGAGCAAAACACCCGATCCCATCCCGAACTCGGCCGTTAAGTGCCGCCGCGCCGATGGTACTGCGTCTTAAGACGTGGGAGAGTAGGTCACCGCCAAACCTAGAAAGAAACCCCAAATATCTCTCAAAACGATCCAATATACCCCATCACAACATCCTTGCGGGATCTGTCGCGGGATGGAGCAGCCCGGTAGCTCGTCAGGCTCATAACCTGAAGGTCGTAGGTTCAAATCCTGCTCCCGCAACCACTTTTGCCGAACACGCAATCGCACTGTCATCAAGCCCGCTTCCCAGCGGGCTTTTGGCATTTTGTCCAAGGCCAAGCATGGCCGACAGCGCGCCTTCCAGTTCAAGCACCGGTCCGTCAGGGTCCGTGGTGACGTTGCCCCCTCCGCCTAATCCAGTTTGAGATAAACTCTGGCCCAACCGAAAGGACCAGAGATGAAGCGCAGCAGGTTCACCGAAGACCAGATCATTGGCATTTTGAAGGAGCACGAGGCCGGGGTTTCCGTCGCCGATCTGTGCCGCAAGCACGGCGTCAGCGATGCGACCGTTTACAAGTGGAAGGCCAAGTATGGCGGCATGGATGTCAGCGAGGCCAAGCGGCTGAAGGGCCTTGAGGACGAGAACGCGCGGCTGAAACGGCTGCTGGCCGATGCCATGCTCGACAATGCGGCGCTGAAAGACCTCCTGGGAAAAAAATGGTGACGCCCGCCGCGAAGCGGCAAGCGGTCGCGCATCTGGTGGAGGGTCACGGGATGAGCGAGCGGCGGGCGTGCCGGGTGATCGGCTGTTGCCGGATGACCATGCGCTACGAGGTGGTCCGGCAGGATGACCCTGTGCTGCGGGAGCGGCTGAAGGAACTGGCCAAGGTCCGGCGCCGGTTCGGCTACCGGCGGCTGCATGTGTTCCTGCGGCGCGAGGGCCATGAGGTCAATCACAAGCGCCTGTTCCGCATCTACCGGGAAGAGCAGTTGCATGTGCGCCGCCGCGGTGGACGCAAGCGGGCCATGGGCACACGGGCCCCGATGGTGCTGCCACTGATGCCGAACCAGCGCTGGTCGCTGGACTTCGTGTCCGACCAGCTGACGGATGGCCGCCGGTTCCGGATCATGACCGTGGTCGATGACTGCACGCGCGAATGCCTGGCCCTGATCGCCGACACCTCCTGTCGGGTGCCCGGGTGGCGCGGGAACTGGCGACCTGTTCGACGCCCGCGGCAAGCCCCAGACGAGTGTCAGCGATCGATGGAGACCGAGTTCACCTCGAACGCGATCCTGAAGTTCGTGGATGATCGCAAGTTTGACTGGCATTACATCGCGCCCGGCAAGCCGACCCAGAATGCCTTCATCGAAAGCTTCAACGGTCGCCTGCGCGATGAGCTGCTGAACGAGACCCTGTTCCCGTCCCTGCACCATGCCCGCGTCACGCTGGCCGCCTGGCGCACACGACTACAACACCGAACGACCCCACTCCCGCCTCGGATGGCAAACCCCAGCCGAGTTCGCCCAGACCTTCGCCCCGCAACGGGGCCTGACGCTGCGCAACCCGCAAAGCTCCGCGCCAGCCCCCGTTGCCCAACCCGCCCAAATGGGCAAAACTCAAACCCGGAGTCTCGCTCACGCTGGATAAAAGTTGGGGGCAACGTCACCCGCCTTGCGGCAGATCTCCGCAACCGGCGTTCCGTCTTCGCCCTGCTTGATGATGAACGCCTTCTGCGCGTCCGAGAAATTGCTTGCCTTCATCCGATTCCGCTCCTCTCCCAGCCGGGAAAACCTAGCGGAAAACTCCAGCCTCAAACCGTCCAGTTTGCGGGGATCAGATCAATCCTCCAGGTCGCGGATTCTCTTCTTGATCTTGAACGTTGCACTCCGTCGCCGGTGCGGATCTTCAGGCGGGCGATGAAGCCGCCGGTGGCGGGCGCCTTCTCGATCCCCAACGACTTCCGCAAGGCGTTGATCTGCTGTTGCACTTCCGCAATACGCCCACCGATCGAGATCTGGACCTCGTCCCAGCGGTCATAAATGGGTCTGATTGGGTCCATCGTATTTTCCTCGTGATGAAATACTGTACTCTTGGCGTGACACGGGATGACACCCACCTTTACTTGGTCCCGCTGACCGCGCGCAGATTGAAGCTCTGCTGAGCGATCGTAAGCAAGGCGTCCCATTAAGTCTCAGATTGCCGGCCGTCTTCATGCGCTTTAATTTTGGGCTCAGTGAAGGGGTTTGAAGTTGCCGCCCGCGTCGCCGGCATAGCGGCGACCGTCGATTATGATGGTCGCGATCCTGCGCATGTCCAGCGGCAGCCCCAGGCGAACCGAGGAGCCGCAGACCGGTGCATTGAAGATCGTGTAATAGCTACCCGCGATCGCGCGGGTATAGGCATCGATCGCCTTCCCCCTCGGGACATTGGGGCGAAGGCTCGATGGCGATGATCTCGCCGGCGCCGAGATTGTAGATGGGAGCAACCGCGAAAACACGCTCCGCGGTGAACGCCAACCGTCCATCTTGCCGGGAAAATTCTACTTCCGCTCACAATTAACCATGGTGAGGATTGCGGACCCGCACCGCTTCTTTCGGCGCGAGTGGCGCGGTCTTCTTGCCGCCTGACAGATTGACCGGGCTCGGAAACTGAGACGCGTTCGCTTGTCTCCGACACCCCCTCAACTGTCCGACGACCGCTGCCACAGGTTCACGTTTCCAGCATCCGACCAGCGATCAATCGCCGTCAGTTCCTCGGCGAGAAACTCAAGGTTCCCGAGCGCACCGACGCAATCCGTCACCTGTTCCGGACGCGACGCCCCGATCAGGGCAGAGGTAATCCTCTCCTCGCGCAACACCCAGGCAATTGCCATCTGAGCCAGCGTCTGCCCCCTCGCGGCTGCAATCGCATCCAGCTCGCGGATATTGGCAATCGCCTCCTCGCTCAGCCAGTTGGTCTTCAACGACTTGCCCTGCGTCGCCCGGCTGCCCTCCGGCACGCCCTTCAGATACTTGTTCGTCAGCATCCCCTGCGCCAGCGGTGTGAAGGCGATCGACCCGATGCCCAGATCCGCCAATGTGTCCTTCAGCCCATCGGTCTCAACCCAGCGGTTGATCATGTTATAGCTCGGCTGATGGATCACACAGGGCGTGCCCAGATCCTTCAGGATCGCCGCCGCCTCGCGCGTCCGCTCCGAGTTGTAGGACGAGATTCCAACATAGAGTGCGCGGCCAGAGCGCACGATATGATCCAGCGCGCCCATCGTCTCTTCCAGCGGCGTCGCCGGATCGAACCGGTGCGAATAGAAGATGTCGACGTAATCCAGCCCCATCCGCTTCAGCGACTGATCGCAGGACGCAATCAGATACTTCCTCGATCCCCACTCGCCATAGGGCCCATCCCACATCTCATAGCCGGCCTTGGACGAGATGATCAGCTCGTCGCGGTAACCCTTGAAATCCGTGCGCAAGATCTCGCCAAACGCCGCCTCGGCACTGCCCGGCGGCGGGCCATAATTGTTCGCCAGATCGAAATGCGTAATGCCCGCATCGAAGGCTGTCTGGCAAATTGCTCGCTTCACCTGATGCGGTGTGTCATGGCCAAAGTTGTGCCATAGCCCAAGCGAGATCGCGGGCAGCTTCAGCCCGCTGCGCCCACAATGCCGGTAAACCATGCTTTCATAACGGGTCGAGGCTGAAGTCCAGCTCATAGTGCGCTCCTCTGGCGAATGCATTTGCCCGGAAGCCTAGCGCCGGACGCGCCGTACGACCATAGGTGCCGACAGACTTCCGAGCGGAACCGCGCTTGGCCGCTTGGCCCGAGTAGAGCGGCCTTTTCGATGCCGTCGCAGAGTGAGGACCTCAAACGAGTTCGCTTTTTCATGGCACCTTCGATTTGATTGCTCCGACAGAGCCAAGCCTTAGGATTGGCGGACAGCGCATGCTTTTGGGTGCGGGTCCATAACAGGGGGGGGCTTGTCTTAAATCTTCGCCAGCTTGAATATTTTCTGGCGGTCGCGCAGGCAGGGAGTTTCACGGCGGCATCGGCGCGGGTTGGCGTCGCGCAACCGACACTTACCAAGAGCATCCGCTTGCTGGAGCAAGAGCTTGGTGTGGTCCTCTTCGAGCGACTCGCGCGCGGGGTCGTGGTGACGCTCTCCGGCTCGGTCCTGCAACGCCATGCCGAGCGGTTGGGGGTGCAGGTACAGGATGCCGTAGACGAACTGAAGTCGATGGCCGGGGGCACGGCGGGTACGGTGCGCATCGGTGCAGGGCCGGCCTGGTTGCGGCGCAATCTGCCCGACGCGGTGGCACGTATCGTCGAAACCTATCCGACGGTCCGGGTTAACGTCATCGGCGGTTTTGATGATGTTTTGCTGCGCAGCCTGCGCGCGGGAGATCTGGACTTCGTCGTGGCCGAACTTCCGTCCGAGGAAAACGCGCGCGATCTCGACCTGCGGCCGCTGACCTCAGACCGGCTGTGTGTCTGCGCGCGCGAGGGTCATCCGCTCGCAGGACGGGGTGCGGTTCCGGCGAAGGATCTGCTTGCACATCCTTGGGTAATGCCGCCGCAAAGCACCCGTGCACAGCAACGGCTGACGGCGCTGTTCGTGGCGCTCGACCTGCCGCCGCCGAGGATCGTGGTCGAGACGGAATCGATGGCCTTCCTGCTGCGCCTGGTCGCACTTTCGGATGCTCTGACCTTCACCGTCTCGACCACAATGCGTCTGCCCGAAGCGGTTGGAGTGGTCGAGATCGATGTGCCCGGCCTGTCACCTGTCCGCTCTGCCGGCGTTATCACCCGGCAGGGCGCTTTTCTTTCGCAGGCGGCTGGTCTGGTGATCGGCGAACTGCGCCGGATCTGCGCGGCTGACGGGCGCAACTGATATTCCTTTTGGCTATATTTGTAGCATCTCTAATTATTTGTTTGCATGTCGTCGCCATGCGACCCTCCACCCAGGATCAACGAATGTCTTGGGAGGAGACATCATGACAAAGCTAGAGGTAAGCCGCCGGCGGCTGCTTGCGGGCATGGGCGTTGCGGCCTTTGCCACGCAGAGCCAATTCGCTTTCGCCGCTGAAAAGGTGGCGCCGATCACCATCGTCATCAACCAGTCGCCCTGGTTCGACAGTTTCCAGAAGACGGTTGCGCTCTATGAGAAGGAGACCGGAAACAAGGTCACGCTCGACGTCAATCCGTTTGCGGGATCGCTGGAAAAACAGCGCAACTCGGTGCGCGCTTCGAGCGGCGACTACGATGTCCTGATCATGAACTCCGGCTGGTTCGCCGAGATGTATTTCGGCGGTTTCGTTACCGCGATTTCGGACATCGATCCCGGGTTCAAGATCGACCCTGACCTGTTCACGCTTGGCAACACGATTTACTTCGACCCCGACAGCAAGACGATGACGCCCAAGGGCAAACTGATGTCGATACCGATTCAGCCCAATATCCCGATGCTGTTTTACCGTGGCGATCTTTACAAGGAGAAGGGGCTGAAGCCGGTCGAGACCTTCGAGGATCTGTTCAACAACGCCAAGGCGCTGCACAACCCGCCGAAGATGTATGGCATGGTTCAGCGCGGCGCGCGTGGGCCCAATACCGTTTCCTATGATTTCTACCCCTACCTGTTCGGCATGGGTGGCGCGGTCTTCAAAGATCAGACGGCGGGCGATTATTCGGTGGTCCTGAACGACGACAAGGGGAAAGAGGCGCTGGATTACTACATTCGTCTTGCGAAGGAGGCCGGCCATCCCAAGACCGCATCGCTCGATCAGGCCGATATCATTCAGGCCCTTGTAACTGGGCACGCCGCGCATGCCAGCATGGTGATCGCGGCCTGGTCGCAGATGGACGATCCCAACAAGTCGATCGTCGCCGGCAAGATCGACTATCTGCCGACACCGCATGCCCCGGGCCTGCCATCCGGCCCCGCTTTGGGCCACTGGCTGGGCGGGATCGCGCATAACGTGCCCGAAGAGCGCAAGCGTGCGGCGGTGGAATTCTTCCGCTGGTTCCAGACCAAGGAGGCGCAACTTGCAAACGCCAAGTCCGGTGGCATCCCGCTCAACGCCTCGGTCTACAAGGATCCGATCGCCGACGATCCGAAGTACCGCTGGATGAAGCCGCTTGCGGCGGCCTTGCCCAATGCGGTGAACCCCTATGCGTTCCCCGAGGCAAGCGAGGTGATTTCGGTGCTGGAACTTGGCCTCAACCGCGCCATCGCGGGCGAGATAACCTCGGTCGATGCGCTGAATTCCATGTCGGACGACATCTACAAGGTCATGGAAAAGTACAAGTACAAGACCGCCTCGCTTCCCCCGCTCAAGGCCTGAGTGCAGGGAGCAATAGGATGGCGAGCGTGGACAGCGGGATCACCGGCGCCGAGGCGCTGCCGGTTTGGCACAGGCGGCGCGACGAGGATCGGCTGTGGCGCTGGCTGGCCTTTGCGCCGGGCCTGTTTCTCATGCTCGCCATGGGGGCGCTTCCCCTGGTGAACCTGTTTGCGACCAGCCTGCTCGACATCTCATGGTCGGGCGGGCAGGCGACGCGTACCTTCGTCGGGTTGAGCCATTATCCCGAGCTTGCGGCGGACCCGCTGGCGCGCGCGGGCATCGTGAACACCGCCGTATTTGCCGTCGCGGCGGTGGCGGGCCAGATGGGGCTGGGCTTCCTCCTCGCCGTTCTTGTCAGCGGCATCGCGCGCGGCAAGGTGTTTTTCAGGGCGCTGTTCATCCTGCCGATCCTGATCCCCGGCATTGTCGTGGGGGCGATCTGGAAGCTGATGCTCAACTTCGACTTCGGGCTGGTCAATCAGGTGATCGGGCTTGTCGGCCTTGGGCCATTCGACTGGCTGGGTGATGCACAGACCGCTTTGCTGTCGGTCATCGCGGTCGATATCTGGCACTGGACCCCGTTCTGCTTCCTGCTGCTGCTTGCCGGGATTGAATCCTTGCCCGCCGAGGTGTTCGAGGCTGCCAAGATGGACGGTGCCTCGCGCTGGAAAGAGTTCTGGTACATCACCGTTCCACTGATGATTCCGACCATTATCGTGACCTTCGCGTTTCGGCTGGTTCTGGCCTTCAAGGTTTTTGACGAGGTCTATCTGCTGACGGGCGGCGGCCCCGGCACCTCGACCGAGGTGATCAGTTTCACCCTGTTCCAGCGATTTTTCACTGAGGATCGGGTGGGATATGGCGCGGCAATGTCGGTGGCGGTGATCTTCGTGGTCTCGCTTCTGCTGGTCGCAGCCCTGTCCGCGCGCCGTTTCGGGAGGGTGGAGTGATGCGCCAGCGCCTGCGCGACCAGATATCGGCCTACTCTGTTCTGGGACTTGCCGCCGCGATCATCGTGGTGCCGGTGCTGTGGATCTTCGCCGCCGGATTCCGCACCCAGATCTCGCTTCTGATGGGGCAGATCCTGTTTGTGCCGACGCTGTCGAATTTCAACGATGTGCTGTTCTCCAAGGCCTCCGACTATCTGATCAACTATCGCAATTCGATTGTTGTCGGCATCCTGTCGACGGCGATCTGCGTGGCGGCGGGAACGCTCGCGGCATGGTCGATCGAACGGATGCGCTGGCCGCATTGGGTGCCGCACCTGTTCCTTGGCTGGGTGATGGTTTTCCAGATGATCCCGCCGGTTGCCCTTGCCAGTGCCTGGTACACGATGGAGCGGAGTGTCGGGCTGGACAACACCTTCACCGGGCTCGTCCTTGCCCATGCCACGCTGAACCTGCCGCTGGCGGTCTGGCTGATGAGCGCCTTCGTGCGCGACGTGCCGGGCGAGCTGATCGACGCGGCGCGGATGGACGGCGCCACGCCGCCGACGCTGTTCCGGCTGATCGTGCTGCCGCTGATCGCGCCCGGTCTCGCCGCGACGACGATCCTGTGCTTCGTTTTCAGCTGGAACGAATTCGCGGTGGCGCTGAACCTGACCAACAAGGGCACCGCGACGGTGCCGGTCGCGATCGCCAAATTCGCGCAGGATTTCGAGATTCAATACACCCAGATGGCCGCGGGCGCGGCTTTGTCGATCCTTCCGGCCCTGGTGCTGCTGCTGATCGGGCAGCGCTACATCGTCAAGGGGCTGACATCAGGCGCGCTCAAATAGGCCGAAGCTTCAGGAGACCAGACCCCATGCGGACCGTATTCGTGCTTTTCGATTCTCTGAATCGCCACATGTTGGGGGCCTATGGTGGTACGCGCGTGCCGACGCCGAATTTCGACCGGCTGGCGGGCCGCAGCGTGACCTTCGATCGCCATTACGTTGGCAGCTTGCCCTGCATGCCCGCGCGCCGTGACATGCTGACCGGGCGGCTCAGCTTCCTGCACCGAAGCTGGGGCCCGATGGAGCCGTTTGACAACGCCTTTCCGGAACTGCTGGGCCGGGGTGGGGTCTACAGCCACCTGATCACCGACCATTTCCACTATTTCGAGGATGGCGGTGCCACCTATCACAACCGCTACAGCAGCTACGAATTCGTCCGTGGCCAGGAGGGCGATCATTGGAAGGCAATGGTGCAGCCACATTGGGAGAGGCTGCGCGAGAAGTATCATGCGCGCCAGTATTCCGAGACGCTCGGCACCTATCCGCGCCACAACATGGTCAACCGCGAGTATATCAAGGAAGAGAAGGACTTCCCCTCGGTGCAGGTCTTCGACCGCGGGCTGGAGTTCCTCGACACCAATCGCGCGGCCGACAACTGGTTCCTGCAGATCGAGACCTTCGACCCGCATGAACCCTTCACCGCGCCTGCGCGCTTCAAGGAGGCTTTCGACACTGGCTGGACGGGTCCGATCCGGGATTGGCCGCGCTATGGCCGGGTCGATGAGCTTCCCGAGGAATGCGAGGAGCTGCGTGCCAATTACTACGCCGTCGTCGCGATGTGTGACGATCTTCTGGGGCGATTGCTGGACGATTTCGATCGGCATGACATGTGGAAGGACACCGCCCTTGTGGTGACGACCGACCACGGCTTCCTGCTCGGCGAACATGACTTCTGGGCCAAGAACCGGATGAATCTGTATGAAGAGATCGTGCATATCCCGCTATTCATCCATGACCCGCGCGCGCCCGAGCTTGGCGGCAGCCACAGCGCTTCGCTGACCCAGTCGATCGACTTCGCCCGCACCTTCCTTGAGCTGCACGACCTTCCGCCGGCCTCCGAGATGGAGGGGCATTCCCTGTTGTCGATGCGGCAGGGCGAGGCGCAGCGCGAGGCCGCGCTCTTCGGCTATTTCGGCGGCGCGGTGAACGTGACCGACGGGCGTTGGACCTATCATCTGTTCCCCGCCGATCTGGCGACGCAGGAAATCTACCAATATACGGTGATGCCGACCCATATCTGGCAGCCGTTCTCAACCGACGAGCTGTCGCAGGCGACGCTGTCCAACGGGTTCGATTTCACCAAGGGGGTGAAGCTGCTGCGCGTGCCGGTGACGGATCGCAGCCCGATGTACACCAATTACGGCCCCGGCGCGCTGCTGGAGAGCGATACAAGGCTGTATGATCTGAAGGCAGATCCCGGGCAGGATACACCGGTAAAGGCGCCCGAGGCCGAAGGCCGCATGCGCCGTCTTATGGCCGAATTGATGGCCGCGAACGAAGGGCCGATGGAAGCCTTCGATCGTGTCGGGCTAGCCCATCCGGCCCGGGCACAGGTCAAGGCATGATCCCGAAGGATCTTTCCCGCCGCGTCGGTGATCTGCGCCAGATCGCATCGGTGCGCCGCATCGTGCTCGACGACGGGCCCGAGACCGGCGTGCGGGCAATCCTGTTCTCGACCGGCGGCGGGCTCGACTTCATGGTGCTGGCCGATCACTCGCTTGATATCGGAACGCTGCAGTATCGCGGTGCGCCGATCGCATGGCAAAGCCCGGCGGGCTTCCGACATCCTGCCCTGATCCGGGCCGAGGAGGAGGGTGGCCGGGGGTTCGAGCGGGGCTTTTCAGGTTTCATGGAAACCTGCGGTCTGAACCATATCCGTCAGCCGCTGAACGGCGCGCCATTGCACGGCCGCCACCCGCACAGCCCCGCCCGGGTGATCGCTTGCGGCGAGGACTGGGATCGTGCCGAGCCGGTCCTGTTCTGCGAGGGCGAGGTGCACCAGTTCCGCCAGAATGGTGAATCCCTGCGTCTGCGGCGCCGGATCGAGGCACCCATTGGCGGCACCAGGCTGCGTGTTCACGACCGGGTGGCGAACCTTGGCGCCGCGCCCGCGCCGCTGGCGCTGCTTTATCACCTGAACCTCGGCTATCCCGCCTTGCGCCTCGGCGCGCGCGTGGTGCAGGAAGGTGTCCCCATCTTCGGGCCGCTTGATGCACTGCCATCCAATGCGGACAGCGGGGTGATCTGCCGGCCCAATACCGGCAGCGGGCCGGTCAGCTGCGTCTTTGAATCCACACCGGAGCCGGAGGCCTTCCGCCTCGCCCTCGGGTTCTCAGCCGCCGAACTGCCCTATCTGCAGCTCTGGTCGGACCTGCGTCCGACGGCCGGGGTGCTCGCGCTCGAACCCTGTACGAGCGACCGGCGGCCCGACGGCACCTCCGCGGGAACCGCTACGCTGGAACCGGGGGCGGAACGATCCTTCGGTTTCACGCTTGCGCTGTCGGGCATGGCCCCGACGTTGACCTGAGACGGAATAGGGGAACGACATGGGCAAGATCAGCCTTCGCAAAGTATCCAAGAAATTCGGCGAGGTCGCCGTCATCCCCTCGCTCGACCTCGAGATCGAGAATGGCGAATTCGTCGTCTTCGTCGGCCCCTCGGGCTGCGGCAAATCCACCCTGCTGCGCCTGATCGCGGGGCTGGAAGACGTGTCCGGCGGCGTGATCGAGATCGACGGCGTCAATGCGACGCAGACCCCGCCGGCCAAGCGCGGCCTTGCCATGGTGTTCCAGTCCTATGCGCTCTACCCGCATATGTCGGTGCGCAAGAACATCTCCTTCCCGCTCAAGATGGCCGGGATGGACGCCGCCGAACAGGAACGCCGCGTGACGGCGGCGGCCAAGGTGCTGAACCTGACCGATTACCTCGAACGCCGCCCCGGCCAGCTCTCGGGCGGCCAGCGCCAGCGCGTCGCCATCGGCCGCGCCATCGTGCGCGAACCGGCCGCCTTCCTGTTCGACGAACCGCTGTCGAACCTCGATGCCGCGCTGCGCGTCAACATGCGGCTGGAAATCACCGAGCTGCACCACACGCTGAAGACCACGATGATCTACGTCACCCATGATCAGGTCGAGGCCATGACCATGGCCGACAAGATCGTGGTGCTGCAGGCCGGCCGGGTCGAGCAGGTGGGAAGCCCGCTCGAGCTCTACAAACGCCCCGCCAATATCTTCGTGGCGGGCTTCATCGGCTCGCCCAAGATGAACTTCGTCGAAGGTGCGGATGCCGCCAAGCTGAACGCCAAGACCATCGGCGTGCGCCCGGAACATGTCACCCTGTCGAAAAACTCCGGCCAGTGGGGCGGGACGGTCAGCGTCTCGGAACACCTCGGCTCCGACACCTTCCTGCATGTCGCGGTCGATGGCCTCGGCACGATGACCGTGCGCGCCGATGGCGAATTCGACGTCCGCCACGGCGACCGCGTCTTCCTGACCCCGCAGGCCGACAAGATCCACCGCTTCGGCGCAGACGGAAAGTCGCTTGCATGAGGTTGAAGGGCAAGGTTCGGTTATAGGTCTTGAGGGGGCCGGGGCAGTTGCCTGGCCACGTGTTGGGATCAAACGCCGCCCCAGCGCGCCGTCGCGGATCTGCAGCACGCGGGTGGCATCGAGATTAGCCACGTGGAGTGTGCAAAATACGCCCTCCATGTATTGCGAGGCGTTGGGCCCCGGAGGGGGTTCGATGCCAGCCGCGTCCGCTCCGGCACTTACACCAACAAAATTGCTCGCCGACTAACGCCGAGATCTGAGCCAATTTCATCCTTTGGCTCAGAGCCTCAGAGGAAACTGTTCACTTTGCCCGAATTTGAACTTTGCTCGAATAGATATTTTGTTTCTGCTCTCCTTCTCAACCACTTTAGCTGCGTATATGTCCCATTGAACATGTGCCCGGTGGCCTGCGGCAGCAAGAAAATCACGTACTTTCCGGTGCGTTCGACAAGGGCGACTTTATTGGAACCCGCGCCGCCTCCGTCTTATTGACGTTCGGCCAAAGTTCAAATCCTGCCTCCGCAACCACTTTTACCGAACACACAACCGCACTGTCATCAAGCCCGCTTCCCAGCGGGCTTTCGGCATTTTGGTCAAGGCCAAGTAGGGCCGACGGCGCACCCTCAGTTCAAGCATCGGTCCGTCAGGATCCGCGATGATCGTCACGCGGGTGATCAGGCCGCCGATGATCTCCAGTGCCTCGCGGGCCCGACACCGCAGGAAAATGCAAACCTGTCAAAGAAAGGCCAAAACCTGAATGGGGCGAACTTCTGAAAGAGGATAGCCGAGGGGGCAGGTCTTTACGTCCGCCCGCGCATGTTGGACCGGCGCGAGATCCAGGCCCAGCTGGAGGCGCACATCTCATCCAGGCTGCGAGTTCGCGCGGAAGCCGAGCATGCGCTCCGCTCGCGCCGGGTCGCCGTAGTAGCAGGCCAGATCGCCCTCTCTCCGAGGGGCCACAACATAGGGAAGTGCGCGCCCACAGGCGCGGGAGTAGGCGGCGAGCATGTCCAAAACGGAATAGCCCTGCCCGGTGCCGAGGTTCACGATATGGCTTTCGTCTTGCGCGATCAGGCGGTCGAGTGATTGCACATGTCCGCGCGCAAGGTCCATGACGTGGATGTAGTCGCGCACCCCCGTGCCGTCGGGTGTGGGGTAATCATTGCCAAAGACGTTCAGCGCCGGAAGTTCGCCCACCGCGACCTTCGCGATATAGGGCATCAGGTTATTCGGGATATCGGACGGATCCTCCCCCAGCAGAGCCGAGTCATGTGCGCCCGCTGGGTTGAAATAGCGCAAGATACCGTAGGACCAGCGCGGGTCCGACCCCGCGACCTGCTGGATGATCTGCTCGCCCATCAGCTTGGTATAGGCATAGGTGCTGGCGTAGCCCAGGGCTGCGTCCTCGGGGATTGGCCAGTCCAGGGTAGGCGCATAGACCGTGGCGGAGGAGGAGAAGACAAGGCGGAAGACCTCGGCCTGGCGCATCGCCTTCAGCAGATTTACCAGGCCGGTGCAGTTCGTCTCGATATAGTCGAGCGGCTTCTGCTGGGATTCCCCCACCGCCTTTTTTGCGGCGAAATGGACGACGCCATCAAACCGGTCGGATGCGAAGACGCGGGCCAGCCCTTCAGGGTCGAGTACATCGCAGTGGTGAACCTTGACAGGCTTTCCGGTAATCACCTCGAGCCGGTCCGGTACATCGGTCCGCGCGTTCGAGAAATTGTCGATGATGGTTACATCGTAGCCGGCTTCGGTCAACGCAGCGTAAGTGTGAGAACCGATGTAACCGGCTCCGCCCGTAAGCAGGATCTTTCGCGCCATATTGTCCGACTTCTCCAAGCTTTTCTGCGTTCTACTTCGCTCAGTCGGACAGCACCAGAAGGTCACGCTCTGCCACGCTTATCTCTGCCATTGACCCAACGGCAGGAGGCGGCGTGTCGGGCGTGTTGAACGTATCGAGCGAGACGAGAGTGCCGCCGACATCGACGCGGATGCGGATGACCGAGCCCAGGAAGTGAACTTCGGCAATGCGACCGACGAGCACGATTTCATGCCCGCTGCGACGGCCAAGGGCGACGACTTCGGGGCGCAGCGCAAGGCTGATACTGCTGCCTGCGGTGGCCCCGTCGAGCGCGCGATTGAGTGCAACGGGCTTGTCGCCGATCCGCACGGCACCGGTTGAGGCGTCGGTCACCGTCGCGTTGAGCAGGTTCAGGGTGCCGACGAATTGCGCGACGAAACGGGTGGTGGGACGGTTGTAGATCTCGAACGGCGCGCCGGTCTGGGCGGCGATGCCATTGGTCATCACCACCACCCGGTCGGCCATCGACAGTGCCTCTTCCTGATCATGGGTCACGAAGATCGTGGTGATGCCGAGCTCCCGCTGGATCGCGCGAATTTCGTCTCGCAGGCTGACCCGGATTTTCGCGTCAAGCGCCGACAGCGGTTCGTCCAGAAGAAGGACACGGGGGCGAGGGGCCAGTGCGCGGGCGAGGGCCACGCGCTGTTGCTGGCCGCCGGACAGTTGGAACGGGTAACGCGCGCCGAGGTCTGGAAGGCCGATAAGGGTCAGCATCTCTTGCACGCGAACGTCAATCTCGGCCTTGGGTACACCTGCGATGCGCAGTCCGAAGCCTACGTTCTGAGCCACGGTGAGGTTGGGGAACAGCGCGTAGGCCTGGAACACCATCCCGATCTGTCGCTGATTGGGTTTCAGCCGGGTGACGTCCTGGCCGTCAATTGTAATCACCCCCGAAGTTGGTGTCTCGAATCCCGCGACCATGCGCAGCACGGTGGTCTTGCCGCAGCCTGACGGCCCAAGGAAGGCGACGAATTCGCCCTTGTCGACCGAAAGGTTGAAGTCTTTCACCACGCGGGTCGCGCCAAAGGACTTTTCGAGATGCGAGAGGTCGAGGAAGCCCATGCCTTAGCGCCTTGCGTTAGAGAATTTGAAAAACCGCGTGATGAGCTGGATCAGCCCCATGCAGGCCCAAGTGAACAGGAAAGTAATCACCGCCAGCGCCTGCGGCACATAGGCGGCGTTGTTACCCTTCAAGACCAGGTAAGGGCCGAAGGCAGGACGGTTGAGCAGCGACGCGAAGACATATTCGCCGATCACGATGGCGAAGGTCAGGAAGGCCCCCGACAGGACCGAGACGATCACGTTGGGCAGGATCACGCGCCCGATGATCGTAGTCCAGCCTGCACCCAGAATTTGCGCCGCCTCGGTCAGCGTCGTCACGTCGATGGCGCGAAGGCCGGTATCGACGGCGCGGTACATATACGGAAGGGTCAGCGTGACGTAGCCGAACATCAGCAGGATGTTGGTGCCCATTGCGGTCGAGGTCAGTGGAAGGAAGGAGGATGTGTTGTAAAGCCGGACATAGCCGAAGACGATGACGATGGGCGGGATCACCAGCGGCAGCAGGGTGACGAACTCGATCACCGGGCGGATCGAGGGCAGTTTCAGGCGCACCCAATAGGCGGTTGGCACCACGATCAATGTGCCGACGACGATGGTGGCCAGCGCCATGATCAGTGAAAAGCCGAAGGTCTGATGAAACACCGGGTCTTGCAGCACCGCCCAGTAGGCGTCGAGGCTGTAGGTTCCGCGGCGCATCTTCAGTGAGAATTCGAACATGCCGATGAGCGGGAGGAAAAAGTAGATCAGCCCCAGGATCAGTGCTGTCCAGGAGGCGAGGCGACGGCCGTTCATTTCATCCACCTTTCGGCGCGGACGCGCAGGACGATGTAGATCAGATTGGCGACACCCGTGATTACAATCATGCCGAAGGCGAGGGCATAGCCAAGGTTCTGGTTGTGCAGCACGTCGCCCTGGATCTGCGCAAAGAGCAGGATGGGCACGATGGTCAGCGACGATCCGGTCAGCGCCACGGCAGTGGCGATTGCGCCGAAGGCATTGGCGAAAAGCAAAGCCATCGTGCCGAGGATCGAGGGGCCCAACACCGGCAGAGCGACCATCATCCAGTATTGCCGTCCGGTGGCGCCAAGGCTTTGTGCCGCCTCTCGCCATTCGGCGCGCAGGCCGTCGATCGCCGGGGTGATGATCAGGATCATCAGTGGGATCTGGAAAAACAGGTAAGTGATCGTCAGGCCCCAGAAGCTGAAGATGTTGAAGCCCAGGGCGCGCAGGTTGATCCCGAAGTCGTCTCTCAACAGGATGGTCAGCAGGCCGGTTGGCCCGATCGTGGCGAGAACGGCAAAGGCCAGCGGCACCCCTGCAAAGTTCGAAGCCACGCCGGAAAAGGTGAGCATCGGCCCACGGATTGCCTTCGGCAGCCCGCCCAGCACCAATGCAGCCGCAATCAGGAAGCCGAACAGGCAGCCGAGCAGGGCCGAGGTGAAGCTGAGTTTTATTGAAATCCAGAAGGCTCCGAGGATCGAGGGGGTGAAGAGGTCGTGGATATTTGCCAGCGTGGCAGTGCCTGCTTCTGTCTGGAAGGCACCGGTCACGATGCGCAGGGTCGGCAGGACCAGAAAAAGCAGGGCGAAGATTGTGAAAGGCGCAATGCCAAGCCAATGCAGGGGTAGCCTTCGGCGTGCCGTGGTCGGCGTCCCGTCTATTGGTGTGCTTGTCATGTAAGCGCCTTGTCGGAGAATAATTTGGTCCGCCCGGCAGGGGGCCGGGCGGACCGAAGTGCCGGATCAGCTTACTTCACGTTGGCGCCGACCATCGAATCCCAGCCAGCGGCAACGGCGGACTTGTTGGCCGATTGCTGGTCGAGCGTCGGGAAGACTGCCTTGGCATAGCCTTCGGCGGGCGGAAGGGCATCCAGCAGGGCCTGCGGGATCACCTTGCGTGCGGCGAGATCATTGAAGCGGATCGGGTGGCAGTAACCCTTGAGCCAGCCGAGTTGGCCTTCGTCCGAATAGAGATACTCCATCCAGAGTTTCGCGGCACTCGGGTGCGGCGCATAGGCCGAGATCGCCTGAACGTAAACGCCGGCGACAACGCCGGTCTTTGGCACGACGACCTCCATCGGCGGGTTGCCTTTCAGGCCGTCACGCCAGGACAGCAGGTTGTAATCCCAGGCAACGGCAATCGGCGTGGCGCCCTGCGCAATGGTTCCCGACTTGGCGATGACCGGGACGAAATTGCCCTTCTTGTTCAGGTCGGCCATGAACTTCAGGCCCGCGTCGCCCGAATCCTTGCCCGGCTCGGCGCCAGTGGACATGCCCGCCGCCATCACACCCAGGATCGCCTGGTTCGCGGTGCGCGGGTCGCCGCCAAGGGCGATCGAGTTCGCATATTCCGGTTTCGCCAGGTCCGACCAGTCAGTCGGAATGTCTTTGACGATGTCCTTGTTCACGCCAAAGGCCATCACACCATAGTAATCGCCATACCAGTAGCCATCAGCATCCTTGGCGGTGTCCGGAATCGAGTCCCAGGTTGACACTTTGTACGGTTGGATCAGGCCGTCTTTCTTGGCCGAGGGGCCGAAGGCGAGGCCGACATCGACGACATCAGGCGCTTGCGGGCCGGTGTTGTCCTTGTTGGCCTTGATCGCCTCGATCTCATCGCCCGAACCGGCATCCGGGTTCAGTTCGTTGACGGTGATGCCCGGATACTTGGCTTTGAAGCCATTGATGACGTCGGCATAGTCGCACCAGTCATGCGGCAAGGCGATCGTGGTCAGCTGGCCTTCCTTCTTGGCGGCAGCATAGAGGTCGTCCATGCTATCCGCCGCGGCGATGCCCGCCGAAGCCATAAGCGCCACGGCGCTGGCCGTAAGAGCGAGGCGTTGGGTCAGTGTCATTTGAAAAGCTCCCCATTGTTTTGTTCTGTCGAACCGTAGTGTTGCCGGCTTGCCGGACCGTTGCCCGTCTACCAACCTTGCCCGGCCGGGTGGCCGGCCGGGATTGCGTCATTGCCGCGAAAGGGCGAGGCCCCCGGTCGCGCTGTCCGTATCATTCACACTTGAACGCTATGTGACGCAACATGAACTTTTTATGACGCGCAAAAGAATGGTGCCGAAGGTGCTGGAGCAACCGAATTTGGCAAGGAGGGTCAGGGTGATCGTTTCCGGATCGGAACGCGATTGTTTCGCCGAATTGCGATCTTGTCGGGTCTTCGGCATCCTTCCGTCACAAGTTAGCCGCCATGCGTCACCAGTTTGATGGGCGTGGGGAAAGTCGAAAGGAACTACATCATGGAATACGGACGTCGCTTGCTCGCCCGCCTTCTCCGCTCTCGTTCGCAGCAAGAAGATGTTTTCGAGGCGCGCCTGAAACTGCTCGGAAGTTCATCCTCCCGCGGCCGCGCCAGCGCCTTGTTCAGAAGTCGGACGTCACACCCGGCAGCCTGAGTTCGTTCATCAGGTCGCGCACTTCCTGCCGCGCGGCGATGTTTGACAGGTTCAGATGCTCGACGCCCACATCGCGCAGATCGAGCAGGGTGAGACCCCGCGGAAATAGCTCGCGGAAGATCACACGCTCCGAAAATCCGGGCGCGACACGGAATCCGATCCGGCGCGAGAGATCGTCGAGCGCCTTTCCAACTTTCTTCTTGTTATGCATCTGCTGCGCGCCAAGCCGGTTGCGCAGCACGATCCAGTCGATCGGCTTCAGCCCGGCTTGCGCGCGAAGCTGACGAGCGCCCCAGACCATTTCGGCATAGATCGATGGGCCCTTCACCTTACCGGTCTCGGCATCGATCCGGGCGAGAAGGTCGAAATCGACAAAGCTGTCGTTCATCGGAGTGATCAGCGTATCGGCCAGCGAATGCGCCACCTGACTGAGGCGGGTATGCGATCCGGGGCAGTCGATCACGATGAAATCCGACACCGGTTCCAGCGCGGCGACGGCAGCCGAGAGGCGATGGTCGTAGATGTTCTCGTCCGGTGCCAGAGCGGCGCGATCAGCCTCTGGCAGGTCACGGTAATCCGGGGTTGGCAGGACCAGATTGCTGCGCTTCATAAAGGCGGCGCGGTTCTCGACATAATGCGCGAAGGTACGCTGCCTCAGGTCAAGGTCGAGCGCGCCAACGCGATGTCCCAGGCGCGAGAGCGCCGTCGCCACATGCATGCAGGTGGTCGATTTGCCCGAGCCGCCCTTCTCGTTGCCGACCACGATGATATGCGCCATCGCCCGTTTGCCCTTTCGCGTTCCTTTGCGCCCCCTAAGCGCAGGAATCCTATACGGGCCGTAGGGCACGGAGGGAAGGCTTTACGAGCTTGGTGCGGTAATCTCGCAACGCTCCTGTTGCCGTTCGCAATAGACCGAAGGACGATCCAGGCGGCCCCAGCAATAGCCGAGCGGGTTGACGGTGAGGCGCAACACCCAGATCACCGGGCCGCCGGAGTCGGTGCGGGCCATTTCGCCCTCTCGACGCAGGGTGATCGAATTGCTGTCCGCGCCGAGGATGTCATAGCGCGCATGATTGGTGGGTCCGTCGTTGGGATCCTCGACCGGTTGCGCCCAGTCGAAGACAGCATGCGGCGGATTGGTCAGGAACGAGAGGCGGTGCGGATTGGCAGTGCAACTTGCCGCCGGGTCAGTGGTCGAGCCGTAGGTGCCAAGCGCGCGCTCAAACACCGTCTGGGCCGGCGCGGGGCTGGCGAAGAGGAGAAGGAGGGGCAGGGCGAGAAGGGCACGCATTGCCGAACTTTGCCGCAGCGCAGGGTGGCTGGAAAGGCAAAAGGTGGTGATGTGCGCGGGTTTGGTCCCATCCGGCGCGGCTTGGATAAAAGCAAAAGGGGCGCCAAAGCGCCCCCTGCATCCTTCGCGGTGGTCGGGATCAGAAGCCCAGACCGGCGTATTTGTTCTTGAACTTCGACACACGGCCGCCGGTGTCCATCAGCTTGGCGTTACCGCCAGTCCAGGCCGGGTGCGACAGCGGGTCGATGTCGAGCGCCATCTGGTCGCCTTCCTTGCCCCATGTGGAACGGGTCTGGAACACAGTACCATCGGTCATCTTCACGTCGATGACGTGATATTCGGGGTGGATATCTTTTTTCATCGTCCCGCTCCTTACGCTTCGACCGCGTCTTTGGGTTTGTAGTTCGTGACCTCGGCGATACGAGCCGATTTGCCGCGACGCTCGCGCAGGTAATACAGCTTGGCGCGGCGAACTTTGCCGCGGCGCACGACCTCGATCGAATCGATGTTGGTCGAATAGAGCGGGAACACACGTTCCACGCCTTCACCGAAGGAGATCTTGCGTACCGTGAACGAGGCGGCCAGCGTGGCGCCACCCTTGCGGGCGATGCAGACGCCTTCATAGGCCTGCACGCGGGTGCGGGTGCCTTCGGTCACCTTGTAGCCGACGCGAACAGTGTCGCCCGACTTGAAATCCGGGATGGTCTTGCCGAGCGCCGCGATCTGTTCGGCCTCGAGTTGAGCGATCAGGTCCATTGCCTGTCCTTTCAAAAGCGCGGGTTTGTCCGCGACGTGTGTGCCACCCTAGAGCTCTTGGTCTTCATCCGGGTCCCTATCGGCTTTCGCCACATAAGCCCGCCAGAGGTCAGGTCTGCGTTCTTGCGTCAGCCTTTCGGCCTGGTCCCTCCTCCAGTCGGAAATCTTCCCGTGATGGCCGGACAGAAGAACGTCCGGTATCGCGTGGCCTTCCCAGAGGGTGGGTCGAGTGTATTGCGGGTGTTCAAGCAGACCGTCCGAAAAGGATTCCTCTTCAGTCGACGCCTGATTCCCGAGCACGCGGGGTATAAGGCGAACGGTCGCGTCGATCAAGGCCTGTGCGGCAATCTCTCCTCCGGTGAGGACGAAATCCCCCAGTGAGACCTCTTCGATGGCGAAATGGTCCAGAACGCGCTGGTCGACGCCCTCGAACCGACCGCAAAGCAGGGTCAGCCCCTCGGCGCCGGCCCAACGGCGGGCGGTGGCCTGATCGAAGGGTTTTCCGCGGGGCGAAAGGTAGACGACAGGCCATTTCACGCGATCCTGCGGGGTGCCGATAGCGGCCTCGAACAGGGCCTTGGCGACGACATCGGCGCGCAGGACCATGCCGGCGCCGCCGCCTGCCGGGGTCTCGTCGACGTTGCGGTGGCGGCCTTCGCCGAAGGGGCGCAGGTCTATGGTTTCCAGCGCCCAGAGGCCCATCTCAAGCGCC
Source organism: uncultured Pseudomonadota bacterium (assembly GCA_963837565.1). GTDB lineage: Bacteria > Pseudomonadota > Alphaproteobacteria > Rhodobacterales > Rhodobacteraceae > Solirhodobacter. Next base: position 23,800 of record CAWIOC010000018.1, read on the forward strand.
TTGCCGGTCAGGGACAGGCCAAGCGTGCCGGGAAATGCTTCGGGAAAGAGTGTGACGATCCGCGCCGTCCAAGCCCCGCGGACGCGGGGCCGGTCGGTCATCAATTCGCGGGGCTTTGCCGAGGCGGAGATCGACAGCCGCCCGTGAGATCTGGATTTTCCCTCTGGCATTATGAGGGGGTTGCTACTGCCTCCGGGCGGGCGTCGTCAAGCGGTGCCTGGTCGGGTAGGGCTGGCGCCTGCGGTGCGGGTTCGCCCTCAGGGCGCAGCAGGCGCGACAGCGGGATCGACAGCAGGGTCAGGGCGAAGGGAGTGCCAAGCGGAAGCGCGGGCAGGGCGCCAAGCACGCCGCCGATGCCGCGCCCGATGGCGAAGCAGAACACGACCAGCACGATCTGGCTGACAAGGCGCATGATGAAACCCGTGATGGCATAGGGCGTTTTCCAGCCAGCAAGGGTTTTCGGCCAAAGGTTGGGGCTGCGCACGGCGAGCCAGATCATGAAGAGCGCCACGAACATCGGCACCGTTTTCCAGCCGTAGCCGGCCAGACCTGCGAACATCGGCCCGATGTAGAGTAGCCCGCGGCACAGGAGGAAGAGCCAGTGGTTTATGCGTTGCGTCATTCGAGCAATCCTTCAGGTACATCAGCTATGATCCGCCCGTTGGACAGATCAACCGTAGGAACGATTGCATGAGTGAACGGAAGAAGTGCGGCAGATTTTAGGCCGGGGCCGGACACTTCCAGAAGATCGGACGCGCCATGGTTATGCACCGCGATGACGGTCCCGAGGATCTTGCCGCCGGTATCGCGGACTTCAAGACCGATCAGGTCGGCGTGGTAATATTCCTCATCGCCCAGCGAGGGCAATTTTTCCTTGTCGGCAAAGAGACTTGTGCCGCGCAGGGCGTCGGCCTCCTCCTTCGTCGTCACACCGGAGAGGCGAGCCGAGAAGCCGTTGGGGATCGACCGGGTGAGTGTGACATCGAAACAACGCTTGCCATCCTCGGTCCAGAGGGGGGCGTAGTCGGCGATCGCCTCGGGGTCGGAGCAGAAGGATTTGAGGCGCACCTCGCCACGGACGCCGAAAGGCCCCGGCGATGGCGCCAACGCAGGTGCGGACAGGCGCGATCATGGTGCAACTCCGGTTGGGAAGGCCGGCGGGCCGGGACGGGCCCGCCGGGATAACTATCTGACCTTGCGAAATTATTCCGCTTCAGCTTCGGCGACAGCAGGCTCTGCCGGGGCTTCGGCCACAACCTCTGCCTTTTTCGCTTTTTCGGCGGCGCGGGCGGTGGCTTTCTTGCCGGGGACGGCGGATTTGGGGTTGTTGCGGGCGGCTTTCGGCTTGACGCCGGCGGCTTCCAGCATGCGCGCGATGCGGTCGGTCGGCTGGGCGCCCTGGCCGAGCCAGTATTGCACGCGCTCCATGTTCATCTTGACGCGGTCTTCGCTGTCCTTGGCGAGCAGCGGGTTATAGGTGCCGAGCTTTTCAAGGAAGCGGCCGTCGCGCGGCATCCGGCTGTCGGTGGCGACGATGGCGTAGAACGGGCGCTTTTTGCTGCCACCACGGGCAAGGCGGATCTTCATGGACATCTTGGTAGTCTCCTTTGGATTATGGTCGCGGTGTGCAATGAATGCACACCCTACGGGTTTGTTATTTCTGCAGTTTCTCGTGATGCCTGATGACTTCGGAGATGATGAAGGTCAGGAATTTCTTGGCGAATTCGGGGTCGAGGTCGGCTTCTTTCGAGAGCCATTCCAGCCGCTCGATCTGACGCGCCTCGCGGTCGGGATCGGAGGGCGGCGAGGTCGTGCTCGGCCTTCAGACGGCCCACCGCCTGGGTATGCTTGAAGCGTTCGGCCAGGGTATAGACGAGGATCGCGTCCAGCCGGTCGATGCTATCGCGGTGGTCATGCAGCAGGGCCTGGGCGCGGCTGGCGTCGTCGGTCATGTGATTCTCCGAGGCAGGCGAGGGAGGAAGGAGGCGGCGAAACGGGGGCAAAAGCACTTGTCAGGTTTGTGCCCGTTTTGTGCACGATTTGATGTGGACGGTATCTTCATGGGTTCTTAACCGGGTTTGGGTGACGGTATACGACCCCGCGCGGCTCGCCGGGGAAACCAGCATAGTCGTCGCGCCGCGCGCCGAGGCGTCGGGCAAGCGCGATGGAGCGGGCGTTTTCCGGGTGGATGTAGCTGACGGCGGTTTCCCAGCCGAGATCGCGGAAGACATGGTCGCGTGCCGCAGATGCCGCCTCGAAGGCGTAACCGCGGCCCTCGGCCTCGGGCGCCCAGATCGCCCAGCCGATCTCGCGTTCCGGCCAGCCTTCGGGGAACCAGGGGCCGACGCGGCCGATCACCTGCCCGGTGGATTTCAGCGCGACGACGAACAGCCCGAAACCGCGCAAAACCCAATGGCCAACAGCCGTGGCATGGGCACGCCAGGCCATCGGCTCGGTCAGCGGGCCGCCCATGTAGCGCGACCGGTCGCTGCCGTAGAACCCTGCGAAATCGGCAAAGTCACCGGCCTGCGGTGCGCGCAGCAGGAGACGCGCGGTTTCCAGCACGGGGGTATTGATCAGGGCCGGGATCATGCGGCCCCCGGGGTGGCGTGGCGCCAGATGTTCATGGTGCCATAGGTCGGGTGCGGGAAGACGCCGTCGATCCGCGCCCCGAGGCGCTGGGCGAGGGCGACCGAACGGGTGTTGGCCGGGTCGATCATGCTGATCGCGGTGGTCCAGCCAAGATCGCGGAAGGCATGGGCAAGGGCAGCCCTTGCCGCTTCCAGCGCGATGCCGCGCCCCTCGGCCCCGTCATAGACGGTCCAGGCGATCTCCGGTTCCGGCCAGTCGTCCGGGAAGAAGGGGCCGACCTGGCCAAGGCGTTCGCCGGTGGCGCGGTCCGATGACGATGAAGCGGCCAAAGCCGCGCATCGACCCAATGGCCGAACAATGCGCAGAACTGGTCGAAAGCCTGGCTGCGCGGGAACGGCCCGCCGATGCTGCGCGAGCGGTCCGACGAGCGGAAAGCGAGATAGGCGTCGAAATCCGAGGGCTGCGGCGCGCGCAGGATCAGGCGTTCGGTGGTCAGCACGGGGGTATCGGCGAGCGTCGGGGTCATGCCAGCGCCCTCAGATCGTGGCGGATCACCACATCGGTCGGGTCCGCGCGGGGCAGGCTGGCGTCGATCACGCCGCCGAGCCGCAGGCCGAGCGCGATGGAGCGCGCATTGCCCGGGTCGATGTAATTCACCAGACGGTCCCAGCCGAAGGCGGCGCGGGCCCAGGCCATGACGACAAGCGCGGCTTCGCGCGGCGTAACCCTTGCCCTCGGCCTCGGGGATGACGAACCAGCCGAGTTCGGGTTCGGGGTAGCCCAGCGGCTGGTAGATGCCGACCTCGCCGATATAGGCGCCGGTGGCGCGATCATCGAGCGAGAAGGGGCCGTATCCCATCAACGGCCATAGCGCGACTTCCGAGGCGAAGATGCGCCATGCGGTTTCGCGATCATAAGGTCCGCCTTCCCAGATAGCCCGGTCGGAGGTTGCGAAAGCCGCGTGCGGCCCGAAATCGCGCAGCGCGGGCATCCGCAGGACCAGCCGGTCTGTCTGGAGGGTGGGCGCGATCATTTCTTCTTGCCGAACCCCGAGAGCCCCGAGGGGAGCTTCATGCCGCCCATCGACCCGCCAAGGCCGGTCAGCCCGCCCGGCATCTTGCCGTGCAGATCCTGCGCTGCGGCCTTGATCGCGTCGGGGTCCATCTTGGACATGTCGGGCAGGCCGCCGCCCTTGCCCATCATGCCCTTCATGGCCTGCTTCAGCATGCCGCCCTTGCCCATCTTCTTCATCATGTCGGCCATCTGGCGGTGCTGTTTCAGCAGCTTGTTCAGCTCCGACACCTCCAGCCCGGCGCCGGCGGCGATGCGCTTCTTGCGGCTGGCCTGAAGCAGGTCCGGGTTGGCGCGTTCGCTTCTTGGTCATCGAGTTGATCAGCGCGATCTGACGGCGCAGCATCTTGTCGTCAAAGCCCGCCGCCTCGGCCTGCCTTGGACATCTTGCCCATGCCGGGCATCATCCCCATGATCGACTGCATGCCGCCCATCTTCAGCATCTGTTCGAGCTGGGCCTTCAGGTCGTTCATGTTGAACAGACCCTTCTGGAAGCGCTTCATCGCGCGTTCGGCCTGCTCCGGCCTCAGCGTTTCCTGCGCCTTTTCGACCAGGGCGACGATATCGCCCATGCCAAGGATGCGGCCCGCGACGCGCTCGGGCTCGAAGGTCTCCAGCGCGTCCATCTTTTCGCCAAGGCCGACGAAGCGGATCGGCTTGCCGGTGACGGCGCGCATGGACAGCGCGGCGCCGCCGCGACCGTCGCCGTCCATCCGGGTCAGGACGACGCCGGTGATGCCGATCTTGCCGTCGAATTCGGTGGCGACGTTGACCGCGTCCTGCCCGGTCAGGCCATCGACCACCAGCAGCATCTCGCGCGGGTTGGTGGCGTCGCGGACGGCCTTGACCTCATCCATCAGCACTTCGTCGATATGCAGGCGACCGGCGGTGTCGAGCATGTAGACGTCATAGCCGCCGAGCGTCGCCTGCTGTCTTGGCGCGACTGCGCGATCTGGACGGCGGTCTCGCCCTTGACGATCGGCAGGGTGTCGACGCCGATCTGGCGGCCGAGGATCTGCAGCTGTTCCATCGCCGCCGGGCGGTTGGTGTCGAGCGAGGCCATCAGCACGCGCTTGCCGTTCTTCTCGGTCAGGCGCTTGGCGAGTTTGGCGGTGGTCGTGGTCTTGCCCGAACCCTGCAGGCCGACCATCAGGATCGGCGCGGGCGGGTTGTCGATCTTCAGCGCGCCGGGCTCGCCTTCGCCGCGCAGCACGTCGATCAGCTCGTCATGGACGATCTTGACGACCTGCTGGCCCGGCGTGACCGATTTGGTGACGGCCTGGCCGGTGGCCTTGTCCTGCACCGCCTTGACGAAGTCGCGGGCGACGGCAAGCGAGACGTCGGCCTCGAGCAGCGCGGTGCGGACCTCGCGCAGCGCGGTCGCGACATCGGCCTCGGAAAGCGCGCCCTGCTTGGTCAGCCGGTCGAAGACGCCGCCAAGGCGTTCTGACAGGTTCTCGAACATCTGCGGTCTCCTTCGACCTTGTTTCCACGTTGTCCCGATGTAAGACGGGACGGCCCAAACGCCAACGTCACCCATGGGCGCAACGCGCTGATGGGTGGCGATCCCCGATCTGGACGGGGACCGGAAGTGTTGACGGACTTCCGGAATCGAGTGGTCTTTAGGCGCATCGAGACCGAAGGTCAAGGAAAACGGGGTTTTCCCTGTGGCTGGCCGGGGCGGCGGGATGCGCTATACCCGGGGGGCAGGGGTGATCGGGGGACGGCAATGCGGGACGGGGTGATCTATGTGGCGCAGGGGGCGGGGTATCTGGACCTTGCCGAACGCTCTGCCGCGAGCCTGCTGGCGCGGAACCCGGGGATGGCGGTGGATCTGTTCACCGATCAGGCCGGGGTGTCCGGGCAGTGGAGCCGGGTCGCGCCGATCCCTGCGGGGGTGACGCCGAAACTCGCCAGCCTGCCGCAGTCGCGGTTCGAGCGGACGCTCTATCTCGACAGCGACACGCTGGTGCTGGCGCCCCTGGGCGATCTCTTCGAGGTGCTGGACCGGTTCGAGCTGGCGCTGGCGCATGATGTGCGGCGGACCTCGGCGCTGATCCGGGAAGGGCACCGCGCTTCGCCGCCCTATGCCTTTCCGCAGATGAACTGCGGGGTGATGCTCTATCGCCGTTCGGCGGTGATGGCGGCGTTTCTGGCAGAGTGGCAGCGGCGCTATGCCGAGGCCGGGCGGGCGCGCGATCAGGTGACGTTCCGGGATCTGATCTGGGAGAGCGATATCCGCTTCTACGTCCTGCCCGAGGAATTCAACCTGCGCCGGGTGACGCTGCTCGACGCCTGGGAGCCGCTCGATGTCCGCCCGACGATCCTGCATTCGCACCGGCTCTTGCAACATCTGCGCGGCGCCGCGGGGCGGTTGGACAGCCTGGCTGAAATCCTGCCGCAGGAGCGGGTCGAGCGCGCGGTGGAATGGCGCGCCCTCGGCTTGCCCGACGAGGTGCCCGCAGGTGAAGACCCGGTGGCGCGGTTCCACGAGGCCGAGCGGCGCGGCGGGGGATGAGGCCGGTTCATTTTCTGCCCCTAAATATCCCCGCCGGAGGCTTCGACCTAGGGGATGTTCGCGGCGGCAGAACGGCGCGCCTGTGCTGTTTTCCGGGGGCGAAAAGGCAACAGCCGGGCTTTTGGCCCGGCTGTGCTTCGATCCGATGGGCAGCAGATCAGAGCGCCAGAGCGTTCACCGCCTCGAGCGCCTTGGGCAGCGTGGTGTCCGGGGCATAGGCGATGGCGTCGGCGGCGACGATCTCGACGTCGGTGATGCCGAAGAAGTTCAACATGTGCTTGACGTAGCCGGAGGCGAAGTCGACTTCCGAGCCTTGCTTGGTGCCGTCAGAGCTCATCGCGATGATCGCTTTCTTGCCGGTCAACAGGCCCTGCGGCCCTTTCTCGGTATAGAGGAAGGTCTCGCCACGGCGGGCGAGCTGGTCGATCCAGCTTTTCAGCTGCGCCGGCACGCCGAAGTTGTAGACCGGCACGCCGATCACGATGATGTCGGCGGCTTTCACTTCGGCCAGCAGGGTGTCGGCATAGGCGACGATCTCGTGCTGCGCCGGGTTGCGGGCGTCGGCGGGGGTGAAGACGGCGCCGATCCAGGCGCCGTCGATGGCGTTCACGCCGGTCGACAGGTCGCGGCTGACCAGCGAGGCGTCGGCATAGGTGTCGAGCAGGCGGGCAATCAGCCGGTCGGTCAGTTTGCGCGAGACCGAGTTCTCGCCCTTGATCGAGGCTTCGATGCGAAGAATGGAAGTCATGGCCGGTCCTTTCAGGGAGGCAGGAGGAATTCTGTGTGGATTAGTTGGTTCTTGCATGGGTGAACGCAATCTTCGAATATGCAGGTGTTCTGTGAATGGGTGCACACAAGATGGGCATTGAAGCCTGGGATGAAATCAGAACTGCCTTTCAGGTCGCGCGGCTTGGGACGGTGTCTGGCGCGGCGGAGGTTCTGGGGGTTCACCACGCGACGGTGATCCGCCATGTCGACGCTTTGGAGCGCAGGCTGGGCGTGCGCCTGTTCCAGCGCCATGCGCGGGGCTACACGCCAACCGAGGCGGGCCGCGACCTGTTGCGGGTGGCGCAGACCACCGAGGATCAGTTCACCCAGTTCGCCAGCCGCATGAAGGGCGGCGGTGCGGAGATCACCGGTGAACTGGTGGTGACCTCGATCGCCGATCTGGCACCGCTGGTCACGCCCGTTCTTGCGAAGTTTCAGCGGACCCATCCCGGCCTGTCGCTGCGCTACCTGACCGATACGCGGCTGTTTCGGCTGGAATATGGTGAGGCGCATGTGGCGATCCGGGCCGGGGCGGCGCCGGACCAGCCGGACAACGTCGTGCAACCTTTCGTGCAGCAATCGATCGCGCTTTACGCGAGCCGCGACTACATCGCGCGGCGCGGGAGCCCGACGGAAGACAGCGATCTGGCCGCACACCAGTTCGTCGGGCCGGACGATGCCCGCACGCATATCCCCTTCTTCCGCTGGTTGCTGGACCTGGTGCCGTTTTCGGCCATCACATTCCGCACGCTCGAAATGTCCACCATGTTGACCGCGATCCAGCAGGGCGCGGGCATCGGCTTCGTTCCGGTCTGGATGGCCGAGGGGTATGACGATCTGGTGCAGGTGATGCCGCCACGGCCGGACTGGGGCGGGCAGATCTGGCTGGTGACGCATGTGGATCTGCACCGGACCAACAAGGTGCAGGCGCTGTTGGCCCACCTGAAGCAGGAAGCGAAGAACTGGCCCGAGATGTGAGGGCGCGGCGCGCCCTGCACGCGATCGATGACCGGTTCGCGCCGAGGGGGGATCAGCTGTCTTCCGTTTCGCCACCGAGGTCGCCGTCAAGCTCGCCGTCGAGGAAGCGTTCCAGCGCGTCGAGGTCGACCGGGTCGAACTGACCGAAGCCCTGCATCCAGACCGAGGCGGCGCGCAGCGCGTCGGGTTCAAGCTTGCACCATTTCACCCTGCCGCGCTTTTCCTGCGCGATCAGACCGGCGGCGGCGAGGATGCCGAGGTGCTTGGAAATCGCGGCAAGCGACATGGCGAAGGGTTGGGCGACATCGGTGACCGCCATGTCATCTTCCAGCAGCATGGCGAGGATCGCCCGGCGGGTCGGGTCGGACAGGGCGGCGAAGGCGAGGTCGAGCGGGTCTGACATGGATCCGTTGTGGCGGGACGCTTTGAGATCGTCAACCGGATGGTTGAATATGCGTCAAGGCCGTCCGGCGCGGCCGGCGCGCTGTCCGGGGCGGCTTTCGGCGCGGAAGTGAATCTCCAAGTCTTTCAAAATCAATGGCTTGGGTGGTGGCCTCAAGGCTTCGTGAACGCTTGACTCGGGGCCGGTGCCTCCGTAGGTTCCGCCCGACTGGCCGAGGGGGTCTTCGCGCATGTCTGATCCGGGTGATGAGGAGCGGCTCAAGCAGCTCGACGCGCGGATCGCGAGTGCGAAGAAGGCGATTGCGCCGAAGCCCCGGGTGGACAGCCATTACAGTCAGGCCAACATGGCCTGGCGGATGGTGATCGAATTGGTGGCCGGTCTCGCGATCGGTTTCGGCATCGGATACGGGCTGGATGTGCTGTTTGGCACGCGGCCGCTGTTGATGGTGCTGTTCATATTGCTGGGCCTTGCGGCGGGCGTCAAAACGATGATGCGCACCGCGGCAGAGCTGGGACGAGAGGCGGAGAGATCCGCCCGGGACGAAGGGGAATAGACGTGGCGAGCGAACAGGCGGCAGACGCATCCGGCAAACTCAGCCTGCACCCGATGGAGCAATTCACGGTGCGCCCGCTGTTTGGCGGCGAGTTGCATTGGTACACGCCGTCGAACGTGACGCTGTGGCTGGCGATTGCGATCCTGTGCATCTTCGCGCTGCTGGTCATCGGCTCGCGCGGGCGGGCGATCGTGCCGACGCGGATCCAGTCGGTCGGCGAGATCCTGTACGGCTTCGTCTACAAGATGGTCGAGGATGTGGCGGGCAAGGACGGGCTGAAGTTCTTCCCCTATATCATGACGCTGTTCATGTTCGTGGTCTTCGCCAATTCGCTGAGCCTGCTGCCGATGAGCTTTGCCACCACCAGCCATTTCGCGGTGACGGGTGTGCTGGCGCTCCTGGTCTTCATCTCGGTCACGGTGATCGGTTTCGTGAAGAACGGTGCGGCCTTCCTCGGGCTGTTCTGGGTTTCGGCGGCGCCGCTGGCGCTGCGCCCGGTGCTGGCGCTGATCGAGCTGATCTCCTACTTCGTGCGGCCGGTCAGCCATTCTGTCCGACTGGCGGGCAACATGATGGCGGGTCACGCGGTGATCGAGGTGTTCGCGGGCTTTGCCGCGGTCGCGCTGATCTCGCCGCTGTCGATCCTGGCGATTACCGCAATGTACGGGCTGGAGGTGATGGTCGCCGTCATCCAGGCCTATGTCTTTACCATCCTGACCTGCGTCTACCTGAAGGATGCGCTGCATCCGGGTCACTGACGCCGGTTCCAACCTGACTTTTACCTATCCATGAAGGAGTGACACTATGGAACTTATCGCTGCTGCGGCGCTTGGGAAATTCGTCGGCGCCGGTCTTGCCGGTATCGGTTCGGGCATGGCTGCCATCGGTGTGGGCAACGTTGCGGGCAACTTCCTTGCCGGCGCGCTGCGCAACCCCTCGGCGGCTGCGGGCCAGACCGCCACGCTGTTCATCGGTATCGCGTTTGCGGAAGCCCTGGGGATCTTCTCGTTCCTCGTCGCGCTGCTGCTGATGTTCGCGGTCTGATCCTGACGAACCCGACGGGGGCCGGATGCGAGGTCCGGCCCGGGCTTGAGGTTCACGGAGGATACGATGGCAACTGAAGCTGTTCAGGCGGCGGGCGAGGCGGCCCACAAGGCCAATATGCCGCAGCTCGATTTCACTACCTACGGCAACCAGATCTTCTGGCTGCTGGTCGCGCTTGTCGTGATCTATCTGTTCCTGTCGCGCGTCGCGCTGCCCCGGATCGGGGCGGTTCTGGCGGAACGCAAGGGCACGATCACCAATGACATCGCCGCGGCGGAAGAGCTGAAGGCGAAGGCGCTGCAGGCGGAGGCGGCCTACAAGCAGGCGCTTGCGGATGCGCGGGTCGAGGCGGCGAAGATCGTGGCCGAGACCAAGGCGTCGATCCAGCAGGAGCTTGACGCGGCGATCGCTGCGGCAGATGCGCAGATCATGGCCAAGGCGGCAGAGTCCGAAAAGCATATCGCGGCGATCCGCGACTCGGCGATGGACGACGTGGCCGAAGTTGCCAAGAGTGCGGCTGCGGATATCGTGGCGGCGTTGGGCGGCAAGGCTGCAGCGGGTGCGGTGGACGCCGCCGTTGCAGCCCGGCTGAAAGGGTGATGCGATGAAGAAACTGATCATCCTTCTGGCGGCGCTGGCCGCGAGCCCGGCGATGGCGGAAGAGGCTGAAGGGCCGTTCCTGTCGTTGCACAATCCCGGCTTCGTGATCCTTCTCGCCTTCATCCTGTTCGTCGCGGTGCTGGTCTATTTCAAGGTTCCGGCCCTGATCACCGGCATGCTGGACAAACGCGCCGAGCAGATCCGGGTGGATCTGGAAGAGGCCCGTCTGCTGCGCGAAGAGGCGCAGACCATCCTTGCCTCTTACGAGCGCAAGCAGAAAGACGTGCAGGCGCAGGGCGAACGGATCGTGGCCCAGGCCCGGGACGAGGCGATGGCAGCGGCCGAGCAGGCCAAGGCCGATCTGGCCGGTTCGATCAAGCGCCGGGTCGCGGCTGCGGAAGAGCAGCTTGCCGCGGCGGAAGGTGCGGCACTGCGCGAAGTGCGCGACCGTGCGGTAAGTGTTGCGGTGGCGGCCGCCGGCGAGGTGATGGCCAAGCAGATGACCGCCAAGCAGGCCGGTGGTCTGGTCGACAGCGCGATTGACGAGGTCGCTGCGCGGTTGAACTGAGCCGCTTTGGCGCAGAAGGTCAGGGGGCCCGGCGGCGACGCCGGGCCTTTGACATTCGGGGGGTTCATGGACTGGTTCGAGACTGTCGAGGTTGCGACCGGGATCTGGCGCATCACGGAGCCCGCGGTGCATTCGTTCTATCGCGCGAATGCCTATCTGGTCGCGGGGCGAGAGCGCGACCTGGTGCTGGATTTCGGCGTCGGCGTGGCGCCGCTGCGCCCGGCCTTGCCGCGGCCGGGGCGGCCTGTGCTGGCCGTGGCAAGCCATGCCCATGTCGACCACATCGGCGGCTTCCATGAGTTCGACGACCGGCTGGGGCATCTGGCCGAGGCCGGGAGCTTCGCCGCGATGGATGACGCCGGGACATTGCAGCACTGGTTCCGGGACGAGCGCGCGGGGCCCAGTCTTGCGCGCCTGCCCGCGGCGGGCTTCAACCTGTCGCGCTGGGCCCTGCAGCCCGCGCCGCTGACCGCAACATTGGCCGAGGGCGATGTGATCGACCTCGGTGACCGGCGGTTCCGGGTGCTGCATCTGCCGGGGCATTCGCCCGGGTCCGTCGGGCTGCTGGATGAGGCGGATGGCACCTTGTTGTCAGGCGACGCGATCTATGAGGGCGGGCTGGTGGACGATATTCCCGGCGCCTCGGTGCCGGAGTATCTGGTCACGATGGAGCGTCTGGCGCGGCTCGACTGCCGTCAGGTGCTGGCCGGGCACGGCCGCAGCCTGAGCGGAGCGGAGATGCAGGATATCGCGCGTGGCTACCTGGCTGCGAAGGCCGGGTGAGCGGTCAGCGGCCCTGTTCATGTGCGAAGCGCTGCTGGGCCACGGCCTCATTCCGGTCGGCCTTTTGCTGGGCATGGAGGGCCGCCTCGACATAGTCCAGATGCTGCTCTACCGCCGCCCGCGCGCGCGCCGGATCACGCTCCTGGATCGCGATGTTGATGGCGCGATGCTGGTCGAGCAGGGCGGTGCGCGTGGTGCGCTGCTTGAACATGACCTGACGGTTGTAGAACACGCCTTCGCGCAGGAGATCGAACATGGCGCGCATCATGTGCAGCATGACGACGTTATGGCTCGCCTCGATGATCGCCATGTGAAATTCGGCGTCGAGGCGGGCCTCGTCTGCCGGGTTGCGCTTGCTCTGCGCGGCTTCCATCTTGGCGAAGATCGTGTCGACCACCTTCAGGTCGGTATCAGAGCCGACCCGGGCGGCACGTTCGGCGCCCAGCCCCTCCATATCGCGGCGGAACGAGATGTAGTCGAAGACCGCCTCGTCATGGCTTGAGAACAGCCGGATCAGCGCGGGCGGGAAGGTCGAACCCAGAACCTCGGCGACGAAGATGCCGGCGCCGGCGCGGCTCGACAGCAGGCCTCGGTCCTGCAGTTCGGCGACCGCATCGCGCAGGCTGGGGCGCGAGACGCCGAGCGTTTCGGACAGGTCGCGTTCCGAGGGCAGGCGTTCACCGGGGCGCAGGATGCCGCGCAGGATCAGAAGCTCGATCTGGCGGACGACGGCTGAGGATAATTTCTCGGCCTGGACCTTCTGGAAAGGCATCTCGGTTTCCCTGCAAATTGGTAAAATGATATGACCAGAGTGCAGGGAGGGTCAATCGAATTTCAGATCCGGCCGGGCGGCTGGCCCGGCCGGATCAGGATGTCAGCGGGTCGGCTGGATGTGGATTTCCACCCGGCGGTTCTGCGCCCGGCCTTCGGCTGTCAGGTTGGTGGCGACCGGTTCATCCTCGCCGCGTCCGACGGCGCGCAGGCGGTAGCCCGGCACGCCAGCGTCGATCAGGATGTTGACGACGGCAGCGGCGCGACCCTGCGACAGGTCGAGGTTATGGGCCGCCGAGCCGGTGTTGTCGGTATGGCCGATGACCACGACCTGGCTGTTGGGATAATGCTGCAGGTTCTGCGCAACGGCGGCGAGGTTGCGTTGCAGATCGGGGCGCACCGCGGTGCTGTCGGTGGCAAACAGGATGTCCTGCGGCATCGAGACGACAAGTTCGCTGCCGGTGTTCGTCACGGTGATGTTGTCATTGCCGAGCGTGCCGCGCAGGTCGCTCGCCTGCTGGTCGAGCGAGCTGCCGGCGATGGCGCCGACGGTGCCGCCGACAGCCGCGCCGATCAGTCCCTTCTGGAACGACTTGCCGCCCGAGGCCGCACCGATGACCCCGCCCAGCAGCGCGCCGGTGATCGCGCCGCCTTTCGCGTTGCCGTGGGGGTCGCCCTGCATGCCATAGGTGTCGGCGCAGCCTGCAAGGGCAAGCGCGCCTGCGGTGGCAAGGATGAAGGGGGTCTTGATGCGCATTGGTCGGCCTCTCGGTTCGCGCCCTGCTCTGGCGGGCTTCCGGGCGACTATACCGTGGCGCGGCGGCAGGGAACAGCCGGGCGCGCGGTTCGGCGGTAACTTGCGCGTCAGGCGGCGTCTTCGCGCGCCGCCTCCCAGGCCAGCATGGCGCGTTTCACCGGCAGGCCCCAGTGGTAGCCGCCGAGCGCCCCTGATTTGCGCAGGGCGCGATGGCAGGGGATCAGCCAGCTGATCGGATTGCGCCCCACGGCAGAGCCTACGGCGCGCTGCGCGTTCGGGTGCCCCACGGCGAGCGCCAGTTCGGAATAGGTCGTGACATGGCCGGACGGGATGCGCAGCAGCGCCTCCCAGACCTTGATCTGGAGCGGCGCGCCGATCAGGTAGAGCGGCGCCTTCTCGCCGTTCTGCCGCGCGCCGAAGGCCTGCAGAACCCAGGGGCGCAGCATCATGGGATCTTCCACGAAGCTGGCCTGGGGCCAGCGCGAGACGAGATCCCGCATCGCCGCAGCGCTGCCCTCTTCCTCGGCAAAGCCGAGACCGCAGATGCCTTTTTCGGTGCCCATCACCAGCGCCGGGCCAAAGGGGCTTTCGAACCAGCCCCAGAACACGGTCAGCCCGGCCCCGCCGCGGGCGAAGTCGCCGGGGCTCATCGCCTCCCATTTCAGGAACAGGTCGTGCAGGCGGCCGGTGCCGGACAGGCCGGTTTCCAGCGAGGTGTCGAGCAGGGTGAAGCGCGATGCGAGCAGCTGCTTGGCGTGGTCCAGGGTCAGGTATTGCTGGTAGCGTTTCGGCGAGACCCCGACCCAGGCGCTGAAGGTGCGCTGGAAATGCGCGGCGCTCATCCCCATCCGTCCGGCCAGATCGTCGAGCGAGATCTGCGGGCCGCCCGCGTCGATCAGCTCCAGCGCGCGGGCGATCACGCGGTAGTGGTAGGCCGGGGTGTCGGTGTCATCACGCATCGGGGTTCTCCTGTTGCCTTGAAGGTAAGGCGGGGCGCTGCGCCGCGCGACCCGGATTTTGCGCTTTGCCGCGCATGGTGGGCAGCACCGGTCATTTTCTGCCCGTGAAATATCCCCGCCGGAGGCTCCCGCAGGTGAAATCCCTCGTCAGCAGCGGGATTGCCTCTCTTGTCTGGCGCGGACGGGCAGGGCATAGCATGGGTCATGGCAAAGCAACTGGGATATCACGCGATCCGCGAGATCTTCGAGCGGTTCCGCGCGGCGGAGCCGGAGCCGAAGGGCGAGCTGGAGCATGTGAATGCCTATACGCTGCTGGTGGCGGTCGCGCTGTCGGCGCAGGCCACCGATGCCGGGGTGAACAAGGCGACGCGCAGCCTGTTCGCGGTGGCCTTCACGCCCGCGCTGATGCTGGAGCTGGGCGAAGAGGGCCTGCTCGAGCATATCAAGACCATCGGGTTGTTCCGCCAGAAGGCGAAGAACGTGATGAAGATGTCGCGCATCCTGGTCGAGGAGTATGGCGGCGAGGTGCCATCCTCTCGTGCGGCGCTGCAAAGCCTGCCGGGGGTCGGCCGCAAGACGGCGAATGTGGTCTTGAACATGTGGTTCCATATGCCGGCGCAGGCGGTGGACACGCATATCTTCCGGGTCGGCAACCGCACCGGCATTGCGCCCGGCAAGGATGTCGATGTGGTGGAACGCGCCATCGAGGACAATATCCCGGCCGAGTTTCAGGCCCATGCGCATCACTGGCTGATCCTGCACGGGCGCTATATCTGCGTGGCGCGCAAGCCGCGCTGCCCCGATTGCCTGATCCGCGATCTCTGCCCCTATGAGGAAAAGACCCTATGAAGAAGTTCCAGGTTGTCGGCGTCGGCAATGCGATGGTCGATGTGATTGCCCATGCCGATGAGGGTTTTCTGGCCGAGGCCGGGGTGCAGAAGGGCATCATGCAGCTGATCGACATGCCGCGCGCGGTGGATCTGTACAGCCGGATCGGGCCGGCCGAGGAAATTTCGGGCGGATCGGCGGCGAACACGATCGCCGGGGTGGCTTTGCTGGGCGGGCGCACGGCCTATGTCGGCAAGGTCAAGGACGACCAGCTCGGCGCGATCTTCGCCCATGATCTGCGCGCGACCGGGGCGGTCTATGAAACCCCGCTGGCCCCGAAACAGTCGGAGCAGGAAACCGGGCGCTGCATCATCCTGGTGACGCCGGATGGCGAGCGTTCGATGAACACCTACCTCGGCTGGTCGGAATATCTGACGCCCGCCGATATCTTCGAGGCGCAGATGGCCGAGGCGGAGTGGATCTATCTCGAAGGCTATCGCTTCGACGGGCCGGACAGCCATGAGGCCTTTGCCAAGGCGATCCGCGCCTGCAAGGCGGGCGGCGGGCGGGTGTCGATCACGCTCAGCGACCCGTTCTGCGTCGAGCGCCACCGGGATGCGTTCCGCAAGATGATCCGCGAGGATGTCGACCTTCTGTTCGCCAACCGCGCCGAGATCCTGTCGATGTATCAGACCGAGGATTTTTCTGCCGCGATGCAGGCCGCCGCTGCCGAGGTGGATATCGTCGCCTGCACCGAGGGCGAGCGCGGCGCGCATATCCTGGCAGGCGGCGAGCATTGGCATGTGCCCGCGATCCCGACGCAGATCGTCGATGCGACCGGGGCGGGCGATCTGTTCGCGGGCGCTTTCCTGGCCGGGCTGACCGCCGGGCAGCCGCTGGCCGTCGCCGGGCGAATGGGCTGCATCGCGGCCTCCGAGGTGATCAGCCATATCGGCGCGCGCCCGCGCGAGGACCTGAACGCCCGGTTTGCGCGTTTCGGGGTGAACTGACCCAAAGGGGGCCAAACGCATGATGACCGCCGCGATCCTGCTGGCCCTGATCGCGACGGGCGGGCTTCTGGCCATGCCGCGGCTGGCACGGGCCAAGCTGTGGCGCGCGACGATCACGCCGCTCGCCTCGATCATCGGCAGCGGCTTTCTGGTGCTGGGTCCGATCCTTGATGACAGCTATGGCTGGGCCGCGCCGATTGTCATGGCGGGCCTGTGTCTGGGCGCCTGGTGCTTTGGCGCGGCGATCCGGTTCAGCATGGCCGATGGCGTCGAAGACGGCAGTGCGACCGGCACTGAAGCGGTGTTGGAGGCCGGGTCGAGCTGGGCGCTGGCCTTCGCCTATGTCATCTCGGTGGCCTATTACCTGAACCTGTTCGGCGGGTTCGCGGTGTCGCTGACGCCGCTGAACGGCGATTTCGCAGCGCATTGCGTGACCACGGCGGTCTATGCGCTGATCCTGTTCGTCGGCTGGCGGCATGGCTTTCGCTGGCTCGAGTGGATGGAATATGGCTCGGTCACCGTCAAGCTTGCCATCATCGCGGCGCTGGTCGCGGGGCTGGCGGTTTTCGTCGGGCAGGGGGCTGCGGTCGGGGCGCTGCATGTCAATCCGCCGAAGCTGAGCGGCTGGGGCGCGGTGACGCTGGCCTTTGGCCTGATCGTGACGGTGCAGGGGTTCGAGACCGCGCGCTATCTCGGTGCGACCTATTCGGTGAGCACGCGGATCCGGGCGATGCGGCGCTCGCAGATCGTCTCGGCGGCGATCTACATGACCTATATCGGATTGCTGGCCTATGCCTTTCCGCCGGATACCACGCCGCTGACCGAGACCGCGATCATCGGGCTGATGGGGCGTGTGGCGCCGATCCTGCCGGCGCTGCTGGTCGCGGCGGCGCTGAGCGCGCAATTCTCGGCGGCGGTGGCCGATACCGGGGGCGCGGGCGGGCTGGTGGCAGAGCTGACCGGGGGCCGGGTCTCGGTGCGGCAGGGCTATGTCGTATTGGTGGCGCTGGGTCTGGGGCTGACCTGGGCGCTCGATATCTTTCGCATCATCTCTTATGCCTCGCGCGCCTTCGCCGCCTATTACGCGCTGCAGGCGGCGATTGCCTGTCTGCGCGCGGCGCGCGGCGGCAAGCCACTGCGGGCCCTGGCCTTTGGCGCGCTGGCGCTGCTTGGGGTGGCGGTGACGGTGCTCGGCACCTCGGTCGAGGGCTGACCCTTTCCGGCGCGGGCAGCTTGCGCTAAACCGGGCCAATGGCGATTACCCTCACATCCCTCGGCGATCTGGCGCGGCTCGGCTTTGACGAGATCATCGATGTTCGCTCGCCTTCGGAATGGGCCGAGGATCATCTGCCCGGCGCGATCAGCCTGCCGGTGCTGGATGACGAAGAGCGCGCCCGGGTGGGCACGATCTACAAGCAGGTCAGCCCCTTCACCGCGCGCAAGCTGGGGGCGGCGCTGGTTGCCCGCAATGCGGCGCGGCATCTCGAGGGGCCTTTGGCCGAAAAGGACGGCGGCTGGCGTCCGCTGGTCTATTGCTGGCGCGGGGGGCAGCGGTCCAATTCCTTCGCCTCGATCCTTGCGCAGATCGGCTGGCGGGTCGATGTGGTGGCGGGCGGTTACAAGGCCTATCGGGCGCTGGTGGTGAAGGCCCTGTACGAGACCGAAGTTGCCGCACCCGTCGTGGTGCTGGATGGCAATACCGGCACCGCCAAGACCGAAGTGCTGGGGCTGCTCGCCGCGCGCGGGGTGCAGGTGATCGATCTGGAGGGGCTGGCCAACCATCGCGGATCCCTGTTCGGGCATCGCGCCGGGGGGCAGCCTTCGCAGAAGGCCTTCGAGGGGCGTCTGGCGGCGGCGCTGGCGCGCGCTGGATCCGGCGCGTCCGGTGGTGGTCGAGGCGGAATCGAGCAAGGTGGGCGACCGGGCGTTGCCGCCGCGTCTCTGGCGCGCGATGTGCGCGGCGCCGCGGGTGCGGATCGCGGCACCGCTGCTGGCGCGCGCGGCCTATCTGGCACGGGCCTATGCCGATCTGACGGTCGATCCGGAGGCGCTGTCGTCGGTCATCGCCCGGCTGCGGCATCTGCATGCGGCCGAGGTGATCGAGCGCTGGCAGGGGCTGGCCGCCGCAGGGGAATTCGAGCCGCTGGCCTACGACCTGATGGAGCGGCATTACGACCCGCGCTATGGCAAGCAGCGCGCGCGCACCGCAGAGGACGGCGGCCGCCTGGTCGAGGCCGAGGACCTGCGCCCCGAGGCGTTGCAGGATGTGGCGGACCGGGTGGCCGCGCTGCTCTGATCGCCGCTTTCGCGGGGAGGCGGGACGCCTCCGGCGGGGAGTATTTTTGCCAAGAAGAAATCAGCCCGGGGCTTCTTCTTGGCAGAAATACTCATCTTTTTCTTCTTCAGGTAACGGTGATGAAGGGGGGGCCCTCGGAAAGGGCGCCGATGATCGCGGCGGTCTCGCCTGCGGCGCGGAGGCGGGCGAGGAGGCGGGGGGCCTCGGCTGCGGGGACCGCGGCGAGCAGGCCGCCGGCGGTTTGCGGGTCGAACAGAAGCGGCGTGGCGGGGCTGTCGGGCAGCGACATGCGCAGGTCGGTCGCTGCGGTTGGCCGCGTAGAGCGAGGAGCGGTGGCCGAGGGCGGCGAGGTCTGCGGCCCCCGGCAGCAGCGGGATCGCATCGAGCGACAGGGTTGCGGCGCAGCCCGAGGCCTCGAGGATTTCCAGCAGGTGCCCGGCGAGGCCGAAGCCGGTCACATCCGTCATGGCCTGGGCCTGCGGCGCGAGGATGGCGGCGGCGGGGCCGAGCGGGCGGGTCATGCTGGTGAAGGCTGCGGCGACGGCGCTGCCAGGGGCGGCGCGCAGCATCTCGGCGGCGAGGATCGTGCCGGTGCCAAGCGGTTTGGTCAGGATCAGCGCCGCGCCGGGGCGGGCGCCGGATTTCAGGATCGGGCGGTCGGCGAGGCCGGTGAGCGTGAAGCCGAGCGTCAGTTCGCTGCCGATCGAGGTATGGCCGCCGACGATATCGGCGCCGGCCGCGGTAAAGACCTGCGCCGCCGCCTGCATCATTTCGCGCAATGTGTCGCGCCTGCAGGCGTTCGGACAGGCGCGGCAGGGTGATCTGTGCCAGTGCCGCTTGCGGCTGGGCGCCCATCGCCCAGATGTCGCCCAGCGCGTGGATCGCGGTGATGCGGGCGAAAAGCCAGGGGTCTTCGGTGAAGGCGCGGAGGTGGTCGGTGGTGATGACCTGCCGGGTGGTCCCGAGGTCGAGCACCGCCGCGTCGTCGCCGGGGCCGGACAGGACCTCGGGCCGTCTGGGTGCGGGCAGGTCGGCCAGCGCCGAGGCCAGCGCCCCGTGTCCGACCTTGGCGCCGCAGCCGCCGCAGAGCGGTTTGCCGCCCGCCAGTTCCTCGATGACGCCGGTGCTGAGCAGGGCGGGCAGCGGCTGCGCTTGCATCGCGGGCAGGTGCTGGAAGCGGTCCATGAATCGCCGGTCGATCCGGTCCTTCCAGCGCCAGAGCCATGCGCCGTCGAGCCGCAGGCCGAATTTGTCAGCCACAGCACCTTTTCCGCCGGTCGAGACCAGTTTCAGGTAATCGCGCTGCGGGTGGTAGCTGCGCATCGGTCGGTCGGTCAGGGCGGCGCGCAGGTTGTGGTGCAGGATGGGCGCTTCGCGCACCGCGAAGACGCCGGCCTTGGGGCGCGGGGCGTAGGCCAGGTGGGCGCAGTCGCCGACGGCGAAGATCGCCGGGTCCGAGGTCTGCAGGCTGGGGGAGACCGTGAGGAAGCCCTCGTGCAGCTCGAGGCCGGTTGACGCCAGCCAGTCCTGCGGGCGGGCGCCTGCGGTGCCGAGCGTGAAGGCAGAAGCCAGGGTCGTGCCATCGGACAGGGTCACCGTGCTGGCGGTGACGGCGCTGACGGTCACCCCGGTGCGCAGCGTGATATCTGGCGCGGGCGAGGTGGGCGAGCAGGGCGCGGCGCGCGCCTGCGCCGATGTTGGGCAGCGGTGTAGCAGCGCGCTCGATCAGCGTGACCTGTGGAGTGAGGCCGAGGCTGCGCAGGCGATGCGCGCTGGCCAATGCCAGCTCGACCCCGGCGATGCCGCCACCGATCAGCGTGACGGGGGTATCGTTCGAGGCGCGTGTCGAGGAAGGCGCGCCATCTGGCGGCATAGTCGCCCAGCGGCTTGGCCGGGGTGGCATGTTCGGCAAAGCCGGGGATCTGCGGCATCTCGGCAGTGATGCCGATGTCGACCGAGGCGATGTCGTAGCGGACCGGCGCGCGATCCGGCAGGTGGATCAGCCGCTCGGCGCGGTCGATGGCGGTGGCGGCGGCGAGGATCAGCCGGGCGCCGGCGTGGCGGGCGAGTTTCACCAGGTCGATCTCGAGCGCGGCGCGGGGGTAGTGGCCGGCGATATGGCCGGGCAGCATGCCGGTATAGGGCGCGGTCGGGTCGGGGTTGATCACGGTCAGCCGGGTGCCGGGCAGCGGGTTTCATGCCCCAGCGGCGCAGCACCAGCGCATGGGCATGGCCGCCGCCAATGAGGACGAGATCGCGGGTCTGGGGGATCTGGGTCTGCATCTGGGGCTTCCGGCTGGTCTGCGGGTCTTGGGTAGCGCGAGGCGGGGCGGAAGGCGAGGGGGGTGCGGCGGGAGGGCGCGGGCGGCGCTGCGCGATGAATGCGCAGCCCACGGGAATTTGACGGGTGCGACAGTGGCGTGTCGTTTCGGGGGCTGACGCGCCATCGGGCTTGGCCTAGACCCTTGGTCAGGCAGCGAAGGGCAGGCGGATGGCGGTGTTTCTGGGCGTCGATACGGGCGGGACCTATACCGATGCGGTGATCGTGGATGAGGGTGAAAGCCGGGTGATCGGCGAAGGCGAAGTCGCTGACCACGCGGGGTGATCTGGCGCTGGGGATCGGGCGGGCGGTCGATGCGGCGTTGGCCGGGGCGGGTGTGCGGCCGGGCGATGTGGCGATGGTCTCGCTGTCGACGACGCTGGCCACCAATGCGCTGGTCGAGGGGCAGGGCGGGCGCGTGGCGCTGATCTTCATCGGTTTTGACGACGGGCGATCTGTAGCGGGCCGGGCTGGCCGAGGCGCTGGGGGGCGATCCGGTGCTGCGGCTGGCGGGCGGGCATGGCCATGCCGGCAATGAGGTTGCGCCGCTGGATCTTGCGGCGCTGGAGGCAGGGGTGGCGGCGCTTGGCCCCGAGGTGAAGGGCTTTGCCGTGGCGGCGCATTTCGCGGTGCGCAATCCGGCGCATGAGCTGGCGGCGGCGGAAGTGATCCGGCGGGTGACGGGGCGGCCGGTGACCTGTTCGCATGAGCTGTCGGCGCGGCTGAACGGGCCGAAGCGGGCGTTGACGGCGGTGCTGAACGCGCGGCTGATCGGGATGATCGCGCGGCTGATCGATGCCTGCGAGCGCGCATCTGGCAGCGGTGGGGATTGCGGCGCCCCTGATGGTGGTGCGCGGCGACGGGGCGCTGATTTCCGCCGCGATGGCGCGCGAGCGGCCGATCGAGACGATCCTGTCGGGGCCTGCGGCCTCGATCGTCGGCGCGCGCTGGCTGACCGGCGAGACGGATGCGCTGGTCTCGGACATCGGCGGGACGACCACGGATGTGGCGCTGCTGCGCGACGGGCGGCCCGAGATCGATCCCTTGGGCGCGCGGGTCGGCGGCTGGCGGACGATGGTCGAGGCGGTGGCGATGCGCACCACCGGGCTGGGCGGCGACAGCGAGGTGCATCTGGTGCGAGGGGCTCGGCGGCGGCTTGCGGCTGGGCCCGCGGCGGCTGGTGCCGGTGTCGCTGATGGCGGTGGAGCATGGCGCGCTGGTGCATGACGCGCTGGACCGGGCGCTGGCGAGCGAGGTTGCGGGCGATGCGGACGGGCGCTTCGTTCTGCCGATGGGCGGGACAGGCGGGCGGGCTTGTCTGCGCGCGAGGCGGCGCTGCTGGCGCGGATCGGGGGGCGGGCTGCGACGCTGGCCTCGGTCGCTGCTGACGCGGATGGATGCGGCGGCGATGACACGGCTGGTGGCGCGCGGTCTGGTGATGCTGTCAGGCGTGACGCCGTCGGATGCGAGCCATGTGCTGGGACGGCTGGCGGAATGGGACGGCGCTGGCGGCGGAAAAGGCGGTGCGGCTGTTCGCGCGCAACGGCGCAACGGGCGGGGCGACCGGATCGCGGCAGGACGCCGAGGCGATGGCGCAGGCGATCATCGATGCAGCTGACCGGGCAGACGGTGGAGTGCCTGCTCGAGGCGGCCTTCGACGAGGATGGCCGCGATTTCGGCGCGGCGCCCGAGGTTCTGGCGCGGCACGGGCTGGCGCGCGCGGGGCTGGAGCGGCGGGCGGGCGTGGTCGATGTCTCGGTCCGGCTGGGCGTGCCGGTGATCGGGCTCGGGGCCTCGGCGCTCAGCTATTACGGCGCGGTGGGCACGCGGCTGGGCACGCGGATGGTCTTGCCGGAACATGCGGGCGTGGCCAATGCGATCGGCGCCGTGGTGGGCCAGGTGATGATGCATGCCGAGGCGATGGTGACCTCGCCCGGCGAGGGACGGTTCATCGCCCATCTGGCCACCGGCGCCGAGCTGTTTTCCGGGCGTGATGCCGCGCTGGCGGCGGCCGAGGCGGCGCTGCGCGCTTCGGCACAGGCGCAGGCGCGGGCGGCGGGGGCCGAGGATGTGCGCCTGACGGTCGAGCGCGAGGTGCAGGAGGCCGAGATCGAGGGCCGCACCATGTTCATCGAGGCCCGGGTGCGGGTGACCGCCTCTGGCCGCCCCCGGATCGCCGGAGGCGGGGAAGAGACCCTCGCGGTGCTGGGGCTGTAGAGGCCCGGGGGCTGCGCGCCCGCCCCGGCTATTCGCCGTAGGGCACCCAGACCGATTTCGTTTCGGTCGCGGCGCGCAGGAAGGTCTTCGCGTCGGGCATTGACCAGTCGCGCGCCTTGCCATTGCTGACCCAGGTCCGCTTGAGGTTGGCGGCGGCTTCGCGTTCGACGGTGGCCGAAAGGTCGGTGGAGGAGAAGCACCAGACGGCGTCCACGTCCATGTGACCGGCCAGCGTTTTGGCAAGTTCGGCCGGATCGCCGGTGACGATATTGACCACGCCCGCGGGCAGGTCGGAGGTTTCCAGCACCTGATAGAGGTCGGTCGCGGCCAAGGGGGAGGGCGTCGAGGGGACCAGCACGCAGGTGTTGCCCATCGCGATGGCAGGGGCCAGGACCGAGACGAGGCCGAGCAGCGGTGCCTCATCCGGGCAAAGCGCGCCGATCACGCCGCAGGGTTCGACCATGGCCAGGGCCACGCCGCGCATCGGCACGGCACGGACGGCGC
Organism: uncultured Pseudomonadota bacterium; assembly: GCA_963837565.1. Lineage (GTDB taxonomy): Bacteria > Pseudomonadota > Alphaproteobacteria > Rhodobacterales > Rhodobacteraceae > Solirhodobacter. The sequence goes on from CAWIOC010000018.1 coordinate 47,340, forward strand.
CGTCGAATTTGTCGGCCCAGGCGGCGAATGTGAACAGGCGTTCGATCGACGCCTCGACCTCGGCCTCGCCGCGCGTGCCGGTCATCGCATGCAGGCGCTGGGCGAATTCCGCAGCGCGGGCTGAGAGGTTTTCGGCGATGTAATAGAGGATTTGCGCCCGGTTATAGGCGGTGGCTTTTGCCCAGCCCCTGGCGGCATGGGCGGCCTCGACCGCGTTGCGGATGTCCTTGCGGTTGCCAAGGCCGACATGGCCCAGAAGCGTGCCCCTGGGCGACCAGATCGCGCGGGAATAGCCGGAGTCCGGGCGCGCCTGTTTGCCGCCGATATAGAGTTTCGCGGTGCGGTCGAGGCCTGGTACCTGCGGCTCTTTCGGTTCCGGCACGGCGGGGAGCGGTTTCAGGGCGCGGGGTTTGGCGGCGGGCTTGAGATAGGCCATCAGCCCTTCCCAGCCGCCTTCGCGGCCAAAGCCGGACTCGCGCACTCCGCCGAAGGGGGCGGCAGCGTCGAAGAGGTTGGTGGCGTTGACCCAGACCACGCCTGCGCGCAGCTTCGGTGCGATGTCGAGCGCGAGGTTGACGTTTTCGGTCCAGAGCGTCGCCGCCAGCCCGTAGCGGGTGTTGTTGGCCAGATCCACCGCCTCGGTCGGGGTGCGGAAGGTCATCGAGACCAGGACCGGGCCGAAGATCTCATCCTGCATCAGCGGCGAGGCGGCGGAGAGGCCGGTGATCAGGGTGGGCGGGTAGAAGCAGCCCTGCGGCAAAGGGGTGTCGGCGCGGTAGGTCTCGCCCTCGGTATTGGCGTCGACCATGCGGGTGATGGCGGCGAGTTGCACCGGGTCGACCAGCGCGCCGACGTCGATGCATTTGTCGAGCGGATCTCCGAGGCGCAACCCGTCCATCCGGCGCTTGAGTTTCTCGTGGAAGCGGGGGGCCACGCCTTCCTGCACCAGCAGACGCGAGCCGGCGCAGCAGACCTGGCCCTGGTTGAACCAGATCGCGTCGACCAGCCCCTCGACCGCCGAGTCGAGATCGGCGTCGTCGAAGACGATGTAGGGGGATTTGCCGCCAAGCTCGAGCGTCAGGGCCTTGCCGCTGCCGGCGGTGGCCTCTCGGATCCGGCGGCCGACCTCGGTGGAGCCGGTGAAGGCGATCTTGTCAACGCCGGGATGGTCGACCAGTGCGGCACCGGTCTCGCCATCGCCGGTAAGGATGTTCAGGACGCCTTTCGGCAGGCCGGCTTCGCGGCTGATCTCGGCGAAGAGCAGGGCGGTGAGCGAGGTGTATTCGGCCGGCTTCAGCACCACGGTATTGCCGGCGGCAAGTGCGGGGGCAACCTTCCATGCCAGCATCAGGAGCGGGAAGTTCCACGGAATGATCTGGCCGCAGACGCCCTGCGGCGCCATGCCTGGGCATTCCTCGGCGAGAAGCTGCGCAAGGCCCGCGTGATAGGAGAAATGCCGCGCGACCAGCGGCACGTCGATGTCGCGGCTTTCGCGGATCGGTTTGCCGTTGTCGAGGGTTTCCAGCACCGCCAGAAGGCGCGCGTGTTTCTGGGTCAGGCGGGCGAGGGCATAGAGGTATTTCGCGCGCTGATGCCCGGACAGCGCCGCCCATTTCGGCTGGGCGCGGCGGGCGGCGGCAACGGCGCGATCCAGGTCGGCAGGGGTGGATTGGGTGATCTGGGCGAGGGTCTCGCCGGTGGCGGGGTTCCTGGTGGCGAAGGTCTCGCCCGGCCTGGCAAAGGCGCCGTCGATGAAGGGGCCGAAGCTGGCCTCGTGTCTGGCCAGCCAGGCCCGCGCCTCGGTCGCGGATTCGGGGGCGGGGCCGTAGGCCATGCTGTCGAAGATGTCGCGGATGGTCATGGTCTATCCCATCGGATGGCGGTTGGCGGCGGAATAGCGGCCGGTGACATGGTGTTCCAGCTGACGCTCGATATCGCCGAGCAGTGACGAGGCGCCGAAGCGGAACAGATCGGGTTGCAGCCAGGGATGGCCGAGTTCGTCCTTCATCAGCGCAAGATAGACCAGCGCGTCCTTGGCCTTGGAGATGCCGCCTGCGGGTTTGTAGCCGACCTTGATGCCGGTGCGCGCCTGGTACTCCCGGATCGCGCGGATCATGGTGAGCGAGACCGGCAGGGTGGCGTTCACCGGCTCTTTCCCGGTCGAGGTCTTGATGAAATCGGCGCCCGCCATCATGCACACAAGGCTGGCACGGGCGACGTTGCGCAGGGTGGAGAGCTCGCCGGTGGCGAGGATCGCCTTGATATGGGCCTCGCCGCAGGCGGCGCGCATCTCGGCCATCTCGTCATAAAGCGCCTGCCAGTTCTGGGTCAGGACATGGCGGCGCGAGATGACGATGTCGATCTCGCGCGCCCCGGCCCGGACCGATTTCACCGATCTCGGCGATGCGCAGGCGGAAGGGGGAGAGGCCCGCCGGGAAGCCGGTGGAGACGGCCGCGACGGGGATGGTGCTGCCTTCCAGGGCGCGGACGGCGGGTTCGACCATCTCGTGATAGACGCAGACCGCGCCGGTGGTCAGGCCCTGCATGCCGAGAGCTTCCAGCAGGTCGGCGCGGACCGGCTGGCGCGCCTTGGCGCAGAGCCGCTGGACGCGGCCCGGTGTGTCGTCGCCGGAAAGGGTGGTGAGGTCGATCAGCGATATGGCCTTGCAGAGCCAGGCCGCCTGAAAGTCCTTCTTGACGCTGCGGCGGCCGGGCAGGCTGGCTGCGCGGCGCTCGATCGCCGAGGTATTGGCCTGCACCGAGGCGACCCAGTCGAGGTCGAGGGCCATCCCGGGGTTGCGCGCATGCGTGGTCTGCGGCAGCGCCTCCTTGGTGGTGGCGAGCGCATGGGCCGGGGAATGGGATTCGCTCTGCAAGGTCTCCTCCGGTCGCGGCGATGGCTGACGGTGGCATGGGCGATGTATCGGCGCAAGGGGTTTTGACCATTTGGTCAAAGACCTGGGGTCGCCCCCAGGGTTGCGCCGCACTGTCCTGCGGCGGCCTAAATGCGAAGAGGAGAGATCCCCTCGATTTCTTCTTGGCCGAAATACTCCCGCCGGAGGCGCCCTGAGCCTGAGCCGCGCAGGCGGCGCAGGCGAGGCAAAGGAGGTGGCGCCGTCAGGCGCCTCCGCAGGGTCAGAAGCGGGCGGCGTTGATCACCAGATGGGCGCCGATGCTCGCGGCATATCCGAGGGCGATGGCCCAGGTCCATTTCAGGTGGCTCGAGAAGGTATAGGCGCCCTTTGCCTGCCCCATCAGCGCGACCCCGGCGGCCGAGCCGATGGAGAGGAGCGAGCCGCCGGTGCCGCAGGTCAGGGCGATCATCAGCCATTGGCCGTCGGCCATCTTCGGGTCCATCGTGAGGACGGCGAACATCAGCGGGATATTGTCGACGATCGCCGAGAGTGCGCCGATGATGACATTGGCATGGGTATCGCCGAGCCCGGTGTAGAGAAACTGCGAGGCGAAGGCGAGGTAGCCCAGAACGCCCAGACCGCCGACCGCGAAGATGATCCCGAAGAAGAACAGCAGGGTGTCCCATTCCACCCGCGCGACCTGGGTGAAGCTGTCGAGCACCATGTCGCCATCGTTCTGCGCGCGAGCCCTTGCGCTGCAGGAAATAGGACCAGATCTGCAGGTAGCCGAGGCCCAGCATCATGCCCATCGCCGGGGGAAGCTGCAGAAAGTCCTTGAACAGGATCGCGGTCAGGATGGTGCAGCCGAAGAGCACGATGACGCCGAGCGAACCGGGCTTGGCAGTGATGCTTTCGGTATGGGGTTCCGGTTTCGTCTTGGGCACGCGCGAAATACATGATGACGGCGGGCACCAGCCAGTTCACCGCCGAGGGCACGAAGAGGTCGAAGAATTCGGTGAAGCCGAGCTTGCCGGCCTGCCAGACCATCAATGTGGTGATGTCACCGAAGGGCGAGAAGGCGCCGCCGGCGTTGGCCGCGACCACAAGCGAAATGCAGGCCAGTGCCACGAAGCGCGGCGAGTTGGCGCCGACGGCCAGAACCACCGCGCCCATGATCAGTGCGGTGGTCAGGTTGTCGAGCAGGGCCGACAGGAAGAAGGCCAGGATGCCGGTGAGCCAGAACAGCTGGCGATAGCTGAGGCCAAGGTTGACCAGCTTGACCCGCAGCACCTCGAAGACGCGGCGTTCTTCCAGCGTGTTCACATAGGTGATGGCGACCAGCAGGAACAGGAACAGCTCGCCATATTGCTCGATCACTTCGAGCGCCTGCGCATGCACCTCGCCGCCGCGTCCGGCCATCGCATAGGCGACCCCGATCAGCGCCCAGATCAGCCCCGCGGCCATCATCACGGGCTTGGATTTGCGCATCTGGGTGGCTTCTTCGAGAATCACGAGGACATAGGCGCCCACGAAGATGATCAGGGAGAGGACCCCCGTCCAATGACCGGTCAGATCTAGCATTATTCAAACGGCTCCGAAGCTTCGACTGCCCTACCGCTTACACCAGCCGGGGCAGGGCAGCGAGCGGGAATGTCCAGATGGGGTGCTAGTTTTCCTTTTGCATCGCGTTGGGGTCGACCAGATAGCGCAATGACAGGGGGATCGAGGCGGCGCCGAGCGACCGGGCGCGGTCGCCCACGGTGCCTTCGCGGATCACCGGGGTTTCGATCCCGGCCACGTCGAGTGTCGCCAGTGCCGCGCGGGTGCGCTCGACCAGAGTGCTGCGCACTTCGGCCGGCATCCAGCCGTCGATCAGGACGGTGCCGACGTCGAGCACCGCGCTGGCCGCGACGATGGCATGGGCAAGGCCGGTCGCCACTTCGCGCAGCCAGCGGGCCAGTGCCAGCGGATCGACGAACCAGTGTGGCGGCGTTTCCCAGAGCGGGTCGGTATTGCCGCCGGCCTGCAGCACATAGCGTTCGAGCGAGGCCATCGAGGCGACCGAGATCAGCTGGGTCATCTTGCCATCCGGGCCCGGCACCGGGATCGAGCCGAGGGCGCCGGCATTGCCGGTGCGGCCGGTGAACAGCTGGCCGTTCAGCACCACGCCGCCGCCGACGAAATAGCCGATGTAGAAATACAGGAAATCCTTGGGCCGCTCGCCGGTCCCGAACACCAGTTCGGCGCCGCAGGCCGCCGTGGCGTCATTCTGGATATAGACCGGCATGTCGCAGAAGGCTGCGATCTCGGCCTGGATATCGCGGTGGCGCCAGGCGTCCATTTCGGCCTGCGGCGCGCCGATGTATTGCGCCCAGTTCCAGAGCTGGAACGGCATCGCGATGCCGAGGCCGCCGATGCGTCCACGGGCGGCGGGTGGCAGCGCCTCGGTCAGGGCGGGCAGCGCCAGTTCGACGAAGCGCACGACGGCTTCGGGCGTCGGGTAGCGATAGGTCGAGCGCCGCTCGGCGATGATCGTGCCGAGAAAGTCGATCAGCACGAGGTCGACGCTGCGCCGGCCGATCTTCAGCCCGAAGAAGAACGCCCCGGCGGGCGCGAGTCGACATCGGCATCGAGGGCTGGCCGATGCGGCCGCGGATCGGGTCGCGCGGGGCAGAAGACCATCCGCTTCCAGCCCGCGCATGATGACCGAGACGGTCTGCGCCGAGAGGCCGGTGATCCGTGCGATATCGGATTTGGCCAGCGCGCCGTGCTGGCGCACGAGCGACAGGACGAGGCGTTCGTTATAGGCGCGCATCCCGACTTTGGTTCGAGCCGCGCAGGCCCTGCCCCTCGGCAGGGGGACGGTCGGCAGCGGGGGCGACGATTTCCTTCACGGAGAATGATTTCCCGGGATTCAGGTGACAACAGGCAGGGCAGAATGACCCCCTTGCGCAGGATGACATTGGCGAAGAGCTCCGGCTCGCTGGTGGCGACGATGGTATGGGCGCCGCTTATCCTGGGATAGAGGGCGTCGCCTGACAGCGGCGTGACCGGGTGGTCCGGGGTGAGGCGGGCACAGAGCGCATCGATCGCGTTGGTGAATCGGGCCGCGTTGCGCGGGGTCATTGCCAAGCGAGGCGCGCAGGATCGCGGGCATCGGCGTGTCCAGCGGCAGGACCGACAGGATCGCTTCGAGCAGGGGAAGCAGAGCGTGGCCATCCGCGCGGATCAGGCGCCGGGCGTGCTCCTGCGCCGGGTAGTTGCCATCGACCAGTGCGATTTCATCGCCATGCCCCATCGAGCGCAGGGTGAAGAGCAGCTCTGGTCCGAGGATTGACGGGATTCCGATCAGCATAGTGTGACTTTCCGCCCATTTAAGGTACGCTATTCTGGCTTGAGCCCGACAGTCTGGCCCGACAGTCCGGCCCCGGCGTTCCGAGTCCGGTCTGCCGCTGCACGGTCCGCGCGCCCGATCGTTTCGCAATCTCCTCCCGTGGCGTTCTCGCCATCGGTTCTGCGCTGACCGCAGTTATTCCGAGCAGAGTGCGGAGGAAGCGGCCTCGCTGTCAATACTAAATAAGAGTGATTTATTTAACTTGACCTGAGGGGGGGAATCGGGTTCTGTAGTGGCATCGCGGCGGGAGGAACCACTGCGGCTGGCGATCCAAAAGAAGGACTGCAGGAGCGGTCCGAAACTCACCCTGGGAGGACTACCTTGACCAAATTCAAAACCAGCGCCCTGTTGGGCGCCGCTGCTGTTGCCCTGCTGTCTGCCGGGTCGGTGTCGGCTGCGGACCAGCGCCTGCCTGATCACCAAGACCGACACCAACCCCTTCTTCGTGAAGATGAAGGAAGGCGCGCAGGCCGAGGCCAAGAAGCTGGGCATCACTTCAAGGCCTATGCCGGCAAGATCGACGGCGACAACGAAAGCCAGGTCACCGCGATCGAGACCTGCATCGCCGATGGCGCCAAGGGGATCCTGATCACCGCCTCGGACACCAAGGCGATCGTGCCTTCGGTCAAGAAGGCGCGCGACGCGGGCCTGCTGGTGATCGCGCTCGACACGCCGCTTGATCCGATCGACGCGCGCCGACATGACCTTCGCCACCGACAACTTCGCAGGCGGGCAAGCTGATCGGCGAATGGGCCAAGGCGACGATGGGCGACAAGGCCAAGGATCGCCAAGATCGCGATGCTGGACCTCGCCGTGTCGCAGCCTCTCGGTTGGCGTGCTGCGCGACCAGGGCTTCCTGAAGGGCTTCGGCATCGAGCTGCGGCGATCCGAACAAATGGGGCGACGAGACCGATCCGCGCATCGTCGGCCATGAAGTGACGGCCGGCAACGAAGAGGGCGGCCGCAAGGCGATGGAAACCCTGCTGGCCAAGGACCCGGGGATCAACGTCGTCTACACGATCAACGAGCCGGCTGCGGCAGGTGCCTATCAGGCGCTGAAGGCCGTGGGCAAGGCCAAGGGCGTGCTGATCGTTTCGGTCGATGGCGGCTGCCCGGGCGTCAAGAACGTCAAGGATGGCGTGATCGGCGCCACCTCGCAGCAATATCCGCTGCTGATGGCGTCCAAGGGCATCGAGGCGATCGCCGCCTTTGCCAAGGACGGCACCAAGCCGAAGCCGACCGAAGGCAAGGACTTCTTCGACACCGGCGTGCAGCTGGTCACCGATCACCCGGTCGACGGGCGTCGAAGTCGATCGACATCAAGAAGGGCGCCGAGCTCTGCTGGGGCTGATTTGACAGGCGCTTGAGCGTCAACTGAGAGTCTGGGGGCGGTGGACACGCCGCCCCCTTCGTCACATCCGGCCCCGGGGAGCGGGGTCGACAGGAGGGGACATGCATGGCGACGTGACGTGCGGGGCCCGCAGGAGCTTCGAAACCGCGATCAAGACCAGGCCCGACAAGCGTGGCGGAATTCGCCGAGCCGACAGATCGGCGGTGCAGCAGTTTCAGCGGCATGTTGCACCAGACGCCGTCGATCGTGCCGCTGATCGTGCTGCTGGCCTCGATCCTGATCTTCGGGCTGCCCTTCTGGGGCGCAAGTTCTTTTCGCGCCTATGCGCTGACGCTGATCTCAGCAGGTGGCGATCACCGGCATCGTCGGCGCGGCGCAGACGCTGGTCATCCTGACCGCCGGCATCGAGCTGTCGGTGGGCGCGATCATGGTGCTGTCCTCGGTGATCATGGGGCAGTTCACCTTCCGCTATGGCCTGCCGACCGGCATCGCGGTGGCCTGTGGCATCGCTGTTCGGCGCCGCGATCGGCTTGATCAACGGCATGCTGGTCGCCGCGATGAAGCTGCCGCCGTTCATCGTGACGCTGGGCATGTGGCAGATCGTGCTGGCGCTCGAACTTCCTGTTCTCGGCGAACGAAACGATCCGCGCGCAGGATATCGAGGACAAGGCGCCGCTGCTTGCAGTTCTTCGGCAATACCGTGCAGATCGGCGGCGCGGTCCTGACCTATGGCGCGATCATGATGGTCGCGCTCGTGCTGGGGCTGGCCTATGTGCTTGCGCCACACCGCCTGGGGCCGCCATGTCTATGCCGTGGGCGATGATCCGGAGGCGGCGGAACTGGCCGGCGTGAAGGTCAAAGCCGTGCTGGTCTCGGTCTATACGTCTCGGGCATCATCTGCGCGCTGGCGGGCTGGGCGCTGATCGGGCGGCTCGGCTCGGTCTCGCCGACCTCGGGGCAGTTCGAGAACATCAACTCGATCACCGCCGTGGTGATCGGTGGCATCTCGCTGTTCGGCGGGCGCGGCTCGATCCTGGGCATGATGTTCGGGGCGCTGATCGTCGGCGTCTTCTCGCTCGGCCTCGGCGATGTACGGCACCGATCCGCAATGGACCTATCTGTTGATCGGCATGCTCATCATCGCGGCCGTGGCCGTGGACCAGTGGATCAGAAAGGCGTCTGCGTGATGGAACCCATTCTCAAAGGCCGCAACCTGGTGAAGCGCTACGGCAAGGTCACCGCCCTCGATCACTGCGACTTCGACCTCTATCCGGGCGAGATCCTGGCGGTGATCGGCGACAACGGCGCCGGCAAGTCGACGCTGATCAAGGCGGTGTCGGGCGCGGTGCATCCCGGATGAGGGCGAGATCTACCTCGACGGCAAGAAGGTCAATTTCACCTCGCCGATCGACGCGCGCGGCGGCGGGGATCGAGACGGTCTATCAGACCCTGGCGATGTCGCCCGGCGCTGTCGATCGCCGACAACATGTTCATGGGGCGCGAGATGCGCAAGCCCGGGATCATGGGGTCGGTGTTTCGCATGCTCGACCGGGCCGAGATGGAGCGGATCGCGCGCGACAAGCTGAGCGAGCTGGGACTGATGACGATCCAGAACATCCATCAGGCGGTCGAGACGCTGTCGGGCGGCCAGCGCCAGGGTGTGGCGGTGGCGCGGGCGGCGGCCTTCGGGTCCAAGGTCATCATCCTCGATGAGCCGACAGCGGCGCTGGGCGTCAAGGAAAGCCGCAGGGTGCTGGAGCTGATCCAGGACGTGAAGTCGCGCGGCATTCCGATCATCCTGATCAGCCACAACATGCCGCATGTCTTCGAGGTGGCGGACCGGATCCATATCCACCGTCTGGGCAAACGGCTTTGCGTGATCGACCCGAAGCAATATTCGATGTCGGATGCGGTGGCCTTCATGACCGGTGCGAAACTGCCCGAAGGCGTGACCGAGGCGGCGTGATCCTGAGGGGGTCGCGCTTCTTCTTGGCAAAAATACTCTCGGGGGGTGCGGGGGCAGACAGCCCCCCGCTTTTTCAGGATCAGCCGAAATGCGACATGGCCCGGCGTTGACGGGCGCGTTTCAGGCCAAGCTGGCGTTCGCGCCAGATGATCAGGATGCCGGCCGCAACCGATGATCGCCGCCCCGATCAGGGTGGTGACCGAAGGCGGACTCGGCAAAGATGAACCAGCCGACCAGCAGGGCGAGGATCATCGAGCGTACTCGAACGGTGCGATCAAAGAGGCGTCAGCCTCGCGGTAGCTTGAGGTCAGAAGGATCTGCCCGACCCCGCCGAACAGGCCCGCCGAGACCAGCAGCGCGGTTTCCTGCAGCGTTGGCAGGACCCACCCGAAAGGAAGGGTCAGAAGCGACAGGGCCGTGGCCGTCAGAGCGAAGAAGAAGACGATGGCCGAGACATTCTCGGTCTGCACGAGGTCGCCGCACCCAGACCTGTGCCAGCGCAGAGAACACGGCGCCGCCGAGCACGATCGCCGCGCCGATGGTTTCCACCCGGTTCTGCGCGCCGCCGCGGACGGCAACGAGATCGGGCCAAAGCACGATCAGCACCCCGACAAGGCCAAGGGCCACCGCCGTGATAGCGGAAGACGTGCACCTTTTCCCCGAGCAGGACTGCCGCGAAGATCACCGTCAGCAGCGGGGCGGCATAGCCGATGGCTGTCACCTCTGGCAGCGGCAGATAGCCGAGTGCGGCAAAGCCGCAGGCCATGCCACTGGTGCCCAGAAGGCCGCGCAGCAGGTGGCCTGCGGGCGAGTGGATGCGCAGCCCGGCCGGGAAATCGCCGCCGCGCCACCAGCCAGAGCAGGATCGCGGGCAGCGCGCAGGTCGAGCGGAAGAACACCGCCTCACCCGCCGGGACGCGGTCTGACACCGCCTTGATGCAGGATGTCATGACGATGAAGAAACTGACCGAGGCCAGCTTCATGACGATACCGACAAGGGGGCGCATGGAAAGGTCCTGAACGAACTGCGCGGCGATCAAGCACGGATCGTGGGGGCGCTGCAAGGGGCAGGTCTGGACGCCAGCGCCGGGTTGGGGTCTTCTGCGTGCAAGGCAGCAAGAGGGGCAGGCAATGGGACTGGCGGACAGGATCGCGCAGGGGCGCGGTGAAGTGGCGGCGGATCTGGTCCTGAAGGGCGGGCGGGTCTTCGACCTGATCACCGGCGAGCTGGTCGAGACCGATGTGGCGATCTGCGGCGAGACCATCGTCGGCGTCTACGAGACCTATGCCGGGACGCGCGAGATCGATTGCCGCGGCCGCATCCTCGTCCCCGGGTTCATCGACACGCATCTGCATATCGAAAGCTCTCTGGTCACGCCCTTTGAGTTCGACCGCTGCGTCTGCCCGCGCGGCGTGACCACGGCGATCTGCGATCCGCATGAGATCGCCAATGTCTGCGGGGCTGGAGGGGATCGGCTATTTCCTCGACGCCTCATCCCGCACGGTGATGGATATCCGGGTGAACCTGTCGTCCTGCGTGCCGTCCACGCATATGGAGACGACCGGGGCGCGGCTGGAGGCGGCGGATCTGGTGCCGCTGATGGATCATCCCCGGGTGATCGGGCTGGCGGAGTTCATGAATTATCCGGGCGTGATCTTCCGCGATCCGGGCTGCATGGCCAAGCTTGAGGCCTTTGCCGGGGCGCCATATCGATGGCCACGCGCCGCTTCTGCGCGGGCTGGACCTGTGCGGCTATATCGCCGCCGGAATCCGCACCGAGCATGAGGCGACGACAGCGGCCGAGGCGATGGAGAAGCTGCGCAAGGGGATGCGGGTGCTGATCCGCGAAGGCTCGGTTTCCAAGGACCTGCACGCGCTGGCCGAGATCATCACCGAGCGGCATTCGCCCTATATCGCCTTTTGCACCGATGACCGGAACCCGCTGGACATCGCGGAACACGGGCATCTGGATTATGTCATCCGCACCGCCATCGCCTTGGGCGCGCCGCCGCTGGCGGTCTATCGCGCGGCGAGCCTGTCGGCGGCGGAAGCCTTCGGGTTGAAGGATCGCGGGCTGATCGCGCCGGGCAGGCGGGCGGATATCGTGATGCTCGACACGCTGGAAGGCTGCCGCGCGCAGGGCGTGATCTGTGGCGGGGTGGTGGTGGATGATGCGGCCTTCGCAGGGCGCGAGATCCTGCCGCCGGTGGCGCGACATTCGGTCAAGGCGCGGCCGGTGGTGGCGGCGCAGTTCCGCAGCGCGGGCAACCGGGTCGAGACCCCGGTGATCGGCATTCTGCCGGGCAAGATCATCACCGAGCATCTGGTGGAACCGATCGCGCCGCAGGATGGGGACAAGCGCCCCGACGTGGCGCGCGATCTGGTGAAGATCGCGGTGATCGAGCGGCATGGCGTGAACGGCAATATCGCGACCGGCTTCGTCAAGGGGTTCGGCCTGAAGCGGGGGGCGATCGCCTCGACCGTCTGCCATGACCACCACAATATCGCGGTGGTCGGGGTGGATTATGATGACATGGCTTTGGCCGCGAACCGGCTGGGGCAGATCGAGGGCGGTTTCGTCGTCGTTGCCGGGGGCGAGGTTCTGGCCGAGGTTGCGCTGCCGGTGGCGGGGCTGATGAGCCTGGAGCCCTTCGAGGTGGTGCAGGCGGCGCTGGTCCATCTGCGGGCGGCGGCGCGCGGGCTGGGGGTGGAGCTGGAAGAGCCGTTCCTGCAGCTCGCCTTCCTCTGCCTGCCGGTCATCCCGCATCTGAAGATCACCGACCACGGAATGGTCGATGTGGACCGGTTCGAGGTGATCGGCTGATCGGATTACCGGGCGGGCAGCGCTGCGTGGGCGACCGTCGGGTCGCCCGCTTTTGCGCGATCTTCGGGTGCGAAGCGAAACGTCCTGAAGTCAGACGTTCACATGGCGGATGTTGGGCCGCGTCGGGGTCGATCGCTTCTCGATGATCCGGGTGACGGCGCTGGTGATCGTCTGGCGGATCAGCGTCTCGGGGTCGAGGCCCGCGCTGCCGGAGGGCTGCAGCGGCGCACCGACGCCGATCTCAATGTCGAGCGGCGCGCCGGTGTCGAGGCAGAGGTCCTTCTCGTCGATCAGGAACTGGATCTCGCGCTCGAGCTCGACGGAGGGACGCGGTTCCGCGCCTCTGGCGTTGCAGATGAAATTGCCGTTTCCGGCATAGGTCATCACGAAGCCGCGCCCGCGCATCACCTCGGCAATGGCGGCGGCGACCTGGGTCAGGGCGTGCTGGAATTCCGGCGGCGTGCAAAGCGCGTGGACATGTTCGATCTGGTTGAGACGCACGCAGAAGAAGTTCGAAACGCTGAGCCGCGCGCGCGACAACTGGGCGAGGTAGTTGGTGAAGGCGAAGGCCGGCACGAACCCCGTGACGCCGCTGATTTCGATCGCGTCGGCAATCCGGTCATCGGTGTCGAGGCGTGCGTAATCCGCATCGCCATGGTCGGATTGCAGGACCGCGCGGCCACGGCGCTGGCCTTCGACCAGCAGTTCAGCCAGACGGACGCGGGTGCAAAGTTCGAGGATTTCCGGCGGCTTGGTGACATAGTCGGTGGCGCCGGCGGCAAAGGAGCCATCAATCGCGGCACGGTCGCGCTGCGCCGTCAGCATGATGATCGGGCTGCGCGCATATTCCGGCATCTTGCGAATGACGCGGCACAGATCGATCCCGTCCATGCCGGGCATCTGCACGTCGAGCATCAGGCAATCGAAGGGAACGTCCTGCGCCTCGATCAGCTGCAGTGCTTCGTCGGCGGATCCGGCGACCGTGACATCGTCATAATCCGCGCCGGCCAATATCATCGGCACCAGATCGCGGATCGACTGATCATCATCGACAGCTAGAATTCTCATTTGTACGATCCCCAAACTTACACACTCGGACTTACGACGTTCAGATCGTAAAATTAAGGCGAGATCGTGGAATATCCGAAAATTTCTTAAGGATTGTGCGCAGACTGGGCCGCTTCGGCGGAGGATGGCCGACGCTGACAAGAGCGTCTTTCCGGGGCCGTAGCGCGGTCCGAGCGCGCCGCGGCGTCGCGCTGGTGATCCGGGCAGGACCGGCCGACCAGTTCCGCGCAGAGGTGGAAATGGTCGGCCGGTTTTGCCGCCGGTCTGACGTCAGGCTGCATCTGCACAAACGTGGCACAGATGACCGCAGAGACCCGGCGTTCGAACGCGTCAGGGCTGCGGCGGCCAGACGGAGGCGCCACCGGTCGGAACGTCGAGCGGGCTATGGCTGATCTCGTCATAGCCGCGGACCTTGTAGATCACGACCGAGGCGAGCCAGCCAAGGATGAACAACCCGATGATGCCGTAACCGAGCAGGCCGAAATTGGCGGAGATCGTGCCGACACCGTCCCAGAAGGGGCCGCTGAGGCTCAGCTTGTCCTGGATCAGACCCAGAGTCTCGATCCCGCCGACGATGATCGCGATGGCGACCGACAGCGCGGTGATGGTCAGGTTGTAGTAGAGCTTGCGCAGCGGTTTCTGGAAGGCCCAGCCATAGGCACCGAGCATCAGGATGCCGTCTGCGGTGTCGATCAGCGCCATGCCGGCGCAGAACAGGACCGGGAACACCATGATCGCCCAGGGCGAGATGCCGCCCGAGGCGGTGGTGGCCGAGATGCCGAGCAGGCCAACCTCGGTTGCCGTGTCGAAGCCGAGGCCGAAGAGAAAGCCGAGCAGGTAGACGTGCCAGTTCCGCTCGATCAGGCGGAACATGCGGCGGAAGACGCGCGCCATCAGACCGCCGCCGGAAAGCAGGATGTCGAGGTCATCCTCGACCAGCGTGCCGCCGGCCTTGACCCTTTGGAAGCTGCGCCAGGTGTTCACCAGGATCACCGAGTTGGCCCCGGCGATGGTGAAGAGGAAGAAGGCGGAGGTCAGCGTGGCGATGATGCCGCCGACGGCGCGATAGTCGTCAAAGCGGCCTTGCAGGGCATGGGCGGTGACCGCGACGACCAGAGAGAGCAGGACCACGATGGTGGAATGCCCGAGCGAGAAGAACAGGCCCACCGCGACCGGGCGCTTGCCTTCCTGCATCATCTTCCGGGTGATGTTGTCGATCGCCGCGATATGGTCGGCGTCGACCGCATGGCGCAGGCCGAAGCTGTAGGCCAGCAGCGCGGTGCCCAGCAAAAGCGGGTACTCGCGGAAGGCGATGAACGCCCAGGCCCAGGCGAAGATGTTGAAGACAATAAGAAACCCGATCACCATCGCGATCTTGCGTTTCAACTGGGGAGAAGCGGAGTCAAATATCCGGTTGAGCATCGTTCAGTCTTTCTTCCGAGCACCCGCCGTGCCGGAATACGGGGCCGCGAGCCCCAATTGGGGCTGGCGCAGCCGATTGCGCGATGACGGGCAGGTCTCCTGGCTCGCGGGTCATTCCGCCTGTCCGACCTTCCCGGTTTCCCAGTGGTCCTGCGGACAGGCAGTCGCCGCTTACAGTTGCGGGGGCAGCCACGGATCGGGCCCCTGATGGGTCGTCCCTACCGTGTTCCCTATTAATCCGACAGGCTTGGCCTGTTCGGAACCAGTCGGGGTCAGTATTGGCGCGGGACGGCGCCGCTGTCGAGGCGAATTGCGACAGGGCGCGTCTCAGGCGCGGCGGAGCAGGTAGATATCCATGATCCAGCCGTGGCGGGCGCGGGCCTCATCGCGGGTGGCGATGATCTGCGGGCCGGTTTCGGCGAGCGGGCCGGACAGGCTGAGTTCCTGCGGCATGCCGGCGAAGGCGGTCCAGTGGATGGTGATTCCCTGCGGCGGCAGGGTCTGGAAGGCGCAGTCGCCGTCGAGCATCACCACCAGCGTATCGGCGCAGGCGGGCCAGCCGTGGTCGCGCAGTTGCCGGCCGGTGGTGACGAGGAAGGGCGCGCCGATCTCATTGAGCGGAATGGCATGGGCGGCGGCGAGGGTCTGGAGCGAGGTGATGCCGGGGATCACGGTGGTCGGCAGGCCAAGGCGGGCCGCGATGCGCAGCGTGCTGTCATAGAGCGAGGGGTCGCCCCAGACCAGCAGGGCCACATTGCTGGCCGCCGGGCGGGCGGCGATTTCACGGGACCATGCGGCGGCGATGGCGTCGTGCCAGGCCTCGACCCTGGCGCGGTAGTCGGGGATGGCGGGGTCGCGGCTTGGCAGGTCGAATTCGGCGAGGGTGGCGGGGTTGGTCAGCACCTCGGCGCAGATCTGGCGGCGCAGGTCGGCGAGGTCTTCCTTGGCCGGGCCCTTGCGCGGGATCAGGATCAGGTCGGCGGCGTTCAGCGCGCGGATCGCCTGAAGCGTCAGGTGTTCGGGGTTGCCGGTGCCGATGCCGATCAGGGTGAGGCTGGTCATGGGGACTCGGGCAGGTCGGGGGTATCGGCGAGCGCGCCGTAGAGGATCAGCGCCGGGGCGGTGCCGATGTCTGTGGCCAGGCGGGCGGCGAGTTTGGCGATGGTGGTGCGGGTCAGGGATTGCTCGGGGTGGCTGACGGATTCGGCGAGCAGCGCGGGTGTGTCGGGGGACAGGCCATGGGCGATCAAGCGCCTGCGACCAGCGCGGGGAAGGTGCGTTTGCCCATATAGACCACGGTGGTCGCCTGCGGGTCGGCAAGGGCTGCCATGTTCAGGCTGTCGGGGAGGTGGCCGGTGACGTCATGGCCGGTGACGAATTGCACGCGGCGCGCGGTCAGGCGGCGGGTCAGCGGGATCTCGGCCAGGGCTGCGGCGGCGCAGGCGGAGGGCACGCCGGGGATGATCTCGAACGGGATGGCGGCGGCGCGAAGCGCGACGATTTCCTCTTCCAGCCGCCCGAAGATGCCCGCATCGCCGGATTTCAGGCGCACGACGCGGGCGCCGGTCTGGGCGTAATCGACCAGCAGACGGCTGACCTGATCCTGTTTCGGCGAGGCGCGGCCGGCGCGTTTGCCGACGCCGACAAGGTCGGCATCGGCGCGGGCATGGGCGAGGATCGGGCCCGCCGAGAGATCGTCGAACAGGATCGCGTCGGCGGCGGCGATGCGGTTGACGGCCTTGAGGGTCAGCAATTCCGGATCACCCGGGCCGGAAGAGACGAAGGAGACGAAGCCGGTCATGAGGCGCCTGCGATAAGGTGGAAGAAGGTGCCGCTGGCCTGGCCGCGGCGCGAACCGGTCTCGGCGACCGGATCGCCATTGGCGTCGGTGACGGCGGCAAGCGGGGCATCGGGCTGCTCGAGGATGGTGGAGTAGTGGAACTCATGGCCGCGCAGCCGCGCGCCCTGCGGGTGGCCGGGCAGCGGCGCCGCGAGTTGGGCGAGGCGATAGCCAAGGTGCATCCGGCGCTTTTCGTAGGAGGTGACGAGGCCGAGAAGGCCGGCCATTTCGTGGCGTGTGCCCTGTGCGTCGATCAGGCCCGCGCCCATCGCCATATAGCCACCGCATTCGCCATGGACCGGGCGGGTTTCGGCGAAGCCTTGCAGCGCGGTGCGGAAGCGGGTGGCAGCGGCGAGTTGTGCCGCATGCAGTTCCGGATAGCCGCCGGGCAGCCAGCAGGTATCGGCGCTTGCGTCGGGGCCTTCGTCGGCGAGCGGCGAGAACGGCAGGATCTCTGCCCCCGCCGCGCGCCAGCCGTCGAGCAGATGCGGGTAGGTGAAGGAAAACGCCGCGTCCTGGGCCAGTGCGATGCGCTGGCCGGGGGGCGTCGGGCGTTGCGTGGTGGGTTCGGGGCCGGGGCCAGAGGCGGCGGCGGCGCGCAGCGCGTCGAGGTCGCAATGCGCGGCGACGAAGCGGGCGGCCTCGGCCAGCAGGGGTTCCAGCGCCGGGTGTTCGGCGGCTTGCACGAGGCCGAGGTGGCGTTCGGGCATGGTGATGGCGGGGTTGCGCGGCAGGGCGCCGAAGACGGCGATGCCGGCCTGCTCCATCCCCTTGCGGATCAGCGCCTCATGCCGGGGCGAGGCGACGCGGTTCAGCACCACGCCCGCGAAGGGCAGGCCGGGGCGGAAGCGGGCGAGGCCCTGCGCCACGGCGGCGGCGGTCTGCGCCTGACCCGAGGTGTCGAGCACCAGCACCACCGGCCAGCCCATCAGGCGGCAAGGTCGGCGCTGGCGCCGGTGCCATGCTCGCCGGGCAGGGCCACGCCGTCAAACAGGCCCATCGAGCCTTCGGCGAGGATCAGGTCGGCACCCTCGGCCCGGGTGGCGAGGCTGGCGATCTGGCCGGGTTGCATCGCCCAGCTGTCGAGGTTGACCGAGGCGCGGCCGGTGGCGGCGGTGTGGAAGGCCGGGTCGATGTAATCCGGCCCGCTCTTGAACGGCTGCACCGCCAGCCCGCGGTCGCGGAAGGCGCGGGCGAGGCCGAGGGTCAGCGTGGTCTTGCCGGTGCCCGAGGCCGGGGCGGAGATCAGCAGGGCGGGGGTCATGTCCCCTCCGGGAAACGGGGGTTGGTGCCGGTGGGGCGGTAGCGGCGGTCGTAATCGGCGGCGTAGAGGCGGCTTTCGTCGAAGCCTTCGGCAGCGAGGGCGCGGCCGACGAGGATCAGCGCGGTGCGCTCGATGCCTTCGCCGATCGGCGGCCTCGATGGTGGCGAGCGTGGCGCGGATGACCCGCTGATCGGGCCAGCTGGCGCGCCAGACCACGGCGACCGGGCAATCGGCGCCGTAATGCGGGGTCAGCTCGGCCACGACGTGGGGCAGCGCGTGGATCGACAGGTGGATGGCGAGCGTCGCGCCGGTGGCGGCGAAGGCGGCAGCGTTTCGCCCTCGGGCATCGGCGAGGCGCGGCCAGCGGTGCGGGTCAGAACCACCGATTGCGCGAGGCCGGGCAGCGTCAGTTCCGCGCCAAGCGCGGCGGCGGCGGCGGCGAAGGAGGGCACGCCGGGGGTGACATCATAGGGGATGCCCAAGCGCGCGCAGCCGGCGGAGCTGCTCGCCCATCGCCGACCAGATCGAGAGGTCGCCGGAATGCAGCCGGGCGACATCCTGCCCTGCGGCATGGGCGGCGGCGATCTCCGCGATGATCTCGTCGAGCGACAGCGGCGCGGTGTTGACGATCCGCGCGCCGGGCGGGCAATGGGCGAGGACGCCCTCGGGCACCAGCGAGCCGGCATAGAGGCAGACCGGCGAGGCGGCGATCAGGTCGCGGCCGCGCAGGGTCAGCAGGTCGGCCGCGCCGGGGCCGGCGCCGATGAAATGGACGGTCATGCGTCGTTCCTTTCCGCGATGGCGGCGGTGGCCATGCCGTCTGGCGAGGTCACGCGCGGGCCGGTCAGGCGCGCGCCGGGGCCGGCCGCGGCGAGCGCTGCGGCCTCGGCCAGTGAGCCGGTATTATAACGCGATTGCACGCGGGGCGAGTGGGTTTGCACGGGTTGCGCCGCCAGCGCCTCGGGCGGGATCGACAGGATCGGCAGGTCCAGGCGCGCGGCGAGGGTCGGCAAGGGCCGGGGCGCCGGCCTTGTCGCTGGCGGTGGCGAGCGCCGTCGACATGCCGCCCGCCGCCGTCAGGGCGGCGTGCAGGGCCTCGGGCGTGGCGGCGGCGCGAAAACCGAGGCCTGCGATCCTCATGTCGTGACACTCCACTGCACGACCGGGCGGCGCGCCTGCCAGCCGCGCTTGCGGCCGAGCGGCTGCGCCTCGGCCAGGTCGATCCGCAGAAGGGTGCCGCCCTTCTGGGCCGACCATTGGGTGAAGCAGCGCCTCGGACTCCAGCGTCACCGCGTTGGCGACCAGGCGGGTGCCCGCCGGCATCAGGGGCCAGAGCGCGGTCGAGCAGCGCGTCGGAGGCGCCGCCGCCGATGAAGACGGCATCGGGGCGGGGCAGGGTTGTCAGGCCGTCGGGGGCGTTGCCTCGGTGACGCTGTAGCGCTGCGCGAGACCGAAGGCGTCCGCGTTGGCGCGGGCGCGGGCGGCGCGGGTCGGGTCGCGCCTCGAACGCCGCGGCGCGGCTGGCGGGGGCGGCAAGCAGCCATTCGATCGAGATCGAGCCGGAGCCTGCGCCGATGTCCCACAGGGTCTCGCCGGGGCGCGGGGCGAGCGCGGAGAGCGTCAGCGCGCGGATCGGGCGTTTGGTGATCTGGCCGTCATGCTGCGAACAGATCGTCCGGCAGGCCCGGGCGCGCGGCAGGGCCGGGCCCCGCGGCGTCGATCGCGACCGCGACGGGGGTGGTGATGTCGGCGGGGATCGCTGGCGGCGCGTGGTGGTGCGGATGCGTTCGCGCGGGCCGCCGAGCGCTTCGAGGACGTCCAGAGTCGGAGTGCGCCGAAGCCCTGCGCGGTCAGCTAGGCGGCGAGCTCGCCCACCGCGGCGCCGTCGCGCAGGTGGCAGGATCGCGCTGGCCGGGGGCGAGAAGCGGGCGCAGCCGGGTGAACGGCGCGGCATGCAGGCCGAGGCAACGTGTCTTCCAGCCGCCAGCCCAGCCGCGCGGCGGCGAGGGAGAAGGTCGAAGGCGCGGGGTAGGCGCGCCAGTCTTCGGGTTGCAGATGCGCGGCGAGGCTGCCGCCCGCGCCGTGCCAGAACGGATCGCCCGAGGCGAGCACCGCCGTCGGGCGGCCCGCGTCGGGCGAGCACCGGGGCGATATCGAACGGCACCGGCCATGCCCGTCCGCGCCCGGTGATCCCGGCGAGGCCAGATGACGGGGCGCGCCGAAGACGATTTCCGCCGGCATCCAGCGCGGCACGGCTTGCGGCGGTCAGGCCCGGCCAGGCCATCTTCGCCGAGACCGATGATCGTGAGCCAGGGATCAGCCATGCACCGCGTCCTTCTCCTGGGCGGCACGACCGAGGCGAGCCGGCTGGCGCATGCGCTGGCCGAGGCCGGGGTGGCGGCGGTGTTTTCCTATGCCGGGCGCACCGGTGCGCCCCTGGCCCAGCCGTTGCCGACGCGGATCGGCGGCTTTGGCGGGGTGGACGGGCTTGCGGCGCTATCTGCTGGCCGAGGAAGCGATCACCCATGTGGTCGATGCGACCCATCCCTTTGCCGCCCAGATGAGCGCAACGCGGTGGCCGCCTGCGCGCGAGGCCGGCGTGCCGCTGATCGCGCTGGAGCGCCGGCCTGGCAGGCCGGGCCGGGCGATCGCTGGACAGCATGTGGCCGACATGGCCGGGGCGGTCGCGGCGCTGCCCGACGGCGCCCGCGCGGGTGTTTCTGGCGATCGGCCGGCAGCATCTCGCCGCTTTCGCCGGGACGCCGCAGCATCACTATCTGCTGCGGCTGGTCGATCCGCCGGAAGCGCCGCTGCCGCTGCCCGATGCCGGTGGCCGTCGTGGCGCGCGGGCCGTTCACCGTGGCGGGCGATCTGGCGCTGATGCGCGCAGCATCGGATCGAAGCTGGTCGTGGCCAAGAACGCGCGGCGGCGCGGGGGCGCGGGCCAAGCTCGACGCCGCGCGGGAGCTCGGCCTGCCGGTGGTGCTGATCGAGCGGCCCGTCGCTGCCCGAGCGGCAACGGGTGCAGCGTGGCAGAGGTCGTGCGCTGGCGGTGCTGACGCTGGCTCGCGTCATGCGCGGATGCGCCCGGCTTCGCGGCGGTATAGAGCCAGCGGCCCGATGCGGCGGGTGGCGGAATTGCCGACGATGACCACGGTGCGCATGTCGGCCATGTCGGGCCGCGCCTCGGCCAGGGTGTCACGGTCTCAGGTGCTCCTCCGGCGTCGAGACGGCGCGGGCGAAGGTGATCAGCCGGCCGGCGCCGCATTCCTCGCGCAGGATCTCCAGCACGCGGGCAAAGCCGTCGGGCCGGCTGGCGGAGCGCGGGTTGTAGAAGGCCATGGCGAAATCGGCCTGGGCGGCGAGGCGCAGGCGCGTTCGATCAGCGCCCAGGGCTTGAGATTGTCGGACAGGTTGATGGCGCAGAAATCATGGCCCAGCGGCGCGCCCGCGCGGGCGGCGGCGGCGAGCATGGCGGTGATGCCGGGCAGCACGCGGATATCGAGGCTCGCGCCATCCGGGCGCGGCCTCCAGCGCCTCGAACACCGCCGAGGCCATGGCGAAGACGCCGGGATCGCCGGAGGAGACGACGACGACCCTGCCGCCCTGCTGCCGCCATCGTCAGCGCGTGGCGGCGCGGTCCAGCTCCACCCGGTTGTCGGAGGCATGCAGCGTCAGGCCCGGGCGCGGGGCGCGATGCGCGCGACATAGGGGATATAGCCGACGACATCGGTGGCGCCGCGCCAGCGCCGCGTGCACCTCGGGCGTGACCAGCGCCTCGGCGCCCGGGCCAAGGCCCGCGATGGTCAGCGTGCCGCGTCATTCCTCGGCCGCTCCGGCCGGCGGCCCTGGCCATGGACCAGCACGATGGCGAAATAGGGGCAGTCGGCCTCATCGACCTCGGCCAGCCGGGCGACGCGCTGGCTCGGCATGGTGCCGCGCTTCGACCAGCCAGGCCGCATCGAGCCGTCCGGCGGCGTGCCAGCGCGCGGCGGACCTTGGGCAGGTTGCGGCCGGTCTTCATGATCACCAGCGCATCGGCCGCCTGCATGTGGCGGATCAGATCGGCCTCGGGCAGGGTGCCCATCAGCACGGTCATCACGTCGTCGCCCCAGGTGATCGGCGTGCCGGTCGCGGTCCAGCAGCCGGACATGCCGGTGATGCCGGGGATCACCTCGATCGCGACATGGCCCGGCAGCCGGGTGTAGAGATGCATGAAGGAGCCGTAGAAGAACGGGTCGCCCTCGCAGAGCACGACGACATCCTGCGTCTCGGCCAGGGTCGGCAGGCGGGCGGCCCAGTCGTCGTAGAAGGCGGCGAGGGCGGTCGTTATAGGCCGGGCTGTCGAAGGGCAGCTCGGTGGTGACCGGGTATTCCATCGGGTATTCGGTGACGCCGGCGCGCAGCATGCCCTCGACGATGCGGCGCGCCTGACCGGCGCGGCCGGCCTTGCGGAAATAGGCGATGTGGCGCGCGGCGCGGATCAGCGCGGTCGGCGCGCACGCTCATCAGATCGGGGTCGCCGGGGCCGAGGCCGGTGCAGATGATCTTGCCCATGGTCATTCCTTGCGGCTGGCGAGCGCGTTGACGGCGGCGACGGTGATGGCCGAGCCGCCGAGCCGGCCCTGCACGATCAGCGACGGGCGCCGGCGGGGCGGCCATCAGCGCGTCTTTCGATTCGGCCGCGCCGACGAAGCCCACCGGGCAGCCGATGATCGCGGCGGGGCGCGGGCAGGCCGGGTCTTCCAGCATGTTCAGCAGGTGGAAAAGCGCGGTGGGCGCATTGCCGATGGCGACCACGGCGCCCGCCAGATGCGGGCCGCCACAGTTCCAGCGCCGCGGCGCGAGCGGGTGTTGTCCATCGCTCGGCGCGAGGTCCGGGACCGCGGGGTCGTGCAGCGTGCAGATCACCTGCATTGCCGGCGGGCAGGCGGGGCCGGGTGATGCCTTCGGACTGACCATGCGCGCGTCGCAGAGGATCGGCGCGCCGGCCTCCAGCGCGGCGCGGGCGGCGATCGCCATGCCCGGGGTGAAGCGGATATGCGCCTCCAGCCCGACCATGCCTGCGGCGTGGATCATGCGGACGGCGACGAGCTCTTCTTCCGGCGTGAAGCGGGCGAGGTCGGCCTCGGCGCGGATCATGGCGAAGGACTGCGCGGTAGATCGCGGCGCCGTCGGTTTCGTAGGTATGGGGCATCAGGGGGCCTTGAAGAGGAGGTCGGGGTGCTGGGCGATCGTCTCGGGCGGCAGCGTGGCGTCGGCGGCATCGGCGGCGGTGCCGTTGCGGATCAGGTCGAAGCCGGCGGCTGTGCCGGTCAGCGTGAGGGCGGCGGGGCCGGGATGGGCGCAGCCCTTGGCGCAGCCGGAGACGTGGAGTGCATCGCTTCGGGCGACCATGCGGGGCGAGGACGGCGGCGAGAGCGCGGGTCGGTTGCTGCGCCTGCGGGCAGGCCGGGGCGCCGGTGCAGGCGATGACGCGGCGGCGCGGGTCGTCGGCGTCGGTGATCAGGCCCGGGTGGTCGGGCAGGCTGTGGCGCCTTCCAGCAGGATCATCCGCCAGGGCGTGATGCGGATCGGGTCGGTGGCGAGGCTGGCCAGGGTTTCGGCGGTGAACTGGCCGAAGGCCAGGCCGACCAGCGCGCCCGACGGGTGCAGGCCGGGTCTGGGCGGTTCGACCGGCGCTTGCGCCGGGGTGGCGTAGCCATCCGGCAGGGCGATGCCGCTGGCGAGATGGCGCGGCCATGCGGCCCCGGCCATCGGGTGCGCCGCCGGTGGCGAGGAACCAGTGGGCGAGGGCAAGCGCTCCGGGCGACACGGTCGGCGGTGGTCGGCAGGCCGCGGGGCGCGCCATCGGCGCGCAGGAGCAGGGAGCCATCGGCGAGGCGCTCGAGCCGGATGTCGGCGGAGGCTCCGGTCAGGACGGGGCCGGGCCTGTATCAATCGCGAAGCCGAACTTTTGTGGCAGGGCGGGCGCTTCGGCCAGCGCCTCGACAGGGCGGTGGCGAGGGCGAGGGTGCCGTCGCCTTCGGCCCAGAGCGGCGTGACCAGCAGGTTGCGGCGGGCTTCGGTTTCCACGTCGGCGTCGATCAGGCCGAGGGCGCGAGGTCGTCGAGCAGCGTCAGATGCGCCTCGGGTGCTGACGCCGCGCAGCTGCAGGTTGGCGCGGGCGGTGAGGTCGATCAGGCCGTTGCCATGGGCTGGCGGCGCGGGCGAGGCCCGCGCCTGTGCCGGGGTCAGCCGGCCGAGCGGCGGGCGGATGCGGACCACCAGGCCGTCGCCCGAAAGCATCGGGCGGAGCGCGCCGGGGCACCAGCCCTTGATCGCGAAGCCGGTCATGGCTGGTGCGCTCATTCGCCCGCCTCCAGCTCCGCCGCGATGGAGTTGCGGCGGGTGGTCCAGAGACCGGCATCGTGCAGCCGGCGGAACGTGTCCTCCATCGCGGCAAGGGCCTGCGGGTTTTCGCGGGCGAGGAAGGCGCGCAGATCGTCGCGGCCCAGAGTCGCATCGTGGTAGAGGTCGAAGAGATGCGGCGGGACCGCGGCGGCCAGATGGGCGAAGGCGGCCATATGGTCGAGCGTCGCGGCGATCTCGGCGCCGCCGCGGAAGCCATGCGCGCATCATGCCGGCGGCCCAGTCGGGGTTGGCGGCGCGGGCGCGGACCACGCGGGCAATCTCTTCGGTCAGGGTGCGGGCGCGGGGGCGGTCGGGCTGGGTCGCATCGAGGTGGTAGAGCGCGGGCGCTGCGCCACCGAGGCGGGCGACGGCTGCGGCAAAGCCGGCCTCATGCGCGGCATAGTCGGCGGCGAGCAGCACGTCGGTTTCGGGCAGGTCCTGCGCGTGGACGAAGGCGTCGGCGTTCAGGACGCGGGCCTCGAGGCGCCGCGCGGTCTTGGCTGACTCGCCGTCGGCGCCGATGGCCCAGGCGGAGGCGGCGAGCCAGGCCTCGCCCGCCGCGCGCGCGCGCTTCGGGCGTGAAGTCGTCGAGCTCGGCGCCCATGCCCAGGCCGTAGCTGCCGGGGCGGGGGCCGAAGACGCGGGGGCGCGGGCGGCGTAGGGGTTGTCCTCGGGCGCCTCGTCGCGGCTCGGCGAGGGCGTCCGACGCCGGCCTCGAACATCTGCGCGAGGCCGGGGAAGATGTCGCGGAACAGGCCCGAGACGCGCAGGGTGACGTCGATGCGCGGGCGGTCGAGCAGGGCGAGCGGCAGGATCTCGAAGCCCGAGACGCGGCCCGAGCCTTCGTCCCAGCGCGGGGCGAGCGCCGGCAAGATGCAGGGCCATCGCGAAATCCTCGCCCGCCGTGCGCATGGTGGCCGAACCCCAGAGGTCGACCACCAGCCCGCGCGGCCAGTCGCCGTGGTCCTGCAGGTGGCGGCGGATCAGTTCCTCGGCCAGCTTCACGCCCTGCGCATGGGCGGCGCGCGATGGGCACGGCGCGGGGATCGACGGAGTAGAGGTTGCGCCCGGTCGGCAGCACGTCGGACGCGGCCGCGGTAGGGCGAGCCGGAGGGGCCCGGCGGCGACGCGGCGCGCCGGTCAGGGCGGTCGAGCAGGCCGTCGCGTTCCTCGGCGCCGCAGGCGCCGCGGCCGAAGATATGCAGGCCGTCGCCGAAGCTGGCTTTCCTTGATGTCGCAGACGAAGCGGTCGATGCGGGTGATCGCCTCGGCGGGCGAGGCGCTGGCGGGGATGCCGAGGTCGTCCTCGACGCCCGAGGCGCGCGGCCTCGTCGCGGATCGACGGCGATCAGGCGGTTGCGGCGGGCGGGGTCGAGGCCGTCGGCGGTGGAATATTCGTCGAGCAGGCGTTCGAGGCGGGTGAGGGCGTCGGGAATGGCGGATGGCAGCCAGCGGCGGCGGCAGGTGGCCGAGGGTGACGGCGCCGATGCGGCGTTTGGCCTGCGCCGCTTCGCCGGGGTCGTTGACGATGAAGGGGTAGATCACCGGGGTGGCGCCGGTCAGCGCCTCGCGGCCAGCAGCTGGCCGACAGGGCGACGGATTTGCCGGGCAGCCATTCGAGCGTGCCATGCGCGCCCATATGGATCAGCGCGTGCAGGCCTTGCGGCGCGGAGCCAGAGGTAGAAGGCGACATAGGCATGGCGCGGGGTGCGCGGAGAGGTCGTGGTACTCGGCGTCGCGGGTGGCGGACTGGCCGCGTTCGGGTTGCAGGGCGATCAGGATGCCGCCCGCGGTGAGGGCGGGGAAGTGGAAGGCGCCGTCGCGGCAGGCGGGTCGGCCTCTGGGGCGCCCCAGGCCGTGGCAAGGTCGGATTGCAGCGCCTCGGGCAGGGTGGCGAGGGCGGCCTGGTAGGCGGCGAGCGGCCAGCTGCAGGGTCTGCGCCCTGCAGGGCGCGTGGCGAGGTCGTGACCGGGGTGGCAGTCGTATCCGGCCTGCGCGAGGTCGGAGAGCAGCGCC
The DNA here is from genome assembly GCA_963837565.1 of uncultured Pseudomonadota bacterium. GTDB lineage: Bacteria > Pseudomonadota > Alphaproteobacteria > Rhodobacterales > Rhodobacteraceae > Solirhodobacter. The sequence continues at coordinate 73,734 of CAWIOC010000018.1, forward strand.
TCGGTCGAGGCCAGCGCGTCGAGGCCGACGGCATGGGCCATCTGATGGGCGCGGCCGGGATAGGTCGACAGGATCAGCGCCAGCTTGCGCTCTGCGGCGGGGGTGTTGGCGAGCTGGCGCCAGGCGGCGACGCGGGCGGCGATGGCGTCGATCCGGTCGGCGTCGGCGCGGTGGGCGAAGCGGGAGAATTGCAGGTCGGGGTCGCGCTTGCCGGGGGATTTGAAGCTGACGACGCCGGCGAAGAGCCGGCCGTCAACCTCGGGCAGGACGACATGCATGGCGAGATCGGCGGGCGACAGGCCGCGTGCGGAGCCGGCCCAGTCGCGGCGCGCGCGCGGTGGAGAGGGCGACCTGGAACACCGGGCAGCCAGGCGGCGTCGAGCGGCGAGGCGCCATCCGTCGCCCGAGCCGAAAAGGCGGTGGCGTTGACGATGGCGGCGGGCGGGCGTGGCGGCGAGATGCGCGCCGAAGCCACTCGGCAGCCTCGGGCGCTTTCAGCGAGGGGGCGAAAAGCGCCATAGGCGTTGAAGCCTGCGGCGCCGCAGCGCGGCGATCAGGGCATCGATCGGGCGCGGTGTCGGCGGCGGTGAGGTAGGCAGCGGTAGAAGGTGACCGCGACCTCTGGTGCGCCGGCCCGGCGGCGGACATCGGCCACCACGCCGCGACCGGGCAGATAGAGCGCCGAAGTCGGGCACGGATTTGGCACCAGCGACCGGCCCGGCGTAGAGGCCCGCGGCGAGCGCCAGCTGGGCAAGGGCGGCCTGCGCGGCGACCGCGCCGCCCGCTTCGCAAAGGGCCGTGAGGCGGCGCAGGGTGGAGACCGGCAGGGTGGAGAGCGCATCCAGCCGCGGATCGGGGCGGCCGTCGGCGGGCAGGACGGCGAGCGCGATGCCGCTGCCGCTGGGCGAGATCGCGCAGCGTGGCGAGGCCGTAGGGCCAGTAGGCCTCGCCGCCGATCAGCGCGGACGAGGATGCCCTTGGCGCCTGCGAGGGTCCGCTCGACATAGGTGTCGACCGAAAGCGGGTGTCGCAGCGCGACGAGATTGGCGAGCCGCAACGAGGGCAGCGCGCCCATTCGCGCGGTGCCAGCCTGCCGCGAAAGGCGCCAAGGTCACTGTCGGAAAACGAGAGCACGACCAGATCGGCCGGGTCCTGGCCCGGATCGAACGGGCGTCGCGGTCTCCTCCAGCCCGTGGCTTTCGCGGAAGACGACATGCATGGTGTCAGTCCGCCACTGAAGCGGGCACGGCATCGGCGATAAGGACGGCGCGGATGCGCGCGAGGTCGATATCGGCATGCTCGGCGATCACCACGAGGCGGGAGCGCGCGCGGATTGCTGCCCCAGGGCCGGTCGAACTGGGTGCGGACCCGTTCGCCCACCGCCTGCACCAGCAGGCGCATCGGTTTGCCGGCGACCGCGACATAGCCCTTGACGCGCAGGATGTTCTGTTCGCGCGCAAGGCGCTGCGATGCGCCGCGGTCAGGGCGGCGGCATCGTCAAGCTCGGGCAGGTCGATCACGACCGAGTCGAAATCGTCATGCTCATGGTCGTCCTGCGCCATCATGATGCGAGGGGCGGGCGGCGAGGTCATCCTCGGCGGCCGCGTTCGAGCCCGAGGATCACGCGCGGGTCGATCACGCCTTCGGTCATCGGCAGGATCGGGATGCGGCGCGGGGCCTCGGCCTCGATCACCTTGCGGGCGGCTCGCAGGCCCGCCTCGCCGGCGAGATCGGCCTTGGTCAGCAGCACGATATCGGCGCAGGCAGATCTGGTCCTCGAACACTTCCGACAGCGGCGTTTCATGGTCGATGCTGTCATCGGCGCGCGCTGGGCATCGACGGCGACCGGATCCGGGGCGAAGCGGCCCGCCGCCACGGCCTCGGCATCGGCCAGGGCGATCACGCCGTCGACGGTGATCAGCGAGCGGATCGCGGGCCAGTCGAACGCCTTCAGAAGCGGCTTCGGCAGCGCGAGGCCCGAGGTCTCGATCAGGATATGATCGGGGCGGTGCGGCAGGGCCAGAAGCGCCTCGATCGTCGGGATGAAATCATCGGCGACGGTGCAGCAGATGCAGCCATTGGCGAGCTCGACGATGTTTTCCACCGGGCAATTGTCATCGGCGCAGGATTTCAGGATGTCGCCATCGACGCCGACCGTGCCGAATTCGTTGACCAGCACGGCAAGGCGCTTGCCCTGCGGGTTCTGCATCAGATGGCGGATCAGCGTGGTCTTGCCGCAGCCGAGAAAGCCGGTGATCACGGTGACGGGGATTTTGGCGAGGTCAGTCATGTCGCGGTCTCCATCGGGGGAATGCGGGCGAGGGATTGTTTGCGGAAGATCACCGGGCGTTCGCGCCAGGGCACGAGGCCGTCGGCGGCGCGGGCATAGGCGGCGGCACCCGCCAGGATGTCGGCCGCATCGGTCGGCGGTCATGTGACCATAGACATAGGACCAGCGGCCCGGGGCGGAGAGCGCGACGGCAGCGCCGGTGTTGCAGGCCGACAGGCATTCGACCGGCACGATCCGCACCCCTTCCGGGCGTCGGGGCGGCGGCCAGCGCGGCATGGAGCTGCGCGCCGGTGCAGGCGTGCCCCTTCGGGGACAGAAAGCCCGGCCTTGCAGGTGGTGCAGACATGCAGCGTGATCGTCATCGGCGTCTTTCATCAACGCGGGTGGGGAAATGGACAGGGGTGGGACGCGATCCATTGCATCCAGCCGCCAGTCGCGGAACACCCCGTCCGCCGGTTCAGTCTCTCTCGCTGGCAGGTCTCCCGGCTTGCGGATTGAGGGCTTTCGCCCAACGGTCGCCCCACCTTCCCAGCCCGCCTTCCATCGGGGCCAGTGGTCTTGGGCGACCTTTCCGGTCACGGTCGCGGGGGCGGCTGCGCCTTCCGGGGCGGACCCCGGTATCGCATTCCCTTTTTGCCTGTCGTATGACAGGCACCAGCATCCCTGTCCTGAGGCAGGATGCCCCGGATTGTCAAGACGGAGGAACGGCGGGATGGACAGCAACAGCGACACCGAGGCTGGTGCGGCGGGTGGCAAGGCCCCGGTGGACGAGGCACGCCATGCCGTGAAGATGGCCAAGAAGAAGGCCGCGCGCGACAAGATCATGGCGGGGAAGGCCGGCGAGAAGGGGCTGATCATCGTCCATACCGGGGCGGGCAAGGGCAAATCCTCATCCGGCTTCGGGATGATCCTGCGCTGCGTCGCGCATGGAATGCCTTGCGCGGTGGTGCAGTTCATCAAGGGGGCCTGGGATACTGGCGAGCGGCAGTTGCTGACTGAGAATTTTTCGGACCTGTGCCAGTTCTACGCGATGGGCGAGGGGTTCACCTGGGAGACCCAGGACCGCGCCCGCGATGTGGCGGCGGCGGCGGCGGGGTGGGAGAAGGCGAAGGAGCTGATCCGCGACCCCGCGATCCGGCTGGTGCTGCTCGACGAGATCAACATCGCGCTGCGCTATGACTATCTCGATCTGGCCGAGGTGCTGGCGTTCCTGCGCGACGAAAAGCCGCCGCTGACGCATGTGGTGCTGACCGGGCGCAACGCCGGCCGAGGCGCTGATCGAGGCGGCGGATCTGGTGACCGAGATGACGCTGATCAAGCATCCGTTCCGGTCGGGCATCAAGGCGCAGGCCGGGGTGGAGTTTTGAGGGCGGGAGCCTCCGGCGGGAGTATTTTGCACCAAGAAGAAAGGGTTACGCCTTGGCTGGGGTGATGATCCAGGGGGCGGGGTCCAATGTGGGCAAGTCCCTGCTGGTCGCGGGGCTGTGCCGGGCGGCGCGTGCGGCGGGGGCTGAGCGTGGCGCCGTTCAAGCCGCAGAACATGTCGAATAATGCCGCCGTTACGGTGGATGGCGGCGAGATCGGGCGGGCGCAGGCGTTGCAGGCGATGGCCTGCGGGCTGGAGCCTGTGATGGACATGAACCCGGTGCTGCTGAAGCCCGAGACCGAGTCGGGCGCGCAGGTGATCGTGCAGGGGCGGCGGGTGGCGACGCTGCGGGCGCGGGAGTATGCGGCGATGAAACCGCAGCTGATGGCGCCGGTGCTGGAGAGTTATCAAAGGCTTGGCGCGCGCCATGATCTGGTGATCGTGGAGGGGGCGGGGAGCCCGGCGGAGGTCAATCTGCGGGCGGGCGACATTGCCAACATGGGGTTTGCGCGGGCGGCGGGGGTGCCGGTCGTGCTGGTCGGCGATATCGACCGGGGCGGGGTGATCGCGCAGATGGTGGGGACGCAGGCGGTGCTGGACCCGGCCGATGAGGCGATGATAAAAGGCTTTATCATCAACAAGTTCCGGGGCGATCCCCGGCTTTTTGACGATGGCTATCGGATGATCGAGGCGCGGACGGGCTGGGCCGGGCTGGGGGTGGTGCCGTTCTTCGACGGGCGCATCGAAGCTGCCGGCGGAGGATGCGCTGGACCTGCGCGGGGGCGGTGAGGGCGGGTTCGTGGTGGCCTGTCTGGCGCTGTCGCGGATTGCGAATTTCGATGATCTGGACCCGCTGGCGGCAGAGCCGGGGGTGAAGGTTATCATGGTAAAACAAGGGGATGCGCTGCCTGCGGGGGTGGATCTGGTGATCATTCCGGGCAGCAAATCGACGCGGGGCGATCTGGCGTTTCTGCGGGCGCAGGGGTGGGATGTGGATGTGCTGGCGCATGTCCGGCGCGGCGGGGCGGTGCTGGGGATTTGCGGCGGGTACCAGATGCTCGGCCGGGTGGTGCGCGACCCCGAGGGGATCGAGGGGCCGGCGGGGGAGACGCCGGGCCTCGGGCTACTGGATGTGGAAACGGTGATGAGCGGCGACAAGATGTTGACGCGGATCAGCGGCGAGCATGTGGCGACGGGGCGCGGGATCGAGGGCTATGAGATCCATATCGGGCGGACCGAGGGGCCGGACCGGGCGCGGCCCTTTGCCCGGGTGGGTGGAGCGGCGGAGGGGGCGGTTTCCGCCGACGGGCGAATCATGGGAAGCTATCTGCACGGGCTGTTTTCCGGCGACGGGTTCCGGCAGGATTTCCTGAAAAATCTGGGGGTTACGCAGTTCGGCAGCGGCTATGGCGCGGGGGTGGAAGCGGCGCTCGACGCGCTGGCCGATCACCTTGAGGCGCATCTGGATGTGGACAAGGTGCTCGGGCTGGCAAAATTATCAATTTGACAGGGAAAACGGGGAAAGTACTTGTCCGCTTTGTGCACGTATTGATGTCGAACGGTGGGTTAGGGGGATGTTAGGGAGTGTGGGGGAGGGGTGTTTCGTTCAAGTCTTTGAGGAGATAAAGTGACCGAAGCCAGTCGGTCAGGGCAGATGCCTGGCAGGAGCTGAACAGTGGACGCTCGGGCCAGCCATCAAGTCGAGCACCGTATTGGGAATATACAACTCCATTTAGATCGGCCTTGGAGGGATTCGCGAGCAAGCAAGTAACCTTGTGGGTCTGTACCTCGGCACGGTAATCCTTGAACAGCTTGCGTTTGTCATCTAGGCTTGATCTGTTTTCATGGTGCGTCTATGGATATCCTCGCTTCCGGCAATATTGGCGGTGGGAGTACTAAACTTAATGTCAAAGAACCATTTTCGAGAATTACGCTATCCCGTCCAATAGTCCTTATTAGTTTGGACAGGTCTTCCGGAGTATTGCTGTAACGATTTCATGATCGGACGGCCTTGAATGTCTGCAATTTCCTGCTCCTCGCCTTTCATCTTCTTGGTCCAGAAATCAAATCGGTTCGATAGCATCCGATAACATATTTGAAGACGTGACTTCAAAAGTGTTGGCGCTTCCTGAAAATCGATGTAGTCGTTTCGCGCATCAATGGGGCTGCCATCGAAGTATTTTTAGAGACCGTCGCCAAGTCAATTTTCGATATTTCTGCCTTGTTGTAAGACGTGCTGTCGCTTAGCGCAAAATCAGCGATCCTTTCGCGCTGACTGAATCTCTTACCGGACTAGGCAAGCTTCCGGCCCTACGTTTTGAGCAATCCCGTCATTTACAATGGTATCCAAGTGACTCCCGTCCCCAAGCCCATTAATTCTCATTGCCCTGACAACGCTAGGGTGCTTCCAACTTCGAATCGGTTTCTCAATCGACGCATCGCTTACCGAATGCAACTAGATCCCCTAGTGGAATAATGATAAATTGTTCGTCAGGGTCTGAGTTGTGTAAAGTCTTCAGCGTATTGATAGTTAATGTCTTTGCGGACGGACAGGATATTACGTCGAAGTTGGCCTTGCTCGATATGTTCTTCCGAATCCCGTCGGTGCTTCTAAACTGAGCAGCTTGACCAGGAGTCGTGGATGCGGCGTATTGAAAGCGACAAGTTGTAGAAATTTACGAATGCTGATCGTTAGGGAGCCATCGAAGCTGAAACTCAATCATTTCCAACACAGATTCGATACCTTCAAACATGTCACCCGGGTTGTAACACGAAACCGATAAGCGTTGCAACAGAATTTGTCATAGAACATCGTCTGTATGCATATTTCAGGGGTCAATCGATGAGTGAAGTCAGTATTGGTCCGTCAACGGCTCCGTCATCGCGGGCGTAGTCTCAGTGCTCGGCCTCGTTGTTGGCAAAGAACAGAAGGTTTCGGAGTTTCGGCAAGACCTGGATAAATGACTTGCGGGAGTGCCGTCATATCGTATTTGGCTGCACGTCAACGCGAAATGTGACTATATTACAGGTTGCCATCTCCAGGGCGGAACTCGAACCGGAAACTCTGATAAACATCCATAGGTCGCTTAACGAGGCAAGTCACGGTATTAAAATCAGAATCAATCAGAGGAACATGCCGGCAAAAAATGATTCTTCAGGCGATGGATGGGCTTGAGATTGTAGCGCAAAATATTCGAGCCTTAGGCTCCGGGGCAATGTTAGAAGAATCGAAGGCGATTCATAGACAGGAGTAGGCAACTGCTTAAATTCGAGTGGCGTCGCGTAAAAAAAGGAGAGCCAACTTTGTATTGTTACAAGTCTGTTTATTTTTTCCGTGGTAGCTATGTATATAGTTGGAGGATTGTAGGTGGAGTTCTGTATCGTTGGTCATAAAAATGAGGCAATTTCGCATGGATATTTTGTCCTTCCGGCGGCGTCAGGGCGGTTAATCATTCGGTCCCATTGAATGACATAAGCCCAAGGATGAGGCGCCGAGACTAGGGTTACAATGCCCCCCCAAATATCTCAACCTCGCTTCACCTTTCCTCCCACTCCGTCGGCGTGTTGGCCTGCCAGCCGACTCGGTCGAGGAGGGGGGTGTCGTCCTCGAACTCGGGCCAGCCGAGGCAGAGGTAGGCGGTGAAGCTCCAGCCCGGGGGGGTGGCGAAGAGGCGCTCCATTTCCGCACCGTCGAGGATCGAGACCATGCCGAGGCCGAGGTTATGGGCGCGGGCGGTGAGCCAGAGGGTGTGGATCGCCATGGCGGTGGACTGGCGCAGGGTCTCGGGCAGGGTCTGGCGGCCGAGGCCGTGGCCCTCGGGCGGGTCGGTCTCGGTGAAGACGGCGAGGTGGAGGGGGGCGCGGTCGAGGCCGGCGAGCTTGAGGCGGCTGTAGGCGGTGCGGCGGGCGTCGGGGTAGGCGGCGGCGGCGTCTTCGTTGCAGCGCTGGAAGCAGGCGCGGACTGCCGTGCGGAGCGTGGGGGAGGTGACGCGGAAGGTGCGCCAGGGGCGGGAGTTGCCGACCGAGGGGGCGCGGTCCATCGCCGAGCGCAGGGTGGTGATGAGCGCCTCGGGGATCGGGTCTGGGCGGAAGTGGCGGGTGTCGCGGCGCCAGCGCAGGATGCGGGCGAGGGTGGTGGCGTCTTGCGGGGTGAAGGTCATGGGCGGGCCAGGGCTGTGGCGAGGCGGGACCATTCGGCGGGGGCGCCGGGGAGGCCGAGGCGGAGCCAGGTGGGGGAGTAGGGGAAGCGGCGCGACCAGATGCGGTGTTGGGCGAGGTGGTGTTGGGCGGCGCTGGCGTCGGGGGTGTCGTAGAGGCGGAAGAGCGGCGTGCCGCCGAGCGGGCGCCATTGCGCGGCGGTGGCGAGGGTGTCGAGGCGGGGGGCCTCCTGGGTGAGGCGTCGGGTGGTGGCGCGGGCCCATGCGGTGTCGCTGAGGGCGATGGCGCCGATGTGCAGGGCGGGGCCGGAGGCGGGCCAGGGCCCGGCCGCCTCTCGCAGCGGGTCGATGTCGCTGGGGTGGCCAAGGGCGAAGCCGAGGCGGAGGCCGGCGAGGCCGTAGAACTTGCCGAAGGAGCGCAGGACGATCAGGCCGGGTTGGCCTGCGCGGGGCGCGAGGCTGTGCGGCGTGGGGTCGGCGAAGCTTTCGTCGACGATGAGGCGGGTGGTGGCGGCGATCTGCAGCAGGGTGGCGGTGGGGGTGATGCGGCCATCGGGGTTGTTGGGCGAGACGAGGATGGCGAGGTCGGCGCCCGGCAGGGCCTCGGGGGTGGTGACCTCGGTGACCTGCCAGCCCGCGGCGCGCAGGCGGTGGGCGTGTTCGTTGTAGGTCGGCGCCAGGATGCGGGCCTGGCCCGGGGGCCAGAGCTGCGGGATCAGCTGGATCGCCTGCTGCGCGCCAGCGAGCGGGGCGATGGCGGCCTCTGTGGCATAGGCGGCACGGGCGGCGGCGATCAGGCGGGCGGTGGCGCTGGCGGTGGGCAGGGGGGCCCAGGCCTCGGGCGGCAGCGGCGGGATCGGGTAGGGCTGGCGGTTGATGCCGGTCGAGAGGTCGATCCAGTCTTCCGGCGCGCCGCCATATTGCGCGATGGCCTGATCGAGGTTGCCGCCGTGATCCATCAGAGGCTCCCCAGCAGCAGCAGCGCGGCGGCGAGTGCCATGGCGCGGCGGTAGAGCGCAAGGCCGCGGGTCAGGTCCTGCGCGGTCGGGTCGGGGGCGGTGGCGTTGACCCAGGGTTCCGACGACAGCACCCCGTGGTAAAGCCGCGGGCCGGAGAGGCGGATATTCAGCGCGCCGGCCATCGCCGCCTCGGGCCAGCCGGCGTTGGGCGAGCGGTGGTGGCGCGCGTCGCGGGCCATGCAGGCCAGCGCCGCGCGCGGGCGGGCCGAGACGGCGGCGAAGATCAGGCCGGTGAGGCGGGCGGGGATCAGGTTCACCCCGTCGTCGATCCGCGCCGAGGCCCAGCCGAAGGCCTCAAACCTCGGGCTGCGGTGGCCGATCATCGAATCGAGTGTGTTGATCGCCTTGTAGCCGGCGATCCCGGGCAGGCCGAGCAGGGCGCCCCAGAACAGGGGCGCGATGATGCCGTCCGAGGTGTTCTCGGCGAGGCTCTCCAGTGCGGCGCGGGCGACGGCGGGGGTGTCGAGCACGCTCGGGTCGCGGCCGACGATCATCGAGACGGCATGGCGCGCGGCGGCAAGATCGCCCGAGGCGAGCGGGCGGGCGACGGCGGCGACATGATCCTGCATCGCGCGCAGCGCCAGCAGCGGCCAGGCCAGAAGACCGGTCAGCAGCATGCCGGTCCAGCCCTGCGGCAGAAGCCGCTGGATCGCCCAGGCGGGCAGCGCCGCGGCGGCGATCACGGCGATGGCTGTGGCGATGCCGAGCTGGCGGCGGCGGGCGGGGCTGTCGGCGTCCCGGTTCCAGCGCCGGTCGAGGTCGGCGATCAGCGCGCCGATCCAGGTCACCGGATGGCCGATGCGGGCATAGAGGCGGTCCGGCCAGCCCAGAGCGCTGTCGGTGGCCATCGCGACCAGCATGGCGGCGGCATAGGTCAAAGCTTTCCCCCGATCTCTGGGGCCGGGTGATCGTGGAAAACTGCCGCGCACGCAAGAGGCAGCGTATCGCGGGCGGATTGCGGCGGGAGCCTCCGGCGGGAGTATTTGGCGCCAAGAAGAAGGGCTGGGGCGCGGCCTCTGGCCTTTCTTCTTGGCAAAAATACTCATCTTCTTTTGCGCCGGGCCGCAGGTCCGGCGTTCCTGTCGGGTTTGCGCCGCAAAGCGGCGCCGGGCCCAACATTGAGGAGGGGGCCGCAAGGCCATCGACGAAAGGCGGGAGGCGTTGGGGGCGGTCAGGCGGTGGGGCGGAAGCGGATCAGGCGGGTCAGGCCGGCGGCGCGGAGCCGGGCGGGGGCGCTGTCGGGGATCGTGCCCGGGGCGAAGATCAGGGCGCGGGCGGAGCCGGTATGGGCGATGGTCCAGCCAAGCGCGCCGGTGGCGGCCGCGAGCCGGGCGGTGGGGTCATTGGCCGGGCCGCGCAGGGTCAGGCTGCGCTGCGCCGAGGTGCTGGCGAGCTGCGCCAATGCGGGCAGGTTGCCGCAGGCGGCGGGCCATTGGGCGGCGAGGTCGGATATATCGGGGAAGGCCATGTCGCGCGGGTTGGTGCGCTGGCCGGGGCCGAGGAAGCCGCCGAGGATCTCCATCGGTGGCAGCCATGGCAGGGCGGCGAGGGCGCGGCCTTCGCGCGAGGCCCAGAGCTGGCGTTCGGGGCTGGGGAAGGCGAGCGGGTCGGTGGCGCCCTCAACTTCGAGGCAGGCGGCGATCAGGGCCGGGCGCAGGGCGGCGTGATCGGGCCAGCCTGCGGCGCGGGCGAGGGCCAGCAGGGCCGTGGTCGAGGCGCCGGCGCCGGCGCCGGGCGGCATGTCGAGGCGCAGGGTCAGGCGTTGCGCCATCGGCAGCCCGAGGCGCTGCAGGAATTTGCGCGCGGTCGCCGGGGGCAGGCTGCGCGGTCCGCTCTGGTGCAGGGCGAAGGCGCCGGGGCGCGCCGTGGCATGGGCGGCAAGGATCGGGCAGGGCAGGGTGATCAGCGCGACCGGGCCGGAGGGGCCGAGGCGGCCTTGCAGCAGCTCGCCGAAGTGGCCTTCTATGCGGGCGCTGATCGCTTTCATGCCAGGGTGCGGTTGACATGGGCCACCGACCATTGCCCGCCGGGCAGGGCGCGCAGGTGGGTGGCCGAGAGCGGCGCGATCTCGAAGGCGAGCGGGGCGGCGGCGCTCGACATCGCCAGCGCCAGGGCCGCGCGGATGGTGCCGGCGTGGGCCACGATGATCACCGGGCCGGGCAGGCGGGCGGCCGCGATCAGGGCCGGGGCGGTGCGGTGGCAGAGGTCGGCAAAGCTTTCGCCGCCCGGCGGGGTGTGGCGGGCGAGGTCGGCGCGTGGCAGCGGGCCGAGGTCGGGGAGTTTGGTGAGCTCCATCCCCTCCCATTCGCCGAAGTTCTGCTCCCACAGGCGCGGGTCCTGTTGCGCCGCAAGGCCGGGGAAGAGCGCCGAGGCGGTCATCCGGCAGCGCAGCGCCGGGCTGGTGATCAGGCGGGCGACGCGACCCACCGCCGCGCGGGCGCGGGCGAGCTGGTCCGGCGGCGGCAGATCGGCGGGCACGTCGGTATGGCCCGCGAGGCGGGTCGCGGGCCGCGAGGGCGCGTGGCGGATCAGGATCAGATCGGTCGCGGGCGGGGCGCTCACGGTCGGGTTTATCCCTTTTCAAATCGCGGGAATGGTGTTTCTTGGCGCTGGGTCCTGGGGGCGCTATGGCGGTGATACTCATTACAGGTGGCGCGCGGTCGGGCAAGAGCCTGCATGCCGAGGGGCGTGTTCTGGCGCTGCCCGGGCGGGCGCAGTATATCGCGACGGCCGAGGCCTGGGACGATGAGATGGTGGCGCGGATTGCGGCGCATCGGGCGCGGCGCGGGGCGGAGTGGGTGGAGCATGAGGCGCCGCTCGATCTGGTCGGCGCGCTGCTGGCGAGTGACGGGCAGGGGCCGCGGCTGGTGGATTGCCTGACGCTCTGGGTGTCGAACCTGATGCACGCGGGCCGCGATGTGGCGATCGAGGGGGCCCGGCTCTGCGAGGTTCTGGCGCGGCAGCAAAGCCCGGTGGTGCTGGTGACGAATGAAGTGGGGATGGGGATCGTTCCCGAGAATGCGCTGGCCCGCAGGTTCCGCGATGCGGCGGGCAGTCTTAATCAAAGCGTGGCGCGGCTGGCGGATGAGGTTGACCTTGTCGTCTGCGGCCTGCCGATGAAGGTGAAATGAGATGAGCGATGTGATCTTTCCGGCGGTTGATTTTGCGGCGCTTCGGGCCGGGATGGCGGGATTGCCGGGGGTGGACGGCGCCGCCGAGGCGGCGGCGCGGGCGCGGCAGGGGCAGTTGACCAAGCCGCCGGGATCGCTCGGCCGGCTCGAGGATCTGGCGGTGTTCATGGCCGGATGGCGCGGGGTGGAGCGGCCGAAGATCGGGCGCGCGCAGGCGGTGGTCTTCGCCGGCAACCACGGGATCTGTGCGCAGGGGGTGAACCCCTATCCGCAGGAGGTGACCGCGCAGATGGTGGGCAATTTCGCCGCCGGGGGCGCCGCGATCAACCAGCTCTGCCGGGCCAATGGTGCGGATCTGTCGGTGGTGGCGCTGGAGCTGGAGCGGCCGACCGGGGATTTCACCCAAGGGCCTGCGATGAGCGAGACCGAGGTTCTGGACGCGATGGCGCGCGGCGCGGCGGCGGTGGAGGCGAGCGCCGATGTGCTGCTGCTGGGCGAGATGGGGATCGGCAATTCCACGGTGGCTGCGGCCTTGGCGCGGGCGGTGTTCGGCGGCCATGCCTCGGACTGGGTCGGGCCGGGGACCGGGTCGGATGCCGATGGCATGTCATTGAAGGCGCGGGTGATCGAGGCGGGGATCGCGCGGCACAAGGCGGCGCTGGGCGATCCGCTGGCGGTGCTGGCGGCCTTTGGCGGGCGCGAGCAGGCGGCGATCTGCGGCGCGGTGCTGCGGGCGCGGGAGCTGCGGATTCCGGTGCTCCTCGACGGGTTCATCTGCACGGCGGCGGCGGCGGTGTTGCATCCGTTCCCGGGCGCGCTGGATCATTGCATCGTCGGCCATGCCAGCGCCGAGCCGGGGCACAGGCGGCTGCTCGCGGCGATCGACAAGCAGGCGCTGCTCGATCTGGGCATGCGGCTTGGCGAGGGGTCGGGGGCCGCGGTGGCGCTGGGCGTGTTGCGCGCGGCGCTGGAGATGCATGACGGCATGGCGACCTTTGCCGAGGCGGGCGTGTCGGGCGGCATGAGCGGCTGGAGCGCGCGGCGCGATGAGGCGCGGCTGGCGCTGATGCTGCTGACCCGGGCGCCGATGGGGGTGATTGCGGCGCCGCCGGAGCTCTCTGCCTGCGTCTGGGCCTATCCGCTGGCTGGGGTCCTGACCGGGGTGGTGGCGGGCGCGGTGCTGGCGCTGGCGCATTGGCTGGCGCTGCCGCCCCTGGCCTGCGGGCTCATGGCAGTGGCGGCGGGGGTGCTGGTGACCGGCGGCCTGCATGAGGACGGGCTGGCGGATCTGGCCGATGGGCTTGGCGGTGGCGCGACAAGGGCGCGCAAGCTCGAGATCATGCGCGACAGCCGGATCGGCAGTTACGGGGCCTTGGCACTGGTGCTGGCGGTGGGGCTGCGGGCGGCCTTTGTCGCTTCGGCGCCGGGCGGCTGGGCCGGGGTCGGGCTGCTGGTCGGCCTCGGCGCGGTCAGCCGGGCGGTGCTGCCGGTGCTGATGCTGGCGCTGCCGCAGGCGCGGGCCGAGGGGCTGGGCGCGCGCGCCTCTGCCTCGGTTGCGCCGGGTCGGGTGGCGGCGGCGGTGGCCCTGGGGCTGGTCGTGGCGGTCTTGTGCCTGCCTTGGGCGGTCTGGGTTTGCGTGGCGGCGGGGCTTGGCGCGGCTTTGGTCGGTGCGCTGGCCGCGCGGCAGCTCGGCGGGATCACCGGCGACGTGCTGGGCGCGGCGCAGGTGGTGGCGGAGCTGGCGGGCTGGCTGGTCATCGGGCGGTGATTTTGGCATGGCGGGGCGGGGCGTGGCGTGGCGGGGTGAACCCCGCCCTACGGGGGTTGCGTGGGGGGGCCGGTTGAGCGATGCGCCCGGCCCGATACGGCCGCGCAAGCGGCCCGGGCAGCGCCCGTCCGGCCCACGGACGGGTGCTTTGTCACCACAAGCGCGACGGCTGAGCGGGGGGTTCCTTGCGCCATGAAGTGAGCTGCGTGGCGTTGGGGCACCCGCCCCCGGCCGGGCGCTACCCTCTGTTGCGAGGCAGGCGGAGGGGTGATGAAGCGCCGCTCCCTACCTCCCCCGGCCCGATCGTGACTGATCGGGCGCGGCGGGGTGAACCCCGCCTTACGGGCAGCCCCACAAACGAAAACAGCCGCGGGTGCGGCTGCTGGTTCGTCAATCGAGAAGGAGTGTTGGTGGAGCCAGGGAGGATCGAACTCCCGACCTCTTGAATGCCATTCAAGCGCTCTCCCATCTGAGCTATGACCCCACCGGGGGTGCGATCCTCGCGGATCGCTGGGGCTATGTAGTGAAGCCCCGTTGCGCACGCAAGCGGAAAATTCCCGCCTGCGACAGGCCTATTCCTCTTCGCCGGGAACGTCGGCAAGCTCGTCGAGCGAGACCGTGTCGTCCTCATCATCCTCGAGCAGATCATCGTCGATATCGGCATCTTCGGCCACTGCCGGGGTCAGCAGATCATCATCGGTCTCGACGTCGTCGACGAGCGATTCGTCTTCCTTCTCGACGATGGCGCGGGCCATGACGGTGCTGGCGGCCTTGCGGCGCGAGGTTTCGATATCGACCACTTCGCCCGTGTAGGGGCTGACGATCGGCGTCCTGTTCAGGTCGTAGAAGCGCTTGCCGGTGGTCGGGCAAATGCGTTTCACGCCCCATTCCGCTTTGGGCATGGATAGTCCCCTTGCTGTGTGGGTATGCGAGAGTCGATGGCACTTGCCACAAAGGGGGCAGGCTGTCAAAGGCTTTCCGCAATGGTGCAATCAGGCGCGCGCGGCGGTGGTTTCCGCGACGTGCCGGGACAAAGAATGGGGGCGAGGTGACGGTATTGCAAGGCACGCCTCCGGTGCGGATCACGCTGAAGCGCTCGGTCCGGGCGAAGCGGTTTTCGCTGCGGGTGTCGCGGCTTGACGGCACGGTGACGCTGAGCCTGCCGAAATGGGCGCGCGAGGCCGAGGCGCTGGCCTTCGCGCGCGAGAAGGAGGGCTGGATCCGCGCGGCCCTGGCGCGGCGGCCCGAGGGGCGGCGGGCCGGTCTTGGCGGAACCGTGCTGATCGAGGGGCGTCGAGGTGCCGATTCGCGCCGGCACGGGACGGGCGCCGAAGCTCGAGGATGGCGTCCTCTGGGTGCCGGGCGCCGAGGCGCAGGCGGGGGCGCGGGTCGCGGCCTGGCTGAAGGTGCGGGCGCGGGCGCGGCTGCAAGCGGCCTGCGATCACTATGCCGGCGCAGCTCGGGCGGCCCTATACGCGGCTGACGCTGCGCGATGTGCGCTCGCGCTGGGGCTCCTGCACCGCGGATGGCGCGCTGATGTTCTCCTGGCGGCTGATCATGGCGCCGCCCGAGGTGCTGGATTATGTCGCGGCACACGAGGTGGCGCATCTGGCCGAGATGAACCATTCGCCGGCCTTCTGGGCGGTGGTGGCGCGGCTGATGCCGGGTTATGCCCGGCCGCGCGCCTGGCTGAAGCGACAGGGCGAGGCGCTGCACGCGATGCGGTTCGAGGGTGACGAGGCTTAGGGGATTGACCCGGGGCGCGGTTGTGATCACATCTGCGCCATGCTGTTGCAGACCCGCCCCTCCGACTCCGTCACCGCCACGCATGAGCGGCTTTACCGCGCGCTGCGGGTGCAGGTGATGCATGGAGAACTGGCGCCGGGGCAGGCGCTGACCCTGCGCGGGCTGGCCGCGACCTTCGGCGTCTCGATGACGCCGGCGCGAGAGGCGGTGCGGCGGCTGGTGGCGGAAGGCGCGCTGACGATGTCCTCGTCCGGCCGGGTCTCGACCCCGGAGCTGTCGAACGAGCGGATCGAGGAGATGGCCGCGATCCGCGCCCTGCTGGAGCCGGAGCTGGCCAGCCGGGCGCTGCCGCGGGCGCATTTCGCGCTGATCGAACGGTTGCAGGCGATCAATACCGCCAATGCCGAGGCGGTGGCGAAGCAGGATGCGGTGGGCTATATCCGCACCAACCTGGAATTTCACCGCACGCTCTATCTGCGCGCGCAGGCGCCGGCGATGCTGGCGATTGCGGAAACCGTCTGGCTGCAGCTCGGGCCGACGATGCGCGCGCTCTATGGCCGTCTGCGGCGCAACGAGCCGCCACAGCACCACCGGGTGATCATCGCCGCCTTGCGGGCGGGGGATGATCCGGGGCTGCGGCTGGCGGTGCGCACGGATGTGACCCAGGGCCTGCGTCACCTGACCAGCTGAGGCGGTCATTTTCTGCCCGAAAATATCCTCGGGGGGTGCGGGGGGCAGACAGCCCCCCGCGTCCTCAGGCAGGCGGGGCGGGCAGACAGCGCCCCGCCGCTACTCAATACTCGAACGGGTCGGCAGAGTGCCAGCGGCGGCCGTGCCAGAAATAGCGGTTCGCGGTCTGGCGCGCGGTGGGGCGTTTGCCGGGGGCGCGGGGGGCGTCCTCTGGCGGGGTCCAGGCGCTGTCGGACCGGGTGGCGATCATCAGGGCACTTGCAAGTATTTCCAACATTCGGACCTCCTGTCCTTCGGGGTTTCATGCTTTCCATATGGCGCCTGGCATGGCAGAAAGCTAATCAGGAATAATCATCAGGTGTAAGGCAGGCTTACATGATTCCCTGGCGAACCATGCCGCCGCTGAGCGCCTTGCGGGCCTTTGCGGCCTTTGCCGAGACCGGATCGGTCACCGCTGCGGGGGCGCGGCTGAACGTCTCGCATGCCGCTGTCAGCCAGCAGTTGCGGCAGTTGGAGGGGTATCTCGGTCTGGCGCTGCTCGACCGGCAGGGGCGCGGCATGGCGCTGACCGCCGAGGGGCAGCGGCTGGCCGAGGCGGTGGCGGCGGGCTTTGGCGGGATCGCGCGGGTGATCGAGCAACTGACCGGGGACGAGGCGGACCGGCCGTTGCGGATCACCACGACGGCCAATTTCGCGGCGGGCTGGCTGATGCCGCGGCTCGCCGATTTCCGCGGGCGGCATCCCGAGATCAGCCTCACGATCGACCCGTCGCCGGTGGTGCAGCCGATCGGGCCGGGCGGCATCGACCTCGCGCTGCGCTATGGCAAGGGGGTCTGGCCGGGGCTCGAGGCGCGGCTGGTGGTCTCGACCCCGGTGATCGTGGTGGCGGCGCCCGGTCTGGTGGGGGGCGGGACATCGGCGGCGTGGCCGATCTGGCCGATCTGCCCTGGCTGCAGGAGCTGGGCACCTCGGAGGCCACACAATTCCTCGAACGCAACGGGGTGGCGCGCAATCTGCGGCAGGGGCTGACCTCGCTGCCCGGCAATCTGATGATCGATGCGGCGCGCGACGGGCATGGCGTGGCGGTGATCGCGCGCACCTTTGTCGAGGCGGATATCGCCGCCGGACGGCTGCGCATGCTCTACGAGGACGACGAGCGCGAGGGCTATTTTCTGGTCACCCCGCCCGGCCTGCTGCGCCCCCCGGCGCGGATCTTCGCGGCCTGGGTGATGCAGCAGGCGGCGCTGGGCGGCCAGGCCGGTTAGCCGGCAGCCTGCGAGGCGGAGGGTTTGGGGGTGGCGGTGTCAGGTTTCGCCGAGGGCGCCAGGCGCAGGATGAAATAGCCCAAGAGCGCCGAGATCAGCGAGCCGGAGAGGACGCCGAAGCGGACCTCGTTCATATGCAGCGCGTCGTCGAAGCTGAGCGAGCCGATGAAGAGCGACATGGTGAAGCCGATGCCGGCAAGGCAGGCGAGGCCATAGATGTGCAGCCATGTGGCCCCCGTGGGCAGCTTCGCCCAGCCCGCCTTGACGATCACGAAGGTCAGGCCGAAGACGCCGAGCTGTTTGCCAAGGATGAGCCCCAGCGCGATGCCGATCGGCAGCGGCGAGGTGACGTCCTTCAGCGACAGGCCGGAGAGCGAGACGCCAGCATTGGCAAAGGCGAAGATCGGCACGATCAGGAAGGTGACGTAATCGGTCAGCCCATGTTCGATGGAATGCAGCGGCGATTTGCCGTGGCGGTCTTTCAGCGGGATGAAGAAGGCGGTGATGACGCCCGCCAGCGTCGGGTGGACGCCGGATTCCAGCACCAGCACCCAGAGCACGATGCCGAGCAGGATGCTGGGGGCGACGCGGTGATAGCCGCGATGGTGGCGCCACCAGAGGCCCACCAGCGGGATGATCGACAGGTAAAGATATTTGACGTGCAGGTCCTGGGTGTAGAACAGCGCGATGATCAGGATCGCGCCCATATCGTCGAGGATCGCCAGCGTCAGCAGGAAGATCTTGAGCGAGGCGGGCACGCGTTTGCTGACCAGCGCCAGCACGCCCACGGCGAAGGCGATGTCGGTGGCCGCCGGGATCGCCCAGCCCTGCGCGGTTGCCGCGTCGCCTGCGTTGAAGGCGGTGTAGATCAGCGCGGGCACCAGCATGCCGCCAAGCGCCGCCATCCCGGGCAGGACCACGTCGCGCGGGTTCTTCAGCTTGCCTTCCAGCATCTCCCGTTTCAGCTCGAGCCCGATCAGGAAGAAGAACACCGCCATCAGCCCGTCGTTGATCCAGAGGATCAGCGGTTTCGAGAGGCCGTGGCCCTCGATCAGGACCGAGAGCCTGATGTCGAGCAGATGGTCATATTGGACGTGCAGGCCCGAATTGGCGACGATCATCGCAAGGATGGCGGCGAGGATCAGAAGGACGCCGCCGGCGGCTTCGTGGTGCAGCAGGCGGGTGACGGTACGGGCGAGGGACATTCAATCTCCGGGATCACGAAAACGACAGGTCTGGACATGGGGGTTGGGGCGGGGATGTCAATCCATTTGGCCGGGGTGCGGGGCCTTGCGGCGGACGGTGTGGCGCATAGGATGCGGCAAAACGGCGGCGGGGGGAAGCATGTTGGAGCTTGATCATCTGGCGGTGACGGCGGCGGAACTGGACGAGGGCGTGGCCTCGATCGAGGCGGCTTTGGGCGTGGCGATGCAGGCAGGCGGCAAGCATGCGGCGATGGGAACGCATAACCGGCTGCTCGGGCTGGGGGATGTCTATCTGGAGGTGATCGCGGTCGATCCCGAGGCGCCGCCGCCCGGGCGGCCGAGGTGGTTTGACATGGATCGGTTCAGCGGCGCGCCACGGCTGACGAACTGGATCCTGCGCTGCGATGATCTGGCGGCGGCGGTGGCGGCGGCGCCTGTGGGGGTGGGCCTGCCCACGGGATTCGCGCGCGGCGATCTGCGCTGGGAGATGGCGGTGCCCGCGGATGGGCGGCTGCCCTTCGACAATTGCCACCCGGCGCTGATCAGCTGGCAGGGCGAGGCGCGCGGCGCGCTGCATCCGGCGCGGCGGCTGGAGGACCGGGGCTGTCGGTTGCGGCGGCTGGAGGTGGCGCATCCGAGGGCCGGGGATTTGCGCGCGGCGCTGGCGGGGTTGGAGGATCCGCGGGTGGTGATCGTGGCGGGGGCGCCCGGGCTGCGGGCCGAGATCGAGACGCCGCATGGGCTGCGGGTGATCGGATGATCCGGGCGGCGGAGCTGAGCGATTGCGCGGCGATCGCGGCGATCTGGAACCCGGTGATCCGGGACACGCTGGTCACTTTCAACGCGGTCGAGAAGACGGTTCAGGGGCTGGCCGAGGTGCTGGCCGAGAAGGCCGGCGCGGGGCAGCCGTTTCTGGTGGCCGAGGCGGCGGGAGAGCTGCTCGGGTTCGCCACCTATGGGCAGTTTCGCGGCGGCGTCGGCTATGCCCGCACGATGGAGCACACGATCATTCTGGGCGCGGCCGCGCGTGGGCGCGGGCTGGGCCGGGCGCTGATGGCGGGGATCGAGGCGCATGGGCTGGCGGCGGGGGTGCATTCGCTCTGGGCCGGGGTGAGTGCGGCCAATCCGGCGGGCCGGGCGTTTCACGCCGCGATCGGCTATCGCGAGGTGGCGGTGCTGCCCGAGGTCGGGTTCAAGTTCGGCCAGTGGCTCGACCTTGTGCTGATGCAGAAAATCCTGACCTGATGCGCTGACAAGGCCGCTGGCCGCGGTTATGGTGGGCGGATGTCGATCTGGGCGCGCATATCAGAGGCCATCTCGGCCCTTGCCAAGGGCGAGGGGCTGGCGAGCCTGTTCGAGCGGGATCGCACCCCGCCGGAGCGTCGGGTGGCCTTTGCCATCGCGGTGATCGGGCTCGGCGCGAAGCTGGCCAAGGCGGATGGGCATGTGACGCGCGACGAGGTTTCGGCGTTCCGCGAGGTGTTCTTCATCCCGCCCGATCAGGAGGGCAACGCGGCGCGGATCTTCAATCTGGCGCGGCAGGATGTGGCCGGGTTCGAGGTCTATGCGCGCCGGATTGCGCGGATGTTCGGGGCCGGCGACCCGGTGCTGGTCGATCTGCTGGAGGGGTTGTTTCACATCGCTCTGGCGGATGGCACCTATCACCCGCTGGAAGATGCCTTTCTGACCGAGGTGGCGGGGATCCTCGGCCTTGGCGGGCGCTGTTTCCGGGGCATGCGGTCCCGCTTTGTCAGCGAGGCGCCGCGCGACCCCTATGAGGTCCTGGGCGTCGATGCCGAAGCGCCGCTGGAGGCGGTGCATTCGGCCTGGAAACGGGCGGTGCGGGACAGCCATCCGGACCGCATGATGGCGCGCGGCGTGCCGCCCGAGGCGGTGAAGCTGGCGGAAAAGCGGCTGGTGGCGCTGAACGCGGCCTGGGAAGAGATCAGCCGAGCGCGGGCGGCCTGAGGCCGGGGCGTTTGGGCGACTCAGGCGGGATGTGGTAAGATCGCGCCATGAAAGCGATTGCCGCCCTTTGCCTCGGTCTGTGTCTGGCGCCCGCTGCGGTGCGGGCGGATGGGCTGGGCGAGCGGCTGGTCGACCGGGGCGCGCAGCTGATGCTGCGGCAGCTGCTCGACCAGATGGGGCCCGCGGTGCAGGATCTGGGGCGGCAGATCGACGGGATCAGCCCCTATTTCCTGCCCGAGATCCTGCCCAATGGCGATGTGATCATCCGGCGCAAGGTGCCGCTGGTGCCGCTGCGGCCCGGGGCGCCGGGCAATCCGGTGGAGACCTAGGGGTCAGGCCCGGGCGGTGGTGATCTTGGTGGTGACCTTCAGCGCCGCGGCGAGCGAGGCGAAGCGGGCCTGCGAGACCTCGCCGAAGAGATCGACGCCGGTGGGTTGCAGGACCAGTTCGAGGACTTTCTTGCGCGGGTAGTAGCGCAGGGCACCGGCCTCGGCCGGGTCGGCGATCGAGAACATCGCGCCAAAGCGCATCGCCTTGCCGAGGATCTCGGCGTCCTGCACCTGTTCATCGGTGAGCAGGCGGAACAGCGGTTCGAGCCGCGAGCCGGCGCGGCTGTTCTTGTAGCGGTGCAGCAGGGCGAGGCCGAGGAAGACCCGGCCCGGATGGTCGAGGCCGCCGAGGTTGGCGCGGGTGGCGTTGTCGAAACAGGCCTCGGCCCGGTAATCGGGGTGGGTGCGCCACGTCGTGTCATGCAGCAGGCAGGCGGCCTTGATCGAGGCGCAGATAGTCTGGCGACCAGGATTTGAACAGCGGCAGCAGGAATTCATAGAGCTTCTTGCCGAAGCCGGGAATGCGGGCCATCGTCGCCTCGGAAAAGCGGCAGCTCTCGATCAGCGGATCGCGCGCGCGCAGGCGTTGCGGCATGTGTTCGTAGAGCAGGCCTTCGCGGATGCCGTAGGAGGAGACGTCGATCTCTTTCGGGCGGAAGGTGCGCACGAGCTGGGCCAGAACCTCGGCGGCGAGGGGGACAAGCTCCATCCGTTCGCCCGAGGTGCCGGTGCGCTGGCGCAACTCGTTCAGGTCGGAAGTGCCGATCCAGTCGACGGTGTCGAGGACGGATTGCGGCGTCATGCGGTATTCGTGCAGCACGGTCAGCGGGTAGCCGCGACGTTCCATGTCGAGCCGGGCGATGGCGCGCCAGGAGCCGCCGACGAGGTAGAGCTTGTCATGCCGGGTGTCGAGTTCGGTCTTCAGGCCCTTGACCACGGTTTCGATGTGTTTGCGGCGGTCCTTGGGGGTGCCGGGCACCTGTTGCAGGCGGAAGGGCCCGAGCGGCGAGGTCAGGCGGCGGCCGATCCGGCCCTCGCCGATCAGCGCCAGTTCCATCGAGGAGCCGCCGATGTCGCAGACGATCCCGTCGGCCTCTGGCCAGCCGAGCAGCACGCCCTGGGCCGAGAGGCGGGCCTCTTCCGCGCCGTCGATGACCCAAAGCTTCAGCCCGGTCTCGCGCAGCACCTGGTCCTGAAATTCGGCGCCATCCTCGGCCTCTCGCACCGCTGCGGTGGCGACGGCGGTGAGGGTGGAGATACCCATGGCCTCGCGCGAGCAGGGCGAAGCGTTTCAGCGCGGCCATCGCGCGGATGCGGCCCTTGGGGTTCAGGCGGCGGGAGACATCGAGGCCCGCGCCGAGGCCGCAGAGGATCTTTTCGTTGTAGAAATAGGCGGGCGAACGGGCGGCGCCGTCAAACACCACCATCCGGACCGAGTTCGAGCCGACATCGACGACGCCGATCCGCGACAGCGCGCGGGCCGAGGGATCATCGAAAATCGGGCGACCGAAGGGGCCCCAATCGTCATGCGCAGGCTCTGCAGAGTTCGCTCATCGAAAGTCCTTCCTCGTTCCGCGGCGACAGTGCCGTCCGGGGGCTTGGGCGTCAATCCACCGAATGCGCAAGGCGCGGCACGTCGCCCGCACCGGCGCTGCCGCGCCCGGAGAGTGACGGGTTTTCCATGAAGAAGCGGTGACAATTGAACAGGTTGGAGGTGTCTTCGGGCAGCACCCGCGAGGATGTGCCATCGGGCAGCAGGACGAAACTCTGCGCCTCATCGGCGAGGTTGGCGGCCATGATCTGGCTGACGATCTGCGCCTTGACCGTGGGGTTCAGGATCTCGATCAGGGTTTCGACGCGGCGTGTCAGGTTGCGTTCCATCCAGTCGGCGGAGGAGATGAAGACGCGGGCCTTTTTCGACGGGCAGGCCGTGACCATTGCCGAAACAGACGATGCGGCTGTGTTCGAGGAAGCGGCCGACGATGGATTTGACGCGGATGTTGTCGGACAGGCCCTTGATGCCGGGGCGCAGCGCGCAGATGCCGCGGATGACCAGGTTGATCTTCACCCCGGCGCGGCTGGCGGCATAGAGCGCGTCGATCACGTCGGGTTCGGTGAGCGAGTTCATCTTGGCCCAGATCACCGCGGGGCGACCGGCGCGGGCATGCTCCGCCTCGGCCGCGATCAGGTCGAGCAGGCGGGATTTCAGGCTGATCGGCGAGATGGCGAGGTTTTCCAGCCCCTCGGGCTGGGCATAGCCGGAGAGGTAGTTGAACACCTTGGTGGCATCGCGGCCCAGCGCCGGGTCGCAGGTGAAGAAGCGAGAGGTCGGTATAGATCGCGCGCGGTGATCGGGTGGTAATTGCCGGTGCCGTAATGGGTATAGGTGACCAGCTGATCGCCTTCGCGGCGCACCACCGTCGAGATCTTGGCATGGGTCTTGTAATGGATGAAGCCATAGACGACATGGGCGCCGGCGCGTTCGAGGCGGCGCGACTGGCGGATATTGGCGGCCTCGTCAAAGCGGGCTTTCAGTTCGACCAGCGCGGTGACGGATTTGCCCTCCTCGGCCGCCTCGCAGAGGGCCGAGACGATCGGGCTGTCGCGCGAGGTGCGGTAGAGCGTTTGCTTGATCGCCAGCACATTGGGATCGCGCGCCGCCTGATCGAGGAAGCGGATCACCATGTCGAAGGTTTCATAGGGGTGGTGCAGCAGCATGTCCTTTTGCCGGATCGCGGCGAACATGTCGCCTTCGTGGTCCTGCACCCGTTCCGGCACGCGCGGCGTGAACGAGGGCCATTGCAGATCGCGGCGCGGCGTCGAGCACCAGTTCCTTGAGGTCGGCCACGCCAAGCAGGCCGCGCATCTCGATCACCTCTTCCGTGGCGACGCCAAGCTCTCGCATCACCAGCGTGCGCAGGTCGTCGGGGGCACCGGCGGTGATCGTCATGCGGATCACCTCGCCGCGGCGGCGGCGCTTCAGCGCGACCTCGAATTCGCGGACAAGGTCTTCGGCCTCGTCCTCGACTTCCAGATCGCTGTCGCGCAGCACGCGGAAGGCGCAGTGGCCTCGATCGCGGTAGCCGGGAAAGAGCGAGCCGAGGTGCAGCAGCAGCAGATCCTCGAGCGGCAGGAAGCGGTGGTTGCTGCCGGTGCTCGGCAGTGCGATGAAGCGGGCACCTGTTGCGGGATCGGCAGCAGCGCCTGCAAGGTGCGCCGGTCGTTGATCCGGTCGAGTTGCAGGGCGAGGCAGAAGCCGGTGTTGGGGATGAAGGGGAACGGGTGGGCCGGGTCGATGGCGAGCGGCGAGAGCACCGGGAAGACCTGATTGAGGAAGTAGGTTTCCAGATAGGTCTGGTCGCGGCGGCTGAGTTTGGCGCGGGTCAGGATGGTGATGCCGGCCGCCTCCATCTCTTTGCGGAGCTTGTTCCAGATGGTTTGCTGGGCCTGCAGCAGGCGGCGCGCGTCGCCGTCGATCAGCACCAGTTGATCGGCCGGGCGAAAGGCCGTCCGCGCCGGCGGTGGTGTTGCCGGCGCGGGCCAGTTCGCGCAGGCCGGCGACGCGGACGGTGTAGAATTCGTCGAGGTTGGTGGCCGAGATCGACAGGAAGCGCAGCCGTTCCAGCAGCGGCACGCGCGGGTTGCGCGCCTCATCCACCACGCGCCAGTTGAACGACGAGCCAGGACAGTTCGCGGTTGAAGAAGCGGTGCGGCCCCTGCGGTCTGCTCGGGCGGCAGCGCGACGGGGTCTGGGAAGGGGGCCTTGAGGAAATCGGCTTGCGGTCATGGGGGCCCTTGGCGGAAAATCCGATCTGCGTAGAGGCGATTATTGCGCCGGGTTCGGGCAGGCTGTCCAGCACCTCGGCGGCCAGTGCGCGGTTGACGGCGCGGCTTTCGGCGAGCGCGCGGGCGTCGATCCGGTCGACCAGCAGATGCGCGCGCGGCGAAGGAGCGGTGCATCCGCCGCGGCGAGATAGGCGATGACGGCGGGCGGCACGATCAGCTGGCGGTCGGCGAAGAGCTTGACGAGGACCGCGGCGAGCAGCGCGTCATCGGGCGGATCGAGGCGTGGTGACGGCGCTGGCCTGCATCCGGCTGGCGAGATCGGGCAGGGTGAGGCGCCAGTGGCTTGGCGCTGCGCGCGCGGTCAGCAGCAGGCGGCCATCGGTGCCGAGCAGGTTGTGCAGGTGGAACAGCGCGGTCTCGGCGGCGGCGTCGCCCGCGATCCGGTCGGCATCTTCGACCACGACGCGCAGGCCCTGCGCGAGATCGGGCAGATCGGCCCTGGCGAGCGTTTGCGCGGGCGCGACCTGCGCCCCGGCCTCGGCCGCCCAGATCTGGGCGAGGTGGCTTTTGCCGGCGCCCTGCGGGCCGGTCAGCACCATCTTGCCCTGGGGCCAGTTCTGCCAGTCCTCAAGCGCTGCCACGGCACCGGCATTGGCGGCGGAGACGAAGAAATCGTCGCGGCCATGCGCCTCGAGCGCCGGAAGGTGGAAGGTCAGCTGGCGCGGCATGTCAGACGTCGGTCAGATCGCTGCGGGTGCCCTTGTAGAGCTGGCTGTGCAGATACTGGCGGATCGCGAAGCGGGCGAGCACGCCCAGTGTCGCGGCGATCGGCACGGCGACCAGCAGCCCGACGAAGCCGAAGATCGTGCCGAAGGCGGACAGCGCGAAGAGCAGCCAGACCGGGTGCAGGCCGACCGAATGGCCGACCAGGTTGGGGCTGAGGATATTGCCCTCGACAAACTGGCCGAGCGCGAAGATCGCGACCACGGCGGCGATCATGCCGGGTTCGCCCCAGAACTGGAACAGCGCGAGGCCGATCGCCAGCACGCCGCCGATCAGCGCGCCGAGATAGGGGATGAAGGTGATCAGCCCGGCGATGACGCCGACGATCAGGCCGAATTGCAGCCCGACCAGGATCAGCGCCACGGCGTAATAGGCGCCGAGGATCGAGCAGACCGTCAGCTGGCCGCGCACGAAGCCGGCCAGCACCGCGTCGATATCGCGCGCCGATGGCGCGGATCGTCGTCGCGGTGGTCGCGCGGCAGCCAGCTGTCGACATGGCCCACCATCCGGTCCCAGTCGAGCAGCAGGTAGAAGGCCACCACCGGCACGACGACGATGAAGAGGGCGGCATTGATCACCGTCAGGGCCGAGTTGATCACCCGGTTGGCAAGCTCGGCGCCCTGCGCCTTGATCGTGTCGCCGACCGAGAGCAGGGTCTGGTGCACGACGCTCGACTTGTCGAGGATCTGCGGGAACTGCTCGGGTCAGGAAGTTCTGCAGCTGGTTGAAGATCTCCGGGGCGGCGTTGATCAGCGCCAGCAGCTGTTGCGTCAGCGTCGGGATGACCAGCAGCGAGAGCAGGATGAAGATCAGCAGGGCGGCGATCGAGATCACCGCGGTGGCGGCGCCGCGGCTGAGGCCGAGCCGCTCCAGCCGGTCGGCGACCGGATCGAGGAAATAGGCGATGGCGCCGCCGATCAGGAAGGGCAGGATGACCGAGCCCAGGAACCACAGCATCAGCAGGAACACCGCCGTGGCGATGCCCCAGTAGAGCGCCTGTTCGCGGACCGGTAGTCCCATGGTTCGCGCTGATCCCTCGTGCTGGCGTTGCGGGCCTCTGTCCGCCTGTCTTCGCCCAATGCCGGGGCGGGCGCAAGTGCGGCGCGCGCTTGCCTGAAAGATGAGGATCGCATAGGTCATGCGCAACCACACCTGCCAAAAGGTTCGCCACCGATGCGCCTCAGCCGCTATTTCATGCCCGTCCTGAAGGAAACCCCTGCCGAGGCGCAGATCGTCAGCCACCGCTACATGCTGCGCGCCGGCATGATCAAGCAGCAGCAGGCCGGGCATCTATTCCTGGCTGCCGCTGGGCTATCGGGTGCTGAAGCGGATCGAGCAGATCGTGCACGAGGAACAGATCCGGGCCGGGCATATCCCGCTTGCTGATGCCGACCCTGCAGCCCGCCGATCTCTGGCGCGAGAGCGGGCGCTATGATGCCTATGGCGACGAGATGCTGCGCATCACGGACCGGCAGAAGCGCGACATGCTCTATGGTCCGACCAATGAAGAGATGATCACCGACATCTTCCGCAGCCATGTCGAAAGCTACAAGAGCCTGCCGCTGACGCTCTATCACATCCAGTGGAAGTTCCGCGACGAGCTGCGGCCGCGCTTTGGCGTGATGCGCGGGCGCGAGTTCCTGATGAAGGACGGCTATAACTTCGACCTCGACTACGCCTTCGGCGATGCATGCCTATAACCGGCATATGGTCAGCTATCTGCGCACCTATGAGCGGATGGGGCTGCAGGCGATCCCGATGCGGGCGGATTCAGGCCCCATCGGCGGCGAGGATACGCATGAATTCCTGGTGCTGGCCGCGACCGGCGAGAGCGAGGTCTTCTATGACAGCGCGATCACCGATCTGAAGTTCGGCGACCGGGCGGTGGATTACGACAACTGGGACGAATGCGCGGCGATCGTGAAGGAATGGACCACGCCCTACGCCCGCACCGACGAGACCCATGATCCGGCGCTGTTCGAGGCGATCCCGGAGGCGCGGCGCAAGTCGTCGCGCGGCATCGAGGTCGGGCAGATCTTCTATTTCGGCACCAAGTATTCCGAGCCGATGGGGCGATGGTGGTGACCGAGACCGGCGAGCGGGTGCCGGTGCATATGGGCAGCCACGGCATCGGCGTCAGCCGCCTGCTCGGCGCGATCATCGAGGCGAGCCATGACGACAAGGGCATCATCTGGCCCGAGGGCGTGACGCCCTTCCCGGTGGGGATCGTGAACCTCAAGCAGGGCGATGGCGCCACCGATGCGGCCTGCGAGGGGCTGTACAAGGCGCTGGCGGCGAAGGGGCTCGAGGCGCTTTATGACGACCGCGATGAGCGGGCCGGGGCGAAATTCGCGACGATGGACCTGATCGGGCTGCCCTGGCGCATCACGGTCGGCCCGCGCGGGCTGGCGGCGGGCAAGGTCGAGCTGACCTCGCGCCGCACCGGCGAGAGCGAAGAGATGTCGCCCGAGGCCGCGGTGGCGCGGGTGGCGGAGATCTACGCCGGGATCTGAGGCAAGGCGGGGGGCTGCCCGCCCCCCGCACCCCCCGGCCAAGGGGGGCTGTCTGCCCCCCTTTGGATACCCCCCGAGGATATTTCCGGGCAGAAAATGGCGGCGCCGGGTCTGTTCGGCTTCGATCCGGTATTTCTTCTTGGCGACAAATACTCCCGCCGGAGGCATGCCGCGCGCAGCGCGGCATTTGCCTTGTCAGGCAGGCGGGCAACTTGCGGTGAGGTTGCGGGGCTGGGCCTTGACCTTCCCGGGGGCGCCACCCACTGTCGCCCGGATTTCGAGAGGACCGCATGGCCAACCGCACAAGACCCTTTGCCGCTTTCGAGTGGATGATCGCCTGGCGCTATCTTCGGGCGCGGCGCGCCGAGGGCGGGGTCAGCGTGATGACCTGGATCAGCCTGGTGGGGATCACGCTGGCGGTTTTCGCGCTGATCGCGACGCTGGCGGTGCGGTCGGGCTTTCGGGCGGAATTCGTCGATACCGATTCTCGGCGCCAATCCGCATGTCACGATCTATGGTGCGGCGCATCCCGATGCTGGCGGACAGCTGACGCGCGCCATCGCGGATTACCCGGCGATGGTGGCGCGGGTGGCGGCGATCCCCGGGCGTGACCTCGGCCGCCGCGCTGGTGCGCGGCAATGTGATGGCGAGTGCCGAGGGCAGCAATACCGGCGTGCAGGTCTTTGGCATCACGCTGGCCGATCTGGAGAAGATCCCCGGGGTGGCGCAATCCAAGCAGACCGAGGGCAGCCTCGCGGATTTCGACAAGGGCGTGGCGATCGGATCGGGCGTGGCGCGCGATCTGGGTGTCGGCGTCGGCGATCAGATCCGGCTGATCTCGCCCGACGGGGTCAAGACGGCGTTTGGCACCTCGCCCGCGGGTCAAGGCCTATACGGTGGAATATATCTTCAGTGCCGGGCGCTATGACATCGACCAGACCCGGCTTTATATGCCCTTTGCCGAGGCGCAGAGCTATTTCAACCGGGATGGCGTGGCGGATGTGATCGAGGTGATGACCAAGGATCCCGAGCATGTCGAGGATCTGGAGCCTGCGCTGTGGACGGCCGCCGGGCAGGACGCCGTCCTGGTGACCTGGCGCGATACGGTGGGCAGTTTCCTGCGGGCGCTGACGGTGGAAGACAATGTGATGTTCGTGATCCTGTCGATCCTTGTCCTGATCGCCTCGATGAACATCATTTCCGGGCTGATCATGCTGGTGAAGAACAAGGGGCGCGACATCGGCATCCTGCGCACGATGGGGCTGACCGAGGGCTCGATCCTGCGGATCTTCTTCATCTGCGGCGCCTCGACCGGGTTGGTGGGCACGCTGGCGGGGGTGATCCTCGGCTGCCTCTTCGCGATCTACATCGATCCGATCTTTTCCTTCGTGAATTATGTGGCGGGGGGCGGGGTCTGGGACCCCTCGATCCGGGGGATCTACAATCTGCCGGCCAAGCTCGAGCTGCATGACGTGATCCGGGCGGTGTCGCTGTCGCTGTTCCTGTCCTTTGTCGTCACGCTCTTCCCGGCGCGGCGGGCGGCGCGGATGAACCCGGTCGAGGCGCTTGCGCTATGAGTGAGGCGATGCTGCATCTGGAAGGGGTCACAAGACCTACAACGCCGGTCTGCCGGGGGAGGTCCGGGTGTTGCAGGGCGTCTCGCTGGTGCTGGAGCCGGGCGAGGTGGTGGCTCTGGTCGCGCCCTCTGGCGCGGGGAAATCGACGCTGTTGCATATCGCCGGGCTGCTCGATGCGCCGGATGCGGGCACGGTGGCGATCGGCGGCGCCGAGATGGCGGGGTTGAGCGACCGGGCGCGGACCGAGGTGCGGCGCGGCGAGGTCGGGTTCATCTATCAGTTCCACCACCTCTTGCCGGAGTTTTCGGCGCTGGAGAATATCGTGATCCCGCAGCTGGCCAATGGGGTTGGCCGGAAGGCCGCCGAGGCGCGGGCGATGGAACTTGCTCGGCTCTGTGGGCGTGGCGGCGCGGGCCGGGCATCGGCCGGCGGCGATGTCGGGCGGCGAGCAGCAGCGGGTGGCCTTCTGCCGGGCGCTGGCCAATGCGCCGCGGCTGTTGCTGGCGGATGAGCCGACCGGGAACCTTGACCCCGGCACCTCGGATCAGGTCTTTGGCGCGCTGATGGGGCTGGTGCGCGAGACCGGGCTGTCGGCGCTGATCGCGACGCATAACATGGCGCTGGCGGAGCGGATGGACCGTGTGGTGCGGCTGGAGGCCGGGCGGGTGGTTGCCTGAGGGCGCCGGGCTTTTCCGTTTCAGCCCGGAGTGAACCGGGGCAGGCTCAGCGTCAGTCTGGCGCCGCCGCCGGGGGCGTCAGAGATGGCGATGCTGCCGCCATGCGCCTCGGCCAGGGTGCGCACGATGGCGAGGCCGAGGCCGCCGCCGCCGGTGCCGCGGTTGCGCGAGGTCTCGAGCCGGGTGAAGGGTTCCAGCAGGATGTCCCGCTGCTCGGGGGGGATGCCGGGGCCGGTGTCATCGACGGTGAGGGTGACACGCGCGGCTGTGGTCAGGGTCAGCTGCGCGCTCTCGCCGTATTTCAGGGCGTTGTCGATGAGGTTTGCCACGATCCGGCGCAGCGCGAGGCGGTCGCCCAGCACGCTGGCGGGGGGGCCGTCGGTTAGCAGGGTGACGGGGGCTGCGGCGGCGCGGCGGTCCTGCACCTCGGCCTGGACGAGCTCGGCGACGTCGATCAGTTCCTCGGTCAGCTCACCCGCGCCGGAGCGGCTGGCGAGCAACCCGTCATCCAGGAGGCGGATCATGTCGGCGATGTCGGCCACGGCGCGGTCCCGTTCCGCGGGGTCGGGGATCTGCTCGACCCGCAGGCGCAGGCGGGTGGCGAAGGTGCGCACGTCATGCGAGATGCCGCCCATCATCGCCATGCGGGCGCGCATCAGTTGCGAGAGACGGGCCTGCATCCGCTCGAAGGCGGCGATCAGGGCGCGGATCTCGGGGGCGCTGCTGCGGGCGGCGGGCAGCGGCACCGGCGCGGCCGAGGGGTCGATCCGGTCGACGGCGGCGGCGAGGCGGGCGATCGGGCGCGTCTCGCGGTGCATCACCACGAGGGCGAGGAGGGCGACGATGGTGCCGAAGAGGCCCGCACCGAAGCCTGCGGGCAGGCCGAAGCGGGTCAGCACGATCGGGCTGGTGCTGTCGACGATCAGGGTCTGGCCGCTGGCCAGCGCGATGCGGAATTGCAGCGCGTTCAGCGCATTGCTGTAGAGCCGCGGCATCAGGCGGCGCGGGCTGCGTGTCGCGCGCGGGACCGCCACGGTCAGGGCGCGCGGGGCGAGGGCTGCGGCATAGGCCACGACCACGTCGGCCGGGGCCGGGGTTGCGCCGGGGGTGGGCTCAAGGTCGGTGCCGGGTTCCAGCCGGGGCGTCAGGATGCGCGAGGTCGTGGCGTTGATCACGCCCGTTTGCCGGTCTTGCGGCGTCATCTCGAGCAGGTGCGCGAGGCTTGCCAGTTGCGCCGGGGCGGGGCGGGTATCCTTGCCGTCGAAATGTTGGTTCCAGTAGAACATCGCGATGCCGCCGATCGAGACTGCGGTCAGCGCGATGACCGCGATCAGGATCAGCCTTGTGGCGAGGGTGACGCGCAGCATCAGGGCGCGGGCCGGACCGGGGCGGTGAAGAGGTAGCCGCCGTTGCGCACGGTCGAGATCAGGCCGGCCTCGGGGCTGGCGGCGTCCAGCTTGCGGCGCAGGCGCGAGATCAGCATGTCGACCGTGCGGTCGAAGGGATCGGCACTGCGGCCATGGGTCCAGTCGAGGATCTGGTCGCGGCTGAGCACGCGGCGCGGGCGCTGGACAAGGCAGGCGAGCAGGTCGAATTCTGCACTGGTCAGGATCACCGGTTCGTCCGCGATCAGGCTGCGGGCGTCGAGGTCGATGATGAAGCGGTCGAACTGGAAGCGGCGGTTGGCCTCGGGTACCGGCGCGGTGCCGCCGGCGCGGCGCAGGAGGGCGCGGACCCGGGCCAGCAGTTCGCGCGGCGAGAAGGGTTTGACGAGGTAATCATCGGCGCCGATTTCCAGCCCCAGCACGCGGTCGATCTCGTCGCTTTTGGCGGTAAGCATGAGGATCGGCGGGGTGAAGGCCGGGCGCAGGCGGCGGCAGATCGAGAGGCCATCCTCGCCCGGCAGCATCACGTCGAGGATCATCAGATCGGGCGCGATGCGGGCGAGGCTGGCGTCCATCGCGGCGGCGTCGGCGGCTTCCTCGACCGCGTAGCCTTCGATCCGCAGCATCCCGGAGACGAGGCGGCGGATGTCGGGGTCGTCTTCGACGATGAGAAGTGTGGCTGCGCTCATTGCACCGGATGCTGGGGCATTGCGGCGCGTCGCGCAAGCGCGGAGCGCTGCGTTTACAAACTGTTACACGCGGATGACCGAATGCGACAAAATCCTGCACCCGGTTGATACGGGCGTGACCTGGCGGCGGGCAGTCTTCTGGCGATCGGGTGCCCCGAGCGCACCGCCAACTGAAGGAGAGACCACCATGAAGATGCAGATGATCCCCGTAGCCCTCGCCATCGCCCTGACCCTGGGGGCGGCCGCGCAGGCCAGCGCCTGGACCCGCAGCGGCAGCACGACCGGGCCGCGCGGCACCTCGAGCGTTTCGGCGAGCGGCAGCTGCGCCGGGCAGAGCTGTTCGCGGCAGGTGACGCGGACCGGGGTGCTGGGAAATACCTCGGTGCGCAATGGCTCGGCGAGCTGCGCCAATGGCACCTGCAGCGGCAGCAGCACGGTGACCGGCCGGCTCGGCAATACCCGCACCCGGACCGGCACCATCAGCCGCTGAGGCGGGCCCGATCGGCAAGCGGGGCGCGCCGGATGACGGCGCGCGCGCGCCCCGGGATGTGAGGATGCGATGACCGATCCGCTGTCACTTCTTGTCGGGCGGGATCTGCGCGGGGCGGTGCTTGCCGTTTCCGTCGGGTTCATGCTGCTGGAATATCTGGCCAGCCGGATCGCCCGGCATCACCATGAGACGCATGATCTGGGTGAAACCGCGGCGTCTTTCGGCGTGGCTGCCGGGCAGCTGGCGGTCCGGGTGCTGGAGGGCGGGCTGTTCGCGCTGCCCTTCGCCTATGTCTGGCAGCACCGGCTGTTCCATTTCGGGCAGGCCACGCCGCTGGCGCTGGCCGGTCTGTTTCTGGGCACCGAGTTTGCCTATTACTGGCATCATCGCGCTTCGCATCGGATCCGCTGGATGTGGGCGACGCATGCGGTGCACCATTCGCCGACGCGGCTGAACCTGACGGCGGCGGTGCGGCTGGGCTGGACCGGGGCGATATCGGGCAGCTTCCTGTTCTTTCTGCCGCTGGTCTGGATCGGGTTTCACCCGCTGGCGGTGATCGCCATGATGGCGGTGAACCTGCATTATCAATTGCTGATCCATACCGAGCTTGCGCCGCGGCTGGGGCCGCTGGAGTGGGTGCTGAACACGCCGGCGCATCATTGTGTGCACCATGCCTCGAACGCCAGCTGTCTGGACCGGAACTATGGCGGCATCCTGATCGTCTTCGACCGGCTGTTCGGCAGCTTCGCCGAGCGCCCGGCGGAGGAGGCGCTGCGCTATGGCCTGGTCGGCGGGCAGCGCGAGGTGAATCCGGTGAAGATCGCACTGGGCGAATGGCGCGCGCTCGGGCGCGCGTTCTGGGCCGCCGAGGGGCTGCGGGGCAAGGCGCGGACGCTGTTTGGCGCGCCGGGGGCGAAGGCGCGGCGGTCGGCGGTGGTGGCGGCGGAGTGATGCAAGCGATGGAGAGAGGGATGACGGCAGGATGGAGTGTTGTGGCGCTGGTCGCCTTGGCGGGGGTGGCCCAGGCGCAGGAGGCGCCCAGGGTTTCGCCCGAGATGCGGGCCAAGGTGGTGGCCCTGGCCGAGGTCTGCCACGCGGATATTCAGGCGCTATGCCCGAAGGCGGAGCCCGGAGGCGGTCGGATCTATCAATGCCTGAAGGCGCGCGAGAGTGAGTTGTCGTCCGGGTGCAGCTCTGCGCTGGCGCAGGCGCGGCAGATGTTTGCCGGGGCGCGGCAAGGCGGCTGAGATCGCGCCAGGCGCGCGGTTCGGCCCGCTTTACGCGACGGCGGGGCGGTCGAGGCTTTGCGTGTAATGCGCGCGGACGCAGTCGCGGAAGGCCAGCATGGCGCTGCTGAGGTAGGCATCCCTGCGCCAGACCAGAAGGGTATCGACCAGGGACCGGTCGGGCGGCAGTTCATGCACCGCGATGCGGCCATCCTGCCAGGGCTTGGCGAGGATCCCCCGTGGCAGCAGGGTGACGCCGACGCCGGCCGAGACGCAGCTGATGATCGCCTCGAGCGAGCCGAATTCCAGCGGTTCGGCGGTGACGAGGCCCATTTCGGCCAGGTAGGCCTCAAGCCGCTGGCGGTAGGAGCAGCCGCGCTGAAAGACGATCGTCCGCAGATCGGGCAGGGTCTTGAGAGCCTCGGGCGAGCGGATGCTGCGGGCCGTGGCGAGCACGAGTTCTTCCTGAAAGATCGGTTCCTGATGCAGGTCGGGGTGGCTGACGGGCCCGGCGACGAAGGCGGCGCCGAGGCGGCAGTCGAGCACCCCCTCCAGCAGGTTCTGCGTCGTGCCGGTGGAGACGGTGAGGCGGACCTCGGGGTAGGTCTTGACGAAATCGGTGAGCACGGGCGAGAGCCGCAGCGCGGTGGTGGTTTCCAGACTGCCGATGACAAGCGGCCCGGCGGGCGTGCCATCATCCTGCGCGGCGGCGCGGGCATCGGCGAGAAGCGTGGTCAGGCGCGCGGCGAAGGGCAGCAGGCGTTGACCGGCGGGCGTGGTCGAGACGCCGCGCGGGTGCCGCAGGAAGAGGCTGACGCCGAGGTCATCCTCCAGCGCGCGGATCCGGGCGGTCACATTCGATTGCACGGTGTTCAGCTCTTGCGCGGCGCGGTTCATGCTGCCGTGGCGCGACACCGCCTCGAAGACTCGGAGTTCAGAGATATCCACGGGTTTTTCCGATCTTTGGGAGAGATAGGGTGGAGGGGAATTGAGCCTGTGATGAGAGAGATGTGGCCTTGCCGGACTGCGGGATGGTAGCGCGGGATGCGGGATTTGGTCAATATTTCTTGCGGAATGCAGGGTATCCTGGTGGGTGGATGGGTGTGCGGTCTGCCTCTGGCCTCGCTTGGCTATCGCCAATTGAGATAGATAATATCATATCTAATCGTTTTAATAAATATAGCTGCGGCCTTACGATCTGACCTGCAGATAGTCTGGAGAGTCGTGATGCAGAACAGGACTGTGAGACGCGTCGTGGATCATCCGCCTGCGGGGATGCCCTTCGCCTGGCGGTCGGTGTTTTCCGCGTTCTGCGCGAGTTCTGATCGGGATCGGGCTGGCGCGGTTCGGCTATACGCCGCTGTTGCCGGCGATCATCCATGCCGGCTGGTTCGGGCCGGCGGCGGCGGCCTATCTCGGGGCGGCCAATCTTGCCGGATATCTTGCCGGGGCGCTGCTCGGGCGGCCGATCTCGCGCCGGCTTACGGTGCCGGGGACGCTGCGGGTGATGATGCTGGTGGCGACGGCGGCGTTCTTTGGCTGCGCCTATCCGGTGAGTTTCGGCTGGTATTTCGGCTGGCGCTTTGCGGCCGGTCTGGCGGGTGGGTCCCTGATGGTGCTGGCGGCGCCGACGGTGTTGCCGCATATCGCGCCGTCGCGGCGCGGGCTTGCCGGCGGGCTGATCTTCATGGGCATCGGCGTGGGTGTCGTCGCGTCGGGGACGCTGGTGCCCTTGTTGCTGGAGCAGGGGGTGCGATCGGCCTGGATCGGGCTTGGCGTGATCTCTCTGGTGCTGACGCTGGCCGCCTGGGGCGGCTGGCCGGGCGATGCGGCACCGGGGCAGGTTCACGCGGCATCCCCGCACAGCCTGCAGCCGACCCGGCTGCGTGCGCTTTACGTCGAATATGCGCTGAATGCCGCGGGCTGGGTTCCGCATATGGTCTTTCTGGTGGATTTCGTCGCGCGCGGCCTCGGCAAGGGCATCGCGATCGGATCGGAATATTGGGTGATCTTCGGGCTGGGGGCCACGTTCGGGCCGATCCTGACCGGGCATCTGGCGGATCGGGCGGGCTTTGGCCCGGCGCTGCGACTGGCCTTCCTGATCGAGGCCGGGGCTGTGATCGTCCCGGCGCTGGGGGCGGGGCCGGCCTGGCTGGCGCTGTCGAGCCTTGTCGTCGGCGCCTTCGTGACCGGCACCGTGCCGCTGGTTCTGGGCCGGATCGGAGAGCTGCTGCCGGATCACCCGGCGCGGCAGAAGGCGGCCTGGAGCATCGCCACCACCGGCTTTGCGCTCTGTCAGGCGGCGGCGGCCTATGGCCTGACCTTCGTCTTTTCCCGGAGTGGCGGGAATTACGCGCTGCTGTTCCTGATCGGCACGGCGGCGATGGTGGTGGCGCTGGCGATCGACCTTGTCGCCGCTGTCACATCGCGGCGAGGGGCGATCGGCTGAGGGGTGGCGAGGCTGTGGATGGCGCAGCGCGCCCCAGTGCCGCCAGGCCCGTCAGGCCGCGGTCTGGCCGCCGCCCCATCCTCTGATACGGGTCCGGCCCGCCGTCGAGCCGCGATCACAGCGAGGCTGTCGCGGCCCGGACCACTGGCAGGGTCATAGCGTCTCGAGGCGTTTCAGGCGGGCTTCGTCCCAATCGACGCCGGCGCCGGGGCGGTCGGAGGCGAGGACCATGCCGTCAACCAGGCGCAGCGGGTCTTCGAGGAAGGCATTGGCCCAGTCCACATATTCGAGCCAGTGCGCGCTGGCGGTCGCACAGAGCAACTGGGCGCTGATCTCCGGCATCAGATGGGTCGACATCTCGATGCCGGCGGCGGCGGCAATGCCGCTGGCCTGGATCCAGCCGGTGACACCGCCAATGCGGGCGACATCGGGCATCACGAGATCACAGGCACCGGCGGCCAATGCCTGGCTCAGCGCCTCTGGGCCATTGAGGTTTTCGCCGATCTGGACCGGGGTCGTGAGCGTCTGCGTCAGCCGCGCATAGCTGCGGTAATCCTCGTGCGCGATGGGTTCCTCGAGCCAGAGGATATCCTGTGCGTCAAGCGCGCGGCCACGCGTCAGCGCCTCGGCCGGGGTCAGGGCCTGATTGTAGTCGACCATGATCCCGACATCGGAGCCGATGCGGTTGCGCAGCGCATCGAGGGCGGCAAGGTCTTCCGCCAGGGTCGGATGGCCAAGGCGCAGCTTCAGCGCCTTCAGCCCGGTGGCCAGCAACTTTTCGGCCTCATCGGCAAGCGCCTGGGGCGCCATCAGCCCGAGGCCGCGGCTGTCATAGGCCGGCAATGGCCGCGCCTCGGCGCCGAGCAGCTGCGCAAGCGGGCGTCCGGCGGCCCGGGCCTGGGCATCCCAGAATGCCATGTCGATTGCCGACAGCGCCATGCGCACCGTTCCGGTCACCCCAAGCAGCGAAAAGCGGCGCTGCAGAAGCCGGGCCTGGGCAAGCGGTGAGGATGCCTTGCCGCGGACGAGATCGGCCGCCTCACGGATATGCTCGGCGATCGCGCGGGCCCCCGACGGCGTGTAGCAGAAGAGATAGGTGCGCCCCACCGGGCCCTCCTCGGTGGTGAGGTCGACAAGCAGCATCGGCACAGCCCGGATCACCGCTGCGCTGGTTCCGAGCGTGAAGACCAGAGGCACCTTGAGCGCGCGGCACCGGATGTCGCGCAGGGTCAGTCTGTCGGGCGGGGCGGCAAGGGGGGCTGGCATGGCTGTGTCCTGGATTGGGGGCGGCGAAGGTCAGCCGAGGCGACCGGCGTCACGCCGTTCGGCGAAAGCCTTGATATGGGTGTAGGCGAGCAGGAGGGTGTGGCAGGGGATATCGGCCTCTCGCGCCTTCTGGAGCATGAAGCCGAGGATGTGGTCGACCTCGGTTCGTCCGCCGCGTTCGATGTCGCGCAACATCGAGGTGGAATAGGCGGAGTCGCGCTGCGAGAAGGTCTCTGCCCAATTCTGCATGAAGGCATCGCTGGGGCGGTGCCCGTTGGCGGCGGCGATGGCGGCCGAGGTGCGCAGCTGATCGAGAAAGATGTCGCGCCCGTCCGGTGTCCGGACAATCTCTCCGACATTGGCGCGCATGAGGCAGGTCAGGGTGGCCGCGGTGGAAAGATGGACCAGCTTCTCCCACATGCGTTGCGGCATATCGGTGACCGGCAGGACCTCGACGCCCTTCGCCCCGGCAAACAGTGCGGCGAGCTGCCGGACCCGATCGGACATTGCGCCGGATTGTTCGCCGAAGGTTATCGTGCCCCAGTCGTTGAACTGCCGGATCGCGCCGTCGGGCGTCAGCGAGGCCTGAATCTTTGCCGTGCCGCCAAGCACCCGGTCCTGGCCAAACCGACGATTGAGCACCTCCATATGGGCGATGCCGTTCAGCAGCGGCAGAACGAAACCGGTGGGCGCAAGGGCGGGGGCGACAGCCTCGATCGCGGTGTCGAGATCGTAGGCCTTGCAGGCCAGCAAGACGCCGTCATAGACCGGCTCGACCTCGGCGGAGAGCAGCGTCTTGACCGTCAGGGTCGCATCGCCGAACGGGCTTTCGATCCGCAATCCCCGGTCGAGCAGCGATTTGCGGCGCGCCTCGCGCACCAGAAAGGTGACATCCGCCCCGGTCGCTGCCAGCCGCCCGCCGAAATAACCGCCGATGCCACCGGCGCCGAGCACGAGAAGCTTCAGTTCAGGCATGGCGGGTGTTGTCCTTTCCAGCTGCGGGCGTGGCCTCTGTGGCTGCGGGAGGCCGGGGCTTACAGGCCGAGGGCGCTCAGCGACAGGTGGTCGTCCGGCCGACGCCCCAGGGGCCAATGGTATTTCCGGTCGCTCTCCTCGATGTGCAGATCGTTGATGCTGGCGATGCGGAGGCGCATCAGGCCTTCCTCGTCAAATTCCCAGTTTTCATTGCCGTAACTGCGGAACCACTGGTTGCTGTCGTCGCGCCATTCATAGGCGAAGCGCACGGCGATACGGTTTTCGTGAAAGGCCCAGACCTCTTTGATCAGGCGGTAGTCGAGCTCGCGGATCCATTTGCGGGTCAGGAAGGCCTCGATCTCGGTGCGGCCCTGCAGATGTTCGGCGCGATTGCGCCAGCGGCTGTCGGGCGTATAGGCCAGCGCCACGCGCGCGGGGTCGCGCGTGTTCCAGGCGTCTTCCGCCATGCGGGCCTTCTGTGCGGCGGTGTCTGCGGTGAACGGCGGAAGCGGGGGTCTGGTCATGGTCTGTTCCTGACTGTGGGTGCCGAAAGAAGCGAAACATCTGGCCGTCGCGGAGCGCAAGGCCCCGGGGCCGCGCCGCATCACGGTGCCGATCCGGCCGTTGCCGATGGCACCTGCGCTGCCGGAGATATTGATCCTGCGCCGAGCTTTGACCGCGTCAAGGCCTGCCATTCCCCGGACCATTGCTTTCGACTATCTGGCTCCTGCATCGCGCGGCCCGCAATTACCCTTTGGTCTGTATCGGTCCCGTCGCCTTGGCTGGCACATTGACATCTTTCCGAACCGGGAGAATGGTCGCCCAACGGCAGTCACCATCCCGCAGAACGGCACAATTATGGATCGCATCGATGCAATGAGGGTGTTCATCGCCGCCCTCGACGAGGGCAGTCTGGCAGGGGCGGCCCGCCGGTTGAGGCGGTCACCGACCGCGGTCAGCCGGGCGCTGAGTTTTCTGGAAGGCCATGTCGGTGTCGAGTTGCTGCATCGCACCACCCGAACGCTCAAATTGAGCGAGGCCGGGGAACGCTACGCGGTCGCCTGTCGGCGGGTCCTGGTCGATCTTGAGGAAGCCGACATGCTTGCGGCGGGTGAGGCCGCCGCACCGCGGGGGATGTTGACCATTTCGGCGCCGCCGATCAGCGGCGAGGAGGTGCTGCGGCCCATTCTGGACGATTTCCTCGACCTTCATCCGAGCGTTTCGGCCCAGCTTCTTCTGCTCGACCGTCAGGTCAATCTGGTGGACGAGGGCATCGATATCGCCTTGCGCGTTGGTCATTTGCCGGATTCGTCGCTGATCGCCACCCGCATCGGCGGGGATGTCCGGCGCGTGGTCGTGGCCTCGCCGCGCTACCTTGCGAGCCATCCCCATATCGGCGACCCGGCGGATCTTGCGAAGCATCAGATCGTGGCGTTCACGCATCTTGGTCTCGATCAGTGGAATTTCGCGCCGGCGGAGGGTTCGTCCGTTCCGCGAACGGTCAAATTCACGCCGCGATGCCTCGTGAACACGGTGCGCGCCGCAGCGGCCTCTGCGATCTCGGGGCGCGGCGTCACCAGGCTCTATTCCTATCAGGTCGCCAGATACGTGAAGGACGGGCAGCTGCAGATCGTTCTGGCGGAGGCCGAGCATCCGCCAATGCCGGTGCATCTGCTGTGTCCCTCGGGCCGGATGTCGGTGCCCAAGGTGCGCGCCTTTGTCGACTTTGCCGCGCCGCGGTTGCGCGCCGCTTTCACGCGAATGGCGTCTGAAGCCGCCATGCTGGGGTGATTGTCCCGAAAAACGGTTGAGTGACTTTCGATCGGCGGCGATTATCCCGGAGATGCGCCAGACCTAACTCCTTTCCACCGACGTCAAGGGCGTTGGAGGGGCACCGCAGCGGTGCCCGTGGACATCCACGAAAGGACATATCATGAGCACTGAGCAGAAGGTCGTCATTATCACCGGCGCATCCCAGGGGATCGGCGCGGGTCTGGTCCAGGCGTACCGGGACCGGAATTATCGTGTCGTCGCCAATTCGCGTTCGATGCAGGCCAGCGCGGATCCCGACATCCTGGTGGTGCCGGGCGACATCAGCCAGCCCGGGACCGCCGAGCGCATCGTGCGCGAAGCGCTGGAGCACTTTGGCCGCATCGACTCGCTGGTCAACAATGCCGGCGTGTTCACCGGCAAGCCGTTTGTCGAGTTCAGCAAGGAAGACTTCGAGTACAATGTCGGCATCAACCTGGCCGGTTTCTTCTACATGACGCAGCGGGCTGCGGCCGAGATGCTGAAGCAAGGCTCCGGTCACATCGTCACCATCACCACGAGCATAACCGATCAGGCCGATACCCGCATCGCCGCAGCGCTCGCCTCGCTTACCAAAGGCGGGCTGAATTCGGCGACCAAGGGCCTCGCCATCGAGTTTGCCAAGAGCGGCGTGCGCGTCAACGCGGTCTCGCCCGGCATCATCAAGACCCCGATGCACCCGGTCGAGACGCATCAGGCGCTGGGCGGGTTGCACCCGGTGGGCCGGATGGGTGAGGTTCGCGATATCGTCGATGCCGTGCTCTACCTCGAGACCGCGAGCTTCGTGACCGGCGAGATCCTGCATGTCGACGGCGGCCAGAGCGCCGGACATTGATGCGCCGGCATCCGGGTGCGCGCGGCGCACCCGGGTGCGGCCAGCGCAAATCGCAAATGAGGTGGCAAATGAAACTGGTCCTGGTGGCCGACCCGATGTGTTCGTGGTGCTATGGCTTTGGCAAGGAAATGACCCTGTTGCGGGAGAACCATCCCGAGCTGCCGCTGGAGATCGTGGTCGGCGGGCTGCGCGCCGGTGGGACGGAGGTGCTGGATGACGCCGGCAAGCGGTTCCGTCTGGACCACTGGGCCCGGGTCGAGGAGCTGAGCGGCCTGCCGTTCAATCGACAGGGTCTGATCGACCGCAAGGGGTTCGTCTATGACACCGAACCGGTATGCCGCGCGGTGGTGGCGGCGCGCATCCTGGTGCCCGAGGCCGACCTGCTGGGGGTCTTCCGGGCGTTCCAGCGCGCCTTCTATGTCGATGCGCTGGATACCACCGATGGCAACGTTCTGGCGCATGTCGGCGCCAGTACCCTGACCGAAATGGGCCATCCGGTGACCGCCGAAGCCTTCGGCGCCGTGTGGCGCGCGCAGAGCACGATCGAGGCGACGAGCAGCGATTTTGCCACGGCGCGTGCGGTCGGGGCGACAAGCTTTCCGTCGCTCTACCTTCAGAAGGACGCTACCCTGCACAAGATCGGCAACGGCTATGCCCCGGTCGCGGCCGTGGAGCGCGCGCTGGATGCGCTGCTCGCTGCGGCCTGACTTCATCTATTTTTACACCCAAGAAAGGAAATCGCGATGCCTATCGTCACAGTTCAGGTTACCCGTGAGGGAAGCGGACCCGGTCGTAGCTCCGTGACTGCCGAGGAGAAGGCGGCCATCATCAAGGGCGTCAGCGACGTCCTGCTGAACGTGTTGAACAAGCCGCTCGAGTCCACCTATGTCGTGATCGAGGAGGTCGA
The DNA here is from genome assembly GCA_963837565.1 of uncultured Pseudomonadota bacterium. GTDB lineage: Bacteria > Pseudomonadota > Alphaproteobacteria > Rhodobacterales > Rhodobacteraceae > Solirhodobacter. The sequence continues at coordinate 116,035 of CAWIOC010000018.1, forward strand.
TCTCGACAATTGGGGGTGGGGCGGTCTGCCGACCGCGCAATACCGCAAGCTGCGGGCGGCTGCATCCGGCAGCTGAGCCTGCCGCTTGCGGGTTTGCCAGAGTTTGGTCAAGCCGGGGTGCGGCGGGTCACCTGCCACAGGCCGCCGCACCCGATTTTCGCGGGCTTTGTCCGCTTCGGGAGACTGCATGACGCGGAGCCCGGCGCTGCCGCGCGCTGGCGTCAGCCGATCTGGATGGTCGCCTTGATCAGCCCGGACTTCTGATGCGCCCAGCGCGGCAGATCGGTCACGGCGCCTTCAAGCGTCGTGCTGTGAGTCAGGAGCGCCTCGATCGGGACATGGCCTGCAAGGATGCTGGCGGTCACATGGTCGAAGTCGGCCTTGACCGCGTTGCGCGAGCCGATCAGCATCATCTCGCGGCGGTGGAATTCCGGGTGGCTGATCGCGATCTCGTCGCGTACCACGCCGACAAAGACCAGAACGCCGCCCTGCGCCACGAAAGGCAGCGCGCCCTGCATCGAGGCGGCATTGCCGGTGGCGTCGAACACGGCATCAAAGCGCTCGCCATCGGTCAGCGCGTCGATCTGCGCGATCAGGTCGGGCTCGACCGTCAGCGTCGAGGTGAAGCCCAATCGGTCGCGCGCGCCTGCCAGCCTTTCGGCGCTGGTGTCGAGCAAGGTGACATCGAGCCCCGCGATGCGCGCGAAGAGCGCGGCGCCAAGGCCGATCGGCCCGGCGCCGATGACCAGCGCCCGGCTGCCCGGAGCGGCCATCGAGCGGCGGACGGCATGTGCGCCGATGGCGAGAAATTCGACCGTTGCGCCATCGCGCAGGCTGAGCGCGCCCGCCGGGTAAAGGTTGCCCGCGGGCACCAGGATGCGTTCGCACATCGCGCCATCGCGGTGCACGCCCAGGACCTGAATATTGGCACAGCAATTGGGCTTGCCCTTGCGGCAGGCGATGCAATGGCCGCAGCTGAGGTAGGGGTTGACGATCACCGGCGTTCCCGGCGCCAGATCGACACCTTCCCCGGCCTCGCGCACGCGCGCCGAGACCTCATGCCCCATCACGCGCGGATAGCTGAGATAGGGGTGTTTGCCTTCGTAGATGTGATAATCGGTGCCGCAGATCCCGACCTCGGCCACATCCAGCAGGGCAAAGCCGGGCGGTGGCGCGCCGGGTTCCGGCAGGTTATCGACGAATTCGAGTTGGCCCGGTGCCGGGCAGATCAATCCACGCATGGTTCGTGCCTCTTGTGCGGGCGGCTGTCGGGGGAAACCGGGTCTTGTCGGGCGCGCCCTAGCCGCTCCGCCGACGAAGCTGATCGAAGAACACGATCACGATGATCAGCACGCCGGTGATGATGCGCTGCCAGAACGAGTTCACGTTCAGAAGGTTCGCGCCGTTGTTGATCACCGCCAGAATGAAGGCGCCGATCAGCGGCCCGTGGATCGAGCCGATGGCGCCGAACAGGCTGGTGCCGCCGATCACCGTCGAGGCGATGGCCAGAAGTTCCCAGCCTTCTGCCTGGGTCGCGTTGCCGATGCCGATCCGCATCGCCAGCAAGACCCCGACGAAAGCGGCGAACACGCCCGAGAGGCTGTAGGCCATGTAGATCGTGCGCGGCACGCTGACCCCCGAGAGCCGTGCCGCTTCCCGGTTCGAGCCGACGGCGAAGAGGTAGCGCCCCCAGCGGCTGTGATCGAGGAAGATATAGGCCGGGACCGAGACCAGGATCACCATCCAGAACAGGCTTGGGATGCTCGAGAAAGCTTTGGGTTGCGAAGTCGGTGAAGCCCTTGTCGTTGATCGAGATGGTCGAGCCGTTGGTCATCACCAGCCCGATCCCGCGCAGCGAGGTCAGCGTGGCCAGGGTGATGATGAACGGCGGCAGGCCCATCTTGGTGATGCCAAAGCCGTGGAACATGCCGATGCCGCGCGCCGACCACGAGCGTGATCAGGACGGCCAGCGACGTCGGCACCCCGGCCTGAATCAGCAGCGCGATCACCACGGTCGAGAAGCCCACGATCGCGCCGACGGAAAGGTCGATTCCGGCGGTGATGATGACGAAGGTCTGCCCGACCGCAAGGATCGCGATCATCGAGCCCTGACGCAGCAGGTTGGAGATGTTGCGATCCGTCATGAAGATCGGGTTGGCAATCGTCAGCACGATGCAAAGCGCCGCCAGCAGGCCGAGCAGCGTCAGGGCAAACAGGAAACTGTAGTTTCGCTTCAGGGCTTGGGCGCCCGGCTGGGCAAGCTCGGTGGTCGACATGCTTTTTCCTTCCAGGTCACGTCTCAGGCGCCGATCGCCTCGGCCAGAACGCTTTCGTCGGGCGCATCGTGAAAGCCGTGGCTGCCCGCGAGTTTGCCACTTCGGAAGACATGCAGCCTGTCCGCCAGTTCATACACTTCCGGCAGGTAGGACGAAATCAGGATGATCCCGGCGCCCTCCTTCAGCAGATCGGCGAACAGCCGGTAGATCTCGGCCTTGGTGCCGACATCGACGCCCACCGTCGGTTCGTCGAAGATGAAGAGGTCGGCGCCGTGGTTCAGCCATTTGCCGATCACCACCTTCTGCTGGTTGCCGCCCGACATCGAGGACACCAGTGCCCGCCGGGTCGGTGTCTTGATGCTGAGATTGGAGATCTGCTGGTCGGCGCCGCGGGCTTCCTCGCGCTCGTTCACCAGCGGGCCCCAGGTCAGGCGATCATAGACCGGCAGATTGATGTTGAGCCCGATCTGCAGGTTCATGTTCAGCCCCTGATCGCGGCGGCTTTCCGGTGACAGCGCGATCCCGAGGGTGATGGCCGTGCGTTCGTTGCTGATCTGGACGGGCTTGCCCTTCCACAGGATCTCACCCGAGGCAGCGGGATTGCGGCCGAACAGGCTGAGCGCGAATTCCGACCGACCGGCGCCGATCAACCCGTAGAGGCCGACGATCTCGCCGCGTCCGCACGGTGATCGAGATATCCTCGAAGCCCTTGCCACAGAGGTTGCGGGTTTCCAGCAGAACCTCGCCATGCGGGATCGTTTCTTTGTGATAGATCTGGTCGAGGGTCCGGTTGATCATCAGGGAAACGAGCTCTGCATCATTCGTGTCGGCGATGTCGCGGGTGCCCACGAGGTTGCCGTCGCGCAGCACCGAGACGCGGTCGGCAAGCTCGAACACCTCTTCCATCCGGTGGCTGATGTAGACGATGGTGACGCCTTCGGCCTGAAACCGGCGGATCAGCGCGAAGAGCTGCGCCGCCTCCTGCCGGGTCAGGTAGGCGGTGGGCTCATCAAAGATCAGGAACTTGATGCCGCGCTCGGAAGCGCGCGCGGTGGCGACAAGCTGCTGCTGGCCGATGGTCAGGCTGCCCAGCGTCGCAGTGGCCGAGATGGTAAAGCCCAGATCGTCAAGGATGGCCTGCGCGAGCGCGTTCATCCGGCGTTTCTGCAGCAGCCCGTGGCGCTGCTTCTCGTCACCCAGAAAGATGTTCTCGGCCACCGAGAGGTGTTTGCACAGCACCACTTCCTGGTGGACGGCGTTGATGCCAAGCGCGATGGCCTCGAGCGGGTTGCCGAGCGGAACCACCTTGCCGTTCCAGCGGATGTCGCCGCCACTGCGCCGCACGACACCGGTCAGAAGCTTGATGAGGGTGGATTTTCCTGCGCCGTTCTCGCCGACGATGGCGTGAATCTCGCCGCGCCGGAAGCTCAGGGTGGTCGGCTTCAGCGCTTCCACCGGGCCGTAATTCTTGTAGAGACCGTGCAGATCAAGGATGCAATCGTCGTCCGCTGCTCCCCCGGCTGTGTCGGCCTGTCGAGAGTGTTCCATGTCCGTGACCATGTCGCCTTACCGCCTTTGCCGCGTGTCCGACCAGCCGGGGCACCGCGGAGGGGGTTTCCCCGCCGCAGTGCCCCGTGCCCGTCACTTCACTTTCGGGTTCAGCAGGGCGGCGATCTTGGGATCGTCCATGTTGGCCTTGGTCACGAGGTTCGCCCCGGTGTCCACATTGGCCTCGACCTTCTCTTTCTTGGAGGCGGCGAGCGCGGTCTTGATGCCGTCATAGCCCATCCGGTAGGGGTCCTGCACGACCAGCGCCGCGATGGTGCCGTCCTTGAGGAACCCGACCAGCTTGTCGTCATTGTCGAAGCCGATCAGCGCGACCTTGGCGGCCACCTTGTTTTCGGCAATCGCCTGACCCGCGCCCTGCGCCATGATCAGGTTCGAGGCGAAGATGCCGACGAGGTTCGGGTCGGCGGTCAGAAGGTCTGTGGTGATGTTCAGGCCGGTGGTGGCCTGCCCGTCAGCCACCTTGTCGGCGGTCAGCTTCAGGTCGGGATATTTGGCGGCCAGTTCTTCCTTGAAGCCCTTGGCGCGCTGATCGAGCGAGCCGACACCCGGCAGGGCGGTGATCAGCGCCACATTGCCCGCGATCTTGCCGGTCTTTTCCTTGATCGCAGCCGCAAGGCCATCCGCCGCAACGCGGCCACCCTGAACGTTGTCGGTGGTCAGGAACGAGGTGAAGGCCTTGGAATCGGCGGCCGAGTTCGATGCCGATGATCGGAACCGACTTGGCGGCTTCATCGATCGGGGCGCCCAGCGCCTTGAACTCGGTCGGCGAGATGACGACAGCGGCCGGTTTGCCGGCGACGGCGTTTTCAAGGATGGTGATCTGGCCGTTGATGTCGGATTCCGACTGCGCGCCGAGTTCCGGCACATTCACGCCAAGGTCCTTGCCGGCCTGACGCGCGCCCGCGAGCACGATCTGCCAATAGAACGAGGTCGTGTCCTTCACGATGATCGGGATCGTCACGTCGGCGGCGAAGCTCGGCGTGGCCGGCAGCAGGCTGACGGCGAACGCGGCCCCGAGGATGCCAAGCGTCGTGCGCCGACCAAAGCTAGTCGATGATGTCATGTTCTCTCTCCCTAGGCACGTCCAGTTGACCGGGCGCGGATGACGCCCCTCTGTACGTTGCGATCTTGATTATTATGGATAATAGACAAAGCTGACAAGATATTTTTTGCCGGTCGCGGGTCGGGACGCCGCGGCCAGGCAAAGCGAAAAGGCGCAGCAGGGATGGCGAGAGGTCTGCGGGGCCTTTTCAGGAACCGGCTGTTGCGCATTGCCGCAGGGCGCCCGGGGGGACCGGCGCCGTCAGTCCCAGGGCACCGAGCCGATCAGGGTCTGGCGCGCCGATTGCAGGTGTTGGCGAAAGGCAGCCTCGGCGAGGACCGGGTCGCCGGTCAGCAGCGCGTCGATCACCGCCAGATGTTCGATCGCCGCGACCCGGTTGCGGTCCTTCTCGTGGGTCTTGTTCCAGCGGTAGTGGAAGTGGAAGATCAGCGAGACGAGGTCGAAGAAATCATCGACAAAACGGTTGTGCAGCCGGGAGGTGATGAGCTTGTGGAATCGCTCGTCGAGACGCGGGAAGCGCAGGAAATCGTCGCTGATATGGTCCAGCAGGGCCTTGTGCTGCTGCGCGAGCGTCCGAAGTTCCGCGACCGTGCCTGCGTCGAGCGGGGCGCGCAGCAGATCGCGCAGCGCGCGCATCTCGAACATCTCGCGCACGTCGAAGACCTCGATGGCGAAGTCGCGGGTGAAGCCGTTCAGCACCCAGTGCCGGTTCGGCTTCTTCTCGATCAGGCCGAAGCGGGAAAACCGGATCAGGTATTCCCGGATCGCAGAGTGGCTGACCGCGAATTCCCGCGCCAGTTCGCTTTCGCGCAGGATCGCGCCCGGTTTCAGATCGCCGCTGAGGATGTATTCCATGAACGCCGTTTCGACCCGCTCGGTGGCGGACAGCGTTTCTTCCTCGGCGAAGTAGTCGGGCGGGCCCGGCAGCCGGATGATCGTCTTGCTGCGACCGTTCCAGCGGATGACGCCGATCGCGTTCAGATGTTCGAGCACGGCGCGCACGGTGGTGCGGCTGGCGTCCAGCCGATCCGCCAGTTCCGACTCGGGCGGCAGATCCTGGCCGACGCTCAGGCTTTGCGCCACGTCGAGGCAGCGGTTGTGGATCACCTTGTAGACGCTTTTGCTACGTGACACCGGAATGGTCCTCTGCTCTTTCCCGATAAATACACGCTGCCGGGAGCGCGGCAAGGGGGTGACCCTGGTCCTGGCGCGCCGGACTGCCCGCCAGTCCTGCACTGTCGGGCGGAGGGCAGACGCCTGCGGACCCGTTCCCGTTTGGCCAGCCCGCCCCGGTTCAGGCCGCAATGAGAGGGCGCCAGTCCGGGCAAGAGCGGCGGCGCGGTTCAATTTGGAATTCTGTTGATTGCGGAGGCTGTACCGCGAATTGGAAACTGGTTTTGAACCGGGGCGTCAGAGGGCATTCAGCCACGTGATTCTCCAATAATTCCTGCGTTCCGCGCGGTTTCCTGCGGCCTGCGCGGCGTCCATGCGGCGGGTGCCGCGGGCGCCGCCTGCAATTGCGGGTGGAAACTACGCTGGCCTACGGCACAATTGGTTAATAGCCCGCCAATTGGTGCCGGATTGATTGGGCAATTCCCGAAAGTGTTTGAAATGTGGCGGCATTGTGCAATCTTTGGGGCGCGAGCATTCATTTATCGTTGTTTAAAGGCCATGAATTTTAACCCGTACAGAGGGACCAGTGATGGTTTTTAAAGAACTTTGGCGTAGTGTCGGCGATCGCTCTGGCGCGGCCGACCCTGACCGCGCCCGCGACGATCTCGCCGAGGCCGTGCGTCCGCGCCGCCCGCATGCCGTTGCCACCTCGACCCTGAGACCACAGATACCGCCGGTGCGGATGGCGCCATTGGTTCTGGTCGTGGAACAGCACACGGACGGCGGCAGCCAGCCCGAACTGGTGGTGATCCGGCCGCGCCGCGTCACCAGCCGCAGCCTTGCCAGTGACGAAGCGCAGGACGGCGCCGACGGCATTGTCGGCGATGGGAAGGCCATGTCGGAGTTTGTCCACCGCGCTGGCGCCACGGAACTGCCTGACCTGCTCGAAGCCATCGCGGCCTATGCCGCCTGCGTCGAGGGCCGCGCGCAATTCTCGCGGTCCCAGATCCTGCGCTCGGCCAGCGACGTTTCGGGCAAGGAGCTGAACCGGGAAACCTGCCTCCGCTCGTTCTGGATGCTGCTTCGTCAGGGCAAGATCCAAAAGGTCACGCGCGGAGAGTTCGCAATTTCGAAAACCTCGCGGTTTCTGAGCGAAGCACGAAACCTGGTGCACTGAGGACGCGGGGGCGCCTGCGCTGAAAAAGGGTAAGGGCCGCTGATTTCAGCCCGGCTTCGTTCTGGGTGGAAACCAACACCTGCGGGATCGGCCGGATTGACTTAGGCTGCGTCCGGGATCCACTTTGCAGCCCTGTAGGTCTGCCGAGTGACATCAAGGTTCCGCATCACGCCATGCTCACGCCAGAGTTCGAACCAAGCCCGATTCAGGACCTCTTCCGGCGCGAGGGCCGGCGTGTCTTCGCGACGCTCGTGCGGCTTCTGGGCAGCTTCGACCTTGCCGAGGAAGCGCTGCAATGCGCCTTTGTGGCGGCGGCTGAGCGGTGGCCGCGGGAGGGAACGCCGCGAAACCCGGTTGCCTGGCTGGTCTCGGCGGGGCGCTTCAAGGTCATCGACCAGTTGCGCCGCCAGCGCCGGATGACGCCCTGGAGCGAAGCGGCCGAGCAGATCGACGCGCTGGACGACGGGACGGCGGCGCCGGACGAACCGGAGGCGGTAGAGGATGACCGGCTGCGGTTGATCTTCACCTGCTGCCACCCGAGCCTTTCGGAGGAGGCCTGCATCGCGCTGACGCTGCGCGAGGTCTGCGGGCTTTCGACCGAGGCCATCGCCCATGCCTGCCTGCTGTCGCCGACCACGCTGGCGCAGCGGATCGTGCGGGCCAAGGCGAAGATCCGCGATGCCGGCATTCCCTATGAGGTTCCCGAAACCGAAGCGCTTCCACAACGGCTGACCTATGTCCTGCGGGTGATCTATCTGGTCTTCAACGAGGGCTACTCGGCCTCGCAGGGCGACGACGTGCTGAAGCCGGACCTGTCCTCCGAGGCGATCCGCCTTGCGCGGCTTCTGTCCGGGCTGCTGCCGGAGCCGGAGGTGCAGGGCCTGCTGGCGCTGCTGCTGCTGCAGGATTCGCGCCGGCGGGCGCGGATCGCGGCAGATGGCAATCTGGTCACGCTGGAAGAGCAGGATCGCGGGTTGTGGGACCGCGCCGCCATCGCCGAGGGCTGCGCGCTGGTCCGTCAGGCGCTGCAGTCGGGCCGGTTCGGCGCCTATAGCCTGCAGGCGGCGATTGCCGCGCTGCATGGCGAGGCGGCGAGCGCGGAGGCGACCGACTGGGCGGAGATTGTCGGGCTCTATGATGCGCTGCTGCGGTTCGAGCCCTCGCCGATCGTGCAGCTGAACCGCGCCGTGGCGGTGGCGATGCGCGACGGGGCGCAGGCGGGGCTGGCGCTGGTCGAGCCGCTGCTTACCGGCGGACCGCTTGAGCGCTACCATCTGGCGCATGCGGTCAAGGCCGACCTGCTGCGCCGGATCGGGCGATTTCCCGAAGCGAGGGCGGCCTATCTGGCGGCGCTGGAGCTGACGCAGCAGGAACCGGAACGGCGCTTTCTGCTGCGGCGGCTGGGGGAAATCGGCGGGTAGAAAAAAAATTGCAAAAAAAATTCGGGGCGCTGTCGAATCCCCTGTCTGCCGTTCGACCAGTCTGTGAGGCGGCTTTGAGGGTCGCCGCAGTGAAGATCGGAAACACCTTCGGGACGGAGAGATCACATGGCACAGGCAATTCCCTATCTGGGGTTCGACGGCACCTGCGCAGAGGCGATGCGGTTCTATGAAGCCACGCTCGGCCTTGGCGCGACGCTTGAAATGATGATGAGCGGCGCGGACACGCCGATGGCGGATCATATTCCGCCAGAGCACCAGCACCGGATCATTCATGCCCGGATCCGCTTTGACGACGGATCGTTCCTCTATGCCGGCGATTGTCCGGCCCAGATGCAGTATGACGGCATCAAGGGGGTCACGATCACCATGAGCTATCCGAATGTGGCCGAGGCCGAGCGGGTGTTCGGGGCGCTGGCCGAGGGCGGCAAGGTCAACATGCCGTTCGAGCCGGCGTTCTGGGCGAAGAAGTCGGGCATGGTGACCGACCGGTTCGGCACGCCCTGGAGCATCAATGGCGAAGTGATCGTCTGAACAGAAGGCGGCGTGCCCCTGACCGCGGCGCGCGACAGGAAAGCGAGGAGACCCAAATGAAATACCTCTGTCTCGTCTATCTCGATCAGGAGAACTGGAGCGCCTGTCCGGACCCGGTCTGCGCCGCCTATGGCCAGCAATTGGTCGACAACCAGCGCCTGATCGCCGCCGAGCCGCTGCATCCGGTGCATACCGCCACCACGGTGCGGGTCCGCAACGGGCAGGTGCAGCTGTACGATGGCCCCTTTGCCGAGACCAAGGAGCTGCTCGCCGGCTTCTATCTGGTCGATGCGAAGGACCTGAACGAGGCGATCCAGATCGCCAGCGGCATCCCGCCGGCCAAGCACGGCAGCATCGAGGTGCGACCGGTGCGCCAGCTCGATATGGGCGGCGCCGCCGGATAGATCCGGCGCCCGGCGCAAGCCAAGGAGAATTGAGATGACCATCACCATCACCGCTTTCGAGCGGTCGCCCGATGGCGGCCAGGGACTGGCGCGTGACACGCGGGTCCGCTGGGCGCTGGAAGAGGTGGCGCTGCCCTATGAGGTGCGTCCTGTTTCCTTCACGGCGATGAAAGCGCCCGCGCATCTGGCGCTGCATCCGTTCGGGCAGATCCCGAGCTATGAGGACGGCGACCTTGTGCTGTTCGAATCCGGCGCCATCGTGCTGCATATCGCCGGGTGCGGCGCCGGGGTTGCTGCCGCAGGATGCCGCGGCCCGGGCCCGCGCGATCGCCTGGATCTTCGCCGCGGTGAATACGGTGGAGCCGCCGATCCTGGAGCTTCAGAACGCGAGGCTTCTGGAAGGCGACAGGCCCTGGGCGGCAGAGCGCCTGCCGCTGGTCAAGGATCGCATCCGAGTCCGCCTGAGCCAGCTTGCCGCGCGGCTTGGCGATGTCCATTGGCTCGATGGCGCCTTCAGCGCGGGCGATCTGATGATGGTCTCGGTGCTGCTGCGGCTGCGCGCCTCGGGTCTGCTCGACGAGTTTCCCAGCCTGGCCGCCTATGTCGCCCGCGGCGAGGCGCGGCCCGCCTACAGACGCGCTTTCGAGGCGCAGCGGGCGCTGAATGCCGCCGCACCACCGACCGGTTCCTAGCACGTCACCCCGCCGCAGGATCGTGCGGCCCCACAGCAACCGGCGCCCAGCCTGCGCCCCCAAGAAGGACGAGATGTCATGACCACCGAAACCACCTATGTCGCCGTGTTCCTCGGTTCCAGGACCAGCCCGCAGATGCAGGCCTGGGACGCCTTGCCGGAGGCCGAGCGCAAGCTCCGCGAGCAGAAGGGTATCGCCGCCTGGAAGGCCTGGGCGATGAAGCATCAGGACGTGACGGTCGCCATGGGCGGACCGCTTGGCAAGACCAAGCGGGTCACATCCGCCGGCATCGCCGATGTGAGCAACGAGATGGGCGCCTTCATGCTGGTCCGGGCGGAAAGCCACGCGGCGGCGGCGAAGCTTTTCGAGAACCACCCGCATTTCACCATCTTCCCCGGCGAGGCCGTCGAGGTCATGCCGGTGATGCCGATCCCCGGCGCCTGACCGCGCCGTCCCCCCAGATCTGAACATAGGAGAAAGACATGCCCAATACCGTCCGCCTGCACCGCGTTCTCGCCACCCGGCCCGAAAAGGTCTACCGCGCCTTTCTGGAGGCCGACGCGCTGGCCAAATGGCTGCCGCCCAATGGTTTCGCCTGTACCGTGCACAGCATGGAGCCCAAGGTCGGCGGCAGCTTTCGCATGAGCTTTCGGAACTTCACCACCGGTGGCAGCCATGCCTTTGGCGGCAAATACCTCGAGCTCGTGCCGAACGAACGGCTGCGCTACACCGACACTTTCGACGACCCCAATCTGCCGGGCGAAATGGATGTCACGGTGACGCTTCGCCCGGTTCTGGTCGGCACCGAGGTGGAGATCGTGCAGGCCGGGATCCCCGATCTGATCCCGGTCGAGGCCTGCTACCTTGGCTGGCAGCAATCGCTGGAAAACCTCGTGCGGCTCGTCGAGCCGGAAATCAACCAGTGATCCGGGGCAGGGGCGGGCGGCGCCGGATGCCCGCGCCGCCCCGACCCGATCACATTCGGAAAGGAGCACCTGACATGGGCAAGACCTTCGCAATCCTGATCGCCCGGCTGATCTTCGCGGCGATGTTTCTGATGGCCGCCGGCTTCAAGTTCGCCGGCATGGGCGATACCGCAAGCTATATCGCCGCGGCGGGCATTCCCGTGCCGCTGTTTCTCGCCTGGGTCGCGGCGTTTTTCGAGCTGGCCCTGGTGTTCGCGTTCCTCACCGGCGCCTTCTTCTCCGAGGCGGCGCTGGCCGCGGCGGTCTATGTGCTGTTCCTTGCGGTCACCTTCCACGGGCCGTCGCACTGGCAGGGCAATCAGGCCGAGTTCGGCTTCTTCGTCGATCACTTCACCTTCATCGCCGGGCTGCTCTTCGCGGCCGCCCACGGACCGGGCCGGGTGCTGGCCCTAAGCTGGCGGCTTGTGCCACCTGCGGGCAGGTCAGCGCCGGTCAGCTGACGGGGATGGCCTGGCCGGGCGTCACTGGCACCGAGGCGCAGACAATCATCCCGGCGGCGCGGTCTGATGGAGCGGTGGGCGCGGCATGTCATCGGCCTCAAAGGCCAAGCTGGCACGCCAGAAACCGAGATGCGCCGCCGCCCTCCGCGCCAAAATCAGCGCGGTTTTTCCAAATCTCCCGAATGGACAAGAAACTCGACCCTTGCGCAAATGAAGCGGTCCACACATCATCCCGAGCTGGAATGCGGACTTCACCATGGCCAGCGGTCATTTGCACCGCGGCAAAGGTCGGAAGACAGGACAGCAGCCGACAATGACTGTCAGAAACCCGACCCTTGCGCAAATGGAGCCGTTCACGCGTGACAGCGCCGGATTGTTTGCTGCCGGTTCGATGGGGGCTGCCTCTTGATCCGGCGATCTTGAAAACGAGGAGTTTGGTTGGGAAATTCGCGAGCTGAAAGGGTGCTTTTGACCGGTGGGGCGGGATACATCGGCGCGCACACCTATATTGAACTTTTGGAAAATGGCTTCGAGCCGGTCATATTTGACAATTTTTGCAATTCGAACCCGGTCATAATCGATCGGCTAGCCAAAATTACCAACCGGGCCGTCGTGTTACGTCGTGGCGACGTCAGAGACGTGAACGCCGTCATGTCCGTATTTTCGGAATTCCAATTTTCGAGCGTGGTCCATTTTGCTGCACTCAAGTCCGTTCCTGTTTCGATCGACGAACCTGTCGAGTATTTCAAGTCGAACATATCGGGCTTGATCAACGTGATCGATGGCATGAAGAACCACGGGGTCACCAATCTCGTGTTTTCGTCCAGCGCGACCGTGTACGGCAATCCATCGACCTTTCCGGTCGCCGAGACCGCGCCACGCAGTTTCGAAAATCCGTATGGCTTCACCAAGCTGATCGGTGAGCAGATGCTTGAGCAGATCCGGCGATCCGATCCGCGCTGGAAATTCGGAATTCTACGTTATTTCAATCCTGCGGGTGCCCATGACTCTGGCCTGATCGGAGAGGCTTACGAGGCCAATACGAACCTGTTTCCAAGCATCGCGAAAGTTGCGCTGGGACGTCGCGACAGGTTGACGATCTTTGGCGCGGACTTCGATACGCGGGACGGCACTGGCGAGCGGGATTTCGTCCATGTGACGGATATTGCAAAGGGTCATGTTCTGTCTCTTCTTAGGCTTGGTCGGGACAAGGTCGGCCATACTGTCAATCTCGGCACCGGAAGAGGCTATACGGTCCTGGAGGTTCTGGACGCCTACAGCCGCGCTTGCGGTCGTCCGCTGCCCTATGAGGTCGCCGATCGCCGGCCCGGCGACGTCGCGCGGTGCTTTGCCGATACCACCCAGGCCGAGGCTCTGCTGGGGTTCCGAGCGACGAAAACACTCGACGACATGTGCAGGTCGAGCTGGCGGAGTATCCAGCCGGAGCGCGCCCCTGAGTAGTCGACTGCGGTCTTGCCGCTAGCCGTCCCTGCAAGGCTCGGAGCGCTGGATTGAGACTGACAGGGGACGCATGCACCGCAGGGATCTGCCGTTGGTAACGAGGGGCATCCCGAGCCGCCCGTCAACAGCGTTCCGACCGAATGCAAGAATACCTCTGGCCGGAATGGCTGCATGCCTGTTCTCACGGGACAGCGCCGCGAGACTGACGAGCAGCGGTTCCAGGAGGTCATGGCCAGGCATCTTCCCTGCATCGGGAGATGAGGACGCGCATGATTTCGCGCGGTCGGTCAGGGCTTTGTGACACCGTCGCCGGGGAGCACGCGCCTGTGCGGGCGCGATTGCAAATCATCGCCAACCGCCCGGTCCTTGCGCGGCGCGTGCATGACGGGATCGAGATACAACGGGGTGACCGAGCGCCGGAATACCGGATTGTTGGCAGGGATCAACTCGGCGGCTCTGGCCGGTTTCCGCAAACGGTCGAGCAGCAGCACGGCAAAGCAAGCGGCCAATGCCGAGAATGCCAGGCCAACGAGGAGCAAGGTCAGCCGCGACGGGCCGGTCAAGAAGCCGCGGTCCCCCGGAGCGTCGATCTCTCGGATATTCAGCGCACTTTCCTGCATGCGGCCCATGCGCCGGTCGGCGGCTGCCTGGCTGTAGGTGTGATAGGCTTCGTTTGAGAGTTCCATCTCTCGCATCAATGCGTTGAACTTCGGCTCGGCGTCGAGCACCTTGGAAAGCGCCGTACGATATCCCGCGACGCTGCCTGCGATGGTCTGGCGCAGGGTTGCGATCTCGGACTGCGCCGCGGTGATCCGGGCGTCGATCGCCACAATCTTGGGGCTGTCCGGCGTAACGTCGGCCAGGGCGCCCGCGCGCTCGATGCGAAGATCGGCGAGTTGCCGTCTCAGGTCCGAGATTTCGCCTCCCAGCGCCCCGTCGCCGGCGGCCCCGTCGCTCGCGCCTGATCCTCCGTCGGCGGCGTCTGCCGTCAGGAGCAGGCCAAGCTTCTGTATGCGGTCCGTCAGGAACTGCCGCGACTGCGCCGGATCGACGATACCCGTACTGGCCCGCAGCGCGTTCAACTGCGCCTGGACGGACGCCAGCTTCTGCGCGGCCTGTTCGGCCTGAGTGGCGAGAAGGGCCTCTTCGACTGTCTGCGCGTTCAGCTCGTCCACCCGCTCGGTATAGAGTTTGACGAGTTCCTTCATCACGGCCGGCGGGACCGTGGGGTTCGCCCATTCAAAGGAAATTTCGATGACCAGGGACTGCCGGACGGGAAAGACCGAAAGGCCCTTCTGAATGCGCGCGATCAATGCGTCGCGCGCGGAGGTCTTCTCGACCAAAGACGCGCGCGTGAGGGCCTGCATCACGGCGTCCTTCGTGCGCGATATGGTCTGATTGATCATCCTCACATAGGGGTTGGCCGACGGCGGATTGACGAAGGCCTCGGGGCCCATCCGATCCACCAGGCGTTCCACCATTTCGCGGGAATCAAGGACCTCTGAAACGGTCGTCATCGCGTCGGCTGCGAGCAGGGACGGCGCATAGGTTGGCGCATCGGCCCTTGAGAGCGAAATCTGCCGGTTGTCAAAGTTCACGAGAATCTTCGCCGAAGACTCGTAGTATTGCGACTTTGCGAAGATGCCGGCGACGACACCCAAGGCCAGAAGCGTGAATATTGCCACGGCGAGCCGCCAACGCTCTCCTAGCACTTGAAACAGCGTCAGGATAAAAGGCATCAATATCCCCGCATAAACACCACAGCCCCAGGGGCTGTATCGCAGCGCACAACTTTCCGCTCGCAACTCATGGATACAGTTGATTTTTGCGGGAGTCGATATATCTCGCGGGTCGCGCCTGCCGGTTCATTTCCCAACCTCGCAAGAACTGCTGCGTTTCGTGACTCTGAGCACGAAACAGCAACGAACGATCGGTTTGCAATCACTTCCTGAAGTCCCAGACCCCGATCCAAAGGTGACACTAGGTAAACTTCTCGAATCACATTAACCTTTTTTAATGGTGGCTGGGGGCGAATCACATTTCTGTGGTCGATTCCTTATGCTTGCTTGGTCGGTCATGCGCTGGGGGGTGCACTGACATGATTGGAAGTGTGAAGAATATCAAGGAAGCACTGTTTGTTGATGTCATGGTGGTCGCCGTGGTGTTCTGCGGTGTTGCCACACCTGAATTGATAGCAGCATCTGCGTCCGGCGGGGCAGTGGTCGTTGTCCTGTTCGCGGCGCTTACATCGGTCCTGTTCGGATATGCTACCGGCCTCTTTTCGAGCCAGCCGTTGCGCCTTGGGCAGGGGTTTCGTCGAGGAACGCTCACAATTGCCGGGTGTCTGATCAGTGGCATCGCATCGGCGGCCATCGCCGGCCCCTCGAACGAGCTGCGGATTGCGTTCTTGCTCACACCGACGCTGAGTGGTGCCGCGATGATCGGGGCGCGTGCACTCCGGGCGGCAGCCACATCAGCGTCGTCGAGCCACCGGCGCGTGCTCATCATCGGGCCATCGGAGGCGATCGATCGTCTGCTGTCGAGGATGGCAATCGCAGGGGGTTCCCTGGCCGTCAGCGGCACGATCGAACTGCAGCCGCGAGCGGCCCCGAGCGAGGCCGACCTCTACCGGATCGCAGCCTTCGAATGCCCGACTCGAGGTGCGCGGATCATCGTTGTGGCGGGCGCGGCGGACTGCGACCCCGGGCTCTCACATGCATTGGCGCGGTGTAAGGACGCTGGCTGTCAGGTCGTGTCGCTGGTGGATTTCATGGCCGACCAATTCGGCCGGGTGCCGCTTGAGGATCCGGAGGAATTCGAGCGGCAGCACGAGCGCAACCCGCAACGGTCAATCGTCGTCCGCCTTGTCGAGCGGGCAATCGATCTTACCACGGTCGCATTTATCCTGCCGCTTGCGCTGCCGATCATGGGCGTGATCGCGGCGGCGATCGCGCTGGAGGGAACCGGCTCGATCATCTACCGCCAGACCCGGATCGGTCACTACGGCAAGCCCTTTGTCCTGTTCAAGTTCCGCACCATGATCGTCGATGCCGAAGCCAATGGCCGCGGACGCTGGGCGGAGAGGAACGATGCGCGCGTCACCCCGCTCGGGGCCTTTCTCAGGGCTCACAGGCTGGACGAGTTTCCGCAACTGTTCAACGTTCTGCTTGGTGATATGAGCCTTGTCGGCCCCAGACCCGAACAGCCCGACATCGTGGCCGATCTTACCCAGGCAATACCGCTCTACCATTACCGCCACCTGGCCAGGCCCGGGCTTACCGGATGGGCGCAGATCAACTTCCCCTATGCCGGGACCCTGGAAGAGACTCGGGAAAAGACCAGCTATGATCTTTTCTACGTGCTCAACCGAGGTCCGCTTCTGACCATTCTGATCGTTCTTCAGACCATTCGAGTGGTGATCTTCGCAGAAGGCTCTCGCTGATCGGGCTGGTGCTGTCTGGACCCCATCCATGCGGCCCGGTCGAGGATGATGGCGAAGGCTGGCAGAACCCCCAGCATCAGCAGGGTCGGGCCGAACAGCGTGTAGGCTGTGACGGTCATCGCGTTCACCCCGTAGACGATTGTGGACAACATGATCGAGATCGCGCCGTTGCTTATGCGTGGGTCCGCGTCAGCCGTGAGCCGCAGACACAGACGCATGAGAGCGGCGACGGCACCGACGGCGGCGGCAACACCCACCACACCGGTCTCTGCAGACAGTTGCAGGTAGGCATTCTCGGCGACCCGGATCTTCTCGACCCGGTTGCCGCCCAGTTCCGGCCAGGGTCCGATGTGATGGTCACGGATGGCGTCGAGGTAGTAATTGGCGAAATTCCCGATGCCTATGCCGCGCAACGGATGGTCAAGGAAGATCGCGATGGCCGTCTGGAAAAGCTTCAGCCTGAGCGTGACGTTATCCGCATCGTACACACGGTCATGCAGTCTCGCGCCGAGAAAGGGCCATGCCGCCAGCAGACCTGCGGCAGCGACCAGACCGGCAATCAGCAGGGCCGGACGGAGGCGTTTGAAGATAATGCCGATCAGGACCACGCCAACGGAAAGGCCGAGGATGGGCCCCCGCGAGACCGAGAGCACCGCTCCCACAGCAATGAAGAGCGTGACCATGCCGAACAGGATACGCTCACGCCGCGTGTCCGCAGAGATGACCCTGATCGCGGCAATCGGAAAAAGCATGCCCATCACCGATCCGAATTCAATCGGATTGAGGTAGACCGAAAAACACCGGTAAACGATGTCACCGAGCATTTTCCGGGTGTAATATCCCGCCACCGTTTCGATCTGAAAATAATCGAGCAGGGGATTACCGCCGCTCGCCAATTCGTAGATCGCGTAGACCGAGGCAGAAACGCCGCCCAAAAGCAGAAACAACTCCATCACACGGACGTCTTCAACGGTTCGGCCGGTGCCAGAGACGAGCAGGAAGGCCAAGCTTGGAAAGACCAAAGCGATGCCCCACATCTTGAACGATTCACTGCTCGCGCGCGGATCGATAAGAGACGAGGTCACGGCAATAAAAAACAGGGCGAAGAAGACAGTGGCCCGCCGGCCCTCTGGCCCGAGACGCGGCGGAAGGGATGCGCCGCCCAGCCATGCCAGAATGCCCAGGCCGAAGAGACACATCATCCATGCCGTGGACACCGGTATCTCATGCAGACCCGGAACCGTCACGCGAAGGTACACTGGCAGCGCAACATGGCAGAACACGAAGATGCCAGCCGCGATCACAGGGGCCCGAAGTGCGACATAGAGTGCCGCAAGGCCCAGCGGCACCAAGAGAACCATGGGTTCCATGACCGCCGCGACTGCGACAAGCGGCATGATCAGGACCAGGGCGGTCCATGCCTTCGCCGTCGCGGTTGCCGTATTGCCGATCATTCCGTTGCCCGAATCTCTACCCTTCTCACAGCGAGCCGAGAATTGAACAGAAACCGCGCCGCGAGCGCAGTTGTCAACTGGCCGCGCCGGCTATATGCTTTTTAAGATAGAGTACAAAGTGTATTTGGGGGACGCAGTGATGGCAGCAGGGTCGGCGCGTCCCGCGCCCGCTGCGGTTTGGTTCTTTGTGTTAACCTGTTTCTCGGCAGGCGCAGTTTACGCACAGCCGTCGATCGGAGTGGCTGGGGTGCCGCGCGATCTGGGTGCGACGCGCAATTACAGTCAAATATTCGGTGACCTGTCGGCGCGCGGTGTCGAATTCTTCTTTCCCACATTTCTTTATCAGCAATTGCCGGTGGCAAAATCGCTGGGGTTCGAACGTGATTTCATGCCGCCTTGTAACCGGGACGGCCCGGCTTTCGCGGCGCTTCGGACCAGCGGGCTGAAACTTCTGGTTCCTGCCAGTCTCTTGTACGCGCCTGACAAGCCGCTGCCCCCGCGCGACCACGATCCCCTTGCGGCGCTGCTGGATTGTGCCGGACGGGACAGGGTTCTGGGGGTTCTGTCCTATGATGAGCCTGCCCATACCGGAGTATCCTCTGAAGCCGCAGCGGCGCTCTATGCCCGCATCAAGGACGTATCGCCCGACCTGCCTGTCTTCATGGTTCATGCGCCGCTGACATCGGACACTGGTGCGGCGGCGGCGCGGGCCTATCTCGATGCGGTGCGGAACATCAGTCGGCATGCGGATTATGTCGGCTTCGACGTCTATCCGGTGCCCGAACAGATCGCAAAGATTGTGGAGCCGCTTACGGGCAAGCGGATCGAGGATCCGGCCGAGGCGGTCAGGGTCTACATGGATCTTGCCCGAGATCTGGCGCCGGGAAAGAGGTATTTCGCCGTGCTTCAGAATTTCTCCTATGCTGACCAGTTCTCCGAGCTCGCCCTGCGCCGCTACTCGAGCGCTCAGCGGGAGATGGCGCGCCCGCCAAATGCAGCCGAGATGGTGGCAATGGCAGATCAGGCGTTCGCCGATGGTGCGGAATTGGTAGTGTGGTTCGGTGGCGCCTACACGCATAGTGCGGACGATCGCCAGTGGCGCGACACTTTGGATGCGACAGAAAAGTTGGAGATGGTCAGGTGATCCGTTGTCTTCAGGCCATCGCAGTAATGGTCCTTACCGCGTTTTTCAGCCTTGCGCCCGCGCAGCTCCGGGCCGGGGAGTCAGCTTATGTTCTCGGGGAAGGCGACCAGCTTCGACTGATCGTCCCCAATGCCGCCGACCTGAGCGGGCTTTACCGGCTCGGCGAGGGCGGCAGGATCGGCCTGCCGGTGGACGCCGACGTTGTGGTCGGCGGTCTGACCCTTGCCGAGGCCAGGCGCGTGATCATCGATGCCTTGGCGCCGAGGATGAAACAGCCGGTCGTGGGGCTTGAGATCGCCGAGCGGCGGCCGTTCTTCATCACCGGCGACGTCGCCAAACCGGGGGCCTATCCGTATCTTGTCGGGCTTACGCTGGGACAGGCGGTCGCACTGGCGGGGGGGCCTTACCGATTTGCCTCGGGAGAAGGCCTGCAGACCTTCGCCACCGGCGTGCGCGCCGCCGAAGAGCTTAGCGGATCGCGGTTCGATCTTGCCCTCGCGCGGATTCGTGCGGCCCGGACCGAGGCGAGCCTGGCCGGACGAAAGGAGTTCGATGTGCCCCCGCCGCCCGATGGGGTGGACAAGGCCAAATACGACCTTGCCGCCAAGCGCGAACAGGCGGTGATGACGGCGTCGATCGCGGCGGACGCTTCCCGGCTGGATCTGCTCACCCGCCAGCTCGAGGCGAAGAAGGCCGAAATCGCCGCACTCGGAGCACGCGTGGCAGAGACCGAGAGCCAGATTGCCAAGGTCGATATCGACATCGCCGGTGCCCAGTCGCGCCTGTCGGAAGGACTCTCGACGCGTGACCGGCTGGACATGTTGCAACTGCGAAAAGACCAGCTGAGCACCGGGGCCCTGGACTCGACCGTCCTTCTGAATCAAGCGCGCGAAGTGGTCCTTTCGCTTGAGCTTGATCTGGATGACAGCCCGCGCAAGCGTATGATCGGCCTGCTGTCGGAGGCCGCCGCCACGGAACAGCGGATCGAACAGCTGGCCCTGAGCGTGTCCGCCTCGGCCCAGGTCGCCAATGCGACCGGGGTCAAGCCAGCAACGGCAGGCCCGACGATCTTCACGATCACGCGGGCAGGAAAGCCTCTTGCTGCCTCCTCGGACGCGACGATTTCCATTCAGCCCGGCGACCTGATTGAAGTCAGCAATGCGCTGGGGCGGGACTGAAAATGACCGACGGGCTCGCGTCTCGCGTGGATCGGTCCAGCGTCGCGTTCGTCGCCGAGGATAACGGCGGCAGGAGCGCCGCATCCGGCGTCATGTCCGTTGATGTCGAGGAAGCCTACCACGCGGCCGCGCTTGCTCAGGTTGCCCCGAGATCTGCATGGGACGGGATGGAAAGCCGTGTCGTCGACAATACCGGGCGGATTCTGGACGCCTTCGCCCGGGCCGGTGTCAGGGCGACCTTCTTCATCCTCGGGTCGGTCGGACAACGGCATCCCGCCCTGGTCCGCGCGATCGCGGATGCCGGGCATGAGGTGGCCAGCCACGGCTGGGCGCATTACCGGATCGGGGAGCAGACGCCGACCGGGTTCCTTGAGGACGTGCGGCGCACCAAGCAGACGCTTGAGGACTGCGCGGGTCAGCCAGTCATCGGCTATCGGGCCGCCAATTTCTCGATGACCGAGGGCACCTGGTGGGCCTATGACGCGCTTGTCGAGAGCGGCTATCGCTACAGTTCGAGCGTGAATCCCCTGCGTCACGACCACTACGGGCTTCCGTCAGCGCCACGCGTGCCGTTCACGCCCCGGGCAGGGATCGTGGAAATCCCGATGACGACCCTGACCGGAGGCGGTCGGCGGTGGCCAATGCCGGGCGGTGGTTGGTTCCGGCTGCTTCCCTATGCCATGTCCCGCGAAGGCATCAGGCGCGCGCGGGCCGCGGGCGCGCGACCGATCTTCTACTTCCATCCCTGGGAAATTGATCCCGGCCAGTCACGCTTGCGCCCGGCCGCGCTTGCGCGGTTCCGCCACTACGTCAATCTGTCCGGAATGGCGCTGAAGCTGGAACGGGTCCTTGGGGATTTCGCCTGGGACCGGATGGATCAGGTCTATGCCGATGTCATGGGCAATCCGCCGCGACCCTGGTCGCCCGCCTCCGCGCCCGGTGTCTCGCACGCCACGGCGACCGGAGAGTCCGAAGAGGCACTGCCATGACCCTTCGTCGTCCCAGACTCGGCCTCATTGTCACGCGGATGGACGTGGGTGGCGTGCCCGACCATGTCGTCACGCTGATCGGGGAATTGAAGGACGAGTTCGAGATCACCCTGCTGACCGGCAGCATCGACGAGCACAATTCGGCCGCTCTGTCCGAGCACGGCATAACCGCTGTCGTGCTGCCGTCGTTCCGGCGTCTGCCCGATCCGTTTCGGGACATCCGGCTGCTGCGCGACCTGATGCGTGAGATCCGCGTCCGGCAATTCGATGTCGTGCATACCCACATGTCCAAGGCCGCGCTTGCGGGCACGATCGCCGCGCGTCTGGTGCGGCCCCGCCCGCGCATCGTGAACACGGCGCATATCCTGGGGTCGATCGCGCTTACCAAACCGGTCCCGCACTGGCTGTTCCGCCAGTACGACGGCCTCTTGCTGGGGCGCGGCACCGATGCGGTGATCGTCGTTTCCGAAGCGATCCGCAGCCAGGCGCTCGGCCTGAGGATCATTCCGCCAGACAAGCTTGTCGCGGTTCAGAACGGCATCCTGCCCGAACGGTTCCAGGTGTCACGCGAGGCCGCCGCGACGGTACGTGCCGCGCTAGGCGCGGAACCGGATGACGTGCTTGTCGTCAACGTCGCGCGTCTGGTCGCCTTCAAGGGCATCGAGATGCTGATCGACGCGCTGGCGCTGGCGCTGCCCCGGCAGCCACGGCTTCGTGCCGCAATTGTCGGAGACGGGGTCCTGCGCGCTGAACTTACCGAGCGGGCGCGGGCGCGCGGGATCGAGAACCGGGTCATGTTCACCGGCGTGCGGCGCGACGTGCCCGAAATTCTTGCTGCGGCAGACATCTTCGCTTTGCCGTCCATCTGCGAAGGCATGCCGATTGCCGTGCTCGAGGCCATGGCCGCCGGGCTGCCGGTGCTGGCAACGGCGGTTGACGGCATTCCCGAGGTGGTGATCGACGGAGAGGCCGGGCTTCTGTCTCCGCCGCGTGATGCCGCCGCCTTTGCCCAGCGCCTTGAAGCGCTTGCCGCCGACCCCGCGCTGCGACATCGGCTTGGCGCCGCCGCACGCCATCGTGTCGAGACCACGTTCTCGGCCGGCCGCATGGCCCGCAATACCGCGGCGATCTACCACGACCTGATCCGACGGAGCCCGCAATGGGCGGAACATCCGGGCAAGGCGCAGGCATGACCACTGATGAGAGCCCGCGGAAGAAGCCGACGGCTCTGATGCCGGTGCATTGGTGGGAATCCGGAGAGGATCATGCCGGAATCGATGTCTTGCGGGAGGCGGTATTGGGGGACGACCACCCCCATCTGGGCAGAGGGTTCCTGGACTGGATGCTGGGGGATGCGAACCCGGCCGGGCGCGGCGGTGCGGTGTTTCTTGAGCGTAACGGGGTCACGGTGGCATTTGGCGGCCTGTGCCCGCGAATGGCGCGTGTTCAGGGCAAGGATGTGCCGGTCTGCTTCGGATTCGACCTGATGGTGGACCGGACAATGGCGGGCCCCAACTCTGGACGCTACGCTCTGCGGTTGAGCAAACGCTGGGAAGAACTGGCCACCCAACGCGGCTATGCCTTCGGCGTGAACTTTCCCAACGACAACGCGCGCCCGCTTCTGGTGTCGCGGCATCTCGGCTGGACGATCGCATGGTCGCCGCGGCTGATGGTCCGACCCTTGGTCGGTCAGGGAAAAGCGGCCAGCACCACTTTTTCGGCGCGACGCCTGGCGCTGCATGCGGGCCTTTCCCTCACGGGTGCGGCGCTGGACCTGCGGACGGCATTGCGCGCCCGTGGCGGTCAGGCGGGAGACATACGTCCGCTCGACCTGACGCGCGCCGATGACGTCGCGCTCGTGGATGAGCTTTGGGAGAGGCGCCGGGATGACACTGTCGTCACCCTGCGCCGTGATGGACCGACGCTTCGCTGGCGCTATGCCCAACATCCGGCGCGAACTTATGAGATCCTCGGCCTGATTTCGAAGGGGCGCCTCGCGGCGCTTGTCGTCACCTCGCTGCGCAATCTCGAGGGCATCGCCTCCGTGGTCGTGGCCGACTGCCTTCTGGACCCGGAGGAACCCAACGACAGCCTCAGGCTCATCACCGCGTCATTGCGCCGGGCGGCTCGGTCAGGGGCGCGGATCGCCGCAACCGAGGCGCTGACCGGATCGATTCTCGAGCGCGCCCTGTTGCAGGCGGGTTTCTTCCACATACCGCGTCGGTTCGAGCCCAAGGCCTTCACCCTGTGCCTCACCCCCCTGAACGACACCGCCGAGGACTTCCGGTCAGCCGATGCCTGGAATTTTGCCTGGGGGGATCTCGACGTTGTCTGACGCAGTGGCCCGGCCCGGACCCGATCGACGCTCTGGTCAGGTCGAGACGTCGCAGGGACATCGGGTGAGTATCGTCATTCCAAACTGGAATGGTAAGCACTGGCTCGGACCGTGCCTCGATGCCCTGGGTGAGCAGGTCTTTCGGGATTTCGAGGTGGTGATTGTCGATAACGGGTCGACGGACGGGTCTGTCGAATTCCTGCAATCCTATTGCGATCACGCAGCATTCAGCCTTCGCCTGCTCGCGCTTCCGGAAAATGTCGGCTTTGCCGCCGGCATGAACGCCGGGATCCGGACCACGCAAGCAGAATTCGTGGCGGCCCTGAATAACGATACCGTTCCGTCCGCCGGCTGGCTCGGGGCGCTGGTCGATGCGCTCGACAATGCTGCGGAAGCGGGGTCTGCCGCGTCGGCGATGCTCGCGCTGTCCCCGCCGCACCGGATCGACACGATCGGGGATGGGTACCGCTGGGATGGCCGGGCCTTCAAGATCGGCGAGGGCAGTTCGCAGGACATCCTTCCCGAGGCGCCATTCGAAGTGTTCGGCGCCTGCGCCGGCGCCGCCCTCTACCGCCGCCGGATGCTCGACGAAATCGGTCTCTATGACGAACGCTACTTCGCCTATATGGAGGACGTGGATCTGGCGATCCGTGCCCGGATATCCGGGTGGGGTTGCGTGTCCGTACCGGCTGCCGTTGTGCTGCATGCCGGCGCGGGCAGCAGCGGTGGCGGCGTCTCGCGCTTTTCCGTCCGGCTTACGACCAAGAACATCTGTGCGACCATCATAAAGAGCGTGCCCGGGCCACTCATGCCCTTCATGCTTGCCGGGGCCGTTGGAACCCTGGTGGGGGGCCTTGTCTCGGGCCTGGTCATCGGCAGACCGGTCTGGGTGCGCCAGCACGCCCGCGCTCTGGTGGAAGGCTTCGCAATGGCAGTGCGGGAATTTCCCTCGATTGCACGGACGCGCGGGCCGACCCAGGCCACCCGGCGGATATCGACAGCCGACTTTGCGCGGTTGATGCGCGCGAGCCGCGCTCTGCAGAAACGCTTTGCCGCGAGGGGCGACACGTGACCGCCCCGCTCCGGGTTCTTTTCATCGCGCCGCATCCGGTCGAAGGGCCTTCCACGCGATTCCGGCTTGTCCAGTACTTCGACTTCCTCAGTGCCAACGGAATTGAGTGCACGTTTCGCCCCTTCGTCACCTCGACCGAGGCGGCGGCGATCTACCTTAGTGACAACACGACAAGGAAGATTCTTGTCACCCTGAAGGCGACCCTGCGCAGGATCGGCGATGTCGCTCGGGCCGGACAATACGACCTGGTCTATATCCTGCGCGAGGCCTTCCCCTTTGGGCCCCCCGTGATCGAGCGTCTTCTGCATCGCCGCGCCAGACGCATGATCTTCGATTTCGACGACGCAATCCACCTGCCCTCGTCGGCCTATGACAATCCACTGGATCGGTTCCGCGACTGGAGCAAGCCGACCAAACTGATCCGGGCGGCTGACATCGTGATTCCGGGCAGCGCGCTGCTGGCTGATCTTGCTGTCGCGGCAGGGGCCGAACCAGCGCGCGTTCGGACGCTACCGACGGTCGTGGATGCACAGAGCTTCAAACCCGCCGATCCACCACGGCAAGGACCGGGCGTCACGATCGGATGGATCGGTACACCGAGGAACACATCCTATCTGGTGTCGATGATGCCGGTCTTCCGTCGGGTCTGTGCCGCACATCCCGACGTCGAGTTCGTCTTTGTCGGGGCCGAGCGCTTCGAGTGCAGCGGGGCCAGGATCGCCTTCCGGGATTGGAGCCTCGAGCGCGAAATTGCCGACTTGCAGTCGTTCGACATCGGGATCATGCCGCTGCCGGATACCGAGGCGACGCGCGGAAAATGCGGCTTCAAGCTCATCGAATACATGTCCGTCGGAATTCCCGCGGTCGCGAGCCCGGTCGGTGCCAACCTCGACATCGTCGAGCCCGGATCAACCGGCTACCTCCCGGCGGAAGAGGACGACTGGGTGGCGGCGCTTTCGACGCTCGTCTCTGACGGAGATGCGCGGCGGCGCATGGGGGCGATGGGCCGCCTCCGGGTCGAGGATCTTTTCTGTTCTGACGTGGTCGCACCGAAACTTTTGTCGGCGATACGGCGTGCCGTCGCTTCTTCTGCGGGTGACGCTGATGCCGGCTGACTTGCAGGACCTCGATCCGCCGCAGCGCGTGCCGTCGCGGCTGTCGGGGGCAGTCGGCTCGGCCCTGCTTTATTTCTCGTCAAACATCGGCGCGAAGCTTCTGGGTTTTGCCTATTTCCTGCTGCTTGCACGCTGGATCGACGTGACGACCTTCGGGATGCTGACCTTTGCGGCGGCGATCGCGGTGATCGCGGATACCGCCGCCGATCTCGGTATGGGGCGTGTCATCCTGCGTGAGGTGGCGCTCGACTCCGCTCGGGCGGCGCGCGTGGCCGGCATCATGGTGCCGGCGAAACTCGGCGTGAGCCTGATGATCTTCGCGGCCGTCGTTCTGCTGCTCCCGGCGCGATACCACACCGCCGGGACAGTCGCGATCTTCGCGATTTACGCGATCTGGCTGGCCGCGAGCAGCGTGGCGATCCTGCTCGAGCAGATCATGCACGCGCAGGGCAGATTTGGTTATGCCTCGGGCGCGCGCATCCTGCCGGGTCTTGTTCAGATCGCCGCTGGCGGGATGATCCATTTCGCCGGCGGCACCGCGCGCGGCTTTGCCTTCGCCGCGGCGCTGAGCGGGCTCTCCTATCTTGTGGTTGTCCTTGCGGCATTGCGGCAT
The DNA here is from genome assembly GCA_963837565.1 of uncultured Pseudomonadota bacterium. Taxonomy (GTDB): domain Bacteria; phylum Pseudomonadota; class Alphaproteobacteria; order Rhodobacterales; family Rhodobacteraceae; genus Solirhodobacter. The sequence continues at coordinate 142,531 of CAWIOC010000018.1, forward strand.
CTGGGTCTGAAGGTCGTGCCCGCGTTCGGGATCCGGACCCTGATCCGTGCCTTGCGCGGGGCGTTGCCCTTCGCCCTGGTCAGCACACTTCTGCTTCTGTCGCTGAAGGTCGAGTTCCTCGTCGTGGGGCAGATCTCGGACGCGCGTTCGGTCGGGCTTTACGGCATGGCGGCACGGCTTTACGAGGCCGGGCTGACAGCACCCATCGCATTCGCCACTGTCCTTACGCCGCGCTTGATCCGCTCGCTTGAGATTGGCCGCGGCGAGTTCGAACAGACCTATGCACAGGCCATGCGGATTCTGTCGGTCGGGGCGGTGGCGGTGATGCTCGTGGGGATCGTGCTGGTCGATCCTGTCCTGAGCGTGCTCCTGCCCGCGAGTTACGCCGGCGCGAAAACGCTCCTGATAATAATGCTGGCCGGCTTTCCGCTGGTCGCCGTGCATCTGCTGAATGCAAGCGCAATGCTGGCGCTGCCCGAGCAACGTCGGCCGGCGCTCATGATGGGAGGTCTTGTCGGGATTCAGGCCATTCTGGCCTTCCTGTCGGTTTCGGTCTGGGGCGTGCAGGGAGCCGCCGCCAGCATGGTGGCTTCCGCCCTGATCGCGGCAGCGGTCTCTTCGGTGGCGGCCCGATCCTGGATGATGACGCGGTCGATGTTCCTGCGCGCGTCCTTTCCGGCGATAGCGGGTGCCCTTGTCGGGGGCGCCGGGCTGATGCTTGCCTATGAAACGGCCGCGCCCTACGGACAGATCGCGGCGCTTCTGGCCGCAGCGCTGGTGATGGCCGCAATGCACGGGCGCCTGCGCCTCTGAGCGGCGGCAGGTGTGGACAACTTCGTTTGTGCAAGGACGCAATGGCGCTTTTGAGGATCGCCCCGCGGTCCTGCTGCACCACCAGAGCCAGGTTGCCGACCGTCAGGTTCTTCGGCGCGTCCGGAGGTAACCGCGAGCGACCGGCATGGGGGCGCATTGCTGTTGACCTGCCATCGGTTCGACCCGCCGCTGGCTACGCGGATGCCGCAGGGATCGGCCGCAGCCGAACCAACCTGCCAAGGCTCTAGCCACGCTTGGGCTTTTGCCTTGCAGCGTTGACCGCCACCGCAGCCTTGACCAGCGTCTTGAAGGCGGCAGCATCGATGCTCATGCCCTCTCGGATGTTGATCGCCCGGCGCGTGCCGCCAGCGACTCCGTCGTTGAACAGCCCGGTGGGATCGGCCAGCGACGCGCCTTGTGCGAAGGTCAGCTTGACGTGAGCCTTGTAGATCTCGCCGGTGCAGACAATCCCTGCATATTCCCAGACCGGCACACCTGCGGGATTTGAGGGCTTGACCCATTTCACCGCCTCGGTGATTTCGGGGTCAGCCTCACGGATCAGCGCACGCATCCGCGCAAGTGCCGCGCCGCGCCAGTCGCCGAGGCCTGCAAGCGTCGCGTCGATCCGGGCCGATGCGGATTCGTGATCGGTCATGCCCGCTCCTCGATGATCTTCCAGCCATTGCCCGAAGGATCGCGGAAGTTGGCGTCAACCTTGCCGTAGCGCGAGATCGGCTCTTGCGTGAATTCCACGCCCCGATCCCGCATCCGGGCATAGGTTGCGCGACAATCGTCGACCGCCAGCACCAGGGGCGGCATCGCGCCCTTGGCCACCAGCTCGTTCAGCGCCTGTGCGGTCGCCGCGTCATGGACCGGCGGCTGCGGCCGGAACAGGCCAAGCTGGAACCCCGGTTGGTCCGGGTGCTGGACCGTCAGCCAGCGATAGTCGCCGTTGCGCTGATCCGTGTGGACCAGGAACCCCAACTTGCCAACGTAGAATTCGTACGCCTCGTCCTGGTCACGCACATAGAGACCGACGACCTGGATTGCTTCCGTCATGGGACTTTCCTTCTCTGAGCCCCAGCGGGTTTATCATCGCAGGCCAGACGGCGCTTCTCCGAAACTGCTATGGTGAGGTTCGGTCGCTCGGCCGCGCTGAGATAGCAGGCCGGCACCTGTCCCGGCTCCGGCTTCCTGTCCCGCTCCTGCGCGCGGAAGGCCTTCGGGCTTTCCCCTGTCACCTCGCGGAAGGTGCGCCCGAATGTACCGAGGCTGTTCCAGCCGGTGTCGAAGGCGATCGCCGTGACGGTGAGGTCAGTGTCGCGCAGCAGTGCCTTGGCGCGCTCGATCCGCCGCGTCAGCAGGTAGCGGTGCGGCGGCACGCCGAAGGCCTGATGGAACGAGCGCGCGAAGTGGGCCTCTGACACCCCGCTGACCCTTGCGAGCCGCGAGATCGGCCAGGGTTCCTGTGAAGAGGCGTCGATCCGATCCCGGGCGCGCAGAAGCCGGCGCAGCAGCAGCGGATCCTGCCCCGCAGTGATCTGTGGGGCGTCGTCTGGCGGAAGCGAGGGGTCGTCGGAGGCCATCTTGGCATCTTAATCAGTGCGCGCCGGGACAGCCAGTCCGTCCGCGTGCAAACCGGCCGAAGGCCGGGCCGGAACCGCAGGGTGGCTGGCGTTCCAAAATCAGCCCGGATGTGGGCTGACGGGGGACCGATGCGACTTGGCCCCTCGCGGTATCGGCTGCAAACGGATCGCTGCTTGCGACCAGCAAGCGGCGACACGGGACGGCGAATCCCCGGCTACTTGAGCGGAGCGTCCGGCGCGGGGGCTTGCCCGGTGTAGCCGCCCCAGACCGATTGATCGAAATGGATCACGGCGCCGGTCATCATGCCGCTGTCATCGGACACCATCCAGAGAACAGCCTTTGCAACTTCCCGCGGTTCGAGAAGCCGGCCGAACGGCAATGCCGCCTCGGCCTTGGCCTGCCAGTCGGGATCATTGGACTCCTGCATCTGAATGATCTTTTCGTGATCCGATGCCATCCAGCCGATATCCAGCTGATTGACCCGCACGCGATTGCGCATCAAGGCGAAGCCGGAGTTTCGGGTGAGCGTGGCAAGCGCGCCCTTCGACGCGCTGTAGGCCGCCAGAAACGGTTGCCCCGCGCGTGCCGAGGCTGACCCGATGTTGACGATCCGGCCTTCGATCCCGGCGCTTGTCATGTGCTTGACCGCCTCCTGCATCAGGAAGAACGGCGCACGCACGTTGACCGCGAAGATCCTGTCGAAGAGCTCGGGCGAGGTGTTCAGCAGATTGCCGCGATCGGTCACGCCGGCCGCGTTGACCAGAATGTCGATCCGCCCGAAATGGGCTGCGGCGGTCGCGACAACCCGCATCACCTGGTCCTGTTGGGCAAGGTCGGCGGCGATCATCAGAACCGGGACGCCGTGACTTGCGGTGACCTCGCGCGCGACGGCCTCGCCCTTGGCCTGATCGCGCCCGACGATGGCGATGCCGGCCGCCCCGCCTTGCGCGAACAGCCGGGCGATGGCGGCCCCCAGACCCTGGGTGCCGCCGGTCACGAGTGCGATCTTGCCGTCAATCCGGTTCATCTGCGCGCCTTACGATCGGTTCCTGCGTTCAAGCGCATCGAGCTCGGCAAAGAAATCCTCTTCGCTGCGCTTTTGCGCCAGGGCATCGCGGACGTATTCGGCCTGGGATCTGGGTGCGATGCCGCCGACAGGCGGGTTGAGGTCCAGATTGGTCGGGAACGGATATCCCTCGGCCGAGGCCGCGATGACGTTGTCGAGATTGAACCCGGCGGCGCCGGTTAGCAACACGGGATATAGCGCACGCACCATGCGGGTCCGGTTCACCGTTTCCATCGCCCGTCCGAAGGCCGAGGAGATCTGCAACAGGTTCACCATGCGGAACCGGTCCCTGGTGTGGTTGGTGCCGGCCCCGTGCATGACCGCCGGATTGAAGAAGACCAGATCCCCCTTCGAGAGCGGCAGCTGGACATGGTTCCGGGCGAACCAGGCCTGAAACTCGGGGCGCGAGAAGGCCAGATAGCCTTCGAAGAACTGCTGCGAGAAGGGCAGCAGCATCGTCGGCCCGGTCTCCACCGGCATGTCGCAATGCGCCACCGCGCCCTGCAGGGTCAGGGTCGGCGACACGGCATGGATATGGGCCGGGAATTGCGCCATCCGCTGCGCCGTCATGAAGCCCAGATGATAGTCGCGATGGGGCATCTGCGCCGCGCCGCCCGGGTTCACCCGGTTGACCTGCGCGGTCATCTGATAGGCCGGCCCGAGCCAGGCCTCGGAGGCAAGCGCAATGCTGCCCGGGCTGAAATAGGCCGCGAAGTTCGCGGGATCCGCCAGACAGTGCTTTTCCAGCGAATTCCAGACACGGTCATTGGCGCCCGGCTTGGCAAAATGGTCGCCACCGCCCTTGGCCGCCTGCTTTTCGTCGGCGATGATCCGGTCGAAGATGCGGCTGGCGCGGTCGATCACATCATGGGTTGCGCCGCCCTGTCGGATCACGATGATCCCCGCGCCATGGGCAAAGACGTTGGCCCATTCTTCCATCAGGGATTGACGGCGGGCCGGATCGGTAGCGGCCGCATCCACTTTGGCCCCGTCATAGATCGGAATGTTGCGGGTGACCTCGCTCGCGTTCGGTGTGTCGGCCGCATTGGCGGTCTGGCTGACGATCTCGCGAAAGGCGTTGAAATCACCGCTTTCGGCGTTCAGCCAGATTGGTCTGCGCGCGGCCTTGGGTGTCTGGATCTTCATCGGCGCCTCCTCCTCCTCGGCTGCCCCATGTCTGCACGAGGATAGGGCCGCAGGAAAGTCGCCTTTCCCTTTGACGCCACTTCAGCTGCGATGGCGCCCCATTTCACCATCAAGGAGATCGCGCATCAGGCGGGGCCAGATCGGTTCGCAATCTGCATCTGCTGAAAGACATTGCTGAGGACGCCTTCGAGAGCCGCAAGGCCGGGTTGAAGGGAGACGGGGTGGCTGGCCGTTGGTTCAGTCCGCTTGAGCTGCACGTCCTGCCGAAGCTGGGCAAGGTGCCGGTGGCCGAGATCGACCAGCTGGATATCCGAGATACACTCGCGCCGATCTGGCATACGAAAGCCGATACTGCACGAAAAGCCATCAACCGCCTGAGTATCTGCATGACTCATGCTGCCGCACTCGGCCTCGACGTGGACCTGCAGGCGACCGACAAGGCGCGCGCCCTTCTCGGGAAGCAGCGTCACAAGGTCGTCAATGTCCCTTCGGTGCCGTGGCAAGAGGTCCCGGCCTTCGACACCAGCTGAGCGATGGGAGCGTAACGCATCTTGCCCTTCGGCTTTTGATCCTGACCGGCGTTCGCTCAGCGCCTTTGCGGTTCATGCGCGAGGAACAGATTGACGGTGACGTCTGGACCATTCCCGGCGAAGGCATGAAGGGGCGCAAGGATGCGACGACAGACTTCCGGGTGCCGCTTGGCACCGAGGCGCAGGTAATCATCCAGGCGGCGCGGCGTCACGCCCGTGAGGGCTTCTTGTTCCCAAGCATCCGCAAGGGCGTGATATCCGACGCCACCATGTCCCGCCTGATGGAGCGGCGCGGAATGAACGCCCGTCCACATGGTTTTCGATCGAGCCTTCGGGACTGGTTGGCCGAGACGACTGACGCGCCACAGAAGTTGCCGAGGCTCGCCACGCCCAAAAGGCGTCTGATCGGCTTCGACGCGACCGGCGTCAGCCTCCGGTACAAGGACTAGCGCCAGAACGGCGCCGACCGGCAGTAGGTCATGCGGCTCACCACCGACGAGTTCATCCGCCGGTTCCTGCTCCACGTCCTGCCGCGCGACTACCGTCGCTTCCGCAATTACGGCCTGGTTGCCATCGGCACCCGCAAGACCAGCCTCGTTCTCGCCTGCCGGCTGCTCGACGCCTCGCCGGGACCACAAGGCGCCGCCGACGAAGAGCCCGTCGACCCGTGGCCGCCATGCCCTTGCTACGGCGGGCGTATGGTCGTTATCGAGGTCTTCGAGCACCGGCGCCAACCCCGCGCCCCACCAACCACCCGGATGCCGAACTGGGAAAGTGTGATGCCTTCTTGCTATGTAGTTCGCGAATGCAGCGAATGGCAGGTTCGACGCGCTGCGTCGCAGCATTTTGAAGGTTGATCGAAAGTCCGGATTGGGCCGGAATTTGTCGTTCGCAACTTTCGTCAGGAATGACGTGCAAGTCCCAAACCCCGTCGTTCGGTCAGGTAGGCGGCCCTGTCAGAGGAAAATTTCCTGAGAGGGCCAGGGCGGCCGCCTAGTCTTGCGGGATGGCCCAACGCAGCCGGTTCCGGTACTTCAAAACCTCGCCCGAAATCATCCGCCTGGGCGTGATGATGTATGTTCGATACCCGCTGTCCTTTGCGAAACGTCGAGGATCCCGGCCTCAATCCGCACGCGGGGCATTGCCAGGAAATTTCGATCCAAAAGGAAACCTCCGCGACTACGGCAAGGTTCTAGCGCCGAGTGTCAGGTTGCGGCGTGGCGTCTTTCAAGATCGTCAAAGAAGTCTTTCCGAACATAGTGTTGGCGCTCGGTGAAGGACGCGATGCCCGGTGTCGTCTCGTCGACTTTGCCTTCTGCTTTCAGCACGCCAAGCGCCGCCTTCATGCCCGCAACTGCCGACTGCAACGCGACGTTTGCATAAAGCACCATGCCAACCCGCATCTCTGCCGCGTCCTCATGAGAGACGATGGGGGTCTTCCCGCCGACAACCAGATTAAGAACCTGCGGCACGCTTGAACTGGCCATCACGCGCGCGACCTCTTCGCGCGTTTCCGGGGCTTCGACGAAGATGACGTCGGCACCAGCCTTGCGGAAGAGCTCTGCCCGTTCAAGTGCGTCATCCAGCCCAAGGGTGGCGCGCGAGTTCGTCCGCGCGATGATCTGAAAGTCAGGGTTCTGCCGCGCCTCGACAGCGGCCCGGACGCGCTCGACCGCCTCGCTTTGCGACACGACCTCTTTGCCGGCGAAATGCCCGCACCTTTTGGGCATGACCTGATCCTCCAGTTGCACGGCGTTTGCCCCGGCTTGCTCGATCATGCGTATGGTGTGGTGCACATTCACCGGGTTGCCGAACCCGGTGTCGATATCCACGATCAGCGGAAGGGATACCGCCTGGCGCACCGCCATCGTGTGGCTGACAACATCCGTCAGTCCGACAAAGCCCATATCCGGCAGCCCGAGGAAGGTATTGGCGAGCCCTGCACCGGTCAGGTAGACGGCTTCGAATCCGAAGTCCTCGACAATACGGGCGCTGAGCGCATTGGCGACCCCGGGAACGATAAGGGCGCGCCGATCGCCGAGCTTTTTCTTCAGATCAAGATTCAGAGTATTGGTCATCACGTCCACTTCAGGGAAAGGATTTCAGGTCTGGTCCGGGCCCAAGTCAGGCAGCGGTCTTCTTGCCCCGCTTCAGCCGCGACATCAGCGAAGGGACCAGCACCACAAGCAACGCCATCCCGTAGAGCACCACCGAGTTCGACGGAGGTGAGCAGGATGCCCCAATCTCCGCCCGAGATTGACAGGGCCCGACGCAGGTTATCCTCGAACAGGCCGCCCAGGACGAAGCCAAGGATCACGGGCGCGAGCGCGATGTCGAGTTTGCGCAGGATCCAGCCAAAGACCCCCAGCGCGATGATCATGAACAGGTCGTGTGGGTTCGATACCACGGAATACACCCCGATGAAGGCCAGCACCCCGATCAGCGGCGTCAGATAATGCTGCGGAATCGTCAAAAGCCGCGCGAACAGACCCACCAGCGGCAGGTTGATCACCAGGAGCGCAACATTGCCGATGAACATCGAGGCGATCAGGCCCCAAGCGATCTGCGGATGCTGCGAAAAGAGCAGCGGGCCGGGTGTCACGTTGAACAACAGGAGCGCGCCCAGCAGGATCGCCGTGGTGCCAGACCCCGGAATGCCCAGCGTCAGCATCGGCACCATCGCCCCCCCGGCCGAGGCGTTGTTGGCGGTCTCTGGCGCGACCAGCCCGCGCAGGTCGCCGGTTCCGAAGGCTTCCGGGTCGCGCGCCAGCCGCTTTTCGGTGCCATAGGCCACTGCCGAGGCGACCGAGGCACCGGTGCCCGGCAGCACGCCGACGAAAAACCCGATCAGCGCCGAGCGCAGCATCGTCCATTTCGTCAGCGAGATGTCGGCCCAACTGACAAAGCTCTTGTCAATTGTGATGGCTTTTAGCTGGCCGCGCATCTGACGCTCGACCAGATAGATCAGTTCGGCCATGCCGAAGAGGCCGATCACGACGACCAGAAAATCGATGCCACCCAGAAGATCGGGAATACCAAAGGTGAACCGTGCCACGCCGGTGTTCGCGTCAATACCGACGGAGGCAAGGACCAGCCCGATCAAGGCGGCGAGCAAGGTCTTTAGCGGGTTGTTGCCCACCAGCGACGCCAGCGACGCAAAGGCAAAGACCATCAGCGCGACGTAATCCGAGGGAGAGAAGGTAACGGCAAAGCTTGCCAGGGCCGGGCCAAAGAACGCCATCAGCACGACCGAGAAGGTGCCGCCAACGAACGACGCAACCGCCGAGAGTGACAGCGCCCGCCCCGCCTCGCCACGCCGAGCCATGGGATTGCCGTCAAGCGTGGTCATGACTGCCCCCGCATCGCCCGGCACGTTCAGCAGGATGGACGAAATCCGCCCGCCATATTCCGCGCCGTAATACATCCCCGACAGCAGGATCAGGGCCGATTCAGGCGGAAAACCCATCGAGAAGGCGATCGGCAGCAAGATCGCCACCCCGTTGATCGGCCCGATGCCCGGCAGCGCCCCGATCAACGTCCCCGAAAAGCAGCCGATTGAGACGAGCAGCAGGTTGAAGGGCGTCAATGCGACCGCAAAGCCGGTGGCAAGTCCAGCGAATACCGTTTCCATCAATAGCCCCTAAAGGATTGGCGCCAGCACGCCGGCTGGCAGGTTGAGTTCAAGCAGGCGGGCGCAGACCACGTAGCCCAGTCCGCCCGTGGCAATACCAAAGATCAGCGCCGCACCCGGCCGTGCGCCAAGCATCACCGACATCGCGGTGCAGAACAGGAAGGTCGACAGGATGAAGCCCAGCGGCTGAAACAGAACCGCAAAGATCAGGAGCATTCCGACCAGCAGCAGCAACCTGTGGAAGGTCGCAAGCGGCAGGTCAAAAACCGTGTCGTCCACACGGAACACGAGCGCACCTGCACAAAGCATGGTGGCAATCCCGACCAGCCTTGGCCAGGTCTCCGGGCCAAGCGGGTCATATTGGAACGGCGCCTTGATCAGCGTGAAGGCGATGATTGTGTAGCCCAGGGCGACCAGAAAGACAGCGCCCGCAAACAAGCGGTTGGCCATGGTTTCGAACTCCGGAAAAGCGCCCGCCCGGGGGCGAGGCGCAGTTTGTTTGGCAAGGACTGGAATTGTTCGAAGGGCAGACGCCGTGCGCCTGCCCCGAAGGGCCTTACTCGATCAGGCCCGCTTCCTTTGCGACCTGCCGCATCTTGGCGACGCGGCCTTCGATCGACTTGCTCAATTCCGCGCCCGCAAGGTCGAGCGGCATCAGCCCCTTGTCCTTTTGAAGCTGGGCGAATTCCGGGGTCTTGTAGGCCGCCTGGAATGCCTTGACCCAGGCGTCATAGGCCGCGTCCGAGACATCTTTGCCCACGTAGTAGCCGCGCAGAATGGTCCATTCGGCATCATAGCCCAGCTCTTTCGCGGTCGGGGTCTTGTCGAAGGGTGCCGGCAGGCGCTCATCCGACATCACCGCCAGCACGCGCAACTTGCCAGCGTCAATGTAGGGAACCATCTCGCCGACATCGCCCATATAGACCTTGATCGCGCCACCCATCAGGCCGGCGATAGCAGGGCCGCCGCCATCATAGGCGACATAACGCATCTTGCGCGGGTCAAGGTTGCGCGACTTCAACAGCAGCGCCGCTTTCATCCAATCCTGCGAACCGACACTGCCGCCCGCCCCGAAGATTACGCTGGTTTCATCCTTTTCGACCGCGCCCATCAGATCGCCCAATGACTTGTAAGGGCTGTTGGCGTCGACCACGACCGCGCCGAAATCCGCCCCGGCTGTAGCCAGCCAGCGCACGTCTTTTTCGGTCCATTTGCCATACTTGCCGGTGGCGATGTTCAACAGGGAGCCCGAGGAAAAGGCGACGATTGCGTTTGGATCGTCAGTGCGGGTGGTGTTGAAGATGTTGATCGCGACCGCGCCGATCCCGCCCGGCATGAAGGTCACCTGAAGCGGCCGGCCAAAGCTTTTGTCAAGCGCCGCCTGTGCGATGCGGCAGGTCAGGTCGAAGCCGCCGCCGGGTTTTGCCGGCGCCACGCATTCGGGCTTGGTGACCTCTTGGGCGCCGGCGGTTCCGGCCATGCCAAGGGCTAACGCGGCGGCTGCCGCGATCTTAAGAATGTTCATTGAGTTCCTCCCGTTTCTCGAACCCGCACCTCCAGGCACAGCCCCTTGCGGATCCGTCGGGTCACGCTAGCCAATGGCACTGACATGGACTTGACCCACAGCTGACTCCAAACTGACTCGTGCAAATTATTTGGGCGCTGGTAATTCACGCTTGGCGCTGGAGGAGGCAGCGGCGTAACCTTTTGCCCATGCGCCTGCTTTTAGTCGAAGACAATGACGACCTGGCGGAGCTGATCCTTGATCGGTTCCGCGGGCTTGGTCATGCCATCGACCGCGAACGCGACGGGGCAGAGGCCGAGCAGCTGCTGCGTCATATGAGCTTTGATATCGTGATCCTCGACATCAATTTGCCCGGTCTCAGTGGCGATGTCCTGTTGCGCAACCTGCGCACCCGGGGCGACACGACGCCGGTGATCGTACTGACGGCGCGGTCCTCTGTCGGCGATCGTATCGGGGTGCTTGATTTCGGCGCTGACGATTATCTTGTGAAACCGTTTGAGTTTGGCGAACTGGCCGCCCGGTGCCGGGCGTTGTTGCGACGGCGCAGCGGCGCGGCCTCGAACGTGTTCGAGATCGGGGCTTTCCGTTTTGACCGTGGCACGCGTCAGGCCAGTCTGGACGGTGCCGATCTGGGCCTGCGCGCGCGCGAGGTGCAGGTGCTGGAGGCACTGCTGCGTCATGTCGATCGGCTGGTGCCCAAAGACGAGCTTGCTGATCGCATCTACAGCTTTGAAGAGGCGCCCAGCCTGAATGCGCTGGAGCAGACCGTCACACGGTTGCGCCGCAAGCTGGAGGCCACGCCGCTTTCGATCCGCTCGATCCGTGGGCTGGGCTATATTCTAGCGATATCCGATGGCTAGACCGCGCGCGCGCCACTCTTTGCGCCGCAGGCTGACCTTTACCATGGGCGGCGGAGTGATGGCCGTGATGGCGGTCCTTGCCCTGGGGCTTTGGAATTACGCCGCCGTGGCGGCAAACCAGACCTATGATCTTCTGCTGAAGGGCGCCGCGATCGCAATCCTTGAAGGCGTCACTTTGGGCCCGGCCGGGATTGCGATCGATATTCCGCCCTCGGCGCTGGAAACGCTTGGACTGGCGCGCGATGATCGCGTTTTTTACCGCGTCTTCACCTATGATCAGGCGTCGCCAAAGAGGTCGCCGCTCTCCCAGACCCTGACGGGCGACGAGGGCCTGCCATTGCCGCATGGCGCTAGCTGGACTACCGCCACCCGCAATGGCGGCGAGGTCTTCTTTGACGCGCCGTATTCAGCTTCCTCCGCGCGCTTCATCCTGCGCACGGAACCGCTGCCGGGGCTGTCGCGGGGCGAGCGTCTTGCAGTCGAGGTTGGCCAGACGCGGATCGCGCGGGATGCACTTTGGCATGACATGATGCTGAAAGGGATGGCCGGGCTTGCCGCGCTCGCCGCGATGTCGTTGGTGGTGTTGCGGCTGGGGATCAATCAGGCGATGCGCCCATTGTCCGGGGTGGAAGCGGCAATTCGTGACCGCGAGCCGACCGACTTCACCCCGTTGGAAGCCGGCACCCCGCGTGAGATCGAAGCGCTGATCCAATCGATCAACGGTTTTATGGCCCGCCTCTCTACCTCGCGCGACAACGTGCAGACCTTCATCGCCGATGTTACCCACCAGATGCGCAGCGCGCTTGCGACCCTTGACGGACGCCTTGCCCACGCGCTTGAGGCCTCTGACCCGGCAGAACTGCGCCGCCGCACTTTGCGCGCCCGTGACAACAGCCGGCAGGCGGTGGAACTGACCAACCAGATGCTCTCGCATGCAATGGTCATTCATCGCGCCGACAGCCACCTGTCGGACCGCGTTGATCTGGTTGAGCTGGTGCGCGCCACGATTGAGGACATGGTCCGTGCGCCGCATAACGCAACTGCAGAGATTGAGGTCGAGATCGGGGAGGATGCCGGTCAGGGCTTCGTCGTCGCGGGCGACTCGCTGTCGCTGCGCGAGGCTTTGGTCAATCTGCTTGGCAATGCGCTACGGCACGGCGGACCGGCTGCGCGGGTGCGCCTGACGCTGGCATTGGACATCCGGACCGACCGTACCTTCCTTGGTGTCGAGGACGACGGGCCCGGCATTGCCAAGGCCGACATGGACGAAATCCGCACGCGCTTCGTGGCGCGCGGACCTACCGCCGGAACAGGCCTTGGTCTTTCGATTGTCGAGGCTGTGGCGCACAGTCATGGCGGCGTGCTGCACCTTGGACGCTCGTCCCTTGGGGGGCTTTCGGCGGTGCTCGAGCTGCCCTCGGCCGCTTCGACCGGACCCGTCGCGCCACCGCAGCCGCCCACGGAGGCCAGATCATGAGTCCGGGCCGCGTGATCCTTTCCCTCGTATTGGCGCTTGGATGCCTCGCGTTTGCCGCGCCGAGCATGGCGACGGTGGTCGAGGTTTACAGCGCCACCGACCGAGACGCGGTGACCGGATTGATTTCCGCCTTCGAGACCGCCCATCCCGGAATCGAGGTCCACTATACAGAGTATCAGACCAGCGACCTTTACACCGCGGTCCTGAACGGCAATGGGCACCCCGATGTCGTGATCTCTTCTGCGATGGACCTGCAGACCGCGCTGGTCAACGATGGGCTCGCCCAGCCTTTCACGCCCGGCGTCCGTGATGAGCCACCGACCTGGGCAAGCTGGCGGCACGAGTTGTACGGCTTTACCTTCGAGCCAGTGGTGATGGCCTACAACCGCAAGGCCTTTGCCGGGCGCAAGCTGCCGCGCGACAGATCCGAGCTGGCTGGGATGATCCGTGACGATCCCGCCTTTTTCGACGGGCGGATTGGCACATATGACATCCAGGCGTCAGGCGTGGGCTACCTGTTCGCAACCGAGGACGCCCGCCGCGGCTATCAGTTCCCGCGGCTGATAGAAACCTTCGGCCGCGCCCATGTCCGCGCCTATTGCTGCACGTCGCAGATGCTTTCCGATCTTGAAAGCGGCCGGATTGTCTTTGCCTACAACCTTATCGGCTCTTATGCGATGAAGGCCGCCGAAGAGGATCCCGACATCGGGGTGACGCTATTTTCGGACTATACTCTGGTGATGAGCCGCACCGCCTTCATCCCCGCGAATGCCCCCCACCGCACTGCCGCCATCGCCTTCGTGGACTTTCTCCTTTCCTCTGCCGGCCAGCGTGCCATCACAACCAGTTCAGGACTGATGCCGCTGACAGAGACCGATTCTGCCCCGCGCATGAACGGGCTGCTTGCACAAAGCAATGCGCTGATACCGATCCGCCTCGGTCCGGGGCTTCTGGCATATCTCGACAGTTACAAGAAACGTCGGTTCATCGAGGACTGGAAGGCCTCTATGTCTGCACCCCTTGCGTCGCCTGAACCCGCCAAAGTCTCTGGGCAAACGAAGTGAGGGATAGGGGCGCGCAACACGGCCTGTCTGGTCCGGAGCTTGTCGCTCTGTCGCGGTTAACGCAACGACCCCCTCTCAATGGAGGCTCGGTATGGTTTTGATCACGAGGTTCCTGAGGCAAAGCGGCGCCACGACCGCGCCACTGCGCTAATGCCGGATCACGCCGTCCAGCTTGTCCGGGTTTCGGGTGATGTAGATCGCCGTGATGCGGCCCGCTTCGATCTGCAGGGCAGTGGTCTGCGGATGACCGTCGAGGCGGCAGACAAATCCGGGCAATCCGTCGATCAGGACCGGCTTCACCAACTCCATCTCCATGCCGAACTTGCGCGACCAGCCCTGAAAAAGCCGGATCAGATTGTCCATGCCGACAATCACATTTGGATAGGACGTGACCTTGCCGCCGCCATCGGCGTGGAAGCGTGGCGCCTTCGGCCAGCATCGCGCCAAGCGCCGCAGCATCGCCGGATCGGCACGCCTCGAAAAAGGCGCGGGTCAGGACTTCTGCTTCCTCCCGCGGCAGGTCATAACGCGGGCGATCGAGCTGGACATGGGCCCGGGCGCGCGACGCCAGCTGGCGCGTGGCGGCAGGGCTGCGATAGATCGTGGCCGCCACCTCTTCCATGCTTTGGCCGAAAACATCATGCAGCAGGAAAGCCGCGCGTTCCAATGGCGACAGGCGCTCGAGCGCCATCATCAGGGTCAGCGTCAGATTGTCGGGGCGCAGAGCATCGTCTTCGGGCTCGATCAGTGGTTCGGGCAGCCAGGTGCCGGGATAGGTCTCGCGCGTGACGCGGGCCGATTTCATCTGGTCGAGGCAGAGGCGCGACACGATCCGCGTCAGCCAGGCCGCCGGTTCCTGCACAGAGGTCTGATCGCTGCGCTGCCAGCGGAACCACGCCTCTTGCACCACATCCTCGGCATCGTGGCGCGAGCCGAGCATGCGGTAGGCGAGGCGCAGCAGCCGGGGCCGCTGCGCCTGGAAGATTTCGATGCCCGGATCAGGCTGCACGGGCTTCTGCGGCGGGAAGGTTGGTCGCATGAGGCGCACGAAACCCGACCTGCACCCGGTTCCAGACGTTGATCGCGCCGATGGCCAGCGAAAGCCAGGCGCATTCGTCCTCGGTGAAGGCATCTTTCACCGCTTGCCAGTCGGCGTCGGGGGCACCCGTCTGTTCGAGCCGCGTCAGCGCCTCGGTCCAGGCCAGCGCAGCGCGTTCACGCGGCGAATAGAGCGAGCTTTCCCGCCAGGCCACCAGCATATGCAGCCGCAGCGGTGTTTCGCCATCTTTCAGCGCCTCGGCGGTATGCATCTGGACGCAATAGGCGCAGGCATTGATCTGGCTGGCGCGCAGCTTGACCAGATGCAGAAGGCCATGTTCCAGCGGGCCGGTCTTGATCGCGGCCTCGAGCGCGAACAGCGGCTTGAAGCCAGCTTCTGCGCGTTTGAAATGGTCGGTCATACGAGGGGTCATCGGTCTCTCCTGTTTCATCTGACACTCCGATGACGCGTCAGGCCAGCCGGATGTGACATGACGGTCGGAGTTTTTTTTCGTGCTGCCTGCAGATGCCCGCACCGGGCCTTGTCAGACGGGAATTTCTTGAGACTTCCGTTCACGCCTCAGTCTTCAACCCGTTCGATCAGGAGCGCGCCCACTCCTCACGCGACCGTTTCAAACGCGATCGCGCCGCCGCCCATGGCTCAAGTGGCGCGGATCTTTTGCAGCGTAACGGATTGCCATTGCTGGGAAACCCGGCCGCGTTCGCATTGTTCTGACACGATCTCCTGTCGCTTTTGCGGTAACTGGCGAGGGCTTCGCCAGGGTCATCTCAAAGCGCGCCGCGCTTACGCCAGCCTCCATTCCGGCCAACACAATTGATCTAGATCAACGTTCGCTCACCCGGCCTGTGGGATCGAAGAGGTCACGTTTGCGTGAGCCGAATCGTCCGGCCGCGCTGGGGCAAGATCAATTGAAGGGCGAAGAATGCTTGATACAGTGAAACTGTCCCTGTTGGGGCTGATTGCCGTGCTGGCCGCAATCGCAGCGAACTGGGGCCGCGACCCGGCTTACAGCACCCATGCCGTGATCATCATGCTGATCGCGGGCGGGCTGTTTCTATGGGAGCTGCGCCGGACCGGAGAGCCGCGCCCGGCGCCTGATCTGACCACCTATATGGATGGTCCGATCCGTGCCGGGGTGATCGCCACCGCCTTCTGGGGGATTGCCGGTTTTCTTGTCGGCGTCTTCATCGCCGCCCAACTGGCCTTCCCTGTCCTGAACTTCGACTGGGCCGAGGGCTATGCGAACTTCGGGCGCCTGCGTCCGCTGCATACATCCGCGGTGATCTTCGCTTTCGGCGGCAATGCCTTGCTCTGCACGTCCTTCTACGTCGTCCAGCGGACCTGTGCGACCCGGCTTTGGGGCGGGAACCTGACATGGTTCGTGTTCTGGGGCTACCAGCTTTTCATCGTCCTGGCGGCGACCGGCTATCTGCTCGGCTCGACCCAGGGCAAGGAATATGCCGAACCTGAGTGGTATACCGACCTTTGGCTGACGGTGGTCTGGCTGTGCTACCTCGCGGTCTTCCTTGGCACCATCCTGAACCGGCGCGAGCGGCATATCTATGTCGCCAACTGGTTCTACCTCGCCTTCATCGTGACGGTGGCGATGCTGCATGTCGTCAACAACATCTCGATCCCGGTCTCGATCTTCGGGTCGAAGTCGGTTCAGGTCTTTTCCGGCGTTCAGGATGCCATGGTGCAGTGGTGGTATGGCCACAATGCGGTGGGCTTTTTCCTGACGGCAGGCTTTCTGGGCATGATGTATTACTTCGTGCCGAAGCAGGCCAACCGCCCGGTCTACAGCTACAAACTGTCGATCATCCACTTCTGGGCGCTGATCTTCCTGTATATCTGGGCCGGTCCGCACCACCTGCATTATACCGCGCTGCCCGACTGGGCGGGGACGCTGGGCATGGTGTTTTCGGTCATGCTCTGGATGCCGTCCTGGGGCGGCATGATCAACGGGCTGATGACGCTGGAAGGCGCCTGGGACAAGATCCGGACCGACCCGATCATCCGCCTGTTCGTGGCCTCGCTCGCCTTCTACGGCATGTCGACGTTCGAGGGGCCGATGATGTCGATCCGGGCCGTCAACTCGCTGTCGCATTACACCGACTGGACCATCGGCCATGTGCATTCCGGCGCGCTTGGCTGGAACGGGCTGATCACCTTCGCCTGCCTCTACTTCCTGACGCCGAAGCTCTGGGGGCGCGAGAAGATGCATTCGATGGCGGCGATCAACTGGCACTTCTGGCTCGCGACCATCGGGATCGTGCTTTACGCCGCCTCGATGTGGGTCTCGGGCATCATGGAGGGCCTGATGTGGCGCGAAGTCGATGCTGACGGCTTTCTCGTCAACGCCTTCGCCGACACCGTCGCCGCAAAGTATCCGATGTATGTGGTGCGCGCGCTGGGTGGCGGTGCTCTACCTTTCCGGCGCGCTGATCATGGTCTGGAACATGTGGATGACAATCCGCGCGCCGTCGGCCGAGGCCGCCCAACAACCTGTTCCTGCGGAGTGACCCGATGAGCAACGCCGACCTCACCCCGAAGCCGCGCCTTCTCGACCGGCACAAATTCATCGAGCGCAATGCGACGCTGCTGCTGATCTTCTCGTTTCTGGTCGTCACGATCGGCGGCATCGTCGAGATCGCGCCGCTGTTCTGGCTGGAGAACACGATCGAGAAGGTACAGGGGATGCGCCCCTATTCGCCGCTCGAACTGGCGGGTCGCGAGATCTACCTGCGCGAGGGCTGCTATGTCTGCCACAGCCAGATGATCCGGCCGATGCGCGACGAGAACGAGCGCTATGGCCATTATTCGCTGGCGGCCGAGTCGATGTACGACCACCCGTTCCAATGGGGCTCGAAGCGCACCGGGCCGGATCTGGCGCGGGTCGGCGGGCGCTATTCCGACCAGTGGCACGTCGACCACCTGAAGGACCCGCAGTCGGTGGTGCCCGAAAGCGTGATGCCGAAATACGCCTTTCTCGAGCGGCGGCTGATCGACGGCAAGACCATCGGCGACCTGATGCGCACCAACCGCTTTGTCGGCGTGCCCTATACCGATGAGATGATCGCCAATGCGCAGGCCGACTTCCGCGCCCAGATCGATCCTTTCGGGGATACCGAAGGGTTGCTGGCGCGCTATCCGAAGGCCCAGGTCCGCAATTTCGACGGCCAGCCCGGCATCTCGGAGATGGATGCGCTGATCGCCTATCTGCAAATGCTCGGGCACGCTGGTCGATTTCTCGACCTTCGTCGCCGACACCAGCCGCTGAGGGAAACCGATGGAGACCTACACGCTTCTGCGCGCGATCGCCGACAGCTGGTTCCTGCTGCTGATGTTCGGCTTCTTCGTCGGCGCCATCGGCTTTGCCTTCCGGCCCGGCGCCCGCGCCGCACAGGCCGAGGCCGCCACCGCGATCTTTCGACGATGTCGATCTGCGCCCTGCCGCCGCGCTGCGGACCGAGGATGCCACACCAGAGCGGGGAGCCCAGCCATGGCTGATCACGACACCCGGGACCCGCGCGGCGTCGGGACCACCGGCCACAATTGGGACGGTATCGAAGAGCTGAACAACCCGCTGCCGCGCTGGTGGCTGTGGACCTTTTACGGCACCATCGTCTTTGCGCTGGTTTACGTCATCCTGTTCCCGGCATGGCCGCTGGTCTCGGGCGCGACCTCGGGCCTGCTTGGCTGGAGCACGCGCGCCGATGCCGCCGCCGAGATCTCGGCCGTGTCGACGGCGCAGGCGCCGCGCATGGCGGCGCTGGAGAAGATCGATATGGCGAAGCTGGATCAGGACCCTGATCTGCAGGGCTTTGCCAACCGGGCAGGGGCCGCGCTGTTTCGCGCCAATTGCAGCCAGTGCCATGGTTCTGGTGCGGCGGGGGCCAAGGGCTATCCCAACCTGCTGGATGATGACTGGCTCTGGGGCGGATCGATCAGGATGTCGCCACCACCATCCGCCACGGCATTCGCAGCGCCGACGACAAGGACACGCGCTTTTCGCAGATGCCGGCCTTTGGCGAGATTCTGGACCAGACCCAGATCGCCACGCTGGCGGCCCATGTGGCGGCGCTGTCGAAGGGGGAAGACCCGCTGGCCGGGCCGGGCGGAAAGCTGTTCGCCGAGAATTGCGCGAGTTGCCATGGCGATAATGCCAAGGGGAACCGCGACGGTCGGCGCGCCGAACCTGACCGATGCGATCTGGCTCTATGGTGGTGACGAGGCGACCATCACGCGCACCATCACGCGGGGGCCGTTCGGCGTCATGCCGGCCTGGGGCAAGCGGCTGGGCGAGGCCGAGGTGCGGGCGCTGGCGGCCTATGTGCACCAGCTTGGCGGCGGCGAGCCGATGCCTGCCGCCGCACCGGGCGCGGGAAATTGACCGGGGCGCGGGCCTCCGGCGCTGAGGGGCGCCGCCGTGTGGCGGGGTGGTCCCGGTCATGACGAACGCCCCGGCGCCCCTTTACGCCCCGCGCGAGCCGATTTTCCCGCGCCGTGTCTCGGGCAGCTTTCGCCGCCTGAAGTGGCAGATCATGGCGGTCACGCTGGGGATCTACTACATCACGCCCTGGCTGCGCTGGGACCGCGGGCCGGGCCGCCCGGATCAGGCGGTGCTGGTCGATATGCTGCCATCGGCGGTTCTACGTTTTCGGGATCGAGATCTGGAGCCACGAGTTCTACTTCGTCGCGGGCCTTCTGGTCATGGCGGGGCTCGGGCTGTTTCTGTTCACCTCGGCCCTGGGCCGCGTCTGGTGCGGCTATACCTGCCCGCAGACGGTCTGGACAGACCTTTTCATCCTGGTCGAGCGCTGGGTCGAGGGGACCGCAATGCGCGGATGCGGCTGCATCACGCGCCCTGGAGCTTTGCCAAGTGGCGGATGCGGCTGACCAAATGGGCGATCTGGTTGTTGATCGCGGTTGGCACCGGCGGGGCCTGGGTGTTCTATTTCACCGATGCGCCGACACTGGCGCGCGATCTGGTCACCCTGCAGGCGCACCCGATGGCCTACGCCACGATCGCGCTTCTTACCGCCACCACCTTTGTCTTTGGCGGCTTCCTGCGCGAGCAGGTCTGCATCTACATGTGCCCCTGGCCGCGCATTCAGGCGGCGATGATGGACGAGGACACACTGACCGTCGCCTATCGCGGCTGGCGCGGCGAGCCGCGCGCCAAGGGCCTGCGCCGCCGCTCTGCGGCAGCGGTTGCGGCTGACGGGGCCGAGATCACCCGCGCCGCCGGGCCACAGATCGGTGGCCGCTCTCCGCTGATCCCGATGCAGCTGCGCGGCGCCACCGCAGTGACCGCCGGGGCAGGCGCCGATCTCGCAATGCCGGCCGGGGACTGCATCGACTGCAACGCCTGCGTCAATGTCTGCCCGATGGGCATCGATATCCGCGACGGGTCAGCAACTGGCCTGCATCACCTGCGCGCTCTGCATCGATGCCTGCGACGAAGTGATGGAAAAGACCGGCCGTCCGCGCGGCCTGATCGACTACCTCGCCCTGTCGGATGCCCCGCGTGAACAGGCGGGGGGCAGCCCGAAGCCGTTGCTCGGCCATCTGCTGCGGCCGCGCAACTTTGTCTATGTGGCCCTTTGGGGGGCGATCGGGCTTGGTCTGGTGATCGCGTTGGTGCTGCGCCCGGCGATCGAGATGACCGTGCGTCCGGTGCGCAACCCGACCTTCGTCACCCTGTCCGGCGGCGCGATCCGCAACACCTATGACATCCGTCTGCGCAACAAGGCCGGTGAGATGCGGCGCTTTGCGCTTTCCGTGGCAAGCCCGGGCTTCGCCTTGAGCCTTGAGGGCGCGAAGGATGCCGCGGTCGAGGTGCCGGCCGATGCTCAGATCGAGGTGCGGCTTTACCTGATCGCGGCACCCGACAGCGCGGCGGCTGCGGCGGAACGGTCCGGGATCGCCCTGATCGTCACCGATACCACCAGCACCGAGACCGCGCGTGTCGGCACGGTCTTCAACGGAAAGGGAAAATGATGGATGCTGCACCGTCGGGAAGACCGCTGACCGGTCGGGCCGTTCTGGCCATGTTCGTCTTCGGTTTCGGGATCATCATTGCCGTCAACATTGTTCTTGCCGTATTTGCGGTACGGACATTTCCCGGGCTCGAGGTCGCCAACAGCTATGTCGCGAGCCAGGGGTTCGATGCGCGCCGTGCGGCACAGCAACGACTGGGCTGGACGGTCTCGGTTGACTACCACGACGGCCGCCTGCAGCTCTCGCTGGCCGATGCCGCCGGACAACCGATCCGGCCCGCCGATCTGACGCTGGTTCTGGGGCGCCCGACCGAGGCTGCCGACGACGTCACCGAGAAGCTCGACGCCGATCTTGGTGCCGATATCGCGCTGCGCCCGGGACGCTGGCGGCTGGATGTCAGCGCGACCGCGCCGGACGGAACCCGGTTCGAGAAGGTCCTGCTGTTCCGCGTGGCAAGATGACAACCTATGCCTGCCCCGGATGTGCTGCGATGCCGGCCCGCGCCGAGGCAATTCCGGTGCCTGCTGTGGACATGGTTCTGCATCTTCCGGACATCCATTGCGCCGGCTGCATCGCCACGGTCGAGACCGCGCTGTCCGCCGTCCCCGGAGTGCGCGATGCGCGGGTGAACCTGACCCTGCGCCGGGCGATGGTGGTGAGTGATGGCAGCGTCACGCCTGCGACGCTGGTCGCCTGTCTGGCCGCCGCCGGACACCGTGCCACGCCGTTTGAGCCCGGCGTCCGCACCGGCCAGAGCGCCGAGATGCGCGACCTCATCGCCCTGATCGGGGTGGCGGGATTCGCCACGCTGAACGTGATGTTGCTGTCGGTCGCGGTCTGGTCCGGAGCGAGCCAGGTGACGGCGCAGATGTTCCACCTCATTTCGGCGGCGATTGCCCTGCCTGCGGTGGCCTGGGCGGGGCGGCCATTCTTCATCTCGGCATTCGGTGCCCTGCGCGCCCGCCGGATGAACATGGACGTGCCGATCACGGTGGCGATCCTGCTTGCCTCCGGCGTCTCGCTGAGCGTGGCTCTTGGCGCCTCGGACCGGCCGGGCTGGTTCGATGCCGCGCTGACGCTGACCTTCTTCCTGCTCATCGGGCGCTATCTTGATCTCGCGGGTCGCCAGGCCGCCCGGTCCGCCGCCGCCGAACTGGCCGCGCTGGAGGTGCCCCAGGCGATCCGGCTCGACGCCGGGATCGAGCGTGTCGTTGCCGCCCGTGATCTGCGGGCCGGCGACCTTGTGCTGGTACGCCCGGGCGACCGGATCCCGGTCGATGGCACGGTGACCGAGGGCACGAGCGACGTCGACCGCTCGGCCCTGACCGGCGAGAGCCTGCCGGACGCAGTGGGCCCCGGAACCGAGGTTGCGGCGGGTGAGATGAACCTGACCGGGTTGCTGACCCTGCGGGTTCAGCGCGCCGGACGCGAGACCAGTCTCGGGCGGCTCGCGGCGCTGGTGGCCACGGCAGAGATGCAGCGGTCGCGCTATTCCGGCTTCGCCGACCGGGTCGCGCGCGCCTATGCGCCAACGGTTCATGTGCTGGGCGCGCTGGCCTTCGCGATCTGGTGGGCGGCAACCGGCGATCCGATGCGGGCGCTTGATGTTGCGATCTCGGTTCTGGTCATCACCTGTCCCTGCGCGCTGGGTCTGGCGGTTCCCGCCGTGTCGACGGTCAGCACCGCGCGCCTGTTCCGGGCCGGGTTGCTGGTCAAGTCCGCAACCGCGCTCGAGCGTCTGGCCGAGGTCGACACGGTGGTCTTCGACAAGACCGGCACGCTGACGACCGGCGCATTGGTGCTGCGCGACGGGACCGATCGGCAGGCGCTGGCGCTGGCGGCCGGGCTGGCCCGCGGATCGTCGCACCCGCTGTCCCGCGCCATCGCGGCGGCTGCCGAGGCGAGCGGGGTCGTGCCGCGCAAAGTGGAGGCGCTGCGTGAAATCGCCGGTCTGGGTGTCGAAGGGGTCTGGAAGGGACGCCCGGTGCGCCTTGGCCGCCCGGGCTGGGCGGGGGAGGGGGCCGGGTCCGTCCTGCTTGACGATGGCACCGGGCGCGCGGTCGGGTTCCTCTTCGACGAGGTGCCGCGCCCCGACGCTGCCGATTGCGTGGCCCGTCTGGTCCGGTCGGGCTACCATGTTGCCTTGCTCTCTGGCGACGCAGAGGCCAGCACCGCGCGGCTGGCCGCAAGCCTCGGGATCGTCGATGCAGAGGGCGCTCTGTCGCCGGAAGAGAAGCACGCGGCGCTTGAACGGATGACCGCGGCGGGGCATCGCTGCCTGATGATCGGTGACGGGCTGAACGATACCGGGGCGCTGGCCGCGGCCCATGCGTCAATGGCGCCGGCGCGGGCGGTGGATGCGGCGCGGGTCGCCTCAGACATCGTCATCCTGTCCGACCAGACCGCGCCAGTGCTTACCGCATTGACTGTCGCGCGGCGTGCACGGAAGCTGATCCGCCAGAACGTGGCCCTGGCGATAGGCTATAATCTTGTCGCAGTTCCGCTGGCCTTTGCTGGCCTCGCCTCGCCGCTGATTGCGGCGCTGGCGATGTCCATGTCTTCGGTCACAGTGACGTTGAATGCGATGCGGGGGCGCCGATGAATGTGTTGGTCGTTCTGATCCCGGTCTCGATCGCCCTTGGGCTGGCCGGTCTGATCGTCTTCGTCTGGTGCCTGCGTTCGCGGCAATTCGACGATCCGGAGGGGGACAGCGTCCGGCTGCTCGATCCGCGCTGGGAGGACCGGCCCGACCATGACTGATGGGCCCTGTCAGGGGAAAATTTCTTGAGCGGGGCAGGGCGGTCACTCAGCTTGTCGAAATGATCAAACGCAGCCCGTTCGTCTGGCAGCACCCAGATGTGCGGCGATCTCAGGCTAGGGTCGACTCTCGAGCCCGGATTTCAAACCCGAGGTCCACGACCTTCTCTCTGGAACCGTCGGGATTTTCCAGGGCGTCAATGAGCATCCTCAACGCCCGCTCGCCCATCTCCTGGCGGAATGTTCTGACACTGGTGACCGAGGGATTTGCCACTGACATCATCTCAAAGTCGTTGAAGCCGCAAATTCCAAGCCGGCCTGGAATCTCCAGCCTGCGTCGTTGCGCCTCGAAGAGGGCGCCAAGCGCGATGTCATCATTGATACAGAATATCGCATCGGTATCCGGAGCCTGATCCAGCAGTTCCGCAAAGAGTTGGGCGCCCAATGTCACCGTCGAGGGGCGTGGCGTCGTGCGGATGCGCACCTCGGAGAAGACGCCTGCCTCGGTCGCGGCATCACGGAAGCCCTTGAGACGTCGCTGGGTTCGCGGATCCATCCTGGCGCCAAGGAAGCCTGGTCGGCGATAACCACGATCGATGAGAAATCGAGTGGCGGCGCGAGCCGCTTCGTAATGAGAAAAACCGATCATCATATCGATCGGATCATCCGAGATTTCCATGATCTGAACGATCGGGCAGGTCGCCCTTTCCAGAAGCTGCCGGGTGGTCTCGGTCTGGTCTATCCCGGTGACGATCAGCCCGGCAGGTCGCTGGCGCAGGAAAAGACCTACGAGGATTTCTTCGTTGAGCGCGGAATAGCGCGTGTTGCCCAACTGGATGTCATAGGTCGAGTTGTCGGCGGCGTCGTAAATTCCTTGCAGCGTGGCCGAGAAGACATTGTTCGTCACCGAAGGGATCAGGACGCCGATCACATTGGACCGGCTGGAGGCAAGGGCCCGCGCGGCCGTATCTGGAACATATCCGAGTTTGTCCACCGCGGCTTTTATCCGAAGCTGCAACTTTTCGGAAACAAGGTGCGGGTTGCGGAGGGCGCGCGACACCGTGGCAGCGCTTACGCCTGCAGTCAGCGCAACATCTGCAATGGTGATCGAATGGGTTTGCCTCATTTTCCACAAAAACCGTTTTGTACCATGACAGTTAGTAGCAAGTGCCGCTTGAAAATGAAAGCGTGATTGACAAAAGAAAGCGCTTTCATTACCCCATTGCCCAAGCCGAAGCGGCCACGGGAGGGGTGCGTGCGATTCAGGAAGAACATCCTGGTGATGGGGGTGTGTGGCGTCGGAAAGTCGACTGTCGCGCGGGCCATTGCCGACGGAATCGGCGGTCAGTTCCTGGAGGCCGACACCTTCCATTCGGATGCCAATGTGCGCGCCATGTCCGCGGGAATTCCCCTGACGGACGAGATGCGGGCCGTCTGGCTCGATACGATTTGCGACGCGGTGCGCAAACGCGGTGCGGCGGGCGACGTGCCTGTGGTACTGGCTTGCTCCGCGCTGAAACGGCGGTATCGCGAAACGCTCTCAGGCGCGCTCGCACCAATGTTCACGGTCCATCTTTCTGGCGATCTCGAGGTCATCCGATCCCGTCTGCTGGCCCGGAAGGGCCATTTTATGCCGCCAACCCTGCTTGATAGTCAGCTTCGCGATCTGGAGCCGTTGGTCGCAGAGGAGGACGGCGTCACGATCGATGTCGCCTGTCCGCCCGCAGAGATCGTGGGCCAGGTGATTTCACTCTCCACAAACGGAAGCGACGCATGAAGAACCTATTGTTCCGCAGCGAGCGCGTCGTCGAATTGCTGATGGCGCTGGCACTCGCCGTCATGGTGGCGCTGACCTTCGGGAATGTCGTGCTGCGATACGTCTTCAATACCGGCATCGACTGGGCCGAAGAATTGTCGCGCCTGATGTTCGTCTGGCTGATCTTCCTGGGGGCCATCCTCGCGTTGCGGCAACGTGTGCACCTCGGGGTGGAGATCGTGCAGGCTGCACTGCCACCCCGGATCCGCCGTGTAAGCGCGATCATCAGCCATCTTCTGATGGTGTTCGGGCTTTGGCTGTTTCTCGTTGGAAGCTGGAAACAGACGAAGATCGGCCTCAGCACCTATTCCACGGTGATGCATTACCCCAATGCCTTCATGGCATCCGCCGGGCTGATCTGCGCCGCGTCAATGCTGGTCATCGTGGCGGTGAACCTCTGGCGCATCCTGCGTCATGACCCGCGCGGACATATTCCCGGGGCAAGCCCGCAAAACATCGCCGAAATCGAGGGAGCCTCCGAATGACTCTGTTCGTATTCCTGGGGTCATTGACGGCTTTGCTGGCGGTTGGGATGCCGATCGCCTTCGCGTTGATGCTGACGGGCATTGCCCTGATGTATCACCTGAACTTCTTCGACGCGCAGCTGGTGGCGCAGAACATGTTGGCGGGGGCGGACAACTTCCCGCTCATGGCCGCACCCTTCTTCATCCTGGCAGGCGAGTTGATGAACGCTGGCGGGATTTCCAAACGCATCATCGAACTCGCGGTGAGCCTTGTCGGCCATATCCGCGGCGGCCTGGGCTATGTCGTCATCGGCGCGGCCGTCCTCTTGGCCAGTCTGTCCGGATCCGCGATCGCCGATACCGCGGCGCTTGCCACGCTTCTGATACCGATGATGCGGGACAACGGCTATTCCGTGCCCCGCTCGGCAGGGCTGATCGCCGCCGGCGGGATCATCGCGCCGATCATTCCACCATCGATGTCTTTCATCATCTTTGGCGTCACCACCAACATTTCGATCAGCAAGCTGTTCTTGGCAGGCCTGGCGCCTGGCGTGATGATGGGAGCGGTGCTGATCGGGGTCTGGGCACTGCTTGCGCGGCGCATGAATGTCACGCCACAGGCAAGGCGCAGTTGGACCGAACGCCGTCACGCGCTGGTCGATGGCCTGTGGGCGCTGGTGTTGCCGGTCATCATCATCGGCGGCTTGCGCGGCGGTATCTTCACGCCCACCGAGGCAGCCGTGGTCGCCGCAGTCTATTCGCTGCTGGTGGCGGTGTTCGTCTACGGCGAAGTGAAGATCTCGCAATTGCCGGATATCTTCATCGCTGCGGCGCGCACCACAAGCACCGTGATGTTTCTGGTCTGCGGCGCGCTGGTGGCGTCATACATGGTCACCCTTGGTGATCTGCCCGGGCAGGTGAGCGATCTTCTCACCCCACTGATGCATGATCCACGCGTGCTGATGGCGGGCATGATGCTGCTTTTGCTGATCATCGGCACGGTCATGGACCTGACGCCCACGATCCTTGTCATGGGGCCGGTCCTGATGCCGATCGCCCTGAAGTCCGGCATTGATCCGACCTATTTCGGCGTCATGTTCGTGATGGTCGGCACGCTCGGGCTGATCCACCCCCCGGTCTGCACCGTGCTGAACGTCATCTGCGGCGTCGCCAAGATCTCGCTCGAAAGCGCGACCAGGGGCATCTGGCCCTTCCTCGTGGCCTACATCCTGTTGATCATCCTGTTCATCATTTTCCCAGGCTTCATCACGCTGCCAATGGCCTGGCTCAGCTAACTATTTCAACCTTGGAGGAGGACGTCCATGAAGACCTTACACACCGCACTACTCGGCCTTGGCCTTGTTGCCGCGACTGCGGTTGCATCGAGTGCCGCAGATTACCAATCGCGGATCATTCGCTTCGGCTATGGCCTGTCGACAGACAGCAACCAGGGCAAAGCTGTCGATTTCTTCGCCAAGGATCTGTCAGAGCGCACCGGCGGCAAGCTGAACGTCAAGGGCTTCGGCAACGCGAGCCTCGGCAGCGACACCCAGATGCAGAACGCAGTGATTGGCGGTGCGCAAGAGATGATGGTGGGATCCACCGCTACCCTCGTCGGGATTGACAGCGACTTCGGCGTCTACGATCTGCCGTTCCTGTTTTCCGACACCAAGGAAGCCGATGCGATCCTTGATGGCGCATTCGGGCAGAAGCTGATGGGCGATTTGCAGTCCAAGGGGCTGGTGGGCATCGTTTACTGGGAAAACGGGTTCCGCGATCTGACCAACTCGGTCCGTCCGATTGCCCGGGTCGAAGATCTGAAGGGCATCAAGCTGCGTGTCATGCAGAACCCGATGTATATCGACATGTTCAACAAGATGGGCGCGAATGCCGTGCCGATGTCCTTCTCGGAACTGTTCACGGCGATGGAGACGAAGGCGGTCGACGGGCAGGAAAATCCGGTCAACACGATCGAATCCAGCAAGTTCTACGAGGTGCAGAAGTATCTGTCGCTGACCAAGCATGTTTACAGCCCCTGGATCATGCTGGCGAGCAAGCAGTGGTGGGACAAGCTTTCGGACGATGAAAAGGCCGCCATCACGGCCTCTGCCGTAGCCTCGCGGCAGTTCGAACGCGACTATAGCCGCGCCGCCGGGAAGGACGCGCTCGAATTCCTCAAGGCGCATGGCATGGTGGTGACGGTCGTCGATGACAAGGAACTGGCCCGGATGCGCGACGTGGCAAAACCTGCGACAGCGAAATTCGCAGCCGATGGTCACGAGCAATTGGTGAAAGACCTTGATACCGCGCTGGCGGCGATCCGCAAGTAACGGCCTCTGACCCAACCGGATCCAGCACCCGTTGGGTCAGCTCTTGTGGTACTGACCTGCATCCCGGCCTGTCGCGCACAACGCGGCAGGCCGCTTCTTTGGATTGGATAAAAAGGTGGTTGGAGGGGCAGTGTCAGCGCAGAATTGGGTGCGGCCAGCGGGGCGGTTGCGATACTGGCTGATTCGGAGATGCGTTGAAAGACAGGGGGCCGGAAGTCTCGTGGCAAGCCTGTCAACTACGACAGGCGCCGCACCAAACGTCGCAACCGGATCGAGATCCTGTTCGGGCGGTTGATGGATTGGCGCAGGGTTGCCACCCGGTGCGACCGATGCCCGAAGGTCTTCCTCTGACCCGAGGCCGAGTCCTGACCCTGACGGCCATAGAGCACGCTGTCGCGGTGACATTCCCCTGACCAGCGTGAAGATTTCTACGACGTATTGAAGCGGCAAGCGCTGCCGCCCTGTCGCATCCGGCGTCTCTTGCGGAATGGCCGCTGCCGCGACAAGACTGGCGCGAACAAGCCTGTCGCATGGATGCTGGGCCGCATTCGCTCCAGAGGAGATTTCCGTGACCACCCACCACTTTTCACCTGAACTGTTCTTCAACACGATCGGTCCGCATGCGCCGGTATTGCGGATATCAGACGGCGACAGCGTTGTTGCGGCAACGATTGATGCCCATGGCTTTGATGCCGACGAAGTCCAGGTCGGGCAGGATCCCAACCCGATGACCGGACCGTTCTTCATCGAAGGTGCGGCCCCCGGTGACACGCTGGCTGTCACCATCGACAGGATTGAGATGACCAGACGCCAAGGCTGGACGCGGCAAGGTCTCGCCCACAATGTGGTTGATCCGGACAAGGTTGCCAGCCTGCCTCTCCGCGAAAAGATTCTCTGGGACATTGACCGCAACGGCCAACGTGTGTCCTTGCGGGTCGCACCGCCCAGGCTCCAGTCCTGGTCGGTTCCGCTGGAGCCGATGATCGGCTGTCTTGGCGTGGCACCGGACAGCGGGCAGTTCATCTCTACCGCGACCTCCGGCCCCTTTGGCGGCAACATGGATTATCGCGGCATCCGCGCGGGTACGACGATCTGCTTTCCGGTCTCCGAGCCGGGGGCGCTGTTCTTCCTTGGGGACGTGCATGCGGCACAGGGCGACGGTGAAATCGCCGGCACCGGGATCGAGACGTCAGCGGAGGTTCAATTCACGGTCCGGCTGAAGAAGGGCAAAGCGCAAGTCTGGCCGCGCGGCGAGGACGCCGATGCGATCTTCACGATCGGCAATGCCAGACCGCTGGATCAGGCTCTGCAGCACGCCACCACGGAAATGCTCAATTGGCTGGTGGAAGATTTCTGCCTGGATCACGTTGCGGCCAGCCACCTGATGGCCATGGCGGTGCGGTACGATGTGGCCAATGTCTTCAATCCCGCCTATTCGGTCGCCTGCCGCCTTGCCAAAACTGCGTTGCCAAAAGTCGTCTGATGCCGTCTGCCTCGGCGGATCATCGAGTTGACTGACAGAAATCTGCGAAGGTATTGAGAAATCGGTGGATTTCTGCCGTGTGGTTGTCTTGGGCAAGCGTTGCGCTGATTTGCTCCGGCGAGAGTTTCATCACGGGACAGCGCAGGAACAAATCGCTGTTGAAATGGCTGCTTACAGTCTCCAACACGACACGCAATTGGTCCAGCATGTCATCCCCGCGGTGAGACCCATGGACAAGTGCGATCGGCTTGCTGATCAGTGCTTCACCGGACACGAGCCAATCGATGGCATTCTTCAGCCCACCCGGAATGGACCGTACATACTCGGGGCTCGAGATGAGTAATCCATCCGCGTCCTGGATCGCTCTGATAAAATCAGCAACCGGTTCTGGTGGGACAGGAAGCTCAAGATCGGGTGAAAATATTGGGAGTCTTGAGATGTGATCCGAGATCGCGATCACGTGTTCCGGTGCGGCAGCGGTTTGGAGCGCGCGCAGCAGTGCGGTGTTGGTCGACTGTGCTCGGAGGCTTCCTGAGATGGCGAGAAATTTCATGGTTGGAACAAGGGTGTTGTGGTCCGGGAATGTCAACACGTGCTCGGATCGTATGCCCCACCTGGGCGTCGCCACACCGCAAGATCAATTGGCGGCGAGGTAGATTGGGCCCGGTCCCCGCGATGAAAGCATTATGATCGGGAGACCAGACAGATGGGAGGCAAAGCGGGTACTCAGCGCGAACGAAGCAGGCGATCCCTGTGCTGCCGCTCTCATCGCCTGTGTGGCCGTGGCGCTCGCGGGACGCACTCATCCCATCGTGCTTCCTTCGCAAGGATCGCACCGTCAATCCGCGGGATCGAACAACCAGACCTCGCAGCGCTCGTCATCTAGGTGGCTTCGCAGAATCTCAATTTCGCTTCCTCTACCTTGCTAATGGCGATCCTGTGACGGCAGACGCTCTTTCAGGCGTTGGGCGGCGAAATCCAGGAAGGCGCGCAATTTCAAGGGCAGGGCTGCCTGGCCGTCATAGACAAGGCTGATCGGTGTGGCGGCTGGTTCGTAGGCCTGCAAGATGCGCATCCAGATGGCCCGCGCTTTGGGCTGCGGCCATTTGATAGGACAGCACACGGGTCAGTCCAAGGCCTGCAATGGCCGCGTCAATGGCGGCTTCCGCGGTGTTGACCATCAGCCGGGATCGGACCCTGACAGATTTCTGAAGCCCGTCCGGCCCGAAATCCCATCGGTCCGGGTTGTCCAAGCCAGTGAAGGTCACACATTGATGATGGACAAGGTTTTCAGGCAAAACTGGCGTTCCGTGTTGCGCCAGATAGGCTGGACTGGCGCAAACGACGCGCCGGACCGCACCCACCTTGATGGCCATAAGGCTGCTGTCTCGCAGCGCGCCAATGCGGAACGCCAGATCGACATGGTCGTCCTGCAAATGCAGCAAGCGGTCCGCCAAGGTCAGCCGGATATCAATCTCGGGATAGGCTTGCAGGAACTCGGTCACCACCGGCAGAACGTGCAGCCGACCGAAGACCAGGGGTGCGGTCATGATCAAGTCCCCCCGCGCGGCGGTGAATGCGCCAGAGGCCGCCTGTTCCGTCTCGGCCAGGTCGCTCAGAATGCGTTTGCAGGCGGCGACATAGGACTGGCCCGCCTCGGTCAGCGTGACGTGGCGGTTGGAACGGACCAGCAACTGCGCCCTGAGATGGTTTTCAAGATCCGCGATCTTCCGACTTATGGTGGTCAGCGGCATCCCAAGTTTTCGCCCGGCCGCCGAGAGGTTGCCTTGTTCGACCACCTGCAAAAGGACCCTCATGGCATCCAACCGATCCATGAAGCCGTCCTTCCATTTTTCGGAAATACAGTCACCATATATACCAAATGCCCGCGATAAATGAAAGCGAGTATCCTTGCTTCACCGGGCCAAGACGGTCCGGCTGATCATGGAGAGAGAGATGAGCCGCATCGCCACCCCCGCAACCATCGCAGATGCCCCGGTCGCCGCACAACCATTGCTGGAGGCGGTCAAAAAGCAGCTCGGCCTGGTGCCGAACCTGTTTCGCGTCGTGTCCAACAGCCCGGCCGCCTTGGAAGGTTACCTTGGCCTTTCTGGCGCATTGGGCAAAGGCAGCCTTCCCGCCGCCACCCGCGAGCGCGTGGCGCTTGCCGTGGCCGAGATCAACGGCTGCGCCTATTGCCTGTCGGCCCACAGCTATCTGGGCAAGAACGTCGCCAAACTGGACGAGGCCGAGATTCTGGCCAACCGCAACGGCCATTCCAATGACCCGAAGGCCGATGCCGCCGTGCAGTTCGCGGCCCAAGTCACGAGGGCCCGCGGTCACGTCAGCGATGAAGATCTGCGGGCGGTCAAACTGGCGGGCTATGACGATGCGCAGGTGGTCGAGATTGTCCTGCATGTCGCGCTGAACACCTGGACCAACTACATCAACTCGGTTGCCCAAACCGTGCTCGATTTCCCGGCGGTCAAAACCCTCGCCGCCTGACCTTCCTCCAACGCCGCCCCCAAGTGCGGCGTTTCATCCGGAGTCCGCTGATGTCCCGTCCGCCCTTGCCGCCCTTCACAGCTGAAACCGCCGCCCAGAAGGCCCGCATGGCCGAGGATGCGTGGAATTCGCGCGATCCTGCCCGCGTCGCGCTGGCCTATACGGCCGATAGCCAATGGCGCAACCGGTCCGAATTCCTGACTGGTCGCGCCGAGATCGAGGCCTTCCTGACCCGCAAATGGGCCAAGGAAGGCGACTATCGCCTGATCAAGGAAGTCTGGGCGTTTCACGGTGCCCGCATCGCGGTGCGCTTTGCCTATGAATGGCGCGACGCGGAGGGCCAGTGGTTCCGCAGCTATGGCAACGAGAACTGGCAGTTCGATGCCGAGGGTTTGATGGAGCATCGACATGCCAGCATCAATGACCTTGCCATCACAGAGGCCGACCGCAAATTCCACTGGCCGTTGGGGCGTCGGCCCGAGGATCACGCCGGCCTCAGCGATCTCGGCCTATAGGAGGACCGCATGAGGTATTCCAGCGATGTTGCCTTCACCCCGACCGTGAAGGCGATCCAGACCCGCAAAGGCTCGCGCCGCGGCTATGCCTTTCAGGAAGAGGCGGGTGCCTGGCAAACGACAATTGACGACGACCTGAAGCGCTTCATTCAGGCGCAGACCAGCATCTTTCTGGCAACCGCCAATGCCGAGGGTCAGCCCTATGTCCAGCACCGTGGCGGCCCGCCCGGTTTCCTGCAGGTGATCGACGGCCAGACCATCGGCTTTGTCGACTATGCGGGGAACCGGCAATTCATCTCCTCGGGCAATCTGGCGGAAAATCCGAAGGCCTATCTGTTCCTGATCGACTATGTCCACCGTCGGCGCGTCAAGATCTGGGGCACAGCCAGGATCGTTGAGGGCGACAGCGCCCTGACCGCGCGTCTGATGCCAGCAGACTACAGGGCCCGCGCCGAACAGGTCATACTGTTCACCGTCGCAGCTTGGGATTCCAACTGTCCGCAACATATTCCGCAGCGGTTCGAGGCGGCGGATGTCGCGATGGCACTTGCCGCCAAGGACAGGGAGATTGCGGAGCTCAAAGCGGAAGTCGCGCGGCTTGCGGCGAAGCAGGACTAGAGGCGGACTCCGCCTTTCGTTGCCGTCGCCGATCGCGCAAGGAGGACCAGTCCGCCTTACAATTCCAGTGATTGAAGGTTAGGTTGTGCGCAATCGCAATTCCATGGAACGGGGGGCGGAAAACTCCAATGGAAATGCACCAGATCAAATACTTCCTCGCCGTGACCAGAACGCTGAATTTTACCCGTGCGGCTGACCAGTGCAACGTCACCCAACCGTCATTGACGCGCGCGATTCAGAAGCTGGAGGATGAATTCGGGGGTCTGTTGTTCAACCGCGAACGCGCGCTTACCCACCTGACCGAGCTGGGGCGCATGGTGCTGCCCCATCTCGAGCAGACCCTTGAGGCAGCAGAGGCAGCGACCTCATTGGCCAGCAGTATTGGGCGCGCCGAAGTCACGCCCCTCGTGATCGGTGTGGCGCATGGTGTGGCGTCGCCCGTGCTGGACGCGGTTTTGGGAACACTGGCGGCGGCGCTGCCGGGACTGACAATTGACCTGCGCGGTGGCACCTCGGAACAGATCATCGAACTGTCGCTGAAGGGCGGTATGGATCTGCTGCTGATCGCCCTGCCGGACCCTGTGCCGGAACGGCTGGAAACATGGCCCCTGATGACCCGGTTTTATAAAATGGCCATGCGGAACGACCATCCTTTGGCCACGGCCGCGCCGCCGCGCCTGTCGGACGTCATGGCGGAGCCTTGGATCGACTGTGCTGATGATGGAACGGCGTTTTGGCGGTCAGTGGCATCTGCGGCGGGAGCAGAGCCCAGGTTCCGGCACCGGGCGGAGAGTGCGGACCTTGCCCTGCGATTGGTCGCGCAGGGCCTTGGGCTCGCGCTCCTGCCTGCCGACACGCGGACGGCGGGGGTGGCGCTTGTTGGGCTTGCGGACCACGGGCTGGGCCTGAATATCGTGCTGGCGGCTGTCGCTGGCAGGCGGCGCGGACGGGCGGCGGATGCGTTCCTGAGGATAGCCAGAGCACGCGATTGGCAGGTGACCGCGACCGATCACCCCGTTTGCAGGGCCGACAGTGCCGCAAGCACGGCCTCAGGCTCTGCCCGTTGACTGAAATCCGGGTCGACGAAGGCGAAATGCACTTTGCGTGACGCATCGAGCAGAAAGGTGGCCGGCACGGGCAGGAAGCCACTGGCGGTACCGTTGACTTCGGACAGATCAAACCCGCTGTCCAGATACTGGCCCAGAATCGTCGGCCCAAGCGGGAAAGCCAAACTATTGGCCAGCGCCACACCCATGTTCAGGTCACACAGAACGACGGCACCTTCCCCGGCAATTTCGGCCAATGCCGTCATCCGCCCACCTGTTTCCGGCGTCACGATGATCAGCCGCGCACCAGCGGTGGTCAGCGCGGCGCGATGTTCAGACCAGACGCCGATTTCCTGCTCGCAATAGGGGCACCAACTGCCACGATTGAAGCTGAGCACAGCGGGCCCCTCGGCCAACAGATCGCTCAGGCGGCGCAGATTGCCGCCAACGTCCGGCAGCGCGAAATCCGGCATGACATCACCGACGCCGGGCGCGCCATCCGTGGCACCAGACAGGCGCAGCCGGTCAATCAACGCGTCATAGGATGCGCGCCATCCGGAGGGCAGGCTTCTGCAATAGGCGAGGCGCGACGCAAGGAGGGCGGGGTTTTCCATGCTGTCATCATCCGCCAACCGGGGCTGGATATAAAGGCCCCGTCACCTATGGGTTTCATACATTCTCTGTATGGACGGGCAGACCGCCATAGCTGCAGCGCATCGAAAGCATTGGCAGGCGGCATTTCCCCTTTGTCCTTGGGTCAGGCACCTTGAGGTCAATCGGTTCGATGATGGGCCGGTGCAGCATCCGGGGCAGCAACGCCTTGACAACATTGGAGCTTTCCTATGACCCGCTTTTTCCTCGCGCTTGCGATCTCGACTGCGCTGTCCGCCCCGGCATTCGCCAGCACCATGACCGCTGACACGACCTGCAGTGCCTTCACGGCAATGGGCCATGACGACCAGATGGGCGCCATGACCGCCGCGATGGAAGCCGACAAGATGGCTGCCGCCAGCGCCATGGCGACGGATTCAACCACCAAGACCGGTGATGCAATGGCTGCCCCCGCCGCGATGAGCGCCGATGACGAGATGGCCGCGATGGTCAAAACCTGCACCGCGCATCCCGACATGATGGCGATGGACGCCATGCACATGATGAAGTGACGCCGCCTTGGCGTCGGCCTGAAACCGACGCCAAAACCCCTCCCTGACCCGATCGGAGCCGCCATGACCAGCCTCGACATACCGAATACGGACCGGCAGACCTTGCCCGTTGGCGGCGACGTCGTGGACCGGCACCGCCTTTCCACGCGCCTCTGGCATTGGACGAATGTGGTCACCCTGGTCATCATGCTGATGAGCGGGCTGATGATCTTCAATGCCCATCCCAGATTGTACTGGGGCAAGTATGGCGCCAATCCCGACCACGCCTGGCTGCAAATTGGCGCGCAGGACGAGGCGGGCTACCTGCGCGTCGGTAACCTGACCCTCACCACAACCGGAGTTCTGGGGCGCTGGACCGATTCAGCCGGCGTGGTACGCAACCGCGCCTTCCCGTACTGGGCGACGCTGCCGCAAAGCTACAACCTCGCCCTGGCGCGGCGCTGGCACCTGACCTTTGCCTGGGTCTTTGCCCTTGGCATCGCCGCCTATCTGATCCGCAGCCTGTGGAACCGCCATCTGCAACGGGACCTTCTGCCGACCGGCGCCGAGATCCAGCCTGCGCATATCTGGCACGACATCAAGCACCACGCCCGGCTGCAATTTCCGACCGGCGAGGCGGCGCGACGCTACAACATCCTGCAAAAATTTGCCTATCTGTCGGTGCTGATCGTGCTGATCCCCGGCATGATCCTGACCGGCTTCACCATGTCGCCCGGCCTTGATGCCTCGATGTCCTGGCTTTTGGACCTGTTCGGAGGGCGCCAGTCGGCCCGCTCGCTCCACTTCATCTTCGCCATCGGCATCGTGCTGTTCATTGTGGTCCACCTGTTGATGGTCGTGCTTGCCGGGCCGATCAACGAGGTCCGCTCGATGATCACCGGCCGTTACCGCCTGCCCAGGGAGAAACTCTGATGTCCAGTCTGATCACCCGCAGAGGCCTGCTGACCGGCCTGGGGTTCACCGTGATCGGAGCCGGCACCGCTGGCCTGATCTTCAGCCCCTCGTTCCGCGACCTGGTGCTGGGTTCAGGCGAAAAGCTGTCCTACCAGTCCCATCGCCTGATCGGGCGCAATGCGCTCGCCCCGGAATTCACCGAGGCCGACCTGTCGCCGAGTTTCCGCACCAATGGCAACACGATGCCGGCATCGGCGGACTATCACGCCCATGTCGAAACCGGTTTTGCCAATTGGCGACTTCAGGTCGATGGCCTGGTTGCGGCGCCCGGAAGCTTCTCCCTCGCCGAGATCAAGGCGATGCCCGCCCGCACCCAGATCACCCGCCATGATTGCGTCGAGGGCTGGAGTGCAATTGGCAAATGGACCGGCCTGCCTTTGGCAGCCCTGCTCGCCAAAGTGCAACTGCTGCCCGCAGCGCGCTATCTGGTGCTGCACTGCGCCGATGATTTCGACGGTCAATCCTATTACGAAAGCATCGATCTGGTCGATGCGTTCCACCCTCAGACACTCCTCGCCTACGGCATGAACGATCGAACCCTGTCCGTCGGCCACGGTGCCCCGCTGCGGCTGCGGGTGGAACGTCAGCTTGGCTACAAACAGGCGAAATACATCATGCGGATCGAGGCGGTGGCGAGCCTGGCCGGGATCGGCCTCGGCAAAGGCGGATTCTGGGAAGACGAGATCGGATACGATTGGTACGCAGGTATCTAGCGGTCGTACGGACCCGTGTCGGTGCCACCGGCAGTGTTGGAACAGGATTGTTGCGCGGGGCAGGGCGGTCGCTTCGCTTCGCGCGATGGTCAAACGCATCCTGTTCTGGCCCTTCAAAGCCACGTCAGAGATCATCCGCCTGACCCTGACGAAGCAGATCCGGATCCCACTGGCGCTGCGAAGCGTCGAGGAAGCCGCTGCAGGCGCCCGGGACCGACATCAACTGTAAAGCGCGCGAAGATTACAACTCACATAGATTTCAATGGGCTGAACCTCAGAGAAGGTTGGATTCCGGTCACGTTCGCTCCATCTGCCAGCGCCGGAGGGGTTGATCACCCCACCCGTTCGGATACCTTGGGAACTTCAGGCGTCCGGCCCAACGAGAAGACGAGTGCAATGACCAAGGAAGACGAACCGGCCTCGCGCCATCGCATCGTATCCTCGCGCCATCTGGCGACCGAGGGCGGCTGGCAGCTTTCGGAATACGAATACGGCTTGATCGTCGCCTATAACGGCTTCAGCCGCTGGATGACGCGCTGCATGACGGCGGCGGGCATCGCCTCGATGAGTCCGCTGGAGATTCTCGTGCTGCATCACATCAACCACCGTGACCGGCAGAAGCGGCTGGCCGATATCTCTTTCCTGCTCAATATCGACGACCTGCATACGGTGAATTACGCGCTGAAGAAGCTCAGCCGCGCCGGGCTGATCGAGGGCCACAGGCGGGGCAAGGAGATGTTCTATTCCACCA
This sequence comes from uncultured Pseudomonadota bacterium, assembly GCA_963837565.1. GTDB lineage: Bacteria > Pseudomonadota > Alphaproteobacteria > Rhodobacterales > Rhodobacteraceae > Solirhodobacter. The sequence goes on from CAWIOC010000018.1 coordinate 180,408, forward strand.
CGGAAGCGGGGGCGGCGCTCTGCGAGGCCTATCGCAATGTGCGCGAAAGCTGCCTTGTCGACGGGCTGAAGGTGACGGAGATGGACGCCGATGAGCTGAGCGAGATCGCCGCCATGCTGCGCAGTCTCTCGGGGTTCTACGATCAGGCGTCGCGGGCGGCGGCCTCTCTCTGACCGCCGCCGTTCCGTGGTGGGGCTACATCAGCCCCGGCAGGAAGGTCACGATCTGCGGCACAAGGGTGATCAGCGCGACGGCGCCGAGCAGCAGAAAGAAGAACGGCAAGGCGGCCCGCGCGATGCGGATCATGTCAAACCCGGTCAGACCCTGAATGACGAAGAGGTTGAAGCCGACCGGCGGGGTGATCTGGCTCATCTCGACCACCAGCACCAGATAGATGCCGAACCAGAGCGGGTCGATGCCCGCGGCCTGCACCATCGGCATGATGATCGAGGTGGTCAGCACCACGATCGAGATCCCGTCGAGAAAGCAGCCCAGCACGATGAAGAACAGAGTCAGCACCGCGAGCAGCGCATAGCGCGACAGATGCATGGTGGCGATCCATTCGGCCAGATGCGTGGGGATGCCGGTGAAGCCCATCGCGACGGTCAGGAAGGCCGCACCGCCGAGGATCAGCGCGATCATGGTCGAGGTGACGGTCGCACTCATCACCGCGTCGGAAAACATCGCCCAGCTGCCAGAGCCGGAGAGGAAGGCCAGCGCCAGCGACAGCACCACGCCGACGGCCGCCGCATCGGTGGGCGAGGCGATGCCGGCATAGATGCTGCCGATCACGCCCGCGATGATCGCCATCACCGGCAGCAGGCGGCGCGAGGCATGGAGCTTTTCGCGCAGGGTGTAGGTCTGGTCATTGCCCGGGATCAGATCGGGGTGCAGCAGCGCCTGACTGCCGACATAGGCGGAAAAGATCGTGACCAGCACCAGCCCCGGCAGGATGCCCGCGATGAAGAGCCGGGCGATCGATTGCTCGGTCGCCACGCCATAGACGATCAGGATGATCGAGGGCGGGATCAGCAGGCCCAGCGTCGCCGACCCCGCGAGCGTGCCGAGGATCAGCTTTTCCGGATAGCCGCGTCTGGTCAGTTCCGGGATCGACATCTTGCCGATGGTTGCCGCCGTCGCGGCCGATGAGCCGGAGACCGCGGCAAAGATCGCGCAGCCCAGGACGTTGACATGCAACAGTCGCCCGGGCCAGCGCCCGAGCCAGGGCGCAAGCCCGTCGAACATGTCCTGCGACAGTTTCGATCGCAACAAGATCTCGCCCATGAAGATGAACAGCGGCAGGGCGGCGAGAGACCATGAATTGCTGGCGCTCCACAGTGTCGTGGCAAAGACCGGCCCGACCGGCGCATGCGAGAAGAGCGTGATCGCCACCCCCGCCACCACGATCAGCGAAAAGGCGACCCAGGTGCCAGAGGCGAGCAGTGCAAGCAGCAGGACGAGCAATCCGCCAGAGAGGATAAGTTGATCCATGACCCTACTCCACCGAGGCCGCGTCGGTGATCGCCGAGCGCCCGGTGACGAGCGAGCGGGTCAGCAGATCGGCGAAGGCGATGGTCATCACCGCCAGTCCCAGAACCAGCGGGATCTGCACGATCCAGAGCGGAATCGGAATGATGCCGGACGACATGTCGCCAAACATCCAGGATTGCCGGTCGAGCGCCGCCATATACCAGCAGCCCGCGGCCGACACGCCAAGGCCGATGCAGAGCGCGAAAGCATCCATCACCAGGCGCACCTTCGGCGGCATCCGCCCGGAGAGCAGCGTGACGCGGATATGTCCGCCCTTAACCAGCGTGTAGGGCAGCCCGAAGAAGGTCGCCGCCGCCAGCAGATAGCCGGAGATATCGCCATAGGAGGGGATCGTCAGATTGATCCCGGGAATGCCGATCTTGGTGATCATGTTGCACACCACCTGCGCTGCGACGATCAGCGTGATCAGCACGATGGCGGTCGCCGCCAGCGCGCCGCTGGCCAGATAGATGCGGTCGAGAAACCGTTGCATGAACTGCTCCGCTGTGAAGGTGGTAGATGCAGAACCGCCCGCAACCATTTGGCTGCGGGCGGTTTTATCAGTTCATGGCCTTGTAGTTGGCGATGATTTCCTTGGCTTCGGGGCTTGCCTTCTTGTCCCATTCGGCCTGCATCTTGACGCCGATCTCTTTCAGCCCGGCGGTCAGCTCGGCCGAGGGCTCGATCACCTGCATCCCGTTGTCCTTCAGCACCTGGGTCTGCTTGACGGTCTCATCCTTGCTCATCGCGATCCCGCGCGCCTCGGCGGCGGCGGCGGCGTCCAGCACCGCCTTCTGTTCCGCCTCAGGCAGGCTGGTGAAGGCCGTGCGGTTCACCACGACGATGTTCTTGGGCAGCCATGCGTTGATCGGGGTGTAGTATTTCACATAGTCCCAGGCCTTGGAATTTGCCCCGGTGGAGGGCGAGGTGATCATCGCCTCGACCTGGCTGGTGGCGAAGGCCTGCGGCAGGTCCGGCACTTCGACCTGCACCGGCACCGCGCCGGAGAGTGAGGCGAAAAGCTCGAGCGTCGGGTTGTAGGAGCGCAGCTTCATCCCCTTCAGATCGGCGACCGTCTTGACCTCGGACTTGGTGTAAAGCCCTTGCGGCGGCCATGGCACCGAGTAGAGCGGGATCAGGTTCTGCTTGGCGAGCAGGGCGGTGATCACCGGCTTCTGCGCCTTCCACAGCTTTTCGGCATCATCATAATTGGTGGCGAGGAACGGCAGGCTGTCGACCCCGAAGGCCGGGTTTTCGTTCGAGGCGAGCGAGAGGAAGAATTCCCCGATCGGCACCTGCTGGCTGCGCACCGCATTCTTGATCTCGGAATGCTTGAACAGCGATCCCGCCGAGTGAACCTCGATGGTCAGCTTGCCATCGGTCTTGGCCGCCACGTCCTTGGCGAATTCCATGATATTCTGGGTGTGGAAGGTCGCATCCGGATAGGGTGTAGGCATATCCCAGGTTTCGGCGAATGCCGGGGCCGTCGCGGCCATGACGGCGAAGGCGGCCGCCAGTCTGAGTGTTGCAGTCATCACGTTTCTCCCTGTTGCTGGGCGCCCCATGGTGCAGGCTAAGACGCCTCCAGGTCAAACAAGCATTACATTGACAATCTGTCAACGTTTTGTAACCGTTCTGCCAATGAAGCGGCGTCCAGCCGGTTTGACGGGCAGGGCAGCAGGGGGTTTGCATGACAAAGTGGCAGTTCTGGATCGACCGTGGCGGCACCTTCACCGACATCGTGGCGCGCAAGCCCGATGGCGGGTTGCTGACGCACAAGCTGCTGTCGGAGAACCCGGAACGCTACCCTGACGCCGCCGTGCAGGGCATCCGCGACATGCTCGGCCTTGGCCCGTCAGACGCCATTCCCCAAGGCATGATCGAAGCGGTCAAGATGGGCACGACGGTCGCGACCAATGCTTTGCTGGAGCGCAAGGGTGAGCGGACTTTACTTCTTATTACCAAAGGCATGCGCGACCTTCTTCGGATCGGATATCAAAACCGTCCACGTCTGTTCGACCTGCATATCGTGCTGCCGGAACTGCTCTATTCCGATGTGGTCGAGGTCGAGGAGCGGATGGCGCCGGATGGCACCGTGGTGACGCCGCTGAACCTTGACGCGGTGGAACAGGCGCTGACTGTGGCCCATGCCGAGGGCTACCGCTCGGTCGCGGTCGCGCTGATGCATTCCTATCGCTACCCCGATCACGAGGCGCGTATTGGCGAGGCCGCGCAGGCGGCAGGGTTCACCCAGATCTCGCTCAGCCATGCTGTCAGCCCGCTGGTGAAACTTGTCTCGCGCGGGGATACGGCGGTGGTGGATGCCTATCTTTCGCCGATCCTGCGCCGCTATGTGCGGCAGGTGAGCGACGCGCTGGGGGCTGGCCAAGGCGGCTGCGAGGCCCTGATGTTCATGCAATCGAACGGCGGGCTGACCGATTCGGCGCTGTTTCAGGGCAAGGATGCAATCCTGTCCGGCCCGGCAGGTGGTGTCGTCGGCATGGTCCGCAGCGCCGAGGCGGCAGGCTTTGACCGGTTGATCGGCTTTGACATGGGCGGCACCTCGACCGACGTCTGCCACTACGCGGGTACCTATGAACGCTCGTTCGAGACCGAGGTCGCGGGGGTGCGGATGCGCGCGCCGATGATGAGCATCCATACCGTCGCGGCCGGAGGCGGGTCGATCCTGACCTATGCCAATGGCCGGATGCAGGTCGGCCCGGAAAGCGCGGGGTCGAACCCCGGTCCGGCGAGCTATCGCCGGGGCGGGCCGCTGACTGTCACTGATTGCAACGTGGTGCTGGGCAAGATCCAGCCGGACCGCTTTCCTGCGGTCTTTGGTCTGCAGGGGGACGAGCGGCTCGACACCGCCGCCGCGCGCGCGAAGTTCGAGGATATGGCGCGGCGGATCGCGGCGGAAACCGGCGGAGCGCCGCGGTCGCCCGAGGAGTTGGCCGAGGGCTTCCTGCGCATCGCGGTGGAAAACATGGCGAACGCGATCAAGAAGATCAGCGTGCAGCGCGGCTATGACGTGACGCGCTATACGATGAACTGCTTTGGCGGGGCAGGCGGGCAGCACGCCTGTCATGTCGCCGATGTGCTGGGGATGGAGAGCATCTTCATCCATCCTTTTGCAGGCGTCCTGTCGGCTTTCGGCATGGGGCTCGCCGATGTGCGCGCAATTCGCGAACATCAGTTCGCAGGCAGGCTGGACGAGGCCGCGCGCGCCGAAGAGGTGTTGGGACGGCTGGATGCCGAGGCGCAGGCAGAGGTCGCGGGGCAGGGTATTCCGGCCTCTGCCATCAAGCTGATCCGCTCGGCCCATATCCGCCCGCAGGGCTCGCATCAGGCGCTGGCGGTGCCTTTTGGAACCGCAGCAGAGATGCGCGTGGCGTTTGAGGCGGCGCATGCGCAACGCTTTGGCTTTGTCCCCGAAGGCGCCGATCTGGTGATCGACCTGCTGACCTCGGAAGCGATCGGTGCCACGGGGGAGGCTGTCACCCTGCCGCCCGTCAGCACGGTCGCCATAGCCCCCGGCACCGCGCCGATGTTCACCGGCGGCGCTTGGCGCACCGTCCCGATGATCGACCGCCCGGGTATGGTTGCGGGCGACCGCATCGACGGCCCCGCGATCATCGTCGAGCCGACCGGCACCAATGTGGTGGAAGAAGGCTGGCAGGCCGAAAGTCTGCCCGGCGGCAACCTCGTGCTGCGCCGTACAACTGCGCTGAACCGGCGTGAGGCGATTGGCACCTCGGTGGATCCGGTGATGCTCGAGGTGTTCAACAACCTGTTCATGACGATCGCCGAGCAGATGGGGGCGACGCTGGCAAACACCGCCTATTCGGTGAATATCAAGGAACGCTACGACTTTTCCTGTGCGATCTTCGATGCGGCGGGCGATCTGGTGGCCAATGCGCCGCATGTGCCCGTCCATCTCGGCTCGATGAGCGAGAGCGTGCGCAAGGTGCTGGACCAGAACCGGGGCCGGATCCGGCCGGGCGATGTATTCATGATGAACAACCCGTTCAACGGTGGCACCCATCTGCCGGATGTGACCGTGATCACCCCGGTATTCGCGGACGATGGCGAGACGATCCCCTTTGTCGTCGCCTCGCGCGGTCATCACGCCGATATCGGCGGCAAGACCCCGGGATCGGCGCCGCCCGACAGCCGCCATATTGACGACGAAGGCGTGCTGATCGACAACTTCCTGCTGCTCTCCGAGGGGCGGCTGCGCGAGGGCGAAACCCGCACGCTGCTCGCCTCTGGCCGCTATCCCTGCCGCAACATCGACCAGAACATGGCGGATCTTGCCGCCCAGGTCGCGGCGAATGAGACCGGCGCGGCCGAGCTGCGCAAGATCGTGCGCCAGTTCGGGATGCCGGTGGTGCAGGCCTATATGGGCCATGTGCAGGACAATGCCGAGGAAAGCGTGCGCCGGGTGCTCGACGTGCTGCGCGATTGCGCCTTCACCTATCCGCTCGACAGTGGCGCGCGGATCAAGGTGGCGATCACCGTCGATCGCGCCGCGCGCAAGGCCGTGGTGGATTTCACCGGCACGTCGCCGCAGGACGCGCTGAACTACAACGCGCCGCTGTCGATCTGCCGCGCGGTGGTGCTTTATGTGTTCCGCACCTTGGTCGGTGCCGACATCCCGATGAATGAGGGCTGTCTCAAACCGCTCGACATCCTTGTGCCGAAGGGCTGCATGATCAACCCGGAGTATCCGGCCGCCGTGATCTCGGGCAATACCGAGGTCAGCCAGGCGATCGCCGATACGCTCTATGGCGCGCTCGGGGTGATTGCGGGGTCGCAGGGGACGATGAACAACTTCGTCTATGGCAATGATCGTTATCAGAATTACGAGACGATCTGCGGCGGCACCGGGGCCGGGGATGGCTTTGACGGCACCAGCGCGGTGCACAGCCATATGACCAATACGAGCATGACCGACCCCGAGGTTCTGGAGCAGCGCTTTCCGGTGCGGGTCGAGGAGTTTTCGATCCGTCAGGGCTCTGGCGGCGAGGGGCGCCTTTCGGGGCGGATGCGGCATCACCCGACGGCTGCGGTTTCTGGAGGAGATGACGGTGACGGTGTTGTCGTCGCATCGGGTGACGGCCCCCGCCGGGGCGGCGGGTGGCCAGCCGGGGCAGATCGGCCGTAACCGGGTCGACCGGGTGGATGGCTCGGTGCTGGCGCTAGGCGGCAATGACAGCGCCGAGATGGCGCCGGGCGATATCTTCGTGATGCAGACCCCGGGGGGAGGCGGCTATGGCGCCTAGGTGTTCTCTTCTACAGTGATCGCCCAACACCTATCACATTGGCACATTGCGATGCCGTCAGATGGGGGCCATCCACGCCGTCGACAGAGTTGGGCCGCAGCAGACGTCACGTCGGCACTCCGGAGATCGGATGGTCTTGTCAGGGAGTGGTCTTTCAATTCTAACGGGCGGCATGGCCCGCCTGCTTCGCGAAAACCTTACCTTCCTCATCGCGAACGCGCGCTGGCTGGCGGCGGGCTTTCTGCTGACCCTGTTCTCGTCCTTCGGGCAGACCTTCTTCATCGGTCTGGCGGGCAACGATCTGCGCGCCACCTTCCATCTGTCGGGCGGTGAATTCGGCGCGCTCTACATGGTGGCGACGCTGGCAAGTGCCTCGACCTTGCCCTGGCTTGGCCGCACGCTCGATCTCATGCCGGGCTGGAAGGTGGTGCGCTTCACCATGCCCGCGCTGGCACTGGCCTGCGTCCTGATCACGCTTGCGCCCAATGTGCTGGCGTTGGGCTTCACGCTCTACCTGCTGCGCCTTTTCGGCCAGGGCATGATGACCGAGATCGCCTTTACCGAGATCGGCCGTTGGTTCGTCGCCAACCGCGGCAAGGCGATGGCGATCGTCGTGCCGGGGCAACCGGCAGGTACTGCCATCCTGCCGCTGATCGTGGTGCTGATCGACCGCGCCAGCGGCAACTGGCATATGGCCTGGCTGCTCTCGGCCGCGGTGATCGCGCTTGTCGGCATGCCGCTGATCATCGCGCTGATGCGGGTCGAACGCAGGCCGCATTCCTCGGAAGCGAAATCCCAGACGCAGCATACCGCGCGCGACTGGACCCGGGCGGAAGTGGTGCGGGACCCGATCCTCTATCTGTTGCTGGCGGGGCTGCTCGCGCCGCCCTTCATCGGCACCACGGTCTTCTTTCACCAAGGCTACCTGACCGCGCTGCGCGGCTATTCGGCGCTGGCCTTCGCCGCCTCGTTCCCGGTGATGTCGGCGGCCACCGTGATCTTCGGCTTCGTCAGCGGCGGCCTGATCGACCGGTTCGGGGCGCTCCGGCTGCTGCCCTTCATCCTCATCCCGCTCGCACTGGCCTCGCTGGCGGTGGCGCTGATCACCCCGGTATGGGGCGTTTACGTCTTCATGCTGCTGCTCGGGATCAGCTTCGGCTTCTCCAGCACGCTGATGGGCGCGCTCTGGCCCGAGGTCTATGGTCTGGCCAATCTCGGCGGCATCCGGGCGATCATCGTGGCCGCGATGGTGCTTGCCTCTGCGCTCGGGTCCGGGGATCACCGGGGTGCTCATCGACGCTCGGGATCTCGCTGCCGCGGCAGATGCTGGGGATGACGGCCTGGTGCGTCATCGCCTCGGTGGTTCTGACCGCCGCCGCGCGCAGGGTCATGGCGCGGGAGGCTGGTCGCCGAGCCCTGACCTGAGACCGCCAAACTCGCGCCAGGCATTTCGAAGACGGGCGCGCCGTTTGCAGACATTCACGCGGGTCCGATCTCGCAGAGGGAAGTGGTGTTTCTGCGGCCCGACAGATTGCTCGCCTGGAAAGTTGAGACGAGGTCACCTTCGTTCGACTGCGCCCGCAAATGACACCACGCATCAGAGGACAGCGGCGAGCGACTTGACCAGATGGAGCGCGCCGATTGCGTGGAGCAGTGACCAGTTGTGCCCTTGGCGGCGGATCGAACGGCCACCGCAAGGGTGCCCGGGGTGAGGATGCCTGTCGTGACCGCAAGAACCGCGAGGCTGTCCCGGCGGACACTGTTTGCAGGGGTTTGCCGGTCGCTCAGGATGTCCTTTGGGCGGGTGCCTGTTCGTAGGCAATGACGGCAGCGGCAAGATCTTCCAGCGCGGCACCGACCGATTTGAACAAGGTGATTTGTTCGTCCCCGCTTCGGCCCGAGTGCAAGCCGCGGCAGAGGTCAAACAGATCAGCCTGAATGTCTGCCGCAGAAATCGCGCCGTCCGCAATGGCCTGAACGATGTCGCCCCCTTCGGCGACTGCACCATTACGTGTGTCGACGAAGACCGATGCGGCGGCTACGGCGGCACTGTCGGTTTCCCTCATGTCGGGTTTGAATGCACCGATCAGATCGATGTGCGTGCCTGGTTGCACCCATTTGCCGAGAACGAGCGGTCTGCGCGATAATGTGCAGCACGTGATGATGTCCGCGGCCCGCACCGCCGCTTCCAGATCTTCTGTCGCGGTCGCCGCAAAGCCTTGGGCGCGCGCCGTCACAGCAAGCGCTTCTGCCTGATCCGGTCGTCGCGCCCAGATCGATACCGATTTGATTTTGCGCACCGTGGAATGCGCTTCGATCACGTTGAGGGCGAGCTTGCCTGCACCAACCACCAGCAGACGGCTGGCATCCGCGCGCGCCAGGTACCGCGCCGCAAGTGCGGAGGCTGCAGCCGTGCGCCGCGCCGTCAGTTCGGCGCCATCCATGACTGCCAGGAGCGAACCTGTTGCACCGGAGGACAGCAGATAGGCACCACTGATCGCAGGCAGGCCACGGGCGGAATTTCCGGGGATCACCGTGACCATCTTGAGGCCGATATAGGCGCCCGGCACCCAGGCGGGCATCAGAAGCAATGTGCCGCTCTCCTCACCCGGGACGGCAACGTCGTGGTGATGGCGGAGCGGCATTTCGCAACCCCGTTCGAACATCTGTTGCAGCCCGTCGATCAAGTCGGTCCACGGGAGCGCCACACGGACTTCTGCGCATCCATAACCCGAAACACTGGCGTCAAACCCTGGCCGCGATGATCATCACTTCGACGACCTGACCGGCAAGATAGATGGTGTCGCCATGCACAACGGACTGGCTCATCCGGCTGCTGAGGTCCCTGCGTTCGATTGGCATGTCCGGTATCCTCACTTTGCTTTTCGGGCGGGTGAGAACTGCATGAGGCTGAGAATCTCAAACAGCATCTGGGCCGCATTCTGGGCGGTGTTGGTGGTCGGGTCGTAGACGGGTGCCACCTCAACCACGTCGCCACCGACGATGTTTGCGCCTTTCATGCCGCGGATCAGCGCCAGCACCTCGCGGGTGGTCAGGCCACCGACCTCGGGCGTGCCGGTGCCGGGGGCAAAGGCCGGATCAAGGCTGTCAACATCGAACGACAGATAGGTCGGGCCGTCGCCGATCACCGCGCGGGCCTGCCGGATGATGCCGGACAACGTGGACTCGTTGACAGTGGCGGCCTCAACCACCGTCATTCCGGACATTTCGGAAAATTCCCACAGGTATTTGGCTGCCCCGCGTATTCCGATCTGGATCGTCCGTTCGGGGTCGAGAACTCCGTCAAGAACCGCATGACGAAACGGACCGCCGTGGTGAAACTTCTCCCCTCATAAGAGCCGCCGGTGTCGCAATGCGCATCGATATGGACCATGCCGACCGGGCCATTTTTGCCCACGGCCCTCAGGATCGGATGGCTGATCGAATGATCGCCTCCCACGCCCAGAGGGATCACCCCTTGCGCCACAATGCCTGCCACGAATGCCTCGATATCCGCGTGACTTTGGGCAAGGTCGAACCGGCTTTGAAGCGGCACGTCGCCGATATCGGCAACCTTCATTTCATGGACCGGTGCGCAGTTGAGAGCGTCGTTATAGGGGCCGATCCGTTCGATCGCCCGCAGGGCGCGCGGCCCGAAGCGCGACCCGTTGCGGTTGGTCACGCCCAAATCCATGGGCACCCCGTAGAGCGCGACATCCAGGTCTGCGATACCGGTGAAGTCGCCGGGTTCACGGTGTGGCGCATCCAGAAGGGTTGGCATCCCGGCATAGGGTGCGGGTCTGCGACCGCCTTCGGAAAAGATCTTGTCGGCAATGCGCTGAAAATCCGGATTTTGCAGCTCGCCGCCCTTCGCCTCGGCGAAAGTCCTGCGCAAACCGGCGAGTTTTTCGTTCGACCAGGTCAAAGCGTGCTCCCCCAACTGTCATTTGATACCCGTCGATACCGGCCAGATCGCCGGGCTTAAATCTGAAATCCCGCAACCAAACGTTCACGGTCCTCAAACGAATGGAGACCGGCAAGACCTGCCGTCCTTGCGCGGTAGATCTCATTCACCTGGGGTGTCGGATTTGGCGGGTGCGGCAATCATTATGTCCGCGCCACGCGGCGGCAGGGTTGGCCTGGGACCCGCCGCGTCAGACAGTCGAAGCCCTTGCCGACTATGCTTTGCGCAATTTCAGCCCCTGGGCGCGACGGAATTCTTTCAAGAACAGTTCGGCGGCGGGTTTCGTCGCGTCGGCTTTTCGCGTCGTCAGATAAATCGGGTTCATGTAGCCCAGATCGGCATCCAAAATCGGGCGCATACGGTCCTGCGAAACCCAGAAACCCGCCATGTGTTCGGGCAGAAAGCCCAGATATCTGCCGGACAGGATCAGGGCCGCGACGCCATCCATCAGATCGGCGGCGGCGCTTGACGCGGGGCGCAGGGACGACGGCAAACTGTCTGGCGATGCGTAGGCCCTGCGGACAAAGTGATACTCTCGCAAATCGGCGACATCCAGGTCACCCCGGGCAGAAAACAGAGGGTGCCCGGCGCCGCAATACAGCACTTGCCGTTCTGAGAAGGCATCTTCGTAGTCCAGATAGGGAGAATGTTGTCCGCAAGCGCCCAAGCCGAAATCGCAAGCCCCTTCCAGAACCAGTCGTTCCAATTCGGAGGGAGAGATCACGCGAACGGAAATCTGGACTTCCGGCGCGACCTTGTTGAAGGCACCGATTGCGCGGTCCAAAGCGCAGTCCGGATTGGTGACCAGCCAGTCGATGATCCCCACAGTCACACTGCCCGTCAGGCAATTCCGGGCAGCACCGGCTTCGCTGCGAAATTCGTCCAGGGCCAGAAAAAGCCGTTGGCTTGCCTGATAGATCAGGGTGCCGCGTTCGGTCAGGCTGAACCCGGATCTTCCACGCTCGCAGAGTTTGACGCCCAATCGCTGTTCAAGCGCCTTCATATGAGTGCTGATCGTGGACGGACCGACGTTGAGTTCGATCTGTGCCGCTGAAAACCCACCGGCTTCTGCCACCGTCGCGAACACTCTGAGCAACTTTATGTCCATCTCGGAGAGATTGGTCAGCATCTGATGGCCTTGGTCCTTTCCGAACGACCTCCACGCCAGGTAAGACAGCACGGATTCACGGCAAAACGCAAGGTAAGCGGAGCGTGGCAAGGCTTCAGCCGTCCATACGTTGATCTTCCGTGAACCATAGTTCGGCAGTTTCGTATTTTCCGCGGTGTTGGCCGCCGCCACGCTAAGCCCAGAAATTCGGAAGCTCCGCAAATGCTACAGTGAACCGGACCATCACCTCAAACAGGGAGAATGCCATGCTAACGTTGACCAGAAGGCAAGCCATGCAGACCGCCGCAGCGTCACTGGCGCTGAGTTCGGTTGGCTTCATGAGCCGGGCCGCCGGCACGGTCGAACTGACCGCCGTCGAATGGGGCGGCGGCGTCGTGGATGCAATGAAGCAGATCGCCGCCAAGCAGGACAAGGTGACGTTCAACTGGGTGCTGCATCAGGGCGGATCGGGGGCGATCCTGCCCAAGATCAAGGCGACCTGGCCGAATGCCGAATACGATTATGTGGCCGGCTGGGAGGGCTCTTTCAACGGCATGTTGAAAGAGGACTGGCTGGTCCCGGTCACGGTGAAGATGATCCCGAACCTTGCCGACATTCCGGCAAAGATCATCGTGAAGAATGCCAAGGGCGACTGGATGGCGGTGCCGCGGGCAGTCGGCGGCATCTATTTCGCCTATCGCGACGACATCTGCCCGGTAAAGATCACCAGCATCGACGATCTGTTCGACCCCAGCCTGAAGGGCAAGATCTGCTGGCCCGGCCCGACCCAGAGCATGATGCTGCAACTGGTCGCGCTGGCGCTGCATGCCGGTGGCGATGAGAATAATCTGGAACCCGGCTGGGACCTCATGAAGAAGCTGGCGAAGTCGGGCAATATCGGGCGCATCGCGGTGACCGACACGGATTTCACCACCTCGCTGACCAGCGGCGAAACCGTCTGTGGCTTCTATTCCGAACCGCAGCTTACCGATGTCGCAAAGTCCTTCCCGGTGACACGGCTGACCAAACAGACGGGCATGCCGGTATTCCTGTATCAAAGCGGGTTTGCCGTCTTCAAGAATTGTCCCAACCTGCAAGCGACCCTGGACTTCATCAACTTCGCCATCAGCCCCGAGATGAGCGAGCTATATGCCGAAGTCGCCGGCGAAGCCCCGCTGAACACCAAGGCCAAGACACCGGATGCGCTGAAGCATTTGTCCTTCACCCCCGAAGAATTCGACAAATATGTCTATGTGCCGAATTTCGACGTGGTGCTGACCCAGCAGGACGCCTGGGCCAAGCGTTGGGAAGATGAAATCGCACCGCTCCTTTAAGGCGCAAACTGGACGGATCCGGGCAGGGAGAGGCCGCGATGCAGCGAAATATGTCAAGCGCGCTCTACCTGCCCGGCGGCCTGCTGTTTCTGGGACTGTTCGTTCTGCCGATGGCGGGGCTGTTCATCGAAAGCCTGCGGTTTTACCAGCCCGGCAGCATCGGCTCGGCGCAGGATGCGCCCTTCACTTTGGCCAATTACGCGGAGCTGGTGAAAGCGTCCTTTGCCGGGTTCCTGTGGCAGACCTTGAAGATCAGCTTCCTGGCCTCGGTTGTGGGGATAATTCTGGCCTTTCCGATGGCCTATTGGGTCGCCAGACGGCTCTCGCCGCAATGGCGCATGTTGGCGCTCGGGTTTTTCGTGACCCTGATGTTTCTCAGCGTGCTTGTGCGGACCTATGCGCTTGAGCTGACCTTCGGGGCGGCAGGGCCCTTGGGGCCGATGCTGCGCGGGCTGGGTATCGCCACCAACGGACGCGGCTATATCCAGATCCTCGTGGCAGCGGGGTTGCTGCATTACGTCATTCCGATGTCGACACTGACCTTGCTCGGCACGATCCAAAGTGTCGACCCGCGCCTGACCGAGGCGGCCCAGGTTCTGGGTGCTCCGAACTGGAAAGCCCATCTCAGCATCACCCTGCCGTTGTGCCTGCGCGGGATACTGGCGGCTTTTCTGTTCGGATTCACGTTTTCGATCAGCGCCTTCGTGATCCCGATGATCCTGGGCAAAGGTCGGGTGCTGTTCATCTCGAACCTGATCTACACGCGGTTCAGCGAAATCGCGAACTACCCGAGTGGCGCGGCGATCTCTGTTGTTCTGTTCACGCTGGCAATGCTGATCGTCTATGTCCTGACGCGGCTCGTGAACAGGAGCATTCAGCAATGAGCGGGCGCAACATCGACGATCTGCTGCGCTTCCTGTGCAAGGCTCTCAACATCTCGGTCGTGCTGTTTCTGATGACGCCGATCGTCGTGACCGCGATCATGTCGCTGGATTCACGCGACTATCTTGGCCCGCTGCCGCCGCCAGGCCTGTCGCTGCGCTGGTTCCATGCCTTCTTTTCGGACAGCTATTTTCTGGCTGGCCTGGTCACCAGCCTGAAACTTGCGGTCCTGTCGGTGTCGATCTCCTTGCTGGCCGGGTTGACGACGGCCTATGCGCTCGACCGGTCGCGGTTTCGCGGCAAGGACGCGCTGATCTCTTTCTTCCTGTCGCCCCTGGTCGTGCCGCCGGTCGTCATCGGCTTTGCTCTGCTGCTGTTCCTGTCCAAGCTGGGCTTGATCAACGGCTTCGCGCGCCTTTTGTGCGGCCATGTCATCATCACTGTGCCCTATGCGATCCGCGCCACGCTTGCCGCCATGTCCGAGATCGAGGCCACCTATACCGAGGCCGCGTTGATCCTTGGCGCGACCGAGCGGCAGGCGTTCTGGAATGTGACCTTTCCGCTTGCCCGCGCCGGTATCGTCAGTGGCGCGATTTTTGCGTTTGCGGTCTCGATGGACGATGTCGCGGTCTCGATCATGCTGACCGACGCCAAGACCTATACCCTGCCCATCGCCCTGATCAGCAGCATGCGCGCCAATTTCAACCTGTCGATCGCGGCGGCGGCCATGATGCTGATGGGCTTTACGGTTGTCCTGATCGTGATCCTTGAAAAGGTGGTCGGCCTGAACCGGGCGATGGGGCAGGGCGGATTTCGCTGAAGGATAGAAATGATGGAAACATCCCGCGATACTGTGATCCAATTCGCCAATGTGCATAAGCGCTATGGCAATGTCCGCGCTGTCGATGGCATCAGCTTTTCCGCAGCCGCGGGCGAGACCGTTGCGGTGCTGGGGCCCAGCGGATGCGGCAAGACCACCACGCTGCGGATGATTGCCGGTTTCGAGGACCCTGATGACGGCACGATCGAAATCGGTGGCGAGTCGATGATCGGCAAGCGCCCGTATGAACGAAATGTCGGATTGCTGTTCCAGCATTACGCTCTGTTTCCGCATATGAGCGTGCGGGAAAACATAGCCTACGGTTTGAAGCATCGTCGGTGGCCGAAGGCGACCATTGCGGACCGCGTCGATGAAATGTTGAGTCTGGTTCAACTGGAAGGATTTGGCGACCGCTGGCCACGACAACTCAGCGGCGGGCAACAACAGCGCGTGGCCCTTGCGCGGGTCCTGGCGACCAAGCCCAAGCTCGTCTTGCTGGATGAGCCGCTTTCGGCATTGGACGCGAAACTGCGTGAGGAGCTGGGCTCGGAGCTGAAACGCATTCTGACTTCGGTCGGGTCCACCACCATCGTCGTGACCCATGACCAGAACGAAGCGATGAGTTTGTCGGATCGGATCATCGTCATGAACCGAGGCGGCATTGATCAGATCGGTTCGCCGAGCGAAATCTACACGCAACCCAAGTCGCGATTTGTCGCGAATTTCATCGGCCGCTCCAATTGGCTGGACGGCATTGCCACCTCTGCCAACGGTCGTGGTACGGTCAATGTGATCATGGAGGATGGCACGGTTCTGACAACTGATCCGTCGGCCTCGGCGATGGGGCGCAGGTATCGGTAGGCATCCGCCCGGAGCGCATCAAGCTGGTGCCAGAGAGCAGGAGAAAGGCGCAGACTGGCGCCAATCAGTTTGTCGGCAAGGTGGCGAGTGCCATCCACATGGGCGCAGAAATTCACTATGAAGTCCGTTGCGTGGTCGGACCATTGATGGTCGTGAGCCCAAGCGACGGTGGCATTCCCTTTGCGCCAGGCGATGCGGTCGGGATCAGCTTTGGCGGGGGTGACTGTGTGGTGTTCGCTGCAACGGGCCAATAGGCAACCGGGTCCGGGGCATTTCGATTTCGCGCTGATAAAGTAGCCAAGGCACGCCGATTTGGGCGATCGGTGCCGCCAGGCGGGCGCGAACCGGGTTACGTCGGGAACTGCTGAACTGAGTTTCGCATCATTGCTATTTAACAGATCGATGCGCGACGCAAACTGGGTCCAATACCAAGTCGAAATCATCACCAATGAAATAATCCAACCGGAGGTTCGCATGACGTATTCCCTAACTCGCAGAGCAGGACTTGGCCTTGCAATGATCGCATCGATGATGATCGGCGCGACCTTGCCGGCGCAGGCCGATGCATTGTCCGATGTCAAAGCCGCGGGCGTGCTGCGCGTCGGCATCTTTGAGGATTTCCCGCCTTTCGCCTCGCTCAACGCCAGCATGAAGGTCGAGGGCTACGACACTGAGGTCGCGGACAAGTTGGCTGCGGCTTTGGGCGTCAAGGCGGAATTGGTCGGGATCACCGGTCAGAACCGCATTCCGTTCCTGACCGAAGGCAAGGTCGATCTGCTCTTGAGCATCGGCTACAGTGATGAGCGCGCGCAAGTGGTTGAATTCACGAAGCCCTACGCACCGTATTATATCGCCGTGATGGGCGCGAAAGATCTGGCGGTCAGTGGGCCGGCCGATCTTGCGGGCCAGAAAGTGGCGGTGAACCGCGGCACGCTTGAGGACACCGAAGTTACCAAGGTTGCCCCTGCAGGCGCGGATATTCAGCGCTACAGCGACTATAGCGGCGTGATCTCGGCGTTCCTGTCGGGACAGGCCTCGCTGATGGTCGTGGGCAACGATGTGGGGGCCACGATCCTGGCGAAAAATCCGGCGATCAAGCCGGTGGAAAAGTTCCAGCTGCTGTCCTCGCCCTCGGCGATGGCAGTGAAGAAGGGTGAAACCGGCCTGCGCGATGCGATGAATGAAGCGCTGGACAGCATGAAGGCCGATGGCACCCTGAACGACCTTGCGGTGAAATGGCTGAAGCAACCGCTGGCCAAGGACTTCTGATCTCAAGCATGACCTACAAGTTCGATTTCACGGCGATTGCAAACAACGCAGGCCTGCTCCTTCACGGAGCGGGCCTGACCGTGCTGCTGGCAGCCATTGCCGCGACAATCGGTATCATGCTGAGTATTGGCGGCGCGGCAGCCATCCTTTGGGGCAATCGCTGGCTGCGCCGCGTGGTGCAGACCTATGTTGAGCTTATTCGCAACACGCCGTTCATCGTCCAGCTTTTCTTCATATTTTTCGGGCTTCCGAGCCTCGGGGTGAAGATCCCTGCGGTCACGGCGGCGGCCCTGGCAATGACGATCAATCTGACGGCCTATGGCATCGAGATTGTCCGGGCCGGGATCGAGTCCGTTTCGCCTGGGCAGCGTGAAGCGGGGCTGGCGCTTGGCATCAGCCCGGTCTCGGTTTTCATCTACATCGTCCTGCCGCAGGCCATCGCCACGGTCTATCCGGCGCTGGTCAGCCAGATTGTCATCACCATGTTGGAATCCGCCGTGGTGTCGCAGATTGCGGTGACCGATCTGACCCATGCTGCCGATCTGATCCAGTCGCGGACCTATCGAGCGTTTGAGACCTATTTCGTCGTTGCCGCGATGTATCTGGTCATGGCCTTGACCCTGCGTTGGGCGATGAACCGTGCGGGCCGCCAACTCTTCGCGGGGAAAGTCTGATGATCGAGCTGTCTCTGACCCAGACCGTCCCGTTCCTGCTGCTGGCCGCGCGCTGGACGCTGTTATTGTCGGTCATTGCATTCATCGGCGGCGGCATTGGGGCGACGCTGTTGTTGCTGTGGCGCTATGGCGCGCCGCGGATCGGGGGCCGTGCCACCTCGCTCTATATCCAGCTGTTCCAGGGTACGCCGCTGCTTTTGCAGTTGTTTCTGGTGTTCTTTGGCCTGCCGTTGATCGGCGTCGATGTCTCGCCGTTGATGGCGGCCGGCGTGGCGCTGACGCTTTATGCAAGTGCATTTCTCGCCGAGATCTGGCGCGGCTGTGTCGATTTAATCCCGCCGGGCCAGTGGGATGCCAGCGACAGCCTGGGCATGAACTTTCTGACCCAGATGCGCTATGTGATCTTGCCGCAATCGCTGAAGATCGCCGTTCCGCCGACCGTGGGCTTTCTGGTGCAACTGCTCAAGAGCACCGCGCTCGCCTCGATCGTCGGGTTCAACGAGTTGACCCGAAGTGGCCAGATCGTTGCCAATGCGACGTTTGAGCCGTTCATCATCTACGGGCTCGTCGCGTTGATCTACTTTGCCATGTGTTACCCGCTGACTGTCGGCTCCAGAGTTCTGGAACGGCGGATGCGAATTTCGCGTTAATCCGGAGACCAAGATGACCCTCGCCCCAGATGCCGAAGCGCCAATGATCGAGATGCGCAATGTCAACAAATGGTATGGGGATTTCCAGGTCCTCAAGGACATCTCGCTTACTGTCGACAAAGGTGAGCGGGTGGTGATCTGCGGCCCCTCCGGATCGGGGAAATCCACCGCGATCCGGTGCATCAACCGGCTGGAACAGCATCAGGAGGGGCAGATATTCGTTGAAGGGGTCGAACTGACCGACCAGGTCAAGAACATTGAACATGTCCGGCGCGAAGTTGGCATGGTGTTCCAGCAATTCAACCTGTTCCCCCATCTCAGCATACTCGACAATCTGACCCTCGCGCCGCGTCGGGTCCGCAAGCAGCCGCGCAAGGAAGCGGAAGAGCGTGCGATGGAATACCTGGGGCGCGTCAAGATCGCCGAACAAGCACATAAATACCCCAGCCAGCTGTCCGGCGGCCAGCAGCAGCGCGTCGCCATCGCCCGCTCGCTTTGCATGGAGCCGCATATCCTGCTGTTTGATGAGCCAACCTCGGCACTTGACCCTGAAATGATCAAGGAGGTTCTGGATGTGATGATCTCGCTCGCGGAAGACCACATGACGATGGTCTGTGTGACCCATGAAATGGGTTTCGCCAAGACCGTCGCCGACAAGGTGATCTTCATGGACAAGGGCCAAATCATCGAGGTGGCACCGCCCGCGGAATTCTTTTCGGCGCCGAAGAACGAGAGAACCAAGTTGTTTCTCAGCCAGGTATTGAAGCATTAGCAAATGTTCTGACGGTGTCAGTCGTTGATGACGAGCGCATGTTAGGGAACGGTGTTGTCAGCCGGACGGGAGCGGAGGCCGGCAGGTCGGCCACGGAGCGCCCCTGGATGACCAAGCAGTGCCCCGTCCGGTCCTTCCTGACCAGCGTCGCAAGCACGGCATGTCAGACGGCACGTTTTGCGCCTGGAAGAGCACGTTCGGCGGCAGGACGGTGCCAGACGCCAAGTGGCTGAAGATATTGGAAGACGAGAATGGAGAGCTGAAGGGGACTTCCCCAATCAAGTCCCGTTCAGCGTATCAGTTCGCGACAGGGTCGTGGTCCAGCCCGTGGCGTTTGCGCCGCCAATCAGGTAAACCCTTGCCCAGACGGCGTCGTCCACACATGACCGCACCTCATATCTTCTCTCCGCAAAGTCCCTCGAAGAGACGTGCCACGGCCTCGGCACCCGGGTCGACATAGCCGAGCAACTGTGCCGCACCGATGTAAGAGGCACGTCCTGCCTTGGCCCGGTCGAGCTCTGCCGTGTGGGCAGCGCCTTCCCTGGCGGCTTTTGCGGCCGCCTCGAGCCCGCCACCCAGAGCATCCAAGGCAGGTTCCAGCGCATCGATCATGGTCCGATCCCCTCGATGGGCCCCCCCGATCTGCTGCATCCTTTCCAGACCTGCGCGCAGGGCATTGGGCATCGTCAGTCCGCTTGACGAGGCATCGCCTGCGGCGGCGAAGAAGATCGCAAGCAGCACACCCGAGGAGCCGCCCATCGTCTGACTGAGTTCGAGGCCGATCGCACGATAAAGCTGGGTATGATCCGCCAGCGGCAGTCGGTCCATCGCGCGCAGAAGGGCCCGAGCGGCACTGGCGAGGGTTGACCCGGTGTCGCCGTCCCCCGATTTGGCGTCGAGCGCGTTGAGGTCGGCTTCGGCTGCGATCAGGATTTCGCAGCAGCGGCTGAGGAATGCACGGGTGGCGGGGTGGGCCGAGGGAAGCGCCCGGATCGGTGCCAGCCCGTCGGGCAGCACCAGGATTTTGACGGGGGTCATCGCGTAGCAACCCGGCCAGGCCGCGAGCGGCGTCGGTGCCTGCAGGGCGGCCGTGTCCGCATCCGTCAACGGCAGAAGTGAGACGGAAAATCCATGCATGTCCAGCGAGGTCATCATTGCGGCCGGACCGACGATGAAGGCCAGTTGCTTGCCCAGTCGGGAGTGGGCAAGTTCATAGGCCAGCACCGACATTTCCAGTGCCGACGCCCCGCCGAGATTGTTCAGAAGCGCTACATGCTTGCCCGGGGCCATCTCGCGCGCCAGTTTTTCCGCGACCGCTTGCATGGCCTGCGCGGCAGTCTCGTAGGCAATCTGTTCGACGCCGGATTCGCCGTGGATCCCAAGGCCAAGTTCAGCCATGCCCGGTTTGATGCGGTTTTCCTTGGGCGAGCCGGGCACGGTGCAGGTATCGAGCGACATGCCAATGCTGCGGGTGCCGGCAATGATCCGTTTGGCGGCAGCGGTGAGCGTATCAAGGTCAGCACCGCGATCGGCCAGCTCTCCTATGATCTTGTGAACGAAGATTGTGCCAGCGACGCCGCGCGCCTGAGGCAGATCAGGCAGCGCAATGTCATCATCGACGATGACCATGCCGACCTTGAGCCCGAAGGCGCGGGCGCGTTCGGCGGCAAGCCCGAAGTTGAGCCGGTCTCCGGTGTAATTCTTGACGATCAGCAGGCATCCGGCCGGGCCCGTGACGGCGAGGATCCCTGCCAGGACGGCATCGACCGAGGGTGAGGCGAAGACGTCGCCACAGACTGCCGCGGTCAGCATTCCCGGCCCGACAAAGCCGATATGTGCCGGCTCGTGCCCCGCCCCCCCGCCAGAAACCAGCGCCACCTTCGACTTGTCCCAATCGGTCCGCAGGACGACCCGGATATGCGGATAGCCATCAAGCCGCGCGAGTTTGCCGCCGGAAGCGATCACGACACCGTCGATGGCTTCGTTGACCAGATCTTCCCTCTTGTTCATGAACTGGGTCATGATCGCTCCTTCACAGAATGCGCGCGCCTTCGGCATCAAAATAGTAGGGACGTTCCGGTCGGATCCGGACGACGTCACCTTTGCTCAATCGGGTATGGGCCTGGGTCACGGTGATCAGGTCGTGATCCCGGAATGTCAGGTGGAGCCGGGTCTGATCGCCAAGGCGTTCGACCCGTTTCACAAGGCTTTCCTGGCCTTCGCCCTGTATGATCTGTTCGGGGCGCAACCCGATCGAGCGGGCGCGGGCGGGCGCGGGGCCGAACAGATCGGCCGGCAGGATGTTGATGCGCGGCTGGCCCAGCCGGCCAGCCGTGTAGATGCTGACCGGATTTTCATAGACCTCGCGCGGCGAGCCGAACTGTACCAGCCGTCCAGCGTCGAGGACGCCGACATGTGTTGCCATCGTCATCGCCTCGATCTGGTCATGCGTGACGTAGAGCAATGTTGCGCCCGAATTGGCCTGGATGTTCTTCAGTTCAATCCGGAGATCCGCCCGCAGCTTGGCGTCGAGCGAACTGAGAGGTTCATCCATCAGGTAGACCGCAGGATTGCGCACCAGCGCCCGCCCGATCGAGACGCGCTGCATTTCGCCGCCTGACAGCGCCGTCGCCTTGTTGGCGAGCTTGTGCGAAATTTGCAGGATTGCGGCAACCTCTGCGACCTTGCGGTCAATCTCTTCCCGAGGCGTCCGCAGAAGCGGCGATTTCAGCGGAAATTCGAGGTTTTCGCGCACTGTCAGGTGCGGATAAAGCGAATATTGCTGGAACACCATTGCCACGTTGCGCTGCGCCGGGGTCAGGCCCTTCATCGGCTGCCCGCCGATCAGCACCTCGCCCGCGTCAGGGGTGTCGAGGCCCGAGACCATCCGCAGCGCAGTGGTCTTGCCCGCGCCGGTCGGCCCTAGCAGGACGACAAAGGCGCCATCGGGCACGGTCATGGTGACATCGTCCAGTGCCGTGGTGCTGCCAAAGCGTTTGGTGACGTTTTGCAGGATGACTTCAGCCATGCTCGAGCACCCCCGCATTCGCATCGGACAAAAGCGCCCGACCTGTCGCGCCGTCGAACAGGGTCAGGGTTCGCGCGTCGAAGTCGAGACCGGTCTGATCCCCGACCGCGATCCGATCAGACGAGGGCAGTCGTGCCTTCAGGACGCCATTGGGGGTATCGAAGGTCACGATCTGGGTGGTCCCCAGATACTCGGTCGCGACGACCCGACCACGATAGGGGGCGGCATCGTCAAGGTGTACATGTTCGGGGCGCACCCCAAGCGACAGACTGCCATTTGCCCCCATCCGCATCGGCGGAATTTCGAAGGAACTGTCCGACAGGGAAACCGAGTGCGCGCCAATGCCGACCATGCCGTGAAATGACAGGAAGTTCATCGGTGGCGAGCCGATGAAGTTGGCGACGAAGCGGGTTGCGGGCCAGTCGTAGATGTTCTGTGGCGTGCCGAATTGTTCGACGACGCCGTGGTTCATCACCACGATCTTGTCGCCCATCTGCATCGCCTCGAGCTGGTCATGCGTGACATAGATCGTGGTTGCGTGCATGCGGTCGTGCAAGGCGCGCAGTTCTTCCGACATGTGCTGACGGAACTCGGCATCCAGCGCGCCGAGGGGTTCGTCCATCAGAAAGCAGGCCGGATCGCGCACGATGGCGCGGCCCAGAGCCACCCTCTGGCGATCGCCCCCCGACAGCCCGCTGACAGGACGCTCGAGGATCGAACTCGATATCCAGAATGCGCGCCACTTCATCCACCTTCTGGCGCACCTGCGCGCGCGGCATGCCCTGCGAGATCAGCGGGTAAGAGATGTTCTTGCGCACGTTCATATGCGGATAGAGCGCGAACATCTGGAACACGAAGGCGATATCGCGTTTCGAGGCAGGTTTCTGACTGACCTCGTCGCCGTCGATGTAGATCTCGCCGGACGTCGGCAGTTCCAGCCCTGCGATCATCCGGAGCGTCGTCGTCTTGCCGCAGCCCGAAGGCCCCAGGAGCATGAAGAATTCACCATCTTCAATGGTGAAGGACGATGACTTGACGGCGGTGAAGGCGCCGAAGTCCTTGCGGACGTTCTTGATGATGATCTGTGCCATCGCCTACTCCGGGAAATGGCTGACGATGATGAACATCACCGTGCCGGTCAGGGTGACGACGAAGGAATAACTGAACATCCACAATGCGAAGGGTTGCATCAGCATGAAGACACCCAGCGCGATCAGCACCGTTGCGATCATTTCCCAGGAGCCGCGCCGCAGGCGCAGAAGGCCGTTGAAGAAGCCACTCATTTACGCACCGCTCCGAAGGTGATGCCGCGCAGCAGATGCTTGCGCAGAAGGATGGTGAAGATCATGACCGGCAGCAGGAACAGCGTGGCCCCGGCGGCCACGGCGGGCCAGTCCTTGCCGCCGGAGCCGATGATTGTGGGGATGAAGGGCGGCGCGGTCTGGGCCACGCCCGAGGTGAGCAGGACCGCGAAGGCGTATTCATTCCAGGCGAAGATCAGGCAGAAGATCGCGGTCGAGGCGATGCCGGTTGCGGCCTGCGGCAGCACGACCTTGATGAAGGCCTGAAACCGGGTGTAGCCGTCGATCAGCGCGGCCTCTTCATACTCGATCGGAATCTCGTCGATGAAGCCCTTCAGCAGCCAGACCGACAAGGACAGGTTCACCGCCGTATAGAGCAGGATCATGCCCAGATGCGTGTCGCTGAGGCCAAGCTGGCGGTACATCAGGAAGATCGGGATGGCGACGGCGATCGGCGGCATCATCCGGGTCGACAGGACGAAGAACAGCAGGTCGTCCTTGAACGGCACCTTGAAGCGGGAAAAGGCGTAGGCCGCGATGGTGCCAAGAAAGACCGACAGGAAGGTGGACCCGAAGCCGATGATGATCGAGTTCATGAAGCGCGCGCCGTAGCGCGACGGTCCGGTGATCACCATGTCGTACTGACGCACGATGCGATCATACCAGGTCGACGGATCGCCGAGTGCCGCCAGCGTTTCGGGTGTGACGCGGGACCGGGTGGTGAACAGGTTCACATAGCCTTCCAGCGAGGGGTGAAACAGCACCTTGGGCGGATAGGCGATGGCGTCCGAGGGTGTCTTGAACCCGGTCGCGATGATCCACAGGAGCGGCAGGATCGTGATCAGCGCGTAGCCGATGACTAGCGCACCCGCGATCCATTTCTGCCGGTTCGACGGTTCGGTGGCGGACCAATCGCTCATCTGTCTTTGACCTTGTTCAGGGCCTTCACGTAGATCGAGGCGAGGCCGAAGACGGTCACGAAGAGCACCACCGCATAGGCCGATGCGTAGCCGGTGCGCCATTTCTCGAAGGCTTCCCGCTTCAGATCGATCGAGGTGAGCAGGGTCGTGTCGCCCGGGCCGCCACCGGTCAGCTGAACCACGAGGTCGAACATCTTGAAGTTCTCGATGCCACGAAACAGCACTGCCAGCATCAGGAAGGGAAGCACCATCGGGATGGTGATGGTCCAGAACTGGCGCCATTTCGATGCGCGGTCACATTCGGCAGCCTCGTAGATGCTGCCGGGGATGGACCTGAGTCCGGCAAGACAGATCAGCATGACGAAGGGTGTCCACATCCAGGTGTCGACGATCACGATTGCCCAGGGGGCCAGCGACACCTCGCCGATCATCGAAAAGCTGGAGGGGTCGATGCCGGTGAAGAAGGCGATCACATAGTTGAAAAGGCCGATTTGCGGCTGATAGAGGAAGGTCCAGAAGTTGCCCACCACGGCGGGCGAGAGCATCATCGGCAGCACGATGATGGTGGTCCAAAGGTCATTGCCGCGAAACCTCTTGTTGATCAGATAGGCCAGGCTGAAGCCGATCAACACCTGCAAGGCGATGGTCCAGATCAGGAAATGGGCAGTGGCCTGCAGGGAGCCCCAAACGTCGGGATCGTTGAGGATCTGCCGGTAATTCTCGAGGCCGACCCATTTTAACGGCGCGAAGGGTCGGTTTGCGCGAAAGTTGGTCAGGCTCAGCCGGATCGTCCAGATCAGCGGAAATATGTTGACCGCCAGCAAGAGGGCGATGGTTGGTGCCACGAAGATCCAGGCAATGGTGCGGTCGGACAGCCCCCGGATGCGATGTGCAATGGCCGGCGGTGTCGCCTTGGCCGCGCGCGTGCTCAGGCTGTCGGGCATGGCGGGACTTTCCATGGGGCAGGGCACCTTGTCGATCCAAAGCGGGCAAGAAGGGCTGAATGCCTCTGTTGCCCTGCGTGAAGAAGGTAACACCCGGCCCGTGGGCCGGGTGAGACGGGATCAAAGTTTGCCGTCTTCCTTGAAGGTCGCGGTCCAGTCCTGAACCAGACCGTCGAGCGCCTCTTTGGCGGTTCCCTGTCCGGCAATGACGTAGTCGTGGAAGCGCTTTTGCGAGGCTTGCAACAGGGTGGCATAGCTTGGCTCTGCCCAGAAGTCCTTGACGATGGCCATCGAGTCAAGGAAGGCCTGCGCATAGGGCTGGCTGGACACGAAATCGGGTGCATCGACGACCGATTTCATCGCCGAATAGCCGCCGAGTTTCCACCACTTTGCCTGCACCGCCGGTTGCGCGAACCACTTGATGTACGTCAGCGCCGCCTCTTTCTTGTCGGATGCGGCCACGACCGAAATGCCTTGCCCGCCAAGTTGAGCGAATTGCGCGCCTTCGGGGCCCGCCGGGTTCACGAAGTATCCGGTCTTGTCGCCGCCGACATTTGGATCGGTATTGAAGCCCGGCCAGGTGAAGGTGAAATTCATCTGCATCGCGACCTGGCCGGATTTGAAGGCATCCACACCTTCGCCCATATAGGCATTCGACATGCCGGGCGGGGTGCAGCAATCATAGAGTGCCTTGTAGTATTCCAGGCCGGCAATCGCGCCGGGTGAGTTCACGAAGCCTTCCATGTCATAGGGTTTCTTCGGGTTCTCGTACTGGAAGCCGTAGCTGTAGAGCACGTCCATCGCGCCCATCGTGATGCCTTCGGAGCCGCGCTCGGTATAGATATAGGCGCCGTAGACTTTCTTGCCGTCGATGTCGCGGCCCTGAAAGAACGCCGCGATGTCCTTCAGTTGCGCGAAGGTTTTCGGCGGCGGCGAGGTCGTAGCCGTATTTGGTCTTGAACTCGGTCTGAAGCTCGGGGCGCGCGAACCAGTCCTTGCGATAGGTCCAGGCCACCACGTCGCCCATCGCGGGCAAGGCCCAGTAGTTCGGGCTGTTCTTGGGCCATTCGGAATAGCCGACGACGGTGGCGGGGATGAAGTCATCCATCTTGATGCCGTTGGCGGCGAAGAAGTCGTTCAGCTTGACGTATTGCTTGTTCTCGGCCGCGCCGCCGATCCACTGGCTGTCGCCGATCATCAGGTCGCAGAGTTTGCCGCCGGAGTTCAGCTCGTTCAGGAAGCGATCCGCGAAGCTGGTCCAAGGCACGAATTCAAAGTGCATCTTGTTGCCGGACTGCGCCTCATAATCCTTGCTCAGCTCGACCAGTGCATTGGCCGGATCCCATGCCGCCCAGCACAGCGTCAGGTCTTCGGCCTGGGCCGCGCCGGCCCCGGCAGCCATCGCTACTGCCGCTGCTGAAAGTAGAAGTCTCGATTTCATCTCTCGTCCTCCCGATTGCAGGGCCCGGCCTCCTCGCCGCGACTCACCCGTGTCATGTTGTTATATGAGGTACGCACATCAAAGCAATAAAAGTTTGAGGTGCGTACCTCAATAATCTTGCCTTCACCCTTGCAATCGGAGACATTCCGACGGAAGAGGCGCGGGCGGACGGCGGGAAAGCAGGCTGATGAGACCGACGACGAAGGACCTTGCAAAGGAAGCGGGCGTAAGTCTGGCCACGGTGGACCGTGTTCTGAACGAACGCTCAGGTGTGCGCGGCGAGACCGTGCGAAGGGTCAATGAGGCGATCGGAAAGCTGGGCTTTGTCCGCAACGCGTCAGCCGCCAACCTTGCACGGCAAAAGAGTTTTCGCTTTCTCTTCCTGCTTCCGCGAACCGGCGACCAGTTTGTTGATGAGGTGATTGCCCGGATAGGCGAGGCGAATGAGGCATATGCCTCGGAGATGGTCCGGGCCGAGGTCGTGCGCATTCAGGAAAGCGACCCGCACCAGATCGCGGGCTATCTTGCCGGACTCGATCCCGACACGGTCGACGGGGTTGCGATCATGGTGCCGGAATCGCCGCCGGTACGCGACGCGATGCTGCGCTTGCGGGAACGCGGCATTCACGCCCTGGCCGTCATCACGGGCCAACCCGGAGCCACCGAGGGCGATTTTGTCGGCATCGACAATCACGCGGCCGGGGCCACGGCTGGGCGTCTGATGGGCCGGTTCGCGGGCGGGCAGCGCGGTGGCATTCTCATCGTGTCCGAAACCATGCAGGCGGGCGACAGCATCGAGCGGCGGCAAGGCTTTGACGAGGTGATCACCCGGGATTTCCCGCGCCTCTCGGCTTTGCCTTCTCTGGAAACCTATGGCGACCCTGACCGCGCAAGGCGGATCATCCGCAATTGTGTTGAAAACCAACCAGATATCATTGGCGTATATGTCTTGAGTTCCGAGGCGCGGGTCCCCCTGCTGGCGGCTTCAGAGGTGGTTGGGCCCGAGCACAAGATCGTCATCGTTCACGAGCGGACGCCGTTCACGGAAGAGGGACTTCGATCCGGGCAGATCGATGCGGTCATTGCACAGAATCCCGGCCATCTGGTCCGCAGTTCGATAAGAACGCTGAGGGCGAAGGCTGAACAAAGGATGCTGCTCGCCTCGCAAGAGAAAATCCGGATTGAAATCATTCTGGCGGAAAACCTGTGACGGCGCTGTCAGAACGAAATTCTTGAGCGGGGCAGGGCGGTCGCCCCGCTTTGTGGAATGACCGATCGCAGTCGCTTCCGCACCTGCGCCGAGATCATCTTTCGAGACCGTGAGGATGTGGTCCGGTCCTTGACGTTGCCGCGGGACATCGCGGGCCAGTTTCGTGGAAACGGCGTCCCGATCAGACAGGAGACGGTGCCAGCGTGATACCGAGTGTCCTGCGCCACGGATGAGAGCAGGTATTGGCACATTTCCGGGCGAGCCGTCCGACCACCCCAAGGGCCACAATTGATTTGCGTGCGCGAAAGGAGCAGTCTGTGCGTTGGGAGAGCGGGCGGAGACGACGCCTCCACTCCGGCTCCCGGGAGGGATGGCGATGGTGGAAACCGATTTCCTGTTCGGGCTGTTGCGCGAGGCCGCGGATCCGGATGTCGCATTGGCAATCGAACGTCAGGTGCGCGACGGAACCGATCGCGACCTCTCGGGTAAATGTCCCCGCATTTTCGGCTCGATACGGTCTGGACGAAGAGCTGGCGATCAACGGCTTTCTGCATGCGTCGGCCCTGGGTCTGTTCGACCTGTCGTGGAATGTGCTTTGTCCCGGCTGCGGCGGTGTGCTGGATACCAATTCGACGCTCAAGACGCTGGTGAAGTCCGAATACTGCTGTGCGCTCTGTGCTGCCGGCTACCCTTTGACGCTGGACGACATGGTCGAAGTCACTTTCACCATCAACCCGCGGATCCGCCGGATCGCGGCGCATCGCCCGCAAGAACTGCCGCTCGGGGACTACCTTCGCACCATGTATTTTGGGTCGTGGGTCGACATCACGGACGACGGTTTCGACAAGCTGATGTCCGAGGCCCTGCTCGATACGATGGAGCTGGCGCCGGGAGAACGTGCGTTGATGTCGCTGACCCTGCCCGAGGGTTACGTCATCGTCTTTGAGCCGGTGACCCATGCCGTGCAGTTTGTGCCGGTGTCGGGCGAGCCGATGCGCGAACGCCAGACACTGACGGTCATTTACGACCGGGACCACCAGCAAAACGCGGAAGTGCCCTTGCGGCCGGGCCCGCTGCGTCTGACCCTGGAGAACCGTACCGATGCGCGCACGCTGCCGGCGGTGTTTGTTGCCGGAGACGTTCTGCATGATTTCCTGGGTGCCAGACGACCTTACCTGACCGCGAAGCGGCTGCTGTCCAATCAGACCTTTCGAGAGCTGTATCGCACCAGCACGCTCGACATCGATCAGCGGTTGAAGCTGACCAGCCTGACCTTTCTGTTTACGGATCTGCGTGGATCGACCGAATTGTACGAAAGAGTCGGTGATCTGGTCGCGTTCGACCTGGTTCAGGCGCATTTCCGTGTGATTCTGGAAATCGTGATGGCCGAGGCGGGGGCGGTGGTCAAGACCATCGGCGATTCAGTGATGGCGACATTCGCCACGCCGGCTCGTGCCATCGCAGCCGCCATGCGCATGCGCGAGGCGATGCGTGAGCTCAATACCCGGGCCGGGCGGGACGATCTGTTGCTGAAGATCGGGCTGCACGAAGGGCCCTGCATTGCCGTCGCCCTGAACGAACGGCAGGACTACTTCGGGCAGACCGTCAATATCGCGGCGCGGGTACAGGGCCTCGCAGATGCAAAGTCGATCTTTGCGACCGGGTCTGTCGTCGAAGACGTGCAGGCCGCGAAACTCTTGGCCGATCTGCAGCTGGCGCCTGTTCTGCAGCAGGTGAGCATGCGTGGGATTACCCGTGACATTCCCGTTTACGCGGTCGGGTGACGGGAATTCACCCGCCGACGGGGCTTTGCAGGGGGCATGACGCGCAATTCGACACCTTGCCCGCGATCATCTGTCTGACTGTGACGATGAACCTGCGTCTTACTGCCACCATGTGCTCAGGGCGATCAGGGCGGCCATCGCGAAGAAGGCGCAGAGCTGGACGGTGAAGAACGTGAAGCGGAATGCGATCGCGCGATCGGTCCCCGACGCAATATGGATCGTGGTCTGCGTCACGCGTGCAACGAGGACGGCGAGGCAGAGCGCGTCGAAAAGGTCCGACCGGTAGCCGAGGGTCGATGCCGTCAACACCAGTGCGGCGAAGACCGGCAGGTTCTCGACGCAGTTCGCGTGGGCCCGCACGATGCGACGGTAGCGGTCGGGCCCATGCGGCACATCGCCCGGAAAGTCGGAAAGCCGCGCGCTCCCGAACAGGATGAGAGACCAGCGGTGGGTCCCGACGCCCACCGCCATGATGAGCGCGGTCCACACGGAAAAGCCGAGCAGAGCGAGAAGGGGCAGTTGCATGGCGGTGTTCCTTGGGAATGATATCCCGGTTGACGGGCCAGGGGCGCGGCCCGGGTAGCGGGGACAGCCGATCTGCTGATCCTCCCGGGCCGCCCATCGCTGGTTGCCTGGCACGCATTTTCACGCTCCGATCAGGCGGCCATCGCGGCGTGCCGTGCCGGGTTCGCCGTTTTTGAGGCCTTGATGCGGAAGAAGCTCTTGTCATTCCACCAGGACAGGAATTCGCGGAAATGCTCTTCGCTTTCCAAAAAATCAAAGCCGCTGCCGTAGCTCCTGGTCGTTCGGGTCTGTCTCATTGTGTCGTTCCTTGGCGGACGTGTGAGCGGTGGGGCGGTGCCGCCCCACCCCGGTGTCACGCGGCGACCGCGGTGATCGCGACGGGCACGCCATGGGTGAGCACGTCGAACACGGCGGAGCGCGCCACCGATTGCTGAACGATCTGCTTGAGCACGTCTGCCGGTGCGTCGCCCGCGACCTTGAAGGTCGCGCGGATGCCGGAGAAGCCGTTGCGAACCGACCTGTCGAGGCCGAGGATGCCGTTGAGGTCTATGTCGCCCTCGATCGTCGTCTCGACCGAACGCAGCTTTACCTGGCGCATGGCGGCAATGTTGCCGATGCCCGCCGTGATGCAGGCGGAGAGCCCGGCGAGCAGAAGCTCGGTCGGCGTCACGGCCTTGTCCTGACCGCAGAGCACGGTCGGATGATCGCCTTCGATCACATAGGTCTGGCGATGCTGGCGTTCGTCCATCGCGCCGTAATAGCCAGAGAACGAGGTCCGCGAATGCGTGCCCGACACCCAGGCGCCGGTCGCGCGGAAGGTGAACTTGGCGATGTCCGGCTGGTCACCGACGATGCCGAGCGTGGCGACGAACGACGGAACGTCGACGCCGTTCATGGCGACCTTGGCGGGCTTTTCGAGCGTTTGGGTGGTCATGTAGGGGATCCTTCTGGGTTCGATGGTTGACGTGTTCGGGTTCCGGGGTGCTTTCCCCCACCCGGCACGGACCGGTTTTCCGACGATCCTGTTTCAGTCCGATGCCGGGCGTCAGGCATTAGGGTTTCGATTGTGTCAGGGGCTGCGGCCGGGCCCGCGCCCGGGTCCTGTCGCCCCGCCTATGGTTGAAGGCCCTGGCGCGGCCCCACCCCCGAGGGGTCATGGGCTGCTCTCTCGCGCCAGACGCCTGAGTCGCCGCACGGCTCGGACCCTGATGCGCTGACCGCGCGCGAGGACCGGCCGGGAAAGCTTTGAAACACGAAACCCGCCTTCGTGACGTTTGCCTGAAACGCGGCGCGCCTAGTCCTTTCGCGAAACGGAAAGGAGAAAGGACATGCAGAGGCGTACGGATGTCGCCGTGATTGGAGCCGGTCAGGCGGGGCTGGCCATGTCGTCCTGCCTGACGGCGGCCGGGATCGACCACCTCGTCATCGAGCGCGGGCGGGTCGGGGAACGCTGGCGATCCGAGCGCTGGCAGTCGTTGCGGCTCATCACCCCGAACTGGATGACGCGCCTGCCTGGGTCGCGCCCACACATTTCCGATCCGGACGGTTTCATGGGGGTGGCGGCCTTTGCCCGGTTTCTGGTCGACTACAGCCGCATGAACGGCGTGCCTGTCGCGACCGCCGTCGAGGTGCTGTCGCTGACGGCGGAGGGCGCGGGCTATCGCCTTGTCACCGACGCCGGAACGATTTCTGCCCGGGCTGTCGTCATCGCCACCGGTGCCCATGACAGGCCGGCCGTTCCATCCTGGGCGGGAGCGCTGCCGAAGGGCATCGCGCAGCTTACGCCAGACGGCTACCGCAACGCGGACGCCTTGCGCGAGGGTGGCGTTCTGGTGGTCGGCGCCTCTGCCACCGGTGTGCAGCTCGCGCGCGAGATCCGTGTGTCGGGCCGTCCGGTCACGCTGTCTGTCGGCCGCCATGTGCGCACGCCGCGCCGCTACCGCGGCCGTGACCTGTTCGACTGGCTTGATGCGGCAGGGTTCCTGGCA
The DNA here is from genome assembly GCA_963837565.1 of uncultured Pseudomonadota bacterium. Classification (GTDB taxonomy): domain Bacteria; phylum Pseudomonadota; class Alphaproteobacteria; order Rhodobacterales; family Rhodobacteraceae; genus Solirhodobacter. The sequence continues at coordinate 212,698 of CAWIOC010000018.1, forward strand.
GAGCGGACCGCCCCCGGTCCGGTCGCCGGCGGGGCGATGCAACCCTCGATGCAATTGTGCGGGCCAGAAACGCTGGGGCTCGCGGAGCTTGCCGCGGCCGGCGTCCGCATCGTGGGACGCGCGCGCGACGCCGAGGGCACAATCATCGACCTGGCGCTGACTCTCGAGGCCGAGCGGGGGGCGTCCGAAGTCCGGCGCCACAGGCTCCTCTCGGTGATCGACGCGCATATTGCCGAAACGGGCGACCCCGCCTTGCCGGAGCCGGAGGCGTGGCAGCCCCCTGCACCTGTCTCGCCAGCACCCGGCGCGCTCGACCTCGCCTCCGCCGGCATCCGGACGGTCTTGTGGGCGACCGGCTACCGACGATCCTATCCCTGGCTGCGGCTGCCCGTGCTCGATGCCAAGGGCGAGATCCGCAACGAGGCCGGCGTGACACCCGTGCCGGGCCTTTTCGTGCTCGGCCTGCCGTTCCAGCGGCACCGCACCTCGGCGTTCATCGACGGCGTCGGGCGCGACGCCGAAGCCCTGCTTCCGCTGATCTGCTTCCATCTGCGCGCGGCCGCCTGCCGCGCCGCCTGAAAGGATTTTCGAAATGGCAAACGATACCGCAAGATCCCGCTTTGACGTCGCCGTGGTCGGCGCCCGCTGCGCCGGCGCGGCGACGGCGCTGCTGCTGGCCCGTGCCGGCGCGCGAGTCATTGTCGTTGATCACGACGAACCGGGGACCGACACGATGTCGACACATGCGCTGATGCGCGGTGGCGTTCTGCAGCTTGCCCGATGGGGCGTGCTGGATGCGGTCCTTGCCGCGGGAACCCCGATCGTCACGCGAACCGAGTTCCATTATGGCGCGGACCGCGTGGCGGTCGATATCCGGCCCGCCTTTGGCACCGAGGGCCTTTGCGCGCCGCGCCGAACCGTGCTCGACCTCGCGCTGGTGCGCGCAGCCGCGGCTGCCGGGGCCGAATTCCGCTTCGGCACCAGCTGCGACGGGCTTCTGCGCAGGGACGATGGCCGCGTTTCGGGGCTGCGCCTGCGCGGACCGGGTGGCCGCGTGGAAACCGTTTCGGCTGGTATCGTGATCGGCGCGGACGGACGGCGGTCGGCCGTGGCGCGCCACGCAGGTGCCGAGGTCAGGGCGGTCGGCCTGCATGCGGGGGCCTGCGTCTACGCCTACTGCCCGGGTCTGCCGAACCGCGGCTATCGCTGGTACTATGCGCCGGGGGCTGCGGGCGGCATCATCCCGACGAATGACGATCTGTCCTGCGTCTTCCTCGCCCTGCCGCGCGGCGCGTTCGACGTGTCCCTCCGGGGCCGCGGGCGCGACGCCGTGGCACGCGCGATCGATGGCCTGTTGCCGGCGATGTCAGAGGAGCTGGGCGGGTTCGATCCGGAGACCGGTCTGATCACCTTTCGGGGCGAGCCCGGCTTTGTGCGCCAGAGCGTCGGTCCCGGATGGGCGCTGGTCGGCGATGCCGGCTACTTCAAGGACCCGATCACCGCGCATGGCATCACGGACGCGCTCAGGGACGCCGAGATTCTGGCCGCTGCGGTGCTCGCTGGCCGACCTGAAGACTACCCACCGACGCGCGATGCCTTGTCCGCCGGTTTTGCCCGGCTGACCGACGAGATCGCGTCTTATGGCTGGACACTCGATGAGCTGAAGGCGAAACACCTCGCCTTGAACGTCGAGATGAAGCGCGAGCAAGCCTGGATCGTCGAGGCCCTGCCCGGGTTCCCTCAGGCCGCCTGAACGCTCGCCGCCAGATCGAGGCTTTCGCGCGCGGCGCCCGGGAGCCTTCCCATCAACAGAAGAACCCGCCCTCAGGCAGGGGCGGGTTCATGTTTGCCTGTCGGAGCGCTGGTCGGGCGCGGCGATTACATGTTGTGATAGGCGTTCCGCATCACCCGGTCGATCTCGACCCCGATATCGTCCAGAATATGCGCGTCGAGGTGCGAGAGTTCGCGGTACATCTGGCGCTTGGCGCGGCGCTCGGCGGTCTTCGTCATCGCCTTCAGGATCGTCTTCAGCATCTCTGTGTGTCCTTGGCTGGTTGTTGCGATGAAGAAGGTCTAGTCCCCGCCGGTTTCCCCTTGGTGTCTTGTCCCGGTCCTCCGCGCTTCAATTGCTGAGCGATTTCAGGCGTTCTGAAACATCTGAAACAAAGGACCACCGCACATGAAATCCGGCAGAAACGTCCGGGTGAGATCCCTGTAGCGAAAGTTGTTTGTCCGGAGACTGGCGAGTGTAGGATGCTTCAGATCATTGTCCCTGCGCCGCGCTGGCGGCGACGCGGATGGCGACGGGAGGATCAACGCGTCCGACGGCGCCGGTTCGCCAGGCGCGGGGCTTGCCTGAGGTGAGCGGGGTCGCTCCAGCACCTGTCAGCTGTGTCGGGGACGCCAAGGAAGCGGAGCCGGTCTACGAAGAGGTCAAAATGGCGCGGATCGTCAATTGCCAGACCAAGCGCGTCGCATCGCCGATGGCAGCCGAGGCATCCCAAGCGGAGTGTCCGATCGCCGCGATGTGGGGCGGGCGCGCCATCGCTCGGCATTTCCAACGGCGCGGGAAATGCCTCTTCAAAGCCCGGACCGGGCACGGTCTGGACGTGGTCGTGCTTGTCGAGATCGCCGAGCGGTGCGTGCATCTGGTGAGGGACTGAGCCATGTCATTGGACGCGATCATTGAACAGCTTCGGGGTGCAACCGGCGTTGGTGTCGCCCTGCTCGACCTCGATACTCTCAGGTTCCGGTTTCAGAACGACACGTTCACCGAATGGTTCGGCCCGTTCGAGCCCAGCGAAACATTGGCGGATCGCTTTCCGGATCTCCCGGTATCAGCGCTGGCGGCCAGGCTGGCCGGTGACGGGAGAGATGCCGTCCAGGCGTCGCTCCGCCTGCGCCGCCCCAGCACGACCGTGACGATGCAGTTCAGCCGGGCGTTCGGTGGTGCCGAGCCGATCGTGGTGGTGATCTGTCAGAGCATCACCCGCATCAAAGAGCTGGAATCGATGATCGACAGCTACGCGATGATGGTCAAGCGCAACGCGCGCGAGTTGAAGCGCGACAAGGAACAGGTCGAGCGCCTGCTTCTGACCATCATGCCGCGCGCGGCGCTCGAGGAATACCGCGTCTTCGGCGCAATCGAGCCGCGTGTCTATGAGCCGGTCACGGTTCTCAGTCTGGAATTCACCGGGTTCGCAGACCTCGTTGAGCGCCACGAACCCGGCGTCATCGTCAGCGAGATGAACGAGATCTATGGTGCATTCAACCAGATCGGCGAGCAATTCGGATGCAAGCGGATCACGACCGAGGGCGGACTCTATGTTGCGGTGTCGGGGATGCCGGATCCGCTCGCCGACCATGCGAACGCCACGGCCCATTCCGCGATCCGCTATCTGCGGTATCTCTCGGATCGAAATCTCTCGCACCCGATCACCTGGCGCTGCCGGATCGGCATTGCGACAGGTCGGCTGATCGGGTCGGTCGTCGGCGTTCAGAATCATATCTACGACGCCTTCGGTCCCGCGGTCTATCACGCCGGTCGGCTGCGCGAGTTCGCGCGACCGATGGCAATCGTCGTCAACGATGCATTCGCCGCGGCGGTGGCCGACGCATTCGACCTCGAGATCCTGGGTACGCTGGATTTCGATGCAACCGGCGCGACGGTGCATCGTCTCATCGACGCGCGCGATCTTGCGAAGATCGGAGCCGCATGATGGGATCCAATGCCGGCATTCGGGTGCTTGGAGAGGTGACGTCGGATGGGGCGCTTTCGCCGTCCGCATCGGATCATCTTCGCGATGTGGTGGAGGCGCTGACCGAGGGCTTCGCCGTCTTTGACCGCGATGGTCGGCTGGTCGCCTTCAACAGCAATTTCCATAGCCTGCACCCAAGTTGCTCGGACCTCATCGTTCCGGGGTCGGACTGGACCGCCATGCTGCGCGAGGCGGAAAAACGCGGCGACCTGCCGCGAGCGGTGGCGCAGAGAATGCGGGCGGCGAAGGCGCGCCTTGGCCCGGACGATGCGCCGGAAGTCTTCGAGTTCGGCGAACCGGGGGGGCGCTACCTCGCCGCCTCGCTCAGCCCCTGTTCGCAGGGTGGGCTGGTTCTGATGATGCGCGACATCACGGCGCAAAGGCAGCTGGAGGCTGATGAGCGCGAGGCCGACCTGCTCTTGCGGCGGGTCCTGCTGGCCTGCCCGGCGAGCGTAGTGATGTGCCGGCTGGGCGACGGACACGTGATCTATCGCTCGCCGCAGGCGACCGAGCTTCTCGGCACGGCGCGCGGGGCAGGTGACTATTTTGCCAGTCGCATCGAGCGGGCGGATTTTCTGACCGCGATCCTGCCGGACGGGCGCGTCGAAGCTTTCGAATGCACTTGCCTGCGACCCGATGGCACGGCTTTCCCGGCCGCGATTTCCGCAAGGCTGATCGACTATCGCGGCGAGGACGTGATGGTGGCGTCGATCATCGATCTCAGTCACGAAAAGGCGATGCAGGCCGAACTTGCGCATCAGCGCGAGCAGATCTTTCAGGCCGAGAAGATGTCGGCCCTCGGCGAGCTGCTGGCTGGTGTCGCACATGAGTTGAACAACCCGCTGTCCATCGTCGTCGGGCACACGCTCATGATGCAGGAGGAGGCGACCGAACCCGAGGCGCTGCGCCGGATCGAGAAGATCGGCGAGGCGGCGGAACGCTGCGCGCGGATCGTGAAGTCGTTTCTCGCCATGGCCCGGCAGCAGCCGGTGCGGCTTCAGCCCATGGTGCTGGCCGACGCGGTCGAACATGCTGTCGAGGCGCTGCGGCAGGCGAGTGCGGGCAAGGACTTGCGCGTCGAGACCTTGCTTGCCGCCGATCTTCCGACGGTCCAGGGCGATGCCCACCAGATCGGTCAGGTAATCCTCAACCTTCTGACCAACGCGGAGCAGGCGATCCGCAGTTCCGGCACGGGCGGTCGGATCGTGCTGACGACGCGGCATGACGCGTCTTCCGACAGCGTGATCCTTACCGTGGCGGACGACGGGCCGGGCATCCCGGAGGCGATCCGCGGGCGCATCTTCGATCCCCTGTTCACGACCAAGGAGGCAGGCAAGGGAACCGGCATCGGGCTTGCCTTCTGCCATCGTGTTCTGAGCGCCCATTCGGGAAAGATCAGCTTCGAGCCGGGCAACCCCGGGGCGCGGTTTCATGTCACCTTGCCGGTAGCCAGGGCCGCGCAGGACGACGGCGACGCAGACGAGATGACCTGCGGCGCCACCGTTCATGCCCGCCTTCTTGTGGTGGACGACGAACCGGACGTCGCAGATCTCATTCGCGAGATTCTCAGCCGCGAGGGTTTTGCCGTCGATACGGCACCCACCGCCGAGGCGGCGCTCTCGCTCGTGCAAAGCCATCCCTATGCGCTGATCCTGACCGATCTCAACATGCCGGGCATCGGCGGGCGTGGTTTCTACGAGACCCTGCTGCGCGACCTTCCGCGCCTCGTTCCCCGGATCGGCTTCATCACCGGCGACACGATGAGCCCGCAGGCGAGAACCTTCCTCGAGGCGACCCAGCGCCCCTTCCTCGAGAAGCCGATCGCGCCGTCCGAATTGCGTCGGCTGGCACGGGACATGATCCAGGATCTCCGGGCGCGCGGGAATGCGACATGACCGATGAAGCCGACATCGTCGTCTGCGACGACGAGACCGATCTGCGGGAGATGGTCGCCGAGTATCTTGCCAAACGGGGCCACCGGGTTCGCGTGGCAGGCAATGCCGTTGCCCTGCGCGCCGCGATGGCCGAGGCGAAGCCCGACCTGATCGTGCTCGACATCACCATGCCCGGCGAGGACGGTCTGTCGGTTCTGCGCAGCCTGCAACAGGACGACCGGCCCGCGGTGATAATGATGACCGCCTCGGGAGATACTGTGGACCGTGTCATCGGGCTCGAGATGGGCGCGGACGATTATCTCGGCAAACCGGTCGACCTTCGGGAACTGGCGGCGCGGATCAAGGCGGTCTTGCGCCGCCGCGAGGCGTCGCGGCTTGCGCCGTCTGCTGGAGCGAAAGCGCTTCCGCTTCGGCAAGGTCTGGCTCGACGTCGAGGCGGCAACGCTGACGGGCGATGATGGCAATGACATCCGGCTGACGTCGATGGAATTCAACCTGCTCAAACTCTTCGCGCGCAATCAGGGCCGGGTGCTGAACCGCGACCAGATTCTCGAGGGCGCGCACGACCGCTCCTGGGACCCCTTCGATCGATCGATCGACATCCGCATCGCAAGGATCCGCAAGAAGATCGAGGTGAATCCGCAGAAGCCCGAGGTGATCCGCACCGTTCGCGGCGAAGGCTACATCTACGATCCCAGATAGCGCCCGGGGGCCTCGGGCAACGGCCCGGCCAGAAATGATCGAAACATCGGCGAGCGGGGCGCGACATCGCCCTGAAATGCCGTGCGGATCACAGTCCTTGGCAGAAGGCACGAAACGCCAAGGAGAGACGCCGATGATCGAGACCCGCCCCTTTACCCATTCCGATCGCCCCAAGGCGCTGGCCTGCTCATCCTTCGCGCATAGGCCGACGCCTTGGGGGTGGCTGGTGGCGGGCACTGAACTTGAACCCAGCCCGCGCATGATCACCGCGCAACGGCTGGTCTATCGCGCCGTCGTCCTTGCCGAAGCAGTTTGTTCGGGCATTCCTGGCTACGGTGCCGACTGGGTTGGAAGCGACGCCCCCATTCGGTTGCGCCCGGGCGCGGGACAGGCCCGTGTGATGCGGGGTTGGCGCTGACAGACGAAACTGCCTTGAGACGTGCAGGGCGACCGTCTGGTTTTCGGACATGCCGTTGCGAAGGCGGCGCGGGCAAGGCTTAACTTTTTTTTGGCGGATTCGAACATTGCAGAAGGTCGCTGCCGTGCTGGCCTCGGTCCATGACCACTTTGACCAGGGGCGCGCCCTCCGCCACCGAATTGACGGGTTCACTTCCTGACGCGCGTGGCCTTTACGAGGAGAAAGGATGATCTGATCGCAAAACCCGCATCGGGGCGCTCATTTCCAGGGCGCCAGTTTGAAGCGGCGTCAGTCGGCCTTGAACTGGAATCTTGCACGCGCGAGCGCTTGCTTCCATTTCGAGAGTTGGGCTGCGCGAGCCGTCTCGGTGATCATGGGGTGGAATGTCGCCGGGGCCGCACCAAGCAGGAGCGGGGATGGATCGATTCCCACCGAAGTAAGCGCCATTGCTGCAACGCCGATGGCGCCGACTTCTGCGAGATCGCTTCTGATCACTTCCCGGCCAAGGAGGTCGGCCTGGAGCTGCATCAAGAAGCTGTTCCGAGAGGCACCACCATCGGCACGAAGGCTGCCAAGTCCGGTGCCGATATCCGCCTCGATTGCGCTGAAGACGTCGCGGATTTGCAGGGCGATTGCTTCGAACGTCGCGCGGGCGACATGAGCCGGGGTGGACGACAGGGTCAGGCCATCGATCACGCCCCGCACTTGGTCGTCCCAATGGGGCGCGCCCAATCCCGCCAGTGCCGGAATGAAGGTGACCCCCTCTGAAGACGCAGTGGTCTGCGCCAGATCGGACAATGCCGCCGCGTCGGGCAGACGCAGCATGGTCGCCACGAAGGCCGCTGCCTGCGCCGAGACAGTGATATTGCCCTCGATCGCATAGGCCACGCCAGCGCCGGTTGACCAAGCGATGGTGCCGGACAAGCCGTGGCACGATGCGATGCGGCCCGGCGTCAGCGCCATAAGCGACGATCCGGTGCCATAAGTCGCCTTGACCTGCCCCGGCGTGCGAACACCGTGGCCGTAGAGCGCCGCGTGGCTGTCGCCCATCATTGCCAGAACCGGGACCCCAGCGGGCAGCGCGGTCGCCCCCGCGACGGTCTCGCCGAAGCGGCTGTCTGAGGGCATGACGGCCGCGAGAGCGCCGCACGGGGCGCCGAAAAGGCCGCAAAGCTCTGCGTCCCACAGCAGGGTTTCGGTGTTGAACAGCTGCGTTCGAGAGGCGTTGGAATGGTCGGTGGCGAAGCTCTTGCCGCCGGTCAGGTTCCACAGCAGCCATGTATCGACCGTGCCTGCCCGAAGGGTCCCGCTTTCGCGCAAGATCCGAAGCAATCGGACATTGTTGGCGATGATCCAGCCCAGCTTGCTGGCCGGGAAGAGCGGGTTGATGGCCAGGCCGGTTTTCGCCTCGACGTCAGGGGAATGGCCGCTGTCGATCAGCGCCGCGCAGCTGTCTGCCGTACGTCGGCATTGCCAAAGGATGCAGGGGGCGATGGGCCTGCCCGGTGTCGGCATCCCAGACGACGAGCGATTTCACGCTGGTTCGCGATGGCGATGCCGGCGATGGCCTCCCCTCGCGCCTGTGCGACGATGCTGGCGATCACGGTGACAACGCTGTCCCAGATCGCGTCAGCCGATTGTTCGGCCCAGCCGGGTTGCGGGTAGGCCGAGGCCAGCGGGGCCGAGGCCTGGGCACGCATCCGCCCGTCGGCACCGATCAGCAGTGCCTTGGTGTTCGTCGTGCCCTGGTCGACAGCAAGGATCAGCGGCGTGGTCATCAGCCCCTCTTGCGGCCAAGCACCTTGCGGGCGGCGGTCTCGATGCCCGTGGCGCTCAGCCCGAAATGATCGAACAGCCATTGCACCGACCGGTGGGAACGAAACCGGGAAAGCCGATGATTTCCATCGGGACCGGGTGGCGGGTGGCCACAACTTCGGCGACCGCGCCGCCAAGGCCACCGCGCACCGAATGCTCCTCGACCGTGACGATGGCGCCGGTTTCGGCGGCGGCCAGTGATCGGCGTCTTCGTCGAGCGGGTTGATCGACGAGAAGTTCAGCACGCGGGCGGAGATGCCGCCACTCGCCAGCGCTTCAGCGGCTTTGACGGCCAGATGCACCGTCGTGCCACAGGCGATGATGGCCAGATCAGAGCCTTCGCGCACCAGTTCGGCCTTGCCGGGACGGAAGACGCGGTTGGGCACCGAGAGCTCCGGCACCGGCATCCGGCTGACGCGGATGAAGACGGGCCCCTCGTGGCTGCGCCGCGAATTTCACCGCCTCGGCGGTTTCCCAAGGGTCGGAGGGAACGAGGATCATCAGGTTGGTCAGCGGACGGAGCCAGGCGAAATCCTCGATCGAGTGATGCGTCGGGCCGAGTTCGCCGTAAGCGACGCCGCTCGATTGGCCGCAGAGTTTGACGTTGGTGTTGGAATAGGCGACGTCGGCCTTGATCTGGAGCGGTTGGAAAGTGAGGGCCATATCACCCGCGAGCATGGCGGCGCCTATCTGAACACCGTGCCGCGGCAAGTTGGCACGATGACGCTGCAACACAGTGAAAACATGGACAAGAAGCGCAAGATCGGGGCCCATGCGGCGTCTCTCGTGGCCGACAACGAGACACTTGATCATCGACGCAGGCACCACGACGACCGAAGTTGCGCTGCGGCTGGTCGAACGACGCAATCTGACGGTCATCACGAATGCGCTGAACATCGCGCTGATCCTGGGCGCGGTGCCCGGGTTCGCCGTTCACATGCCAGGTGGCCAGTTCAAAGCGCCGACGCTGTCGCTGAGCGGTGACAAGTCAGTCGACTACTTCCGCAACATTTTTGCCGGCAAGCTATTTCTGGCGACAGCTGGCGTGGCACTGGATGCCGGTCTGACCTATCCGAGCTTCGCCGACCTTCAGCTCAAGGAGGCGATGATCAAGGCCGCATCGCATGTCTATCTCGTGGCGGACTCGACCAAGATCAATCGGTCGTCCTTCACCCGCCTGGGCGCGCTGGAGGTCGTGAATTCCTTTATCACGGATGATGGGATCACCGATAAGGACGCCAAGGAATTCGAGCGCCGCGGGATCGAAGTTCTGATCGCTCGATAGGACACTGGCGGAGCAAGGTTTTGTCCAGCGAACACGGCATGAGGCGTTGCTGAGCACGAGCTGGTTATTTCGCTTGGCCCAACGCTCACCCTCTCGCTACTTCAAAGCGATGCTCGAACCCATCGGCCGGTGCTGCCAGAGGGGTAGGTCGTAGGCCTGCCGGGTCGGTTTGAGACAAGACCGGATGTGCAGCATTATCCAAACGGATAAGGTCGGGTTGGAGACAAAGGCAGCTATTCTGACGCAATGGCGCAGGTCGCAAGATCACTCGGGAACTCCTGTGACCGAGCAGCCAAGGATTGGGCAAGGAAGCGGGGTTCCCATGGACCTCGGTCAGGTCCTGTTTGATCCGCGCTTTCATCGAAAATGGTGCGTGTGAGGGTAGATTTTGAGTTGGCGACCGAAGGTTGGTGCGAGCCGCAATAGCGAGATGCCGAATCCTTGGTTTTGGCGGGTCCTTTCTTTGCCTCGCGGCGAACCCGAGACCGGCGTCCGCGATCCGGTTACATGGACAAAAACTCCATCGCACGGCGTGAATATCCGAATTTCCGGAAATGCCAGTCCGGCCACCTGTCAATTCAGCGGAGTTAATTCTTTGAAAAAGCCAAACTTCTTCATCGTTGGAGCGGCAAAGGCCGGAACGACATCGATGAGTGAGTTACCTGAAGGCGCACCCGGAAATATTTTTTTCGCCGGACAAGGAGCCGCACTTTTTCTCAAAGGACATAGACCCTGGCGGCTATCAGAGTCTTGACGTCCTATCTGGAGCTCTTTTCTGGCGCTCAGGCCCAGCATCGGATCATTTGCGAAGCAAGCACCTCCTACATCCGATCGCGTGATGCTATGGAAAAGATCAGGGATTTCGCACCGGATGCAAAGGTCTGGCAATGCTCAGGCGCCCAACCGATCTCGTGTACTCATATCACTCAGAGCTTCTGAAGGCGGCGAAGAGACGGTGTGGAATTTCCAGCGTGCTTGGGGCCTCCAGGAACTTCGGCGGCGAGGGAAAAGGGTGCCGGCGGGAAACTTGGCGCAGGCTCTCTAATACAAATGGATAGGGAGTCTGGGTTCTCAGACACAAAATCTGCTTGACGATATTCCCGCGAGAGCAGGTTCACTTCGTCGTCTTCGATGATTTCAAGGCTGATCCACGGCGGGAGTATCTGAAAGTGCTGAGCTTCCTCGGTCTTCCCGACGACGGCCGCGTAGAATTTCCGGTTGTGAACGAAAACATCAATTTCAGATCTGGCTTCTTGGCGTCGAGGTCTCGCCAGATGATCAGCGCTCACTTCAAGCCCCTAACTCGGAGCCGTCAAAGGGCTGCTCGGCATTGAGCAGATCAATTCGTAGTACAGTCGACAAGTTCAATGCGTCTCCGGGTAAGCGCAAGCCGCTGGACCCAAAATTCAGGGCATATCTGGACGACGTTTTCCGGCCTGAGGTCGTACTCCTGGAGAGGTTGCTCGGACGGGAGCTGTCTGGGTGGAACGCGAGTTAACGGTATATCGGCGATCAAGCATCGAGCCTCTCCCATTTGCTCAGATGCGGCCTTGGCATAGCGTCCGCCATGTTCCCCGCAATATTGGGTCCGCGCAGTCTTGGTCTTCCCACCCGAGGTTGCCTGCGGCCGCCTTGCCTAGGCGGACCCGGCTCCGGGGTTTGGCCAATCGGATGCGGGCGGTATCCTTAAGGCGTATGGTTGAGGCGGCGGCAGCACATTGATGACCGAATTGCCGAGTCTGGGGTTGCTGTGGGGTGCGCGTAACATCCCTCGCGGCGTGGCAATTCGTCGGCGCCGAAGAGATGGTCCATACATGTGCAAAAGTGATCCGGACCGGACAGAGGCAGAGGTTGCTGTGGGCGGCACCGAACAGGTAGCGAGGGCGGGATGAGCGCCAAAGCCGGACTGCATCGCGACCAGCTGGTCGCACTCGCGCGGGCCGGCCCGATGCGTGTGGACAACCGCGTGACTGTCCGCCGTTCACTGGCTTTCGCGTTCGCTGACAAGACCGTCGGCACGTTGATGACTGTCGTCTCGATGGCGGTCGTCTCACGCGTGCTGACCCCGACGGAGATCGGGCTTTTCATTGTGGCAATTACCATCGTTATGCTCGTCGAGGGCATTCGCGACTTCGGCGTTGCCAACTGCATCATACAGGAGCTCGAACTCAGCCCGGAATTGGTGCGCACCGCATTTACCGTAATGGCGGCGATGTCCGCCGTTCTGGCGCTCACGATTTTTCTCGGAGCCCCGGCGATCGCCTCGTTCTACGGCGATGACAAACTCGCCGCGTTGATCCGGATCGCGACGGTGGCCTTCCTCTTCGCGCCATTTTCGACCCCGCTGTTGGCGTTGATGCGGCGCGATCTCAATTTCGGCGCGATAGCGCGGATCAATATTTCGGCCGCATTCGTAAGCACTGTGGTGACGATCGGCCTTGCTCTCGCGGGTTTCGGCGCCGCGAGCCTGGTCTGGGCTTCGGTGCTGGTTTCGCTGACGACTATGCTCGGCGCACTGTTGTCGCGGCCCGATTTTTGGGTATTCCGGCCCAGCTTCGTCGCCTGGCGCGGGGTCGCGGCCTTCGGTGTCTGGTCAAGCGTGGCGATGCTGCTGGGCATGGTCTACGACAGCTTTCCGCGCCTGATCGTCGGCCGGTTGTTGGGCTTCGGCCCGGTCGGCATCTTCACGCGTGCTGTCTCGCTTACCCAGTTGCCCGAGCGTCTGGTGCTGAATGCGGTTCAGCCGGTCGTGCTGCCGGCGCTGGCTGCGCAGGCGCAGTCACGCAAAAGCCTGTCCGAAGCCTTTTTGCTCGGCCAGTCCTATATCTGTATGCTGCAGTGGCCCGCATTGATAATGCTTGCGTTGCTCGCCCATCCGGTGGTGCTGCTGCTGCTTGGCCCTCAATGGACCGAAGCGGTGCCGCTGGTGCGGCTGGTGGCGCTGGCCTCGCTCAGCCGATTTCCCGGATTTCTGGCCGTCCCGGTGCTGGTGGCTGTTGGCCGCGTGCAGGATCAGGTTTACGCCCGCCTCATCACCCTGCCGCTTTGTATCGGATTGGTGATTTCTGCGACGCACTGGGGCTTGGAGGGGGTTGCGCTCAGCCTGTTTCTGACCGCGCCTTTGGAGGTCGGCGTAACGCTTTGGTTCGTCAAAAGGCAGTTGCCCTTTGCATGGCGCGATCTGCTCCGCATTTTCGGCGAAGGCGCGGTCGTCAGCCTCGCGACGGCAGTACTCCCCGTGATGACGATCCTGGCCGCGGGCGAAGGCGCTTCCCTCCATCTCCCGGCTTTCGCACTCGCTATCTGTGGCGCGGTGCTGGGTTGGGTTGCCGGGTTGCGGATGATCTCGCACCCGCTGACGGGTGAAATCATTGGAGCCATTGGCGGGCTTCGGCGCGTGCTCGGGCGGCGCCTGCGGCAAGTGCCCTGAAATGAGGGCGGTCGGTAAAGCACTTCGTCGAAAAGTTGCCTCTGGGGATTGAACGAACATGACGCAAACGTGGAAGAGGTGGGTGCTCGGATGACAGGCATGAGCACAGACTCTCACTCAACAGAGCCTTTTTTGCGTCACCTACTCCCTAATGATGAGGATCGCCTGGAGCTTAATGGCAATACGATTGGTCGGGCGCCAATTTTTTGGAGAAGCGCGGATTGGGCCGAATCTGGCTGACATTATTTGCGAGACGACCATGAAATTGTCGGTGATTCTTACGACCAGAAATCGCAGTAGGCTTCTTGACCATTGTTTGGATTCCATTGCGACATCACTGAACAAGGCGTCGCTGCTCGACGCCGAAATCGTTATCGTTAACAACGCATCGACTGACGACACCGGGGATGTCATCAACGCATGGGCGAGCCGGAATAGTGTGGCGGTCACTCATTTGACGGAGCCTTTGGCTGGCAAGGGCCATGCCGTGAACCGCGCCCTGGTGGCGGCACGTGGTGAGTTGTTAGCGTTTACGGACGACGACTGCCGGCTGGATCCCGATTTTGTCAGCGACCTGTTGCGTCATGCATCGCAAGATAGAGAGCCGACAGTGCGGGGCGGGCGGACCGAACTTGGCGACTTGACTGACCTGCCGTTGACAATCAACACCAGCGTTAAACGGATGCAATGGAGCAGACGCGAGAATTCGGCCCGTGGTCAGTCCATTTCGGGCCAGATCAACGGTTGCAACATGGTAATACCCCGCGTGGTCATAGATAAGGTCGGCCCTTTTGACGAGCGTTTCGGGCCCGGCAGCTTTATGTATGGGGGAGAGGATGATGACTTCTTGATCCGCGCTTATTTAGCAAACTTCGCGCTTGAATACGTGCCCGACATGGTTGTTTTTCATTTCCACGGGCGAAAGACCCCTGAGCAAGGCCGAAAGCTGATGCGGGAGTATCTCATAAGCAACGGCGGAGATCTGGTAAAGCATGGCTTTCGCCATTTGAACTTTTTCCGCCCATTCTACTGGGATTGCAAGGGAGCGGTCAGAGAGATTCTTGCGGGTGGGACCAGCACAACTGGCCTTCCATATTTTTCGCACAGGGACAAAGTAGCATTCACGATCTATGGAGCTCTTCGATATCTTCTGATCGGTCAACACTTCGGTGCTCGCACCGTCTGGAATCAGGAGCGAAGCCGCATCGCTGGGGAGCCAAGGTAGCCGGATGATTTTGACTCCCGACGGGCTCTGTTCGGGCTTCTTGAAACAGAGCCCTTTTCAGTTTTTGAGCCACCTGCATGGCTCGGGCAGGATGTAACAGGCAGCATGTCTCCAGACGATGGCCAGGGTAAATGGCCAGTCGTTTTGTCATCGAGGCGAAGAGTAGTCACCCAAAATGGGCTTGCGAGATGCGTAGATCCCCGGTTTGCATATCAGATGTTGGGTCGTGTTCGCGCGCTGTAGGGGGTAGGGATCCTCTTTCGCTCTGCGATCGCTCAAGAAACGTCACGTTGGAACATTGCGATGCTATTGCGAGGGGGCATCCCCGACGGCAAGAATGCCCTTGCAGTGCCAGATCAATCGAGTATTGGAATCGCTGGGGATCATTGAATTCATCCGCAAGCCTTGAGCAGTTTTATAGATTGGTCTTTTTTAGTGAGCTTCCGGACTCGGTGACGTGTCCAGAATGGGCAATATGGCAATAGCAAACGCGATCTCTCTCGAAAACGCGAAACCAGGCAATCCGTCGGAAGATTGGGAGTTGCGCGGGCCAGGCTCAAGCAATATCGAAGGCTTTACCTCAAGGTTCAGCGTGAATCAGGGCAGTCCGGTCTTTTTCAAGATCGACACAGATTGTCGCGATTACCGGATCGATATTTACCGCCTTGGCTATTACGATGGCCTCGGTGCGCGACATGTCGCGCGGCTAAACCAGACATGTGCTTCAGTGCAACCCGATCCGCTGCGCGATCCGGCGACCGGGCTCGTGGATTGCTGCAATTGGGCAATCACCGCGTCCTGGAACGTTCCAGCGGATGCCGTCTCTGGCGTCTACATAGCCAAACTCGTGCGCCAGGATGGCATCCCAGGCGAAAGCCATGTGCCCTTCGTTGTCCGTTGCGATGACGTGCCGCGCGACATCGTCTTTCAGACCGCGGATCCGACATGGCAAGCCTATAACGGCTGGGGCGGTGTCAACCTTTATGGTGGCGATGCGACTTGCAGCCCAAACGGACGCGCCTTCAAAGTGAGCTATAACAGGCCTTTCGTGACGCGCGAGGGCGACGGGACCTATGCCGGCCCACAGGATTTCGTATTCGGTCCCGAATACGCGGCGATCCGATGGTTCGAGCGGAATGGCTACGACATCGCCTATATCTCGGGTGTCGACACTGGACCTGGCGGCGCCCGGCTGACCGATTTCAAGGTCTTTGCCTCTGTCGGGCATGACGAATACTGGTCCGGCGATCAGCGCGCCCATGTCGAGGCCGCGCGCGATGCCGGCGTGCATCTGATGTTTCTCAGCGGCAACGAGGTCTTCTGGAAAACGCGGTGGGAGCCGGATGCGGCCGGCACGCCGCACCGCACCCTCGTCACTTACAAAGAGACCTCGGCAGATGCAAAGATCGACCCGTCGGCGGAATGGACGGGAACCTGGCGCGATCCGCGGTTCAGCCCACCCTCAGATGGCGGTCGCCCGGAGAATGCGCTGACCGGAACGATCTTCATGGTAGATTCCTGCCGGGCGGACACGATCGAGGTTCCACACGACCGCACACAGCTTCGGTTCTGGCGCAATGCACCGCTGGCCGGAACGCCACGCGGACAAGTCGCCAAGCTGGCACCGGGGATGCTTGGCTACGAATGGGACGAGGCACCCGACAACGGCCATCGTCCAGCAGGACTGGTGCATCTGTCGGAGACCACCGTACCGGTCACCTCCTACGTATTGGACTATGGCCAAAACCTCGGGAGCGCGCTCGCCACGCATCGCCTGACGCTCTACCGAGCAGCAAGCGGGGCCATCGTGTTCGGGGCAGGCACGGTCTTCTGGTCATTCGGGTTGGACACCGACCACGATTACTGCAACCTTTTCGATGATCCGATCCCACCGACGCCAGAAGATGCGAACGCGCAGCAACTGATGGTGAACCTGCTGGCTGAGATGAGCGTCCAGCCTGCGATGCTGCAAGAGGATCTGGTGGCGGCAAAGGCCACGACCGACCGCGAGCCCCCGGTCTCGATCGTGCAGGTGCCGGACGAGGGCACGCGCCTCGTCGTAAAGCATCCCCTGACGATCAGCGGAACCGCGGCCGATGCAGACGGGCTGGTGGCGGCTGTCGAAGTCTCGACCAATGACGGCGCGACCTGGCACCCTGCTGTCGGGGGAGAGAGCTGGTCCTACATGTGGTTGCCCCTCCATCCCGGACGCTATTCAATTCGCACACGTGCCATCGATGACAGTCTGAACATCGAGACGCCGGGACCTGGAGTTCTCGTTGATGTCGAGGCCGACTAGGGGTTCTGTCAGAGGAACACTTCGCTTGAGGCGGGCAGGGCGTCCGTCTAGCGTCGCAGGATGACCCGACCTTCCCCGTTTCACTCGTTCAAAACCTCGTCCAAGATCATCCGCCTTGCCGTGATGATGGATAGCCGGTTCGCGTTGTCGCTGCGGACCGTCGAGGACCTGCAGCATGCGCGTGGAATTGCGATCAGCAGCGAGCCAATGCGGCTCTGGTGGAATGGATTTGGGGCGCTGTTCGCCGCCAAGATCCGGAAGTGTCGGGTGTCGGGGATGCGTTCATGCCGCCGGCAATGGCGCTCGGATGGGGCGTTCGTGAGGATCAACGGAGACCGGCACTACTTCCGGCGAGCGGTCGATCACGAGGGCAGGGTGCTCGAAAGCTTCGTGACGAAGACGTGCGGCCAGAAGACTGCCTTGAAATTCGTGAAGAAAACGCTGAAGCGGCATGGGAGTGCGGATGCGATTGTGAAAGATCGGCCCCGCCCCTATGGCGCTGCGTTCCAGGAACTCGGTATTCGTGACCCTCAGGAAACTGGGCGCCGTTATCGCGGAGTTGCCTCCTTGCAGCCTAAAACGTTGTGATCGCTAGAAAAATGGGAGAAACTTCGCATTGATCTGACAGCACCCCGTGACCGGCATGAAAGGTCAGGCCGGCGGCGGGGCCCGCGGGTTTGCGAGCATTGCTGCGCCGGGAACCCGTCTGTCGGGGCAGGAAAGAGCCGAGATGACGAAAGACGACTGGGGTGACCGGTTTCGCAACTGCCTGCACGATCTGAACCGCGGAGAGATTGCCCGGGCCGAGGCGGCTTGCCGCGCGTTGCTCGATGACCGGCCCGAGGATGTCGGCGCGCATCAGTTGATGGCGGCAATCCGGCTGGCCGCCAAGGATCCTGTCGGCGCAGAGCAATCGGTGCAGGTCGTGCTGACACGGCAGCCCGATCATGTTCCCACGCTTGTGCTGGCGGGTCGTATCGCGCGGATGGCGGGCGATCTTGATCTTGCGGCTTTCCGATTTCATCAGGCGGCTGAGCTGGACCCGACGCATGCCGAGGCGGCGTTCGCCGCCTGCGCGGCACTGATTGCCAAGGGGGGCATCACGGTGTCGTCGCTGTTGCAGGACCTGGCGGCGCGTTTTCCTGGCTTCACCGCAGGCTGGATCGAGATCAGCGGGGCGTTCGAGGCGGCGGGGCAACTGCCCCAGGCGCTGGCCGCCCATGCGCTTGCTGGGCAACGGGCGCCCTCGGCGCCTGCAGCGCTGAAACAGGGCGATCTTCTGCACCGCATGGGGCGGTTTGGCGAGGCCGTCGAGGCGTTCGGGCGCGCGGCGGCGCTGGCACCCGACGCCCCGGAGATCTGGTTCAAGTTGGGGCTGGCGTTGCAGGACCTTGGCGACTGGACCGGGGCGGAACAGGCCTACCTGCGCGCGCTGGAGCTACGCCCTGAGCTTGCCGAGGCCGAGACGAACCTTGGCATCGTGCTGCAGGAGGGCGGTGACCTGAGTGCGGCAAAGCAAGCCTATGGGCGCGCCTTGCTGCTGCGTCCCGACGGGTTCGGGCGGATTGCCCAGGCGCTGACGACAGCCCCCTCGGGCGAGCTATGGCTGGACCTTGATGCGCTGCGCGATCACTTGCTGGAGGCAGGGCGCGGTTCGCGTTCTCGCTTGTCGCGGTAGGTCTTGCGATAGACCCCCGGCGTTCGAAGCAAGGCATTCGCGGTGTCGTCATAGATGTTGGAACGGTCTTGCGAAAAGCCCTCATACGACAGGGTGAGTTCCTCGCGCGCCACCGGAAAACATTGGGCGACGGGCGTTCCGGCGGGCAGGGTGCCATGAAAGCTGGCATCGACCCAGATTGCCGGAAAGAGAATGCCCACGCTATTGAACCGATCGGCATCGACAAGGCCGGTCAGGGTCCGAAACGGCAGATCTTCGCGGTTTGCCGGGTGCGTGGCGAAGAGCGAATAGCCTGGATCCAGCTCAATGGTCCAGAAACTGTTGAACTTGATCACCGTATGGTTGCCGGGGTTGAGAGGGCTGCCGGTAACCTGTGCGGGCACATGAAAGCTGAGCGGTGCGCGTGGGTGCATCCGCTCTGACAGCGATGGAAGCTCCCAATTCCAGGAAAAATGCCCCTCTTCCACGGTGACATCGCAGGGAAGCGTCATCACGAAGCCATGCGCCATGCCGTCCACGAAGGGGGGGCACTGCTTGACGGTTCGCACCTCGGCGCCATGCAGTGCCGAAAAGGCCGTGGTCGGCATCGACCGGAGCCAGTCGGGCAGCGCCTGCCGGGCGGGGACCGGGCGCGGGATCAGGCCGAGCAACGCGGGATCGCAGCGAAAGGTGACGTTCATTGGGGCCTCTGCCGTTCTCTGATGCCTGCCGGTTCAGGTCAGGGTGTCGCCGCACCCCGGCTCAGGGTTTCTCGCCATCTGCCTGGGCATAGAGGCCGAAATTCATCGCAATGGAAATGCGCAAGGCCTGGCCCACATAAGGGCGCACGCCGTGCATCAGGAAGGACGGGAAGATGAACAACAGGCCGGGACGGGGGCGAATCGTCTGGCCGCTGCCCGCGGTCAGACCATCTTCGCCCGCGAATTTGAGGGACGGCGCGTGCATCATAGGGGCCGGGCCGCGCGGGTCGAGCATTTCGAATTCGCCGCCAAGGCTGGGATCGTCGGCGCAGCCACCGTCGGCGACGTAGTAGGATGCCGACCAGAAGGACCCCGGATGGTAATGCGCCGCGTTCGAGCTGTTGGGGCCATTGACGTTCGCCCATGCTTCGACCACCCAGTCTGGCTTGACCGGATTGCCCTTGCGATCGGTTGTCAGCTGATTGACGGCAGAGCGCGCCTTGGTCAGCAGGTCCTGCACATGCGGCCCGCCCCAGGCGGCCATGTCGCGCGACGAATGCCAGCCGCCGAGGTTCGATGCGGTGATCGAAGGATGCGTCTGTCGCCGGGTCAGGATGACCTCGGTCAATGCGGCGTTACGCTCTTCGAAGCCCGGCAACATGATCGCGGCCACGGGGGTCGAGAACAGGCCTTGCAGATGAATGTCGACGGGTGGCATCGTTCCTCCTCGGGGCCCGGGGCAGTGCCGGGGCGTGGGTCAGTCTGTGGTGACCGCGCCAAGCTCGGCCTGAACGAAGGCGGCAAGGCGTTCGACCTGCGCCTTGCTGAGGCGGAGACCGAGCTTGGTCCTGCGCCAGATCACGTCTTCTGCAGTCTGGGCCCATTCCTCATGCATCAGATAACGGACTTCGGCCGCGTAGAGGCCGGCGCCGAAATTCTCTCCAAGTGACGCATAACTGGTGGCGCCGTCAGAGAATCATGGCGGTCCGGGTGCCGTAGGTCCGGGTCAGCCGGATCAGATCCGGTGGCGCGAGCCAGTCGTGCCGCTGCCGGATCTCTGTCCGCAACGCCTCGATCCCCTGGGCCGGAAACTCTCCGCCGGGCAGCGGGGCGCGCCCACTCCAGCGGCCCTTGGCCATGACGGGGGCGGGCAGGTAGGCGCCAAGCCTTTCGATCGCCTGTTCTGCCAGCCGCCGGTAGGTGGTGATCTTGCCGCCGAACACCGACAGCAGGGGAGCGCCGGCCTCGGCGTCCAGTTTCAGGGTATAGTCGCGGGTTGCAGCCTGTGCGTCAGTCGCACCGTCGTCGAACAGCGATCTGACCCCGGCGTAGGACCAGACCACCTGCGCAGGTGTGATCGTCGCCGCGAAATATTCCTGCGCCGAGGCACAGAGATAATCGATTTCGTCAGCGCTCGCCGCGATGTCTGTGGGATCGCCGTGATAGTCCTGATCCGTTGTGCCGATCAGGGTGAAGTCATCCTCATAGGGAATCGCGAAGATGATACGTTTGTCCGCGTTCTGGAAAATATAGCAGCGGTCATGTGCAAAGAGCCGCGGCACCACGATGTGCGAGCCCTTGACCAGCCGAGCGCTGCGCTGGTCGGTCGTGGGGTGCTGCATGGCTAGCACCGACTCGACCCAGGGGCCTGCCGCATTCACAATGACCTTCGCTTTGACCAATTCTTGCGCCCCGGAACGCATAGAGCGGGTGGTCAGGACCCAGTGATCCGATGCCCTTTGCAGGCCGGTGACCTTGGTTTTCGGCCTGATTCTGGCACCGCGGGCGGCCGCATCGCGCGCGTTCAGGACCACCATCCTTGCATCATCCACCCAGCAGTCCGAGTATTCGAAACCGAAGGCGAACTGCCCCTTTCGAAGCGGGGCGCCGGTTGCATCCTGCTGGAAATCGACCCGCCGGGTGGGCGGCAGCAGCTTGCGCGCGCCGAGGTGATCATAGATGAACAGGCCGGTGCGAAGCAGCCAGGCCGGTCGCAATGCGTTGTGGTATGGCAGCACGAAGCGCAGCGGCCACACAATATGTGGGGCGATCTTCCATAGAACCTCGCGTTCCTTCAGGGCCTCTCGGACCAGTCGGAATTTGTAATATTCGAGATAGCGCAAGCCGCCGTGGATCAGCTTGGTCGAGGCCGAGGAGGTCGCACTTGCCAGATCGCCCATCTCGAACAGGCAGACCGAAGCGCCGCGACCGGCAGCCTCACGCGCGATTCCGCATCCGTTGATGCCGCCGCCGATGATCGCAATGTCATAGATATCAGTCACGATGCCACTATCCGCCAAGCTAATGCTCATTATATCTTTCAGTTGGCTCAGGATGGGAAGCTATTTGAATGTGCATTGTGACACAACCGAATCGTGTGCCCAGAATGAGCGTCATTTTCCCTGAGTTTGACCCAAACATTTCGCGGGTGCAGCATTTGGCGAAAGATAAAGTCCTGCGGAACCTGCAAACTCGCGCTTCCGAAAGCGTTTGCTTCAGTACTATCTTCCTTTTGAAGATAATGAGCCATTGCCTGAACATTTTCCTTCGGCTAAGCAATGGGAGGTGAAGAAAAGCAATGTCGAGATGAACCTCGACTCGGGGAGACTGAAGGTCCGGCGCAATCTCAGGCTGTCTGGTGGCATGTTGCCGACACTCGCAACCAGGGATCGCGTTGCCAACCGAGCCGTGGCGCACCGGGATCGGGTGCGACCAGAAGAGGCCCGTGTTGCGGGCCAGCCATTTGTCATCGGGGGGAGCTGGTGGAAGATGTCATGGGTGGGGCGAAGATCAGTAAATGACGCTTGAAATGAAAAATGTCAGCGTCACGGTTGATGGGCTCGCTGTCCTCAGCGATGTCTCTCTGACGCTCACCCGTGGCACGATGAACGTGCTTTTGGGTGCGACGCTGGCTGGCAAGACATCCTTGATGCGTTTGATGGCGGGGCTTGATGTGCCGGGTCGGGGGCAGATCCTGATTGACGGTCGGGATGTCCGGGGTGTTGCGGTGCGGCGCCGTTCGGTTGCCATGGTGTATCAGCAATTCGTCAATTACCCCTCGCTGACCGTCTATGAGAACATCGCCTCGCCATTGCGGGTGGCGCGCGTGGCGCGCGAAGAACTGGACGCGCGGGTGCGGCGGATGGCGACGGTGCTGGGCATTGAGGGCCTTCTGGATCGAATGCCGTCGCAGATCTCAGGCGGACAGCAACAGCGCACCGCGATAGCACGGGCGATGGTGAAGGGCGCGGATCTGGTCCTGCTGGACGAGCCGCTGGCCAATCTTGATTACAAATTGCGCGAGGAATTGCGCGAGGAACTGCCGCGGATCCTGTCGGAGACGAACTCGATCCTGGTCTATGCGACGACCGAGCCGCTGGAGGCGTTGCAACTCGGTGGCAATACCGCGGCGCTTTATGAAGGGCGACTGACCCAGTTTGGCGCAACCCCAGAGGTCTATCATGACCCGGGGTCGATCGAGGCGGCGCGGGTGTTTTCCGATCCGCCGCTGAATGAACTGCGGGTCAGCAAGACCGGGGCCATGATCCGCTTTGGCGCGGGCCAGCAGATGGCGGCTCAGGGCGCGCTTACGGCGCTGCCGGACGGGACCTATACGCTGGGGTTCCGGACCGACATCGTCAGCCTGGGGGCGCCCTGGCCGCAATCGCTGACCACCTCGGGCACGGTGGTGCTGTCTGAAATCAGCGGTTCGGAAAGCTTCGTGCATGTCGAGACAGCGCTTGGCCGCTTCGTCTGTGTCGAGGCCGGGGTCAGCACCTTGCAGCCCGGACAGGCGGTCACGATCCACGTCGATGCCGATCGGATCTTTGTATTTGACCAGAGTGGCGCGCGTGTCGCCGCCCGGGGCCACTGAGGGGCAGGCGCATGGCAGAGATCACACTGGACGGAATTGGCCATCGCTACCGAGGCAAGGCAGGGCAATCCGAGAGCTACGCGCTGCATCCGCTGAACCATGTCTGGCAGAACGGCCGCTCTTATGCGCTGCTGGGGCCGTCGGGCTGCGGCAAGACCACGCTTTTGAACATCATCTCGGGGCTGCTGATCCCGTCGGACGGGCGCTTGCTGTTTGACGGTCGCGATGTGACCCGACTTCCGACCGAGCAGCGCAACATCTCGCAGGTGTTCCAGTTTCCGGTGATCTACGACACGATGACGGTGGCGCAGAACCTGGCCTTTCCGTTGAAAAACCGCGGTCTGGACAGCGCAGTCATCAAGGCGCGGGTGGCCGAGATCGCGGAGCTGCTGGACCTGACGGGTGATCTCGACCGGCGCGCGCGCGGGCTGACCGCGGATGCCAAGCAGAAGATCTCGCTCGGGCGCGGGCTGGTGCGCTCTGATGTTGCGGCGGTGCTGTTCGACGAGCCGCTGACGGTGATCGACCCTTCGTTGAAATGGGAGCTGCGTTCCAAGCTGAAGGCGGTGCATCGCGCGCTGGACGTGCTGATGATTTATGTCACGCATGACCAGATCGAGGCGCTGACCTTTGCCGATCAGGTGGTCGTCATGCGCGACGGTCAGGTGCTGCAGGTCGCATCGCCAAGCGAGCTGTTCGAGTTCCCGGCGCATACCTTCGTGGGCTACTTCATCGGCTCGCCCGGGATGAACATCCTTGAGGCAGAGGTCAGCGGCCATAGCGCGCGGGTCGGCGCGCAGGTGATCGAACTGGGCGCGAGCTATCCCGAGGTCGCTTCGGGCGGATCGGTGAAGATCGGGTTCCGGCCGGATTATGCGGTGCTGTCGCGCGATGGCGGCATTCCGGTGCGCATCAAGCGGATCGAAGAGCTGGGCCGGCATCGGCTGGCACGGGTCGAGATGGGCGGACGCGACATCTTCGCCACCGTGCCGCGCGAGATGAGCTTTGACGGCGACAGGGCGGGGCTCAGCATCCGGCAGGACCGGCTGTTTGTCTATGTCAATGAACAACGGGTGCAGGGGGCAGCGACATGAGCAGCAAGACCCAGAACAACAGGGCATGGTTCATGCTGATCCCGGTGCTCGCGCTCGTGCTGTTCTCGGCGGTGCTGCCAATGATGACGGTGCTGAATTACTCGGTTCAGGACACGATGGGGCAGAACAGCTTCTTCTGGGCGGGCGAGGAATGGTTCAGGGCGCTGCTTGACCCGACCACCGCGATCGGATCGCGCTTTGCCGGGGCGCTGACACGCAACCTGGTATTCTCGCTGGTCATTCTCGCCATCGAGGTGCCGCTGGGCATCACCATCGCGCTGTGCATGCCGCGCTCGGGGCGCGGGGTGGGGATCACGCTGATCCTGATCGCGCTGCCGATGCTGATCCCCTACAACGTCGTCGGCCTGATCTGGCAGATCTTCGCGCGCGCCGATATCGGGCTGTTCGGGGCGGCGCTGAACTGGATCGGACTGCATTACAACGACACGCAGGATGCGACCTCGGCCTGGGCCACGATCGTGGTGATCGATGTCTGGCACTGGACGCCGCTTTTGATCCTGCTGTCCTACGCCGGGGTGCGCGCGATCCCCGACGCCTATTATCAGGCGGCGCGGATCGACGGCGCCAGCCGCTGGGCGGTCTTCGTGAACATCGAACTGCCGAAGCTGCACAAGGTGCTGGTGATCGGGGTTCTGCTGCGCTTCATGCAGAGCTTCATGATCTACACCGAGCCGATGGTGGTGACCGGCGGCGGGCCGGGGAATGCAACGACATTCCTGTCGATCGACCTTGTGAAGATCGCGCTGGGGCAGCTCGATCTGGGCAATGCGGCGGCGATGTCCCTGGTCTACCAGCTGATCACCATCACGATCTGCTACGTCTTCTTCACCATCATGACGCAGCTCGACCAGAGGGGGGACGCGTGATGCAACGCAGCCTTGGCGCGAAGATCGGCCTGATCGTCTATCTGATCCTTCTGATGACGCCGATCTACTGGCTCATCAACCTCAGCCTGCGCACGAATGAGGACATCATGTCCCGCATGTCGCTGTTCCCGCATCACCCTTCGCTGGAGAAATATTTCGACATCCTCCACGATCCGTCCTGGGTGCATGCCTTCGGGGTGTCGCTGACCTATGTGGCGATCAACACGATCATCTCTGTCACGGTGGCGCTGCCTGCGGCCTATGCGTTCAACCGCTATCGCTTTGTCGGCGACAAGCATCTGTTCTTCTGGCTGCTGACCAACCTGATGGCACCGCCCGCGGTCTTCGCGCTGCCTTTCTTCGAGCTTTACTATGCGGTGGGGCTGTTCGACACGGTCTGGGGCGTGGCGCTGGCGCATTGCCTGTTCAGCGTGCCGCTGGCGGTCTGGATCCTTGAGGGGTTCGTTGGTGGCGTGCCGCGCGAGATCGACGAGACCGCGCAGATCGACGGTTATTCCTTCCCGCATTTCTTCACCCGCATCTTCATCCCGCTGATCGCGAACGGCATCGGCGTCACCGCTTTCTTCTGCTTCATGTTCTCCTGGATCGAGCAGTTGCTGGCGACGACGCTGACCGCGACCAATGCGCTGCCCTTCGCGGCGGTGATGACGCGCAGCTATTCGGCCTCGGGGATGGACTGGTCGCAACTGGCTGCGGCCGGGGTACTGACGATGATCCCGGGCGCGGTCGTCATCTGGTTCGTGCGCAACCATATCGCCAAGGGCTTTGCCCTTGGGCGCGTCTGAGGGGGGCGGGGCAATGTTCGCATGGATGGCCTGGACCTGGCAGATCGCCCTGTTCCTCGGGCTGATCGCCTCTGGCGTGGTCCTGTTCACGGTGCTGGCGGTGGTCAGACCCGAAGTGCCGCGGCGTGGGATCCTGATGTTCCCGACCACGCGCGGGGATCGTTTTTTCGTTTCTCTACTGGGCTCTGCCTACCTGTTCATCCTCTGGATGCGCCTCGGTGGCGGGTCTCTTCTGTATCCCCTCGGGGCCTCGGTCGCATTGGCCATCGCTCTGTTCATCTACGCTTGAGGGTCAATCGTCCAGCGCGACATCCACGCTGGAATAACAATGGAGGAGGAAAGAAGATGGATATCAAAAGACGCGACCTGTTGAAGTCAGGCGCGGCGGTGGCAGCGGCCGGGGTAGCAGCGCCCGCCCTGCTGACGCCGACGCCGTCCTATGCGCAGCAGATGGATGCAGCCAAGAAGTGGATCGACGCAGAGTTCCAGCCCTCGACGCTCTCGAAAGAAGAGCAGATGGCAGAGATGGAATGGTTCGTGAAGGCCGCGGCCCCGTTCAAGGGCATGAAGGTCAGCACCGTTTCGGAAATCCTCGGCATCCACCAGTATGAATCCAAGACCCTGACCAAGGCGTTTCAGGAAATCACCGGCATCGAGGTC
This sequence comes from uncultured Pseudomonadota bacterium, assembly GCA_963837565.1. Lineage (GTDB taxonomy): Bacteria > Pseudomonadota > Alphaproteobacteria > Rhodobacterales > Rhodobacteraceae > Solirhodobacter. The sequence goes on from CAWIOC010000018.1 coordinate 239,204, forward strand.
AGCCATGAGCTGATGGATGAGGGCCTGCTCGTCGACAAGATCGAGATCGAGATCCAGTCGGGTAAGCCGATCTATGACTTCTGGATGAACGACTTCTGACTTCATCGGGACCCACCCGCGCTACAAGGACATCGTCGGCGGCTCGCTGACCGATTTCATGGCGGGTGACGGCAAGGAGATCACCAACCCGAACCTCGACCTCAACGACTTCATCGGCCTGTCCTTCGGCACCTTCACCGATGGCAAGCTGTACCAATTGCCCGACCAGCAATTCGCCAACCTCTACTGGTTCCGCCATGACTGGTTCCAGCGGCCCGAGATCAAGGACGGCTTCAAGAAGAAGTTCGGCTATGACCTTGGCGTTCCGGTCAACTGGTCGGCCTATGAAGACATCGCCGATTACTTCACCAATACCGTCAAGACGATCGACGGCGAGAAGGTCTATGGCCATATGGATTATGGCAAGAAGGACCCCTCGCTTGGCTGGCGCTTTACCGATGCCTGGCTGTCGATGGCCGGTGCCGGGGACCGTGGCCTGCCGAACGGCAAGCCGGTGGACGAATGGGGCATCCGGGCCGAGAATGGCATTCCGGTCGGCTCTTCGATCAGCCGCGGCGGCGATGCGAACGGACCGGCGGCGGTTTATGCGCTGACCAAGTTCGTCGAATGGTTGAAGAAATACGCGCCACCGGAAGCGGCGGGCATGGACTTCCTCGAAGCCGGCGCGGTGCCCGGTCAGGGTCATGTCGCGCAGCAGATCTTCTGGTACAGCGCGTTTACAGCGGCCCTGTCCAAGCCCGATCTGCCGGTGATGAACGCTGATGGCACGCCGAAATGGCGGATGGCACCAAGCCCGCATGGCGCCTATTGGAAGGAAGGCCAGAAGCTCGGCTATCAGGACGTCGGCTGCTGGACCTTCCTGAAATACGCCGACCCGCAGAAGGTCAAGGCTGGCTGGCTCTATGCCCAGTTCTGCGTGTCGAAGACGGTCTCGCTGAAGAAATCCGTCACCTTCCTGCATGTCATTCGCGACAGTGACATCTGGCATCAGGCGATGACGGATATCGCGCCGAAGGTCGGCGGTCTGGTCGAGTTCTACCGCAGCCCGGCGCGCAAGCTCTGGACCCCGACTGGGGTCAACGTGCCTGACTATGGCAAGCTTGCCCAGGTCTGGTGGCAGAACGTCTCGAAGGCGATCTCGGGCGAAACCTCGGCACAGGAAGCCATGGACGGCCTTGCCAAAGCGCAGGACGATATCATGAGCCGGCTGGAGCGGTCGGGGGTGCAGGGCGATCTCGGGCCCAAGATGAACCCCGAGAAAGACCCCGAGTACTGGTACGCCAAGGCGGAAAAAGACGGCACCCTCGCGCCCCAGCGCAAGCTTGCCGATGAAAAGCCCCAGGGCGTCACCATCGACTATGAAGAACTCCTCAAGACCTGGAAAGCTGAGGAGCCGAAGAAGAACTGACCCTTTGGTCCCTGGGCGGCCCCTTTTCCAGCAATGGGCGAGGGGTCGCCCTTCCGACACTTCGGGCGGTATGTCGACGCTAATGGCAGATTTGATACGGTTTAATTCTGATTCAGATCTGTTTCTATCACGTGAACTCCGCGCACATTGCAAATGGAGCGCAACGGCTCGGATTGAAGAGAATCCGTGACGAAGGTTTTTACCTGACTGATATGGGCAATACGGACCGGGGCTGATCTGCCAAGCTTTGTCCGATCTGCGACCAGAATAATGTTTTGCGCGTTTTCCATTATGGCCTGCGCCACGCGGACCTCTCTGTAGTCGAAGTCGAGCAGGGATCCGTCTTCGTGGATTGCGGAAACGCCGATCACCGCATAATCCACCTTGAATTGGCGAATGAGGTCGATCGTCTGCGCGCCAACGACACCGCCGTCCGAACGACGCACCTCGCCGCCGGCAATGATGACATCGATGCCCGGCATCCGGTAAAGCACCGTCGCGACGTTCAGGTTGTTCGTGATTACCAAAAGTTTATCGTGCGATGCCAACGCGTTGGCGACCTCTTCCGTCGTCGTTCCGATATTGATGAACAGCGAGGATTTGTTTGGGATCAGGGCCGCTGCCGCCTGTCCGATGGCGCGCTTCTGGTCCGCCGCAACGAAGCGCCGCGCTTCATAGGAGAGATTTTCGACGCCGGAACTGATCGTCGCGCCGCCATGCGTTCGCACCAGTATGTTCCGATCGCAGAGGTCGTTCAGATCCTTTCTTATTGTTTGCGTCGTGACGGTAAATCGACGGGAAAGATCCTCTACCTCGACACGCCCCATTTCGCGGGCAAGGCCGATAATTTCAATTTGGCGGGACGTGAGCTCGCCCATTTTTTCTCCATTGCTGTCTGAGCGGCATCGCTTTGTGATTATCATCATAGTTTGTTTAAGGTCGCTGTGAAAAGATGTGGACGAAACAAATTTCTTGAGTGGGTTAGGGCGATCATCTGACCTCGCAGGAAAATTCCACGCGGCCAGTCAGAAGAAACTTGCTTGAGGCGGGCAGGGTGGTCGCGCAGCCTTCTACCATCACCCAGTGGTCCTGGTTTCGGTTCTTCGAGACGTCGCCGTAAGCCATTCGTCTTGCGGTCATGATGTATCGGGGGTTCCGGCTCGCGCTGCGAAACGGCATGCGGCCCGAGGGGTTTTGGCAAGCAGAAACGGGTTCGCACTAGGCTGACTGCAGCCTCTTGAATGGACCCGTCCGGATTCTTGTTGACTCTTTTAGTCAGGAACTTTACGAAACCTGACTAATTTAGTCTGGTAACGAGGACGGGATGCTGGCGACCCTTGTCATTGGCCTGCGCGAGGGGCTCGAAGCTTCGCTTATCGTGGGCATAATAGCTGCCTTCCTGCGCCGGAACGGCAAGAGCCTTGGCCCGATGTGGCTGGGTGTCGCACTGGCCGTGGCGCTTTCCATCGCGGTCGGCGTCGGGCTCAGCCTGCTGGAACGGTCGCTTCCGCAGTCCCAGCAGGAGGCGTTGGAATCTGTGATCGGCGCCATGGCCGTGGTCTTCGTGACCGGCATGATTGTCTGGATGAGCACCCACGCCCGCAGCCTGAGACGCGAGTTGGAAGCCGAGACTGCAAGGGCGCTGACCCGGGCAGGGGCCTTCGCCCTGACGCTGATGGCGTTTCTTGCGGTGCTGCGCGAGGGGTTTGAAACCAGCGTATTCCTGCTGGCCACCTTTTCAGCCGCGCAATCGGCGGTGTTAGCAGCGGCAGGGGCGATCACCGGGCTTGTCCTGTCGGTTGCCATCGGCTGGGGTATTTTTGCCGGTGGGGTGAAAATCAACCTGTCACGCTTTTTCCGATTGACCGGGGGCTTCCTGATCCTTGTCGCGGCCGGGCTGGTCATCAGCAGCCTGCGCACCGCGCATGAAGCCGGCTGGCTGCAGGCCGGGCAACAGCGCACGCTCGATCTGTCGTGGTTGGTGGCGCCGGGCAGCGTGCAATCGGCGCTGATCACCGGCGTTCTGGGCATCCCGGCCGACCCTCGGTTGATCGAGGTGCTGGGCTGGTTGACCTATCTGATTCCGGTGACGCTGTTTGTCTATTGGCCGAAGGCCCTGCGGCCCGTTTCATCGATGGCGGCCCGCTTGAAGCTGGCGTTGGCCGTCGCACTTGTCGTGATTGCGGCGGGGTTGCCGATCGTGATCCCGGTGCCGCGTGCGGCGGTACCTGACGGTCTGACTCTGGCCACCCCGGCCGTGGGCATGGCTCGTCTCAGCGATGTCGCGAATGGCGCCGCGCTGCTGACTGTAAGCCCCGCCGCCGGAGAGGCCGCAACATTCGCGCTGCCCGCCACGTTGCGGCAGGATACCGCGCATGACGGTATTCCGGCTGTCTCCTGGACGTTGCGCGAGTCCGTCACCCCCGTGGGCCTGCCGGACCGCCTGACGCTGGATCAGGTGGTGGGGTTGGTGGGCGGGCGCGTACCACCGGGGCTGAACCCTGCGCAGCATCCCGGCCCCTATGATGCCGGGTGGTCAATGGTGACTTCGACCAGCGTCTGGGCGGCTCATGGCGTGCTGCTTGATGCCGCGCAGAAGGTGACCAGGGTGCTGACCTTGACGGGCGGCGGGCTGCCCGCACCGCGGGTTCTGGCGGTGCGAGCACTTCCCGGTGTCAGCCCGGCAGAAGGCTGGCAGGTAGACCCGGAGCAGGTCACTGCGACCGTAGCTGCCCTGCGCGCCGTCGATGGCGCGCGGCAGGAACGCCAGTTCTGGGCTGAACGTCTTCCCATCGCGCTGGCGCTTCTGGCGCTGCTGATCGCGGCAGGTGCACTGCAAACCCTTATCCCGCTGCGCAAGGCGACTGAGCCTGGCGCGGGCCCCCGTTTCGCCACCAAATCCGGCCGTCGTGCCGAACGGACTGAAGAAGGAGTTCCCAATGAAGCGCCCTAACCCTTTGCGCCCTCACGCCACCTCGGCCGGGGTGGCCGCCCTTGTCCTGATGCTGCAAGGCACCGCACCGGTGCTGGCCGAAACCGCGCCTGCCGCGAACGGCGCGGCACAAGTGGCGATTACCCTGACCGGCGATAACGGCGGCAGCTGTTTGCTCAGTCATGCCGAGGCCAAGGCTGGCCCGGTCACCTTCACCGTGATGAACAAGACGGCGACGGCGATCACCGAGGTCGAGTTGATGAGCGACAACCGCATCCTGGGCGAAAAGGAGAACCTGGCCCCCGGCCTGCCGCCCGTCAGCTTCACGGTGACGCTTGGGGGGGGCAACTACAAGGTCTACTGCCCCGGCGCGACGGAAGAAACGGTTGCGTTCAAGGTCACGGGCGAGGCCGCGGCACGACCGACCAGCAGCGTCGGTGCCCTGCTTCTGGATGGCACCAAGGGATACGCTGCCTATGTCGACACAACGGTGGACGGGATGGTGACGGCGATCGACCGGCTCAAGGCCGCAATCGATGCGGGCGATCTGGCGACTGCGCAGAAGAACTACGCGCTGGCCCGGCCGTTCTACGAGCGGATCGAATCCGATGTCGAAGGCTTCGTGCTGCCGGGCTTCGAGGCAACCGACAATGCAGGCAATCTGGACTATCTGATCGACATGCGGGAATCGAATCTCGATCCCAAAGTGGGCTGGCACGGGCTTCACGCCATCGAGCGCGACCTGTTCGCTCGGCAGGCGATCACCGACGGGACCAAGACACTGGTCGCCGAACTGCAGAAGAACGCAGGTTTGCTCGACTACATTGGCACAAACGCTGGAATACAGGCCCGAAGACCTTGCCAATGGCGCTGCGGGCCTGCTGGAAGAGGTGCAGAGCGGCAAGATCAGCGGCGAGGAAGAGGCGTTCAGCCATATCGACCTGGTGGACTTTTCGGCCAATGTCGAGGGCGCGCAGCAGGCCTTTGCCTTCCTGACGCCCGGCATGTAGCAGATCGACCCCGCCCTGACCCAGCAGGTTCAAGACCAGTTCGACGTGGTCACCAGGATGCTCGAAGGCTACCGCGACCCGAATGGGCTGGGCGGCTACAGGCTCTATTCGGCCGAGTTGAAGGCTGCCGACGCAGCGAAGCTGTCGAAGGCGATCCAGGCGCTGCAGGAACCGCTGTCGCGCATAGCAGAAAAAGTAGCGACGGCGGGTTGAGGGCAGGCCATGACATTGAAACATCTGTCTGACGCGGCTGCCGCCCTTCAGCTTTCCCGCCGCAGCCTGCTGTTCGGCGCCGCGGCGGGGACCGCCGGGGCGGCCATGCTGCCCGCGGCGGCCTTTGCCGGCGCGCCGGAAACCGACATCATCGACCTTTCAACGCGTCATCCCTTTTACGGTACAGGCCCACAGGCTGGGATCATGACGCCGCCCCAGCGCTATGTGTTTTTCATGACCTTCGACCTGACCACGCAGGACCGGCAGTCCTTGCAGGTTTTGCTCGCCCGCTGGTCGGCGGCGATCGCGCAGTTGATGAAAGGCGAGACCATCGGGCAGGTGGAGCCCGAGCGCCCAGAGGCTGTTGGCCTCGACACCGGCGAAGCGCTGGAGTTGGAACCGGCCGGGCTGACGGTGACGATCGGCCTTGGTCCGAACCTGTTCAGCGACGCGCTTGGACTGACCAGGCACCGGCCCAGGCTGTTGCGTCCGCTGGTCAAGCTGCCGAGCGACGCGTTGCGGCCGGAACTGACCGGGGGAGATCTGTCGCTGCAGGCCTGTGCCGACGATCCGCAGGTGGCCTATCACGCCATCCGCGATCTGGCGCGTATCGCCAAGGTCACCGGCGCCGCCGCCACCCGCTGGACGGTGATGGGCTTCGGCCGTGCGTCGGCGGGCAAGGGGCAGGCCACGCCGCGAAACCTGCTGGGCTTCAAGGACGGCACCCGGAACATCGTGGAACCGGCGGAATTCGATCGCCATGTCTGGCTGCAGGACGGCCCCGAGTGGCAGCGCCACGGCTCCTATCAGGTGGTGCGCAAGATCCAGATGCATATTGAGAACTGGGATACTGATCGCGTCAGCGACCAGAACGCCGTGATCGGCCGCCACAAGGTTTCGGGTGCACCGCTCACCGGCAAGGAAGAGTTCGACACCCCCGACTTTGCCCGCAAGGGCGCAGATGGCGCCCCGGTGATTGCCGATGGCGCGCATATCCGGCTGGCCGCGCATGAAAACAACAACGGCATCAAGATTCTCCGGCGGGGATTCAACTATACCGACGGCATCAACCAGTACGGCCTGCTGGACGCGGGGCTTCTGTTCATCAGCTACCAGAATGACCCGGCCCTCTTCGAGACCTTGCAGAGCCGTCTCGGGGTGGCCGACGCGTTGAACGAATACATCAGCCACATTGGATCTGGCGTGTTTTTCGTGCCCCCGGCCCCCGCCGAAGGGTCCTATATCGGCGAGGCGCTGTTTGGATGAAGCTCCCCGACTGGGCTTTTATCCGCTGCCGAAGCTGGGGTTTCAGACGTTGCTGCACTGGCACTATCGGAAGGAAACGGGCTCTAGCGGGCAGGGCGGGCGCCTGGCCTTGCGGACGGCCCCAGCGCCCTCGGTTCAGGTCCTTCACGGGCTCGCCCGAGATCAACCCCGGGCCATGATGATGTAGATCCGGTTCCTGCTGTCACTCCGCGAGGTCGGGGATCTGCCGCATGGGCGCAGCCTTTTCGCTCGCACCATCTTCAAGCTGAACCGCGCCGCCCTTGGCCCAAGTGGCGCAGTTTCCGCGCGACATAAGCGGCGGCGTCACTGTCCGGGTAGAGGCGAGTTCGCATTGGTCGGCCGGAACAATGCCTGGCTTAATCCGGCCTTGTGACACAGTTCAGCCACCGGCGTGCCGTCGTTGCCCTGCTTGATGATGAACGCCAGCATCGAGCGTCGGAAAACATCGATGTCTTCATCGTGAGTCTCCTTCAGTAAGGACAGACTAACCCCAAATCGCTGACATTTCAGGGGAGCAGGTCAAATGCCATCTTTTACCCCAAATGTTACCCCAGCGCAAAATCAGACAGGCCCGCCGAAGCGGGCTTTGCGTAGCTATCTGAATTTTGTGGAATTTTTGGCTCCGGCGGTAGGGATCGAACCTACGACCAATTGATTAACAGTCAACTGCTCTACCGCTGAGCTACGCCGGAACACTGTGGGGCATATAGCAAGCCGGTCCGGGGGCGTCCAGAGGCAAATGCAGTCTAATTTTGGTGCCGTGGCGGGCCGGCCTGACGGGCGGAAAATGTGGTGGAAAAGGCGATGCCATCCTTCGCCACGATGATGTTTCTTTCTGTCAGATCAATAAGATGGGCAAAGACATTGCGCTCTGCCGCGGGAATAAGGGTTGGCGATACATCAGTGTAGACCCGTCGGGTCAGGTCCCGGACGGTGCCGGGTGCCGCATGTATTGCCGCGAGGAGGGCGGCTTCGCGCCCTTTGCGGTGCGAGATCAGTTCCGCGATGCGCGCCGTCGGATCGGCAACGACCGGGCCGTGTGCGGGCAAGAGCCGAGTTGGCTTGCGGGACAGAATGCGCTCGAGCGAGGCCATATAGGCCGCCATGTCGCCGTCAGGGGGTGATACCAGCGAGGGCGCCCAGGCCATGATGTGGTCGCCCGAGAAGATCATGTCGCCCCAGCGGAAGGACAGATGATTGCAGAAGTGGCCCGGGGTGTGGATCGCCTCGATGGCCCAGTCGCGACCTTCGATCGTCGCGCCATCGGACAGGGTCACATCCGGGCGGAAGGTGGCGTCGACACCCTCGCCGCCGCGGACGCCCTGCTGGGCCAGCCGGGACATGAGCGGGCTGCGGCCGGCCAGACTGTCGCCAAAGGCATAGACTGGCGCTCCGCTTGCCTCGCTTAGCGGTTTGGCCAGGGGCGAATGATCCAGATGACTATGCGTCACGAAGATATGGGAAATGGTCTCGCCGGGTTTCAGCGCCGCCTGAATGGCCTCCTGATGCGAGGCAATTGCGGGGCCCGGATCGATCACGGCAACCGCACCGGATCCAAGGATGAAGGTATTCGTTCCCTGCGCCGTCATCGGGGATGGATTGGGCGCAAGGACGCATCGGACGCCGTCGAAAGGATGCGTGGGAGCGGGCAATATCATCTTCGGCTTTCTCTCGGTTTTATTGGCGGCTAGGCTGCGAAGCATGAAGACCAAATGGTACAGACGGTTCCTGCCACGCAGCCTTTATGGTCGGGCAGCGATGATTCTGATCGTTCCGGTGGTGACGATCCAGCTGGTCGTTTCTGTAACATTCATCCAGCGTCATTTCGAAGGCGTCACGCGGCAGATGACAGGGAATATCCTGCTTGAAATCAGCTACCTCCTCGATCAGGTCAACTCTGCACCAGAGGTTGCCGAGGCGCAACGCCGGGCACGGGCGCTGTCCGGGCCGCTGAGACTGGATATCACGCTGCCGCTTGAGGCCAAAATACCTGGCAACAGCGAGGATCGGCGGCAGTTGCTCGATCTCTCCGGACGAGAGATGATCACGACCCTGCATGATGGACTGCCGGAGGTGACCGGGGTAGATCTTCTGAGCGATCCGAACGCCGTGGATGTACGGATGACGACGCGCTACGGGCCGATGCGGGTGGTCTTCGACCGGCATAGGGTGTCAGCCTCGAACCCGCATCAATTGCTTGTGTTGATGATAGCGACATCGATCCTGATGACCCTGATCGCCTATCTTTTCCTGCGCAACCAATTGCGCCCCGTCACCCGGCTTGCGCTTGCGGCAGAGGCTTTCGGCAAGGGCAGGTCGGTGCCCTATCGTGCGCGAGGTGCGAATGAGGTGCGCGCGGCGGGGCTAGCCTTTCTTGAAATGCGCGCCCGGATCGAACGGCAGATCGAACAGCGCACGTTGATGCTGTCTGGCGTGAGCCATGACCTTCGCACGCCACTGACCCGGCTGAAGCTCGGGCTTGAGATGGCGGAACCCTGCGCCGAGCTGGACGCGGTGAAGCGGGACGTGACGGATATGGAGCATCTTCTCGATGCCTTTCTTGCCTTCGCAAGGGGGGATGCGACGGAAGATGCCGTGTCGATCGATCCGGTGGCACTGGTCCAGCGGATTGTCGAGAATGCGCAGCGCGCCGGGCATTCGGTGACATTCCTGCCAGTGGAGGGTGAAGGCACTGCGATGCTGCGTCCGCAGGCGGTGTCGCGCGCGATCGAAAACCTTATAGGCAACGCCGTGCGCTATGGGAAAACCGCACAGGTCCGGTTGGCAATGACCGAGCGCATGCTGCGCATCACGGTCGAGGACGACGGGCCCGGGATTCCGGCCGCGCGGCGGGAGGAGGCGGTACGGCCGTTCACCCGGCTCGATGCGTCGCGCAATCAGGACAAGGGCGGCGGGGTTGGCCTTGGCTTGTCCATCGCGGCGGATATTGCGAGCAGTCATGGCGGCAGCCTGCGGCTGGGCGACAGCGAGGCCATGGGCGGGCTCAAGGCAGAGCTGGTGCTTGCCAGATGAGCCCGCCGTGCATGGTGGCTACGCGGTGATGGCCGCTACAGATCCTTTACCAGCCGCAGCGCGTCATAGATCGCCGCATGCGTGTTGCGTGCCGAGACCGCGTCGCCGATGCGGAACAGCTGGAACGCGCCCTCGGGGTTGGTCCTGATCGTTTGTGGCTTGCCTGCGATCAGCGCCTCGTAATCCACCTCGCCCAGGTTGGATGACGCAGGCTTCAACGCGAAATAGAGATCGTCGAGCGGCAGGGTGCCGTGGTTTACGACGATCTGGTCGAAGGCGCGGCGCTTGGTGAGCGCCATGTAGTCGGAGCCGATGGTCGCCATCAGGAGATTACCTTCACGCGCGACGCTGCGAAGACGGTAGGTTACGGTGAAGGTTACCTCCTTGTCCTGCAGCGCGCGCATATAGGGCACCAGGTTCATCGCCATCACTTCTGGTGAAAAGGTCCGGTCGGGGGTCATCACCTCGACAGTGGCGCCTGCCGCTGCGGCAAGTTCGGCGGCTTGCAGGGCGGCATGATCGCCCGCGTCGTCATAGATCAGCAGGTTGCTTCCCGGCTTCACGTCGCCAGAGATCAGATCCCAGCTTGATACCACGAGGTCGTTGCCGCCCTCCAATACATCCGTCTGCGGCAGGCCACCCGTGGCGATGATCACCACATCCGGGTTTTCAGCTGCGATGTCAGCGCTTTCAGCCCATGTGTTAAAGCGAAATTCGACATCGCGGGCGGCGCATTGTGCGAGGCGCCAGTCGATGATCCCGATCATCTCTCGGCGGCGCGGCGATTGCGCCGTCAGGCGGACTTGCCCGCCCGCATCGGCCGCCGCCTCAAACACCACGACCCGATGTCCTCGTTCGGCCGCCACCCGGGCCGCCTCCAGACCCGCAGGGCCCGCGCCGACGATGACAACCTTTCGCGGCGTTTCGGCGCGGGCGATGTCGTGCGGCATGCTCAGCTCTCGCCCGGTTGCGGCGTTGTGCATGCAGAGGGCGTCGCCAGCCTGGTAAATCCGGTCGAGGCAATAGGTCGCCCCGACGCAGGGACGGATATCCTCTTCCCGGCCTTCGATGATTTTACGGACGACATGCGGATCCGCCATATGTGCCCGGGTCATGCCGACCATGTCGAGCAACCCGCTTGCGACCGCATGACGGGCAGTTGCCACGTCAGGGATGCGCGCGGCGTGGAAGGTTGGCAGGCCGACCTCGGCCTTGAGGCGCCCGGCAAAGTCGAGGTGCGGCGCGGATTTCATGCCCTGAACCGGAATGACGTCAGTCATGGCAGGGTCGGTATGGATCTGTCCGCGGATGATGTTCAGGAAATCCACATTGCCGCTGGCCTTGAAGAGATGCCCGATCGCGATCCCCTCGGCTTCGGTGATGCCGCCCATTGCGACCTCATCCGCGGTGTAGCGCACGCCGACGAGGAACTTTTCGCCCACGCGTGCGCGGATGGCGGCGAGTGTTTCCAGTGCAAAGCGCGCGCGGTTCTCGAGTGAGCCACCATAGGGCGGATCGAGTTCGTTCGTCAGCGGCGACATGAACTGATCCATCAGGTGGCCGTAACATTCCAGCTCGATGCCATCGAGACCCGCATCCTTCATGCGTTCTGCCGCGTCCGCATAATCCGATATGATCCGCGCGATGTCCCAGTCTTCCATCTTCTTGGGGAAGGCGCGGTGCGCGGGTTCGCGTTGATGCGAGGTGGTCAGGGCAGGGAGCCAGTCGCCCTTGTTCCAATGCGTGCGCCTGCCGAGGTGGGTCAGCTGGATCATGACCGCGCAGCCATGATCGTGGCATTCATCCGCCAGGCGTTTCATCCAGCCGACCACTTCATCCTTATAGGCCAGGACGTTGTTGAAGACCGGCGGGCTGTCCTTTGAGACGGCCGCTGATCCGGCGGTCATGGTCATCGCGATCCCGGCTTTGGCGCGTTCGACATGGTAGGCGCGATAGCGATCCTTGGGCATCCCGTTCTCGGGATAGGCGGGCTCGTGACTGGTCGTCATGATGCGGTTTTTGAGGGTCAGGTGCTTGAGCTGATAGGGTTGAAGCAGCGGGTCGGAGGACGTCATTGGATGCTCCCGGAACGATGTCCGGTCACGGTAGTCGCATCGGGCAGCATGGGGGATCGCAAAATCGACGGTGGTGTGGTTTTCCCGACATCTGAAGGGAAGCTTCAGCGGCGAGCTGGCGCGGGGGCCCTAAGGGCGGATCGGCAATCCAGTGTTGCGTGAAGCCAGGGCAGGACGCATGCTTGCGCGATGACCGGTGACCAACGCTGGCACCAAGGGAGGATCTGTTTCATGTCGGAAGCCTATGCTTATCCGTTGCTTATCAAGCAACTCTTGCATTCTGCTGTGCGTTCGGCGCCGCGGCAGGAGATCATCCATCCCGGGGTCATGCGCTATACCTATGCCGATCTGAATGAAAGGCTGGCCCGGGCAGCGAATGTTTACGAAGGGCTCGGGCTTGGTTCTGGCAGCGTGATTGCTGTCATGGATTGGGACAGTCACCGCTTTTACGAAAGCTTCTTTTCAGTCCCGATGATTGGCGCCACGCTGCATACGGTGAACGTGCGGTTGTCACCTGAACAGATCCTTTACACGATCAACCACGCCGAGGATGACGCGATCCTTGTGCATCAGGATTTCGTGCCACTGTTGGCGTCGATCGCCGACCGGATCGCGCGGCCCGTCAAATTCATCCTGTTGCAGGACGTCGAGGCGCCGATCCCCGAAGGGTTGCCCTTCGAGGGCGAGTATGAGGCCCTTCTTGCGGCGGCGTCCCCGGACTACGTGTTTGCCGATTTCGACGAGTTGACCCGGGCGACGCTGTTTTACACCACGGGCACCACGGGCGATCCAAAGGGGGTCAGCTATTCCCATCGCCAATTGGTGTTGCACACCCTGGGGCTTGCCGCGGGGGTTGGCCCGGTTCCCGGAAACGGCGGGGTTCACCGGCGCGACGTCTATATGCCGATCACCCCGCTCTTTCACGTCCACGGTTGGGGTTTCCCTTATGCAGCAACCCTTTACGGGTTGAAGCAGATCTACGCCGGACGCTATGAGCCGACCAAGCTGCTTGGCCTGATCGAAGAACATGGCGTGACCTTCTCGCATTGCGTGCCCACCATCCTGTCGATGATGCTGAATGCGCCGGGCAGCGAAAAGGTGGACCTGTCGCGCTGGAAGGTCGTGATCGGCGGTTCTGCCATGTCGCAGGGTTTGGCCAGCGCGGCGTTGGCGCGGGGGATCGATGTGAACTCGGGCTATGGCATGTCGGAAACCTGTCCGCTTTTGACGCTGTCTGACATGGACAATGTCGCCCCCGGCGGCGATGTGGCGATCCGCACGGCGACGGGCAAGGCGATGCCGATGGTCGAGCTTCGGGTGGTTGACGAAGATATGCAGGATATCCCGCCCGGAGGTGCCGAGACCGGCGAGGTTGTCGCCCGTGCGCCATGGCTGACGCAGAGCTATCACAAGAATCCAGAGGGTACGCTTGCGCTCTGGCGCGGTGGTTATCTGCATACCGGGGACGTCGGCTATTTCGACCACGACGGCACCCTGCATGTCACCGACCGGATCAAGGATGTCATCAAGTCTGGCGGGGAATGGATATCGTCGCTGGACCTCGAGAATATCATCTCGACTGTGCCCGGAATTGCCGAATTTGCGGCGATCGGTTTGCCGTGCGTCAAATGGGGGGAGCGTCCCTGCCTGGTGATCGCGCCGAAAGACGGCGCGGATCTGGTCGCGACGGAAGCCGCAGCGCGCCAGGCGATTGACACCGCAATCGGCGCAGGCCTGCTTTCGAAATTTGCAGCCCCCGACCGGATCGAGTTTGTGACGATATTGCCAAAGACCAGCGTCGGCAAACTTGACAAGAAGGTGATGCGTGCGTCCTACGCGACGAGTTGAACGGGGCAGGGCGCCCAAGGGCCCTCAAATGTCGCGATGGACATTGCGGCCCGCACCCGCGACCCGTTAAGGTTCGCGGGTGACGATGCAGCGTCGGCAAGAAAGAGATATCTCCATGCGTTATGCAAAACCGAATTCAGCGGCAGAGGCTGCGCGTCTGCTCAAGGATGAACCCGGCCTGACCAGAGTGCTGTCTGGCGGAACCGATGTTCTGGTGCAGCTGAAGGCCGGCATGATCGATCCGGCGTTGATCGTAGACATCAAGGCGGTTCCAGGCACGCGCCAGATCACGGCAGAGGCTGGAGGCTTCCGGATCGGCGCGGCGGTGGCCGGCGCTGAACTCGGCGAGCACAAGGCCCTGAAGGCGATGTGGCCCGGCGTTGTGGAAGGGGCCGAGCTGATCGGATCCACGCAGGTTCAGGGCCGTGCCACGATGGCTGGCAACCTTTGCAATGGCTCGCCTGCGGCGGACTGCGGTTCCGGCAATGATCACGGCGGGCGCCGTTGCCCGCATTTCTGGCCCGGAGGGCGAACGCGACCTGCCGGTGGCCGAGATTCCGCTTGGTCCGGGCAAGATCGCCCTGAAGAAGGGCGAATTCGTGACCTCGATTCTGCTTCCTGCCCGCGCCGCCCGGTCTGGTGACGCATACCTGCGTTTCATCCCGCGTACCGAGATGGACATTGCGGTCGCCTCGGCGGCGGTCAACCTGACGCTGGATGAGGCCGGCAAGATCACTGCGGCACGCGTGGCTTTGGGCGCCGTCGCGCCAACCGCGCGTCTGGTGGATGCTGCGGCAAAGGCAATTGTCGGCACCAAACTTGAGGATAGCGCGCTCGACGCACTTGCCGCGGCCTGTTCGGCCGCCTGCGCGCCGATCGACGACAAGCGCGGCACCATCGAGTTCCGCACCCAGATTGCGGGCGTGCTGGCCAAACGCGCCGCCCGCATCGCTTATTCCCGCGCCGGAGGCAAAGCATGAGTTCGATCCACGTCACCACCTCGGTCAATGGCGATCCTGCCGAGTTCGTCTGCACACCGGATGAAAGCCTGCTCGACGTGCTGCGCAATCGCCTGGGCTTTACCGGTGCGAAAGAGGGCTGCGGCACCGGCGATTGCGGCGCCTGCTCGGTTACGCTGAACGGGCGGCTGGTCTGCTCCTGTCTTGTGCTGGCGGCCGAGGTCGAGGGGGGCGAGATCGACCACCGTCGAAGGGCATGGCCAAGGCGGATGTGCTGCATCCTTTGCAGCAGGCCTTCCTTGATCACGCCGCCCTGCAATGCGGGATCTGCACGCCCGGCATTCTGGTCGCGGCGCAAGGCCCTGCTGGACAAGAACCCCGACCCGACGGATGAGGAGGTGCGCTACTGGCTGGCGGGAAACCTCTGCCGTTGCACCGGATATGACAAGATCATGCGCGCCGTTCAAAGCGCCGCCGCCCAGATGAGGAGTGCGTAACATGGCATTGGATCCCAAGGCAAAACGTATCTTCAAGCTGGTCGGCACGCGGGTGCCGCGGCCCGACGGCATCGAGAAGGTCACCGGCCGCGCGCTCTATGGCGCCGACGTGACGCACCCGGGATGCTGTTCGGGCGGATTCTGCGCTCGCCGCATGCCCATGCGAAGATCGTGAGCGATCGACGCCTCTGCGGCGCTGGCGGTTCCCGGCGTGAAGGCGGTGGTGACCGCTGCCGATTTCGGGATGCCCGAGGATGATTTCACCCGTGATGTGCAGATCAACTGCATGGCGGCGGACAAGGCGCTCTATGACGGCCATGCCGTCGCCGCGGTGGCCGCAACTTCGGCTGATCTGGCGCGCAAGGCGCTGAAACTGATCAAGGTGGTCTACGAGGAGCTGCCCCATGTCACCGACGTGGATGCGGCAATGCGCCCCGATGCGCCGGTTGTGCAGGCCGGGCGCGCGGTCGAGACGGTGCCGAAGGGAATGTCGCAGAATGTGACCGGCACACTGCGAATTCGGCCATGGCGACCTTGCTGCGGGTTTCGCCAAGGCGGACCACATCATCTGCGCGCAGTTTCAAGACGGCGGCGACGCATCAGGGCTATATCGAGCCGCATGCCTGCCTCGCCAACGTGTCGTCGGACGGCAAGGCGGATCTGTGGTGCTGCACCCAGGGCCAGTACAATGTGCGCAGCCTTTGCGCCTCGATAATGGAAATGGACGCGAGCCAGCTTCGCGTGACTGCGTCGGAAATCGGCGGCGGGTTCGGCGGCAAGACGACTGTGTTCATCGAACCCGTTGCCCTTGCCCTGTCGCGCAAGACCGGGCGCCCGGTGAAGATCGTGATGACCCGGGATGAGGTGTTCAAGGCGACGGGGCCGACGGTGTCATCCTCGATCGACGTTAAGATCGGCATGACCAAGGATGGCCGCATCACCGCGGGCGAGGCGGTGCTGCGCTATTCCGGCGGGGCCTTCCCCTGTGGCACAGTCGATATGGGCGCACAGGCAGCCTTTGCGGCCTATGATCTTGCGGCAGTGCGGACGCTTGGATGGAATGCCCTGACCAACCGGCCGAAAGAGGCGGCCTATCGTGCGCCCGGTGCGCCGCAGGCGATCTACGCCGTGGAATCGGTGGTGGATGAATTCTGTCTTCACTTCGGCCTCGATCCGCTCGACGTGCGGCTGAAGAACGCGGCGAAGAAGGGCACGAAATCGTCCTACGGTCCGACCTTCGACGATATCGGGCTGATCGCGACGCTGGAGGCGGCCAAGAAACACCCGCATTACGCGGCACCCCTTGGACCCAATCAGGCCCGCGGGCTGTCCTGTGGCTTCTGGTTCAACTTCGGCGGCAATACCTGTGTGTCGCTGAACGTCAACACCGATGGCACCGTGGGTGTGACCGAAGGGAATCCCGATATCGGCGGGTCCCGCGCCTCGATCAGTCTGATGGCGGCAGAGGAGCTTGGCATTCCCTATGACAAGATCCGCACGATCATCGCCGACACCTCGTCGCTTGGGCACAACGATGTGACCGATGGCAGCCGGGTGACCTTCTCGGTCGGCCTTGCGACGATCAAGGCGGCGCAGGACGCGATTGCCAAGATGTCTGCCCGTGCGGCCAGGATCTGGGGAATTGATGAGGAGGCGGTGGACTGGGTCGATGGCGCGGCCGTGCCTGCCGGGCCGAACGCCGGCAAGTTCCCGCCGATGAGCCTTGCCGAGATCGCCGCCGTGTCGTTTCAGACCGGCGGGCCGATTGCCGGTCACCATGAGTTCAACGCGGACGGGGCCGGGGTGAGCTTCGGCGTGCATCTTGTTGATGTCGAAGTGGATTCCGAGACCGGGGCGACCAAGGTCTTGCGCTACACGGTGTTTCAGGACGCAGGCAAGGCCGTGCACCCGGATTACGTCGAAGGGCAAATGCAGGGTGGCGCCGTTCAGGGCATCGGTTGGGCACTGAATGAGGAATATATCTACGGCAAGGATGGCCGGTTGCAGAACGCGGGCTTCCTCGATTACCGCGTTCCGGTTGCCTCGGACCTGCCGAATATCGACACCGTGATCCTCGAGATCCCGAACCCCGGGCATCCTTACGGCGTACGTGGCGTCGGTGAGACGCCGATCGTTCCGCCGCTTGCCGCGATCTCCAACGCGGTGTCGCGCGCGACGGGCGTGCGGATGTGCGAATTGCCGATGTCGCCGCCGCGCGTGCTCAAGGCGCTCGCCGCGAAGGGGTAGCTATGGTCAAGGTTCTGCTCTGGGGCACGCTACGGAGCTTTGCCGATGGGCAGGCAGAGGTCGAGGTTGATGCCAGCACCTTCAAGCAGGTGCTGGATCGTCTGTCCGAGACCTATCCCGGCCTGAAGCCACAGATCGAGCGTGGTGTCTCGATGGCACTGGACGGGCGCGTCTATCGCGAGGCCTGGTTCACGCAGATCAAGCCTGACAGCGAAGTGGTGCTGATGCCCTATATGCAGGGCGGCTAGTGGGTAACTGCCCTGCATGAGCTTGATTATTCATTGCCTTATGGGACGATGCTAATGCGATGCATCAGCTCTCTCGAAGGCTGCAATGACGCCGCGCAATTCCGCAAGGCCACGCATCCGCCCAATGAGGGGGTAGCCCGGCATCGAGGCACGCTTCAGGTCATCCATCAGGTCTTGACCATGATCCGGCCGGAAGGGCAATTGCCAATCCACCCGCCCGGCAGCCTTGCGCTTTCGCTCTTCAGCCAACAAGACACGGATAACGCCGACGATGTCGGTGTCGCCGGCCAGATGCTCTGACTCGTGGAAGCTTGACCGGGCGCCGCTCGCCGGGGCGATCCGACGGGTGTTGCGCAGGTGGACGAAATGGATGTGGGCGCCAAGCCGTTCGACGAAGCCCACGGCATCAAACCCGGCGGCCACGCCGAGCGAGCCGGTGCAGAAGGTCACCCCACTGGCCGGGCTGTCGACGGCCGCCAGCACCTTGGCGTAGTCGGCTTCGCTGGACATGACCCGCGGCAGGCCGAGCAGTGGAAAGGGCGGATCGTCCGGGTGGCAGCAGAGCCGCATGCCGACCTCTTCGGCGGTGGGCACCACTTCGGCAAGGAAGTCGATGAGGTTGGCCGCCAGTTGATCGCGCGAGATCGGTGCGTAGATCGCGAGCATTTCGCGGATCTGCTCGACGGTCCAGCTGTCATTCGCGCCGGGCAGGCCCGCTACGACGTTCTGTTGTAGTTGCTGCTTGGTCGCGTCGCTCATGCCGGAAAAGCGTGCTGTCGCGGTTTCGGTCAGCTTGTCCCCGTAATCCGCGGCTGCGCCTGCGCGCCGCAGGATGAAGAGATCGAAAGCCGCGAAATCGACGAGGTCGAACATCATCGCCGTGCCGCCGTTGGGTAGGGGCCAGCGCAGCACGGTGCGGGTCCAGTCCAACACCGGCATGAAGTTGTAGCACAGCACCGAAATCCCGCAGGCCGCGAGGTTGCGGATGCTGGCGCGGTATGCTGCGATGTGATCGGCATATCCCGGACCTTTGGTCTTGATGACCTCGGAGACCGGGACGCTTTCGACGACCTCCCAGCTCAACCCGGATGGAGACCCATCCGAGCGTCGGGCGATCTCGGCTTGCCGGGTCCGGATCTCGGCCAGCGTCCATTCCTGCCCGGGCGGCAGATGGTGTAGGGCGGATACCACGCCTTCCACCCCGGCTTGCAGCATTTCCTCAACCCGGACGGTGTCCTTGGGTCCGAACCAACGCCAGGTCTGCCTCATGCCGAGGCCTCCATGCGCAGGCTGCGCGTCGTGTCTGTTGCGAACACATGTGCCTCGTTGCTGTTGATTGAGAGGTGCACTTCGGCACCCGTTTCGATCCGGGTTTGCCCGGTTGCATGGACGGTCACTGCAGCGCCGTCCTTCGTCGTGCCATAGAGGTAGCTTTCGCCACCGAGTTCGCTCGACCCCGGTCACGCTCAACGCGAGGCCGGTATCGGCCAGCTGCAATCCGTTCGGCCGGATCCCTATTGTCACCTCGGCACCCTGGCGCAGGGCGAAACGGTTGGCGGGCAGGTCGACCCGCGGACCCGAGGCAAGAACCACGGCGCCGCCTTCGACCCTGCCCGCAAAGAAATTCATCCGCGGCGAGCCGATGAAGCCCGCGACGAAGAGGTTGTCGGGAGCATTGTAGAGGTCGAGCGGGGCGCCGTATTGTTCGACCCGGCCATCGCGCAGCACGGCGATCTTGTCGGCCATGGTCATGGCTTCGACCTGATCATGGGTGACGTAGATCATCGTGTTGCCGAGACGGCGGTGCAGCCGCGAAATCTCTCCCCGCATTTCGACACGCAGTTCGGCATCGAGGTTCGACAGGGGTTCGTCGAACAGGAAGACGCGTGGTTCGCGCACGACGGCGCGGCCGATGGCGACCCGCTGCCGCTGCCCACCGGAGAGGTCCTTGGGGCGCCGTGCCAACAACGGTTCGATCTGCAGCATCTTGGCGACGTTTTCCACTTTGGCCGCAATCTCTGACTTTGGCGTATTGAGGTTTTCCAGCCCGAAGGTCAGGTTTTGCCGGACCGTCATATGCGGGTAGAGGGCATAGGACTGGAACACCATCGCCAACCCGCGATCGGCCGGGGCCAATTTATTCACCACTTCGCCTTCGATCAGAACCTCGCCGTCCGAGATCGATTCCAACCCGGAAATCATGCGCAGAAGGGTCGATTTTCCGCAGCCCGAGGGCCCGACAAAGACGCAGAATTCGCCATGTTTGATCGACAGGTCCACGCCCTTGATCACCTCGATCGCGCCATAGGCCTTGGTGACGCCTCGCAGTTCCAGATCAGCCATCTTATTCCCCTCCGCCCGTCATTTTCCGCCCGTTGAGGCAATGCCTGTCGCAATGTATTTCTGCAGGAATACGAAGACCACAGCGATCGGCAGCAGGGTCAGCACTGTCATCGCAAGTAGGCTGGCCCAGTCCGTGCTGAATTCGCCCCGAAACGAGTTCAGCGCAAGTTGCAGTGTGAAATTCTCGATTCCTGGACAGTGCGATGAGCGGCCAGAGGAAATCATTCCAGCGCCACATGATCGCAAGGATCGCAAGCACGGCCAAGGCGGGTGCGCTGACAGAGGCAGGATGATCCGCCAGTAGATCTTCCACTCGCTGGCCTTGTCCATGCGCGCCGCGTCGAGGATCTCGTCGGGGATGGTCAGCATGTATTGCCGCAGCAGGAACACGCCGGTTGGGGTGGCGGCCCCCGGAATGATGACGCCCCAGAGCGTGTTCAGCATGCCGAATTCCCGCGTGATCAGGAACAGCGGCACGAGGACGACGGTTTGCGGGATCATCAGCGTGCCGATCACCAGACCCATCACCGCGCCGCGGCCGCGAAATTCGTATTTCGACAGGGCAAAGGCCGCCATCGAGTTGACCAGCAGCATCAAGGCGGTCGCGACCACCGTGATGAAGACGCTATTGTAGAGATAGAGCAGGAAGGGAAACCGGCTGAACAGCTTTTTGTAGTTGTCGAAGGCGAGCGCGACATGCTCGACCGGCTCACGCTCGTCCAGCTTGATTTTCAGCACGTTCTTGGGGTCCTGCGGCGAGACCACCTGCGAGACAAGCCCGATGCGGCGGACCTGCGCCACCTCTTGCCCCTGCATCGGTCCCGCGGTGACCTTGAAGACCGGCAGCGGGTCGTCATAGCCCGGCACCATTTCGGTCTTCTGCACATAGGGCAGGAACGCGGGGGGGGTAGTGCTGCAGTTCCGCCTCGGTCTTGAACGAGGACAGGACCAGCCAGGCCACCGGCCCGAACATCAGGCAGACACCGAAGGCCAGGTAGGCGTAGCTTAGCCAATCTGCCCAATCCGCTTTGCCGCGCCCACGTGTGCGGGTCAGGAAGCTTGATACCTTCAGCCATTCGCGTTCCTCCGCGTTGCCCAGAGCTGCAGCACGGTCAGGGCGACCAGCACCAGCGCGACCAGTATCGATGCGGCCGAGGCCAACCCGAACAGGCGCGGGGTTCCGGCAAAGCCGGTTCGTAGATGTATTGAATCAGCAGCGTGGTGGCTGATCCCGGCCCGCCGCCAGTGAAGGCATAGACCTCGTCGAAGGTCTGGACGCCCTTGATCAGGGCCAGCACCAGCACCACCACCATCGTCGGCATAAGCAGGGGCAGGGTGATCCGGCGGAAGGTCCGCCAAGGGTTGGCCGCATCCATCAGCGCAGCCTCGTAGACGTCGCGCGGGATCGCCTGCAGGCCGGCCAGCAGGATCAGCGTGTAAAACCCCATATGCGCCCAGATCGACATGAAGACCGCCCAGCCGAAGGCCCAGCGCGGGCTGAGAAGCCAGTTGACGCCGCTGCAGGCCCACCCCTTGAGGGATGCGTTCAGCACGCCTTCGTCTGCAGGATCCAGCTCCAGATCAAGGCGACGACAACCGGGGAGAGCAGAACCGGGAAGAAGAACACGCTGCGGAAGAAGCCCCGCGCGACGGATGCGTCGGTTGAGGATCAGCGCGGTGAGCAGCGCGAAACCCACCATGCAGCGACCTGCAGCAGTACGAACCAGCACCGTGTTCTGGACTGCGCGCCAGAACAGGTCGATCTTGCAGCTGTTCGGGTCCGCGTAATTCGTGCAACTCATCAGATCGCCGAAAGTTCTGCCCGCCGACAAAGGATCGTCGGCTGAGAAGCACATGGTCTCTGCCGGTCACCGAATAGACGATATTCAGGATCACCGGCAAAAAGGCGAAAAGCCCGAACAGGATCAGGTTCGGCAGCAGGAAAACCCAAGCCAGCCGCGTTGATTCCCAGCCGCCGCTGCAAGAACAGCATCGGTCTTTCGATGATCCGCATGACCGGTGTGATGATCGCAAGCATGGACAAACCCTTTCGGCAGGCTTTTGCCGGGGCAGGGGCGGCGACGCTTGGTCGTCGCCCCGCATAGGCTTAGTTCCCGGAACTGGCCAGCGCCTGAGTCAGGTCTTCCTTCGCCCGTGCCATCGCATCCTCCAGCGAAAGCTCTCCGACGATGGCCTGGGACACGCGTTGAACCGTGATGCTGAACATCGCAGCGGTTGTTCTTGTAGCCCTGATAGGCAAAGGCCACTGGCGAGATCGTCGGGACCTGTTCGGCCCAAAGGCGTTCAGCGCCTTCGCGGCCGCAGGCGAGGCACCGACATACGTCCACACCCTTTGCCGCGACTGCCGCGTTGGCCGGGATGTTGCGAGTTTGCGTCGAGGTTCGGCGTAATGTCCGTCTGCGCGAGGAAGTTGATGAAGCTTGCCAACCGCCTCGGGGTGCTTGGTCTGTTTGAAGCCGACGATACCGGAGCCGCCCGGCATGCCGGAGCAGACGCCTGGCTGGCCCGCAAGGCGACGCCGACCACCTCCCAGTCGAAGACATCGCCGACGTGCTGTCGAACTTCTGCCACCTGCCAGCTGCCCGAGTAATAGAAGCACGAGCTCGCCGTTGCATGAACTCCTTGTGCGGCGTCGGCATAGGTCGACCCGCCCTGGCCGGCCCAGACATCACGGTCCATGGTGCCGTCCTGGTTCCACGCCACGAATTGCTTCGCCGCGGCGGTGAAGCCGTCATCGACAGGATCGGTTTGCCTGCGTGCATCGAAATATTTGGCGCCATAGGAGATCGCGATCCCGGCGAAACGGTGGCCCGAGCGATCGATCGCCATCGCGTATTTGGCGCCGGTCGCCTTGGCCACCTTGACCGAGGCCGCTGGCCCAGTCGTCCCAGGTCGCGCCATCGCCCGGGATCGCCACCTTCGCCTGATCGAACAGGGTCGCGTTGATGAAGGCCCCGGTGATGGTCAGCTGGCTGTGCATCCCGTAGATGCCCGTGATCGTCGGGCCCGCGCGATACCAGTCCAGCGTTTTGCCGAAGTTCGTCTTCCCAGTAGGCCTTGTCGATATAGGGCGTCAGATCAAGGTAATACTTGTTCAGACCGCCGAGGTCGGTGACCTTGGCGAAATCCGGCCCGGTGCCGGCGGCAAGCTGCACCGGCAGGTTTTCGAGGATCGCCTTGTAGGGCACGACGTCCATCTTGACGTTGACCCCGGCGTTTTCGGCCTCGAAGCGCTGACAGATGTCTTCGTAGACCTCGCATTCGTTGCCGTCCGAATGAGCACA
Organism: uncultured Pseudomonadota bacterium; assembly: GCA_963837565.1. Classification (GTDB taxonomy): domain Bacteria; phylum Pseudomonadota; class Alphaproteobacteria; order Rhodobacterales; family Rhodobacteraceae; genus Solirhodobacter. The sequence goes on from CAWIOC010000018.1 coordinate 262,669, forward strand.
TGAAGCGGATTTCCTGCGCCGAGGCCGCGGCCGCAAGAAGCGTGCCGCCCAATAGCGCCGCGGCCACCGCGCCAGCGATCAGTCTCGTTCTGTTTCATCAGTCTCCTCCCTTTTTTATGGTCTTCACTTGGCGGCGTCGCGCAGCCTGCAGTATGAACTGGTAACTTGTCCGGCCCGAGTGGCAGAGTCGACTGCGCGCGCTTCGCGGACGGATGCGTAGATTGCGCGTGACGAGTTCGATGGACTGCGGCGTCCGTCGGCCAAGGTTACTTCGCGCCCCGGTCGCGCCCTCGAGCGCGTCGGCCACCGCCTCGAGAAAACCGGCAAAGCCGACGCGGCCCTCGCCGCATCGCCGGCAAGGACCGCGTCGATCTGGATCCTGATCGATCGGCGCGCGCGCGGTGAAGGTCCAGACATCATTGCGCCGGGGTATAGGGGCCGTTCCGCTTTCGGCCGTGAAGCCCTTCGAAGCAGAACCGCAGCCGCGACGTGTCGTGGGCCGCGCCAAGCGTGACCGAACTGGTCGCGAGCGCGCCGCTTTCCATCGCGGAACTGACTGGCGGCGCAATCTTCGGTCTCGATCGGGTTCACCCGGGTTTCGGCCATCGCGCTGAAGGCGCTTGACCGGGCCAAGGATATGGCACAGCAGATCGTGGTCGTGGATCGCATGGCCGAGCAGCGCGCCGCCGTATTCACCCGCCCAGGTGCCGCGCCAGGGAACGTCGTAGTAGCCTTGCCGCGGTTCCAGTGCGTCTCGAGGCTTGCGACAAAGGCCCGGCCGGCCAGCCCGGCTTCCATCAGCGCGCGCGAGCTGCGCCATCGCGCGGGCCAAAGCGATACTGGAAGACCGGAAACACCGCCCGACCGGCCTTGGCCGCGGCGGCGATCCAATGCGTCGGCTTCCGCAAGGCGAGCGGACGAGCGGCTTTTCGCAGATCACGTGCTTGCCTGCCGCAAGCGCCTGCAGGCTGACCGGGAAGTGCAGGTGCGGCGGCAGGCAGACGTCGATCAGGTCGATTGCCGGCATCGGCCAGAACTTGCGTCCAGGTCGCTTGTCAATCTTGATCGGAAGCACCCCGACCGCGGTTTCGTGCCCGCGCCCGGTCCAGATCGCCCAGAGCTACCACCTGAAGCGGTCCGGCAGCGCGCGGTAGCCGGCCAGATGTTCTGCGCCCGATTCCCGGCGCCGATGATCGCGACGCGGATCATGCCGCGGCCCTCTGCCATCGTTTGTGCCTGAGCGCCAGTTCGCATACCTTGAAGACATGGGCCTGCGTCATCGCGGTCTCGGTCCGGTCGCGGATATCCGCGATCAGCCGTGCGAAATAGGGCAGGCCGGCGCCCGAGCGCGATCGATCTTCTCGCAGACGGTGCCGTTGACCAGGATCAGATGGTCCGTTCCCGGCGCGCCGCCGACATCGACATATTTGCGCAGTTCGATATAGCCTTCGGTGCCCGAGGATCGTCAGGCGCCCGTCACCCCAGGTCGGGCAGGGCATCCGGCGTGTACCAGTCGACCCGGATATAGCCGTGCCCTGTGGGTCGCCGCGCAGCACCACCTCGCCGAAATCCTGCAGGCCGGGGGTCGTCCGGGTTGGCGTAGTTCGCGACCGTCGCCCAAGCGATCTCGGCATCCGTCGAGCCGGTGAAGAACAGGAACTGGTCGATTGGTGCTGGCAATATCCGTGATGATCCCGCCATAGGCCTCGCGGTCGGAAGAACCATTCGGGGCGGATCGCCTTGTTCAGCCGATGCGGGCCGAGACCGACGGTCTGAATGACCTTACCAATAGCGCCCTGGGCCACCAGTTCAGCTGCTTTGGTCACGGCAGGGACTTCGAAGCGTTCGGAGAAGTCGATCGACCAGATACGTCCTGTTTTCGCGGCAACAGCCTTGATCGCCGCCAGTTCTTCCAGGGTCACGCAGCCGGGTTTGTCGGACATGACATCCTTGCCCGCTTCCATCGCGGCGATGGCGTGGTCTGCCCGGTCTGCTGGAATCGACAGAGATCAGGATCATGTCGACGTCCGAATCTAGATATTTCGGCGCGTGAGGATATCCTTGGAACATCTGGAAAGCGTTCGATAAAGCCGGAAAGGGTATCAGGATTTCCTAGCGTCCACCAACCGACGAACTCGGCTCCTTCGTTGATCAGGTTCTGCGGCCATTCCAAAGATATGGCGGTGGTCGATGCCGAGGGCGGCGAAACGCAAAGGCCGGTTCATGATTGCTCCGAAGGTGACAGGTTTATGGCGCGGCCATCACGGGAGGATTGGACCATCGCTTCGATAAGATCGTGCACCGCCAGCGCTTCGCGCCCGGTGCAAGCGGGCGCGCGGCCCTTGGTGATCGCGGCTGCGAAGTCTTCCAGGATTGCCTGATGCCATGCATGGGTGAAGGCCATCGGGTCGGCGCCCCCACCGGTGGCTGCGGCCGAACCAATGGTCTCTGTGGTGCCGTCGCGGAACATCAGCTCGAGGCGCCCCGAGATCAGCCGCGCGCTGCCCTTGGTGCCATGCAGCACGATGGACTCTGCCCCGCCCGGAAAGGAGGCCGTGCTCGCAACGACGGAACCGACCGCGCCGCTGGCGAAGTGCAAACCGCAGGTGACGAAATCTTCCGATTCCATCTGATGAAGGCGCGTCGTCGCGGCCATTGCCTGAACCCGCATGACCGGTCCTGTAAATGTCAGCGCAAGGTCAAGGGTATGGATGGCCTGCGAAATCAGCACGCCTCCGCCATCGCGTGCATAAGTGCCGCGACCCGGCTGGTCGTAGTAATTTTGCTCGCGCCACCATGGCACCACGATCTCGACCAATCCGATCTCGCCCAGACGCCTGGCGCGCAGGACGTCAGCGCAGGGAAATCGCCGATTCCCGCATCCGATGTTGAAAGACGATGCCCAGCGGAACCCGCGCCGCCTCGCAGGTTTCAACGATCGCAGTCGCGGCCGCGACCGTCCGCTCGATCGGTTTTTCCATCAGGATCGGCTTGCCCGCGGCCGCGAGCAGGCGCACGGCCTCGCCGCGCGCATCCGGCGGCGTCGCAATGATGACGAAGTCGACCTCTGGGTCGGCGGCCACTTCGGCAATGTCGGCATAGACCCTGGGTTGGGGAGCCAGCGAAGCCACGAAGTCCCTGGCGAAGGCCGCCGCGCGTTCAGGCCTGCGAGCGCAAAGACCATGCAGCGTGATCGCGCCTTGCGTGGCCGCGATCGCTTCGACATGTGTTCGGGCGACCATGCCCACCCCAGCCAGAACTGCGCGCATCTTCCCCCCAAATCCGCGGTGCGATTCTCTTGCTGACTATTGCGTAGCATTCCGGTATACCGGTTGTAAATGGTCAGGATACCAGTATACAGGACCGAGAAACGAGTGTGCAAATGCCGGACAGTTCAACCATTCCAGCCAATTTCACGACCGACGGGACTCAGATCGCGCGTCTTGCCGTGCCGAAGGTCGATATGGCACGCCCTGCCGGGTCACAGATATTCGCCGCACTCAAATCCGCGATCCTGCATATGGATCTTGCGCCCGGAGTTATCATTTCCGAAACCGAGATCGGTCTGCGGTTCGGTGCCAGCCGGACCCCGGTGCGCGAGGCCTTGATGCAATTGCGCGACGCCGGACTGGTCACGACGCTTCCCAGCCGAGGGAACTTCGTGACCAAACTCAATGCGCAGAAAATTCGCGAGGCGCGCTTCCTGCGTGAGGCGCTCGAGATCGCCAGCATTGCGAAGCTGGTCGAGTTGGGGCTGTCGGACGAGGTGAAGGAAGAGTTGACCCAATGTCTCGTCCGGCAACAGGCGGCGATTGACGGCGACGACGATCATACTTTCCAGGCCGAAGACGACCTTTACCATCTGACGCTTGCACGCGCGACGGGCTATCCCCGCGTGGCGCATGTGTTGGAGCATGAGAAGATGCAGCTCGACCGGCTGCGTGTGCTTGCCCTGCGGGACCGTGCGCATCTCGATACGCTGCATATCCAGCATTGCCAGATCTTCGATGCGATCTGTGCCCGCGACATGCGCCTCGCTATCACCACCACGCAGGATCACTTGCGATCGATCCTGACGGTATTGGCCGACCTTACCGTCAGCCACTCCGAATACTTCGATTGACGCGCGCTTTGTCCGAGCGTGCAGGGGCTGCGATGGCCTATCGCCGGTCACTCTATGTGGCGGTGGCGGGGTGTGAAGCGTCGCGCAACCGCTCTCAATAATTCCAAATCCCTCAAGGTGTCACATGCCTCTTATTCTACATTTCGGCATCGGAAACTTTCACCGGGCGCATCAGGCCTGGTACACGGCGCAAGCGGGGGACGGATGGAGCATCGTCGGGGTGTCGCTGCGCCGTCCGGAGACGCGCGACCTGTTGGTTGGGCAAGGCTATACCTATACTCTGGCGGTACGGGGTGCGGGCGCGACGGATTACACTCGCATCGAGGTGATCAAGGAGATCCTCGTCGCGCCAGAGACGCCCGCGCGGGTGTTGGCGCAGATTTGCGACCCTGACGTGAAGGTTGTGACCCTGACGGTGACCGAGAAGGGCTACAATTTGACGCCGCAGGGCAGGCTGGACCTGTCCGATCCTGCCATCATCCGAGATATCGCGCATGACATACCGCGGACAACGATCGGCTTTCTGGCGCGTGGATTGGCGCAAAGGGCCAAAGGCGGGGCACCTCTGACTGTTCTGAGCTGCGACAATCTGAGCGGGAATGGACAGAAGCTCCATGCCGCGATCGTCGCTTTTGCGGATGCGGCCGGCATTGATCGTCCGGGCCCCGAGATTACTTTTCCCGATTCCATGGTGGACCGGATCACGCCTGCCACGACGGAGGCCCTGGTCGCCGAAGTGCTGGTGGCGACCGGAGAACGCGATGCGGCCCCGGTCGAGACCGAGTTGTTCAGCGATTGGGTTATCGAGGATCGCTTCGCGGCCGAGCGTCCGGCATGGGAACGCGGCGGCGCCCGGTTCGTGGCGGATGTGGCACCGTTCGAGACCCGGAAATTGCGGATGCTGAATGGCTCGCATTCACTGATTGCCTATCTCGGGCAGCTCCGGGGCCATGAATTTGTGCATCAGGCCATCCAGGACCCGGTGGTGGCAGGAGCCGCGGCGCGACTGATGGAGGAGGCCGCCCTGACGCTGCCCTCCGCGACCCGTAAGGATGCGCCGGAGTATGCGCGGGCACTGCTGGCGCGATTTTCCAATCCGGCCCTTCATCATCGGCTTGCGCAGATCGCGATGGACGGCAGTCTGAAGGTGCCGGTGCGGATTTGCCGGTGCTCAGTGAGTTGCATGAACTCCACCATCCGGCACCCGGGGCTGTGACGGCAGTAGCGGCCTGGGTGGCCTTTGTCTGCCGCCAGACAGCGCGCGGGGTGCCAATCAATGATCCGCTTGCGGTCCGGATTGCGTCGATCTCTGTGGCGCGTCCCGGCGTCGCCGCGCCGCAACTGCTGGACTTGCTGGGCGCTACGCTGCCGCCAGAGACCCTTGCGGCCATCGCAGCAGAGGCAGAAGCCTTGGCTGTCTGACCCGGATCGGGGGATACGGATGCTCAGATCGACGAAAGGAAAAATCTCCGTGCCAAACGCCACTTCGGGCTCTCTCGCCATCGCTTGCATCGGCGAGGCGATGATTGAGCTTTCATTCTCTGGCCCCGATCAGGATATCGCGAATGTCGGCGTGGCAGGGGACACCTTGAACACGGCAATCTATCTGCGCCGAGGCTTGACCCTGTCGGGGTCGGTTTCCTACGTTTCCCGCCTTGGTGTGGACCCGTTTTCTGACCGCGCCATTGCCTTCATGGCATCCGAGAACATCGACACATCGTCGATTTACCGCGATGCGGTTCGATTGCCGGGGCTTTATGCGATCACCACCGATTCCGCAGGTGAGCGGGCTTTTCACTATTGGCGCGAGTTCATCGGCGGCGCGCTTTCTGTTTCAAACGGCGAGCAATATGGATTTTCGGGCGATCGATGGGTTCGACGTCCTTTACCTGTCGGCCATCACGGTTGCGATCCTGCCTGCAGAGGTCCGGGAGGCGCTTCTTGCGCAGCTGTCAAAACTGCGCGCGGGTGGTGTGCAGATCGTTTTTGATTCGAACTACCGCCCTCGGCTTTGGGGCTCGCAGGCAGAGGCACAGGAGTGGGTCGCCGGGTTCTGGCGGGTGACGGACATAGGTCTTCCCTCGGTCGATGACGAAATCGCGCTATTCGGTGACAGAAGCGAAGAGGCGGCGCTGGAGCGGTTGCGCAGCTATGGCCTGTCGGACGGCGCCTTGAAGCGAGGCGCGCGTGGGCCGGTGGCACTCGATCCGGATGTTTCACCCGGCGAATACCAGCCAGCGCCTGTCGTCGTCGACACAACGGCGGCGGGCGACAGTTTCAACGGCGCTTTCCTTGCCGCGAGACTGGCGGGTGCGTCCTTGCCCGATGCGATGGCGCGGGGGCATGCACAAGCCTCCGAAGTGGTCGGGTTCCGCGGGGCGTTTCGACGCTGAAAGCGTGGTTGCATCAGGCGTTGGTCGACGCGGTTGGTACCGCATCTGTGACCATCGCGGGGCAGGGACAGCCCGGTTTGGCGGGTGGACCTTGAGGGGCAGCCGAAGCCGTGCAAGGACTATGTGCAAAGGAGACATGTGATGACTGATAAGCCGCGCCCAAAGACCCTGGTTCGCCGCAATCCCTGGCCTGCGGGCGTAAGCCGCCCGGTGGCCACGCCGCTGCAGCCTTCGGTGGTCTATGCCTCTGACAGCCCGGACATGCTGGATGCGCAATATGCCGGGACACTGCCGGGGTATACCTATGCCCGGGAAGGCCACCCCAATGCGGATTTGCTTGCCCGCATGATCGACGGGCTGGAAGAGGCAGAAGGCGGTCTGATCGTCGGCTCTGGCATGGCGGCGGTCACCGCAGCAATGATGGGATTGCTGAGTGCGGGCGATCACGTCATCGGCGGCGACCAGCTTTATGGGCGTTCGCTGAGGCTGCTGACGCAGGATCTGACGCGGTTCGGCATTCTGTGTTCCAAGGCCGATCCGACCGATGCAGGCGCCATTGCCGCCGCGATTCGTACCGAAACGAAGATGATCCTGATCGAGATCGTCTCGAACCCGACCCTGCGCGTCGCGGATTTGGAAGGGATCGTGCGCTTGGCGCGAGAGCGCGGCATCATCCTTGTGGTGGACAATACCTTTACCACGCCACGCGGCATCAAACCACTGGTCGAAGGGGCGGACATTGTGCTGCATTCGGTCACAAAGCTGCTCGCCGGGCATTCCGACGTGACACTTGGCTATGTTGCCGCGCGCGATCCCGCGCATCGCAAGGCGATCTACGATTTTGCGGTCACAACCGGCCTGACGCCGAGCCCGTTCGATTGCTGGCTGGCGGAACGGGGGCTCTATTCCTTCAACCTGCGCTATGACCGCGCCGAAGAGAACGCCGCGCGGCTTGCCGATCACCTCGCCGGCTTGCGCGGCGTCAAGCGCGTGCTCTATCCGACCCGGTCGGATCATCCGGACCATAATCGCGCGGTTCACCTTCTGCGGGATCGAGGCGGCAACATGGTGAGCTTTGAGCTGGAGGGTGGCCGCGCATCGGCGAATGCGCTGACCCGGGCAATGCCAGAGGTGGCCTTCGCGCCGACGCTTGGCGATATCGGTACGACGTTGTCCCACCCTGCGTCCAGTTCCCATCGCGCGATGACGCCGGAGGCGCGCAGTGCAGTTGGGATTTCGGAAGGATTCTTCAGGATCTCGGTCGGGGTGGAAGAGATCGAGTTGTTGCTTGAAGATTTTAGCGCGGGCGTTGCGGCGGCTGTTGCGGCAATTCCCTAACCGAGGCGATGCTGACAAGCTTGAAATCTATCATCGGCGCGAGGCTGCGAACCTCTGCCAACACGACGCTCGGGTTTGGCAGGGGCGGCCCGAGCGCGAAGAGCTGGCCGCGATACCCCAGATAGGTCAGCTGTGTGACGACATGAATGGCGTCGTAGGAGTCCTTGAAAAGCGGGCAGATTACGACGTTCGGGCGTACACGCGCGAGCAGCCGTTCATCCAGCGCGGAAAAGGTTGCCAGCACGACTGAGGTTCCAGGGAGAGGGCGGAAGGTTGCAGGCATCCCGGAGGCTACATCAATTCCAAGGATGACGCCCTCTAGTGGGATCGAGACTGCGCCAGACGATGCAGAGCTGGGGCCTTCATTGTCGGGCAACGTACAGTCCTGCACTAAGAAAATCGCACAATGGTTACTAGCGGGGCGCGTCCAAGAACGTGTGTTACACATTCTTGTTACACGCTCAGGTTACACGTCCTGCGGGTGCGGGCAAGCGCATATTGTCGTGCGCATTCAAGGCAGAAACAGTGTAATCCTTTTGCGATCGGACTTCGGCGAGAGAGCGAATGGACGGCGAACTTTTGAGATCCTTGTTGGCCGGTACGCCGATGCCACTGGTCCTGATCGGGCAGGACGATCGCATCTGGGCCACGAACCCGGCAGCGGACGAATTGTTCGGCAAGGGGATGGAGGGCCGTCACTATGTCACTGTCATGCGGCAGCCCGCCTTGCTGGACGCAATTGAAGGGACGCTGCGGCATCGTCAACCCGCGCAGTCGCGATACCTCGTCGCAGGCATGGCGCGTGAGACGACCTGGAAAGTGTTGACCGCTCCGATTGACGGCGCCTTCGCGAAGGGCGTTCTGGTGAGTTTCGAGGATATCACCGACATCGAGCAGATCGGGCAGATGCGCCGGGATTTTGTGGCCAATGTCAGCCATGAACTGCGCACACCACTGACCGCGCTTCTGGGCTTCATCGAGACCTTGAAAGGCGCCGCCCGGGAGGATCCGGTTGCCCGCGAGAGGTTCCTTTCGATCATGGAGCGCGAGGCGGAAAGGATGAACCGCCTGGTGCGGGATCTTCTGTCGCTGAGCCGGGTTGAAGCCGAGGAAAGGGTGCGACCGACAGAACGCGCCGATGTCGTTGCCTTGCTGATGGCGTCGGTCACAGCCCTTCGCCCGATGGCGCAGGAGGCCGGCGTGCAGATCGAAATCGTTGGTGCCCCTGGGCCGGTCAATGTTCAGGCGGATGCAGATCAGTTGACGCAGGTGTTTCACAATCTGATCGAGAATGCTGTGAAATATGGTGGCTCGGGGCAACGAGTTACCATCGCGGTCAGCCGCGAGGCGCGCGACCTTTCCCTGCGCGGCCCGGCCGTGCGCATCGACGTGATCGACCGTGGCGAGGGGATCGATCCGATTCACCTGCCTCGGCTGACCGAACGATTCTATCGGGTCGATAACCATCGTTCCCGCGAGAAGGGCGGAACCGGGCTTGGCCTTGCCATCGTCAAGCACATCGTCAACCGCCATCGTGGTCGATTCCGGATCGACAGCGAAAAGGGGAAGGGAAGCCGTTTTTCCATTCTGCTTCCCGAAACCTGATGTGGTCTGCCTTGCAGCTGTACGACGAACCGCTGAATCCTTCCGTCTGTCAGATCGCAAATCGTGATGCAGTGTTGGCTGTCACGAAACATTTACAATAATGTCACGAAAGCATAGTGCGCCCGGTCTAAACCGCGACGAAAGCTTGGGGTGTTTCGCGTCTAGGCAGGATTCATCCCGAATTGATCCGCGACCCGAAGGATCACCCTTACGATCCAGCGAAGACACTGGCGACAGTGACAAAAGGAACCAGTCAGATGATAAATGCGCATACCGCCAAGGCCTTCGACGACGATCTTGAGACCATTCAGGCGCTTATCATGAAGATGGGCGGCTTGGTCGAGACCGCGATCCTCGATGCTTCGCAGGCGCTCGAGACACGTGACGAAGAGCTTGCCGAGCGGGTGCGCGGCAGCGACAGCGTCATCGATCAACTTGAAGAGCAGGTGAACACCGAAGCCGCGCGGGTGATTGCGCTGCGCGCGCCGACGGCATCGGATCTTCGCACTGTTTTGACGGTGATGAAGATATCGGCAAACCTTGAGCGCGTTGGCGACTACGCAAAGAACATGGCGAAACGGTCAACCGTACTTGCGCAGATGGCGCCGATCGCGGGCGCGGGCGGGGCCATCCGGCGCATGTCGAAGGCGGTCGAGGTGATGCTGAAGGATTCGCTCGACGCTTATGTGCGGCGCGACGTCGAATTGGCTGCCGACGTGCGGCTGCGCGATCAGGACGTCGATCAGATGTACAACGCGCTCTTTCGCGAATTCCTGACCCATATGATGGAAGACCCGCGCAACATCACCGCGTGCATGCACCTGCACTTCATTGCCAAGAACATAGAACGCATGGGCGACCATGCGACGGCGATTGCCGAGCAGGTGATCTACCTCGTGACAGGGGCCCTGCCGGACGAATCGCGCCCCAAAGGCGACGACACCTCGTTTCTGCACCCTGACGGAGACAATTGATGGCAGCGCCTGAACTGCCGACCGTTCTGGTTGTCGAAGACGAGCCTGCGCAGCGTGAGGTGCTGGCCTACAACCTTGAGGCAGAAGGCTTCAGGGTCTCGCGCGCCGAGAACGGCGAGGAAGCCCTTCTGCTGGTCGCGGAAGAGACGCCGGATATCATCGTGCTCGACTGGATGTTGCCGAATGTCTCTGGCATCGAGGTTTGCCGCCGGCTGAAGACGCGGGCCGAGACCCGTAATGTGCCGATCATCATGCTCTCTGCCCGGTCCGAGGAAGTCGATCGGGTTCGGGGCCTTGAAACCGGCGCGGATGACTATGTGGTCAAGCCCTACTCGATCGTCGAGTTGATGGCGCGGGTCCGCGCGCAGTTGCGCCGCGTGCGGCCGTCGAGCATCGGGGCGACGCTGGAGTTTGACGATATCAAACTCGACGCAGAGAGCCACCGGGTTTTCCGGGGCGACAAGACGCTGAAGCTCGGGCCGACCGAGTTCCGGCTGCTCGCCACCTTCATGGAAAAGCCGGGCCGGGTCTGGAGCCGGGAACAGTTGCTCGACCGGGTCTGGGGTCGGGATATCTACGTGGATACACGGACAGTCGACGTCCATATCGGGCGGTTGCGCAAGGCGCTTTGCCAGCATGGTGGGGATGATCCGGTCCGCACCGTGCGTGGTGCCGGATATGCCTTGGGGTAGGGCCCCTGGCCCGAACGTGCCTAGATATCCAGATCGACCCAGACCGGGACATGATCCGAGGGCTTTTCCCCGGCGCGCACCTGCTTGTCGATGCCGCTGTCGGTCAGCAGGTCTGCCGCCTGCGGGCTGAGCAGCACATGGTCGATGCGAATGCCATTGTTCTTTTCCCAGGCGCCGGCCTGATAATCCCAGAACGAATATAGGCCGGGGCGCGGATCGCGGGTGCGGATCGCCTCGGTATAGCCCAGTGCCAGAAGACGACGAAAGGCGGCGCGACTCTCGGGCTGGAACAGGGCGTCGCCGCGCCAGGCCTCGGGCTTTGCCGCATCTTCGGTCTGAGGAATGACGTTGTAATCGCCGGCAATCAGTACCGGTTCCTCCCGGTCCATCAGAGCGATGGCACGATCCTGCAGGCGTGTCATCCAGCCGAGCTTATAGGCGAATTTTCCGCCGGGCAGGGGGGTGCCATCGTCCTTGCGTTCGACCGGATTGCCGTTCGGAAGGTAGAGACAGCACAGGCGCAGCGCGGATTTGCCGACAACGGTTGCCTCGATCCAGCGGGCCTGTTCATCCAACTCGTCGCCGGGCAGGCGGACCGTGACATCCTCCAGAGGCAGTCTGGACAGGATCGCTACGCCGTTGAAGCCCTTTTGACCATGGGTTTCAACGTTGTAGCCGAGGTCCTGAAATAGATCGCGCGGAAAGGCCTCATCCACTGACTTGATCTCTTGCAGCAGGACAATCTCAGGCTGTACCGAGGCGAGCCAGGCAGGCAGCGCCTCGATCCGGGCCTTGATGCCGTTGATGTTGAATGTGGCGATCTTCATCGCGGCCCCCTTGTTGCCTATCGGTTCTACCGGGGCCGGGGCGCGCAGTGCAAGGCCCGTGGGCCGGGATCAGATCGAGAAGGAGGTGCCGCAGCCGCAGGAGGATGTCGCGTTCGGGTTCTCGATCACGAAGCGCGCGCCGATCAGCTCTTCCGAGAAATCGATCACGGCATTCGCAAGGAAAGGAAGTGACACGCTGTCCACCAGAACCCGTTGTCCGTCCTTCTCCAGCACCAGATCATCCTCGGTCGGGTCATCGAGCTTGATCTCGTATTGAAATCCGGAGCAGCCGCCGCCTTCGACGGCGACGCGCAATGCGCGTGCCTCGCCAGCGTTGTCAGCAATTTCTGCCAGACGGGCGAACGCGCGGTCGGTCACACGGGGTGGGAGTGTCAGGTTCATCTGGAGAAAATCCGTATCCCTCGGGGCACATTGTGAATATAGGGGGTCGGGTGCGCACAGACAAGGACAGGCATAAGATGCTCGCCCCCTATGCTTGCCGTCCGGACCTGAGCCGGGGCAGGTTGTATTCCGAAAGCTATTCCACCTTCCGTTCGCCGTTCCAGCGCGACAGGGACAGGATCATCCATTCCTCGGCCTTCCGGCGGCTGAAGCACAAGACCCAGGTCTTCGTCGAGCATGAGGGCGATTACTATCGCACGCGCCTGACCCATACGATCGAAGTCGCGCAGGTTGCGCGGACGATCGCGGGGGTGCTGAACCTGAACACCGATCTGGCCGAGGCGATCGCGTTGGCACATGACCTCGGCCACACGCCCTTCGGCCATACCGGCGAGGATGCGATGGAGGCGTTGATGGCGCCCTTTGGCGGCTTCGACCATAACGCGCAGGCGCTGCGGATCGTCACCAGTCTGGAGCGGCACTATGCCGATTTCGACGGTCTCAACCTGACATGGGAGACGCTGGAGGGGATCGCCAAGCATAATGGACCGGTCGAACCGCCCTATTCCTACGCCTTGGCCGAGTGCAACGCCGAGTTCGATCTGGAACTGTATACCCATGCCAGTGCCGAGGCGCAGGTCGCGGCGGTCGCTGATGACGTCGCCTATAACCACCATGATCTGCATGATGGTCTGCGCTCCGGCCTGTTCACCGAGGCCGATCTGATGGAGCTGCCGGTGACAGGACCAGCCTTTGTAGAGGTCGACCGGCTCTATCCCGGGCTCGATCCGATGCGGCGGCGTCATGAGGCGCTGCGGCGGGTCTTTGGTGAGATGGTCGAGGACGTGATCGCGGTCGCTCAGCAACGGCTGGAGGCGGCGCAGCCGCAAAGCCCGGAGGAAATCCGGGCGATGGGAACAACGATCATCCGGTTTTCCAAACGGCTGTATCAGGAGCTGAAGTCGATCCGGTCCTTCCTGTTCCACCGCATGTACCGGGCGCCCTCGGTGATGGCGGAGCGGGCCAAGGTGACGCGGGTGGTGAACGATCTCTTCCCGCTGTTCCTGTCCACGCCTTCGCTTCTCCCCGAGGAATGGCATGCCGATGTGGCCCGCGCAGGTGACCAGACCGCGCTTGCCCGCGTGGTCGCGGATTATGTAGCCGGCATGACAGACCGTTTCGCCTTGCAAGAGCACGCACGTCTGGTCGGTCCGATCGTGTAAATCCGAGGTGCGTTGACCTTGGGCAATGCCGTGGTAAACCCGGTCGGAACCAAGGAAGTGACCGAATGAACCTGTTCAATGACATCCGTGTGCTGGTGCTAGACAGCCTCGCCGCGATGCAGGCCGAGGGCGAGTTGCCTCGGGGCCTCGATTTTGCCGCTGTCGCGGTTGAGCCGCCGCGCGATCCCGCGCATGGCGACATGGCGACCAATGCCGCGATGGTGCTGGCCAAGCCCGCAGGCTTGCAGCCGCGGGCGATTGCGGATGGTCTCGCGGCTCGGCTGATGAAGGATGCGCGCATTGATCTCGCAGAGGCGGCGGGCCCAGGGTTCCTAAATCTCCGTCTTGCACCTTCGGTCTGGCAGGGTCTTGTCGGCAAGGTGATTGGTCTGGGCACCACTTATGGTCGGTCCGACCTTGGCAATGGTCAGAAGGTCAACGTCGAGTTCGTATCCGCCAATCCGACCGGGCCGATGCATGTGGGCCACGTCCGTGGAGCCGTGTTCGGCGATGCACTCGCCCGGCTGCTGGCTTTCTCGGGCCATAATGTCACCCGCGAATATTACATCAACGATGGCGGTGCCCAGGTCGATGTGCTCGCGCGTTCTGCCTTTGAGCGTTACCGCGAGGCCAACGGGTTGAGCCCGGAGATCCGCGAGGGTCTCTATCCCGGGGACTACCTTATTCCGGTGGGCGAGGCGCTGAAGGCGAAATACGGCACGAGCCTGCTCGACAAGCCGGAGAGTGAGTGGCTGGCCGATCTGCGCGAATTCGCGACTGAGGCCATGATGGCGATGATCCGCGACGATCTGGCTTTGTTGGGCGTGAAGATGGACGTCTATTCCAGCGAAAAGGCGCTTTATGGCACCGGCAAGATCGAAGCGGCGATCGAGACCCTGCGCCAGAAGGGGCTGATCTATGAAGGCGTGCTGGAGCCGCCGAAGGGCAAGACCCCCGAAGATTGGGAGCCGCGCCAGCAAACCCTGTTCCGCTCTACCGCACATGGCGATGACGTGGATCGGCCGGTGATGAAGTCGGACGGCGGATGGACCTATTTCGCGCCTGACATCGCCTATCACTACGACAAGGTGCAGCGCGGCTTCGATGCGCTGATCGATATCTTCGGCGCCGACCACGGTGGCTATGTCAAACGGATGAAAGCGGCTGTCGCGGCGCTGTCAGATGGTCGCGTGCCGTTGGACATCAAGCTGATCCAGTTGGTCAAGCTGTTCAAGAACGGCGAACCCTTCAAGATGAGCAAGCGCGCGGGCACCTTCGTGACGCTGCGGGATGTGGTGGAGCAGGCCGGGGCGGATGTGACCCGCTTTGTCATGCTGACCCGGAAGAACGACGCGGCGCTGGATTTCGACTTCGCCAAGGTATTGGAGCAGTCGAAGGACAACCCGGTCTTTTATGTGCAATATGCCCATGCCCGGATCTGCTCGGTGCTTAGGCGTGCGACCGATATGGGGATCGCGGTGGATGACGTGACCCTGGGCGCCGCGGATTTCTCCCGCCTGAGCCACCCGGCGGAGCTGGAGCTGGCGCGCAAGGTTGCCGAATGGCCCCGCCTGATCGAGATCGCCGCGCGTGGGCACGAGCCGCACCGTGTGGCCTTCTACCTCTACGAGATCGCCTCTGACCTGCATGGCCACTGGAACCGTGGCAACGAGGATCATACCCTGCGGTTCGTGCAGGATGGCGATGCGGCAGCGACACAGGCGAAAATCGCCCTAGCCCGAGCCACGGCAGTTGTCATTTCCTCTGGTCTTGGTATCCTTGGCGTTACACCGGTCGAAGAAATGCGCTGATCACAAGCGTCGCGCCGGGGGTGAGGCAGGCAAGAGACCTCAGGCGGGCCAACCGCCGGGGCAGTGAGGCAGTACATGGCGGTTGTGAATTTCGACGATCTTGGCGAAGGTCGGGGCGGGCTGCGGCCAGGCCAAGTTCAACGCATGGTGAATTTGTCCGGGGCAGCCACCTCTGTGGCGCTGGTCCTTGGGCTTGCGATCTGGGGCTACAAGATCGCGGTGCGGGACATCAACGGGATCCCGGTGATCCATGCGGACGCCGGGCCAATGCGCATCGCGCCGGAAGACCCGGGTGGTCAGATCGCCGACAACCTCGGTCTTGAAGTGAATCGCGTTGCCGCCGAGGACAGCGCCGTGCCTGCAACGGACAAGCTCACTCTCGCTCCGCGACCGGTCGAATTGAGCGATCAGGACATCGCCGCGGCAGATACCAAGGTCGCAGCTGCGCGCGCAAACGCATCCGCCGCAGTGCCCGGGGCGGGCGGGGCGAAAACCGTGAGACCAGCAGTCACGGCCGGGACGGCGGATGCCATGCTCGGGATTCAGGCCGATGCGACGCCCGTACTCGACGATTCCGAAGATCCGAGCGGCGGAACCGACGGATTGACGCCACCCTCTGCAGATCAAGAGCAAGCGGCCGCTGCAGATCCAACGTCAGCCGCGATTGCTGCCGTTGCGGCCTCCGTCGCCTCGGTGCAGGGCGTGCCGAAAGGTGCGATCCTGAGTTCGGTACGACCAATGCCCAGACCGAGGACTCTTGCCGCGCCCGCGACCCTTATCCCGGCGAGCAGTCAAGCGGTGCCTAAGGTCGTGCCAGCCGTTGCGAAAGAGATCGACCCGGCGACTTTGCCGGTCGGCACGCGGTTGGTGCAATTGGGGGCCTATGACGATCTCGCCTCGGCCAATGCGGCATGGACGAGCCTCAAGGCGAAATTTGGCGACCTCATGGCGGACAAGTCCCGCGTGATCCAGAAGGCGAGCAGCGGCGGCCGCGACTTCCTGCGGCTGCGCGCCTTCGGGTTCAAGACCGAAGAGGATGCAAGGCGCTTCTGTTCGGCGCTGGCCGCGGAAAATGCGGTCTGTGTTCCCGTGCTGATCCGGTGATGCCGTCGGGTGCGACAATTCTCGGATGCGAGGGGCCGCGCCTGTCCACCGATGAAAGCGCTTTTTTCCGAGAGGCTGACCCTTTCGGTTTCATCCTGTTTGGCCGCAACGTCGAGACGCCCGATCAGCTTCGCGCCCTGACGCGTGACCTGCGCGCGGCCGTCGGTCGAGATGCGCCGATCCTGGTGGATCAGGAAGGTGGACGCGTGCAGCGCCTGCGGGCGCCGCATTGGCGTGAATGGCTGCCCCCGCTCGATCAGATGGCGCGGGTCGCGCCCGAGAATGCCGCACGGGCGATGACCCTTCGGTTTCGCGCCATCGCGGAAGAGTTGCGCGCCGTCGGCATCGACGCGAATTGTGCGCCCGTTGCAGACATCGCGAGTGATTTGACCCATCCTTTCCTGCGCAACCGTTGTTACGGCACTGAGCTCGCGACGGTGATTGCGGCCTCCCGGGCCGCGGCGGAGGGGATGCTGGCGGGCGGTGTTCTTCCGGTGATGAAGCACATGCCAGGGCATGGCCGGGCCAGCGCTGACACCCATCTGCATCTTCCTCGTGTCAGCCTCGCCCGCGAAGACCTGATGGCCAGTGATTTCGCGGCTTTTGCGGCCCTCGCGGATCTCCCGATGGGGATGACCGCGCATATCATCTTCACCGATATTGACCCGGATGCTCCGGCGACCCAGTCGGCGGAGGTGATCCGCCTGATCCGGGACGAGATCGGCTTTGATGGTCTGCTGATGACGGACGACCTGTCGATGGAGGCCTTGCAGGGCCCGCTTGACCAGCGTGCCGCACGGTCCATCGCTGCAGGCTGCGATATTGCGCTTCATTGCAGCGGCAAACGGTCCGAAATGGAAGGCGTTGTGGCTGCCGCCGGGGCAATGTCGGCACAGGCGCAACGGCGCGGTGCGGCTGCCCTGGAGCGCCGGCTTGTGGCCCTGCCGGTTGACATGGCGGAAATAGATGCCCAGCTTCGGGAAATCCTGAGCGGGACGGCGCATGGTTGACACAGCCTGGGAAGATCAGCGACCCGAAAGAGTAGAGGACCGGCTTGCTGCCGAGGCCCTGATCGTCGATGTCGACGGATTCGAGGGTCCGCTCGACCTTCTGCTGATGCTGTCGCGCACGCAAAAGGTTGACCTGCGGAGAATCTCGGTCCTGCAGCTCGCCGAGCAATATCTTGGATTTGTAAACCAAGCCAAAGCCTTGCGGATAGAACTTGCGGCAGATTATCTGGTCATGGCGGCCTGGCTCGCCTATCTGAAATCTCGCCTGCTTTTGCCGCCGGAGCCTGGAGAGGATGGTCCCTCTGCCGCCGACCTTGCCGCCCATCTGGCCTTCCAGCTGGAACGGCTTCAGGCGATGCGGGAGGCGTCAGCCCAATTGATGGCGCGGGATCAGAAGGGCCGGGATTTTTTCGCCCGAGGCCTGCCGGAAGATGTCCAGCGGTCGCGCAAGGTGATCTGGACGGCCTCGCTGCTGGATCTGATGCAGGCCTATGCCCGAACCCGCACACGCGAGGATTTCCGCCCCTTCGTCATGGATCGCCATGATGTCTTCACGATGGAACAGGCGCTTGAACGGATGCGCGGGCTGATCGGCTACGCGGGCGACTGGACAGACCTGCTGTCCTATCTGCCTGATGGCTGGGAGGATGACCCCCGACGCCGCAGATCGGCCACAGCGGCCCATTTCGCGGCCTCGCTGGAGCTGGTCAAGGCGGGGCGCATCGAGATCAAGCAGGGTGAGGTCTTCTCGCCGATCCATATCCGCCGGAGACCGGTCTGATGGCCGTCGAGGCACCGGAAAAGAGCCTCTTCGAAGCGCCGCCGATCGCGGAGCAGGAGCGCATGGTCGAGGCGATCCTCTTCGCCACGACCGAGCCGGTCAGCGTGCGCGAGCTCGAAGTCACCGGATGCCGCATGGCTCAGACCCGGCAGAGGCTATCGTGCATCTGCGAAAGCGCTATGAGGGCAGGGGTGTCAACGTCGTGCGGGTCGGCGATGGCTGGGCGATCCGCACCGCGCCGGACCTAGGTTTCCTGATGCAGAAAGAGACGGTCGAGACCCGCAAGTTGAGCCGCGCCGCGATCGAGACACTTGCGATAATCGCCTACCATCAACCCGTCACGCGCGCGGAGATCGAGGAAATCCGTGGCGTTGCCGTCAGCCGGGGAACGGTCGACCAATTGCTGGAGATGGAATGGATCCGTTTTGGACGGCGTCGGATGACACCGGGCCGACCGGTGACGTTCGTCGTCACCGAAGGGTTTCTCGATCACTTCGGCCTCGAGAGCGCCCGCGATCTGCCGGGTCTGAAGGAATTGCGGGCGGCCGGATTGCTCGACAACCGACCGTTGCCTGGTGCTGCCCTGGCGGTGGATGATGAAGATGCTGCCGATCAGGCAGGGCAGGCCGAACTTTTCGAGGATTGATTGGCCTCAATCCAATTTGGAAGGCAGGCTATGAACCAGATGCTCTCGATGATCTTGAACGCCGCAATGCGCGCCGTGATGAAAATGGACTGGTCGCGCGGCGGCGCCAAACCCCAGGAGCGCGGTGCGGTGCCGGTGTCGCAAGCGGATCGGGAACGCGCGGCTGCGGCCCGACAAAGCTCTCAACGGGCCAAGCAGATGATCAAGCTGTTGCGCCGAATGGGCCGCTGACCGAAGTCCCTCGGGGTCGTTCGGTCACTTTTCGTAGGAGGCCCCAAAGGCGGTTTTCTGCAGCGTCAGAACCGTGGCCGGGATGGCGTCGAGCGCATAGATGGTGCTGCCATCGGCATAGCCTAAATCGGTGCTGTAGTGCCAATCGACCGTCACATAAGGTCCGGTTGGCGCGGGCTTGCTGGTCAGGCTCAAGGTCGCAATCTGTTCCTTCAATGCGGCAAGCATCTGCGCCTGCTCGTCGGCAGTCGTCGGGTGGGAATCGCTCTTGGTGCCGTCCGGTCCATCAATCTCGATCTCGGAATTTTTGGCCGCGATCGACAGGAATTGCGCCCGTACCGGGTCGTGGTCAGGATCTGTCCAGAGGTAGATCCCAAGGCTCATCGTATCATCCGCTCGCGCCACTTCAGCGCGCAGTGGCAGCGCCAGGATCAGACACAGGGCGAAGTAGGTCATTTGGCGCATCGGTCGCTCCAACACTCGGTCCGGGCATCAATGGCGCGAATCGTGCCTTTGGCAAGGCCCGCGATTACCGCGCGCGGAAATGTTTCGAGAGCTTCAGCCCCTGTCCCTGATAGTTCGATGCGATTCCCGTGCCGTAAAGGGTGTCGGGAACATCGGCCATCCGTTCGTAGACGAGACGTCCGACCACTTGGCCATGTTCCAGCACGAAGGGGGCCTCGTGGCAGCGGACCTCGAGCACACCGCGCGATCCTGCTCCGCCAGCTTCCGCGTAGCCGAAGCCCGGATCGAAGAAGCCTGCGTAATGCACGCGAAACTCACCCACCATCGCAAGGTAGGGCGCCATTTCGGCAGCGTGGTCCGGCGGGATGGTCACAGCTTCTCGGCTGACAAGGATGTAGAACGCCCCGGGATCGAGGATCATGCGACGTTCTTTCGAATGCATCTCCTCCCAGAACTCGGCGGGGTCATAGTGCCCGATCCGATCGAGATCGATCACGCCAGTATGCGGCTTTGCGCGGAAGCCGATCAGCGAGCCTTCCGCAGGATCGAGGTCGACCGAGAAGGCCAGGCCATCCGATATCTGTGCGGTCCCCGAGACCAGCCCGACACGGGCATCGAGGTTGGCGAGGGCCGCGTCGTCCAGCACGGCCTGGCCGCGGCGGAAGCGGATCTGGTTCAGCCGCATACCGGGACGGACAAGCACCGAAAACGACCGC
Source organism: uncultured Pseudomonadota bacterium (assembly GCA_963837565.1). Classification (GTDB taxonomy): domain Bacteria; phylum Pseudomonadota; class Alphaproteobacteria; order Rhodobacterales; family Rhodobacteraceae; genus Solirhodobacter. The sequence goes on from CAWIOC010000018.1 coordinate 283,010, forward strand.
GGGCAAATCTCGGCATAGAGTGGGCCATGGTAGCCGGGCGGGATGCGATCGAATTCCGCTCCGCCGTCAGTGATCGTCCGGGTCAGAAGGTCCAGCCGCCCGGTCGAGCTTTTCGCATTCGCAACGGCGAGGATGCCGGGCGGAAGCGCAAGGCGCTCCATCAAGGGCACGACGTAGACGCAGCCCTTCTCAAGCACGGCGCCCTGGCTGAGGTCGACACGGTGCATCTCGAATTCGGCGATACGCTCTGAGACGGTGCGTCCGGCCCCGGCGAGGAACGAGGCCCTGACCCTGTAGGCCACGGTGCCAAGGCGCAGGTCAAGGCTGGCGGGTTGAATCTGTTCGGGGATGATCGCGGGTTGGGCTGCGATTTGCCCCAGCCCGATAAGGTCGCGCAATTGCTGCGCGGGAAGTACACCGATGCCCGGTTCTGACGCCTCGGTCACGCGTATACTCCTTGTTTGTCAGTCTGTTAAAAAGGGACGGCCCACATCCGGCAGGATGCAGGCCGTTCCATTTTGGTCGGGCCGGCGAGATTCGAACTCGCGGCCTTCCGCCCCCCAGACGGACGCGCTAACCAGACTGCGCCACGGCCCGACGGCGGCAATACATACTGACTTTCAGGATGGGGGCAAGGGACAAAGCGCATCTGTTTGCCGCCGGATCAGCGTGTCGTCCGGCGGTTCGCTTCCGCCATCCGGGACCGAAGGTCCGTCAGTCTGTCATGGATGCGACGCAAGGCGGCGATCTGGCTGGAAATCTCGCCACGCTCCAATGACCGCAAACGCAAGGCGATTGACGCATCGCCAAGGGGCGGCGGCGCAATCACTTCGCGGTCACTCAGCAGGAGACTGCCCTGACGATCGCCTGGCTTCAAAACCTCGGGCGCCGTTTGGGGGCTCGCGGGCGGCACGAATGCAACGGGTGTCTCCCGGCCAGCCTCTGCGTCGATGCTGTCCTCTTGAGGAGAGGGATCGGGATCGAGCTGCGGTTGACGCAGGATATGGGTGAAATCAAAGGAGTCACTCGCTGCGGCGTCTGCTTCGAAGGCTACCGCTGCGGCGGAACTCATCAGCCTCGTTGTCGATGTCAGCGCCATCTTCTGCCATCCCGGCGACGTAACGCACGCCCTGTTCTCGGAGCATCTTCTGAACGCCGCGAATGGTCAGACCATCTTCATGCAGCAGTTTCTTGATGCCCCCAAGCAATGCGACATCCGATGGGCGATAGTAACGTCGACCGCCAGCACGTTTGACCGGGCGGACCTGCGTGAACCGGCTTTCCCAGAACCGCAGAACATGCGCCGGGGTTTCCAGCCAATCTGATACTTCACTGATGGTTCTGAAGGCGTCGGGAGATTTCTCCATCCACGCGTATCCCCTCAGGATCCGTTGCCCGCAGCAACCCGGTCTTTCATGAGATGCGAGGGGCGGAACGTCAGCACGCGCCGCGGATGGATCGGAACCTCGTCGCCGGTCTTCGGATTTCGGCCGACACGCGCCGCTTTGTTGCGCACCGAAAACGTCCCGAAAGACGAGATCTTGACCGTCTGGCCACTCGCCAGCGCGTCCGAGATGTGCTGAAGCACAGTCTCGACAAGCTGCGACGAATTCATTCCTGGAAAGGCCGACTTCGCGGAATACGGCCTCGCTCAGGTCCATGCGCGTCAACGTCTTTTCGCTCATCACGTCCCCCCGGGTTTTCACGCAAGGATGTGTGAATAGAATTTCCGAGTCAATATCAATGACTTGGGGCAGGGGGTTCAGTTCGTGATTACCAGCGCAAAACCACCGATCCCCAAGCCAGTCCGCCGCCGATCGCCTCGGTCACGATCAACTGACCCTGTTTTATCTGACCGCGCGCCTTGGCGACCGACAGCGCCAGGGGAATCGACGCGGCGGAAGTATTGCCGTGATCCTGCACAGTTACGACGACGCGCTCCATTGTCAGCCCCATTTTTTGGGCTGTTCCGCGGATGATCCGCAGGTTGGCCTGATGCGGCACAATCCAATCCACATCGGACGAGTCCAGTCCGGCTTTTTCCAGCGCCGCATGCGCGGTTTGCGCCAGTTTTTCCACCGCATGGCGAAAGACTTCCTTGCCCTGCATCCGAAGGAGACCGGTGGTTTGTGTCGAAACACCGCCATCGACGTATAGAATGTCGCGGAATCGACCATCGGAATGCAGATCGACGGAAAGGATGCCACGGTCACTGCTACTGCCCGTTCCCACATCCGCCTCAAGGATCAGTGCCCCGGCACCGTCCCCAAACAGGACGCAGGTGCCGCGATCGGTCCAGTCCATGATCCGGCTGAAGGTCTCTGCGCCGATGACCATCACGCGCTTTGCCTGACCCGAGACGATCATTGCGTTGGCATTGGCCAGGCCGAAGACGAAGCCTGCGCAGACCGCCTGAACGTCAAAGGCAAAGCCTTGGGTCATCCCCAGCGCGGCCTGAACCATAGTTGCAGCAGAGGGGAATGTGAGATCAGCCGTGGAAGTGGCGACGATCAGTGCGTCAAGGTCATCGGGCAACATCCCTGCGTCTTGCAGGGCTGCGAGAGCGGCGTTGGTGGCCATTTCTGACGTGGTCTGACCTTCCGCGGCAAAGTGCCTGCGCTCGATCCCGGAGCGGGACCGAATCCATTCATCCGAAGTGTCGAGAGTTTTCTCGAATTCGGAATTCGGCACGATGCGGTCGGGCAAATAGTGCCCCACGCCCCTGACGACGGCGCGTATATTCATTCGGCCCTACCGTTGTTATCCCCGTTCCCGGGCGCATCCTGCAGCGTCAGGCCAGCCGATGCAACCCGGGCCGCCAGACGTTCCTGAAACCCGGAGCGTGCCAGTTTGAAGGCGAGTTTGACCGCCGCCGAGATGCCAGTTGCATCCGCCGAGCCATGCGATTTCACGACCGTGCCGTTCAGGCCCAGAAAGACCCCGCCGTTCACGCGACGTGGATCGATGCGCTTTTGCAAGCGCCGGAGCGACGTCAGCGCCAACAACGCGGCGATCCTGGACAAGGGGGTCGCGGCAAAGGCCTCTTTCAGGAAATCGCCGATGAGCTTTGCAGTGCCCTCGCCGGTCTTCAGCGCAATATTGCCGGTGAACCCGTCGGTCACGATCACATCCACGCGATCCGATGGCAGATCGCCGCCTTCGACGAAGCCGACATAGTCAAAGCCCCCAGCGCCAGCCGCCTTGCCGATCATGTCATGCGCCACCTTCAACTCGGCTCGGCCTTTGTGCTCTTCCGTGCCAACATTCAGCAGCCCGACCCGCGGATTGGCAACGTTCAGCCCGTTGCGCGCGTAAGAGGCCCCCATCATTGCATATTGCAGCAAGTCCTCGGCCTCGGCCTTGATGTCGGCCCCGACGTCAAGCATCACATTGAAGCCGTTGAGGTTACGAGAGGGCCAGAGGCAGGCGATTGCCGGGCGATTCACCCCAGGGATCTTCCGCAGGCGGATCATCGAGAGCGCCATCAGCGCGCCGGTGTTGCCGCAGGATACGGCCACCGTCGCTTCGCCTGCACGGACCAACTCGATCGCACCCCACATCGAGGTCCCTTCGCCGTTCCGCATCACATGGCTGGGCTTTTCCGTCATCGTGACGACCCGAGGGGCGTGGCGGATGTCGCAACGCCCCTTCAGCGATTTTCGCTTGTCGATGAGGCGGCGCAGCACGGCTTCGTCACCGTGCACAATAAAGTGGATATCCGGATTCCTGCTGGCAAAATCCTCGATGCCAGCGACCACGGCACTTGGACCACGGTCGCCGCCCATCGCATCAACGGAAATCACGATGCGGCTCGTGCCTGATGTCGGATTATCGAGGGATTTCGACATCGTTCAACCGCGCTGACTGCGTGGCTTACGCCGCGTCGTCGTCCAGATCGACTTCCACAGCGGATGCAACCACTTCGCGGGCATCATAGTGACCGCAGCTGCTGCAAACATGGTGCGGGCGCTTGAGCTCGCCACAATTCGGGCATTCCGCCGGGTTTGCGGCGACAAGCGCGTCATGCGAGCGGCGCATGTTGCGGCGCGAACGGGTAACTCGGTTCTGTTGAACTGCCATAGTCTAGACCTCGGGCTCTGGGGGCGTCGCCCCTTGATTTTCCTAAGGGTTCAGACCGTGATGCCTCGTAAGGCGAAGTGTCCAACCCAATCTGTAAACGAGGCGCGGAACATACTTGGATTCTGCTGCTGCGCAAGTGTTTTCTGACGTCGCTATCCGGGCTCTTCATCCGACCCTTTCGATGCGTCCAGGAGGCCCGAAAGCCCGGCAAAGGGGCGCACTTTCTCATCGCGTATCGGCTCTGCTCCGGGGGCCGCGACCTCAATCTCAATCGGCGATGCGTCCGGGGCCCTTGGATAGTCTGGCATCGCCAGGGCCAGAGCCTCGGCCAGGACGTGGACGAGGTCAATCACCGAGGGCATCTGTTCGAGCGAGTCATCCTCGGGCATTTCGACTTCATCGCCTGCGGGCGTCGGCAGATCCGCCACAAACACCCGATGGACGTGCTCATCAATCCTGGTCGTCACCGGGGCAAGGGTTGCCACGCAGGGCTGCACGACTGTCGCGCCAAGCTCGGCCTCCAGCCGCAGGTCGCCCTTGCCGGCCGGAATGAACTGACCCTCGAAGCGCAGCTTGCGCACCGCCTCGGCACCTACGAGGGCCGCCAGCGCCGCAAGCTCTTCCGCCGTGCATTCCAGCTTGAAGCGTGTCGGTTTGCGCGACGAGATATCCGTGGCGCGAAAGCTGAGTGAGGGAAGCCTGGACTTCTGGCATAATTTCTCCACATCGGGCAGGGGCGGCATCGGGTAGGGCGACTTTTGCGAAACCGATCCGACAGCGGCCAAGCGTTCCTTCCTTGAACCGGCGCTGATCCTTCTATAAGTCGGATACGAGGCTTGGGTCGGCAAGGCAAGAGGGCGTAATGGTCAAGATGGGCGAGCTGGTGCGCGTCGTAGTGGCGGGCTTCATTCTGGCCGTTCTTGCGTCCTGCGCAACGACGTATCAGGATCATGGATATGTGCCGACTGACGGCGAGCTGGCGCAGATCAAGGTCGGCGACAGCCGCGAGGCGGTGTCCAAGCTGATCGGACCGCCGTCGATCACGGGGCTTCTGGACAAGGGCGACTGGTACTATGTCCAGAGCCGCTGGCGGACTTATGGCGCAATGAGCCCCAAGGAAGAGAAGCGCGAGGTCGTCGCAGTTTCCTTTACCACCTCGGGACGCGTACAGAACATCGAGCGCTTCGGGCTGGAACGCGGACATGTCGTGGCCCTGTCGCGGCGTGTGACCACCTCGACGGTCAAGAGTCTGGGGCTTTTGCAGCAATTGTTCAGCGACATCGGCACGGCGAACCCGGCGGGATTGTTCTCGGGCGGATCCGGCGTCAAACGTTAACGCCACAGGGGCCCTGCCACGCCAGTCCGCGACCGCTTCGTCGTAGTTCCGACATGCAGTTCGTGCTAAACGGATCACGCATGGGCTTGGCGTAGGGTCGGGCCGCACTCGGGCGGGTGGAGTTGCAGATGCTGGCGCTTCGTAAAGGTCGCTATGCTGCTCGCATTGCCGAAACGGCAAGCGATGTCCTGCGCGCCCAACGGCTTCGCTACATGGCCTTCTTGCAAAAGCATGGGGCAGGATTGCGAGCAGAAGAAATCGATGAAGACGCCTTTGACGCGATCTGCACTCATGTGCTCGTGGAAGAAGTATCTAGCGGGGCGCTGGTCTGTTGTTTTCGTCTGCTGCCGCTGCGCGGCGGAGCGGAAATCGGGCGCAGCTATTCGGCGCAATATTATGAATTGTCGGCCCTGCAATCCTTCGCAGGGCCAATGGTCGAGATGGGCCGTTTTTGTATTCACCCGGATTGGCGTGACCCCGACATTCTGCGTGTCGCCTGGGGCGCAATGACGCGCTATGTCGATGAGGCGGGAATGGAAATGCTGTTTGGCTGTTCCTCTTTCGAGGGCACCGAGGCAGAGGCCTACCTCGATGCCTTCGCGATTCTGAAAGAGAGACATCTGGCGCCGAAACGCTGGTTGCCGCGGGTCAAGGCACCCAATGTGTTCCGTTTTGCCCGCGTCTTGCGACGCCGCGAGCCGGATCTGAAACGGGCGATGCTCGGCATGCCGCCGCTTTTGCGCACGTATCTGGTGATGGGGGGCTGGGTTTCCGATCACGCCGTGATCGATTCTGATCTCAGGACATTGCACGTCTTCACTGGGCTGGAGATCCGCGCAATCCCACCGGCACGGGCGCGGCTGCTGCGCGCGGTGGCAGGTTAGCCGGGGGGCCGGTGCGGGCCCTCGCAAAAGTCAGCCTGAGAGACTGCGCGCCCCGTTGACGTTCTGCCAGCGCAGAGGTAGCTGCGGCGAATGGCACGCGCACCCCTTTTGCAACTCTCCTCGATCTCGCTGACATTCGGCGGAAGTCCGGTTTTTTCCGACCTCGATCTGGTCGTCCAGCCGGGCGATCGCGTCGCGCTGGTCGGGCGAAACGGGTCCGGGAAGTCGACGCTTTTGAAGGTCATGGCCGGTCTGGTCGAACCCGATTCTGGCAGCCGCGTTCTGTCGCCCGGCGTCCATGTCGGATATATGGAGCAGGATCCGGACCTTTCGGGGTATGAGACCTTGGGCGATTACGCGGCCAGCCGACTTGCGCCGGGTGAGGAATATCGGGTTCCGATGGTGGCGGAAGGCTTGCGCTTCGATGAAGCGACGCCGGTTGTCTCGGCATCCGGTGGTGAAAAGCGCCGCGCGGCACTTGCCAAGCTGCTGGCCGAGGCGCCGGAGCTCATGCTGCTGGATGAACCAACGAACCACCTTGATATTCAGGCGATACGCTGGCTGGAAGACCAGTTGGGCGAGACCCGAACAGCCTTCGTTTTGATCAGCCATGACCGCGCCTTCCTGCGCAAACTGACCCGCGCCACGCTCTGGATCGATCGCGGGCAAGTCCGTCGCCGTGAATCCGGCTTCGACGGGTTTGAGGAGTGGCGAGAGACCGTTTGGGCGGAAGAAGATGACGCGCGCCACAAGCTTGACCGCAAGATCAAGGCCGAAGCCCGCTGGGCGGTCGAGGGTATCTCTGCCCGTCGGAAGCGAAATCAGGGAAGGGTGCGCGCCCTTGCCGCGCTGCGCGAGGAGCGTGCGGCGCAGATCCGTCGTCAGGGAACGGCCGAACTGGCGCTGGACGCTGGCCCGCAATCCGGAAAACTGGTGATTGAGGCGAAGGGTCTGAAGAAAGCCTTCGGTGACATTCCGATTCTTTCCGATTTTTCTTTGCGTGTTCAGCGCGGTGACAGGGTCGCCTTCGTTGGCCCGAATGGCGTCGGCAAAACCACGCTTCTGAAGATGCTGATCGGGCAGGAAGACCCCGACTCGGGAACCGTGAAGCTCGGGACCAATCTGCAACTTGCGGTCTTTGACCAGACCCGCGCGCAGCTCGATCCCAATGCCAGCCTCTGGGAAAACCTGACCGGCGATCCGCAGATGAGCGTTTCGGGACGGGCGGATCAGGTGATGGTGCGCGGCGTGCCGAAGCATGTTGTGGGCTACCTCAAGGACTTCTTGTTCGACGAAACCCAGGCGCGTGCGCCGGTTCGTTCGCTTTCCGGGGGCGAGAAGGCGCGGTTGTTGCTGGCGCGGATCATGGCGCGCGAGTCCAACCTTCTGGTGCTTGACGAACCGACGAATGATCTCGATGTCGAGACCTTGGACCTGCTGCAGGATGTGCTGGGAGATTATGACGGTACGGTCCTGCTGGTCAGCCACGACCGTGACTTCATCGACCGCGTGGCCACAACCACCATCGCGATGGAAGGCAATGGCCGCGCCACCGTCTATGCCGGCGGCTGGACGGATTACCAGGCACAACGGGGAACAGACGTCGCCACGTCCGGCACGGCGGCGCAGGTCCCTTCATCCCGGCCCGATACCAAGGCCGCCCCGCGCAAGGACGGGAAAGGTCTGACCTTCACGGAAAAGCACCGGCTGGAAAGCCTGCCGGGCCTGATCGCGCGGCTCGAATCGGAGATCGCCAAGCTTGCCGATCTGCTGGCCAATCCGGATCTTTATGCGCGCGAGCCGGCGAAGTTCCAGAAAACGACCGATGCGCTGCGCGAGCGTCAGGCGGCGCTTGACGAGGCCGAAGAGGAATGGCTGGGTCTGGAAGAGCGGGCAGGGACCTAAGGCACCTGCGCCGTTTCGTGCAGCGTCGGGACGTAGCCCTTGCGCAGAACCTCCAGCGTCGGCTTTGGCGTCAGGACAGAGACAGAGCCTTTGCCCCGCGCGACGGGCGCGACATATCCGCCGGGGGTATAGGGGAAAAGCCATTTGCCCAGCACCAACGCGGGCCCATCCATACCGCTTTGCCGGATAAAGGCGCCATCTGGCACCGCCGAGAGCGCCATCGCAAAGGTCCGTTTTCGTCCCTGCGGGTCCAGTCGGGCGGCGTGCAACCGGGCGTCGATCGAAGGCGCAGTCTCGTCCTCGTCTCCCGCGAGGGCGCGATACCGCCGGAAATCCTGCCGCCTGCATTCCGCGCAGGGCCGATGCCCGGCCGCAAAGGCTACGGCTTCGTCGAGAAAGAATAGCTCTGTGTAGCGGTTCGGCTGCATCAACGGACGGCGGCGTCCCTTGAAGGACAAGAGGCAGGTGATCCAGCTTCGAGATCGAAAGAGTGAGCCACGAAGGTTTCCCTGATCGTCGTGCAGGCAGCCGCGATTGCCGAGAAACAAGCCGCGCCCGGCTACGGCAACAATCTCGCCATCAGGTGTCACACGGTTGCGTCTTGGCACTGTCGTCCACCGCTTGTCGAAAACGGGTTGCCGCGGGGTCTGCGGGATTTCGCGGCGCGCCAGGCGATGCTAGGGCACCTACATCGACAGGGGAATAGAGAACCCGCACCCAAGGCTTGAGGGTGCCAGGGCACCACACTCTAAAGTGACCAAGTGCGAATTCTAAATCCATGCTTTTGAAACATAATTTGGCGGCTTCTGGCCGACGATGGGCTGGGTTCAGCCGACAATATTTTGTGTTGTCGCGGAGCCTTTCAATGCCCGTACGCGTTTATTAGGTGTGCCTCGACCCGACCGAACGTGTTCGGGACGAAGCGCCGCCAAAAAAACGGCCAAATACAGGAGACGACAATGCAAAAGAATTTCATGTTCGCCATCGCGACCGCCGCAGCTGCCTCCGCTTTCGCGGTTCCGGCGCTCGCCGGATCACTTGCCGCGCCGCAGCCAGAGCCGCAAGTTGTTGCCCCGGCGCCGATGGTCACGGCAGTTCCGGTTCGCGGGAACTGGACCGGGGCCTATGTCGGTGCCCAGCTGGGCTATAGCAACGCCGGCACGAGCAACGGCGGCGGCAGCGGCAATGGCGGGATCGGCGGTGTTCACGCTGGCTATGACTATGAATTCGGTCGCGCGATCATCGGCGGCGAAGTCGAACTCAACAAGGCGAATACCGACGTTGGGGCCGGTGGCAAGATCAAGTCGACCGGCGCGGTGAAACTGCGTGCAGGCTATGACCTTGGGAAGACGATGGTCTATGCCACCGTCGGCGCGATGCATGCCAATGGAACCATCGGGGGCGTCGGGATTCATGGGACCGGGGGTCTTGTCGGCGCGGGCGTCAGCTACGCCCTGACCGATCACATCATTCTTGGTGGCGAGGCCGATTACAGCCGGATCAGCAACGCTGACAATGCCGGCACGGACCTTCACAACACCACCGTGGTGGCTCGCGTTTCGTTCAAGTTCTGATCGCATCAAAAGGGGTGGGCATTCATTGCCCGCCCCTGACCTGTTCCTCTGGCGCTGTTTGCAGCGCGCGAGAGCGGGCTGAAATCCAACACGTCATTTGAAAATAATGATGCTCTGCAAGATATTATGGCTTGCAGTCGATATTTCAGCTAATCCTCACACGTCAGGCTCAGGGTCGGTCCACTGGGACGTTGCGAGGGATGCAGGGTATGAAAACAGTGATCTTGAAGCGCGCGGCTGTGCTGGCCCTTGTGGTGGCGCTGGCCGGATGCGCGCAGACATTCAAGACGTCTTACGACACCCCGGTTGACGCTTCGGTTGCGGCGGGCTGGCGGGTGACCAGCGTCAAGGTCGATGTGCCGGAGACACTGACGGTGTCAGATGCCGATACTTTGGTTCCGAATGCCGATATCGTCTGGCATGGTGATCCTGCTGGTGATCGCAGGGCGCAGGTCGCGGCGATTGTTAAACAGGGGATCGTCGAAGGCGCCGCCCCCCTGCATGGCCGCCGCGCTGTAGGAATACTTGCTACACTCCAGAAATTCCACGCACTTTCGCCCTCGGCCGAGGCCGTCAAAATGGATGGAGTTGGCGTGCATGACATCATCTTCAGCATCGAGGTGGTGGATCAGAAGACTGGCGCGATCCTGATGCCGCCGCAGGTGATGGATGCATCGCTTCCCGGCTTGACCGGCGCGCGGGCGGTCGAGCAGGCCAAGATCGGCAATACGCAGAAGAGACAGATCACTGCGCATATCCGTGCGACGATTGCCGGTTGGCTCGGGGTTGGGCCGGATGTGCGCAACACGTTCCAGCGCATCGGCGACTGAAGAGACGCCGCCAAGGCACAGAATTCAGGGTGTTTTTGGAATGGCCCGGATGCTCTCCGGGCCATGTCCTATTGCGCGTGGGCGTCGGCGAAGGCGGAGAGACGGGTAAGCGCCTCTTCGAACAGATCATCGGCGATCGTCATCGCCACGCGGATATGGCCCGCAGAGGAATTTCCGAAGCTTTCTCCGGGCATTACGGCGATCTTTTGATCTTCCAGAAGGGCGCTTGCGAAGGCATCGCCGCTCAGACCGGTGGCGCGGACGTCGAGCATCACATACATCGCGCCGGTGGAGGGGATCATCCGCAGGGCGTTGGATCCGCGCAGGACGCGGGTGGCGATGTCGCGGCGGCGGCGGAAGGGTTCGGCCACCTCTGCCTCAAACCCGGGGCCGAGGTTGAGGGCGAAGAGGGCAGCTTCCTGAATGAAGGCGGGGACACCATATGTGGTGTTGGTGGCGATGGTGGTGATGGCCTCGATCACCGGCTCTGGCGCGACCACCCAACCGAGCCTGGAGCCTGTCATTGCGTGACTTTTCGACATCGAGCCGATGACGATGGTGCGCGACTCCATGCCCGGAAGGGCGCGGGGCGAGAGATGCTCGCCTTCCCATATCTGGGTGTCGTAAACCTCATCCGAGATCAGCCAGAGGTCGCTTTCGGTGGCGGCGCGGGCGATGCCTTCGAGGGTGGCGCGGTCGTAGATCACCCCGGTCGGGTTGTTGGGCGAGTTGATCAGCAGGGTCTTGGCGCCTTTCGAGCGGGCCATGATCTCGGCATATTGCGGCAGGAAGTTTTGCGAGGAACGTGTTGGAATCGCAAGGGATTTCGCGCCGGTTGCGCGGATGGTGCCGGGGTAGGTCGCGTAATAGGGGTCGCAGTGCAATCCGGTGTCGCCCTGATCGAGCAGCGCCAGGTGGCTGGAGAAGAGCCCGGACTGGCCGCCGGGGGTGACGACGACGTTGCGCCAGCTGGTCGGCACGCCGGTGCGGCTCTGGACCCGGTCCGCGATCGCCTGCCGGAGCGGGGCGATGCCCGATCCGATGGCGTAGCCGGTGTTACCAGCCATTGCGCTTTTGTGCATCGCTTCAAGGATTTGCGGGTCTGTCTTTATGTCATGTTCGCCGATGGTGAGGGGCAGCACACGCTCGCCTGCGGCGACCATCTCGCGGGTGCGATAATAGATCTCCCATCCGTCGGATTTGCCGCCGGTGATCCGCCCGATCCGCTGTGCCAGTTGCATTTTGACCTCCCTCAGACTGCGGGCGGAGGCCATCACGGGTTGGGGCTATTTGCAAGGGTGGTTCGTCATTCTGTAGGGCAGATCGGGCAGAACGACTTGTCCGCTTTGTGCCCGATTTGATGTTTCAAACCGCGCAACACCGGGCGCGCGCCGCAGGGGCGGTTTTGGCAACGGAAAACCGCGCTCAGGAGACCGGACTGGGCCGGTCGCCGAGCAGGTATCGCGGGCCGGGGCCCTGCCGGCCGGCGCCATCGCCGGCGTTCCAGATCGCGCAATGGTCGAGCGAGAGGCAGCCGCAGCCGATGCAGCTGTCAAGGCTGTCGCGGAGCCGCGCCAGGACCATGATGCGGGCATCAAGATCGGCGCGGAAGCCCTTGGCAATGCGCGACCAATCCTCACGCACCGGGGGGCGGCCATTGGGCAGGCCCGACATGACCTCGGCGATCCGGGCGAGCGGGAAGCCGAGCCGTTGCGCGATCATCACGAAGGAGAGGCGGCGCAGGTCGGAGCGGTCATAACGGCGGTGGCCGCCGGCGTTTCGGAGTGGGGCGATCAGACCCATCGTCTCATAATGCCGGATCGCCGAGACGGCGAGACCGGTGCGGCGGGCGAGATCGCCGATGGCGAGGCCGCCTTGCGTGCGGGCCATGATTTTCCCCTTGATCTAAAGTGCACTTGAGAAATTACACCGATGGCTCAATCAGGTCCAGAGAGAGGAAAGACCATGCCGGCGATGTTGGAACATGTGAACGTGACGGTGCCCGACCCGGAGGCGACGGCGGCGATGCTGGGGCGGCTCTTCGGCTGGCAGGTCCGCTGGCAGGGGGCGGCGATCAACGGCGGGCATGCGGTGCATGTCGGGACCGGGGATCAGTATGTCGCGCTTTATACCGGGCCGGGCGGCGCGGGCCGTCAGTTGCCGGCGCAGGATACCTACCGGCAGATCGGCGGGCTGAACCATATTGCGGTGGTGGTGGGCGATCTCGATGCGGCGGAGGCGCTGGTGCGGGCCGAGGGGCTGGAGCCGCATTCCCATGCCGATTACGAACCGGGGCGGCGGTTCTATTTCCGCGACCCGGACGGTGTGGAATATGAGGTCGTCAGCTACGCCTGAGCCTTGCCAGCCGGGGGGGTGGCATGCTAGCGGAGTGCCCATGACGTCAAACGGCATCATCGGCATCTGCTGCATTACCCTCTGACAGGTGTCAGGCGGGCCGTTCTTCTGTTTCAAAGCCAGATCGAACTTGCTAGGCCCGCCTCGGCGTCCGGCTGCGCGAAGGAATGATCATGGTTGAGATCAGGCTGCACAATACGAAGACCCGCGCGAAGGAGGTCCTTTCGTCCCGATCGATCCGTCGAACGTGCGCATGTATGTCTGCGGGCCGACGGTCTATGACCGCGCGCATCTGGGCAATGCGCGGCCGGTGGTGGTGTTCGACACGCTGTTCCGGCTGCTGCGGCATGTCTATGGGCCGGATCACGTCACCTATGTGCGCAACTTCACCGACGTCGATGACAAGATCAACGCCAAGGCCGCCGAGACGGGCCGCGCGATCCGCGAGATCACGGATGAGACGATCGGCTGGTATCACGCCGATATGGGCGCCTTGGGGGCTCTGCGCCCGACGCTGGAGCCGCGCGCGACGGATTTCATCGGCGCAGATGGTGGCGATGATCGAGGGGCTGATCGCCTCGGGCCATGCCTATGAGGCGGCGGGGCATGTGCTGTTCCGGGTGCGGTCCTACACGGATATGGCGCTTTGTCGGGCCGGTCGGTCGATGACATGATCGCGGGCGCGCGGGTCGAGGTGGCGCCGTTCAAGGAAGACCCGATGGATTTCGTGCTGTGGAAGCCCTCGGATGCCGGGCTGCCGGGGTGGGACAGCCCTTGGGGCCGGGGGCGGCCGGGCTGGCATATCGAATGCTCGGCGATGGCTATGAATTGCTGGGCGACGAGCGTTCGACATCCATGGCGGCGGGATCGACCTGCAGTTCCCGCACCATGAGAACGAGATCGCCCAGTCGATGCTGCGCCCATCCCGAGGCGGGGTTTCGCGAACGTCTGGATGCATAACGAGATGCTGCAGGTCGAGGGCAAGAAGATGTCCAAGTCCTTGGGCAATTTCTTCACCGTGCGCGATCTGCTGGATCAGGGCGTTCCGGGCGAGGTGATCCGGTTCGTCATGCTGGGCACGCATTATTCGAAGCCGATGGACTGGACGGCGGAGAAGGCGGCGCAGGCGAAGGCGACGCTTGCGGCATGGCGTGCGCATTGCGCCGGCGTGAGCGCCCGGTCGCGAACCTGATCCGGCCGTGCTCGCGGCACTGGCCGATGATCTGAATACCGCGGGCGCGATCGGCCGAGCTTGCACCGGCTGGCCGGAGGCGGATGATCGCGGCGAGTCTTGCGCGCCTCGCGCGGCCTTGCTTGGCTTGCTCGATGAGGGCATTGGGCGACTGGTTGCCGCAACCCGAGGTTGACCTCTCGGCCGATGTCGAGCGTCTGGCTGATCTGCGCGCACGCCGCGCTCGGCGAGCAAGGACTTCTCAGCGGTCGATGCGATCGAAGGCCGCGTTGACCGAGGCCGGTGTCGAGGTGCGGATGTCCAGAAGGCGTCGAGCTGTCGTGGACCCGACTTCGATCCAGCCAAACTGGAGGCGCTGAATGAGGTCGCTCGCATGGCCAGTCGGCAGCGCCGGGGGCTGTCTGCCCCGGACCCCCGAGGATATTTCCGAACGGAAGAAGCGCAGGGAGGGGCGGGGGCATGACGCGGGAAAGGCTCTATCTCTACGACACCACGCTCCGCGACGGGCAGCAGACGCAGGGGGTGCAGTTCTCGACGGCCGAGAAGCAGCAGATCGCGGTGGCGCTCGACGGGCTCGGCGTCGATTACATCGAGGGCGGCTGGCCGGGGGCCAATCCGACCGACAGCGAGTTCTTCGAGCGCGCCGCCGGCAGCCGCGGGCGACGCTGACGGCCTTCGGGATGACCAAGCGGGTCGGGCGCTCGGCCGAGAATGACGATGTGCTGGCGGCGGTGCTGAACGCCGGGCACCGGGGCGGTCTGTCTGGTCGGCAAGACGCATGAGTTTCATGTGACCACCGCGCTCGGGCGTGACGCTGGCGGAGAATCGTCGAGAACATCGCGGCCTCTCGCGCATGTGGTGGCCGCGGGGCGCGAGGCGCTGTTTGACGCCGAGCATTTCTTTGACGGCTACCGGGCCAATCCCGGCTATGCGCTGGACTGTCTGCGGGCCGCGCTGGAGGCCGGGGCGCGCTGGATCGTGCTGTGCGACACCAATGGCGGGACCTTGCCGGCCGAGGTGGGGCGGATCGTGCGGGAGGTGATCGCATGCGGGCATCCCGGGCGACCGGCTGGGCATCCACTGCCATAACGACACCGGAAATGCGGTGGCGGCAAGCCTTGCGGCGGTGGATGCCGGGGCGCGGCAGGTCCAGGGCACGCTGAACGGGTCTGGGCGAGCGCTGCGGCAATGCCAATCTGATCGGCGCTGATCCCGACGCTGCTGCTGAAGGAGCCCTATGCCAGCCGGTTCGAGACCGGGGTGACGGACGGCGGCGCTGGCGGGGCTGACCCGGGTCAGCCGGATGCTGGACGACATCCTGAACCGGGTGCCGCTGCGCGCGGCGCCCTATGTCGGGGCCTCGGCCTTCGCGCATAAGGCGGGGCTGCATGCCAGCGCGATCCTGAAGGACCCCACGACCTATGAGCATGTCGCCGCCCGAGGCGGTCGGCAATGAGCGGATCATTCCGATGTCGCAATCAGGCGGGGCAGTCGAACCTGCGCGCGCGGCTGGTCGCGGCGGGGATCGAGGTGGCGCCGGGCGATCCGCGGCTGGCGCGGATCCTCGAGGTGGTCAAGGAGCGCGAGGATCAGGGCTATGCCTATGACGGCGCGCAGGCCAGCTTCGAGCTGGTGGCGCGGCGCGAGCTGGGGCTGCTGCCGCGCTTCTTCGAGGTCAAGCGCTACCGGGTGACGGTGGAGCGGCGGAAGAACAAGTACGACCGGATGATCAGCCTGTCGGAGGCGGTCGTGGTGGTGAAGATCGGCGAGCGAGAAGATGCTGTCGGTCTCGGAAAGCGATGGACGAGACGGGATCGGACCGCGGGCCGGTCAACGCGCTGGCCAAGGCGCTGGCCAAGGATCTCGGGCCCTATCAGGCCTGTATCGACGATCTGCGGCTGGTCGATTTCAAGGTGCGGATCACGCAGGGCGGCACCGAGGCGGTGACGCGCGTCATCATCGACAGCGAGGACGGCGCAGGGGCGGCGCTGGTCGACGGTGGGCGTTTCGCCGAACATCGTCGATGCCTCGTTCGAGGCGCTGCTGGATGCGATCAACTGGAAGCTGATCGCGACGGGACGGCGGTGGAGCCGGCGTGAGTCTCGGGCGACTGCATCGCGCCTGGTCGAGACGGGGCGATCCGGACCGCGCTCTGGTGACGCATGGCCGCCTCGGAGGCGGCGCAGGCGCAGCTCTGGCCGCTCTAGGCGTTCAATCTGGAGGTGGCGCGCGCGCCCTGGGCGCGCGGCCGAGCCGATGGTGGCCGAGATGCGGCTGCAATGGTGGGCGGATGCGGTTGCGGCGATGGCCGAGGCGGCGGGCGGTGCCGCGGCATCCGGTGCTGGATGCCTTTGGCCAGGCGGCGGGGGTGCCTGTTGCCGCTGCTGGCGGCGCTGGTCGAGGCGCGGCGCTGGGATGTCTGGCGCGATCCGTTCGACGGAGCGGAGCGGCGTTTGCGCGACTATCTCGACGCGACCGCGGGCGGGGTCTGATGTGGCGGCGGCCTCGGCGCTCGGCGCGCCTGCGGCGGCGGAAGCCGCGGTGCGCGACTTCGGCTGGGGCGCAGGGCTGGCTGCCTGGTTCGTCGCGGTGCCGGCGCTGCTGGCGCGGGGGCGGCAGCCGTTGCTGGATGCCGCGCCGGGGGCGGTTGCGGATCTGGCGAAGCGACGGTCTGGCGCGGATCGCGCGGGGCCGGGCGGGGCGGCGGCTGGTGCCGCGCGGTGCCTTGCCGGCGATGCTGACCGGGTGGCAGGCGGAGGGCCTGTTGCGGCTGGCGGCGCGCGAGCCGGAGCGGGTTCTGGCGGGGCCGCTGGCGCTGTCGGAGTTCCGGCGGCGCGGGCGTGCTCGCCTGGCGCGGCGGTGACCGGGCGCTGGTGACCGGGCGCTGGTAGGGGGCGCCCTCAGGCCGGGGCTTCATCCTTGCGGCGCAGGATCAGCCAGACCAGCGCGCCCCCGGCCAGCGCGAGGAAGGGCACCATGGCGAGGTTGACCGCGTGCCAGCCGGCCTGCGGTGTGCCGCCCGAGCAGTTCATCAGCCCGCCCGAGGCGAGCGAGGCGAGGGTGACGCCGCCGAAGACGATCAGGTCGTTCAGGCCCTGCATGCGGCCGCGTTCCTCTGGCGCATGGGCGGCGGCGAGCATGGTGGTCGCGCCGATGAAGCCGAAGTTCCAGCCGATGCCGAGCAGCACGAGGGCGAGGAAGAAATGCGGCAGGTCGACGCCGGCCAGCGCGACGAGCCCGGCGCAGGCGAGGATGGCGAGGCCCACGCCGATGATCCGCTCCGCGCCGAAGCGGGCGATCAGCGCGCCGGTGAAGAAGGAGGGGACATACATCGCCAGCACATGGCCGGTGACGACATTGGCCGCGTCGGCCGTGGCGAAAGCCGCAGCCGACCACGGCGAGCGGCGTCGAGGTCATCACCAGGTTCATCAGCGCGTAGGAGACCGTGGCGCAGATCACCGCGACGGCGATGCGCGGGGTCGAGAGCAGCTCCAGGCGCGAGCGGCCGCGGGCGGCGAGCGGATCGCGCGGCGCCGGTTTGGGGATGTCGAGGAAGCTGAACAGCAGCCATGCCGGCGAGGTTCAGCACGATCACCGCGAGGTAGGTGCCGAGGAAGGGCACGACCGAGGCTGTCGACGGTCAGCTTGCACCAGTTGCGGGCCGATCACCGCCGAGAGCAGGCCGCCGGCCATGACATAGGAGATCGCCTTGGGGCGGAAGGCCTCTGACGCGGTGTCGGCGGCGGCGAAGCGGTAGAAGCCCTGCGCCGACATGTAGACGCCGGTGAAGAGCGAGCCGAGCAGGAACAGCGGGAAGGAGGTGATGGTGAGGCGCATAGGCGGCGATGGCGGCGCCCAGCGCGCCGCCCAATGCGCCGGTGTAGAAGCCCGCGCGGCGGCCGTAGCGCTGCATCAGCGCCGACAGCGGCGTGGCGGTCAGCATCGAGCCGACCACGATCATGGTGATCGGCAGCGTCGCAAGGCAGAGGTTGCGCGAGGCGAGGAACTGGCCTGCCAGCCCGCCGATGGTGAAGATCATCGGCATCTGGCTGCCGAGAACGGCCTGCGCGATAACCAGCACGGTGACGTTGCGGCGGGTGCGCGGCGAGGCGGGTTGGGAGGCGATCACGGTCATGCGATGTAGGTAGGAGAATTGGCGGCGGAAAGGCAATACGGATTCCTGCGGGTTTCGGCGCGCGGCGTTCCGCATTACGGTACGGCGCGCCGGGAGGGCTGGGATGGTTGGTCGGATTATCGAGACGCCGGGCTGCGTTGCCGAGGGCGCGGCGTGGCTGGCGGCGAAGGAGCCGCGTTTGCGGCGGCGCTGGCCGAGATCGGCGAATTGCCGTTGCGGCGGCGGGCAGGCGGGTTACGGCGCGCTGGTCGACGCGATCGTGGCGCAGCAGGTCAGCGTCGCCTCGGCTGCCGCGATCGGTGCGGCGGTTGACCGAGGCCGGGATGATGGCGCCCGAGGCGGTGCTGGCGGCGGAGTGACGAGGATCTGCGCGGCTGCGGGCTGTCGCGGCAGAAGGTGCGCTATCTGCGGGCGATTGCCGAGGCCGGGATCGATTATGCCGGCGCTGCATCTGATGGGCGATGATGCAGGTGGTGGCGCGGCTGGTCGCGGTGCCGGGGATCGGGCGCTGGACGGCGGAGATCTATGCGATGTTCTCGCTCGGTCGGGCGGATGTGTTCGCGCCGGGGGATCTGGCGCTGCAGGAGGCGGCGCGGATGCTGTTCGGTCTGGCGGCGCGGCCGAACGAGAAGGCGTTGCGGCGCGATGGCCGAGGCCTGGTCGCCCTGGCGGGGCGTTGCGGCGCGGCTGCTCTGGGCCTATTACCGCCAGTGCAAGCAGCGCGAAGGGATCAGGTGACGCGGGAATTGGTATTCGGGCGGCAGGCGGCAGCGTCAGGCAAGGCGAAGAGTCTGGTGATCTTCCTGCATGGCTATGGCGCGGACGGGGCGGATCTGCTGGGGCTGGCCGATCCTCTGGCGCCGCATCTGCCGGATACGGTCTTTGTCGCCCCCGATGCGCCGGAGCGCCCGAAAGGCGATGGCCTTCGGCTATCAGTGGTTCTCGATCCCGCAGTTGATGGCTCGACGCAGGCCGAGGCCGGCGGCGGGGATGGCGCGCGTCGCGGGCGGATCTGGATCGCGTTCATCGACGCGCGGATGGCCGAAGAGGGGGTGAGCGATGCGGCGGTGGCGCTGGTGGGCTTCTCGCAGGGCACGATGATGGCGCTGGAGGTGGCCCCGCGGCGGGCGACGGCGCTGGCCGGCGTGGTCGGGTTTTCGGGGCGGTTGATCGCGCCCGAACGGCTGGCGGGGGAGGTGCTGAGCCGCCCGCCGATGCTGCTGGTGCATGGCGACGCGCGATGAGGTCGTGCCGCCGAGTTCGACGCCGGAGGCGGCGGCGGCGCTGACGCGCGGTGGGCATCGCGGTCGACGAGCCATGTCAGCCGCGGCACCGCGCATGGCATCGCGCCGGACGGGCTGGGCCTGGCGCTGGCTTTCCTGCGTGAGCATTTACCCAAGTAAGCGCGCCGCCTGCCGAGGTCGCGCCATATTGTCACGATGTTTGCGCGGCGACTCTGTCGCGATGCTGCGCCGCGACACTGTCACGATGATTGCCGCGACACTGTCACGATGCTGTGAAATTGCCGGGTTATATCCTCTGCAGGACAGCACCGCATATTGCGGGGCTTGTCAGGCGGCAAACGCCATATATAGTTTCATACAGGGGCGGCCTGAACCCCGCTCCTGACCGCAATGGCCCCGCCGCGGGCGGAGTACGGAGTGTTGAGCGATGGATGGCGATTTCAGGACGACTTTCGTGCGTGAACCGGCGGCGCTGAGGCATCACCCGGCGCTGGTGCTGAATGCGGATTACCGGCCGCTGTCCTATTATCCGCTGTCGCTCTGGCCCTGGCAGGAGGCGATCAAGGCGGCCTTCCTCGACCGGGTGACGATCGTCGCCGAATATGATGCGATCGTGCGCAGCCCGACCACCGAGATCCGAATACCCTCTGTCGTGGTGCTGAAAGATTACGTCAAACCGCAGAAGCGCGTGGCCTTCACGCGCTTCAATCTTTTTCTGCGGGACGAATTCTGCTGCCAGTATTGCGGCGCGCGCGGCGATCTGACCTTCGACCATGTCGTGCCGCGGGCGCGGGGCGGGATCACCAGCTGGGAAAACGTGGTGGCGGCCTGCACGCCCGTGCAACCTGCGCAAGGGCTCGAAATCGCTGCGGCAGTCGGGCATGGGCCTGCGCAAGCCGCCGCGCCGGCCGACCTGCGGAGGACATGCAGAACATCGGGCGCCGATTCCCGCCGAATTACCTGCACGACAGCTGGCTCGACTTCCTCTACTGGGATGCCGAGCTGGAGGCCTGAGAGGGGTTTCCCGCCTATTCGCCGCAGCTTTGCGCCCTTGTGAGCAGCGGGGGCAGTGCTAGACTTGATCCCGAAATGCAGCTAATAGAGCGCCTGTTAGCGCTAACGGCGCTTATCAGGCAGGATAAAGGGGCAGCATATGGTCTCGCGCGTGATTCCGGTCGATCCGTTCGACCTCGTGATCTTCGGCGGCACGGGGGATCTTGCCCGGCGCAAGATCCTGCCCGGCCTCTACATGCCGCTTTCAGGCCGGGCAGATGCCCGAGGAAAGTCGGCTCATCGGCGCTGCGCGTTCTGAAATGACGGATGAGGCCTATCGCGCGCTGGCGCGCGATGCGATCCGGGAATTCGTCGCCAAGGACAGGCAGGACAAGGCGGTGCTCGAGCCGCTTTCTCGGGCGGCTGTTCTATGTGCCGATCGACGCGACGGGCGAGGGCGGCTGGGACAAGCTGGCGGCGCTGATGCGGCCGACGGTGGTCCGGGCCTTCTATTTCTCGGTCGCGCCCTCGCTGTTCGGCGATCTGGCGGAGCGGCTGCACGAGCATGAGCATCGCGGATGAGGACAGCCGGATCGTGGTGGAAAAGCCGTTTGGCCGCGATCTCGCCTCGGCCAAGGCGCTGAACGCGGTGCTGGCCGCGCATTTCCACGAGCGCGCAGATCTACCGGATCGACCATTACCTGGGCAAGGAGACCGTGCAGAACCTGATGGCGGTGCGCTTTGCCAATATCCTGTTCGAGCCGTTGTGGAATGCGCAATACGTCGATCATGTGCAGATCACCGTGGCCGAAACCGTGGGGGTGGACGGGCGCGGCGCCTATTACGACAAGTCCGGCGCGATGCGGGACATGGTGCAGAACCACATGATGCAGCTGTTGTGCCTGATCGCGATGGAGCCGCCCTACAAGTTCGACCCCGACGCGGTGCGCGACGAAAAGCTGAAGGTGATCCGCGCGCTGGACCCGGTGAAGCCTGAGGATATCGTGCGCGGCCAGTATCGCGGCGTGGCCAAGAAGGCGGCAAGGCGGAAATCCTATGTCGAGGATGCCGAAAACCCGCAGAGCCGGACCGAAAGCTATATCGCGATGAAGGTCGAGGTCTCGAACTGGCGCTGGCAGGGCACGCCGTTCTATCTGCGCACCGGCAAGAGGCTGCGCGGCGCGGGCCTCGGAGATCGCGGTCATCTTCAAGCGAGCCGCCGCATTCGATCTTCGACGATGCCGAGGGCTGGCAGCGAAAACGTGCTGGCGATCCGGTTGCAGCCGAATGAGGGCATGAACCTGACGGTGATGATCAAGGAGCCGGGGCCGGGCGGCATGCGCCTGACGCGAGGTGCCGCTGGACATGTCCTTCGCCGAGGCCTTGGGCGAAGAGGGCGCCGATATTCCCGACGCCTATGAGCGGCTGATCATGGATGTGATCCGCGGCAATCAGACGCTGTTCATGCGCGGCGACGAGGTCGAGGCGGCCTGGGCCTGGACCGATCCGATCATCGCAGGGCTGGGAGGCGCGCGGCGACAAGCCGCAAGCGCTATGATCCGGGCTCCTCGGGCCCGGAGGATGCGCTGATGCTGATGCACCGCGACGGGCGGCGCTGGCGGGAGATCAAGGAATGAATTTCGTCGAATATCCCGACCGCGACATGATGATGCTGGAGCTGGCCGACGCAGATCGCGGGGCAGCTGGGCGATGCTCTGCGGCGCGAGGGACAGTGCCTCGCTCTGCGGTGCCGGGCGGCACGACGCCGGGGCCGGTGTTCGACGTGCTGTCGGGCGTCGAGCTGGACTGGGGCCGGGTCGCGGTGTTCCTGAATGACGAACGCTGGGTGCCGAAGACAGCCCGCGGTCGAACACGCGGCTGCTGCGCGAACGCTTGTTGGTGGGCAAGGCGGCGGCGGCGACGCTGGTGCCGCTGCATGCGCGATGCCGAGACGCCGGAAGAGCGGCTGGACGAGCTGGCGGCAGGGATCGCGCCGCATCTGCCGATCTCGGTGCTGCTGCTGGGGATGGGGGCGGACATGCACACCGCCTCGCTGTTTCCCGGGGCGGACCGGCTGGCCGAGGCGCTGGCCCCGGATGCGCCGATCCTGCTGGCGATGCGGGCGCCGGGCGGCGGATGAGCCGCGCATCACCCTGACCGCGCCGGTGCTGCAGGGCGGCGATGGCCACGCATATCCTGATCACCGGGGCGGAGAAGCGCGCGGCGCTGGAGCGGGCGCAGAGCGTCGATGCTGGCAGAGGCGCCGGTGCGCGGCGGTGCTGGGCAATGCAACGGTTCATTGGGCGGAGTGAGGGCGATGACGATACTGGACGAGACTTGCAGATGCATCACGGCGCAGGTCGCGGAGCGGAGCATCCTGTCGCTGTTCGATGAGCGGCGCGCGGCGGCAGTTCTCGGCCGCGGCTGGGCGAGATGCTGTTCGACTATTCCAAGACGAACATCGATGATGCAGACCGATGGAGCTGTTGATCGAACTGGCGAGGAGGTCGGTCGTGGCGGACCAGCGCGAGGCGATGTTCAGCGGCGAGAAGATCAACGAGACCGAGGGGCGGGCGGTGCTGCACACCGCGTTGCGCAACCTGGACCGGCAGCGTCGTGGTCGACGGCAACGATGTGATGCCCGAGGTGCGCGCGACCCATGCGCGGATGGCAGGCTTTTGCGCGCGGACGTGCGCGGCGGGCGGCTTTGCCGGGCAGGGCGGCAAGATCACCGATGTGGTCAATATCGGGATCGGCGGCTCGGACCTTGGGCCGGCGATGGCCTGCATCGCGCTGTCGCCCTATGCCGACGGGCCGCGCTGCCATTTCGTCTCGAACGTCGATGGCGCGCATATCCATGACGTGCTGGCGCAGGCTGAACCCCGAAACGACGCTGGTGATCGTGGCCTCGAAGACCTTCACCACGATCGAGACGATGACCAATGCCGAAACCGCGCGGCGCTGGATGGCGGCCAGCGTGGCCAACCCGGCCGACGCAGTTCTGCGCCGTGTCGACCGCGGCGGACAAGACGGCGGCCTTCGGCATTGCCGCCGAACGGGTCTTCGGCTTCGAGGATTGGGTCGGCGGGCGCTATTCGATGTGGGGGCCGATCGGGCTGAGCGCTGATGCTGGCCATCGGGCCGGAGGGTTTCGACGAGTTCCTGGCCGGCGGCGCCGAGATGGACCGCGCATTTCCGCGAGGCGCCCCGTTGCCGCAGAACCTGCCGGTGCTGCTGGCGCTGGTGGGGATCTGGCACAATCAGATCTGCGGCTATGCCACACGGGCCGTTCTGCCCTATGAGCAGCGGCTGTCGCGGCTGCCGGCCTATCTTCAGCAGCTCGAGATGGAGAGCAACGGCAAGCGGGTGGCGATGGATGGCCAGACGCTCGAGATCAATTCCGGCCCGGTGGTCTGGGGCGAGCCGGGGACCAACGGGCAGCACGCCTTCTATCAGCTGATCCATCAGGGCACGCGGGTGATCCCCTGCGAATTCATGGTCGGCCGCGAAGGGCACGAGCCGGATCTGGCGCATCAGCATCTGCTGCTGGTGGCGAATTGCCTGGCGCAATCCGAGGCGTTGATGCGCGGCCGCTCGCTGGAGGAGGCGACGGCGATCATGGCGGCAGAAGGGGCTGACCGGGGCCGAGCTGGACCGGCAGGCGCGGCACCGGGTGTTTCCCGGCAACCGGCCTTCGACCACGCTGGTCTACCCGAAGCTGACGCCCTGCGATGCTGGGCCAGATCATCGCGCTTTATGAACACCGGGTGTTTGTCGAAGGGGTGATCCTCGGCATCAACTCCTTTGACCAATGGGGGGTGGAGCTGGGCAAGGAGCTGGCCAATGCGCTGACCCCCATTCTGGAGGGCAAGGCCGGGGTTGAGGGCAAGGACGGCTCGACAAAGGCGCTGGTGGCGTATCTGAGGGGGTGAGGGTGAGAGTCGGTTGGTAAGTATTGGATTTATATTGCAATAGATCCAATGCGTCGTTCAGTTATTACCGAACACCTTTTCCCTGCCAGCCAGAGCGTATTTTTCTAACTTGCGGCTGATTTCACAAAGGACTCCGAGGGCCAGCCCGTAGAAAACCAGCATGGAACCTTGGTTGAGCCAAAGCGTCGACTGACGAAAGGCAAGGGACTTCCTATCGAACTCGGGCGACAGCACATCGGGTGCCATGACAAATGAACCGATAATTGCTGCAAATCCGAAAGCCGCGGCGAGAAACCCTACGATGAAGCCGATCTTTGTGAACATCTCTTGTCGTTCCTTGAATGCTACAAATTTCTAAAGCAATGCGAATGCTTCCTATCTCCGTTCAGACTTTGCGATGCGCTTAGCGCTGTAGCAACACGAAATGGTCAGTTCAAAGAAGCTTAATCGGCCAGCCAGTAAGGTTTTGGAGTGGCCGTGCAATGTGTGGCCGCGCGCAACAGAGTGCCGTGCCCTCCCTCGGGTGGACGCTGCAACGTTTGTGGACGGCGCTTTGGCCCAAAGCTCTGACATCCACAACACAATCGCAAAAGGAAGGAGTGCCGATGGTGCTTTATGAATTCCCATTGACGGGCGCCTGCCTGTGTGGGGCGGTGCAGGTCAGGGTGACCGCCGCCCCGCTGCTGACCCTCGCCTGCCATTGTCGCGACTGTCAGAAACTGAGTGCAAGCGCCTATTCCCTGACCACGATGGTTCCAAGTGACGGGTTTTCCTGCAGCGGCGAGCTGATCACGGGCGGCCTCGGCTCGGTCGGACGGGTGCATTGCTTTTGCAAGTCATGCCTGAATTTCGTGTTTTCGCGGATCGGGGGCGCGGAGCAGCGGATCAACCTGCGGACATCGGTTCTCGATGAGGCCGCTTTGTTTGAGCCCTTCGTTGAAGTGATGACGGAGGAGAAGATGCCCTGGGTCCGGGTTCCCGCCGTCCACAGTTTTGCGCGTTATCCCGAAAAGTCTGGACGAGCTGCAGGCGCTGATGGACGCCTACGCCGAGCGGTGAGTGTCGAGAGGGGATGAGGCGCGTCCAGAGGGGCGCAACAGAGGGCCGCGCCCTCCCTCGGGCGGGCGCTGCTACGGAAGAGCGGGGCGGTTTATCGCGTCATACTGGCCGACGGCTGTTCGGCTGGGGACGGTGCAAATGCGCCCTCCCGTGCGGGAGGGAGGGCGCGGCCCGGGCCGCTTCGCCCTTGATTCCGGGCCAAGGGGGTGGGGCCTTTGCCTTACGGCAAAGCTGCCGTCACGATGATCTCGACCGTATAGGCGGGATCGACCAGCAGGGCTTGCCCGGTGGCGCGGGCGGGGCCGGCGCCGGGGGCGACCCAGGTTTCCCAGACGGCGTTCATCTCGGCGACTTTGGTGACATCGGCGAGCCAGATCTGGGCGCGCAGGATGCGGCTTTTGTCGGTGCCGGCCAGCGCCAGCAGGCGGTCAACCTCGGCCAGGCAAGAGCGGGTCTGTTCGGTGACGCTGGCGCCGGGGGTGCCAACCTGACCGGCGAGATAGACGATGCCACCGTGGATCACGGCCTGGCTCATGCGGGCGTCGGTTTCAAGGCGGGTGATCTGGGGCATGGGTGGCGTCCTGTGGTTTGGGGATGGGGTGAAGTTTCGTCGCCTTTTCCTTAGGCGCCCAGCAGCGAGGCGTCAATTGGCGGGGGTGACGCCTGAGACTGTGTTGGGGGTGTGATCTGGCGGGGGAAGAGGTCATGTGGGCGTTGACGTCGCTCGCTCGGCGAGAACTTATGCCCGCGGTTCCACGGTCTTTCATCGTGACGGGCGCGCTTTTTCTGGTCTTCTAGCGGCTGCGGCTGCGATGGCGCCGGGAGCGGACGGCGCTTCGGGACTGGCGGAGGAACGGTCAAGGTGCTCAGTGGGCGCAAGCCGGGGCCGAGGTAGCCTGTTCGCCGCATTGCCGGAGACTGAGTATCGTTGCGGATCGCGGGTTAAGGCGAATTGCCATTTTTTTCCCGAACACGGCCTTCCTATTGGGTCCAAGGCGCGAGAGTAAAAGAACATGACAAACGCTTATCTACGGGCGCGAAATGCTCTGCTGAAGGCAGTGACCGGCGTGCCGCACACATTCACCTATGCCGGCGATGGTTTCGGAGTGCGAAAGAAGTATCTGCCTTTCGGAAATGATCCAGTGTTCGACAATGCCTGGGCGGATGTCAGCGCGATAAATGCTCCGTTCTTCGGCGGCACCACGCCGGATATCCGGTGGCGCGCGCATGTCTGTATTTGGGCGGCTTCGAACTGTTCCCGTCTCGACGGAGATTTCGCTGAGTTCGGGGTGAACACAGGTATTCTCAGTTAGTATGATTCAGCGCGTGCTAAGCGAGGACATTGCACACAAGCGTTTCTACCTTTCGACACGTTCCATGGCATTCCTTTGGAAACTGCATCGAGTTTGGAGGCGGATAAGGTTCGAAAACTCAACAAGTCGCTTTACGCAAACGATGTCTATGACCTTACGGCAAAGCAGTTCTCAGTCTACCCGAACACCATCCTGATGCGGGGAAACCTTCCGGAGACTATCGACGGAATCTCCGATCGGCGCTTGTCATATGTTTCCATTGATCTCAACACGGCGTCGACTGAGATGAGGGTCATCTCAAAGATTTGGCCTCAATTGGTCGATGGTGCGCATATTGTTTTGGACGATTATGGGTTTGCCGGACACGAAGAGCAGAATGGAGCATGGAACGAATATGCCAAGAGCGTGGACCGCAAGATACTCGCGCTGCCAACGGGGCAGGGGCTAATCGTCAAATGAAAGACAAGGACGACCCTTGCTGCCTACCAACCAGGGTGAGAGGCAAAGATCACCCGAGAATGGGAACTCCAAACAACGCGTGACCTGCTGTCGGACTTTCTTCGGGATCTCGTTTTCCGAAGTGGTCCCGAAGATGCCGGATTGTTCCGTTTCAGGTTGGATTTTGCGGCGGCGACCTTCCGCATTTCAAGCCGGAAAAGCGTTTATTTATATTGGTTTAATGCGGAGTTCAGCTGGAGCGGGTGAAGGGAATCGAACCCTCGTCGTAAGCTTGGGAAGCTTCTGCTCTACCATTGAGCTACACCCGCGATGGCACGACTGGTATGACAGGTCACAGCGCCAGTCAAGCGGGACCGGGGGTGCCGCGCGGACCGTGAAACGGATTGAGCCGCCCCGATTTCGCGGGACGGCTCCTTCTGCCGCAGGTCAAGCGCGGGGACGGTTGTTTCTACGGCAGAAGTACTCGTATCAGGGCACTGGTTAACGCGAGAGCGGTCGCAGAGTGTCGACCGTTACAGGGGTGCCGCAGGCCCTCTTGTTCGGCGGGGCCCCGCGCTGGACGCGCGGGGGCCGGTATTACATCTTCGGCAGCAGGACGGTGTCGACGACATGGATCACACCGTTCGACTGTTTCACGTCGGCGATGGTGACATGGGCGATGTCGCCGTTCTCATCCTTCACCTCGATCTTGCCGTTCTTCATCATCAGGTCGAGCTTGCAGCCGCCGACCGTGGTGACCTGGTGCATGCCGCCGTCCGCCTTGATCATCTTCTTGACGGTGGCCGACATGGCATCCGCGGCGACGACGTGGCAGGTCAGGATCTTGACCAGCTGGGCCTTGTTTTCCGGCTTCAGCAGGGTGTCGACGGTGCCGGCCGGCAGTTTGGCGAAGGCTTCGTTGGTCGGCGCGAAGACGGTGAAGGGGCCTTTGCCTTCCAGCGTGTCAACCAGGCCCGCGGCCTTGACGGCGGCGACCAGCGTGGTGTGGTCCTTCGAGTTCACCGCGTTCTGGATGATGTTCTTGGTCGGGTACATCGGTGCGCCACCCACCATCGGGGTTGCGAGGGCTGCGCCTGCGGTCACGACAAGGGCGGTGGCGGCGGCGAAGGTGCGGAACGTGGAATTCATGAATTTCTCCTCGGGTTTCTTTGATGGTGCGGGGGTTTTTCCCCATCCGTGCTCAGAGATACGGAAGCGAACCGGGGGAAGTTTCAGGGGCGCGGAAGATTTTTGATTTTTTCTTTGCGGGCGCGCCCGGCCTGAGGTGAGGCCCCTGCCGCGCAAGCGGCCAAGGCCGCGCCGTGCCCTCCTGCCCGAGGGCGCTTTGGCGGTGTCGCTGGCCGTTCCGGCGTCGTTCGGAGCTTTTCAGATCAAGCGCGGACCAAGGGCGTAGCGGCGCCCGCCCGAGGCAGGGCGCGGCCCTTCGTTGCGCGGGGACGTCAGGTGCCGCTGACCACGCCGGAGACGAGAACCGTGGTGGGTTTGCCGTTGGGCGAACCGCCGGTGGGTTCCAGGCTGACGGCCAGCGCCATGCCGGGGGCGAGGCCGGGGAGTTTCTGCGTGACGCTGGTGGCGCTGGCGAGGCCGAGGGGGACCGGCACGCCGCTCTGGCCGATCGACCAGAGCTGGTAGTCGTGGCCGGCCTCGGGGGCGGGGCCCGCGGTGCGGGTGACGCTGAGGATCTCGGTCGCGGGATCATAGGAGGCGGTGAAGACCAGCGGCTGGCCCTCGGCCTTGAGCGTGGCGGCGAATTGCGGGGCCGGGGCCCGCGGTGGCGGCAGCGTGGTCAGCAGGATGGCGGCGAGCACGGCGGCGGCAAGGGCGCCGCCGGTCAGGCCGGACCAGAACCGCCAGCGCGAGGGTCGGGCGGGTGCGACCCCGAAGATGCGGGTCTCGATGGCGGGCAGCAGGTTGGCCACCGGCATCGGCGCATAGGCGTCATTGAGCGGGGCGAAATGGTCTTCCCAGGCGGTGACGCGGGCGGCGAAGGCCTCTTCGGCGCGGATCCGGCGTTCGGCCTCGATCCGCTCGGGCAGCGCGAGCGTGCCGATCACATACTCTGCCGCGAGCATGTCGTCGCCCTCTGGGGCCATATCCTCTGACACGCTCATGTTTCCAGACACTCTTTCAAACTCAACAGGCTGCGGCGCAGCCAGGTCCGCATCGTGTTGAGCGGAACCGTGTATTTTGCGGCCAGATCCTGGTAGGACAGGCCGTTCAGATAGGCGCCCTTCACGGCCGCGGCGCGGTCCGGGTCGAGCGTGTCGAAACACTCGGAGATGCGGCGCGCCTCGCCTTTGGCAGCGAGGGTGGCTTCCGCACCCGGGGTCGGATCGGCGACGGCGAGAAGCGCGTCATCGTCACCGATCCTGACGTCGGGCCGGGCGCGAACCCGGTCGATCGCGTGGTTCCGGGCGATCGAGATGAGCCATGTCATCCCGCGTCCCTTTTCGGCGTCGAACCGACCAGCGCGCAGCCAGACCCGGGTGAAAACCTCCTGCACTGCCTCCTCGGATTCTGCCCTGTTGCCCAAGATACGATAGGCGACGCCCATAAGTTTCGCGGAGGTTGCAGAATAAAGCTGGGCGAAGGCGGCGCGGTCCTGCGCCGCCACTTTCACCAGCAGCAGGGAGATCTGATCTTCGCTCATCCGCGTCTGCGCCTGCGGCCATCGCCGCCGACCGCGCCGTTGGCGTTGAACGAGACATCGGGCAGGGTGACGATGTGGCCAAGCTCGGGGAAGGGGGCCGTGGCATGGGGGATCGCGTTGGCGGCGATGAAATGTTCCTGAAAGCGGGGCTCGATGGCGGTCTCGACCTTGTGGATCTCGCGCACGACACGCTCGATCTCGGTGCGCGCCGCGACATTGCAGAGCGCGATGCGGGCGCCGGTGCCTGCGGCATTACCGGCGGAAGAGACCTTGTTCAGGGGCGCATCCGGGATCATCCCCAGAACCATGGCATGTTTCGTGGAGATATGCGCGCCGAAAGCCCCGGCAAGGACGATGCGGTCGACCCGGTCGATGTTGAGCTCGTCCATCAGCAGGCGGGCACCGGCGTAGAGCGCCGATTTGGCAAGCTGGATGGCGCGGATATCGCCCTGCGTCACCATGATGCGCGGGCCGCCTGTCGCCGTCGCGTCATGCATCAGATAGGCGCTGGTGCGGCCTTCGAGCACCATGCGCGGGGTGCCGGTCTGTTCCGCCGAGCCGATCAGGCCGGAGGCGTCGAGCAGGCCCGCCATGCGCATTTCGGCCACCGCCTCGATGATCCCCGAGCCGCAGATGCCGGTGATGCCGGTGGCGGCGGTCGCCGCGTCAAAGCCGGGATCAGAGGACCAGAGGTCGCTGCCGATGACCTTGAAGCGCGGCTCCTTGGTGATCGGGTCGATTTCCACCCGCTCGATGGCGCCGGGGGCGGCGCGCTGGCCGGAGGAGATCTGCGCGCCTTCGAATGCCGGGCCGGTGGGCGAGGAGCAGGCCAGCACCTTGTGCTTGTCGCCCAAGAGCAGTTCGGCGTTGGTGCCGACATCGACGATCAGCACCATGTCTTCGGATTTGTTGGGTTCTTCCGAGAGCGCGACGGCGGCGCAGTCGGCGCCGACGTGGCCAGCGATGCAGGGCAGGATATAGACGCGGGCATTGGCGTTGATGGTGCCGAGGTCCAGTTCGCGCGCCGCAATCGAGAGCGAATCCGAGGTGGCCAGCGCGAAGGGGGCCTGGCCCAGTTCGACCGGGTCGATGCCGAGCAGCAGGTGGTGCATCACCGGGTTGCAGACGAAGACCGCCTCGACGATCAGTTCGGGCTCGATCCCGCCTTCCTTTGCAAGTTCGGTGGCGAGGCTGTTGATCGCGGCGCGCACGGCCGAGGTCATTTCCCGGTCGCCGCCGGGGTTCATCATGGCGTAGCTCACGCGGCTCATCAGATCCTCGCCGAAGCGGATCTGCGGGTTCATCACGCCGGAGGAGACGAGGACCTTGCCGTTCCGGAGGTCGCAGAGATGGGCCGCGATGGTGGTCGAGCCGAGGTCGATGGCAAGGCCGTAGATGCGGCCTTCGAAATAGCCCGGCCAGATGTCGATCAGGCGGTGGTGGCTGTCGTGGTTGCCCTTGTTGACCGCGACGGTGACCGACCAGTTGCCCTTGCGCAGGGTCGGTTGCAGTTTGCGCAGGATCGAGAGGTCGACATCGACGCCCTCGATCTCGAACTGTTCGCGCAGCGCGGTGACGAGGCGTTCGAGATCGCCCGAGGGTTCGTGCATGTCGGGTTCCGGCACCTCGACGTAGTAGAGCCGCGAGGCCGGGTCCATGATGATGGCGCGCGCGGTGGCTTCCTTGCGCACCACCTGTTTGTGGACCTGGCTTTCCGGCGGCACGTCGATCACCACGTCATGCTGGATCGTCGCCTGACAGCCGAGGCGGCGGCCGTCGATCATGCCGCGTTTGGATTTGTAGCGTTCCTCGACCGCGTTCCAGGGCGAAAGCGCATCGGCCTGCACCGTGACCCCGTGTTTGGAAAACTCGCCATAGCCCGGCGAGACCTGACATTTCGAGCAGATGCCACGGCCACCGCAGACCGAATTGAGGTCGACGCCAAGCTGGCGGGCGGCGGTCAGCACCGGGGTGCCGGCCGGGAAATGGCCGCGTTTGCCGGAGGGGGTGAAGATGACGAGCGGGTCTTTTGTCGGGGCGTTCATGGGGACTTTCGGACAGGGCTGAAAAACGTGCGGCGAGACTGACATAAACTGAATGCGCGGCGGCGCAAGCACCCCGGGGGTGGGGATAAGTCTAGGACCGTTCGCGGCGGGCCGCAATGTCCATCCGCGGCAGGATTTCGGTTGGTTTCGTCATGGGCGGGGTGGGGAGGCATGACGGAGGGGGCGGGGGGTGGTGCGGGGTGGTGGTGCGGGGTGGTGGTGCGGGATGGTGGTGCGGGATGGTGGTGCGCAATGAATGCGCACCCTACGGGGTGGGGAGGCGGGGTGAACCCCGCCCTACGGGTTTTTGGGCGCGGCCCGGGCCGCTTCGCGGCTGATCCGGGCCAAGGGGGGGCGAACCCCGCCCTGCGGCGTGGGGTGGTGCGCGATGGTGGTGCGCAATGAATGCGCACCCTACGGGGTGGGGTGGTTGCCGGGCCGAGGGGGCGGTGGGGGGCGGATCAGCCCCTGGCGCGGCCGGCGCGGCCGCCGGAGCGGCCACCGCGGCCACCGGCGGCGGCGGCTTCCTGGCTTGCTTCGGCGAAGGTGCGGCCGCCCTCGACCGCCTCCAGCACGCGGGCGAAGCGGATCCATTCGCCGCCGTTGGCGTCGTGGTTCATCAGGAAGTTGGCGGCGCGGATCGCCTCCATTTCCTGCTGGCGGATCGGGTTCATGATGGCCGAGGTCATGCCGGCGCCGATCGCCATCGGCAGGAAGGCCCCGTTGATGCCGTGACGGTGCGGCAGGCCGAAGGAGATGTTGGAGGCGCCGCAGGTGGTGTTCACGCCCAGTTCCTCGCGCAGGCGGCGGACCAGGGTGAAGACCTGCTGGCGCGGCGGAGCCGAGCGCGCCCACCGGCATGACCAGCGGGTCGACCACGATGTCATGCGCCGGGATGCCGAAATCGGCGGCGCGTTCGACGATCTTCTTGGCCACGGCGAAGCGCACGTCGGGGTCCTCGGCTGATGCCGGTATCGTCGTTCGAGATCGCCACCACCGGCACGTTGTATTTCTTGACCAGCGGCAGGACGCGTTCCAGCCGCTCCTCTTCCCCGGTGACCGAGTTCAGCAGCGGGCGGCCCTTCGCAGGCCTTCAGCCCCGCTTCCAGCGCGGCGGGGACCGAGCTGTCGATGCAGAGCGGCACATCGACGATGGCCTGGATGCGCAGGATCAGTCTCGTGCATCAGCGGCGGTTCGACGAAGTTGTTGTCGGCATAGCGCGGGTCTTCGGCCATCTTGTTGGTGAAGACGGCGCCCGAGTTCACGTCGAGCACGGTCGCGCCGCAGGCGACCTGTTCGAGCGCGTCCTTCACGACGGTGGTGAAATCGCCCATCTCCAGCTCGGCGGCCAGCTTCTTGCGGCCGGTCGGGTTGATCCGTTCGCCGATCACGCAGAAGGGCTCGTCAAAGCCGATGATGACGGTCTTGGTTTTGGATTCGATGACGGTGCGGGTCATGCTCTGATCGCTTTCGGCTTACGGCGTGCGAGGGCGCCGGGACTGCCCGTGGCGCCGGCCGCGTTCTGCGGCCCATGTTGCGTTGGTCTTGATGCCGCCCAGCGGGAAGAAATGCACGGCCTCGATGCCGAAAGCCGGATTTGCGGCCTTGTGCGCGGCCAGATTCGGCCACGATCTGGTCCGGCTCGTAGGGCAACAGCAGCTTGGTCACGTCCGTGGCGCGCTTTTGCAGCACGCGGAGCGAGGGGCCGACGCCGCAGGCGATGGCGAACTTGATCAGGGTTTGCAGTTTGGCGGGGCCGGCGATGCCGATATGGATCGGCAGGTTGATGCCCTCGGCGGCCAGACGGTCGGCCCAGGCGATGACCGGGGCGGCCTCGAAGCAGAACTGGGTGGCGAGCGCCATCTTGGCGTCGGTGCGCTCGGCAAAGGCCTGTTTCCAGTTCAGCGCCTGCATCACCATGCGGTCGGAGCCGTCGGGGTCGATGTCCTTGTTGCCCTCGGGGTGGCCCGCGACATGCAGACGGTCGAAGCCGTCGAAGAGGCCGGTCTCCATCAGCTGCATCGAGGTGGCGAAATCGCCGCAGGGCTGCGCCACGCCACCGGCGAGCAGCAGCGCCTGGCGCACGTCAGCCTCGCCCTGATAACGCGCGATCCAGTCGGCGAGGGTGGCCTTGTCGCGGATGATGCGGGCCGGGAAATGCGGCATCACCGGGAAGCCTTCGGCGTTCAGGCGCTTGGCGGTGGCGACCATCTCCTCGATCGGGGTGCCGTCGATATGGGCGATGTAGACGCGGGTGCCGGGCGGCAGGATCGCGGCGAAGCTTTCGACCTTTTCGGCGGTGCGCGGCATCACCTCGATCGAGAAGCCGTCGAGGAAGGCCGGGACGGCCGCGGCTGCGGCACCCGGTTTCGCGTCGCCGCGGCGGAAGTTCAGAAGCGCCATATGTCGAGTTCCTTTGAAAAAGGGGGAAGGGGCGGTCAGGCCCAGCCGTCGTTCGCGATCAGGGCCTTGATGCGGTCGGCGTCGAATTCAGCCTCGATCCGCGCGGCCTCGGATGCGGCCACGGCGTCGGGGTCGCCTTCGACCTCATAGGCGGCGGCCTTGCGCCATTCGGCGAGGTAGGCATCGGCGTCGCGCGCGCCGATCTTCATCGCGCAGCGGTCGATCGCCTGTTCGAAGCGTTCCGGCAATTGCACCTTGGAGCCGCGCCGGCCCTTGCCGACGATGACCTGGGCGGGAATGTCGCGCCAGTAAACGATGGTGACTTCTGGCATGCGTGATTCCCCCCGAGCCTAGCCTGCCGCTGTTCTACGGGTTCGGCGCCGACATTCGCTGTCGGATTTCGACATTGCACAGGTGGGGAGCGACCATGCCCGGCACCCGTCGGGGTTTGTCGGCGGGCCGCGCCGCGCGTCGCGTCACGAAGGCGTGAGGGAAGGGAGCGATTTCGGACAGGCGGCGTTAGATGAGCATAAGGCCGCAAACTGGCCAAAGAATGGAGATTGAGGCATGAGCAATACGTTTTCCCTGCACCGCACGGGTGTGTCCTGCGCCCTGATGCTGGCAACAGCGCTGGGGGGCGTCACGCTGAGCGCGGGTGTGGCGAGTGCCAAGCCCGACTGCCACAGCCGGTCGCATCACGGCGATTGCGAATGGCATTCCGACCGGGGGCGCCATGATCGCGACTATTACCACAGGCCCGAGTACCACAGGCCCGAGACCCGTGTGATCATTGTCGAGCCGCGGGTTGGCCATCGGATCCATGGCGGCGAGCGGATCGATTATCACCGCTATCACCGTCTGCCGCCACTGGGGCGGCATGAGGAATACCGGGTCTATGACAACCGCGTGGTCCGGGTGAACAGCGACACGCTGGCGGTTCTGGCTGTGGTCGGGCTCGCCTCGGCGCTGCTGTCGAACTGAGAGATATCTGACCAAGACGAAGGCCGCATCCCGCCGGGGTGCGGCCTTTTCACGATGCGGTGATGCGTAACGTGCGGCGGGAGGCCCGGGAAGGGCGCCCGTTCCCCGCGTCGGGGACGCGGGCGCAGACTGGGCGCTTGCGTGTGCCGCCGGGGGCGACTAGTTTGAGGGTAACTTCAAATCGGAGGGCGACGCGATGACGCCCGAGCGTCCCATGGGTGCGGACGCGTTCCCGACATCGGATGTACCGCCTTCGGTCGAGCCGTTCAGCACCCAAACCACCGATCCGGCGTTGCTTTATGCGGCGCTGGATCTCGGCACGAATTCGTGCCGCATGCTGATTGCCCAACCAAGGGGCAGTCAGTTTCAGGTCATCGACAGCTTTTCCAAGACCGTGCAGCTCGGGCGTCGGGCTCGAGGCCTCGGGCAGGCTCAGCCGCGCCTCGATGGGGCGGACGGTGCAGGCGCTGCGGATCTGCCAGAAGAAGATCGAGAAACATCAGGTGAAGCGGATGCGGCTGGTGGCGACCGAAGCCTGCCGGCGGGCCCGCAATGCGCGCGATTTCATCCGCAGCGTCGAGCAGCGAGACCGGGCTGCGGCTGGAGATCATCGCGCCGGAAGAAGAGGCGCGCCTCGCGGTGGTGTCCTGCGCGCCGCTGGTCGGCAAGCGCACCGAGCAATTGCTGGTGGTGGATATCGGCGGCGGGTCGACCGAGCTGGTCTGGATCGACCTGTCGGGGGTGCCGAATGCGGATCGCTCGCGCGCCATCATGCGGCTGCATGCGGGGTTTCACCAGCCTGACCGTGGCGAGCCGCGGCGCGGGTGGTGGACTGGATCTCGGTGCCGCTGGGCGTTGCCACGCTGAAGGACCAGTTCAACGATGTCGAGGATGATGCGGCGCGGTTTGCCCTGATGAGCTGGTTCTTTGAGGAGAACCTCGCGAATTCTCAGCCCTACAATGCGGAGAGCCCGCGCGAGGGGTTCCAGATCATCGGCACCAGCGGCACGGTGACGACGGTTGCGGCGTCGTTCCTCGGCCTCAAGCGCTATGACCGCAACAAGGTGGACGGGTTGCGCATGACCATCGGACCAGATCGACACGGTGATCCGCGACTACCTCGACCTTGGGCCCGAGGGGCGGCGCAGCGATCCGCGGATCGGGCGCGACCGGCATACGCTGATCATGTCGGGGGCGGCGATCCTGCAGGCGCTGATGCGGATCTGGCCGACCGATCGGTTGTCGGTTGCGGATCGCGGTCTGCGCGAGGGGCTGCTATATGCGCAGATGAGCGCGGATGGCGTGTTGGAAGACGGACCCTATTGATGAGCAGACCCAAAGGACACCTCTGGTCGCGGGCAGCGCGAGCTGCGCGTCAAGGTGAAGACCGCGCGCGGGCGCAAGCTGTCCTCGACGCGCTGGCTGGAGCGGCAGCTGAACGACCCCTATGTGCAGGCCGCCAAGCGCGAGGGCTATCGCGGCAGGGCGGCGTTCAAGATACTGGAACTGGACGACAAATACCGCTTTCTGCTGCCCGGGGCGCGGGTCGTCGATCTGGGCTGCGCGCCGGGCGGCTGGTGCCAGGTGGCGGTGACCGCGGGTCAATGCGCTTGGGGAGAACGCAAGGGCAAGCCGCAGTCGGCACCGTGCTGGGCGTCGACCTGCAGGAGGTCGAGCCGATTGCCGGGGCGCAGATCCATCAGCTCGATTTCCTCGACGACGATGCGGACGGGCTGGTCAAGGGCTGGCTTGGCGGGCAGGCCGATGTGGTGATGAGCGACATGGCGGCCGCGTCCTCGGGCCACAAGCAGACCGACCATTTGCGGATCATCGCGCTGTGCGAGGCGGCGGCGGATTTCGCCTTTGACGTGCTGGAAGAGGGCGGCACCTTTGTCGCCAAGGTTCTGGCCGGCGGGGCCGAGACCGAGTTGCAGGCGGTGTTGAAGCGGAACTTCAAGAAGGTGGCGAATGTGAAGCCGCCGGCGAGCCGGGCGGATCAGTTCGGAGAAATTCGTGGTGGCGACGGGGTTTCGCGGCAAGTCCGGGGCCATTGAGGACGCGGTTGAGGCGGAACCTGAAGAATGAGGCGGAAGGGCCTGATCTGGAGGGGAAACCGGACGGAGTGATCTGACCGGATCAGGGGCGTCCGTCTTGCCGGACGCAGAAACACCCGTAACAGAAGTAAAGTTCCGGTGGCCCCGGCTGGATTTTCGGCGCCGAGCGCCGATATTGGCGGGGTAAGACTCGATGGAGGACGGATGATGCCTGCCAAGACCTATGCCAAGACCCCCGAAGCGCTGAAGAAGCTGACGCCGGAGCAGTTCCGCGTCACCCAGCAAAGCGGGACCGAGCGGCCCTACAGCAACCCGATGCATGACATGCATGAGCGAGGGGCTGTATCGTCGATATCGTCTCGGGCGAGCCCCTGTTCACCTCGCTCGACAAGTTCGATTCCGGCTGCGGCTGGCCGAGTTTCACCCGGCCGGTGGAGCCTGCGCATGTGGTGGAACTGTCGGACACGCACGCTGGGGATGCGGCGGGTCGAGGTCCGCTCGAGCCACGGCGACAGCCATCTGGGCCATGTCTTCAACGACGGCCCGGTCGAGGCCGGCGGGCTGCGCTACTGCATCAACGCGCGCCTCGCTGCGGTTCATCCCGGTGGCGGAGCTGGAGGCCGAGGGCTATGGCGACTATCGGGCGATGTTTGACGCGAGCGAAGAAGGAGCAGCGTGATGGCGAGCGAACGCGCGGTTCTGGCGGGCGGGTGTTTCTGGGGGATGCAGGATCTGATCCGGCGGCAGCCCGGCGTGATCTCGACCCGGGTCGGCTATACCGGCGGCGAGGTGAAGAACGCGACCTATCGCAACCACGGCACCCATGCCGAGGCGATCGAGATCATCTTTGATCCGGAAAAGACGAGCTTTCGCGATCAGTTGGAGTTCTTCTTCCAGATCCATGATCCGACCACGCGGAACCGGCAGGGCAATGACATGGGCGCGAGCTATCGCTCTGCGATCTTCTACGCGGACGAGATGCAGCGGCAGATCGCGCTCGAGACGATTGCCGATGTCGATGCCTCGGGCCTCTGGCCCGGCAAGGTGGTGACGGAGGTCGCGCCGCTGGGCGATTTCTGGGAAGCGGAGCCGGAGCATCAGGATTATCTGGTGCATCGCCCGAACGGCTATACCTGCCATTTCGTGCGGCCCGGCTGGAAGCTGCCCCGGCGCGCTGCGGCGGAATGACTTCGGAGTGATAGCGAGGGGGCCGGTCCTGCGGGGCCGGCCCTTTTACGTTGCCGGGGCGCAGTGCGGCGTCGATATGATCACGCCCTGCGAGGTGAAACCAACCGGCACAGAGTGCAGCGCAATGCGGGATTATCTTGGGCCCTGCGTTTGCAAGCGCTGGCGCGCGGCAAGGATGGCGTCGCGCATTTGTGGAAAGGCGGTGAAGTTCGTTTCATCGCTGAGGTGTCCGCCGCCCGGGATCACGGTGAGCGGCGCCTGCAGATGGTCGGCGAGTTCCCTTGATCGCGACAGGGGCACGTAGGGGTCATCATCCCCGGCCCAAGTGTGGCGCAGGCCACTGCTGCGCGCGCGAATGCCTGTCCAGTCGAGCGGCGTCGCGAAAAAGCTTGCGTTTATAGGGTCGTAGTCAGGCAGGTCGAGCGCGCCGATGAAGCCTGCGGCCAGGAAGAGACCGCTGAACGGGTCGCGCGCTCTCTCGACCACGCGCAGCGCCATGGCGGCCCCGAGACTGTGCCCCACCAGGATCGTGGGGGCCGGAGCCAGTGGCGCGACGGTCCGGTCGTAGGCCGCGAACCAAGCATCCAGAGACTGACCCTGCGGCGTGGGAAAGCGGGGTCGCACCACTTCGACGCCTGCGCGGTCAAGCTCGGCGTGGAGCCAGGGAAACCAGTTCGTATCCGGCGCTCCATGGGCGCCGTGCAGCACGATGACCCGTACTCGGGTTTGGTCCTGGTGCGGCATGACCCCTCCGCAAGATGCCTCGCTTCGCCGTTACCTCCTACCCGCTCGGACGCGGAATGTGAACGTTCGTTTCGTCCTGCAGGGCAGAGCCTGGAGAGGATGGCGCCTGTGCAGGGTTCCGCGGGTGTGTGGGCATCGGAGGGCGGCCCCCCGTCGCGCCAGTGGCGAAGGGTCCGGTCCTTCGGGCTGGCCCGTTCGGGTTCAGTGCAGCAGCGGGATCACGTCATCCGAGGGGGCGTGAAGCCGCAGGGCGAGGCTCGCGACACCGGCACGCAGGATATTGCCGGGCCACTTGATGCCCTCGTAGAGGATCCCGCGTAGCGGCCATTCCGCTGCGTCCTGATCGGCGGCGACCAGCGTCAGGTCGGTGAACCCGGCCCAGCGGAACGAGGCCCAGGCGCGCAGCAGGTGGAAGCGGTGGGTGACGATGATCACCGGGCGATGGGTGATCTCGGGGCCCAGAAGTGCCTTGGTGAAAAGCGCGTTTTGCAGGGTGGAATAGGAGTTCGGTTCCAGCCGCGTGGCGGCTTTCGGCACGCCCGCATCGATTGCCTGTTGCTGCATCAGGTCGG
Source organism: uncultured Pseudomonadota bacterium (assembly GCA_963837565.1). Lineage (GTDB taxonomy): Bacteria > Pseudomonadota > Alphaproteobacteria > Rhodobacterales > Rhodobacteraceae > Solirhodobacter. The sequence continues at coordinate 322,939 of CAWIOC010000018.1, forward strand.
ACTGGTTGGTGCCGTCCTCGCCGATGATGGCGCCGGTGAAGACGATCAGCGGGGCGGCGCCGGCCTGCCAGAGGGCCACGCCGCGCCTGACCCTTTGGGCGGTGTCGGCCTTGTCCCAGACCGGGCCGGTGCCGCCGGAGAGGACGATGATGGCGGCGGCGTCTTGCGGCAAGTCTGGCGGGCGATAGAGCGCGATCTCGGCAATCGTTGCGAGCAGGGCCAGGCCATAGACCGCGAGGCCGAGGCGGAGGAGGGGTCTGAGGCGTTTCAAGCTGTCAGCGCGCCGCCGCCGCGATCGGATGGGCGGCCTCGGTCACCAGCGGCATCTCTTCGGTGGTATCGAGCCGGTCGGCGCGGCGCAGGTCGGGGAACATCCGGGCCCAGAGGCCGGTGACGACGAGGGTGCCGAAGCCGCCGAAAAGCGCGGCGCCGACCGGCCCGAGCAGGCGGGCGGCGAGGCCGCTTTCGAACTCTCCCAATTCGTTGGACCCCGAGATGAAGAGGCCGGAGACCGACGAGACGCGGCCGCGCATGTGGTCGGGGGTGACGATCTGCACCAGTGTCTGGCGGACATAGACCGAGACCATGTCGGCGGCGCCGAGGGCGGCCAGCGCGAGGGTCGAGAGGACCATCGAACGCGACAGCGCGAAGACGATGGTCGCCAGCCCGAAGGCCGCGACGCCCATGAACATCCGCAGGCCGGCGCGGTGGCGCAGCGGGAAGCGGCTGAGCAGGATCGCCATGCTGGCGGCGCCGAGGGCAGGGCCCGCGCGCAGGATGCCGAAGCCGTCGGGGCCGACGTGGAGGATATCGCTCGCGAAGGCCGGGAGCAGGGCGGTGGCGCCGCCGAGGAGCACCGCGAAGAGGTCGAGCGAGATCGCGCCAAGGATGATCTTGTTGGTCCAGACATAGCTCAGGCCTTCGCGGATCTGCTCGATCCGGCTGCCGCCGCGGCGTTCCGGCCGGGTCGAGGTGGCGAGCCAGAACAGCGGCAGGGTGGCCGCGACATAGAAGAGCCCGCTGACCGAGTAGGAGACCCAGGGTGCGATGGCGCAGAGGAAGCCGCCGATCATCGGGCCGATGATCACCGCGCCCTGCCAGCCGAGGGATTTGAGCGAGATCGCCTGTGGCATCTCGGCGCGCGGCACCAGCATCGGCACGATGGCGGTGCTGGAGGGTTGAGGAAGGCGCGGGCGGCGCCGAAGACGGCGGCGATCAGGAAGATGGCATGCAGGTTGGATTGCGGCTGCAGCGCGAAGCCGGTGAGGCCGATGATGCAGAGGATCTCGACCCCGAGGCTGAGCATCACGATCAGCCGGCGGTCGTGACGGTCGGCGATCGAGCCTGCGTAGAGCGTGAGCAGCATCAGCGGCAGGAATTGCGCGAGGCCGACCATGCCGACGAGAAAGGCGCTCTGGTCGATGGACAGCGTGGTGCGGGCCAGCGCGTAGATCTGCCAGCCGATGGTGACCGATTCGATCTGCACCGCGATATTGGCGCAGAGGATCGCGCCCCAGAACAGGCCGAAGTCCTTATGTCGGAACAAAAACGGGGGTTTGCGCGACGCGGCTGGCATGGGTCTTGGTCCGGGGACGCAGGCGGGGACGGGCCTTGCGCCGCTATCTGTGGCATAAAGCCGGGTCGGATTTTATGGGGGGTGTGGGGGCTGTTGGCAGAGGCTGGCGCCCTCTCGTGCAAGGGGGACGGCGCGGCCCGGGCGGCTTCGTGGCTGGTCCGGGTCAAGGGGGGCGGCTGGCGTGGATCGCTAAATCATGGCGCGAGACGGGGGCAGAGCTTTCGCCTCTGGCATCTTGATTTCACTGGAATTTCGGGCAGATCGCCCAAGTTTGTGGCGATCGTGGTGAAACAGCGGCAGGGGCGGGGTGGTTCTGCCTTGCTTTTGAACATCTGTTCAATAGAGTTGAACCAATCGCAGGATGGTCTGCCCAAGCGGCGGGCAGCAGGGGAAGGACCCGGGCAGAGTGCTGGATGAGCCGACGACGGACGCAATCGCCATCAGGGGTGTCAGCAAGACCTTTGGCCAGGGCGCCGAAGCGTTCAAGGCGCTGAACGACATCTCGATCGACATTCGGCAGAACGAGTTCTTCACGCTGCTCGGCCCCTCCGGCTGCGGCAAGACCACGCTGCTGCGGCTGATCGCCGGCTTCGATTTCCCCAGCGTGGCGAGATCCTGCTCTACGGGCCAGGACATCGCGCGGCTGCCGCCCTACAAGCGGCCGATCAACACGGTGTTCCAGAACTATGCGCTGTTCCCGCATATGACGGTGGCGCAGAACATCGGCTTCGGCCTGGAGATGCTGGGCCGGCCCAAGGCCGATATCGAGGCGCGCGTCGAGCGAGATGCTGGAGCTGGTGCGGATGGAGGAGCTGCGCAACCGCGCGCACCAGCCAGATCTCGGGCGGCCAGCAGCAGCGGGTGGCGCTGGCCCGCGCGCTGGCGCCGCAGCCCAAGGTGCTGCTGCTGGACGAGCCGCTTTCGCGCGCTCGACTACAAGCTGCGCAAGGAGATGCAGATCGAGCTGAAGCGGCTGCAGCACGAGACCGGCATCACCTTCATCTTCGTCACCCATGACCAGGAAGAGGCGCTGACGATGTCGCGACCGCATCGCGGTCATGTCGAAGGGCAAGGTGCTGCAGATCGGCATCGGCGCATGAGATCTACGACCGGCCGGCCGAACGCTTCGTCGCCGAATTTCATCGGCGAGACCAATTTCCTCGCAGGGCGACGTCATGAGCATTGCCGAAGGCGCGGCGCAGGTGCGGCTGCTCGGCGGGGCCACGGTTTCGGCGCGGGCGTGCCCGAGGGCGATGGCGCCCGAGGGCCGGGTCACCGTGGTGGTGCGGCCGGAGCATGCCGAGATCGACCGGCGCAAGAGGCGGGCGCGACCTTCACCGGGACGGTCAGCAACATCGTCTATTTCGGCACCGACACGCATTATCACGTCTGACGCTCGACGACGGCAGCGAGTTCATGGTGCGGCGGCAGAACAGCCGCGGCACGATGCGGCTTCGAGACCGGGGCGCGGGTCGGCATTGCGCGTCGACGCCCGATGCGGCGCGGGTGCTGAGGGACTGATGGCGCGCAGTGGCACCTCCAAGAGCCGGCCGGCGTTCGAGGCCGGAGGCCGAGGGCCGCCGCGCGGCGCGGCCGGTATCGCGTGCTGGCCTCGCCGGCGCTGGTGATCATCGGGATCTTCGGCGTCGTGCCGCTGCTGATCATCCTGGTCTATTCCTTCCTCGCGGCCGGCGCCCTATGGCGGCGTGGTCTGGAACTTCTCGACCGACGCCTATCTGAACTTCCTGTTCCAGCGCGACATCTTCGACGGCACGCTGCAATTCTCGCCGGACTACCTGCTGATCTATCTGCGCTCGTTCATCTTCGCGGTGGCGACCACGGTCGATCTGCCTGCTGCTGGGCTTCCCGACCGCCTATTTCATGGCGACGCGGCCGCCGTGCGCAGCGCAACTGGTGGGTGCTGCTGATCACCATTCCGTTCTGGTCGAACCTGCTGGTGCGCACGCTCGCGATCATGTTCATCATCCGCGACGAGGGGCTGGTCAACGACGTGCTGATGTGGCTGGGCATGATCGACCAGCCGATCACCATGCTCTACACCAATTTCGCCATCCTGCTGGGCCTGCTCTATTCCTTCCTGCCCTTCATGGTGCTGCCGCTCTATGCCAGCCTGGAGAAGCTCGATTTCCGGCTGGTCGAGGCCGGCTTACGATCTCTACGCCACGCGGCGGCAGGTGCTGTGGCGCATCATCATTCCGCTGTCGATGCCCGGCATCGTCGCGGGCTGCCTGCTGGTCTTCATCCCCGCGCTCGGCGCCTATGTCACGCCGCTGATCCTCGGCGGCGGCAAGCAGCTGATGATCGGCGACCTGATCGCGCAGCAGTTCGGCATCGGGCGCGCAACTGGCCGTTCGGCTCCGCGCAGGCGCTGATCCTGATGGCGGTGGTGCTGGTGGCGCTGTTCTTCTACGTCCGCAACACGACCGGGGAGGTGCGCATGGCTAGGCACGCCGGTCGCATCGACGATCAAGGACCAGCCCGGCTTCCGCGCCATGGCGCTTCCTCTGCCTCGTGCGTGCTCTATGTGCCGATCCTGATCCTGATGGTCTTCTCGTTCAACAGCGGCAAATCGTCACCCATTGGGAAGGCTTCAGCCTGCACTGGTATCGGCGTGGCGCTGGCCAACGAGGAGTTCCACAGCGGCGGCGCGCAACACGCATGATCATCGCGGTCACGGCGACCATCGATCTCGACCGTCTGCGCCACGCTGGCGGCGCTCGGCGATGACGCGCGTCAAGCCCTGGCGCGGGCATGACGGCGGCCTTCATGGTGATCAACCTGCCGCTGATGGTGCCGGAGATCGTCACCGCGGTGGCGACGCTGTCCTTCTTCGCGCTGCTCGCCGGCAAGCTCGGGCATCAATTTCGGCATCGGCAACCTGATCCTGGCCCACACGGTGTTCTGCATCCCCTTCGCCTATCATGCCGATCCGCGCCCGGCTGGAGGATATGGACCTGACGCTGGAGAGGCGGCGGCGGATCTCTATGCGACGCCGTGGCAGCCTTCCGGCGGGTGACGCTGCCCTTGCTGATGCCGGGCATCATGTCGGGCGCGGCGCTGGCCTTCATCGTCTCCTTCGACGATTTCACCATCACCCAGCTGGTCGCCGGTCCGGGGCAGACGACGCTGCCGCTCTATATCTGGAACCAGATCCGGCGGCCGATGACGCCGGAGATCAATGCGATCTCGACCGATCCTCTTGATGGTCTCGATCCTGTTCGTCTCGCTGTCCTTCCTGATCGCGCGACAAGCGCCGATAAGCAACGATCCTGACGACCAAAATGACAAGACAACGGAGAACCAACAGATGATTACCATGCAAGACTGACGTGCTGGCCTTGTCGGTCGCGGCGCTTCTGATGGCCGCGGCGCCGGCCTTCGCCGACGGCGAGCTGCACATCTACAACTGGGGCGACTACACCAACCCCAAGCTGATCGACAAGTTCGAGAAGCAGTACAACGTCAAGGTCACGCTGGACGATTACGATTCCAACGAGACCATGCTGTCGAAGGTGCGCGCCGGAAACACGGGCTACGACATCGTCGTGCCCTCCGACTACACCGTGAAGATCATGATCGACGAAGGGCTGCTGGAAAAGACCGAGCCCGACCAGATGTCGAACTTCAAGAACATCGATGCCGCGAATATCGTCGACGTCTACTGGGACAAGGGCCGCCACTACACGGTGCCGTGGCAGATCGGGCACGACGGCCTTCGCCGTCAACACCGCCAAGTACAAGGGCGACATCGACACGCTAGGCCATCCTGTTCAATCCGCCGGAGGAGCTGAAGGGCCAGATCAACATGCTCGACGACGATGAACTCGGTGATCCATGCCGCCGAGCGCTATCTCGGCCTGCCGCGCTGCGGCGGCCGACAAGGAGGACCTGAAGAAGGTCAACGACCTGCTGCTGGCGGCCAAGCCGTACTGGAAGACCTTCAGCTACGACACGATCACCAAGATGACCTCGGGCGACGTGATCGTGACGCAGACCTGGAACGGCGCCGCCTATCGCATGCGCGCAGAAGATCCCGACCGTCAAATACGCCTATCCCGAAGGAGGGCATCGAGGGCTGGATGGACAATGTCGCGGTGCTGAAGGGCGCCAGAACATGGAGAACGCCAAGCTGTTCCAGAACTTCATCATGGATCCGGAGAACGCGGCGCTGATCTCCGAATTCGCCGGCTATGACAACGGCATCGAGGGCAGCCATGCAAGTTCCTGCCGGCCGATTTCGCGACCGCGCCGGAGATCAATCCGCCGGCCGGATCGCCGACGCCGGAATTCGTGCCGCCCTGCCCGCCGGACGTGGTGCAGATCTACAACAAGATCTGGACCAACCTGCGCAAGTAAGGCCTGGGGATGCGACGCGGAAGGGGGGCTTCGGTCCCCCTTTTGCGATTGGGGGAGGAAATGATGGACCGATCAGCCGATCATGGTGGGCATCCCGCCGAAGCTTGTGCCGCCGCGTGACGCCTGGGACCGGGCGCCGTGGAATCGCTGGGGTTTCCAGCATGTCCGCGAGCTGGTGCCGACAGTCGAGGTCTGGCGCGGTGACGGGCCGGTGGCGGACATGCCGCGGGTGGAGTGGGACCTCGACGAGGTGCAGGTCGAAGCGGTCGGCGGCGGTGAGTGCAGCCTGATCGGGTTGCTCGGCGGCCACCTATGCCGATGGGTTCATCGTGGTGAAGGACGGGGCAATAGCCTATGAGCGCTATCTTGAACGGGATGGGGCCGCGCAGCCTGCATCTGTCGCAATCGGTGGCGAAATCGGTGGTGGGCACCCTGGCCGGGATATTGGCGGGGCGGGGGGTGATCGACCCCGAGGCGCTGGTGACCAGTTATCTGCCGGAGCTGTCGGTGACGGCCTGGAATGGCGCAACGGTGCAGCATGTCCTCGACATGACGACCGGGGTGGAGTTCGACGAGACCTATACCGACGTTCATTCCGGAGATGGGGCAGCTCGATGTGGCCTGCGGCTGGAAGCCGGTGCCGGAAGGGGCCGCGCCGGGGGTCTACTGGCCGCGCAATGTCTGGGATCTGATCCTGCGGCAGACCCGGCGGGCGCGCAAGCATGGCGAGGCGTTCGAGTATCGCTCGATCGAGACGGATGTGCTGGCCTTCGTGCTGGAACGCGCGACCGGGCGGCGGCTGGCGCAGCTGGTGTCGGAGGAGATCTGGCAGAAGATCGGGGCGGAAGAGAGCGCCTGTTTCACCGTCGATCCGGCGGGCTATGCGCTGGCGGATGGCGGGTTCAATGCGACGCTGCGCGACTATGCGCGCTTCGGGATGCTGCATCTGACGCCGGGGCTGGTGCCCGCGGCATGGGCGCAGGCGATCCGCACCCGCAACGAGGCGGAGTTCACCGCGGAAGAGCGGATGCCGGGGGGCGGCTATCGCAACCAGTTCTGGCTCGGGCCGGGAGATCGCGTGGTGATGGCGCGCGGGGTCTTCGGGCAGCTGATCTGGATCGATGCGGACGCGCGGATGGTGGTGGTGATGCTGGCGAGCCGGCCGGAATTCATCGACCCGGCCCGCGACGCGCCGGTCAGGGCGGCGATCGGGCGGATCGGGGCGCTGCTGGCCTGAGGGTCAGAAGGCCTTGAAGACCCGGATCGCCGCGACGATCATGATGGCCCAGAGGATGAGGCCAATGATGATGCCCGGCAGGACATACCAGCCGCTTGGCCAGCGCGAAGGCGAGCCGAAGAGTCCGGGCCGTTGCGCCGCTTCCGACGGCGCGATCCCCTCGGGTTGCGCGATCTCTTCGGGCGCTTCATCTACTGGTTGCTCGGACACAAAAGGTAATGACCCCACAGCCTCGCCCGGATAAGGCGCTATCCGTTAAGAAATATAACAAGAAATTTACCCGCTGTCGCCGGGAATTGGCGTGATTCGCACCGCGGGTGCAGGATTGTCCAAGACCGATAAGATTTGCGGTGGAGCGGGCCGGAAAGCGGTGACCTTTGGCGATTTGGCGATGGCGGCAGGGGGCTTTAGCGGGTTTTGGCCGAAACCGGCCCCGATCAGGCCGAAAATCGCCGATCTAAACCACGGGCGTAGACCTGGATCGGGCGCTGTTATCGGATAGCAAAGCAGTGATATTGGCCTTCAACGAAAAATACCCCAAATAGGGAACCGGAAGACGGCGCGGAGCGTTCGTCCATGTAATATACACAGGAGTCGTGTCATGCTTCTTGCACAGAAACCGAAAACCCGTACCGCAATCGTGGCTGCCCTCGCGGTGGCAATGGCTGGTGCGACGATGGCCCCGCCGGCAATGGCGCAGGGTGGCGATATCACCAAGGGTGCAATCATCGGTCTGGCAACCGGGGCGATCGCGACCCACCTCTACGACACCCGTCGCGCGCCGCGTCAGACCTATTACTACGCACCGGCCCAGCGCGAGCGGGTCTATTACTCGCAGCCGACCGTGCGCTATTCCGCGCCCTCGTCGCCGGTGAGCCGCGCCTTCTACAGCCAGGACCCGCAGGTTCGTCGCTCGATTCAGGCGGCGCTGGCGCAGGACGGCTATTACAACAGCTCGATCGACGGGGCCTGGGGCCCGGGGACGCAGGACGCGATCTATCAATACGCGCGTTCGCATAACCAGATGTCGATGATGACCACCGAGAGCGACGCGAACCAGCTGTTCTCGCAGATCCTGCGTTAAGAGACCACCACTCGGAACGGGGTGCGGCGGAGAGATCCGGCGCGCCCTTTTTCATGTCCGGAGGGCGGGGAGTGCTATGCGCCGGGGGGGCAGGGGCGCGCGAGTTTGGACTTATCCATTCCTGCGGGACTGGACATATCGGGCGGCGCGATGCTGGCCTATTGCTGGTGGGGTCGCGGCTTTTCCGGTCTTTCCGGCAAGGATCGCGGCCCTGGGCTGCGGCGGGTCGAAGGAGGCGGATCTGCCCGATTGCGGGCATAAAAACGCAGGAACACCGGGCCTTGGGGTAAATCTCCGCGATAGCGGTGGACTTGCGGTACAATTCCTTCAACTCTGGCATCAGGCTTAAGCCCCCGGCAGAGGGGCGATGAAGAGTCAGAGACGGCCTTCCGCGCGCAAGACGCGGGAGGAGTGAACATCAGGGAAAAAAAGGACAAGCCATGATACCGAAGATTATGCAGAGACTGACCGGCGCCGTGCTTGCGCTGGGGCTGGGGGCGCTTGCGGTGCAGGCGGCGGACAAGACGATCATCATCGGCCATTTCGGCAATGCGACGCCGATGCAGCTGGTGGCCGCCTCGGACGGCTTGAGCAAGGAGACCGGCTGGAAGATCGAATGGCGCAAGTTCCAGTCCGGCACCGATGTCATCGCCGCGATGGCCTCGGGCGACATCAAGATCTCCGAACTCGGGTCGTCGCCGCTGGCGATCGCCGCGACATCAGGGGTCGATCTGCAACTGTTCATGATTTCCGACGGCATCGGCAGCGCCGAGGCGCTGATCGCCCGCGACGGCGCCGGCATCAAGACGCTGGAGGACCTGAAGGGCAAGAAGGTCGGCGTGCCGCTCGGCTCGACCGTCGCATTTCTCGCTGATGGGCGCGCTGCAGAACGCCAGGCATTCCGGCCAGCGACGTCACCGTTCTGGGCATGAGCCCGGACCAGATCGCCGCCGCCTGGTCGCAGGACCAGATCGATGCGGCCTTCATCTGGGACCCGGTGCAGACCAAGGTCACGCGCGAATGGCAAGATGATCATCGATGCCGGCCAGGTGACCGGCAAGCCGACCTTCGACGGCTGGGTGGTGAACACCGAGTTCGCCAAGGAGAACAAGGACTTCATGGTGGCCTTCGTCAAGGCGATCGCCGCGGCCAATGCGATGCTATACCAAGGACCCGGCGGCCTGGACGGCCGACCACGCCCGGGTGATGGCGATTGCCAAGACGCACGGGCGCCAAGGCGGACGACGTGCCGATGATCCTGAAGGGCTACGGTCTGCCCTCGATCGCCGAGCAGGCCTCGGACAAATGGCTGGGCGGCGACCATGGCCGACGCCTGATCAAGCGAGACGGCCGAGTTCCTGAAGGAGCAAAAGAAGATCCCGACGGTGCTGCCGAGACTATTCCGAGTTCGTGAATGACAGCTTTCTGAAGGCGGCGATGAAGTAGTCGCGCGCCTTCGCGATTGGCGGCCCCCGTCCTGACTCGGGCGGGGGCCATGTCTCTGCCCTGACGCCCGGACCTGAGCCTGCATGCCACAACTGCGAGATCGACCATGTCAACGTCGTCTTTCCGGGCGGGCGCAATACGCCCGCGGTCACGGCGCTGGAGAATGTCAACCTGACGATCAACGACGGCGAGTTCGTGGTGGCGCTCGGCGCCTCGGGCTGTGGCAAGTCGACGCTTGCTCAATCTGATGGCGGGGTTTCTGGCGCCAGCGACGGCGAGCATCAGGCTCAATGGCGAGACGGTGGTCGGGACCCGGAGCGGACCGGTCGGTGGTGTTCCAGCGCCATGCGCTGATGCCCTGGCTGAACGTCATCGACAATGTGGCCTTCGGGCTGAAGCTGCAGGGCATGGGCAAGGTCGAGCGGATGGAACGCTCGCCGAACTATCTGAAGCTGCTGGGCCTGGAAGGGTTCGAGAAGCGGCCGGTCTATGAACTGTCCGGCGGCATGCAGCAGCGGGTGGGCATTGCCCGGGCGTTGACCAGCGATCCCGGAGATCCTGCTGATGGACGAGCCTCTGGGCGCGCTCGACGCGCTGAGCCGGGAGAAGGCGCAGGAGCTGATCCTGAAGGTCTGGCGCGAGACCGGCAAGATGGTGTTCTTCATCACCCACAGCGTGGAGGAGGCGCTGTTCATGGGCTCCCGGCTTGTGGTGATGTCGCCGCGGCCGGGGCGGGTGACACAACCTTCGACCTCGATTTCTGCCACCGTTATTTCGAGACCGGGATGCGCGGGCGGTGAAGGCCTCGCCCGGAGTTCATCGAGATGCGGGAGAAGCGTTCTGGCGATCATCTTCGGCGACGAGCTGGCCATGGGGGGCGATCATGTCTGATGTGGTGACATCGGGTCGAGACGGCCAAGCCTGTGGGGGCCTTGCAGCGGCTGATGCGGGCGCGGCCGACCAAGCCGGGCGAGATCTACGGTGTGCCGGGGCAGGGCGAGCAGCCTTGGCGATATCGGTGGTCAGTTCGGTGGTGATCCTTGGGTTATGGTCGCTGGTGACCGGGATGGGCTGGGTCAAGCCGCTGTTCCTGCCCTCGCCCGCTGGCGGTGTGGAACACGTTTCTGTCGACGATGACGGAGGCTTTGCCGGCGGCACGCTGCTCGCAGCATACCTGGTGAGCTTCCTGCGGGTGTTCGGCGCCTTTGCCCTGGCCACGGTGATCGGCGTGCCTTTGGGGCTGGCGATGGGGATGAGCCGGGTGATGCGCGCGGCATCTTCGATCCGCCGATCGAGTTCTACCGGCCGATCCCGCCGCTTGGCCTATCTGCCGCTGATGATCATCTGGTTCGGCATTGGCGAGATGTCGAAGGTGCTGCTGATCTTCCTGTCGATCCTCGCGCCCCTGGCGCTCGGGACCCGCGCCGGGGTGCGGTCGGCGGCGATCGAGCAGATCCACGCCGCCTATTCGATGGGCGCCTCGCGCTGGCAGGTGCTGATGCAGGTGATCCTGCCGGCCGCGATGCCCGAGATCCTGACCTCGATGCGGATCGGGATCGGCTTTGGCTGGACCACGCTGGTCGCCGCCGAGATGGTCGCGGCGACGCAGGGCATCGGCTATCATGGTGCTTGACCGCCTCGCAGTTCCTGCAGACGCCGACGGTGATCATTGGCATCATGATCATTGCGGTGATTGCCTATGCCTTCGACATGCTGATGCGCTTTGCTCGAGCGCCGGCTGGTGCCCTGGAAGGGGCGGATGTAGGCGGCGGGGGGCCGCGGTGCAGCGATGAGGGGCGGGCCCGACCTCGGGCGGGCGCTGGCGACGATTGTGCTGAGCGGTCTTATGGTGACGTCTCTCCCATGCGTGCGCGTCGCGCAGATGGTGGGGGATGCGCCATAAAGCGACCTCGGGGGAGGTCGGGCGCGGCCCGGCGGCGCTGCGCGCCTTTGTTCCGGGCCTTGGTGCCTTGTCGGTGCGGGGCGCCTCTGCCCCCGTTTCGGAAATTCGAAATCGGCGGTTCGATCTCGGTTAAGGCGCTGGAATTCGCTTGTCTGCCGGGGCAAAGCGGCCATCTCTGCCCGCAGCGAATATTCCGGGCGGCGCATATGTTTGGATCAGCGGCAGTGTTCGGGCGCCTAGCGTTCAACCGGCAGCAGGGCGAGGCCCTGGCCGATCCAGGGCAGGGCGCGCTGGCCGGGCTCGATCACCTGGGTTTGCAGGATGCGGCGCAGGCTGGTGGCCATCAGGGCCGGGATCGCCGCCACCTGCGCGCTGGCGTGGAACAGCGAGATGGTGCGGGCGAAGGCGGCGAAGGGCAGCGGGTGCAGGTCGACCTCGCCGTGGAAGCGGCGGGCGCGCAGGTAGCTGACGGCGGTGGTGATGGTCCAGCCCGCGCCATCGGCGACGAGGCCGAAGACGGCGAGGTTCGAGTCGATCTCGATCCGGCCTGCGGGGTTCAGTTTCAGGCGGGCGAGGTGGGCGGCGATCTGGCGGGCGATCAGCTGGCTTTGCTCGTAGCGCAGGAAGGGCAAGTGCCCCAGCGCCTCGATGCTGGCGGGCGGGCCGGGCAGGGTGCCGCGCGGCGTGGCGAGCACGAAGGGGTCGCGCAGGAGCGGGATCTCGGTAAGGCCGGGGGGCAGGTCGGCCGGACGGGCGGCGATGCCGAGATCGAGGCGGCGCTCGGCCACGTCCTGCAGGATGCGCAGGCTGGGGGCGGTCAGCAGGGTCAGATCGCAGGGCGGCAGGACGCCGACGAGGGCCACGGTCAGCCGCGGCGTCACCTCGCTGTCGAAATCGTCGATGATCCCGAGCGAGAGGCGCGACATCCGGCCAAGGCCCATCAGCGCGAGGTCGGCGGTGCCCTGGCGCAGATGCACGCAGGGCGGCGCGGACATGGGCGAGATAGGTGCGGCCGGCGCGGGTCGGCTGCAAGGGGCGGCGGGAATGGTCGATCAGGGGTTGGCCGAGGGCCGCTTCGAGGTTCGCCAGTTGCTGCGAGGCGGCGGGCGCCGAGAGACCGAGCGTGCGGGCGGTGTCCTGCAGCGAGCCGGAGCGGGCAAGCTCGTCAAAGACCTCGAGCCCGCGAAGGGTGATGGATTTGCCGAGCGGATCGGGCATGATTTTGCGCCTCGGTTCAGGATTTCCGAATTTCTGCCACGGAATGGCCGTTTGCAGAAGGCTAATATGGGGCGTGCAGGTTTGGGCCGGGGTCCGGGCGGGTGCGAAACAGGGGACGTGAGATGACGGAACGGTTTCTGAAGCGCGGCGCGCCGGTGGATGCGGTGGTCTCGGCCGAGGTGACGGCGACGGTGGCGCGGCTGCTGGCCGAGATCGAGGCCGGGGGCGAGGCCGCGGCGGAACGGATCGCGCGGGAGTTCGACGCTTGGGAGGGGCCGATCGAGGTCTCCGAGGCGGCGATCGAGGCGGCCTCGGCGCGGGTGCCGCAGCAGCTGAAGGACGATATCGCCTATGCGCATGAGAATATCGCGCGTTTCGCCGAGGCGCAGCGGGCGAGCGTGCACGAGATGGAGGTGGAGCTGCGCCCCGGTCTGGTGGCAGGGCAGACGGCTGATCCCGGTCAGGGCGGCGGGCTGCTATGTGCCGGGCGGGCGCTATTCCCATATCGCCAGCGCGATGATGACGGTGACCACGGCGAAGGTGGCGGGGGTGGCGCATGTCGCTGCCGTCTCGCCGCCGCGCGCGGGGGCCGAGGCCGGGGTGCCGGATGCGATCCTTTACACGCTGAAGCATTGCGGGGTGGACCGGGTGCTGGCTTTGGGCGGCATTCAGGGGGTGGCGGCGCTGGCCTTCGGCCTGTTCGGGCTGCCGCCGGCAGATATTCTGGTCGGCCCGGGCAACCAGTTCGTGGCGGAAGCGAAGCGGCTGCTCTATGGCCGGGTCGGCATCGACATGGTGGCGGGGCCGACGGATTCGATGGTGATCGCCGATGCCTCGGCCGAGGCCGAGGTGGTGGCCTGGGATCTGGTGGGCCAGGCCGAGCATGGGGCGAATTCGCCGGTCTGGCTGGTGACGAGTCGGTGCGGCGCTGGCGGATGAGGTGCGGCGGCTGGTGCCGGTCTATGCGGCCAGCCTGCCGCACCCCAATCGCGGCGCTGCGGAGGCGGCCTGGGATGCCCTGGGCGAGATCGTGCTGTGCAACAGCCCCGAGGAGATGGCGGTGGTCGCCGACCGGATCGCGCCGGAGCATCTGCATGTGCAGGCGGAGGATCTGGAGTGGTGGCGGGAGCGGCTGTCGGCCTATGGGTCGCTGTTCCTCGGGCCGGAGGCGACGGTGGCCTTTGGCGACAAGGCGGCGGGGACCAACCATGTGCTGCCGACCTCGGGCGCGGCGCGCTATACCGGCGGGCTGTCGGTGCACAAATTCCTGAAGACGGTGACCTGGCAGCGGGTGACGGCGGAGGCCCTGCCGCAGCTGGCCGCGGTGACGGCCCGGATCTCGCGCTACGAGGGGATGGAGGGCCACGCAAGGACGGCGGATATCCGGCTGGAGCGGTTGGGGAAGACGTGAGGGTTTGCGTGCCCGGGGGTGATGCGGCCGGCGGGCGGCGTTGCGGTGCGCAATGAATGCGCACCCTACGGGGGATAGGCGGGCCTATTGGTCTGCCGTCGCGTGTTGGGTGCAGCTTGCCGCCGACCGGGCAGCGCCCGTCGCGCTTTGGGCGGGCGTTTCGAGGTGAGCGGGGGCGTTGTGGTGCGCACTGAAGGCGCACCCTACGGGATTTGGGATCGGAGGGGGCGGGCTGGCGCTATCGGACGCTCCCGTCTGGCCCTATCGCGCTGCGGGGCTTCATGGTGATGTGCTTGGACAGGTGGTCCGGGGGGCCGCCCTTTTCCCCGTGCAGGAGCGACCACGATGAACCAGAGCTTTCCGATCAATGATCTGACCGATGTGATCGAGGCCGACCGCGCGCATGTCTGGCACCATCTGATCCAGCACAAGCGGTTCGAGACGCGTCGACCCGCGCGTGATGGTCGAGGGCAAGGGGATGCGGGTCTGGGATGCGCGCGGGCAAGGAGCATCTCGACGCGGTCTCGGGCGGGGTCTGGACGGTCAATGTGGGCTATGGCCGCGAGACGCATCGCCGATGCGGTGCGCGACCAGCTGGTGAAGATGAACTATTTCGCCGGCAGCGGCGGGCTCGATCCCCGGGGCGCGCTTTGCCGAGGCGCTGATCGGGAAGATGCCGGGGCTGACCCGGGTCTATTATTGCCAACTCGGGCTCGGAGGCGAATGAGAAGGTCTTCAAGATGGTGCGCCAGATCTCGGCGCGCCATCACGGCGGGCGCAAGTCGAAGATCCTCTACCGCGAGCGGGATTATCACGGCACCACCATCGCCGCGCTGTCGGCCGGCGGGCAGCCGCAGCGGGCCATGCAATACGGGCCCTTCACGCCGGGCTTTGTCGAGGTGCCGCATTGCCTCGAATACCGCAAGCAATGGGACGTGGCGGACTATGGCCGAGCGCGCGGCGGATGCGATCGAAGAGGTGATCCTGCGCGAGGGGCCCGATACCATCGGCGCGCTCTGCCTCGAGCCGGTGACGGCGGGCGGCGGCGTGATCGTGCCGCCGGAGGGCTATTGGGAGCGGGTGCAGGAGATCTGCCGCGAAGTACGACATCCTGCTCCATATCGACGAGGTGGTCTGCGGCGTCGGGCCGCACCGGGCAATGGTTCGGCTATCAGAATTACGGCATCAAGCCCGATTTCGTGACCATGGCCAAGGGCGTCGCCTCGGGCTATGCCGCGATTTCCTGCACGGTGACGACCGAGGCGGTCTTCGAGATGTTCAAGGACGATGCCAGCGATCCCGATGAGCTATTTCCGCGACATCTCGACCTTCGGCGGCTGCACCGCGGGGCCGGCGGCGGCGCTGGAGAACATGCGGATCATCGAGGATGAGGGGCTGCTGGACAATACGCGTGGCGATGGGCGCGCGGCTGATGGGCAATCTTGCCGCGCTGATGGACAAGCACAAGGTGATCGGCGATGTGCGCGGCATGGGCCTGTTCTGCGGCGCGGAACTGGTGGCGGACCGCGGCACCAAGGAGCCGGTGGCCGAGAAGCTGGCGCAGGCGGTGGTGGCCGATTGCATGGCGCAGGGGGTGATCATCGGCGTCACCAACCGCTCGCTTCCCGGGTTCAACAACACGCTGTGCCTCAGCCCCGCGCTGATCGCCACGCCGGACGATATCGACGAGATCACCTCGGCGATCGACGGCGCGCTCGGGCGGGTGTTTGGCTAGGGCACTTCATTTTCTGCCCGGAAATATCCCGGGGGTGCGGGGGCAGAGCCCCCGCTGCGTTCAATCAAAAGCCGGGGGGCTGTCTGCCCCCCGGACCCCCCGGGATATTTAGGGGCAGAAAATGGGGACCCGTTGACAGCTTTGGCTTGATCGGCGCCTATGGCTGTAGGTCCAGTTACCCCAGCCCCGTAGGTCCAGCATGTCGATCCCAGCCGAGGCCTTTTTCCTGACCCCCGGCGCGGGCGGAACCCTGCAGCAGCAGATCCAGCAGATCGTGGCCGAGGGCGTGGTCTCTGGCCGGTTTCGGGCGGGGGAGCGGATGCCCTCGTCGCGCAAGCTCGCGCTGCAGCTCGGGGTCAGCCGGATCACGGTGACGCTGGCCTATACCGAACTGGTGGCGGGGGATTATCTGACGGCTTTGGGGCGGTCGGGATATTTCGTCTCGGACAGCGCGCCGGTGCCGCGGCTGGCGGCGCAAGCGCGGGTGGCGGGGCCCGATGGGGTGAACTGGGCGCGGGTGACGGGAGAGCGGTTCTCGGCGCGGGGGATCGTGTCGAAGCCTGCGGACTGGCGGAGTTATCCCTATCCCTTCATCTATGGTCAGGCGGATGCGACGCTGTTTGACCATCAGAACTGGCGGCAATGCGCGCTGCGCGCGCTCGGCAAGCGGGATTTCGAGGTTCTGACCGATGATTACCACGCCCGCGATGACCCGATGCTGATCGAGTTCATCGCGCGCAACATCCTGCCCCGGCGGGGAATATCGGCGCGGCCGGAGGAGATCTTGCTGACGCTCGGGGCGCAGAACGCGCTCTGGCTGGCGGCGCAGGTGCTGTTGCCCGCGGGCCGCGTCGCGGCGCTGGAGAACCCCTGTTATCCGGGCCTGCGCGCCATTCTGGGGCAGGCGCAGGCGCGGGTGGTCTCGGTCGATGTCGATGCCGGCGGGTTGCCGCCCGAAGCCTGCCCGAGGGGGTCGACGTGGTCTTCACCACCGCCAGCCACCATTGCCCGACCAATGCGACGATGCCGGTGGAGCGGCGGCGGGCCCTGCTCGATCTGGCGGCGCGGCGGGATTTCGTGGTGGTCGAGGATGATTATGAATT
Organism: uncultured Pseudomonadota bacterium; assembly: GCA_963837565.1. GTDB lineage: Bacteria > Pseudomonadota > Alphaproteobacteria > Rhodobacterales > Rhodobacteraceae > Solirhodobacter. Next base: position 340,029 of record CAWIOC010000018.1, read on the forward strand.
CGAGATGTCATTTCTGAAGGCGGCCTCGCCCGCGCTGAAATCGCTCGATCCGGAAGGGCGGGTGGTCTATGTCGGATCCTTCTCCAAATCCCTGTTCCCCGGGTTGCGGCTGGGCTATCTGGTCGGGTCCGAGGCCTTCATCCGCGAGGCGCGGGCGCTGCGCGGTGCGGTGTTGCGGCATCCGCCCGGGCATATCCAGCGCACGGTCGCCTATTTCCTGTCGCTCGGGCATTATGATGCGCTGATCTCGCGGATGTCGCAGGCCTACAAGCGGCGGCGGATGGCGATGGATGAGGCGATTGCGCGGCATGGGCTGGATCATGCCGGGCAGGGCGGCTTTGGCGGGTCTTCGTTCTGGATGCGGGCGCCGGAGGGGGTGGATACCGGTATACTGGCAGCGCGGCTGCGGCAGGACGGGGTGTTGATCGAGCCGGGGGCGGTGTTTTTCGACCCGGCGCGGGTCGAGGGGCGGTATTATCGGCTGGCCTATTCCTCGATCCCCATTCCCCGGATTGCGGATGGGATCGGGTTGATCGCCCAGGCGATTGCGGAAACTGGACTTAATTGACCCCTTGCGCTGGCCCTAAGCGGGCTGCGGGCGGCGGGGGTAAATGGGGCGAACAGAGAAGGAGAGATGCCATGCGGATGACCACCGAGGAAGCCTTTGTGAAGGTGTTGCAGCGGCATGGGATCGAGCATGCCTTTGGCATCATCGGATCGGCGATGATGCCGATCTCCGATCTGTTCCCGGCGGCGGGGATATCCTTCTGGGACTGCGCGCATGAATGCAATGCCGGGATGATGGCGGATGGCTATGCCCGCGCCACCGGCAAGATGGCGATGATGGTGGCGCAGAACGGGCCGGGGATCACCAATTTCGTGACGCCGGTGAAGACCGCCTACTGGAACCACACGCCGCTGTTGCTGGTGACGCCGCAGGCGGCGAACAAGACCATCGGGCAGGGCGGGTTTCAGGAAGTCGAGCAGATGGCGCTGTTCAAGGATATGGTGGCCTATCAGGAAGAGGTGCGCGACCCGAGCCGGATTGCCGAGGTGCTGAACCGGGTGATCCTGAAGGCGAAGCGGGCGAGCGCCCCGGCGCAGATCAACGTGCCGCGGGATTTCTGGACCCAGGTGGTGGATATCGAGCTGCCGCGGGTGGTGGAGTTCGAGCGGCCCGAGGGCGGCGCCGAGGCCCTGGACCGGGCGGCGGCGCTGCTGTCGGGCGGCGAAGTTCCCGGTGATCCTGAACGGCGCGGGCGTGGTGCTGGCGGGGGCGATCCCGGCGAGCATGGCGCTGGCGGAGCGGTTGGATGCGCCGGTCTGCTGCGGCTATCAGCACAATGACGCCTTTCCGGGCTCGCATCCGCTGTTTGCCGGGCCCTTGGGGTATAACGGCTCGAAGGCGGCGATGGAGCTGATTGCCAAGGCGGATGTGGTGCTGGCCTTGGGGACGCGGCTCAACCCGTTCTCGACCCTGCCGGGCTATGGGATCGACTATTGGCCGAAGGGCGCTGCGATCATTCAGGTCGATCTGAACCCGGACCGGATCGGGCTGACCAAGCCGGTGACGGTGGGGATTGTCGGCGATGCGCGGAAGGTGGCGGAAGGCCTGCTGGCGCGGCTGGACGCGGGCGCTGGCGACGCTGGAAGGTCGGATCGCAAGGGGCTGATCGGGCAGGTGAAATCGGCCTGGGCGCAGGAGTTGTCCTCGCTCGACCATGAAGAGGATGATGCGGGCACCAGCTGGAACCAGCGGGCGCGCGACCGGGAGCCGGAGAAGATGAGCCCGCGGATGGCCTGGCGGGCAATTCAGCGCAGCTTGCCGAAAGAGGCGATCATATCCTCCGACATCGGGAACAATTGTGCGATCGGCAATGCTTACCCGACCTTCGAGGCGGGGCGGAAGTATCTGGCGCCGGGGCTCTTCGGGCCTTGTGGCTATGGTCTGCCGAGCATCATGGGGGCGAAGATCGGCTGCCCGGATGTGCCGGTGGTGGGCTTTGCGGGCGACGGCGCCTTTGGCATCTCGATGAACGAGATGACGGCGATTGGCCGGGACGAGTGGCCCGCGATCACCATGGTGATCTTCCGCAACTACCAATGGGGCGCGGAAAAGCGGAACACGACGCTGTGGTTTGACGATAACTTCGTTGGCACCGAGCTGAACCTGAAGGTGAATTATGCAGCCATTGCCGAGGCTTGCGGGCTGAAGGGCGTGCAGGTGCGGAGCATGGAGGCGCTGTCCGAGGCTCTGGCGCAGGCGGTGAAGGATCAGGCGGCGGGGGTGACGACGTTTCTGGAGGTGATCCTCAATCAGGAACTGGGCGAGCCGTTCCGGCGCGATGCGATGAAGAAGCCGGTCGCGGTGGCCGGGATCGCGCGCGACGACATGCAGCCGCAGCTGGGTGGCTGAGGCGTGCTGCTGCCGCTCGGGCTGAGCATGGTGCAGGCGGCGGCGATGGCGGCGGCGGTGCTGATCGCCGCCTTCGTGCGCGGCTATTCGGGCTTCGGGTTCTCGGCGCTGGTGGTGGCTTTCGCGGGGGTCGTGGCCGATCCGAGGGGGTTCGTGCCGGTGGTGATCCTCTGTGAGCTCTCGATGACGCTGATCCAGGCGCGGGGGTTGCGCGGGCATATCGACTGGCGCCGGGTCTGGGCGATGCTGCTCGGCGCGGCGCTTGCGATGCCGCTGTCGGTCACGGTGCTGGCGCGGGTCGGGGTGGAGCCGGCGCGGCTGGCCATTTCCGCTTTCATTCTGGTGATTTGCGCGGTGTTGCTCAGCGGCTGGGCCTGGCGCGGGCGGATCGGCGATGCGGGGCATTTCGGGGTAGGCGTGCTGTCCGGGATGGCCAATGGCGCGGCGGTGGGCGGGCTGCCGGTGGCGGCGTTCCTGGCCGCGCAGCCGGTGGCGGCGCAGGTGTTTCGGGCAACGATGGTGGTCTACCTGACGGCGATCGACATCGTGGCGCTGCCGCTGATGGCGCGCGCGGGGATGGTCTCGCACGATACGCTGCTGGTCGTCGCCTGTGCGCTGCCGTTGGCGCTGGTCGGCGTGGCGCTGGCGGGCGGCATTTCCTTGCCGCCTCGCCGCAGGGGTTCCGGCGGATGGCGATCGGGTTGTTGTGCCTGCTCTCGGCGCTCGGGTTGCTGAGGGCGGTGCTATGAGCCGGGTGCTGGTGCTGAATGCCGGGTCTTCCTCGATCAAGCTGATGCTGTTTGACGAAGGCGAAGAGGCGGTGATCGCGGGCGGGGTCAGCGAGATCGGCGGCGCGGCGCGGCTGGTGATGGGGGATCTGGCGCGCGCGGTGGTGGCGGCGGATCATCAGGGCGCGCTGGCGGTGTTGCTCGGCGCGCTGGCGGAGGCCGGGCATGGCGTGGAGGGCGTGGCGGCGGTGGTGCACCGGGTGGTGCATGGCGGGCGCACGCTGACGCGCTGTCTGCGGGTGACCGAGGCGGTGGAGGCGGAGATTGCGGCGCTGGTGCCGCTGGCGCCGCTGCACAACCCGCATGCCTTGGCGGGAATGCGGGCGGTGGCGGCGCTGGCGCCGGGGGTGGCGCAATATGCCTGTTTCGACACGCAGTTTCACCTGACCAACCCGGAGGTGGCGTTGCGCTATGCGCTGCCGGAAGAGGAGGAGGCGCGGGGCCTGCGGCGCTATGGCTTTCACGGGCTCTCCTATGCCTCGCTGGTGGCGCGGTTGCCGGGGATCTCTGGCGCGGCCTTGCCGGAGCGGCTGCTGGCGCTGCATCTGGGCAATGGCGCCTCGCTCTGCGCGATCCGGGGCGGGGCATCGGTGGCGACCACGATGGGCTATTCGCCGTTGAGCGGGCTGACGATGGGGACGCGGGCGGGGGATATTGATGGCAATGCGGTGCTGCGGCTGGCCGAGGTGCATGGAATCGCGGGCGCGGGCGAGATCCTGAACAAACGTTCGGGATTGCTGGCTTTGGGCGGGCAGTCGGATATGCGCGGGCTGCTGGGCGAGGGCGGTGACGCGGCGCGCTTTGCGGTGGCGCAGTTCCGCTATTGGGTGATCCGTCACGCAGGCTCGATGATCGCGGCGATGGGGGGGCTGGATGCGCTGGCCTTCACCGGCGGGATCGGCGAGCGCGATGCCGGCCTCAGGGCGGCGGTGATCGAGGGGCTGGGCTGGCTCGGGGTGGAACTGGACGCGGGGGCCAATGCGGCGGGCGGATTGCGGCTGCATGCGCCCGGCAGCCTTGTGGCGGCCTGGGTGGTGCCTGCGGCGGAAGAGGCCTGGATGGTGCGCGAGGCGCGGGCGGCGATGGCGCTTTAGGGGGTGAGCGGGCGCAGCCTTGCGCTGCGCCGCTGGAGCCAGAGGCCGAGCGGAAACACCGGCCCAGTAGACGATCCATGCGCCGAGCGTCACGGTATCGGGGGTGGCGCGGTAGCCGGTGAGCGAGGCGACCAGGCCACCGAAGCGCGCGCCGTCGTCGAGCAGCCAGGAGGTATCCCAGAGCTGCGCGCCATAGGGCAGCACGCCGAGCGAGACCAGCGCGCCGGTGCCCGAGGTGAAGAGGGCGCAGCCGAGGAGCAGCAGCACCACCTCCGAGATCCGGAAGAAACGGCGCCAGGGCAGGAAGCGGCTGCCGAGTTGCAGCACGGCGAAAGTGGCCAGCGCCGCCAGCAGCCCGGTTGCGGCGGCAAGGACAGCGGGCAGCAGGGCCGCACCCTTGGCGGCGGCGAAGGTGCCATAGAGGAAGACCACGGTTTCCGAGCCTTCGCGCGCCACGGCGAGGGCGGCGAGCAGGAAGACCGACCACCAGTTGCGGCTTTGCGCGGCGGCGCTGAGGCCGGTCTCGAGTTCCTTGCGCAGGCTGCGGCCATGCGCGCGCATCCAGAGCACCATCTGCACGATCAGGCCGGAGGCGAGAAACAGCATCGCCGCCATCATGTAGTCATGCGCATCGCCGGGCAGGATCTCGGCCAGACCGACCAGCAGGAAGGCCATCGCAAGGGCGGCGGCAAAGCCCGCCGCGACCCCGCCCCAGAGGAAGCCAGAGGCGCGCGGGCCTGCGTTGTTGCGGGCGAGCCAGCTTTGCAGGATGCCGATGACCAGAAGCGCCTCGATGCTTTCGCGCCAGAGAATGAAGATGATCTGACCGACCATGACGGCCCCCTTATTTTGCGACGATCACGCCCTGAGCGGTGGGCAGGGTCTCGTGGAACTCGTCGACGAAAGGATATTCGCCGGCGGCGAGGCCGCGCAATTCGACCTTGATCGTGGCCCCGGGGGCTAGGACGGTTTCCTTGTGCAGGCGCTTGCTTTCGAATTCTGCCGTGGAACTGCCCGCGTTATGCACCGTCAGGGTGACATTGGTGCCGGCGGCGACCTCGATCCGTTGCGGCGCAATGACGCCATCGGTGAAGGTCAGGGTCGGGCCCTCGCCTGCGGCAAAGGCAAGGCCGGGGGCGGCGAGGAGGATCAGAAAGGCAAGGCGACGCATGGCAAACTCCGATTGCGGTTACCCTTTAATACCTGAGTGAAAAAATCAGACAAGGGTAAAGTTGAGTGTTTCGCTTTGGTCGCCGGGATGGTCAGCGGAATTTGATCGGTTGTGGGGGGCAGGGACTTGGGCGCGGTGGCGGTAAACCCTGGGTATAGAGGCCGGTCTGGGCCTTAGGTTTAGCCTGCAACAGACCGATTTCTTTGACTTTATCGCGGGGGTTTGCGAGCCTTGGGGAAAGCGGATGGCGGCCGGGGCTGCCATCATCAGCCAGCGGCCCTTGGTCGCGGCTGGCACGGATCGAACCCGTCACCTGGCGGCCCGCGTCACCTGCCCGACGGGGCCGCCGTTTTTTTGGGTTGGGGGTAGAGAGGTCATCAGGCTGCGCGCCAGCCTTGGCCCGGAACAGCCGCGCAAGCGGCCCGGGCCGCGCCCTCCCTCCCGCATGGGAGGGCGCATTTGCTCTGTGCTGAGTTGTTCAGTCTTTGTCGGGGGTTACGCGATAAAGCGCAGACCAGAGGCGTTGCAGCGCCCGCCCGAGGGAGGGCGCGGCCCTCTGTGGCGCGGGTGGTTGGATCGTTTGGTCCTGTGGTGCGTGTCGGCCTAATGCGCGCCGAAGTGCAGGATCTGGGCCGGGTGGATCTGGCCGAGCCAGGTCTCGGTCAGCGGCGCGCCGTTGAGGGCGAGATAGGCGCGGGTGTCGAAGGTCTCGGTGCCTGCCGGGGCCTTCAGATCGAAGATCAGCCGCCAGTGATCCGTGCCGACAACCGGCAGCACATAGGGGTTGATCACCTCGACCCCGTCGGGGACGGAGATGCTCGCTGCGACGTGATCCTGCTGGGTCAGGCCGTGCAGCGGGGGGCCGGAGAAGTCGATGGCGATCTTCAGCTGGCCCGGCGGGTGCGGCTGACCGGGGACGCCGCCACGGCCGAGGCGCGTCGCCACGGTCCGTGCCAGTTTCCAGTCGCCGGGTTCCTGCCGGCCCCAGTAGAGCTTGTAATCAAGCGAGACCTTGCTGCCCTTTTCGGGCGGGTCCTTGGGCACCCAATAGGCCACGACATTGTCGAAGATCTCATCATCGGTCGGGATCTCGACCAGTTGCACGGCGCCTTCGCCCCAGTTGCCCTGCGGTTCGACCCAGACCGAGGGGCGTTTGTTGTAGAAGACGCCATCGTCCTGATAATGCTCGAAATCACGATCGCGCTGGATCAGGCCGAAGCCCTTGGGGTTGGTGTCGGAGAAGCTGGAGGTGACGACACGGTCGGGGTCGTCGAGCGGGCGCCAGATGTGTTCGCCGGTGCCGGTGATCATCGACAGGCCGTCGCTGTCATGCACCTCGGGGCGCCAGTCGAAGCCCTGCAGGCGGTTTTCCTCGGAATACCAGAACATCGAGGTGAGGGGCGCGATGCCAAGCCGGCCGACCGGGCCGCGGAAGAAGAGGCGGGACGAGATGTCCATGATCTGGCCGTCGCTGTCGCGGCCGCGCATCTTGAAGGCGCCGGTGACCGAGGGGCCGTCCATCAGCGCGTAGATCGTGACATAGCCGTCTTCGCCGCCCTCGATGTAGAACTGGGTGAAGCGGGGGAATTCCTCGGGTTCCGACATGCCGGTGTTGAGCGCCACGGCGCGGGCCGAGAGGCCGTATTGCCGGTCGGCGCCATCGGTGCGGAAGTAGGCGGCGCCGAGAAAGCTGATCCAGTCGGTCTTCAGGTCCGGGCGCATGATGCGGAAGCCTGCGAAGCCGGCCTCGGGCTGGATCGCGCGGGCCGGGCTGTCTTTCGGCATGTCGAAATAGTCGACGGAATAGAGCACTTCGCGTTCGCTGCCGCCCTCGACGACATGCATTCCCACCGGCTGGCGGAAATAGGTGCCCTCGTGGAAGAACTGGATCGGGGTGGAGCCGACCTTGAGCGTCGCCTCGGGCCGGAAGTTGATGCGCCAGTAGGCGTCATAGTCGATCTTGTCGTAGAGCGCCGGATGCTTGACCGGGTAGGGCACATAGGGGCTTTGCGACAGGGCCTCGGCCTTGGTGATCAGGATGTCGAAGTTGAAGGCCTGCGCGGGGCCGAATTTCGGGACGAAGGCCGGGGCCTTGGGCTCTGCCTGCGTGTCTGCGGCGGTCTGCGCCCGCAGGTGGGTGGGGAGCGTCAGGGCGAGGCCGAGGGCAAGCAGCAGGGCGAGCGGGGCGCGCAGGGCGGGGCGGCTAAGGGGCAAGGTCGTCTCCATCAGGCGGCCGGGCAGGCGGGGCCGTTTGCGCGCCATACACCGGTTTCGTTACGCCGGGAAGTCTGGCGCGCAACGATCCGCCGGGCGCTGTGGCAGCGCCGCCAGATCCTGTGCCGGAGCGGGAGACGGGCGGTCAGAGGCGGGGCGGTGGCGGGCCGCCTTCGGCCTCGGTGCAGAGCGGATCGAGCGCGAGGGCGGCGCCGATCGCCGCCGGGGCATCGGCGCAGGTGACCCAGTCGGGGCGCAGGCCGAGGACATAATCCATCCGCGCGAAGAACAAGGTATAGGGGTCGCGGATCTGGATCGTGGTGCCCGAGGTCAGGCCATTGTCGGGGCCGTCGAAGAAGAAGCCGCCGCCCCGGGTTGCGAGCGGTCGGCGAGGGTGAGGTGCAGGGCGCTGCCCTTGCCCTGCGGCTCGGCGGCAAGGGTGAAGACGTAATCGCCGGTGATCGAGGTGAGGCCGCGAAAGGCGACATAGTAGCGATGCGCGGTGAAGCCGGTGGCGGTGTCGGCGATCTGGACGTCGCGCGGTCTGCCGGCCTGATGCAGCACCGCCCTGGCCGCGGCGAGGGCGCGTGCGGGCGGGACATTGGCATAGCTGCGGGTGGTGGCGGCGGCGGCGTAATCCTTGCTCCACGGCGGGATCGGTTCGCCGCAGGCGGCGAGGGCGAGGCAGGCGGCAAGGCTGGCGCAGAGGTATTTCATGTCTTTGATCCTTCCAATCCGTCCCCGGGGTTTAACGGTGGCCCGCGCGCATTCCGGCGCGGGGGGTCAGATATTGGTCCAGCCGCCGTCGATGGCGATGGCCTGACCGGTGATGAAGCTCGCCTCATCCGAGGCGAGGAAGACCACCAGCGCCGCGATTTCCGGCGGCTGGCCGATGCGGCCCATCGGCTGCCGGGCGACGAAGGCGGCGCGGGCGGTCTCATAATCGCCCTGCGCCTTCATGCGATCCTGCAGCGAGGGGCTTTCGACGGTGGCGGGGCAGACCGCGTTGCAGCGGATGCCCTGGCCGATGTAATCGGCGGCGATGGATTTGGTCATGCCGATCACGGCGGCCTTGGTCGCGCCATAGACGTAGCGGTTGGGCGCCGCGATGATCGAGGAGGCGGCCGAGGCCATGTTGACGATGGAACCGCCGCCTGCCGCCAGCATCGCGGGCAAAAAGGCCCGGGTGACAAGGTATTGCGAGCGGACGTTCAGAGTCATCGAGAAGTCGAAGGCGGCCTCGTCACAGTCGAGGATGGTGCCGTGGTGGACGAAGCCTGCGCAGTTGAACAGGATATCGACCGCGCCGATGCGGGCCGCCGTGGCCTTGATCGCGGCGGGGTCGGTGACGTCGAGGGGATGGACCTCGATCCCTTCGGCCTTGAGCGGTTCGAGGGCGGCTTCGTTGACGTCGGTGGCGATGACGCGGGCGCCCTCGGCGGCGAAGGCACGGGCGGTGGCCTGGCCGATGCCTGCGCCGGCGGCGGTGAGGAAGGCGGTTTTACCTTGCAGTCTCATGGGGGTGCGGGCCTTTCCTACATCACTGCGCCGATTTGCCATGGCACGAATTCGGCGCCGCCGAAGCCAAGCTCTTCGCTTTTCGATTCTGTCGCCGGAGGCGACGCGGATCAGCATCTCGAAGATCTCTTCGCCCTTTTGCGCGACGCTGACGCCCTTGGTGATGATGTCGCCGCAGTTCAGGTCCATGTCTTCGGACATGCGGTCATACATCTCGGTGTTGGTGGCGAGCTTGATGCAGGGGCTGGGCTTGTAGCCCGAGACCGAGCCGCGGCCGGTGGTGAAGATGATCATCGTGGCGCCCGAGGCGATCTGGCCGGTGACCGAGGCCGGGTCATAGCCCGGGCTGTCCATGTAGACGAAGCCGGGGGTGGTGATCGGTTCGGCGAATTTGTAGACGCCGGAGAGCGGCGCGGTGCCGCCCTTGGCGACGGCGCCAAGGGATTTCTCGAGGATCGTGGTCAGCCCGCCGCGCTTGTTGCCGGGGGAGGGGTTGTTGTCCATCTCGCCCTGGTTGCGGGCGGTGTAATCCTCCCACCACTTGATCCGGTCGATCAGCTTCTGGCCGACCTCGGGGGTGACGGCGCGGCGGGTCAGGAGATGCTCGGCGCCGTAGATCTCGGGGGTTTCGGACAGGATGGTGGTGCCGCCGTGGCGCACCAGCAGGTCCGAGGCATAGCCGAGGGCCGGGTTGGCGGTGATGCCGGAATAGCCATCCGAGCCGCCGCATTGCAGGCCCACGGTGAGGTGGCTGACGGGCTGCGGCGTGCGCTTGGCGCGGTTTGCCACCTCGCCCATTTCCTTCAGCACATCCAGCGCCTTGGCGATGGTCTTTCGAGTGCCGCCGGTCTGCTGGATGGTCATGTAGCGGAAGTTGCCATCGGCGCGCATCCGGCCGGTGCCGATCAGGTCGGGGATCTGCATCACCTCGCAGCCGAGGCCGACGAGGAGGATGCCGCCGAAGTTCGGGTTGCGCGCATAGCCGGCCAGCGTGCGGAACAGCGTGTCATAGCCTTCGTCCTTGCCGGACATGCCGCAGCCGGTCTGGTGCACGATCGGGACGATGCCGTCGAGGTTCTCGAACTCGGACAGCCAGGGCGCCTTTTCGGCAGCCTCGGCGATGAAGCGGGCGACCGAACCCGAGCAGTTCACCGAGGTCAGGATGCCGAGGTAATTGCGGGTGCCGACCTTGCCGTCGGCGCGCAGGTAGCCCTGGAAGGTGCGGCTGTCGGTGGCCGGGGGCAGGGCGCGGGAATCGGCGCCGAAGGCATAGTCCTGGGTATGCGGGCCCATGCCGAGGTTATGGCTGTGGACCCAGGCGCCGGCGGGGATGTCCTCGGTGGCGAGGCCGATGGTCTGGCCGTAGCGCATCACCGGCGTGCCTGCGGGGATGGCCTGGGCGGCGATCTTGTGGCCGCGCTTGACCTCGCCGGTCAGCGGGGCGGCGACACCGGGCAGGGCGGTGCCGGGGGCAAGGTCTTTCAGGGCCACGACGATGTTGTCGGCGGGGTTGAGGCGGATCACCTCGGTCTGCTGGTCGGTCATGTCGGGTCCTCCGGGGGTGCGCCGCGGGCCGCCCTTGTGGCGGTCTTGGGGCGGCGAACGGGGTCATGTTACTAAGGCGGGCAGAGCGGCTGCAAGGGCGATCCGCAGGTCCTCAGGGGGTGAGGCGATAGAAGGCGGTTGCCGCGCCGCCAAACAGGCTGTCGATCCGGGCGGGCGACAGATGGGCGGCAAGGCCATGCGCGGTGGCGTGCCACTGGGCATAGTCGGTGCGGTGGCGCAGGACCGGCCAGTCCGAGCCCCACATGATGCGATCCGGGCCGAAGGCCTGCAGCGCGTGATGGGCATAGGGCACGAGGGTTTTGGGCTGCCGGTCGGCGGGGGCCTCGGTCACCAGACCCGGAGAGTTTGCACCAGGCGCCCTGCGCGGCCAGACTTTCGAGGCCATCGGCCCAGAGGGCGAAGCCCTCGCCGGTGGCGATATGTGGCTTGAGGCAGTGGTCGAGCACCATGCGCAGCCCGGGATAACGTTTAAGAACGGTCAGGAAGGGGTTGATATGGATCGGAAACCCCAGCCCATCGAAGGTGAGGTCCAGCTCGAGGATGGCGCGGAAGGCCCATTGCACATCGTCGCGCAGCATCCAGTTCGGGTCGGTGATGTCCTGAATCATCGGGCGCAGGCCGAGGAATTTCGGGTGGCTCGCGAAATGTTGCAAGGCGGTGAGCTGGTCGGGCTGGTTGAAGTCGATCCAGCCGACGACCCCGGCGACGAAGGGCGTCGCATCGGCGATACCGAGCATATATTCGGTTTCCGCCAGAGTCGGGGCGGCCTGCACCAGAATGGTGCGGTCGACCCCGGCACTTTCCAGCAGGGGCGCGAGATCGGCCGGGACATAGGGCCGCGACAGGATCGCGTCATCGGGCGAGAGCCAGCCATAATCCCCGCGGGCCGGGTGCCAGAAATGTTGATGCGCGTCGATCACTGGCGAGGTCATGCGGTGGGCGCGTCCTGGCGCAGCAGACCCTGGGATTTCAGATCGTCCCAGAGGGCGGCGGGGATCTCGGCGCGGGAGGCGGCGATGTTCGACATCATCTCGGTCACGCCCTGGCCGCCGGGGATCACCGAGACCACCGCCGGGTGGTGCAGCGGGAACTGGAAGGCGGCATCGACGAGGCGGGTGTCATGCGCTTTGCACACCGCCTCGATCCGCGCCACGCGGTCGAGGATGGCGGGCGGGGCGGGGTCGTAGTTGTAGAAGGCGCCGGGGCGCGGGCCGGTGGCGAGGATGCCCGAGTTGTAGGGGCCGCCGATCACCACGCCGATGCCGCGTTCGGCGCAGAGCGGCAGGAAAGAGTTCAGCGGTTCCTGTTCCAGCAGGGTGTAGCGCCCGGCGAGCAGGAAGAGGTCGAAATCGCCGCGCTCTGCCATCCATTGGCAGGATTGCCATTCGTTGACGCCGGCGCCGAAGGCGCGGATCACGCCCTGGTCGCGCAGGCTGAGGAGGGCCTTGTAGCCGCCCGCCATCAGCTCTGCCAGTTTCAGGTCGAGCGCGGCCTGGGTCTTGTGGTTGAAGACGTCGAGATCATGCGCATAGAGGATGTCGACGCGATCGAGGCCGAGGCGTTCGAGCGAAAATTCGAGGCTGCGCATCACGCCGTCATAGGTGAAATCATAGACCTCTTGCCGGCTCGGCACGTCGAAGAACTTGCCGATGCCGTCGCGCCTGGCCGGGGTGGTGGCGCGCAGCAGGCGGCCGATCTTGGTCGAAAGGATGTATGAGTCGCGCGGTTTGCCACGCAGGAAGCGGTTCAGCCGGGTTTCCGACAGGCCGAAACCATAGAGCGGCGCGGTGTCGTAATAGCGGATGCCAGCCTCCCAGGCCAGGGTCAGGACCGCCTGCGCCTCATCATCGGTGATCGCGCGGTAGAGGTTGCCAAGGGGGGCTGTGCCCATCCCGATGCGGGTGAAGTCGAGCCCGCCGTTTGACAGCCTGTCCCAATGCCCTGTGGCGATCTGCATCTGCGTCCTCCCTGACCCATGCCGCGCCATGCTAGACGCTATGGTCTTCCGACCCAAGATGTTCCGCGCTATCGTCGCGCCAAATCAGGTCGGGGTCAGATCAGGGTGAGGCCAGGTCGGGTTCGGGCCAGATCAGGTCGGGGAGAATGGGATGCCGTCTCGGTTCGATGCCGCGATACAGGAGATCGCAGCCGTGCTGGCGCGGGTGGACGAGTCGGCGATCGAGGCGGTCTGTGCCTCGGTCGCGGCGGCGCGCAAGATCGTGGTCTATGGTGTCGGGCGCGAGGGGCTGATGCTGCGGGCGCTGGCGATGCGGCTGCATCACATGGGCGCGCAGGTGCAGATGCAGGGCGACATGTCGGCACCGCCCCTGGGGGCGGGCGATCTGTTCATCTGTTCGGCCGGGCCCGGCGATCTGCCGACGGTGCGGGTGCTGATGGAGGTGGCGCGGGCGGCGGAGGCGCGGGTCTTGCTGCTGACCGCCGAGCCGGAGGCGCCGCTGGCCGCGCTCGCCAGCCTTGTGCTGCTGGTGCCGGCGCAGACGATGGCGCGCGGTCAGGGCGCCGGGGCGAGCCAGGTGCTGCCGATGGGATCGGCCTATGAGGGCGCGCTGTTCTTTCTGGGCGAGATGATCATTTTGCGGCTGCGCGAGGCGCTCGGCATCTCTGCCGAGGCGATGCGGGCCAATCACACCAATATGGAATAGGGGGCTGAGATGCTGAAAGGGTTGGATCACCGGCTGGGGGCAGAGGTTCTGTTCGCGCTGCGGGCGATGGGGCATGGCGATACGGTGGTTCTGGCGGATACCAATTTTCCGGCGGAAAGCACAGCGAAAGCAACGGTCTATGGGCGGTTGTTGAGGATGGACAACCTGACCTCGGCGGAAGCGGTCGAGGCGGTTCTGTCGGTTCTGCCGCTCGATACATTCGTCGAGGATTTCGCCGGGAGGATGGAGGTGGTGGGCGAGCCTGCCACGCTGCCGCCCGTGCAGGCCGAGGTGCAGGCGGCGATCGATGCGGCAGAGGGCAGGCCGCGCCAGATGCAGGGCCTCGAGCGCTTTGCCTTTTACGAGAAGGCCAAGGAATCTTATGCCGTGATCCAGACCGGAGAGCGGCGGTTTTACGGCTGTTTCATCTTCCGCAAGGGGGTCATTCCGCCCGATGCCTGAGGCCCCGGCGGCGGGTTGAAATAGCCGCAGATTATGAACCTGCGTGCGTTTTTGATGGGGCTCCGGCGCCTGCAATCGCTTGACCTGAGGGCGCCTTTCCTGAACATGGAGGGCATAGCGACGCGGTGCGGCGGAGGGGATTTGATTGACAGTGTCAGCTAAATCACGCTCCTCTCCGGATCGGGAGAAACGCAGGGAACGGGGCCGAGAATGCCCCCTTAGGGAGGATGACGCTGATGCAGAGAACCGGGACACAGAAATTCACCGCACTGGCGGTTGCCGCCGTGGTTGCCGCGATGAGCGCAGGGGTGGCCGGGGCCGACACCATCAAGGTCGGCGATCGTCGCACCGTTTTCGGGGCCGTTTGCGATCTATGGCAAGCAGTTCAAGGAAGCGATCGAGGTCTATGTGGCGCAGCATGGCAGCAAGGCCGGCGACCATGAGATGGAGTTCATCTACAAGGACACCGGCGGGCCGAACCCGGAGACCGGCCAAGGCGGTGACGCAGGAACTGCTGGTGACGGACGGGGTCGAGTATCTCGGCGGCTATACCTTCACCCCGAACGCGCTGGCGGTGGCGCCGCTGGTCGAGCAGTCGCAGACGCCGACGGTGATCTTCAACGCCGCGACCTCGATCATCACCACGAAAGTCGCCGTTCTTCGTGCGCACCAGCTTCACCGCTGTCGCAGGTTGACGGTCGCCGATGGCCGACTGGGCGATCGAGCAAGGGCGATCAAGACGGTGGTGACGGCGGTGACGGATTACGGCCCGGGGATCGACGCCGAGAAGGGCTTTACCAAGCGACGTTCGAGGCCAAGGGCGGCAAGGTGGTCGACGCGATCCGGATGCCGATCCGACCACCGACTTCGCGCCCTTCATGCAGCGGATCAAGGGCGAGACGCCGGATGCGCTGTTCGCCTTCCTCCCGGCCGGGCCGCCGGCCTTTGCCTTCGTGAAGGCCTATCCCGAGAACGGGCTGAAGGATGCCGGGATCAAGTTCCTCGGCACCGGCGAGTCGGACGAGACGACCTCGCTTCAGGGCTGGGCGATGCGCGCGATGGGGCTGCATCACCGCGTATCACTATTCGGCCGCGCATAGACTCCGAGATGAACGACGAGTTCATGCCAAGCTTGCCGAGTTGCATCCGGGATCGGTGGCGAACTTCGCCTCGGTCGGGGCCTATGACGGGACCGGGCCTTGATCTACGAGATGATCGAGGCGGCCGGGCGCGGATGGCCGCAGGCGGCGATGAAGGCGGTTGAGGGCGCGTCCTGGGAAAGCCCGCGCGGGCCGGTGATCGATCGATCCCAAGACCCACCATGTCACCGCAGAACATCTACATCCGCAGTGGTCGAGAAGGATGCCAACGGGGATGCTGATCAACAAGGAGTTCGCGACCGATCAAGGACGTGCCGCGACCTTGGCCTGCCCGCGAAGTAAGGACTGACCTGACGCCGCCCGGTGCCGGGCGCCCGGCGGCGGCTGATCTGCGGTCGATCCGCGGCAGGGAGTGGGTATGGCCACGCTTCTTTCGATCCTCGTCGATGGCGTCGCCTACGGGATGATCCTGTTCATGATCTCGGTCGGCCTGTCGGTGACGATGGGGCTGATGCGGGTGATCAATCTTGCGCATGGCGGCTTCGCCCTGCTCGGCGGCGCGCTGGCACATTGGCTGATGGCGACTGCCGGGCTGCCGCTTCGTGCTGGCGCTGCCGGGCTCGCGATGGTTGCGGTGGTGCTGATCGCGCTGCCGATGGAGCGGGTGATGTACCGGCCGCATCTACCGGATGGGCGAGTTGCAGCAGGTGCTGGCGACCATCGGCATCACCTTCATGATGATCGCCAGCGTCAATCTCTGGCTCGGCTCGTCGCTTCTGGCGATCCCGACTGCCGGAGGCCCTGTCGGGCGCGGTGGACCTCGGGTTTCGCACCCTGCCGATGCACCGGATCGCGGTGATCGGGGCCGGGCTGCGTGGTGATCGCTTGGCCTCTTCGCTGCTGATCGAGCGGACGCGCTTCGGCATCCGCCTGCGCGCCGCCGTCGATCACCGTGCGACCGCCGCGACCTTGGGCATCGACACCGGCGCGGATCTTCGCGCTGACCTTCATGCTGGGCGCCGGGCTGGCGGCGCTGGGCGGCATTCTGGGGGCGGAGCTGTTGCCGATCGATGCCTATTACCCGCTGCGCTACATGGTGCTGTTCCTGATCGTCGTCGCGGTGGGCGGCATGGGCTCGATCACCGGCTCTTTCGTCGCCGCGCTCGGCGCTGGGCATCCTGGATACCGCGACGCGCTATCTGGTGCCCGAATACGGCACGCATCTTCTTCTACGTCGCGATGATGCCTGATCCTGGCGCTGCGGCCGCACGGCCTGCTGGGAGCGCGCGGCATGAGCCGCTGGATGCGCGCCTGGTCGCTGGCGCTGGCGATCTGGCGCTCGCGGTCGGCGGCCTATTACCTCTTTCCCTACAACCTCGCCTTCCTGACCCGGATCGTGATCATGATGGTCTTCGTGCTGTCGCTGGACCTGGTGCTGGGCCTGGCGGCATCGTCACGCTGGGTCAGGCGGCGATGTATGGCTCCGGCGCCTATGCGGCCGGGCTGTTCGCGATCCATGTCTCGACCGATCCGCTGCTCGGGCCTGGCGGTCGGGGATGGCGGCGGGGCGGTGGTGGCGCTGGTCTCGGGGCTGTTGCTGATGCGGGCCGAGGGGCTGACGCTGATCATGCTGTCGATCGCGGTGGCAGCAGGTGCTGCAGGAGATCGCCAACAAGGCGCGGGCGTGACCGGCGGCGCGGACGGGCTGCGCGGCATCCGCATGGCAGCCGATCCTGGGCCGCTGGGAGTTCGATTTCGTCGGCAGACCGGATATATCTATGCCTGCTGCGTGCTTGTTCGTGGTGTTCTTCGCGCTGAAGGTGCTGGCGCGCCTCGCCCTTCGGGCTGATGGCGCGCGGCATCCAGGAGAGCCCGGCGCGGATGCGGGCGATCGGCGCGCCGGTCTACTGGCGGCTGGTGATGGTCTACACCATCGGCGGCGCGATCGCCGGGCTGGCCGGGGCGCTGTCGGCGCAGATCACCGCAGCTGGTCAGCCTCGAAGTGTTCAGCTTCTCAGCTCTCGGCCGAGGCGCTGATCATGCTGATCCTCGGCGGCACCGGGCGGCTCTAGGGCGCGCATCCTCGGCACCGCCATGTTCATGATGGTGCACCATGTCGCCGCCTCGGTCGATCCGTTCAACTGGCTGTTCCTGATCGGCGCGCTGGTGCTGGTGGTGGTGTTATCCGTGCCCGAGGGGCTGCTCGGGCCTGCCGGACTGCGGTGCAGCGGCTGACGGGGGCAGGCGCGATGAGCGCGGGGCTGGAAGGTCGGGGCCTGAACAAGCGCTTCGGCGGGTTGCGTGGTGGTCGCGCGACATCTCGCTGACGCTGCGCGCCGGGCGACCGCAAGGCGCTGATCGGGCCGAACGGCGCGGGCAAGACGACCTTTGCCAATCTGATCACCGGCGATATTGCAGCCCTCGGGCGGCACGATCCGGCTCGACGGGCGGGACATCCGGCGTCTGGGCGAGGCGGAAAGGGTGCGGGCGGGGATCGCCAAGACCTTCCAGATCACCACCCTGTTTCGCAGCCTGACGGTGCGCGAGAACCTGCGGCTGGCGGTGCTGGAGCGGACGCGGCTGGCACTGCGCTGGTCTGCGCCGCGCCGATCGCGCACTGCCGAGGTCGAGGCCGAGATCGACGGCGCAGCTGGCGCACTTCGCGCTGGTGCCGGTGGCCGACCGGCGGGTGGATGAGCTGGCCTATGGCCAGCAGCGGCTGGTCGAGATGGCGATGACGCTGGCGCTGAAGCCGCGGATCCTGATCCTCGACGAGCCGGCGGCGGGGGTGCCGGAAAGTGAGAGCCCGCTGATCTCCGAGGCGATCGCGGCGCTGCCGGAGGATCTTGCCGGTGCTGATCATCGAGCATGACATGAAGCTGGTGTTTCGGGTGGCGCGCTCGATCATCGTGCTGGTGCAGGGGGCGATCCTGACCGAGGGGACGCCTGCCGAGATCGCCGCCGACGAACAGGTGCGCGACCTTTATCTGGGGGCGCATCATGGCTGAGGCGGTGCTGAAGCTCGACGGGATCGTGGCGGGCTATGGCCGACACGCACGATCCTGCACGGCATCTCCTTGGCGGTGGCGCCGGGCGAGCGGCTGGCGATCATCGGGCGCAACGGGGTGGGCAAGACCACGCTTCTGGCGACGATCATGGGGCTGACCCGGCTGCCATGCGGGCGCGATCCGCCTGGAACGGCGCGCCGATCGAGCGGCTGCCGCCGCATCAGCGGCGCGGGCCTTGGGCTGGGGCTGGTGCCGCAGACGCGCGACATCTTCCCCTCGCTGACGGTCGAGGAGAACCTGATCGCCGGGATGCGCGGCGATGCCACGCTGGAGGAGGCCTATGCGCTGTTTCCGCGGCTGAAGGAGCGGCGGCGCAATGGCGGCGGGCAGCTGTCGGGCGGCGAGCAGCAGATGCTGGCGATCGCCCGCACGCTGATGGGGCGGCCGACGCTGCTGATGCTGGATGAGCCGCTGGAGGGGCTGGCGCCGGTGATCTGCGACATGCTGATGGGGGTCTTCGAGCGGCTGGCCGAGCGGCGGCCGCACACGGTGATCCTGGTCGAGCAGCATGCCGAGCTGGCGCTGGAGTTTTGCCGACCGGGTGATGATTCTCGATACCGGGCGGGTGGTGCATGAGGGACCGAGCGCGGAGGTTCTGCGCGATCGCAGCATTCTGGACCGGCATATGGGGCTGGGGCTGGCGGGCTGATTTCCGCCGATAATGTATACATTGTGGCGCGACTCTGGCCCGGAGCAAGGCGCGCAGCGCCGCCGGGCCGCGCCCTCCCTCCGCACGGGAGGGCGCATTGGCGATGTGTGCTGCCGTTCAGCCGTCGTTCGGTGCTTTTGAGATAAACCGCAGACCAACAAGGTTCCGGGCACCCACCCGAGGGAGGGTGCGGCCCTCTGTTGCGCCTGTGGCGGGGCTTGCCTTTGATCTGGCAATGTATACAATCCTTCCGAACGGGGCAGGGAGGCCCCGCCCGGGGAGGGGCCTTTGAGCAGCAATGAGCGGCAGAGCCAGACCGACCGCGCCCTGATGGCGCTGAGGGCGAAGATCTTTGACGGCAGCCTTTCGGGCGGCGCGCGTCTGCTCGAGGTGGCGCTGGCGGAAACGCTCGGCCTGTCGCGGACGCCTTTGCGCGAGGCGATGGGGCGGCTGGAGCAGGAGGGGCTGGTGGATCGGGCTTCCTCCGGCGGCTATGTGGTGCGCAGTTTCAGCCTCGACGATGCGGTGGATGCGATCGAGCTGCGCGGGGTGCTGGAGGGCACGGCGGCGCGGCTTGCGGCGGAACGCGGGGTCCCGGAGGCGCGGCTGGCGGACATTCGGGCCACCCTGCGCGCGCTCGATGTGGCGGTGCCGGATGCGCCCGGGGAGATCGCCTTTGACGATTATGTGGAGCTGAACGCGCGGTTCCATGATCAGCTGGCGGCGCTGTGCGGCTCTGCCGTGATCCGGCGCGAGCTGGAGCGGGCGGTGCGGCTTCCCTTCGCCTCACCCTCGGCTTTCGTTTCGGTGCAGGAGACGGTGGTGGCGTTCCGACGCTCGCTGATCTCGGCGCAGGGGCAGCATCGCGACATGGTCGAGGCGATCGAGCGCCGTCAGGGCGCCCGCGCCGAGGCGATTGCCCGCGAACATGCGATGCTGGCGCGGCGCAATCTCGATTACGTCCTGACCGAGGATCGCAGCCTGCTGGCGCGGGTTCCCGGGCTGGCGCTTGTCAATCTTTGAACCCCCAAGGGAGGATGACCATGCCGAAGAATCTGGAAGAGGTCTTAAAGGCCGCCGGTAACACCGTGCAGATGCTGCGCAATTCGCAGATCGGCGCCTATGTCTATCCGGTCGTGCCGCCGGAGTTTTCCAACTGGCGCGATGAGCAGGCGGCCTGGCGCAAGACCGCGGTGCTGTTCGACCAGTCGCATCACATGGCCGAGATCCGGGTCACCGGCAAGGACGCCTATGCGATGCTGGAGCATCTGACGATCAACTCTTTCGCCAATTTCTCGGTCGGCAAGGCGAAGCATTATGTGCCCTGCAGCCATTCCGGCCATGTGATCGGCGATGTGATCTGCTTTCGGCTGGCCGAGGAAGACTTCCTGCTGGTGGGCCGGGCGCCGACGATTTCCTGGTTGCAATTCAACGCCGAAACCGGCGGTTGGACTGTAAAGGTTGAACGTGACGACCGCTCGCCGTCGCGCACGATGGGCAAGGCGGTGGTGCGCAAGCATTACCGCTATCAGGTGCAGGGGCCGAAGGCCGAGGCGATCCTGGAAAAGCTGAACGGCGGGCCGCTGCCGAAGATCAAGTTCTTCAACATGGACTGGATCACCATCGCGGGGCGCAAGGTGCGGGCGCTGCGGCATGGCATGGCGGGCGAGCCGGGCCTCGAGGTGTTCGGGCCCTATGCCGAGGGCGAGGAGATCCGCGCGGCCATCGTCGCTGCAGGGGCGGAGTTCGGGATGCGGCAGGTCGGCAGCCGGGCCTATGCCACCAATACGCTGGAATCGGGCTGGATCCCGTCGCCGCTGCCCGCGGTCTATACCCAGCCCGAGATGAAGGCCTATCGCGAATGGCTGCCGGCCGACAGCTATGAGGCGACGGGGTCGATCGGCGGCAGCTACATCTCTGACAATATTGAGGATTATTACCTGACGCCCTATGATCTGGGCTATGGGCCCTTCGTCAAGTTCGACCATGACTTCGTCGGCCGGGCGGCGCTGGAGGCGATGCAGGGCAGGGCGCATCGGCGCAAGGTGACCTTCGAGTGGAATGCCGAGGATGTGGCGAAGATCAACGCCTCGATGCTGGCGGATGGGAAGAATTACAAGACCATCGACCTGCCGCTGTCGAACTATGCCTCGAGCTCTTATGACAAGATCACGATGGGCGGAAAGCTTGTGGGATTCTCGATGTTTGCGGGGTATTCCTACAATGAGCGGGCGATGCTGTCGCTGGGCATGGTCGATCCGGATATCAAGGAAGGCGATATCCTGACGCTGACCTGGGGCGAGCCGGACGGGACCCGGAAGACCACGGTCGAGCCGCATGTGCCGTTCGATCTGCGGGTGAAGGTGGCGCCGGTGCCCTATTCGCGCGATGCGCGCGAGAATTATGTGGAAAGCTGGCGCACGCGGCAGGCCTGAGCGCAAGGATGTGACTTGCGCGGCGCGCGTGGCGGTGGTTTTGCTGCGCGCGCCGGGGTGTCCGGCGTCAGGAGTTGATCTGCCGTGACGGATGCCGGACTGACCAGACGTGGGTTGATGGGAATGCTGGCTTGGCCGCTGCTGGCCGGCGTGGGGCAGGCGGCGCAGCCGCAGCTGAGCGGGCTGGTCGAGCCGCATATGCATATCGAAGGGGCTGAGGCGGGCGCGCCGGTGGTGGCGCTGACCTTCGATGCCTGTGACGGGCATACCGATATGCGCATCCTGAACATGCTGGTCGATCAAGGCGTCAGCGCCACGATCTTTGCCTCTGGCCTGTGGTTGCGGGGCAATGAAGTGGCGATGAAGGCGCTGCTGGCGCGGCCCGATCTGTTCGAGATCGGCGACCATGGCGCACAGCATCATGCGGCGATTGACCGGGACGTGAAGCTTTGGGGCGTGCGGTCCTGTGGCTCTGCCGCGGGGATTGCGGCGGAGGTGCGGCATCGGCGCTTCGCTGATCGAGGCCGCGGGCGCTGCGCGGCCGGAGTGGTTTCGCGGGGCTGCGGCCTATTATACGCCCGCCGCGATGCAGGAGATCGAGGCGATGGGGTTCCGCGTCGCGGGATTCTCGATCAACGGCGATGAAGGTGCATCGCTGGGCGCGGCGGAAACCCGGCGGCGCTATCTGGCGGCGAAGCATGGCGATGTGCTGATCTCGCATATCAACCAGCCGCTGCGGGCTGCGGGGGCTGGTGTGGTGGCCGGGGTGACGGCGCTGAAGGCGCGGGGCTACCGGTTCGTCAAGCTCTCTGATCCGGCGATAAAGGTCTCGCGCGCGGCGTGAGGGGGTGGCCTCTCTGGCGTTAACGGGATTCTTATAATCAATATTATGTTAAATAAACCGATGGCTGGGGCGGAACAACCGGCCCCCTGAGCGGGATTTAGCGCTAACGGCGCGATGCGGGAAAACCCGGCCCCGTCAATGGTTTGCGAGCCCCCCTGTGGATATGCTGCGAGAACCCGGCGGGAATGCTGGACGCAAGGCTGCGCCCCCTGTAGATCACGGGAACAGGTGCAGGACAAAAGGATGCCGCGCATGAGCTTCGACCGTTCCGTAAAGATTGCGCCTTCGATCCTGTCGGCTGATTTCGCGGACTTCGGCCGGGAATGCGAGGCGATCGAGGCGCAGGGTTGCGACTGGGTGCATGTCGATGTGATGGACGGACACTTCGTGCCGAACCTGACCTTTGGCCCGGCGCTCTGCAAAGCGATCCGGCCGCATATCCGCAAGGTGATGGATGTGCATCTGATGATCGCGCCGGTGGATGCGCTGCTGGCGGGCTTCATCGAGGCCGGTGCCGATGTGATCTCGGCGCATGTCGAGGCCGGGCCGCATATTCACCGCACCTTGCAGACGATCCGCGCGGCGGGTGTGAAGGCTGGCGTGGCGATCAATCCCGGGACCGGGATCGAGGCGGTGGAATACCTGCTCGATCTGGTCGATGTGGTCAATGTGATGACCGTAAACCCCGGATTTGGCGGGCAAAAATTCATCATGTCGCAGCTCGACAAGGTGAAACGCCTGCGCGCGATGATCGGCGACCGTCCGGTGCATATCGAGATCGACGGCGGTGTGACGGTGGAAACCGCGCCTTTGGTGGTGGCCGCGGGCGCCGATGTGCTGGTCGCGGGGAATGCGGTCTTTGCTGGCGGATCGGTCGCCAAGGCCGAGGTTTATGGGCGCAATATCAAGGCCTTGCGGGCGGCGGTGGCAGCATGACACGGGCGCTGGTGTTTGATCTGGACGGGACGCTGATCGAACTCGATCCCCGATCTTCATGCCGCGGTGAACCGGACCCTGGCGGATCTTGGGGCAGAGCCGCTGACGCTGGCCGAGGTCCAGTCCTTTGTCGGCAATGGGGTTCCGACGCTGATCGAGCGGGTGCGCAAGGAGCGGGCGATCACCCTGCCCCAGGATGAGACGGTCGCCAGGTTCATCACCTATTATACCCGCGACGCGACCACCAAGACCGTGCTTTATCCGAATGTTTTCAACACTCTGCTGACGCTTGTTGAGATGGGATATGGGCTGGGGATCTGCACCAACAAGTCGCTTGCGCTGACGCAGATCATTCTGGAGCATTTCCAGCTGTCCGGGTTTTTCCTGACCGTGATCGGCGGCGACAGCCTGCCGGTGCGCAAGCCGGACCCGGAACCGCTTGCGCAAGGCGGTGAGCGATATGGCGGCGACCTCCGTGCTCTATGTCGGCGACAGCGAGGTGGATGTGGACACGGCGGCGGCGGCGGAGCTGCCGTTCGCCTTGTTCAGCCGGGGCTATCGCAAGACGCCGGTGGAAAAGCTGAGGCATTCCGCGGTGTTCGACGATTATCTTGAACTGCCCGGGATCGCGGCGCGGCTGATCGGGGGCTAGGCGCCCTGCCCCGCGCAGTTAGACGATGGCGCGTTCGAGGAACGGGCGTCGGGCGATGATGCGTTCGGTGCCGAGGTCTGACAGGTCGAGCGTCTGGTAGCGCCCGGTCAGCAGGATCTCGGCGATGCCACGGCCGACGGCGGGCGACTGCTGCAGGCCATGCCCGGAAAAGCCGTTCATCAGATAGAGGTTCGGCAGGCCCGGCCAGGGCCCGAGGATGGCGTTCTGGTCGAGCGTGTTGAAGGCGTAATGGCCGACCCAGAGCCGCGTCACCTTGACCGCGTCGAAGCCCGGCGCGCGGGCGTAGACCAGCGGCCAGATGACATCCTCGAACTGGGCGTGGTCGGGCTCGAAATCCAGCGGGTCGACGGCGGGATCATGGCTGGGCACGGTGGCGATGATCCATTGGCCGTGCTCGGGGCGCATGTAGAAGCCGGTGTGGTCGATCAGGAGCGGCGCCTCGGGGTGGCGGGCGTTGGGGGCATCGATGACGAAGACGGTGCGCTTGCGCGGCTCGACAGGAAGATCGGCACCCACCATCCGCATCAGGTCGGCCGCGCGGGTGCCGGCGGCGTTGATCAGGGCGCCGCAGGAGATCCGGTCGCCGGTGTCGAGGGTGACGGCGGTAACGCGGTCTGCGGTGAGGTCCAGCCCGGTGGCGCGACCGGTGCGGAAGGTCGCGCCCTGCTGGCGGGCGGCGCTGCGGAAGCCGCCGAGCAGGCCCATGTTGTCGAACCAGCCTTCGTCGCGCGGGCCGAAGGAGCCGGCGGTGACATCTTCGAAGCTCATCCAGGGGAATTTGGCGGCCAGCGCCGCGGGGTCGAGGATCTGGGTGGCAGCACCATGGTCGCGTTGCATGGCGGCGACCTCGGCCATTAGGGTGGCGCTGTCGGGCGAGCCTGCGAGGAAGAGATAGCCGTTCTCCTTGAGGCCGAGCGAGGCGACGCCGACGTCCTGCCCGAGCGAGGATTGGAAATCACGGATGAAGCCGACGCCGAAGCGCGAGATTTCCACATTGACCGGGTTGGAGAACTGCTGGCGCACCGAGGCGACCGAGAGCGCGGTCGAGGCGCGGGCGAAGCTCGGGTCCATCTCGAGCACCAGAACCGAGAGGCCGGGCTGCATCCGCGTCAGCCAGAAGGCGGCCGAGGCGCCCATCACCGCGCCGCCCACGATCACCACGTCAAAGCGTTCCGACATTCTTTCGGTATCCCCTGGGCCTGCATCGCCTGGTTTCGTGGGTTCTAACATGCCCAAATGTGAATAAAAGGGCGATCGCATACTCGACAGGTCGTGCCCGAAATGTCACAAATGAACAGGGGATGAATTTATGCGAACACAAACGATCTTTGCGTTTCGCCGCCGCTCGAAGGGTTCATCATGTTGAAGGACATGGTTGAGCTGATTGAAGCGCCGACTGTTGACCAGGTCTGGGAGAAGTTCCTGGCGCATATGGGAGAGTTCGGCTTTCCCAAGGCGATCTATGCGTTTTCGCATTTCCGACAGCAGGCAACCTATGACGACATCGAGGATGTGCTGTTCCTGTCGAACCATGACAAGGCGTACCTCGATGTGTTCATCGGCGAGGGCCTGTATCGCAATGCGCCGATGGTGACCTGGGCGGCGAACAATGTGGGAACCGCCAGCTGGCGGCTGGTGGCAGAGCGGTTCAAGCGCGGCGAGCTGAGTGAGGCGGAGCAGCGCGTGCTCGCATTCAACCGCAAGATGGGTGTGAAGGTCGGCTATACGATCAGTTTCAAGGGCGTCTCGGCGCGCACCAAGGGCGCGCTCGGGCTGGTCGGGGCCGCCGGCATGTCGCAGGACGATGTGGATGCGATCTGGGCGCGTGACGGGCGCTATCTGACGGCGGCATCGATTCTCATGCATCTGAAAATCTCGAATCTGCCGCGCTCGGCGCCGACCAACCTGACACAGCGCCAGCGCGAGGCGCTGGAGTGGGTGGCGGATGGAAAGACCACCCAGGATATCGCGATATTGATGGGGATTTCGACTGCAATGGTGGAAAAACACCTGCGGTTGGCGCGCAATGCGCTCGATGTGGAAACAACGGCGCATGCTGTGGCCAAGGCGGCGCGGTTGAATCAGATCTTCGTCGTATCCCAATAGGGCGAACAGGTTTCCCGGGTAAGTTCCCGAATGGTAAGGAATTCCTGACTACCTAAACAAAAGTTTAACGGGCACCCTATCCTAGTTCCGAGAGTGGTGGCTTTAGCCAGGGGACTTCGACCTCCGGGAACCTGGGTTTTCAGGGGCTGGTTATCGACGTTGTACCTGCCGGCTTATAGTCGGCTTGGCAGGTACGACATTTAAATAGTATTGCGCCTCGTCTTCATCCCCAAACGGACCTGCGCAAATGGGGAACGGTGTGATCCATCTGGTTCACACCGTTTTCGTTTGTGCTCTGCGGCAGCGGGGCGCTGTGCTTGACAGGGCGCCCTGCCCTGCTAGTTTCAGGCGGTCTGAAACAGATCAGGTTCGGGACGGTTGGCCCGGCCCCCGTGCAAGCGGGTTCTTCTGTTTCTCCGGATTGTCTGTCCCCGGGGGAACGGCCCAAGACTATCGAGGCATTTGCGCGATGCATCTGCAGGTAGAAAGGGCACGACCATGCAACAACAGATTTCCGTCATCACACTCGGCTGCGCCGAGCTGTCCCGGTCACGCGAATTCTATGCCGAAGGCTTCGGCTGGGCGCCGGTCTTCGAGAACCCCGAGGTCATCTTTTACCAGATGAACGGCCTGGTTCTGGGCACCTTCCTCAAACCCGCGCTGGAAGCCGACATGAACCGGGCGCCCTTGCTGCAGCCCGGGGCCTTTGCGCTGGCGCATAATGTGGCGTCGCAGGAGGAGGTCGCGCCGGTCATGCAGCGGCTGGCGCGCCATGGTGGCCGGATCATTCGGCCGGCCGATGCCCCGGCGCATGGCGGATTTCGCGGATATGTCACCGACCCGGATGATCATGCCTGGGAAATTGCCTGGAACCCGGCCTGGGCGATCGATGCGGAGGGGCATGTGCGCTTCGGGATCTAGCCCTCCTTGATATCTCGATCGTGCGGGCCGGCGGGGCGAAGCTCTGCCGTTTCAGCGCGACCGGGATATCTTCCCGATGGCTTTCGCCCGCGGCATCAGACTACAATTTTTGAGACTTCATCTGGCTGCCCTTTGAGCCGAAACGGCTCCCACATGCGTTGTCGGAAGGGACCCCCATGTCAAACACTGTGGCAGGGGGTTCGGGGCCGCGTTGCGCGCCAGGCTGACCGGTGCCGGTCTGCGGCGGTGGCGGCGGGTCCGGAATCGACGTCAAGGAAGAGAGGATCAGGTTATGGCAACTGCGAAGAATACGATCTGCCTTTGGTACGACAGCGAGGCCGAGGCTGCGGCCCGGTTCTATGCCGCGACCTTTCCCGACAGCGCGGTGGGGGCCGTCCACCTTGCGCCCGGCGATTATCCGTCCGGCAAGGCGGGAGATGTGCTGACGGTCGAGTTCACGGTTGCAGGGATCCCCTGCCTCGGCCTGAACGGCGGGCCGATGTTCCAGCATAGCGAGGCGTTCTCGTTCCAGATCACCACCGAGGATCAGGCCGAGACTGACCGCTACTGGGACGCCATCATCGGGAATGGCGGCACGGCGAGTGCCTGCGGCTGGTGCAAGGACAGATGGGGCATCTCCTGGCAGATCACGCCGCGGGTGCTGATGGAGGCACTGGCCGCCGGCGGCGATGAGGCGAAGCGCGCCTTTGCGGCGATGATGGATATGGGGAAGATCGACGTCGCGGCGATCGAGGCGGCCCGGCGGGGGTGAGGCGCGCCCGGACGATCTTCCCGTGGAAGATCGTCAGCGCCGAACGCCCGAAGCGCAAGCGGAGGGCCGGAGGAGGCGCGCCCGGGCGAACGCCGGAAGCGACAGCGGAGGATCGGGGTGGCGGAGCTGGCGGGCGGCGGGGGGCGCCCTGCCCTCTGGTGGACGCGCGCGGCCTGCTGCCGTCGATGCGACGGTGCGCGCAAAGCGGTCGTTGTCTTCTCGCGCGATCCGGGCTAGTCGATCCGCGAAACGCACCCCGGGGAAAGGACTTGTCCGGTGCCGGAGCTTTCCCTTTTGCAGGCGCTGGCGGTCGCGGTGGCGGCCTTTGTCGCGGCGATTGTCGGGGGTGTCAGCGGCTATGGAACCGGGCTGCTCTTGCCGCCGGTGCTTCTGCCGCTGGTCGGACCGACCGCCGTGGTTCCGATCATCAGCCTCTCGGCGCTTTTGACCAACGGCACGCGGCTTTTCGTGTTCCGCGAGCTGTTCGAGGCAAGGACGGCGCGTCGGGTCCTGCTCTGCGCGCTGCCCGGAACCGCGGTCGGGGCCTATTTCTATACCCGGCTCAGCGGGCCGGCGGTGATGGGGATCATCGGGCTGGTGCTGGTGATCCTGGTGCCCCTGCGCCATGTGCTGATGCGCCGCCACGGCGGTTTGTCACCCCGCGGCACGCTCGCCGCGAGCGCGGGCTACGGCGTGTTGAATGGCGGAACCAGCGGGTCGGGGGTGATCCTGCTGACCATCCTGATGTCGACCGGGCTGATCGGCAGCGCGGTGATCGCGACGGATGCCGGGATCTCGATCGTCCTGGGGCTGTTGAAGGTGGCTGTGTTTCAGTCATCCGGGATGCTGACATCGGGCGCCTGGGCGATTGCCGCGATCATCGGGGTCAGCGCGATGCCGGGTGCCTTCATCGCCAAGCGGGTGACGGCGCGCATGTCTTCGCGGCTGCATACCGGTGTGCTGGATGGCGTTGTCATCCTCGGCGGGCTGCTGCTCTTGGTTGCGGCTTTCCGGGGCTGAGCGGGGAGGAGGCGCGCCCGGCGGAGGCGCAGCAGAGGGCCGCGCCCTCTCTCGGGCCCAGCGGGAGGGCGCGGCCCCGGGCCGGCTTCGCGGCTGTTCCGGGCCAGGGGGGCGTGTGGGTTGGGGATGGCGCGCTGGCGGGGTGAACCCCGCCCTACGGGGGAAGGTGCGGTATGAAAAAAGCGCCCGGCCGGGGGTCCGGCGGGCGCTTTCCGTGTCGTTCGGGCGTTCTGCCCGGATCAGCCGGCGAGGGTCTTGGCGACTTCGGCGGCGAAATCTTCTTCCTTCTTCTCGATGCCTTCGCCGACGGCGAGGCGGACGAAGCCGGTCGACTTCGACGCCGGCTTCTTTCGCGGCTTCGCGCCACGGTCAGGTCGGGGTTGATGACGAACTTCTGGCCGAGCAGCGTGATTTCCTCGAGGAACTTCTTCATCCGGCCCGGGATGATGTTGTTCTCGATCACGGCGTCGGGCTTCGGCTTGGCCGAGGTCGCGTTCTCTTCCAGCGCCTTCTCGGTCTGCACGGTGCGCTCGCGCTCGACCAGGACCGGGTCGAGGTCGGCTTCCGACAGGGCCAGCGGGTTGGAGGCGGCGACATGCATCGCGATCTGCTTGGCGATATCCGTTGTCGGTGCCTTTCACGGCGACCAGCACGCCGATCTTGCCCATGCCATCGG
Organism: uncultured Pseudomonadota bacterium; assembly: GCA_963837565.1. GTDB lineage: Bacteria > Pseudomonadota > Alphaproteobacteria > Rhodobacterales > Rhodobacteraceae > Solirhodobacter. The sequence goes on from CAWIOC010000018.1 coordinate 369,121, forward strand.
CGGCGGCGTTGTGGACATAGGCCGCGACGGTGTCGCCTTCCAGCTTGGCCATGCGGCGCAGGGTCATGTTCTCGCCGATGCGCGCGATCGCTTCGGTCAGCACGGTTTCGACGGTCTTGCCACCCATGTCGGCGGCCTTCAGCGCCTCGACATCGGCGACACCCGAGCGCGGCTTTGGTGAAGCCTGCGACCAGCGCCTGGAAATCGGCGTTCTTGGCGACGAAGTCGGTTTCCGAGTTCAGCTCGACCGCGACGCCGACGCCACCCGCGACGGCCACGCCGACGAGGCCTTCGGCAGCGGTACGGTCGGCCTTCTTGGCGGCTTTCGCGAGACCCTTGGTGCGCAGCCAGTCAACCGCGGCTTCCATGTCGCCATCGGTTTCGGCCAGGGCTTTTTTCGCGTCCATCATGCCTGCGCCGGTGGATTCGCGCAGTTCTTTCACCATCTGGGCGGTGATTGCCATGGCGGCTCTCCTCAATTGGGAAATCAGATGTCCCGGACGGGGCTTACCCCCGTCCGGTAACAGATCGGCAACAGCCCGGGCGATCAGGCCTCGGCGGCTGCCTCTTCCTCGGGGGCTTCTTCCATCGCGCCAAGGTCGACACCGGCGGCGCCGAGTTGCGCGGACATGCCGTCGAGGGCCGCACGGCTGACGAGGTCGCAGTAGAGCGCGATGGCGCGGGCTGCGTCGTCATTGCCGGGGATGATGTAGTCCACGCCCTTGGGCGAGCAGTTGGTATCGACCACGCCGATGACCGGGATGCCGAGCTTCTGCGCTTCGAGGATGGCGAGGTCTTCCTTGCCCACGTCGATCACGAAGAGAAGGTCCGGCACGCCGCCCATTTCACGGATCCCGCCGAGCGAGGCCTGCAGTTTGGTCTGCTCGCGTTCCATGCCGAGGCGTTCTTTCTTGGTCAGGCCTTCGGCGCCTGCACCGAGCTGCTCATCGAGCTGCTTCAGACGCTGGATCGACTTGGACACGGTCTGCCAGTTGGTCAGCGTGCCACCGAGCCAGCGGTGGTTCATGTAGTATTGCGCGCATTTCTCGGCGGCTTCGGCGACGGCCTTCTGGGCCTGACGCTTGGTGCCGACGAAGAGGATGCGGCCGCCTTTGGCCACCGTCTCGCGGATCACGTTCAGAGCGGTGTCCAGCAAGGGCACGGTCTGGGTCAGGTCGAGGATGTGGATGCCGTTGCGGTCGCCGTAGATATACGGGCCCATCTTGGGGTTCCAGCGTTGCGTCTGGTGACCGTAGTGTACGCCAGCTTCCAAGAGCTGACGCATGGTGAATTCGGGAAGCGCCATTCGTTTTTCCTTTCCGGTTTATCCCTCGGCAGGGCCACTCAGACGCAGCGATGATAGATTTCGCCTTGCCCAACCGGCGGACCTTCGGGGATTTCTCCCCCGAAAAGCCCAAGCCCTGCCTGTGAAGTGCCGCGCGTCTACACTGGGGTGACGGGGTTTGCAAGCCCCCTGCCCTGTTTGCGCCTCAGGCGGTGAGCCAGGCGAGGAGGGGCAAGTGGGCTGCGATCAGCGGCTGAAGATGGGTAAGGCAGTCGGGGGTGAAAAGCCAGTCTGGCAGGCCCTCGGTCTGGCCCCGCAGGATGATGGATTTGCGGCGCAGCAGGTGGTCCCATTCCGGCTCGGCGGTGAAGCCGGAGGGGAGGCGTTTGAGGTCTGGGGCGTCCCATGCGCTGCCTGCGGCCTCGGCCTCGGCGGCGGCCTTGAGGAGCGTGGCGCGGTCCTTTGGGTTTTGCACCCGGGTGCGGAAGCGGCTGAGGGCTTCGGGTGAGAGGCCGAATTCGCCGGCGCCGAAGGCGAGGTGGTCGGGGTGCAGGACAAGGTGCATTCCGGCGTGTTTGCTGGCCCCGCCGGTCAGCGTCAGGCGCAGGTGCATCGTGGCGGAATAGGGCGTCTTGTCGTTGGAGAAGCGGATATCGCGGTGGATGCGGCGCAGGCTGCCGCCGGGTTTGGGCACGGCCTCTAATCGCGGCGTGCAGCTTTGGCAGAAGGGGGCGAGCGCCTCGATCAGGTCGAGGGCCGGGGTTTTCCACGCGGTTTCATAGGCTTTGCGGTGGTGTTCGAACCAGGCGCGGTCGTTATGCGCGGCCAGCGCCCGCAGGTATTGGGGCGTTTCGCGTGGCAGTCCGGGGTAGCTTTGCATGGTGTCCCCTGATGGTCTGGGGTGACTGTGGGCCTCTGCGCCCTGCCCCGCAAGCCTCTTGCATGGGCGGGGTCCGACGGGCAGAAGATCGCGGATGGACAGGGATATTCTTTGCATCGGGTCGGCGCTCTGGGATGTGATCGGGCGGTCGCATTCCAACATGCATCTGGGCTCGGACGTGCCGGGGCGGATCACGCGGTTGCCGGGGGGTGTCGCGCTGAACATCGCGATGACGCTGGCGCGGTTCGGGATGCGGCCCTCGGTGCTGAGCGCCGTCGGGGCAGGATGACGAGGGGCGCGAGTTGCTGGCGGCCTGCGTGCGGCTCGGCGTGGCGGTGGAGCATGTCTATCTGTCCGAGGATCTGCCGACCGACCGCTATATGGCGGTCGAGGGGGCGAACGGGCTGATCGCGGCGATTGCCGATGCGCATTCGCTGGAGGCGGCGGGGGACAAGATCTTGCGGCCGCTGGCGGATGGGCGGCTGGGGTCGGAGGGCGCGCCCTGGGCCGGGCTGGTGGCGCTGGACGGCAACCTGACGGTGGCTTTGCTGAGCGAGATCGCGGGCAGCCCCCTGTTCGCTGCGGCGGATCTGCGGGTCGCGCCGGCCTCGCCGGGGAAGGCGGAGCGGTTGTTGCCGCTGCTCGCCCATCCGCGGGCGACGCTTTATGTGAACCTCGAGGAGGCCGGCATCCTGTGCCAGACGCGGTTTGCGGCGGCCGAGGTGGCGGCGGGCGCGCTGGTGGCGCGCGGCGCGGCGCGGGTGCTGGTGACGGATGGCGCGCGGGCCTGCGCGGAGGGAAGCGCTGCGGGGGTGCTGACGCGGATGCCGCCGCCGGTGATGGTGACGCGGGTGACCGGCGCGGGCGATACCTTCATGGCGGCGCATATCGTGGCCGAGGCGCGCGGGGCGGTGCCGGGGGATGCCTTGGAGCAGGCGCTGCGGGCGGCGGCGGATTATGTCTCGGGCGAGGTTGGCTGATCGTCGTCTTCGTCTTCGTCTTTGCCGTGGCGTCCGGTGACCAGCATCAGGATCAGCGAGACCAGGCCGAGGGCGATGGCGGAGCCTGCCTTCATGCCCGGAAGGGCGGCGATCAGGGCGGTTTCGATCAGGCGGCGACGCTCGGCGGCCTGCCGTGCGGCGGCGCGGGCATGGGCGCGGGATTCGAGCTTGAGCAGGATCAGGATCGTGATGCAGGCCAGCAGCGCCAGGCCGAAGCAGATCGCGAGGGCGGTGAGCAGGCCGTAATAGATCGACAGCGCCACCACGGCGAGGGCGAGGCCGAGAAGCCCGGCGAGCAGGCCGGAGACGGCAAGGCCCAGCATCAGGCCGCTGCGGGCGCCGAGATGGCTGCGCCAGAGGCCGGCCTCTTCCCCGATCAGCGAGGTGACGATGCGCCAGAGGATGACCACGCTCAGCGTCGCAGGATCAGGGCGGCGATGAAGCCCGCCAGGGCCGCGAGCCCGAGGGTGCGGAACGGTTTGGCGTGGGTTTCCTCGGCCAGACGGCGTTCGGCCCAGGCCCATTCGGCCTTCAGGCTGTCGACCAGATCCTCGGAGATCCTGGTGGCGCTGGGTCGGGCCCCTGCCCCGGCTTCCGACAGGCCGGCGGCGGCGAGGCGCGAGACCATCTTGGCCAGCACGCGAAGCTCGGCCTTGACCGCGGCGAGTTCGGCGGCGAGGTCGGGTTTTTCCTGATCCCCTGTCGTGTCGGAGCTGGAGCGCGCGGTGGCCATGACGGTTTCCTTCCGGGTCGGGCAGGTTACAAGCTAGGGCGATGGGGGGTGGGCGTCAATGAAAGCCCCTTGATCGGCGCGGCGTCGCTTGTCATAGGGCGGGGGCAATCGGACGGAGGCCCCCCATGCAGATCATCCTGAGTGACGAGGTGCGCGCGGCGCAGGCGGCGGGCGAACCGGTGGTGGCGCTGGAATCGACGATCATCACGCATGGCATGCCCTGGCCCGACAATGTCGAGACGGCGCGGGCGGTCGAGGCCGAGGTGCGGGCGGCGGGTGCTGTGCCGGCCACCATCGCGGTGCTGCGCGGCGTGTTGCACATCGGGATGGGGGATGCGGAGCTGGAGGGGCTGGCGCGGGCGGAAGGCGTGCGCAAGCTGTCGCGGGCGGATTTCGCGGCCTGTCTCGCCACGGGCGGGACCGGGGCCACGACGGTGGCGGCGACGATGATCGCGGCGCGGCTGGCGGGGATTGAGGTTTTCGCGACCGGCGGGATCGGCGGCGTGCATCGCGGGGCCGAGCTGACCTTCGATATCTCGGCCGACCTGCGCGAGCTCGCCGAGACCGCGGTGACGGTGGTGGCGGCGGGGGCGAAGGCGATCCTCGATCTGCCGAAGACGCTTGAGGTGCTGGAGACTCTGGGCGTGCCGGTGATCGCCTATGGGCAGGATGAGCTGCCGGCCTTCTGGTCGCGGAACTCGGGGCTGCTGGCGCCGCTCAGGATGGATTCCGCGGCCGAGATCGCGGCGGCGCATCTGATGCGGGCGCGGCTCGGGCTGCCGGGCGGGCAGCTGGTGACCAATCCGATCCCGGTCGAGGCCGAGATCGCGGCGGCGGAACTGGCCCCTGCCATCGAGGCGGCGCTGGCCGAGGCCGAGGCGCAGGGCGTCTCGGCCAAGGCGGTGACGCCCTTCCTGCTCGATCGGATCTATCAGCTGACCGAGGGCCGCTCGCTGGTCGCCAATATCGCCCTGGTGCTGAACAATGCGCGGCTTGCCGCCGCGATTGCCCGCGAGATCGCCACGCCGGGGGACGCAGCGCCCCTGAGGCGCGCGCGACCATTGCAGAGGGCGCGGCGAGACCTTAGGTTCCGAGGCGAACCCTTCCTTGCGCGCAGGATCGCCTGATGAGTGACGACGACCCGCACCCCAAGCGCCGTGGCCTGCTGGCAAGGCTGCGCGCGAGCTTCCTGACCGGGCTGGTGGTGATCCTGCCGATTGCCCTGACGCTCTATCTGATCTGGACGGTGACCGGGTGGATCGACAGCTGGGTGCTGCCGTTCATCCCGTTCCAATACCGGCCGGAAAACCTGCTGCGCCAGCCGCTCGGCCCGGTATTGGCGGCCAATGTGCGCGGCGTCGGGGTGATCGTCTTCCTCGTCTTCACGGTGCTGGTCGGCTGGGCGGCGAAGGGGTTCTTCGGCCGCTCGCTGCTGCGCTGGGGCGAGCGGGTGGTGGACCGGATGCCGGTCGTGCGCTCGATCTACAACGGGTTGAAGCAGATCGCCGAGACGGTCTTTGCGCAGCAGGAGACCTCCTTCGACCGGGCCTGTCTGGTGGAATATCCGCGCGAGGGGCTTTGGGCGATCGGCTTCGTCTCGACCACCGCCAAGGGCGAGATCTTTCAGAAGGTGCCGGGGACCGAGCCGGTGCTGTCGGTGTTCGTGCCGACGACCCCGAACCCGACCTCCGGCTTTCTGCTTTATGTGCATGAAAGCAAGGTGATCCTGCTCGACATGAAGGTGGAGGATGCGGCCAAGCTGATCATTTCGGCGGGGCTGGTCTATCCCAACCCGAAAGACCCGGTGCTGGCGCCGGTGACGGTTCCGGGCAAGGTCGCCTAAGGTCATGTTCACCGCGGCCGCGACCGGCTTTGCCACGGCGATGTCGCTGATCCTTGCGATCGGCGCGCAGAACGCCTTTGTGCTGCGGCAGGGGATTTTGAGGGCGCATGTGTTTCCGCTGTGCCTCTTGTGCGCCGTTTCGGATGCGGTGCTGATCGCGGCGGGGGTCTCGGGCTTCGGCGTGGTGGTCTCGCTGCTGCCCTGGTTGCCGGCGCTGATGTCGGGCCTGGGCGCCCTGTTCCTGCTGTGCTACGCCGGGTTGCGGCTGCGCGAGGCCTGGCGCGGGGATTATGCGCTGGTGCTGGCCGGGCAGAGCGCGGGGCTGTGGCCGACGCTGGCGGCGGCGGCGGCCTTCACCTGGCTGAACCCGCATGTCTATCTTGATACTCTGGGGCTGATCGGAGCGGTGTCGACGCGGTTCGACGGTGCGGCCCTGAAATGGGCCTTTGGGATCGGGGCGGCGACATCGTCCTTCGTGTTCTTCTTTTCGCTGGGCTATGGCGCGCGCTATCTGGCGCCGGTGATGCAGAGCCGACGGGCCTGGCGCGTGCTGGATGTGTTGATCGCGGGCACGATGTTGGTGCTGGCGGCGGGGTTGCTGCGGTCTTTGTGGTGAGGGGGGATGGTGTGGCGCTGTGGCGGTGTTGCGGTGCGCAATGAATGCGCACCCTACGGGGCTTTGTGGTGGGCGGTGTGGCGGTGTGGCGGTGCGCAATGAATGCGCACCCTACGGGTTCATCCCCGGGTGAGCAGAGCACCCGCCCCAGGACGGGCGCTGCCCACTGTGGCGCATCATCGCAAGGCGGGCTGGCGGGGCGACCCCCGCCCTACCCTGTCATCATCACATTGCGGTCCAGCCGCCGTCGACGCTGATCGTGGTGCCGGTGATCTGGGCGGCGGCGTCGGAGCAGAGGAAGGCCGCGGTGCCGCCGAGTTGTTCCACGGTGACGAATTCCTTCGACGGCTGGCGGTCGAGCATGACCTCTTTGATCACCGTCTCGCGGTCCATGTTATGCGCCTTCATCTGGTCGGGGATCTGGCCCTCGACCAGCGGCGTCAGGACATAGCCCGGGCAGATCGCGTTGCAGGTGATGCCTTGGCCTGCGGTTTCCAGCGCCACGGTCTTGGACATGCCGACGAGGCCATGCTTGGCCGAGATATAGGCCGATTTGAACGGCGAGGCGCGCAGACCGTGGGCCGAGGCGATGTTGATGATGCGGCCCCATTTCTTCGCCCGCATCCCGGGCAGCGCGGCGGCGGTGGTGTGGAAGGACGAGGTCAGGTTGATCGCGATGATCGCGTCCCATTTCGCCACCGGGAATTCGTCGATCGGGGCGACGTGCTGGATGCCTGCGTTGTTCACCAGGATGTCGCAGGCGCCGGCCTTTTCGATCAAGGCGCGGCACTGGTCACCCTTGGACATGTCGGCCTGAATGTAGCGCACCTTGACGCCGTGGCGCTTGGCCAGATCGGCGGCCAGCGCATGATCTTCCGCCGTGTCGGAGAAGGAGTTGATCACCAGGTCCGCGCCTTCGGCGGCGAGGGCCTCGGCGATGCCGAGCCCGATGCCCGAGGTCGAGCCGGTGATGATTGCGGTTTTGCCCTTGAGCGCCATGACATCGTTCCTTTGGTTGCTATTCCGCCTTGCCCCTACATCCTCCGGGGATTTCGGAATTACCACCACAACCGCGCAGCGGTCGCCAGATCGTGACTGCCAGCCGGGCCGGAACCGATTAAAAAAAACGCCCGCACAAGGCGGGCGTTAAGTTATTGAGGCAGGTTTCATACAGGCAAGAAACCTATCGAGCAGTGCCCTTGTTATACGCAGTCTTTCGCCGCTCTCCAAGCTAAAAGTTTGAAAAGGTTGCAAAGCATCGTTACGGAGAGGGGCCAGCGAAACAAGGTGCCGGAAGGATTGTTGCCGAAATGAGACCGGATCGTTTCCGCCAATGGCTTGGCGCGCTGGCCGTTCTGGCGCTACTTTTGCCGCAGAATGTGCAGGCTGATGCGGGGTCCGGTGAGTCGGGCTATGGCATAGCTATGTATGGCGCGCCAGCGCTTCCACCCGATTTTGTGTCGCTGCCCTATGCGCGCCCCGATGCGCCCAAGGGCGGGACATTGGTGATGGGCGAGGTCGGCGGGTTCGATTCGCTCAATCCCTACATCCTGAAGGGGCTGGCGCCCTATTGGCTCGGCCGTCTGACGGTCGAGACCTTGATGGTGCGCAGCATCGATGAACCCTTCACGCTCTATGCCGGTCTGGCCGAGTTTGTGCGGACCGATTCGAGCCGGTCCTGGGTGGAATTCACCCTGAACCCGAAGGCGCGGTTTTCCGACGGCAAGCCGGTGACGCCGGAAGATGTGCTCTGGTCGATGGAGACGCTCGGGACCAAGGGATCGCCGGTCTATTACGGGGCCTGGAAGAAGGTCGCGAAGGCGGAACAGGTGGGGCCCCTGACGGTGCGGTTCAGCTTTGCCGCGCCGGATCGGGAGCTGCCGCTGATCCTCGGGCTGCGGCCGGTGCTGGAGAAGGCGCAATGGGCGGGCAAGGATTTCGCGGCCTCCTCGCTCGAGGTGCCGATCGGGTCGGGCCCCTATGTCGTCGACAAGGTCGATCCGGGGCGCGAGATCAGCTTTCGCCGCAACCCCGACTGGTGGGGCAAGGATCTGCCGGTGAACCGGGGTCGGTTCAATTTCGATGCGATCAAGGATGAGTATTTCGCCGATTCCAACGTGCTCTTCGAGGCCTTCAAGGCGGGCGAGCTGAATTTCTACCGCGAGGGCAACCCGCATCGCTGGCTGACGAATTACGGCTTTCCTGCGGTGACCTCGGGGGCCGTGAAGCGGGCCGAGATCCCGCAGCAGAGCCCGTCCGGCATGATCGGGCTGGTGTTCAACACGCGCCGGGCGATCTTTGCCGACTGGCGCGTGCGCGAGGCGCTGATCGAGGCGTTCAACTATGAATTCATCAACCGGACGATCAATGCCGGGACCGAGCCGCGGATCACCTCTTATTTCTCCAACTCGGCTTTGGGGATGGATCATGGGCCGGCGGCGGGCCGGGTGAAGGACCTGCTGGCGCCCTTTGCCGCTGATCTTCCGCCGGGCGCGATGGAGGGCTATGCGCTGCCGGTCTCGGATGGGTCCGAGGGCAATCGGACCAATTTGCGCAAGGCGATGCATCTGCTGAACGAGGCCGGCTGGACGCCGCAGGGCGGTGTGCTGAAGAACGCGAAGGGTGAGCTGTTCAGCTTCGATATCCTGATGCATCAGGGCACCAGCGATCTGTCGCAGGCGGCGGATATCTTCATCCAGTCGCTCAAGCGCCTCGGGATCACGGCGCGGCAGGTCACGGTGGATGATGCGCAGTTCAACCAGCGCTCGGATGCCTATGATTTCGACATGACGACGATCACGCGCAGCCTGTCGCTGAGCCCGGGCAATGAGCAGTCGTTCTACTGGGGCTCTGCGGGCGCGAACCAGCCGGGCGGGCGCAACCTGATGGGGGTCGCCTCGCCCGCCGTGGATGCGATGATCCGGGTGATGCTGCAGACCACCGAACGGGATGAGTTCGTGGCGGCGGTCAAGGCGCTCGACCGGGTGCTGATGGCGGGACGATATGTCATCCCGGTCTGGTTTCCCAAAGTCTCGCGGATCGCATATGGGAAGGCTTTGCATTACCCCGAGCGCTTGCCGATCTATGGTGACTGGCCGGGGTTCTTGCCGGATGTCTGGTGGTCTGAGGAGTGACGCGATGAAGGTTGCGAAGGTGGTCGTGGTGCTGGCGCTGCTGGCGCTGGCGGGGTGCAATACGGTGGCCGGGATGGGCCGGGACATCACCGGCGCGGCGAATTCGCTGGGCGGCTGAGGCGGCTGGCGGGCGCGGGTGGGGGAGATCCCCGCCTGCGCGGGGATGACAGCGGCTTCCTTTCCCCGGCGGCGGGGTGAACCCCGCCCTCAGGTCAGCGAGGTGACCCAGAGGATCATAGCGTCTTCCTCGGAGGTCGAGATCACGTTGTGGCCCATCGTGGCGTCGTAATAGGCGCTGTCGCCGCGGCGCATGTCCTGAGGCTCGTAGAACTCGGTGTAAAGCCGGATCGTGCCGGTCAGGACATAGAGGAATTCCTCGCCGTCATGGCGCACCCAGCCGTCGAATTCGGCGACCGAGCGGGCGCGGATGCGGGCGCGGTAGGGCAGCATCTGTTTCTTGGTCAGGGCGGCGGCGAGCAGCTCATGCTCATAGGTCGCGGTGGCATGGGCCTGGCCCTCGCCCATCCGGGTCATCGCCATGCGGCCAGTGACCTGATCGCGCGACGGCGGGGTGAAGAGCTGCGGCACCGAGATCGACAGGCCCTCGGCCAGCTTTTTCAGCGCCTCATAGGTCGGCGACATCAAGCCGTTCTCGATCTTCGAGAGGGTCGAGCGCGCGAGGCCGGCCTGCTGCGCCGCCTGTTCCAGCGTCCAGCCGCGGGCCTTGCGCAGATCGCGCACCCTCTGGCCGAGGTCGAGCGGCGCGGGCACCGTTTCGGCGCCGCTTTCGCGGGCGATGCGGATGATGGCGGTGGGATCGGCCTTGGACATGATGGCCTGGGGGATACGGCAGAACCGGCCCCTCTGGCAACGGGTTTGACGCCCCTGCCCGCCCGGTTTGCACCCGCGCGCGGGCCGCGTTAGGATGGGGCAACCCGACACACCGGAGGCCCGAATGATCCGTCTCGACATCTTTTCCGATCCCGTCTGCCCCTGGTGCTACATCGGCAAGACCTACCTCGACCGGGCGCTGGCTGCGGCGGAGGAACCGCCCTTCGTGATCGAATGGCACCCGTTTCAGCTGAACCCCGACATGCCGCGCGAGGGGGTGGACCGGAAGGAATACCTCGAGGCGAAGTTCGGCGGGCCGGAGCGGGCGGCCGAGATCTATGGCCGGATCGGCGAGGCGGCGCGGGCCGCCGGGGTCGATATCGACTTTGACCGGATCAAGCGCACGCCCAATACGCTCGACGCGCACCGGCTGCTGCACTGGGCCGGGCTCGAGGGCCGGCAGGGGCTGGTGAAGGGCGCGCTGATGCGGGCCTATTTCCGCGAGGGGCGCGATATCGGCGACCCGGAGGTTCTGGTCGAGATCGCGCGGGCCAATGGGATGGATGCCGAGGTGACGCGCCGCCTGCTGGCGAGCGATGCGGATCTGGAGGCGATCCGGGCCCGTGATGCCCATGCCCGCGAGCGCGGCGTGAATGCGGTGCCGACCTTCCTGATCGCCAATCAATATGTCCTGCAGGGCGCGCAGCCCGCCGAGATGTGGCAGAACGTGATCGCCGAACTGAGCCAGGCTGCGGCGGATGCCGAGCCCGAGGCCGAGGCGGGCTGAGGCGAAATTGCCGCGCCGGGCCGCAATGGGCTTGGCTTCCGGCGGGACTGCGCCCTATACATCCTTGACAGATCAGGTTTCTTTGCCCCCCCGAACGGGTGGGCGCGCGGCCTGACAAGGCCGGAGGCACTGCCCAGCAAGGCGAGACGAGAATGCGTTTCATCATCTCTACCGTTCTGGGGCTGGTCTTCATCGTGGTCACCACCGCCACGACCTTTTTCCATTATGTCGAGGGCTGGGCCTGGATCGACGCCTATTACTTTACCGTGGTGACGCTTTCGACCGTGGGCTACGGCGATATCACGCCCAAGACCGATGTGGGCAAGATCGGGGCCACGATCCTGATCTTCGTGGGGCTTGGCGTTTTCGCTCTGGCGGTTCAGCAGATCGGGTTGTACGTCTCGCGACAGAACAGCGAAGACAATTGATTTAGGCAGCATCGTCCAAAGGGCCCGCCTGCCTGGCGAGGACCGAGCGATGCCCACCAAACCCATGCGGCAGACCGAATTCATCGGCATGATGGCGATGCTTTTCGCCACGGTCGCCTTTTCCATCGACGGGATGTTGCCCGCCCTGCCCCGGATCGCGGCCGAGCTGACGCCCGATGACGTGAACCGGGCGCAGCTGATCGTGACCTCTTTCGTGCTGGGGATGGGAATCGGCACGCTTTTCGTGGGCCCGATATCCGACACCGTCGGGCGCAGGCCCGCGATCTTTGGCGGAGTCGCGATCTATATCCTCGGCGCCGTGCTGGCGGCCTTTGCGCAGTCGCTGGAGCTGCTTCTGGCGGCCCGCGTCCTGCAGGGGCTGGGGGCGGCGGCGCCGCGGATCGTGACGCTGGCGCTGGTGCGCGATCTGCATTCCGGGCGGCAGATGGCGCGGATCGTGTCCTTCGCCATGATGATCTTCACGCTGGTGCCGGCGGTGGCGCCCTCGGTCGGCACGATCATCATCGCGGGCTTCGGCTGGCGCGCGATCTTTGGGGCGGTGATCGTGTTTTCGCTCTCGGGCACGATGTGGCTGGTGCTGCGCCAGCCCGAGACCCTGCCGAAGGACAAGCGCCGCCCGCTGCGGCTGGCGCCGCTGTTGCACGCCTTCCACGAGGTGATGACGCATCGGGTGGTGGTGACCTCGATCGCCGCGCAGACGCTGATCTATGGCGCGCTGTTCGGCACCCTGTCCTCGACCCAGCCGATCTTCGATGTGAGCTTCGGGCGCGGCGAGAGCTTTCCGATCTGGTTCGCGGTGATCGCGCTGACGGCGGGGGCGGCGTCGTTCCTGAACGCGACCTTCGTGGTGCGGCTGGGGATGCGGGTTCTGATCACCTGGGCGCTGGCGATCGAGGCGCTGTTCTCGGCCGGGATGGCGGGACTGGGGGCGGCAGGGCTCTGGCCCGACGGGCTGGCGTTTCCGGCCTATCTGGTCTGGACCACCAGCGTCTTCATCATGTCGAGCCTGACCATCGGCAATCTGAACGCGCTGGCGCTGGAGCCTTTGGGCCATATCGCGGGGATGGCGGCCTCGGTCAACGGGGCGATCTCGACCGTGCTGGCGGTGGCTTTGGCGGTGCCGATCGGCCTTGCCTTCAACGGCACGCCGGAGCCGCTGATGATCTCGATCGGGGTGCTGTGCGCGGTGGCCTGGGGCTTGATGCGGTCGATCCCGAGGTAGGGGATGCCCTGCGGGCAGCGGGGGGCTGTCTGCCCCCCGCACCCCCCGAGAGTATTTTCGCCAAGAAGAAGGGAAGTTTTCGGTTTATTTCCCGGTCTTTGCGGGCCGACGCTTCAGGCTTCTTCGCAGCCCTCTCGGCGTCCACCACCTTTTCGGCCAGATCGCGGGCGATGCCGAAGGCGCCCTTGATGCGGTCGGCCTCGGTCGGCCAGTCGCGCATCAGCTGGACCTTGTTGTCCTTGATCCGGGCCACGCCCTTGTTGGCGTTCAGGAATTCGACGAGGCCCGCCGGGTTGGCGAACTTGTCGTTGTGGAACTGCACCGTGGTGCCCTGGGGCCCGCGTCGAGGCGCGAGATGCCGGCGCGTTTGCACATCGCCTTGATCCGCACGACCAGCATCAGGGTGTTGACCTCGCTCGGCAGCGGGCCGAAGCGGTCGATCAGTTCGGCGGCGAAGCCTTCCAGCTCGACCTTGGTGGTCAGCGTCGAGAGCCGGCGGTAGAGGCCGAGGCGGACGTCGAGGTCGGGGACATAGGGTTCCGGGATCAGCACCGGCACGCCGAGGTTGATCTGCGGCGCCCATTGGTCGTCGGTGGGCGTGAGACCCTGAAGCTCGCCGGATCTGATGCGGGCGATCGTTTCTTCCAGCATCGCCTGGTAAAGCTCGTAGCCGACCTCGGTGATATGGCCGGATTGTTCCTCGCCGAGGATATTGCCGGCGCCGCGCAGGTCGAGATCCTGGCTGGCCAGCGTGAAGCCCGCGCCGAGGCTGTCGAGGCGAGCCGAGCAGGCGCAGCCGCTTTTCGGCCTGCGGCGTCAGCGGGCTGCGCGGCTTGGTGGTGAGGTAGCAATAGGCGCGGGTCTTGGAGCGGCCCACCCGGCCCCGGATCTGGTAGAGCTGCGACAGGCCGAACATGTCGGCGCGGTGGACGATCATCGTGTTGGCGGTGGGGATGTCGAGGCCGGATTCGACGATGGTGGTGGCGAGCAGCACGTCATATTTGCCGTCGTAGAAGGCGTTCATCCGGTCATCGAGCTCGCCCGCCGCCATCTGGCCGTGGGCCACGACGACCGATGACCTCGGGGACCTGGTCGCGCAGGAAGTCCTCCATCTCGGGCAGGTCGGCGATGCGGGGGACGACGAAGAAGGACTGGCCGCCGCGATAATGTTCGCGCAGCAGCGCCTCGCGCAGGGTGATGGTGTCGAACTCGGAGACATAGGTGCGGATGGCCAGCCGGTCGACCGGCGGCGTGCCGATGATCGAGAGGTCGCGGACGCCGGTCAGCGACAGTTGCAGGGTGCGCGGGATCGGCGTGGCGGTCAGGGTCAGCACATGAACGTCCGTGCGCATTTCCTTCAGCCGTTCCTTGTGGCTGACGCCGAAATGCTGTTCCTCGTCGATCACCATCAGGCCGAGGTTCTTGAACTTCACCGCTCTTGGCCAGCAGCGCATGGGTGCCGATGCAGATATCGACGCGTGCCATCGGTCAGCCCCGCGCGCGTCTGCGTGGCGTCCTTGGCCGAGACGAAGCGCGACAGCGGGCGGACGGTGATCGGGAAGCCGCGGAAGCGTTCGGCGAAGCTGCGGTAATGCTGGCGCGCAAGCAGGGTCGTGGGGGCGATGACGGCGACCTGCACGCCGGACATGGCGGCGACGAAGGCGGCGCGCATCGCGACCTCGGTCTTGCCGAAGCCGACATCGCCGACGATCAGCCGGTCCATCGGGTTGCCGGCGTCCAGGTCGGTCAGCACATCCTCGATGGCGGACAGCTGATCGTCGGTTTCCTGATAGGGGAAGCGGGCGGCGAAAGCCTTCCCAGATCGCGATGCGGCGCCTCCAGGATCGGGGCGTGGCGCAGGTGACGTTCGGCGGCGATGCGGATCAGCCGGTCGGCGATCTCGCGGATGCGTTCCTTGAGCCGGGCCTTCTTGGCCTGCCAGGCGCCGCCGCCGAGCCGGTCGAGCAGGCCCTCTTCATGGCCGTAGCGGCTGAGAAGTTCGATGTTCTCGACCGGCAGGTAAAGCCGCGCGCTGTCGGCATATTCCAGCGCGATGCATTCATGCGGCGCGCCAAGCGCGGTGATCGTCTCCAGCCCCATGTAGCGGCCGACGCCATGTTCGACATGGACCACCAGATCGCCCGGCGAAAGCGTCTGCGCCTCGGTCAGGAAGTTCTCGGCCCGCTTGCGTTTTCTGCGCGGTGCGGATCAGCCGGTCGCCCAGCACGTCCTGTTCCGAGATCACCGTCAGGCCCGGGGCTGTCGAAGCCGTGGTCGAGCGCCCAGATCGCCAGGTAGAGGCCGCCCTTGCCCGTCGGGCACGTCGCGGATATCGCGTGATCTGCGTGGCGCCGCGCACGCCCTGATCCTCCATCAGGCCCTTCAGGCGTTCGCGCGCGCCTTCGGACTAGGAGGCGATGACCACCTGCCCGTCTTGCGCGTCTTGCGCGAATATGATCTGCCAGGGCCCCGAAAAGGCTGATGTTTTCCAGCTGACGCTCGGGCGCGAAATTGCGCCCGATGCGGCCGCCGGCGTCCAGCACGCCCGGGCCCGGTGGCCTGCGGCAGCGGGTTGCAGCTGGATCACGCGGCGCGACGGCCAGGTGCCGCTTCCCATGCCGCGTCGTCGAGATAGAGCAGGTCCGGCGGGCAGGGTTTGTAGACGGTGTCGAGCCGGCCCTTGGCGCGTCATCGCCTCGCGCCGCGCGTCGTATTGGTCGGCGATGCTCTCCCAGCGCGACAGCCGCGCGGCCGTGACCTGATCGTCGAGCATGACCGAGGCCTGCGGGCAGATAGTCGAAGAGCGTCTCCAGCTGGTCGTGGAAGAAGGGCAGCCAGTGCTCCATGCCCTGATGCTTGCGGCCCGCGCTGACCGCCTCGTAAAGCGGATCGTCGCTGCCGCCGGCGCCGAATTCGACGCGGTAGTTCTGCCGGAACCGGGTGATCGCGGCCTCGTCGAGGATGACTTCCGAGACCGGGGCAAGTTCGACCGATGCTCAGCTTTTCGGTGGTGCGCTGGCTGACCGGGATCGAAGCGGCGCGCGCCGTCGAGCACATCGCCGAAGAGGTCGAGCCGCACCGGCCCGCCCTCGCCCGGCGGGTAGATGTCGATGATGCCGCCGCGCACGGCGTAATCGCCGGGTTCCGACACGGTGGAGGTCTGCGAAAAGCCCATGCGGGCCAGGAAATGGCGCAGGGCGGCTTTCGTCGACCCGGCCGCCGACACGCGGCCGAGAAGGACGCCTCGCGCAGCACCTCGCGCGCGGGCAGGCGCTGGGTGGCGGCATTCAGCGTGGTCAGCAGCACGAAGGCGCCGGGCACGCCCTGCGGCCAGCGCGGCCAGCGTCGCCATGCGGCGCGCCGAGATATCGGGGTTGGGCGAGACCCGGTCATAGGGCAGGCAATCCCAGGCGGGCAGCGTCAGCACCGCGGTGGCGGGCGCGAAGAAGGCCAGCGCCTGCCGCATCGCCTCCAGCCGCTTGTCGTCGCGCGCGACATGGATCACCGGCGCCGCCGGCGCGGGCCAGTTCACTGCGCCAGCAGCCGGGCGTCAAACCCTTCTGGCGCGCCGCCGAGCAGGATCTGGTTTTGCGGTGACATCCTGTGGCCCTGACTGCCCGGCGGGCTTACCAATGCGACAGCACGTTGAGGTTCATGTTCTGATACATGCCCCACATCGCGGTGATGAAGATCGCGACCATCGCCGATCGACTGCGTGCATGAAGCGGTGGCGGAACAGCCGGCGGTGCAGCGCATCGCCCGGTCAGCGCCTCGGCCTGCGATCGCACGCGGCGGTGCGCAGGCTGAGGGCAGCCGACCAGGCGTCATCGGGGCGACGAGCAGGAACGACGGCCTGCGCGAATTCGACATGGTACACAGAAGCCGAGCACGCACAGCATGGTCAGCACGAAGAACAGGCAACGCCGAGCAGCCAGAGCCCGGACAGTGCGCACGATATACAGCATCCGGTTGATGTTGATCCGGGCAGCGTTCCAGATCGCGTGTCGCCTCCCCGCCGTGGCGGCGGGCCCGCTGCACCATGTCATAGGGCACGCCGAGGACCCAATGGCTGGCCGAGGACCACAGCACCGCAAGCGCGATCCAGAACCAGAGATTTGAAAACGACCGCAGGTCGATCAGTTCGAAGATTGTACTGATAGATGTTCACGCCCGGTCCTCGTTCCGGCTATTGTCCGCGACCCTAGCGGCGGCGTGTCGCGCTGAATTCCTACCCTTGAGATGGCGGCAGTTCCATGGCACGAGTCGAAGCCTTCATGCGGCAGCATGCCACGGACCGCCGATGCGACCTGATCCATGCCCCCTTTCCCGCCGCCCGCTTCCGCCGCACCCGCGCGCATCTGCGGCGCTGCGCGATCTGGCGCAGGAAAATCGTCTGTCGGTCAAGGATCTGATCTGGCCGGTGTTCGTCCGCGACGGGGTCGAATGTCGAGGAACCGGTCGCCTCGATGCCCGGGGTGTCGCGGCTGTCGGTGGACCGGGTGGTGCGGGCGGCGGAAGAGGCGGCCGCGCTGGGCATCCCGGCGATCTGCCTGTTTCCCTATACCGATCCGCGCCTGAAGACCGAGGCCTGCGAAGAGGCCTGGAACCCCGACAATCTCGCCAATCGGGCGATCCGCGCGATCAAGGCGGCGGTGCCGGAGATCGCGGTGATGACCGATGTGGCGCTCGACCCCTATAACGCCAACGGCCATGACGGGCTGGTGCGCGACGGCGTGATCCTGAACGACGAGACGGTCGAGGCGCTGGTCAGGATGGCGCTGGCGCAGGCCGAGGCCGGGGGCCGATATCCTCGGGCCGTCGGACATGATGGACGGCCGGATCGGCGCGATGCGGCGGCGCGCTGGAGGCGGCGGGTCACAAGGATGTGACGATCCTGTCCTATTCCGCCAAATACGCCAGCGCCTTTTACGGGCCGTTCCGCGATGCGGTCGGCGCCTCGGGCGCGCTGAAGGGCGACAAGAAGACCTATCAGATGAACCCCGGCAATTCGGATGAGGCGCTGCGGCTGGTGGCGCGCGATCTGGCCGAGGGCGCGGATATGGTGATGGTGAAGCCGGGGATGCCCTATCTCGACATCTGCCGCCGGGTGAAGGATGCCTTTGGCGTGCCGACCTATGCCTATCAGGTCTCGGGCGAATATGCGATGATGCAGGGCGCCGCCGAGCGCGGCTGGATCGAATGGCGAAGCGATCATGCTGGAGAGCCTGCTGGCCTTCAAGCGCGCGGGCTGCGACGGGGTGCTGACCTATTTCGCGCCTGCCGCGGCCCGGATCCTGGGCCAGATCGGCTGAGGCGACCATCGGCAGGTCTCCGCCCGTTGCCTGCGCAAAATGGATGACAAGTTGCGCAAAAGACACTATCCTTAGTGGCAAGGGCACAGTAAGGGCCCAGATATCAGGCAAGAGCAGAGGTAACAGCATGAGCAGTTTCACGCGGCGCGGATTTTTGATCAGCGCGGGTTCGATGGCGACCATGACCGCGGCTTGCGGCAACGGCGTGGGCAGCAATGGCGCGGCCACGATCGATGCGCGGGTCGATGCGACGATCGCAGTATCTGCACAACCACTACCCCGGCACGGATGAGCTGAAGCAGAAGGCGATGGGCATCCTCTACATGCCGCTGATCACCGAGGCCGGGTTCGGCTTTGGCGGCGCCTACGGGCGCGGTGCGCTGCGGATCAACGGGGTGACGGTCGATTATTACTCGGCCGCCAAGGCGACCTTCGGGCTGCAGATCGGGGCACAGCAATATGCCCATGTGCTGTATTTCATGACCGCCGATGCGCTGGCCGATTTCCGCCGTTCCGATGGCTGGGCGGCGGGCGCCGACATCAGCTATGCGCTGCAGCGACAAGGGCGGCAGCGCGGGCGTGGATACCACGACCGAGATGGCGCCGGTGGTGGCGATCATCTTCGGTCAGGCCGGGGCTGATCGCCGGGGCGAGGCTTGGCGGGACGAAATACACCCGGATCATTCCCTGATGCCCGCACGGGACCGCGTGCCATCCGCATGGGGCACCGTTGGCAGATCGGTCGCAGACTGCACCGGCCGGGCCATCGGCGCCGGCCGTTTTCGTCTGAAAGCCGTCAGACGTTTTGCAGCCGCGCGATCAGCGACGAGGTGTCCCAGCGCCCGCCGCCCATGGTCTGCACATCCTTGTAGAACTGATCGACCAGCGCCGTGACCGGCAGCGGCGCGCCGATCTCGTCGGCGGTGGCGAGGCAGATGCCGAGATCCTTGCGCATCCAGTCGACGGCGAAGCCATAGTCGAATTTGCTCGTCCAGCATGGTCTTGTGCCGGTTTGCCATCTGCCAGGATCCTGCCGCGCCCTGGCTGATCACCTCGACCACGGCCGCGCCGTCCATGCCCGGCCTTCTCACCAAAGAGCAGCGCCTCGGACAGGCCCTGGACGAGGCCCGCGATGCAGATCTGGTTCATCATCTTGGCGATCTGGCCCGCGCCACTGTCGCCGAGGCGCTTGCAGATGCGGGCATAGGCGTCGATCACCGGTTCGGCCTTGGCGTAATCGGCCTCGGCGCCGCCGCACATCACCGAAAGCGCGCCGTTTTCGGCCCCCGCCTGCCCGCCCGAGACCGGCGCGTCGACGAAGCCGAGGCCGAGTTCGGCGGCCTCGGCCGACAGCTCGCGCGTCACCTTGGCCGAGACGGTGGTGTGATCGACGAAGATCGCGCCCTTGGCCATGCCGGCAAAGGCGCCATCCGGCCCGAGGCAGACCGAGCGCAGGTCATCGTCATTGCCGACACAGGCCATCACGAAAGCGGCACCCTGCGCCGCCTCGGCGGGCGTGGCCGCCGGCCCTGCCGCCATGCGCCTTGACCCAGGCCTGCGCCTTGGCGCCGGTGCGGTTATAGACCGTAACCTCATGCCCGGCTTTCACCAGATGCCCGGCCATCGGGAAGCCCATGACCCCGAGCCCCAGAAATGCAACCTTTGCCATGTCTTCCCCCGCGCGTGGTTTCGATTATCCACGCCCACACCTAACCCCTACGTTCCTGCCGTCAAGCCGAGGCCCCTATGGCGATTGCGTTCCGC
This sequence comes from uncultured Pseudomonadota bacterium, assembly GCA_963837565.1. Classification (GTDB taxonomy): domain Bacteria; phylum Pseudomonadota; class Alphaproteobacteria; order Rhodobacterales; family Rhodobacteraceae; genus Solirhodobacter. The sequence continues at coordinate 388,978 of CAWIOC010000018.1, forward strand.
TGGCTCCTGCGCATCTTTCTCGGGGTCGCCCTTCTGGCGGCCGCGGCGCTTGGGCTGAGCTATTATTTCCTGACCCGCTCGCTGCCGGATTATTACGGCGAGCTATCAGCGTGCCGGGGATCACCCAGCCGTTCGAGATCGTGCGCACCAATACCGATGTGCCGCATATCTTCGGCAAGACCGATGCCGACAGCTATTTCGGGCTTGGCTTCGCCCAGGCGCAGGATCGGCTGTGGCAGATGACGATGCTGCGGCGCACGGTGCAGGGGCGGCTGTCGGAACTGTTCGGGAGCCGCACGCTGAAGACCGATGAGCTGATGCGCAGGCTCGACCTTTACGGGCTGGCGGTGCAGTCGGTGGCAGCGCAGGACGATCAGACCAAGGCGGCGCTCGAGGCCTATTCGCGCGGCGTGAATGCCTGGATCGACATCGTGAACAAGAAGGCGCTTGGGCGGGGTGCGCCGGAGTTCTTCCTGTTCCAGCCGCAGATCGCGACCTGGACGCCGGCGGATTCGGTTGCGATCCTGAAGCTGATGGCCTTGCAGCTGTCCTCGCATCTGGAATCCGAGGTGTTGCGGGCGCGGGTGTCCCTGATCATGCCGGATGCGCGGGTGCAGGATATCCTGCCCGATGCGCCGGGCGATGCGGTGGCGGCGCTGCCGCGCTATTCCAGCCTGTTTCCCGGGGTGGGTCCGAGTTTTGCCGGCCTGAACCTGGACAAGGACCCCTTGTCGCCTTTCGCGGCGCATGACATGGGCGGCGCCTCGAATGCCTGGGCGGCGGGGCCGTCGCGCTCTGCGGCGGGGGGATCGCTGCTCGCCAATGACCCGCATCTGGGGTTCAGCGCGCCGACGATCTGGTATCTGGCGCGGTTGCAGTTGCAATCAGGGGGCGTGATCGGCGCCTCGATCCCCGGCACGCCGCTGATCCTTCTGGGGCGCAGCGACAAGCTGGGCTGGGGGCTGACCTCCTCCTATCTCGACGATGAGGATGTGCATATCGAGAAGCTGAACCCGGACAACCCGAGCCAATATCTGACGCCCGGCGGCTGGAAGCCCTTCGTGACGCGGCAGACGATCGTGCAGGTCAAGGGGGCGGCGCCGGTGACGCTGACCCTGCGCTGGACCGAGAACGGGCCGGTGCTGCCGGGCTCGCTCTATAACCTTGCCGCGATCACGCCGCCGGGGCATGTGACCTCGCTGTCCTGGACCGCGCTGAGCCCGAATGACACCTCGATGACCGCCGGGGTGCATCTGATGGGGGCGCAGTCGGTGGATGAGGCGCTCGAAGGCGGGGTCCTTGTTCGTGGCGCCGTCGCAGAACCTGATGCTGGCGGACAAGAGCGGGATCGCGATGCAGCTGGTGGGCGCGATGCCGAAGCGGGATGCGCGCAACACGACGCAGGGGCGGATGCCCAATCAGGGCTGGCTGCCCGAGAACCGCTGGCTCGGGATGTACCCCTATTCCGACAATCCGCGCTTCGTGAACCCGGCCGGCGGGATATTGGGCAATACCAACAACAAGACTGGTGGATCAGCCGTTCCCGGCCAATGTGTCCTTCGACTGGGGCGATACGCAGCGGATCCAGCGCTGGAAGTCCCTGATGATGTCACGCGAGGTGCATACCCGGGAAAGCTTCATCGAGGCGCAGCTCGATACCGTCAGCCCGGCGGCGCGCAACCTCTTGCCGCTGGTGGCGAAGGATCTGTGGTACAGCGGTGAGGCGGCGCCAGAGGGCACGCCGGAGCGGATGCGGCAGAAGGCGCTGAAGCTGCTGGCCGACTGGAACGGCGACATGAACGAGCATCTGCCCGAGCCGCTGATCTATGCCGCCTGGATGCGGTTCCTGCAGGACCGGATCATCCGCGACGAGCTCGGGCCGCTGGCCGATGAGTTCAGCCATATCGACCCGGTGTTTCTGGAGCGGGTGTTCCGCAACACCGATGGCGCGGCGAAATGGTGTGATGTGGTGCAATCGACCAAGGTCGAGACCTGTGACGACATGGCCCGGATGTCTCTGGATGATGCGCTTCTGTGGCTGACCGAGCGCTATGGCAAGAACCTCGAAAGCTGGCGCTGGGGCGATGCGCATCAGGCGGCGCAGGATCATCCGGTGCTCGGCAATATCCCGGTGCTGCGCTATTTCGTGGATATCCGGCAATCGGTGAGCGGCGGCGATTTCACGCTGAACCGGGGGCAGACCAAGGGCACCGGGCCGAACCCGTTCCTCGACGTGCATGGCGCGGGCTATCGCGGGGTCTATGATTTCGCGGATCCGGATTCCTCGGTCTTCATCACCTCGACCGGACAGTCAGGGCATCCGCTGAGCCGGTTCTATGACGACCTGGGGGATATGTGGCGGCGCGGCGATTACATTCCGATGTCGCTGGACCCGGCGCTGGCACGGGCCGGAGCGGTGGGGATCACGGAGCTGTCGCCGGGGAATTGAGGGGTTGGCGCGGTGGTGGCGGTTGCGCGGGTGGGAGGAGATCCCCGCTTTCGCGGGGATGACAATTCGCGCCGGCTCCCACCACAGGCGCGGCCCCGGACGGACGCTGCCCGGGCCGCTGGCGCGGCTGTTCCGGGCGCGTGCGCGCGCCTTACAACTCGCGGAAGCGTTTTTCCTGGCGGGCGGTCCAGAGGGCGGTGATCTGGTAGCCGTCCTCGGTCTGCACCTCGGATTGCACCACGCCGGCCTCGAAAAGCCAGGCGCGCTTGCGGCCTTCGGAGAAGGGCAGCGTCAGGGTGCGTTCCGTCTTTTCCTCTTCCAGCTCGGCCGAGATCGCGGCGAGCAGGGTCGGGAGACCGTCGCCGGTCAGCGCCGAGATCGCCTCGATCTGGTCGGAGCGGGCGGCGAGGGTTTCGAGATGGGCGCGGGCCTCTGCCTCGGTCAGGTCGATCTTGTTCCAGACCTCGATCATCGGCACCGAGGTTTTCACGCCGAGCGAGGCGAGGATGGTGGCGACGTCGGCGGATTGTTCCTCGGTCTCGGGATGCGAGATGTCGCGGACATGGAGGATCAGGTCCGCCTCGAGCACCTCTTCCAGCGTGGCGCGGAAGGCGGCGACCAGTTGCGTGGGCAGATCAGAGATGAAACCGACCGTGTCGGACAGGATCACCTTGCGCCCCGAGGGCAGCGTGACGCCGCGCATGGTGGGGTCGAGCGTGGCGAAGAGCATGTCTTTCGCCAGCACGTCGGCCCCGGTCATGCGGTTGAAGAGGGTCGATTTCCCGGCGTTGGTGTAGCCCACCAGCGCGACGATCGGAAAGGGCACCTTCTTGCGCGAGGCGCGGTGCAATTCGCGTGTCTTCACAACGCGTTCGAGCTGCTTCTTGATCTTCAGGACCTGCTCGTCGATGGCCCTGCGGTCGGCCTCGATCTGGGTCTCGCCGGGGCCGCCGACGAAGCCGAAGCCGCCGCGCTGCCGTTCAAGGTGGGTCCAGGCGCGCACCAGCCGGGTGCGTTGATAGGTCAGCGCCGCGAGGTCGACCTGCAGCACGCCTTCCCTTGTGCGGGCGCGGTCGGCGAAGATCTCCAGGATCAGGCCGGTGCGGTCGAGGAGTTTGACGCCCCATTCCTTTTCAAGGTTGCGCTGCTGCACCGGGGTGACCGGGCCGTCGACCAGGACGAGGCCGACCTCCAGCTCTTCAAACCGGGTCTTCAACTCCTCGACCTTGCCGGAGCCGAAGAGCTTGCCGGGGGTGACCTTGGGCAGGCGCACGGATTCCGCGCCGACGACCTCGATATCCGGCAGGGCTGCGGCAAGCGACACGGCTTCGGCCAGCGCAAGCTCAGCCGTGCGCCGGGTGCGGTCCGATTTCATGTCTGGATGCAGCACGAAGGCACGCATCGCGCCCGTGTCATCCATGGGGCTGCTCAGTCCTCGCCGTCATAGAGGCTGATCGGCTGCCCCGGCATGATGGTCGATATGGCATGTTTGTAGACCAGCTGGGATTGACCGTCGCGGCGCAACAGGACGCAGAAATTGTCAAACCAGGTTATGACGCCCTGCAACTTGACGCCATTGATAAGGAAGATCGTGACGGGAATCTTGGTCTTGCGGACGTGGTTGAGGAAGGCGTCCTGCAAGTTCTGTTTGTCGGCGGCCATCTTTTTTGCCTTTGTTTTTGTCGCTTTGGTGGTCGTCTTCGTCCCTCGACAGCGCGATTGGTGCCTGTCGGACCCAAGTATGGAGTGCGGACGAGGGAGATTCCAGCCCCAAAATCAGTCCGTTATGGACCTATTGCCGGGGCGCGCGCGGGCTGACCAGGTATTTGGCACCAGAAGGGCGATGATCGCCAGCGTCTCGAGCCGGCCAAGAACCATCGTGGCGGCGAGGATCACCTTGGCGGCGGCGTTCAGGTCGGTGTAGTGCAGCGGCACCTTGGTGGCGACGCCGACCAGCGGGCCGGTGGTGGAAAGCGCGGCCGAGGCGAAGACCAGGGCGGGCTCGAAGCGCAGGCCGACGAGGGTCAGCGCGGCCATCACCAGCGTGACCGACATGCCGAACAGCATGAAGAAGATGAAGGCGACATGGGCGCCCTGTTTGCGCAGGCGACGGGCGGCGGCGCCGGAACCGCCGATCGAATTGGGATGCACCAGCTTTTCCATCTCGCGCATCGAATGTTTGAAGAGCGCGTAGAAGCGCAGCAGCTTGACGCCGCCTGCGGTGGTCGCCACCCCGCCCCCCATCAGCGCGAGGCCAACGAGCAGAAGCCCCGGCGCATGCAGGCCGGACCAGGATTGCGCCTGGTCCCAGCCGGTGGCGATGAAGCCGGTGGTGGTGAGGAAGGACATCACCGTGAAGGCGCTGGCCCAGAGCGCGGCGAAAGCCGAGCTCGCCTCTTCCGGATGCGCCGGGTCAAAGGTGGCGGCCCAGTGCCGCACGAAGAGGAACAGCGTGACGATCAGCACGATCGACAGGCCGAGGCGGATCTCCGGATCGGTGCGCAGGCGGGTGGTGCGGTCGATCTGCACCGCGCCCGGCAGGGTGTGGCGCGACAGCGCGAAGATCAGGAAGAGGAAGATCAGGCCCTCGCCCGGGACCCCGGAATGCGCGCCCGTCAGGCCGCCGACCGGCGAGATGCCCGAGGTCGAGAGCGTCGACATGGCGTGGCTGAGCGCGACGAGGTTGGCATCGCCCGAGAGCAGCAGCCCGACCCAGAGCGCCAGCGTCAGCCCGCCATAGACCGGGAAGAGTTGCAGCGCGAAGCGGGTGATGCGTTCGGGGGCGTCGGCGACATGGATGATCGGCCCGGCCACCTGCGCGCCGCGCCCGACGGTGCCGCCGGACAGAACCTCGAACCCGCCGAGGTTCAGGGGCGCCAGCACCGCCGCCGCTGTCAGCAGCGTGAAGAAGCCGCCGAGCCAGCCGACCAGCGCGCGCCAGAAATTGATGGTTTCGGACAGCCGCCCGGGGTCTTCGTAAAGCGAAGCGCCGGTGGTGGTGAAGCAGGAGACCATCTCGAACCAGGCGTTCAGGAAGGTCGTGTCATGCACCACCGAGACAAAGGGGACGGCGGCCATCAGCGGCAGCACGACATAGGCGCCGAGCAGCGCGCTCAGGTGGCTGCGCGCCGCGTTCTGCGGGCGGAACCCTGCCGTGGCGATGCCGATCATGCCCGACAGGACGAGGAACAGAAGGCCGACATAGAAGAAATCCCGGCTCGCCAGATAATCGCCGACGGCGAGGCCCTGTGCCGCGGGCAGGAACATCGCAAGGGCTGCGAACCCCATCAGGATCACCAGCAGCGGAAGATCGAGGAGGCGCGCCATCGCCTAGAAGAAGTCGATGGAGACTTGCAGCAGACGCTCCACCTCCGGCACATCGGCGGCCATGCAGAACAGCGCGATGACGTCGCCTTCCTCCACCCGCATCGTGCCGGTGGGTTTCATCACCTTGCCGTGTTTCATCAGCGCGCCGACCAGCACGCCTTCGGGGAATTCGATGTCGCGAATGAACTGGCCCGAGATCGGCGAGGTGGAAAGCACCTGCGCCTCGATCACCTCGGCCTCGGAATCGCCGATCGAGTAGATCGCGCGGACGCGGCCGTGGCGGATGTGGCGCAGGATCGACGACACCGTGGTGGCGCGCGGGTTGATATAGGCGTCGATGTCGAGCGGGCCCATGAGCGGCACCAGCGTCGGGTCGTTGACCAGCGCGATGGCCATCGTGCAGCCCGCCTGTTTGGCGCGGACCGCGACCAGCAGGTTGGTCTTGTCATCATCGGTGACGGCGAGGATGGCATCGGCGCGGTCGACCGAAGCCTCCATCAGCAGTTCGATATCCATGCCGTCGCCAAAAAGCACGATGGTCCGTTCCAGACCGTCGGCGGCATGTTCGGCGCGGGCGCGGCTTTTCTCGATCACCTTGGCGCGGACCCGGTCGGTGCGGGCCTCGAGCGCGCGGGCCACGGCGACACCGACATTGCCGCCGCCGACGATGACGATGCGTTCCTGCTTGCGCACGGTCTTGCCGAAGATCTCGAGCGTGCGGTTCACATCGGCGGTATGCGAGAAGACATAGATCTGATCCTCGGCGAACAGCTGATCGCCCGGATCGGGGGCAAACAGGCGGCCCTGGCGGCGCACCCCCACGACGATGGCGCGCAGCGTCGAGAACAGGTCGGTGAGCTGGCGCAGCGGCGTGTTCAGCACCGGGCAGTCATCGTCGAGGGCGATGCCAAGGAGTTGCGCGCCGCCGTCAAAGAAGCTTTCGGTGTCGAAGGTCGAGGGCGCGTCGAGCCGTTGCAGGGCGGCCAGCGCCACTTCGCGTTCCGGGCTGATCACCACGTCGATGGGCAGGTGATCGCGGCGGTAGAGGTCGGAGTAGAGCGTGTCGAGGTAGCTTTGCGCGCGCAGCCGGGCGATCTTGCGCGGGATGTTGAAGACGGAATGGGCGACCTGACAGGTGACCATGTTCACTTCGTCCGAATAGGTCGCGGCGATGATCATGTCGGCGTCGCGGGCCCCTGCCCGTTCGAGCACATCCGGGTGGCTGGCGAAGCCCGCGATGCCCTGCACATCCAGCGTATCCGTGGCGCGGCGCACCAGATCGGCGTTGTTGTCCACCACCGTCACGTCGTTGCGTTCGCCCGAAAGATGGCGGGCGATCTGCCAGCCGACCTGACCTGCGCCGCAGATGATGACCTTCATATGTCCGCCCTAGTTGCATCGACGGCCCCGTGCTTGGCAGAAGCGCGCGGCCCGGTCAACGCGGCTTAGTCCTCGTCGTCGATGTCTTCGCCGATATGTGCGACCCGTGCCCCGGACTTTGCCGTGGTCACGACGCCGAGCGATTTGAGTTTGCGGTGCAGCGCCGAGCGTTCCATGCCGACGAAATTCGCGGTGCGGCTGATATTGCCGCCGAAGCGGTTGATCTGGGTCAGCAGGTATTCGCGTTCGAACAGCTCGCGAGCTTCGCGCAGCGGCAGGGTGGCGAGGCCGCCCGAGAGGATGATGCGGCCATCGGTTTCGGTCGGATCATCGCGGCCGGGCAGTTCACGCGGCTCGATCGGGCCGGTGCCTTCGCCGAGGATCAGGACACGTTCCACCATGTTGCGCAGCTGGCGCACGTTGCCGGGCCATTGCATGGTCTGTAGCAGCGCCTCTGCCTCTTCCGTCAGCGGGCGGAGCGGAAGGCCCTGCGCCTTGTTGAACATCGCGATGAAGTGGCGCGAGAGCTCGGGAATATCCTCGCGCCGGTCATCGAGCGAGGGGACCGGGATCGGCACCACGTTGAGCCGGTCGAAAAGCTCTTGCCGGAAGTGGCCGGCGGAGATTTCGGCCTTCAGGTCGCGGGTGGTGGAGGAGATCACCCGGAGATCGACGCGCACCTTGTCGGAGCCGCCCGAACGGGTGAACTGCTGTTCGACCAGCACGCGCAGGATCTTGGACTGGGTGCCAAGCGGCATGTCCGCGACCTCATCGAAATAGATCACGCCGCCATGCGCCTGTTCGAGCAGGCCCGGCTCGACCCCGCGTTCGGTGGATTCGCGGCCAAACAGCACCTCTTCCATCCGTTCCGGCTGGATCGAGGCCGAAGAGACGGTGACGAAGGGCGCCGAGGCGCGGTTCGACTGGGCATGGATGAAGCGCGCGGCGGTTTCCTTGCCACAGCCGGGCTGGCCGGTCAGCATCACGCGGCCGTTCGACTTGGTGACCTTTTCGAGCTGCGATTTCATCAGCTTGAAGGCGGTTCCGGAGCCGATCATCTCGGCCGTCGTGACATCGCGGCGGCGCAGTTCCGAGTTTTCCCGGCGCAGCCGCGAGGTTTCCATCGCGCGGCTGACCACCACCATCAGCTGGTCGATGTTGAACGGCTTCTCGATGAAGTCATAGGCGCCCTGCTTGATCGCGGCGACCGCGATCTCGATGTTGCCATGGCCCGAGATGATCACCACGGGCACATCGGGGTTGTCGCGCTTGACCGCCTTGAGGATGTCGATCCCGTCCATCCGGCTGTCCTTGAGCCAGATGTCGAGGATCATCAGCGCCGGCGCCTCGTCATTGATCGCGGCCATGCACTCGTCGGAATTTCCGGCGAGGCGCGTCTGGAAGCCTTCGTCGCGCAGGATGTCCGAGATCAGTTCACGGATATCGCGCTCGTCATCGACAATCAGAATTCCACCCATTTACCGGTCCTCTTTGTCTGCTTCGACTGTGTCTGCCGGCCCCGTGATCGGGGCCTGACGGTCTTCTCCGTTGCGCCCTGCCACGCGCAGCGGCAGCGGCAGGCGCACTTCGGCCATTGCGCCGAAATGCGGGGATGCGCCGAAGGGCGGCGCGTTTTCGAGGGTCAGGCTGCCGCCATGTTCCTCGATGATTTTCTTCACGATGGGAAGGCCGAGGCCGGTGCCCTTCGCCCGGGTCGTCACATAGGGCTCAAACAGCCGGGAGCGATCCTCGGGCAGGCCGATGCCATTGTCGGCGATGCGGATGACCACCGCGTTCTCTTCCGTGGTCAGGCTGACGCGGACCTCTGGCGCGTAGTCATCAGGGACGCCTTTTTCGGTATAGCTTTCAATCGCTTCGCCTGCGTTCTTGATAAGGTTCGTGAGGGCCTGAGAGATCAGCGTATCGTCGATGTCCATCAACAGCGGACCTTCGGGGATTTCTGCCGAGAGGGTCGCGCCATGCAGCGCGTGTTCCTGCAGCACGACCGCATCGCGCAGGATCCGCACGAGATCGTGTTCGGCGCGTTCCGGTTCCGGCATCCGGGCGAACTTGGAAAACTCATCGACGATGCGGCGCAGATCGTTGGTCTGGCGCACGATCACATCGGTATACTGGTCGAGCGAGGCGACCTCATCTCCGACCAGCGGGCGGAACTTGCGGCGGATGCGTTCGGCGGAAAGCTGGATCGGGGTCAGCGGGTTCTTGATCTCATGCGCGATGCGGCGGGCGACATCGCCCCAGGCCGCCATGCGCTGCGCGCTGACAAGGTCGGTGACGTCGTCGAAGGCCACGACATGGCCTTCAAGGCGGCCCTCCTCGCTGCGCCGCATCGCCATCCGGACCAGCAGGCTTTCGAGGCGGCCGCGGCGGCTGATCTTGACCTCTTCCTGCACCACCACGGCGGCGCCTTCGCGCAACCGGGTGAAGAGATGCGAAAACTCGGGCACGGCCTGCGTCAGCGGCAGGCCGTGGTCGCGGCCCTCTTCGAGCCCGAGAAGGCGCAGCGCCGAGCGGTTGATGAAGTCGATGTTGCCCTGGGCATCGAGGCCGATGACGCCTGCGGTGACGGAAGAGAGCACCGAGTCGAACTGGCGGCGGCGCAGTTCGGTCTGGCGGTGGTTGTGCATCAAGGCCTCGCGCTGGCCCTTCAGCTGGCGCGTCATCTGGTTGAAGATGCGGCCGAGCATGGCGATCTCGTCGTCGCCCTCTTCTTCCAGCACCTGCACGTCGAGATCGCCCGCGCCGATGCGCTGCGCCGCGCCTGCGAGGCGGCCGACGGGGCGCGACAGGCGTTCGGCGAACCAGAGGCCGAGCCAGATCGCGGCGAGGATCAGGATGATGGCAAAGCCGAGGTAGAGCAGGCCAAACTCGAACAGAAGCTTGCCGCGTTCGTTTTCAAGCTGTTGGTAAAGATGCACGGTCTGCTGGGTTTCATCCAGCAGTTTCAATATCTTGCCGTCCACGACGCGCGAGATGTAGAGGTAGCGGTCGGGATAGGCGGGCAGTTCGACCAGCGCCCGCAGTTCATTGTTGCTCCAGTCGTCGATCAGCGCGGTCTGGCCGGCGTTGGCGGTGGCGAAGTCGGCGGCGCTGGGGGCGGTGTAGTTGAACAGGTAGGAGCGTTCGCCGCGCGCCCGGATCGTGCCGGTGCTGTCGATGACATAGGCGCCGCGCAAGCCGCGCTGGATCTGGGCCTGGCCCTGGGTCAGAAGTTCGCGCAGGTCGCCATCATTGACGAAGACGGTCGAGGCGCCGCCGGCCCGGTCGAGGAAATCGGCCAGCGCCGCGGCATCGACCGTCAGGTCATGGCGATGCTCGCCCTCATAGGCCTGCGCGGCGGCGAGGGAATTGACGACGACCTCTCGCACCCGGTTCGGAGAACCAGCCTTCGAGACCGACGTTGACGGTGAGCACGGCGAAGATCGCGACGAGGATGGTGGGGATCAGCGCGATGGTGACGAAGACGCCGGTGAGGCGCAAATGGAGGCGCGAGCCCGCCGATTGCGAGCGGCGATCCGAGATCATCCGGGCGACACGGCGCAGCACGAGGGCGGCGACGACGAGGACATAGACGAGGTCGCCGAGCAGAACGACTCGGAGCACCGGCGAGGAGGCGCTTTGGTTCATGCCGCCGAAGGCAAGGAAGGTGGCGAGCACCGCGGCGGGGCCGAGGGTGACCAGAAACAGGGTCGCAAAGGTATTGAACCGGCGCTGCATACGCAGCCGGTTCACCCTTTGAAATGCTGCGTTACGCGCCGCCCGCTGCACGGGTCAGACCTCAATCTTGGGGCAGTTTTTTTGCCCTACCGCATTATATAGATGCTGCTGCATCCGGTGGCGCAGTCCTGCCACGCCCCTGTTGCGGTTTTACATCAACTTCCGGCGGCGAGTCACGCGAATATCCAGATCGGTGATCTTCTTGCGCAAGGTATTGCGATTGATGCCGAGCAGATCGGCGCATTTCGCCTGATTTCCGGCGGTTGCGTCGAGCGCGATCTCGATCAGCGGCAGTTCCACCTCGCGCAAGATGCGCTGATAGACGCCGGGCGGCGGCAATGCGCCGCCATGCAGATCGAAATAGCGCTTCAGATGGCGGGCGACCGAGGCCGACAGCTTCTCGCCCTCGCCGCCGCCGCGGAAGGGTTCCATCGCGGGCTGGCTGCCGAGGACGGCCTCGACCTCGGCGCGGGTGATCTCTTCCTCGGAGGAGGTGACGACGAGGCGGCGCACGGTGTTTTCGAGCTGGCGCACGTTGCCGGGCCAGCTATAGGCGCGCACCAGTTCCAGCGCCTCGGGGGAGAAGTGACGACGCGGCACCGACCTCGCGGTCGCCGCGGACCAGGAAATGCTCGGCCAGAAGCGGGATGTCGTCGACCCGTTCGCGCAATGCCGGCACCGCGATCGAGACGCCGCCGAGCCGGTAGAACAGGTCGCGGCGGAATGTGCCCGGCCTCGATCCGGCTGCCGAGGTCGGCCTGGCTGGTGGCCATGATGCGGGGCGCATTCTCGCCGAGGCTGTCGAGCATGCGCACGATGCGGGCCTGCGAATCGTCGTCGTAATCCGAGACCTCGTCGAACACGATCGAGCCGCCCTTGGCGCGGGCGAGGACAGTCGAGGGGCCGTCCATTCCGGCCAGGTCCGCGGCCGAGACGACGATGTAGGGCTGGGTGCGGCGGTCGGAGAAATCGTGGATGGCGCGCGCGATCAGCGATTTGCCGGTGCCCGATTCGCCGGTGACCAGCACCGCAAGATCGGTGTTCATCACCCGCGCGACGAGCCGGTAGAGCGCCTGCATCAGCGCGGTGCGGCCAACCAGCGGCAGGTCGTCGCCGCCTTCCTTGTCTTCCGGTTTGCGGACGCTGACGCGGCGTTTGGTTTCCAGCGCGCGGGCCGCGCGTTTCATCAGGTCGGGCAGATCGAAGGGTTTGGGAAGATAGTCATAGGCCTCGGCCTCGGCGGCCTGGATCGCGGTCATGATGGTGTTTTGCGCCGAGATCACGATGACCGGCAGGCCGGGGCGTTCCTTGGCGATGCGCGGCAAAGCCTCGAGCCCGTTGCCATCGGGCATGATGACATCGGAGATCACCAGATCGCCCTTGCCCTCTTCCACCCAGCGCATCAGCGTCATCAGGCTGGAGGTTGCGTGCACCTTGCAGCCTGCCCGCGTCAATGCCTGGGTCAGGACGGTGCGGATGGTGCGATCGTCATCCGCGACCAGAACGGTGCCATCCATCAGATATTCTCCATATTCTTGGGAACCACGGGCAGGGAGACACGGAAGACCGTGCGCCCGGGCGCCGAGTCGACGGCGATCCAGCCGTCATGGTCGGTGATGATTTTCGAGACCAGCGCGAGGCCAAGGCCGGTGCCGTTCTCGCGCCCCGAGACGAAGGGTTCGAAGACCGCCGAGGCGATTTCGGGCGGCAGGCCGGGGCCGTCGTCGATGATCTCGATCTGCAGGGGCAGCGGCATTGCCGGTGCCGTCCTTGCGCCGCAGGCGCAGCGATTGTTCGTAGAAGGTGTGCGATCCGGATCGTGCCGCCGTCGGGGCCCGCCGCCTCGGCCGCGTTCTTCAGAAGGTTGAGGAAGACCTGCAGCAGCTGGTCGCCATCGGCCCAGGCGGAGGGCAGCGAGGGGTCGTAATCCTCGACGATCTGCATCCTTGCGGCAAAACCCACGAGCGCGGATTTGCGCGCCCGGTCGAGCACGTCATGGATGTTCACCGCGCGGCGTTCCGGCGGGCGCAGGTTGCCGAACTGTTCGACCTGTTCCAGAAGCTTGACGATGCGCCGGGTTTCCTCGACGATCAGGTCGGTCAGTTCGCGGTCCTCGGCCGCAGGCGCCATCGAGATCAGCTGCGCCGCGCCGGAAATGCCGGCGAGCGGGTTCTTGATCTCATGCGCCAGCATCTCGGCCATGCCGATGGCGGATTTGGCGGCGGATTTGACGATCATCGCGCGGCCGAGCCGGTCGGCGATGTCGCGCGGCGAGATCAGCAGCAGGATATCTCCCGGGGCATCGCCCATGCGGGGCGAGCTGGATGTTGCATTGCATCGGCGGGCGGTCGCCCGTGTGCCGACCTCGACATCATTGACGAAAAGCGGCGACTGGTTCTGGCGGACCCGCTCGAAAGCCTCATCCAGCGGGGCGTCGATGGCGAGGCGGTCGAAGGCCGGCGCGCCGCGCAGCGAGCGGGCCGAGACGTTGAGGAAGGTCTCTGCCGCCGGATTGGCATCGCGGATGCAGTTGTCGGTGCCGACGAGAAAGGCGGGAATCGGCAGCGAGGTCCAGATCACGCCGGGCTTGGGTGCGTGGTCATGCGGCGGCCCTTTCGAGGTCCGAGAGGGCGTCGTTCAGGGCGGCTCTGGTGGCGTCGGGGGTGGCGGCGGTCAGCACCGGGTGGCGCAGCGCCGGGGCCAGGCCGGCGGCGTCGAGATACCAGCCGAGGTGCTTGCGCGCGATGCGCAACCCGAGGGCGGGGCCGTAGAAGTCCAGCATCATGGCATAGTGCCGCTCGATCAGGTCGGCGAGCGCCGCTGCCCTGCGGCACCTGCGGGTCCGGGCGGCCATAGAGCGCGGCCGCGATCTGCGCCAGCAGCCAGGGCCGGCCCTGCGCGCCGCGGCCCACCATCACGCCATCGGCCCCGGAGAGGCGCAGCGCCTCGGCGGCGTCCGCCGGGCCGGTGATGTCGCCATTGGCGATGACCGGGATCGAGACGGCCTGCTTGACTGCGGCGGATCGCGGCCCAGTCGGCGCGGCCCGTGTAGAACTGGCAGCGGGTGCGGCCGTGGATGGTGATCATCTGCACCCCGGCGCCCTCGGCGCGGCGGGCGAGCTCGGCGCGTTCAGCGCGTCATCATCCCAGCCGAGGCGGGTCTTCAGCGTGACCGGCACCGCGACGGCGCCGACCACCGCCTCGATCAGCGCGAGCGCATGGTCGAGGTCGCGCATCAGGGCAGAGCCGGACAGACCGTTGGTGACCTTGCGCGCCGGGCAGCCCATGTTGATGTCGATGATCTGCGCGCCCTGCCCTTCGACATAGCGCGCGGCCTCGGCCATCCAGTAGGCCTCGCGCCCGGCGAGCTGGACCGAGGTGGCGGCCTCGCCGAAGCCCAGTTCGGCCCTGGCGCGGGCCTCTGGCCTCGCCTGCACGATTTCCTGACTGGCGACCATTTCGCTGACCACAAGGCCCGCGCCGAAACTGCCGACGATGCGGCGGAACGGCAGGTCGGTGATCCCGGCCAGCGGCGCCAGCAAGACCGGCGGGTCGATCTCTATTCCTGCCAGTTTGATTGACAAGTGCCTAATCCTTCAGCGTCACCGTTGCAGTTATTCAGTCGTTTGCGGAAATGCAATTGCAGGGGTCTGCAGTATCGTCGAGTAAATCAGCGAACGCCTAAATATTAGGCGCCATTGCCTGATCCCTCTGCACCATTGTCACCCTTCCCGGCATCTCCTACACAGTCGGCATCCGAATGCGGAGGGGACATGACGACGGTGGCGATCATCGTGGCCGCGGGCCGGGGCACGCGGGCCGGTGGCGGGGTGCCGAAGCAATGGCGGCCGCTCGCCGGGAAACCGCTGCTGGCGCATGGGCTGGAGGCGTTTCGGGAAGCGCCCGGCGTCGACCGGGTGATGCTGGTGTTGCATCCTGAAGATATGGCGCTGGCCGAGGGTCTTGCCGGGCCGGAGGTGGCGCTGGTGGCCGGCGGGGCGACCCGCGATGCCTCGGTGCGGGCGGCGCTGGAGGCTTTGGCGGGAACCGGTGCCACGCAGGTGCTGATCCATGACGGGGCGCGGCCCTTGGTCAGTGGGGCGCTGATCGCGCGGTTGCTGGAGGCGCTGGGGCGCGGGCCCGCGGCGGCGCCGGCGCTGGCGGTGACCGATGCGCTTGTGGCGCGGCGCTGACGGCCGGGTGACCGGGACCGAACCGCGCGAGGGGTTGTTCCGGGCGCAGACGCCGCAGGCGTTTCACTATGACGTGGTGCTGGCAGCGCATCGGGCGCATCGGGGCCAGGCGGCGGATGATGTCGAGGTGGTGCGGGCGGCGGGCGTTGACGTCGAGATCGTGCCGGGGGACGCGGAAAACCTGAAGGTGACCTTCCCCGAGGATTTCGGGCGGGCCGAGCGGTTGATGGGACGGGGCGCGATGGATATTCGACTGGGCAACGGGTTTGATGTGCATGCTTTCGGGCCGGGTGACCATGTCTGGCTTTGCGGTGTGAAAATCGCGCATTCGCAGGGGCTTGTCGGGCATTCCGATGCCGACGTGGGAATGCATGCGCTGACCGACGCGATCTATGGCGCGCTGGCCGAGGGCGATATCGGGCGACATTTCCCGCCATCCGATCCACAGTGGAAAGGCGCGGCTTCGGCCATCTTTCTGGCCCATGCGGCGGGGGTGATTGCGGCGCGCGGGTTCCGGCTGGCGAATTGTGATGTGACGCTGATTTGTGAGCGGCCCAAGATCGGGCCTCATGCTATGGAGATGCAGGTGGAACTGGCGCGGATCATGGGCGTTGAGGCGGGACGTGTCAGCGTGAAGGCCACGACATCCGAGCGGCTCGGGTTTACCGGGCGCGAGGAAGGGATTGCGGCGATGGCAACCGCGGCGCTGGTGTCGGCATGAGGATCGCGAAGGCGGTCGCGACGGTGTGCGGGGTGGGCTATCTGCGGCCGGCCTCGGGCACCTGGGCCTCGGCGCTGGCGGTGGCTTTGGCCTATGGGCTGCATGGGCTGGGTGGATTTCCGCTGTTGCTGGCGGCGACGGTGGCGGTGATTGGATGGGGCTTCTGGGCGGTCGAGCGGGTGCTGGCGGACCGGCCCGGCGAGGACCCTTCGGAGATCGTGATCGATGAGGTGGCGGGGATGTTCATCGCCATGCTCGCGCCCTCGGGCGGGTTCTGGTTTGCCGGGTTGCCGGCCTGGGAATTTCCCTGGCCGGGCTGGGTGACGGCCTTTGTCGCCTTCCGGCTGTTCGATATCTGGAAGCCCGGGATCATCGGGCGGGCCGACCGGCGCGAGGATGCGGCGGGGGTGATGCTGGACGATCTTTGGGCGGGGGTGTTTGCGGCGGTCGTCGTGGTGGTGGCCGCAGGCGTGGCGCATGGGGTGTTCATGAAATGACACGGGCAGAGCTGAGCAGGGCCGAGGTGACCAGAGCCGAGCGGTTGCTGGCGATGGCGCGGGCCAGGCGGGTGACGATCGCCACGGCGGAAAGCTGCACCGCCGGGCTGATCGCCGGGGCAATCACCGAGGTGGCGGGATCCTCGGAGATCTACGAGCGCGGCTTTGTCACCTATTCCAACGCCGCCAAGCGCGAGATGCTGGGGGTGTCAGAGGAGACTCTGGCAGCCTTCGGCGCGGTCTCGGCTCAGGTCGCGCATGAGATGGCCGAGGGCGCGCTGCGAGGCTCGAGCGCGAGCCTTGCCCTGGCGGTGACCGGGATCGCCGGGCCCGGCGGCTCGGAGCACAAGCCCGAGGGCCGGGTCTGTTTCGGGCTGGCGCGGCGCGACGGGGCGACGGTGGTCGAGACGGTGGAGTTTGGCGCCCTCGGTCGAAGCCGGGTGCGGGCGGCCACGGTGGCGCATGCGCTGGACATGATGATCGGGGCGCTGAGCTGCACCGAGCGGAACCTGAAGAACGAGGCGTAAGCCCGTGCTATAATGGGGTTTCAGGCGGGCGTGCCGTAGAGCTGGGCGGCGCGACGCTCGAACGCCTTGACGACGCGCTGCATCGCCTCGTTGAAGACGACGCCGATGATGCTTTGCAGGATGGCGTTGCGAAATTCGAAATCGACAAAGAATTCAACCTCGCAGCCGCCACCCTCGCGGTCGCGGAAGATCCAGTTCGAGCGCATGAATTTGAATGGCCCGTCAAGGTATTCGGTGTCGATCTTCATCTGTTCGGGCCAGAGCGTGACGCGGCTGCCGAAGCGTTCGCGGAAGACCTTGAAGGAAATCACCAGATCGGCCTCGACCACCTCGCCGCCGCCCGCGATGGGGCTGCGCGAGCGGATCCGCGCGGCCGCGGTCCAGGGCAGGAACTGCGGGTAGGACGGGACATCGGCCACCAGATCATACATCTGCTGGGCGCTGTAAGGCAGGATGCGGGTTTCTTGGTGTTTCGGCATGGGGCGCTGTTTACGGGGTTTGTTGGGAGGATGACAGTCGGGCCAGAGTTCGATAGTTTTCCCACTGAATTCAAGAGGGCGCTATGACGGAACGAGCTTATGTCATCGATCAGATGATTTCTGCCAAGGCGATCGCGGCGCGGGTCGAGGCGCTGGCGCGCGAGATCACAGCCTATTTCGAGGGCACTGACAAGCTGGTGGTGGTCGGGCTGCTGCGCGGCTCCTTCGTCTTCATCGCCGATCTGGTGCGCGAATTGCACCTGCCGGTCGAGGTCGATTTCCTTGAGGCCTCAAGCTATGGCAACACCATGCAATCCTCGCGCGAGGTGCGCATCCTGAAGGACCTGCGCGGCGAGATTGCCGGGCGTGATGTGCTGGTGGTGGAAGATATCGTCGATACCGGTTTTACCCTCAGCCATGTCTTGCGCCTGCTGAAGACGCGCGAGCCGAAGCGGCTGGAGGTTTGCGCGCTGCTCGACAAGCCGTCGCGGCGCGAGGTGGCGGTGAAGGCGACCTGGACCGGGTTCGAGATCCCGGATGAGTTCGTGGTGGGCTATGGCATCGACTTTGCGCAGCGCAACCGCAACCTGCCCTATATCGGCAAGGTCCGCTTCACGGCGGAGGCATGACCCCGCGCTGGTTGCTGCGGATGTCGCGTTGGGCGCGGCACCCGCCGTCGATGAACCGCGTGGTGCTGGCCGGCATCGTGCTCGCGCTCTGTCTGGCCCTGGCCGGGGTCGAGCATCTCTGGGGTTGGCCCGACTGGCTCAGGGTGAATGGCCGGGGGCGCTGGCGCTGAGCCGGCCGGGCGCTTCACTGAACCGTGTAGCCCGCTGAGGTGACTGGATTTTTGAACCGGATCCCTTAGGGTCGAGGGGGAATGGTCCGAAATGGAGAGTTTGATGCCCCTGCCCCGACTGCTGACTGTCGCCGCTATCCTGTCCAGCTTCGCGCTTGCCGCGCTGGCCGCCTCGCCCGCCGAAGAAGCTGCGGGTGCCCGCAAGGGCGTGATGCATCTGTTCACCTTCGATGCGAGCGTTCTTGGCGGGATGATCAAGGGTGACATCCCCTATGATGCCAAGACCGCGGCGGCCGCGGCGGGCAATCTCGCCAAGCTGTCGTCGATGGATATGAGCCTGATGTTCCCCGAGGGGAGCGACAATTCCAAGGTCGAGAAAAGCCATGCCCTGCCCGCGATCTGGGCGGAGAAGGACAAGTTTCTGGCCGGATTTACCGCGCTGAATGCGGCGGCGGGCGAGATGGTTACCGCCTCGGCTGGCGGGGTGGATGCGATGAAGCCGGTGATGGGCAAGATCGGCGCCGCCTGTGGGGCCTGTCACAAGGCCTATCGCGCCTCGCTGAACTGACGCGGCCGGGATGCGCGCCCGGATCTCTGGTCTGGTCGGGGTGATCTTGCTGGGGGCTGCGGCCTTCTGGTGGGTCACCGCGCCCGATCCCTTGCCTGCGCGCGCGGTGGCGGGGTTGAGCGGGGACGCCCATCGCGGCGAGGCGGTGTTCTGGGCCGGGGGCTGCGCCTCGTGTCATGCCGCCAAGGGTGCTGAGGGGGCGGCGCGGTTGCAGCTTGGCGGCGGGCAGCGGCTGGTGACGCAGTTCGGAACCTTCGTGGTGCCGAATATCTCGCCCTCGGCGCAGGGGATCGGCGGGTGGAGTGCCCTCGATCTGGCGAATGCGATGCTGCGCGGGGTGACGCCTGCCGGGGCGCATCTCTATCCGGCGTTTCCCTATGCCTCTTACGCCCATGCCAGCCTGCAGGATGTGGTCGATCTGAAGGCCTATCTCGATCAGCTGCCGCCGGTGGCCACGCCCGATCAGCCGCATGAGCTGCGCTTTCCGTTCACCATCCGGCGTCTGATCGGTGGCTGGAAATGGCTGTTTCTGCGGCCCGGATGGGTGGTGGCGGGGCCGCTGCCGCCGGAGGCCGAGCGGGGGCGCGCGCTGGTCGAGGGGTTGGGGCATTGCGGCGAGTGCCATACGCCGCGCAATGCGTTCGGCGCGATGGAGCGGTCGGCCTGGCTGGCCGGGGCGCCGCTGCCGACCGGCAAGGGGCGCACGCCGAACCTGACGCCGCAAAAGCTTGACTGGTCGGTGGCGGATATCGCCAATTACCTGAAGACCGGATTCACGCCGGCGTTTGACAGCGCCGGGGGCGAGATGGCCGATGTGGTGGAAAACCTGAGCCATCTGCCCGATGCCGATCTTGCGGCGATGGCGGCCTATCTGAAGCTGGTGCCGCGCCATGAGTGATGCGCGCTGGTCATGGGCCTGATCGGGCGGCATTGGCGGGGGGATCTGACGCCGCTGGTCTCGGCGCTTGGGGTGCTGGTGGGCGGGCGGATCCTGCTGGCCTGTGGCTGGCGGTTCGTGCCGGTTCATCTGCCGGGCTGGGCGTTGGGCGGGCTGGTTCTGGCCGATGGGCTGGTGCTGGTCTGGCAATGTGTCGGGGCCTGGCGGAGCCTGTCGCGCGGGCTCGACCCCGGTGGGGATCGGATGCTGAAGCTGGCGTTGCAGCTGGTGGTGATGGGGTCGGTGCCGCTGGCGGTGAATCTCTGGCTGAACCATTGGGCGGCGGCGGCGGCGCCGCTGCCCGAGGTCGCGGCCCCGGTGCTGCCTTTGCCGGTGGAGGATGGGGCGGCGGTGATCGAGGGGTTTCTCGATTACGACATCTTGCAGCGCTTCGATGCGACGCCCGAGGGCTTTGGGGCGGTGCGGCTGAACAGCCCGGGCGGGTTGGTCTATGCCGCCCGTGCCTTGGCGCTGCGGGTGGCGGAGCGGCATCTGGCGACCGAGGTGGAGGGTGATTGCCTCTCGGCTTGCACGCTGGTGTTTCTTGCGGCGGAGCGGCGGGTGTTGGGGCCGGCCGGGCGGCTCGGGTTTCACGAATATATCGTGCTGAACGATGCGCCCTTGTTCAACCTGCCGGCGGAGCAGGCGCGCGATCACGCCTATCTTCTGGCGCGCGGGGTGTCGGCGGAGTTCGTGGCGCATGTCGAGCGGACGCCGCATGACAAGATCTGGATCCCGACGCGCGAGGAGCTGGTGGCGGGCGGGGTTCTGGCGCGGTGAGGGCGTGGCCGTGGGAACGGCTGTCATAGGAGCATCGGCACGGTGAAATGTCAGAGGGCGGCGCCCTCCCTGGGGGGAGGGAGGGTGCGGCCCGGGCGCTTCGCCCTTGATTCCGGGCCAAGGGGGCGCGGGGTCGGAGGGGGAAAGGCGGGGTGAACCCCGCCCTACAGGGTGATTAGGGGCGCGCGACAGAGGGCCGCGCCCTCCCGTGCGGGGTGAGGCGCGCCCGGACGATCTTCCAGTGGAAGATCGTCAGCGCCGAACGCAGGGTCCGAAACGATCGGGCCGGGCAGAGGGCGCGGCCCGGGCCGCTTCGCGGCTGATCCGGGCCAAGGGGGATGTGTCGCGGCGGCAGGGGCGATCAACTCTGCAGCTTCGGCCGTTCAACCGCGGCCGAGTTTGGCGTGACGTGCATCGCGCAGGCGGGCGAAGTCGTCACCGGCATGGTAGGAGGATCGGGTCAGCGGCGTGGCCGAGACCATCAGGAAGCCCTTGCCGAAGGCGGCTTTTTCGTAAGCCGCGAATTCGTCCGGGGTGACGAAGCGGTTGACGGCGTGGTGTTTCGGCGTCGGTTGCAGGTATTGCCCGATGGTCAGGAAATCGACATCCGCCGCGCGCATGTCATCCATCACCTGGCCCACCGCCTGACGATCCTCGCCAAGGCCAACCATGATGCCGGATTTGGTGAACATCGCGGGGTCCAGTTCCTTGACCCGTTGCAACAGGCGCAGCGAGTGGAAGTAGCGCGCGCCGGGGCGGACCTCGGGGTAGAGGCCGGGAACGGTTTCGAGGTTGTGGTTGAAGACGTCAGGCCGCGCCTCGACCACCTTTTCCAGCGTGCCGGGGGGGCATTTGAGGAAATCGGGGGTCAGGATCTCGATCGTGGTGTCGGGCGCGCGGTGGCGGATGGCGCGGATCGTCATGGCGAAATGCTCGGCGCCGCCATCGTCGAGGTCGTCGCGGTCGACAGAGGTGATGACGACGTGTTTCAGGCCAAGCTGCTGGACGGCATGGGCGACCCGGCCCGGCTCGAACGCGTCGAGCGCCTTGGGCTTGCCGGTGGCGACGTTGCAGAAGGTGCAGCCGCGGGTGCAGATCTCGCCCATGATCATCATGGTGGCGTGGCCCTGGCTCCAGCATTCGCCGACATTGGGGCAGCCGGCCTCTTCGCAGACGGTCACCAGTTTCTGTTCGCGCATGATGTCGCGGGTCTGCTTGTAGCCCGCCGAGGTCGGGGCCTTGACGCGGATCCAGTCGGGTTTCTTCGGCTGGGCGTTATCGGCGCGGTGCGCCTTTTCCGGGTGACGCTCGGACGGGATGGTGAGATCGCGCAAGGTTCGGTCTCCTGCAGGGCCTTTGAGCAGGAGATAGGCGTTTTGCGCGCGGGGTGCAACGGCGGTCGCGGCATGGCTGCTGTGCGGAGGGGACCGGGCTGGGGGGGCGAGCTAGGGCTGAGCGGGAGAAGGGCGGGACGGGCGCGGCCCGGCGGGCTAAGGACCACCGGGCGGCAAGGTGAACCGTTGGTGCGGCGGCAGAGGCACGGGCCTCTGCCTTGGGCGGGTGGATTGCCGCGGCCCCTGCCCTAGCCGATCAGCGGTGCGGAGAGGCCGCCGGTTTCCTCGTAATGCCGGCGCAGGCGCATCAGGGCGATGCGCAGCACGATCTTGCCGGAGCGGGCGGACCAGCCCATGCGACGCTCTGCCACCTCGAGCCCTTCGAGAAAGCAGCAGCAGCGCAGCGCCATGTCGCCGAGGCCCGGGCCGAGATCGCGGAGCGCTGCGGCAACGCGGGCACGGGCGCGGCGCGGGCCTTCGGCCTGACCGCGATCCGGGCTGAAGCTGCCGCGATCCCCGGGGTCAGGAAGCGATCCCAGTTCTGGGTGACGCGGGCGCCCATCTGGGCGAGCTCAAAATCCTCGCGCAGGCGTTCGGCGGCGGCGACGAGATCGGGGGTGAGGAACAGCTCTCCCTCCTTGTCGCGGCGCCGCGCCAGCACGCCGATCGGGCTTTCCGAGAGGTTGACGCGGTGGCGTTGGGGGCCGCCCTCCTCGGCGATCTCGCGGCTGTCCCAGGTGCGGTGCTGCTCGGCGAAGGGGGCGGCGGCCTCGGCCATCCCCGAACGGGCGCGCTGATCGGCGTCGAGCATCCGTTTCAGCGCGGCGCGGCCTGCGGTGGTGATCGCATAGGTCGAGACCCGGCCTTCGGATTTGCGCGCGATCCAGTCGTTGAGCGCGAAGGCCTGGGCCACGCGACGTTCGAGCACCGCGATGCGGGTGGTGGTGCCATCGGGCGCATCGCGCAGCACCGCGGCCTTGTCCATCTCTGGCGCGATGGCGAGAATCGCGGAAGGCTCGCTCAGGCGGCGCAGCACGCGGCGCGCCTCGCGCTGGATCACGGCGTCATTGGGCACGGCGGTGTCGGGCCGAGCGGTATCGGCGGCGAAGGTTTCGGGGCGGGTTGCTGCTGTCATGGGATCGGTGTCCTTGTCTTCTCTGTGCTGGGGTGGGGTTGGTCGGGCACGGCCAAGCAGATCAAGCGCTTCATCCAGAAACGGGTCGTCGCGCCGGTTCTCGGTGCGGCGGACCTGGCGAAGCACGGTCGAGGCATGGCAGCCTTCGCGCCGTGCCAGGGCGCGGATCGAGAGCCCCGCCTCGGTATGATCGAGGTAGAGGCGCACGGAGCCGGGCAGCCACCCCGGACGGTCAAGTTGAGCCCTGGGTTTCCCGTTCATCTCCGCCCTGCACTTTCCCCTGCGTGAAACGTTCTGCTTCGGACGAAAGGTCTGATCAGGCCAACCGTGGGTTGCTTGCCTTACCTGATCGTTAACAATCGGCCCGGCGGTCATATTTGTTTAGGAAACCTAAACTTTCCTGAAACCAGCGCGCGATGTTGCGCGAGGTTTGCGCAACGCCCCGTTGTGCTGTGCCAAGACGGGGGTCTTTCGGTTTGCAAAGGAGCCTGCGCAATGGCCGAGCCAGCCTGCCCCCCGTCCCTGTCCCAGTCGCTGTCCCTGCGCCGCCCGCGCCTGTTGTTGCAGGCGGCGCGCTGTGGCGTGGCAAGTTACCGGCGCGAGCGCGATCTGCCGCGGATCACCGGGCAGGCGCTGCGGCATCTGGCCCCGCGAGCGGCGCTGGCGCGGCTGCTGGCGCAGGAGGCGGCGCTGGAAGAGGTGCGCCGCAGCGGGGCGGCGGGGTATCGCCTGCACGCCCATGTCGAGGTGCTGATCGCCCTGCTGGCCGAGGCGCGGGTTGCGGCGGCTGGCTGAGCGGGAGAGGACGACCTTCCGGTGGAAGGGCGGCGCCTGACCGCCCCGGGGGTGCGGTCGGGCGCTGCCCGGTGGATTGGGCCACCGGGCGAGTGTGGGGAGATGTGGTGCGGCGGCAGAAGCTATGGCCCCTGCCTTTGGCGGGCGGGGGCTAAAAAAAGCCCCTGCCCTGTCGCCTCAGATGAAAGCGTCGGGTTCGGCGGCTTTCTTGCGGGCCACATAATCGGTCAGAGACTCGGCGATGGCGGGGTCGAGGCCGGGTTGCTGGTAATCGCCCAGCATCTTCTTGACCCGCTCGGCGGCAAGGCTCTGGGTGTCGCGGGCGCCTTCCTCGTCCCAGGTCTCGAAGGGCTTGTAATCGAGCAGGTCCGAGCGCCAGAAGGCGGTCTTGAAATTCGCCTGGGTGTGCTGCGCAGCCGAGGTAATGGCCGCCGGGGCCGACCTCGCGGATCGCGTCCATCGCCTGGCCGTTTTCGTCCATATGGACGCCCTGGGCCAGGTGGTGCAGGGTGCCGAGCTGATCGGCATCCATCACGAATTTCTCGTAGGACGACACCAGCCCGCCTTCGAGCCAGCCACAGGCGTGCAGCATGAAGTTGACGCCCGCCAGCAGCGCCATGTTCAGGCTGTTCGCGGTCTCATAGGCCGCCTGCGCGTCGGGCAGTTTCGAGCCGCAGAACGGCCCCGCCCGAGCGATAGGGCAGCCCCATCCGCCGCGCCAGCTGGCCCGCGCCATAGGTGATATGCGCGGCCTCGGGCGTGCCGAAGGTCGGCGCGCCGGAGTTCATGTCGATCGAGGTGACGAAGGCGCCGAAGATCACCGGCGCGCCGGGGCGCACGAGCTGGCTGAATAGGCGACGCCGGCCAGAACCTCGGCCAGCACCTGCGTCAGCGTGCCGGCCACCGTCACCGGCGCCATCGCGCCGCCGACGATGAAGGGCGAGATGATGGCGGCCTGATTGGCGCGGGCATAGACCTCCAGCGCGCCCATCATCGTGCCGTCGAAGGTCAGCGGCGAGTTGATGTTGATCAGCGAGGTCATCACCGTGTTCTGGTCGACGAAATCGGCGCCGAAGAGCAGTTTCGACATCTCGACCGAATCCGCGGCGCGGCTGGGTTCGGTGACCGAGCCCATATAGGGCTTGTCGGACAGCGTCATATGGGCGTGCAGCATGTCGAGGTGGCGTTTGTTCACCGGCACATCGGTCGGCTCGCAGACCGTGCCGCCGGAATGGTGCAGCCATTTCGACATATAGCCGAGTTTCACGAAGTTCTGGAAATCGGCGATCGTGGCATAGCGGCGGCCGCCTTCGGCGTCGCGCACGAAGGGCGGGCCATAGACCGGGGCGAGCACCAGGTCGCGGCCGCCAACCTCGACGTTGCGCTCCGGGTTGCGGGCGTGCTGGGTGAAGCGGGAGGGCGCGGTGGCGCACAGTTTGCGCGCAAGACCGCGCGGGATGCGGACGCGTTCGCCTCGACATCGGCGCCTGCGGCTTTCGCCAGCGTCCAGCGCCGCGGGGTTTTCGACGAAGTTCACGCCGATCTCTTCCAGCACGGTTTCGGCGTTGCATTCGATGATCTGCAGCGCCTCTTCGTTCAGGATCTCGAAATTGGGGATGTTGCGCTCGATGAAACGTGCGGTCTCGAGGCTGACGGCCGTGCGTTCCGCCCGCCGGGTTGCCCCGCCGCCGCCGCGTGCCCGCCGACCTAATGCTGCGTCGCTCATCCCGAATCTCCTCAAGGTGCGGGCCGCGTGGCGGCTCCGATGGCATCTTTTACCGCAGAGCCCGGCGCTCAGTCACCGGATTGCGGCGCTTGAGGCCGAAAACCGACATGATGCGCGTCGCGAAACGGGGGACGCGGGCCCTTGCAGTGCGGCGCGGCGATCGCAGTAATGGGCGCATGACCCAAGCCCATGACCGCCTGCTGATCATCGACTTCGGCTCTCAGGTGACGCAGCTGATTGCGCGCCGCCTGCGCGAGCTGAATGTCTATTGCGAAATTCATCCCTACCAGAAGGTGACGCCGGCCTTTCTGGCCGAGTTCGCGCCGAAGGCGGTGATGCTTTCCGGGGGGCCCGGCCTCGGTCTTTGCCGAGGGTGCGCCCTGCGGCGCCGATGGAGGTCTTCGACCTGGGCGTGCCGGTGCTGGGCATCTGCTATGGCCAGCAGGTGATGATGCATCTGCTCGGCGGACAGGTCGAGCGTGGCCATGGCACGGCGGAATTCGGCCGCGCCTACGTGACGCCCACCGAGGCGCGGCTGCCGCTGCTGGATGGCTGGTTCGACGACCGGGCGCGAACAGGTCTGGATGAGCCACGGCGACCATGTCTCGAAGATCGCGCCGGGGTTTGAGGTCTATGGCACCTCGCCCAATGCGCCTTTTGCGATCACCGCCGATCTGGCGCGCAAGTTCTATGCGGTGCAGTTCCACCCCGAGGTGCATCACACCCCGAACGGGGCGCAGCTTTACGAGAATTTCGTGCGCGCGGCGGGGTTTACCGGCGACTGGACGATGGGCGCCTATCGCGAGGAAGCGATCCGCAAGATCCGCGAGCAGGTCGGCGATGAAAAGGTGATCTGCGGGCTGTCGGGCGGCGTCGACAGCTCCGTCGCGGCGATCCTGATCCATGAGGCGATCGGCGATCAGCTGACCTGCGTCTTTGTCGATCACGGCCTGCTGCGGCAGGGCGAGGCGGAGCAGGTCGTCGCCATGTTCCGCGACCATTACAACATGCCGCTGATCCATGCCGATGAGAGCGAGCTGTTCCTTGGCGAGCTCGAGGGGGTCAGCGACCCCGAGACGAAGCGCAAGATCATCGGCGGGCTGTTCATCGACGTGTTCCAGAAATACGCGACCGATGTCGGCGGCGCGAAGTTTCTCGCGCAGGGCACGCTTTATCCCGATGTGATCGAAATCGGTCAGCTTCTCTGGCGGTCCTTCGGTGACGATCAAGAGCCACCACAATGTCGGCGGCCTGCCCGAAAAGATGGGGCTGAAGCTGGTCGAACCGCTGCGCGAGCTGTTCAAGGACGAGGTGCGCGCTCTGGGCCGCGAGCTGGGCCTGCCGCCGAGCTTCATCGGGCGCCACCCCTTCCCCGGCCCCGGTCTGGCGATCCGCTGCCCGGGAGAGATCACCCGCGAAAAGCTGGAGATCCTGCGCAAGGCGGATGCGGTCTTTATCGACCAGATCCGCAAGCACGGCCTTTATGACGAGATCTGGCAGGCCTTTGTCGCGATCCTGCCGGTGCGCACCGTGGGGGTGATGGGCGACGGGCGGACCTATGATTTCGCCTGCGCGCTGCGCGCGGTGACCTCGGTCGACGGGATGACGGCGGATTATTATCCCTTCACCCATGAGTTCCTGGGCGAGACCGCGACGCGGATCATCAACGAGGTCAAGGGCATCAACCGGGTGACTTATGACATCACCTCAAAGCCGCCGGGCACGATCGAGTGGGAATGATCTTGCCACTGCGCTGGTTTGCGCGCCCTTGCAAGAACGCGGCGCAGCGTTTGGAAATAATTAGCTAATCTTCTCACGATCTGTCGGCTGGTCAGGGTTCTGGCTGGCCTCGGCCGGTCGGGGCGGATCAGTCCTGATCTTCGGCCTTGGCGCGCAGGGTCGCCCGCAAAGCCGACAATCCACGGCGCAGCTTGTCGATTTCCTCGAGCGAAAGGCCGGCCAGGGCAAAGATCTGTTCGGGCACGCAGGCCGCTTCCTGACCGATCATTCGGCCGCGTTCGGTCAGCGTGATGCGCACGACGCGTTCGTCCCGGGGATCGCGCGTGCGGGTCAGCAAGCCCGAGGCTTCGAGGCGCTTCAACAGGGGGGTGAGCGTGTTCAATTCGAGGAAAAGCAGATCGCCCAGGTCGCTGACCGACTGCGCATCGCGATCCATCAATGCGACCATGACCAGATACTGGACATAGGTCAGGCCCAGTTTGTCGAGCAGCGGCTTGTAGATCCGGTTGAACGCCAGGCCGGTCGAATAGACCGAGAAGCAGAGGAAATCGTCGAGCGGGCCGCCGGACGGGCGGGTTGGGCCATCGGAGCCTTCCCGATGGCTTGAGGCGTCATTCATTTCTGTTGCGTCTGACATGTCCACCATATAACTCGCACGCGATTGAATCGCAAGAGTTGATGGCAAATGGCCCTGGCCATTCGGGTTCCATTGCCGCGCGTCGCAAGACCGGTTGATGCGGTTGGGATAGGGCGCAAAGGGCTGTGCCGGGGATCAGGGTGCCGGCCCCTGCCCTGGCACCGCGGGTTACAGGGTGGCGGCGTAATTTACGGGGATCGCCACATCCTCGAAAAAGTCGGGTTTTTCGGCCAGGATCGTGGGCAGGTCGAGCAGGATCTTGCGCAGATGTTCGCGCAGCGCGCGTTCGGCCTCGGGCGGATTGCGCCGGGCGATGGCCTCGACCACGGTATGGTGCTGCTCGATCGGCGGCTCGATCGGGAACTGGCGCAGCGAGAGATAGCGCACCCGGTCGATCTGGGATTTCATGCTTTCCAGCACCGACCAGGCGTAGGACTTGCCCGCAAGCTCGGCCAGGGTGCGGTGGAAGCGGTCATCATGGTCGATGAAGCTGGCGCGGTCGGCAGGCAGGATGGCGCGTTGCCGGGCGACCTGGGCGCGCAGTTCGGCGACCATCGCATCATCGGCGGTTTCGGCCAGCAGGGTGACGACATCTGCCTCGATCGCCTCGCGCACGAAGCGGGCATCGAGCACGGCGGCGAGGGAGATCTTGCAGACATAGGTGCCGCGCTGGGGGCGGACCTCGAGCAGGCCCTCTTCGGCCAGTTTGATGAAGGCCTCGCGGACCGGCTGCCGGCTGACCGCGCAGGTGGCGGCAATCTCGGATTCCGAGATCCTCGTGCCCGGCGGCATCAGGTTGCGGATGATGCTGTGGCGCAGGTAGCGGTAGACCTGCGGGCCGACCGGCCTGCTGCGGTCTATCACCCAGGTCATTTGCCGGGCCCGTATGGCGCGCGCCCGCCCATCACAGCCGGTAGGCCTGTTTGGCGAGGCGATAGGCGAGGTCATGCGCCAGCTCTGCCGCCTCGTCTTCGTCCAGTCGGTGGGTTGCGACGAGGTCAGCGAGGCAGGCACAGTCGATGCGGCGGGCCATGTCATGGCGCGCCGGGATCGAGGGGAAAGCGCGGGTGTCGTCGTTGAAGCCGACGGTGTTGTAGAAGCCTGCGGTCTCGGTCGCCTGCTGGCGGAAGCGGCGCATGCCTTCGGGCGAGTCGTGGAACCACCACGGCGGGCCGAGGCGCAGCGCCGGGTAGACGCCGGCGAGCGGGGCGAGTTCGCGGGAATAGCTGGTCTCATCCAGGGTAAACAGGATGATGGTCAGCTTGGGTTCCATGCCAACTGCGTCCAGCAAGGGTTTGAGGGCATGGACATAATCGGTGCGGGTCGGGATATCGGCGCCCATGTTGGGGCCGAAGCGGGCGAAGAGCTGCGGTGAGTGATTGCGCATCGAGCCGGGGTGGATCTGCAGGACGAGGCCGTCATCAAGGCTCATCTTCGCCATCTCGGTCAGCATCTGGCCGCGGAAGGTGTCCTGTTCCTCGGGGCCCGACTGCCCGGAAAGGACGCGGTGGAAAAGCGCCGCGGCCTGCGCCGCGGGCAGATCGGCGGTGGTGGCGGTCGGGTGGCCGTGGTCGGAGGAGGTCGCGCCCTGCGCGATGAAGTGCTTGCGGCGGGCGCGGTGCGCGGCGAGGTAGCCCGACCAGGTTGCGGTGTCCAACCCGGTGATCTCGCCCAGACGGGCGATATTGGCGGAAAACCCCTCGGCGGCGGGGTCGACGACGGCGTCGGGGCGATAGGCCGGGACCACCCTGCCCTGCCAGCCCGAGGCCTTGATGGCGCGGTGATGGTCGAGCGGGTCAAGCGCGCTGTCGGTGGTCGAGATCGCCTCGATCCGGAACCGCTCATAGAGGGCGCGGGGGCGGAAGGCGTCGGTGGTCAGCTGCTCGGCGATACGGTCATAGGTCTGGTCGGCGGTGTCGGCGCTGAGCCGGGTGGTGATGCCGAACAGGGTTTCCAGCGTGTGTTCGAGCCAGAAGCGGCTTGGCGTGCCGCGAAACAGGTGAAAGTTCTCGGCGAAGCGGCGCCAGATCTTGCGGCCGTCGCTTTCCACCGGGGCGCCGTCGCGGGTGGGCACGCCGAGGTCTTCCAGACGCGCGCCCTGCGACATGAGCATGCGGAAGATGTAGTGATCCGGCACGATCAGCAGTTGGGCCGGGTCCGGGAAGGCGGCGTTTTCGGCGAACCAGCGCGGTTCGGTATGGCCGTGCGGGCTGATGATCGGCAGCTCTGCCACCCCGGCGTAGAGGCGGCGCGCGATGGCGCGGGTGCCCGGATCGGCGGGGAAGAGGCGGTCGGGGTTGAGCGGCACGAAACGTGCTCCTTCTTGGGCTTTGGGTCTCAGGTTTGCGGATCGGCGGGGGCGGCCTGACGCCCGACGATCTGGGTCGGGTTGATGAAGCGCAGCGCGATCAGCAGCCAGACGAGGGTGGTGGCCATATAGATCACCGCCATTGCATCGACCGATTGCCCGGCGCGCACGCCTGCCGCCGAGACGGCGTAGTAAAGCGCGACCACGAGGGTCTGGCTGGTCGGTCCCGAGGTCAGGAAGGTCAGCTCGAACATCGCGATGGTGCGGACCAGGACCAGCAGCAGGGCGGCGAGGATGCCGGGGGTCAGCAGTGGCACGAGGACATAGATGAAGAGCTTGAGCTTGCCTGCGCCGAACACCCTTGCGGCGTCTTCCACGCGCTGGTCGATCTGGTCGATGAAGGGGATGGTGATCAGGATCACGAAGGGCAGCGAGGGCACCAGGTTGGCCAGGATCACGCCCCAGATCGTGCCGCCGAGGCCGACCTTGTACAGCGCCGTCGCCAGCGGGATGCCGATGGTCATCGGCGGCACCAGAAGCGGCAGCAGGAACAGCAGCATCACCGCGCGTTTGCCGGGAAAGTCGCGGCGCGACAGGGCATAGGCGGCGGGCACGCCGAGGAGGCCCGAGATCAGGACGACCGATCCCACGACCTCGAAGGTGATGGTCAGGATCTGGCCGAGCTGGAACTCGGTCCAGGCGTCGAGATACCAGTGCAGCGTATAGCCATTGGGCAGCCAGGTGCCGAGCCAGCGGGTGGCGAGGCTGTTGACGATGACGGTGGCGACGAGGCCTGCGAGGTTCAGGATGAAGAAGCCGATGAAGGTCCAGACCGCGGTGATCCAGATACGGTCGAGGATGCCCTGGGGGGTGCTGTCGCGCGTGGCCATGTCTTATCCCTTTCCGCCGCCCGAGGGGCCGCGATAGAGCAGCCCGCGCGCCGAAAGCACGACGACGACGATGGCCAGCTGGACGAAGCCCATCAGCATGGCGATGGCCGAGGCGAGCGAGGCATCGTAGCTTTCATAGGCTGCCTGGAAGGCGGCGATGGAAATCACCCGGGTCGAGCCTGCGGGCGAGCCGACGAGGACAGCCGAGGGGAAGACCGCGAAGGCCTGCACGAAGGAGAGGCAGAAGGTGATGGCGAGGCCGGAGGCCATCAGCGGCAGCAGGATATGGCGGAAGCGCGCGCGCGGGCCCGCGCCGAGGGTCGAGGCGGCCTGCTCCAGCCGCGGGTCGATGCCCGAGACATAGGAGAGCGTCAGCAGGAAGGTGAAGGGAAAGCCCGAGATCACCAGTGAGAGGAAGACGCCCCAGTAGTTATGCACCAGCCGGATCGGGTGCGAGAGCAGACCCGAGGACACCAGAAAGCGGTTCAGCCAGCCCTGCGGGCCGAGGTAGTTGAGCAGGCCTTCGGCGATCAGAACGGTGCCGAGCGTGATCGGGATCACAAGGATCGTGGTCAGCAGCCTCTGCCGCCGCATCAGCCGGACGCGCAGCGCCACCGGCACCGAGATCAGGATGTTCAGCGCGGTGGCCGGGATCGCGATGCCAAGCGTGGTGGCGATGGTGTTGTAGAGATAGGGGTCGGAGAAGAACTTGGCGTAATTGCCGAGCGCCCCGCCCTCTTTCGGCTCGAACGACAGGATCAGGCCTGCGACGAAGGGGTAGATGAAGAGCCCGAGGATCATCAGCACGGCGGGCAGCACCAGCAGCGTGGTGCCGTCAAGCCCGCGCCGCGAGAGCTGTTCGCGCAGGCCGACATGGGGCTGGGTTGAGGGCTCGGCCAGGCTCATTTGGCACCTGCGTAAATCAGGATGCGGTCGGGATCCGCGCCGAGGCGGACGGTTTCGCCGGGGGTGATGCGGTCTCGGGACAGGAAGTGAAGCTCGGCGCCGCCCGCGGTGGAGGCGAGACCGAAGAAGGCGCGACCGCGGTATTCGACCTGCTCGACGCGGGCCTGGAAGGGGCCGTCGGGCATGGTGGTCAGGTCCTCGGGGCGCAGCGCGAGGGTGACGGGGCCGGTGCCGAGCGGGCCCACCGGCGTGCCCTGACAATTGGTGCCGTTGACCGAGACATTGGCGAAGCCGCCGGCGCCGGTGCCGGCCATCGTGCCGGTCAGCAGGTTGCGGTAGCCCATGAATTCGGCCACGTCGAGCGTGGCCGGGCGGGTGTAAAGCTCTTCCGGTGTGCCGACCTGACGGACCTCGCCGCTGCGCATGACGACGATGCGATCGGCGAGCGAGAGCGCCTCGTCCTGATCATGGGTCACGTAGATCGTGGCGGAGCCGAGGACGAGGTGGATGCGCCGGATCTCGGCGCGCAGTTCGAGGCGGAGTTTCGCGTCGAGGTTCGAGCAGCGGTTCGTCCATCAGCACGAGCGGCGGCTCGACGACGATGGCGCGGGCGATGGCGACGCGCTGTTGCTGGCCGCCGGAGAGCTGGCCGGGCAGTTTGTCGGCCTGACCTTCGAGGCGCACGAGGCGCAGCGCCTCGGCCACCTTCGGCCCGATGGAGGAAGCAGGCTCGCCGCGCATCTTGAGGCCGAAACCGACGTTCTTGGTGACCGACATATGCGGGAACAGCGCGTAGTTCTGGAACACCATGCCGAAGCCGCGATCTTCCGGGCTGAGGCGGTCGATGCGGGTGTCGTCGAGGCTGATCGTGCCGCCGGTCAGCGGGAGAAGGCCCGCAAGGCAGTTCAGCGCGGTTGACTTGCCGCAGCCGGAGGAGCCGAGGAGCGCCACGAACTCACCCCGTTCGACGGTCAGCGAGATGCCCTTGAGGGCGTTGAAAGCGCCAAAAGCGCGTTGGACATTGTCCAGCCGCAGGGCGCGGAAATCTCGGGATGCGATGGTCATCGTGCGATGGGCCAATCCGGGTCACAGGTTGGGGGGAACGCCCCCCCGCCCGCCCGAGGGGCGGCGGAGGGGCGCGGTGGGCTGGCCTTGCCGGATCAGCCTTTCTTGGCGCCGATCATCTGGTCCCATTTCTGGAAGGCCGCGACCAGCTGGGTCGCGCCGAGCGGCAGTTCCTTGGGATTGTTGGCGATCAGATCGGCATATTCCGGGCGACCGAATTCGGCGATCGCATCCTGGCTGGCCTTGGGCGCCAGGGTGATCGGCACGTCCTTGACCGCCGGACCGGGGTAGAAATAGCCCTCGTCATAGGCGTAGGCCTGCGCTTCGGGCGTGAGCATATAGGTCATCAGGTCGATCAGTACCGCGAGCTTGTCGTCCGAGACGCCCTTGGGCACGCACATGTAATGCGCGTCGGTGACCCAGTGGAAGCCCTTCAGGCTGGTGATCTTGGCCGATTTCGGCACGATGCCGAGGACGCGGGGGTTGATGTCCCAGCCGGTGGTGGTGGCGACCATGTCGCGGGTGCCCTCGCCCATTTCCTTCATCGTGGCGGTGGTGCCGGTGCCGTAATACTCGATGTATTTGCCGAGTTCCTCGAGATAGGCCCAGGTCTTGTCCCAGCCCTTGACCGGGTCCATCGGGTCCTTGTCGCCCAGAAGGTAGGGCAGGCCCATGATGAAGGTCCGCCCCGGGCCGGAGTTGGCCGGGCGGGCATACATGAACTTGTTCGGGTTGGCCTTGGCCCAGGCCAGCAGATCCTCGGCGCTGGCGGGCGGGGTGGCGACGCGTTCGGGCGCGTATTCCAGGAGCGGGCCCGAGGGGTAGTAGCTGACCAGCACGCCGTAGCCTTCGGCCAGCGCCTGCATCTTGTCGGCCTGCTCCAGATAGATGTCATCGAGCTTCGGCAGATCGGCGGAATGGTCCGGGGTCATCTTGATCCAGAGGCCCTGATCGACCCCGGCGGACAGCACGTCGGTGCCGGTCAGCACGAGGTCGATGTCCATCCGGTTGGCGCCCTGCTGGGCCTTGATCTTGCCCGGCAGTTCCGGCGCGGGCGCCTTGGAGAAGTTCACCGCCGAGACCAGCTTGGGGTGCTCATCGACGTATTTCTGGATCGGCTTCTGGGTCAGCGCGAGGTTGCCCGCGACATCGACGATGTTCAGGCTGACCGGTGCGCTCGGCATGGTCAGCGCAAGGCCGCCGCGCATGCTGGCGGCATAGGCCGCAAGGCCCGCAGTGCCGCCAAGCAGAGTCCGGCGGTTGATATTGATCGGTGTCATGGTTGTCTTCCTCCCGTTCGACAAGGCTTTTCGCCGTTGGATGCACGGGCAAGGCTGCGGGCCGCGCCGATCAGCCCGGTGCCGCCCTGCCCGTCTCAGGCGGGGAGCGGCGGCGGGTTGCGGCAGGCGGTCCGGTCCATTGGCCGAATGCATCACCATACTAGTATGGTAGTACAGGGTTAGCGCCGCACCCGGTTTGAGTCAACAGACTGTGGCGGGGCCGGGGTCAGGCGATCTCGATGATGCTGGCATAGACCAGACGCTCCTCGATGACGCGGCGTTGGTCGGTGCGATTGCCGGTGTGTTCGGGCAGGACGTGGTCGGAATAGAACCGCTCGAACTCGCGCAGCATCAGGCGGCGCGGGCCGCTTCCGGCGGGCAGCGTGGCTTTGCCGGACCAGAAGGCCGGGTCGAGGGTGAAGGGGAAGGTCGAGAGGCCGGGGGTGAGCAAGCTGCCCCGGTCGACCGAGGTGGCGAGGTTGACGGTGCCACTGGCGCGGGTTTCAACGGTGCGGGTGGCGGCGGCGCGGGTGACCGATTGCGGGGTTGCTGGCTGGATCAGCGGCACCACCCCTGCCGGGGCCGGGCCGGCCACGACCTCGCTTATCAGGATCGTCTTGTCCTGCCAGGCAAGGTCGCTGTCGATGGCCGGGTCGCGGGTTTGCAGGACCAGTTCGACGCGGTTGCGCCCGGTTTCCGACTCGAGGTTCGGGAACGAGATGTTCTGGTATTTGGTGTCGAGCGGGAATTTCATCGGCCCGAATTGCGGCGCCGGGCCGTGCAGTTCGGCACTGACGGCGGCGCCGGTCTGGGTGACCACGGCGCGGCGCCGTGGCAGGACCTGCGCGTAGTCGCAGAGCACGACCTTGGAGACCTTGGCGGTTTGCAACGCGTTGGGCTGGTAGCGCACCAGCGCCAGACGGACGAAGGGCATGTAGCTGGTGCCGGGGTCGAGCTCGATATCGCAATACCACAGGCGCCGGGTGTCGTCCCAATGGACGCGGTGCGCGACGATCTGCATGGCATGGCCGCTGTTGCCCTGTTCCTGCAGGGTGACGGTGTCGGTGATCACGCGGGCGGTGAAATCGGTGGCGCGGCTGAGCGCCTTGGGCAGCGCCGTATCCCAGAGCGGGTCCATGCCCCATTGCGTGACGAGGGCCTGCATCGGGGCCGGCACCTCGTCGAATTTCGCGGCTTCGGCCCAGGTCACGACGCCGATCATCTCGCCGTCGCCCGAGCTGAACCAGGGCCGGTCGAGCCAGACCCGGAGACCATTGCCGAGGCGGGTGGAGTCCTGCGTGCCGTGGCTGGTGGAGGAGGTCCAGCGGAAGGTCGGCACGACGTAGAGGACGCGCGGATCGGCGGGCGGGGCCGAGGCGAGGACGAGGGTCTGGGCGGTGCTGCCGCCCGGATCGGGCAGGATCGGGGCTGCGGCATCATCCTCGGGCGGCAGGGCGAACCCCTGCCCCTCTGCGATCGGGCCGAGGCGGGTGACCTTGGCGGGGTCGGCGTAGATCGAGGGCGGCAGGTATTCGCGGAAACGCGTCGTCGCGCGGGTGCGGTATTCGATCAGCCGGAAGCGGGTGTCGCCGAGTTGGTGGCGGTCGCCGCGCGCGGCGGAAGGATCTGCCAGCTGGTCGTTCACCGCCTGGGCGAGGATGAACTGGTTGGCGTGGTTTTCCGACAGGCGAACCTCGCCCAGCTGGCCGGACATCGGCACCCGTTCGGGCTTGTCCTTCTGGATGTCGTCGACCCATTCGTGCCAGGCGGCCTCGATCTCGAACTTGCCGCTGGAGGGGCCGTGCAGGCGGATCGTGCGGCAGGACAGGATCGCGGTCTGGTCGCCCGGGCCGCGATTGGCGTTGAGCACGATCATTTCTGGCAGGCAGAGCGGGGCCTGCACGGCATGGACCAGCACCAGCGGGCGGAACGGCGTGATCATCCAGTTGCAGCCCATCTGGGCGGTGGCGGCGCAGAAGTCATAGCCCGGGCCGGAGCCGGTCCAATGCGGGACGCCGAAGCTGCGGATCAGATGCGGGTCGGCGAAGCTGGAGTAGACCAGCCGTTCGATCCGGCCCTTGGAGACGAAAAGCGTCAGGGTGCGGGCGTCCTCATCCCATTTCGGGGCACCCGGGTCGAGGAAGACCTCGGCGCAGGGCATCTCGGTGAGGGCTGCGGCGCGTTCGGCGAGGATCAGGCGGAACCCCAGGGTATCTGGCCAGTCCTTGCCGTGTCTGACGAGGATCACGAGTTCATGGGTGGCAGAGAGGCGGATGACACAGCTCGGCCCGAGGTCGGCGGGGCCGGTGACGCCGGGCAGGCTGTGGCCCGGGGCGGCGCGGAGCGCCACGCCATCGGCCGCGACATCGGGCAGATAGGGCGTGGTCACCTGCGCCTCGGCATGGATGACGTATTGGCCCCCCGAGAGGCGGTCGCCGACCGGGTTTTCCGCGTCCGGCAGGGCGGGCGGGATGGTGGCGGTGGTGGCGATATTGTCGAGCGCTGTCGGGGTGATCAGGCTGACCTGCGAGCCCGGCAGATCGTCGTAGAGGGTGCCTGCCTCCCGCGCGCCGATGGCGTAGCCTTGCTTGATCTTCTGCCAGTCGGCGAAATAGGGGTCGAAAGCGCCATGCGTCTCGCATTGCAACTGCGAGGATTTGGGCGGGACGAAATGGCGTTGATTGACCGCGGCATAGTCGAAATCCTGCGAGGCCGGCAGGGCGGCGGCGGTGGTGAAATCGGCGCTGGCGAGGTAGGCATCGGGGGTTGCGTTGTAATTCGAGCGGATCACCATGCGTTCGAGCTGCTCGCCTTCGCTGACCCGGGCGCGGTGGACCAGGGCGGGCGGATCGACGGGTTCGAAGCGCCAGTAGCCGACGGCGTCGCTGGCGCCTTCCAGTGGATCGAGGCGTGGCATCATCGGCGGCGAGGCTGTTGCCGGCGCTGTCGACGATGCGGGCGCGGAAGCGGTAGAGCTGGCCGAAGCGCAGGCGCGGCAGGCTGCCCTTGACCGGAGTGAAGCTGACCGAGAGGCCGTTGCCGTTCTGCGCCTCATCGGTGACGGTGGTCGGCACCTCGCCCTGGACCTGGCTGTCGGCGGCGGTCTCGGCCTTGAGTGCCAGACCGTAGCGGGGGGCGCAAAGGCTCCACCCGGTCCAGCGGAAGAGCGATTCGTGGAGGTAGTGATCGTCCGGCGAGGCATCGGGGCTGGAGGTGGTCGAGGCCCCGGAGACCTGGCCTTCGTCGGGTGGAAATTCGATGGTTTCCTGTTGTTTGATAAGCTTGTAGGTGCCGTTCCTTGCGCAGAGCGTGAACCATTTGCCGGGCTGGGCGGTATCGGGCACCGGCGAGACATCGATGCGGTAGCCGCGCAGCACATCCTCGGCGAACATCACGACGGTGTTGCCGGTGCCGGCCTCGATGCTCGCGTTCTTCAGGGCGGCGGCGGCGGCATCCTGCGCCACGGCGGCGGCGCGGCCGTGCCGGGCGACGCCGAGACCGCCGCTGCGGAGCGCGGCCACGGGCTGCGCGTCGCCGGTGGTATAGGTCACCTCACCATGCGGCTGTTTCAGGCTGAGGCTTTTGGTGACGAGGTTCTGCGCGGTCAGGGTGAAGTTCACCGTCTTCAATGCGGCGCCGTCGGGGTCGACCTGATAGAGATCGAACAGGCCCGGTTTCTTGTCGGGCAGCTGGCCCCAGTCATCGTCGGAGCCTTCGAGTTTCAGCAAGCCGCGATCCTGATCGGTGCTGCGTGGGCGGGTGAAGAAGCGCTGCTTGTCGGCGGACCATGCGGTGCGCGGCGTGGTGTCGCCTGCCGGGTCATGGCCGTTGGACCATTTGATGCGGAGCGCCATCTGGCCCACCGCCTTGCCGCCCCCTGCCCCGATGAGGCTGTCCAGCGCGGCAGTGTCGGCCAGGGTGAAATCCAGCACCAGCCCGAGCGCGCGCATCACCGCGGGGGTGTCGCCGAAGGAGGCGACGATGCGGTGAAAGTCGAAATCCGGGGCCTTTGGCGGCGGGGTGATGTCCTTGTAGCTCGGGCGGCGCATCTTTTGTTCGTCGGCCGAGGGGCGGACGCGGCGGTAGAAGCGGTCGGCCTGATAGAAGCTGTATTCATCGGCGCTGTGGAACTGGTCCATCAGGGCGGCGTCGGGTTGCGCCACCAGCGGCGTTCCCGGCCCGCCGGGGCGCGGGTTGTACCAGTCCGGCGCCATGCTGCGGCGGGTGGCGGTGGCGCCCTGCCCCGGCGTGGCGCCCTGTTCCGCCGTGGCGGCGGGCACCGGCATCTTGTAGATGCCATTCGGGCCGAAGACGGCGGAGCCGATGGATTTCTCGGCCTCATCCTCGA
Organism: uncultured Pseudomonadota bacterium; assembly: GCA_963837565.1. Classification (GTDB taxonomy): domain Bacteria; phylum Pseudomonadota; class Alphaproteobacteria; order Rhodobacterales; family Rhodobacteraceae; genus Solirhodobacter. Next base: position 427,537 of record CAWIOC010000018.1, read on the forward strand.
AGAAGCGGGAGAAGCCGGGGAGTGCGACCTCGACCGAGCGGTTGCCGAGGTTGATCTTCTGGGTCCGGGTGCCGAGGTCGGAGAGCATCCCCTTCAACTCTCCCTGCGCAGACGCCCAGGGCAGAAGCGTCGGGTGTTGCTGGGCCGAGTTGACGGCGAGGCTGCCGTAGTAATGGCGCAGGAAGCCGAGCACGTTTCTGAGGCCATAGGAGCGCAGGTTGACCTTGCTCATGTCCATGAACTGGAAGCCTGCGACCGGCGTTTCCGGGCTGAAGAGCCTGCCCCAGAGGGCGGAGTCCGGCTGCGTCAGCAGGTCGAGCTTGACCGGCGAGCCGTTCAGGATCAGCTCGAACCGGGCGCCAGCCAGGGTTTTGGGCCAGTCGAGGAAATCCGGAAAGGCCTTCAGCACCTGCTCTGCCGCCGCTTGCGGCGTCAGCCGGGGCGAGACCACAGCCGTGATCCGCCAGCGCCCGCTGTCGGGATCGCGGCCGAACGGAAGGGAAGTCCAGAGGATTGTCTGCTTGGTCATCGCTGCCTCCCGTTGTCAGGCAAATGCTTCGATATGGTCGCGCCAGGCGTAATCGACGGCCTCGCTGTCGATCAGCGCCAGTTCCTGATCGAGGCTCAGTTCGGGGTGGAAGCCGAGCATCTGGCGCAGGCTCGGGTCGCCGTTGGAGCCGGCGAACTTTCGTTCACAACTGACGGTGACGCTGCCGGAGAAGATGAAGAGCGAGATCTCGATGGTGAGGCTGGCCTTGCCGGTGCATTTGCCGGACTGGAATTCGTAATGCAGCTCCAGATAGAGCTCGAGCGAGGCGGTGATGATGCCGAGCACGCTGACATGGCCGCCGAGGCGGAAATAGCCGGTAAGCGAGGCCGCATCCTGTTCCATGCGGAAGTAGATGCCCGCCATGACATGGACCCCGCCCGAGGCGACGCCGAGGTCGATCGAGATCGCCGCGCCGAATTCGAACGAGGCTTCGAGGATCTGGACGCCATGCGGGTCGATGGTGACGCCGAAGAAGCCGCCGCCGCCGAAGACCCAGACGGTGAGCAGGAAGGGTTGCTCGCGGGTGCAGAAGTTGAAGCGCACGCTGAGCGGCTGGCCGATGAAGGGTACGGTGAAGCCCGCGCCGAGGCTGAGGTTGGAGAGGTTGAGGACGCCGACCGAGATCGAGGGCAGCGAGACATCGAAGCCTGCGTCGATGCCACTGGTCGAGATGTCGAGATAGGGCGGGTCGCTGAAGCCGTCGAGCGGGATCAGGTCGCGCAGCGTCTCGACGAAGCTGAGCGGGCCGACGAACTTGATGTCGGTCAGAAGCACGTCGACGTTCATCTTGGCGGCGCTGTCGATGGAAAATTCGATCTTCTCGAAGTTCAGCTCCATGAAGCTCGCCGGGGCGATCAGGACGAGGTCGAAGTGTTTCAGCCCGCAGGTGACGCTGATCTTCGGGCCGGAAGAGCCGTTCTTCTTCACCTTGGCCTCGACCGCGACCATGAAGCCCTTCTTGTCATTGGCGACGAAGATCGGGTTGGCAGAGGCGCTGCCGCCGTCGAAGCCCCAGCTGCTGATCTCGGGGTTCCAGTCGAAGCGGATGGTCAGCGTGTCGCCGGTCAGCATGGCGATCAGGTTCAGGATCGCGGTGATATCGCCCAGCACGTCATGCACGGTGGCAAGGGCATCGAGCACGATGGTCTTGGGCGCACCGTCGAGCAGGTGGAAGCCTTGCAGGGCGGAGCGGAAGCCGGGAATGGCGTCGTTGATCAGGCTGAGTTTCGCGGCCAGCGCGTTCGGGTCGGAGAACAAAGCCTCAAAGGTGCTCGGGTCGCCGATGACGTCGTCCAAAGTGGTGAAAAGCGTCTTGCCGGAGCTGATGACCTGTTCGATGGCGGCAAGATCGGCGAGGAAATCGTCGAGCTTCTGCACCGCGTTGAGGATCGACTGGCGGATGCCGGAGGGCACCGAGACGCCTGCGACCTGCGCATTGGCGGCGGTTTTCAGTTCCGCGAGCCTGGTTCGAGCGGTGTTGATCGCGCCGGGCAGAGCGTTCAGGTCGGCGGTGAAGGAGGTGTCATCGATCGCCTTGTCGACAAACGAGGCGAGTTTGCTGGCGACCTGATCGAGGTCGGTCATCAGCTCGTCGATCTTGCCCGTGACCGGACCGAGCTGGGCCGCAGCATAGCCTGCCGCCTGTTGTTCCAGATCGACGAGGGTTGCCTTGAACACTTTGACCGCCGCCGCGCCGATATCGGCGGGTTTTGAGGCGATGTCGGCGACGAAACCGAAGAGGCGGACCAGCCCGTTGACGAAGGTTTCCAGCTCATTGGCCGACTTCGCTGCCGAATTTCGGGATCTTCTCGGGGTTGCTGCTGAGGCTCGCCACCGCCTCGATCAGCTCGCCGAGCGGGATGCAGCCGAAGAGGAGCGGCAGCGGCAGGTCGGAGATCGAAGTGGGAAAGCCGGAGCCCTTGGGCATGTTGCCATCGATGAACTTGTCGACGTCGCTGGTGACCGGACCCGCGAGGCGGGACAGGGCCTTGGGTTTCATGTTGGGCTGCACGAAGCCACCCGAGCGATCGCCCTGCGACGAGAAATCGAGCTGGGCCATGCCGGCGTCCTGCATCACGTCGGCGAAGACCTCGCCCTCGTTGCTGTCGAAGCCGAATTGCAGGTAATGCGCGTTCCACTGCAGGCGGTTCGATTTGGCGCTGCCGGTCAGGTGGGACAGGGCTGCGATACGGGCCTGAGTCTCGGCCACCCTCGGCAGGAAGACGGGGCGGTTCAACCCGTCGCTGAGGGCCCGGATCGAGGTGTTGTTGTCCTCGACAAAACCGCCGAAGGTCATGCGTTCGACCTGAAGCTGGGTGTCGCCGGGTTTGACGCTGGTGGCCAGTGCCACGCGTTGCAGCGTCAGGTCGGCCCAGTTCCGGTCGCTGGCCGCGTCGTATTTGTCGCGGGCGGTCGCGGCGAAACCCTCGGCCTCCGCATAGCCCAGCGTCACCGTTTTCTTGATCTTGTTGTAGGTCCGCGGGCAGGCCTGAATATTGTCGATGAAGATCATCGGCAGATCGAAGATCACCCGGTTGCCGTCGATATCGGTGCCCGAACATTGGAAGCGGAACGGCGCGCCGCCGACATAGGGCCAGAACATCAGGCGGCCGTGGATGCTCGACGGCGGCGTGGCGGGATCGTCGATGTCGGGGGTGACCTGGGTCAGGATCTTGATGCGCGAGAAGGGAAAGGCGTGGGAATAGACCACGCTGCTGTCTTTGCTGTGGGCGGTAAGGAAGCCGGGGTCGTCATAGGTGCGCTCGTGTTCGCGGACCACGATGAACATGCGCTGGCGCAGGTAGGCCGGGTTGCCATCCCGCTTTTCTGTGCCCTGCTGGCCGTTGTGGAAGCGGCGTTCCGAGACCTTCACCAGCGAGACGCGGTGGCCGAAGGGGAACAGGAAGCCGCGATAGACGATGCGGACGTAATGGTCGCGCGCCATGGTGGCGCGATGCACCCATTCCTCGACCGACAACCCCGGCGGTTCCCATGCGCCGCGGGAATTGAGCCAGCCGCCAAGCGCTGTCAGCATCATCAGGTTGGTGTCGACCGGGGCGGGCTCGTACCCTTTCAGGCTGAAGTTCGACGACAGGTGGGAGATCTGGAAGCGGTCGGAATCGTCCATCGGAGTGCGGAACGGCGACTCGACCGGCAGCGGAATATCGGCGGAGCTGGGCCATTGGCTTTGCATCGGCGGGGTGGCGGCCTCCAGCGCCTCGCCGCTGCGCGCCCAGATCGCGCGGGTGGTGCGGTTCCGGTCCGGATAGGGCGAGGGGATGACCGAGCCGTCGGCGGCGGGCGCAGTCAGACGCGAGTGCCAGAGCTCGGTGTGCTTGGTGGCATCGGAATGGGCGGGGCTGCTGGCGTGCTGCCAGCGGGTGCCGGAATGCGGCGACAGGATCAGCCGCCAAGGCAGTTCGATCGCCGTGGTGGTGGGGCCGGGCACTGCAGGGCGCGCGGGCTGGGCCACCGGGCGGAAGGCGGCGTTGACCTCTGCCACCGAAAGCGCGGCCTTGCCGAGCGGCTGGAAGGCGGGCCCGCCGGTCGCCTGGCGCAGCCGCAGCGTCGCCTGATCGCCTTGCAGGGCGCCGATGCGCAGGCTGCGCAATGTGTAGGTGGCAAGCCCGGCGCGGGCCTTGGGCGAGAGCGTGTTGATCGCCTCTGTGTTGAAGAGGTCGGAAGCCTTGACGACGCGGCGCGAGGTCCCCCTCGGCTTGGCATTGGCGGCGACGCTGGGGGTCAGGGTCTGCACCGCATCGAGGATGGCGGCGAGGGTATAATCGATCTCGAACCCGTCCGGCACCGCGAAGACGAGGCGCGATTCATCGGCGATCCGGGCGCGGACCGGGGGGACTTTGGCGGCGCCTCGCTCTGCCCGCCGCCGCGGTTCGGACTTGGGGGTGCCGTAGGGGTTCGATTGGGCGTCGATCTGGCCCTGTTGCGTCCCGTTCGGTACCAGGTTCGGTGGCGGGGTCAGGAAGAAGGTCTGTTCCGCGATGGCCTGCGGCGGGAAGTGCAGCGTGAGGTAGGCCGCCCCTGCCCCGCTTTTGCGCAGCTTGGGTGGCGTGCCGGGCGTGACGGTGAGGTTGCGCAGCTCGATCCGCAGCGCGAGCAGATCCTCGGGGCGCACGATGACATGGCCCGGGCGGCTCGCCTCGTAGAGATTGCGGGTGAAATCCGGGGCCAGGGGCACGAAGACGCCCGGGGTCTGCGTCACGCGGTCAATCAGGCCGGGGCCGGTCGTTCGGCCTGCGGCAGTCAGGGGCTGGGTCGCGGCGACGTTTAAAATAGGCTTCACTATGGGCTGCCCGGGGGCAGCCGCATCACGAGGTTTTCTTGCCATAACGCAAACCTCAAATAAAACGATCAATATGCCGTAGCGCTACCGCAAAAAGTGTATTCTGTCGAATCAGATTGTCGGAAGGAGAGTGGCGTCAAGGGTCAATCGGCGGTTTATGGCCGAGCGGGATGCGACCGACTGTCACGGGCGGCCTCTGGCTCGGGGGCGTCAGGACAGCTCGTGACGGACCTGGCCATAGGCCAGCAGCGAGAAGATGAAGGTGCCGCCGACGACATTGCCGGCGAGGACCGGCAGGAAGAAGCCGAAGGCGGCGGCTTGCAGCGAGAGGCTGCCGGTGACGACCAGAAAGGCCATTTCGACCGAGCCCGCGACGATATGGGCGAAGCCGCCGGCCGCGATCAGCCAGGTGAAGGTGACGATCACCGGAAGCGCTGCATTGCGCGACGAGGGCAGCATCCAGACCAGTGCCGCGACCAGAACGCCCGCCGGGATGGCGCGGGCGAAGAGGGCCAGCGGGGTGTCGGCCAAAGCCTCATGCGAGAGGGCGGCGATGGTGTCGACCAGCGCGGGTTGCAGCGCGCCGCCATAGGCGATGAAGGTTGCGGCCAGCGTCGCGCCGATGACATTGGAGGCGAGCACGACGGACCAGAGCCGCAGCACCTGCAAGCGCGGCGCCCCGTGTCGGGCGCAGGGCAAAGGGCAGAACGGTCGAGATCGTGTTCTCGGTGAAAAGCTGCATGCGGCCGAGGATGACGATCAGGAAGCCCAGCGAATAGCCGAGCGCCTGGATCGCCTGTTGCGCGGGACTGCCTTGCGACGCGTCGTGCAGCACGGCCTGACCCAGGACAGAAAAGCTGATCAGGGTGCCCGCCGCGAGGCCGGAGAAGATCAGCGAGGGCAGCGGACGCTTGAGCTCATCCATGCCGTCGCGGCGGATGGTCTCGTAGATCAGCATGGCCGTCAGCCGGCCTGCCTCGTTGACCAGTTCCTCATCCTCGACCGGCAGATCTTCGGCCTCGACGAGGGCATCGTCGTCCGGTGGGTCCTTCTTCGCGGGCCGGGCGCGGGATTTCGCGGGCGGCTTGGCGCCCCCGGCCGGAGCAACCCGGTGGGGGGCGCGTGCCATCAGGATTTCGGCAGGGCATAGGCGATGATCGAGTCACCCGCCTTGGTGCCGGTTGAGCCATGCCCGCCTGCGACGACGACGAGGTATTGCCGGCCGTCCGCGCCGAGGTAGGTCGAGGGCGTGGCCTGCCCGCCTGCCGGAAGGCGGGCCTGCCAGAGCTCGTCGCCGGTGGCGAGGTCATAGCCGCGCACGTAATAGTCGAGCGTGCCGGAGAGGAAGGCCACCCCGCCGCGCGGTGATGATCGGGCCGCCGATGCCCGGGACGCCCATCTTGAAGGGCAGCGGGATCGGCGAGAGGTCGCGCACCGTGCCGTTGACATGCATGTAGATGCGCTTGCCGGTGGTCAGGTCGACGCCTGCGACATAGCCCCATGGCGGCTGCTGGCAGGGCAGCCCGATGGGCGACAGGAAAGTGCCCATCTTGGAGGCATATTTCGCGCCGAAGTTCTCGTTGAACACCGGGTCGCCGGATTTGGAGACCATGCGGGTGGTGGCGTCGGGGCGCGCGATCAGCTTTGAGGTGAAGGCGAGGTAGACCGGCATGGCGAACATCACCTGGCGTTCCGGATCGACCGCGACGCCGCCCCAGTTGAAGGTGCCGAAGTTGCCGGGGTAGACGATCGAGCCCTGCAGCGAGGGCGGCGTGTAGCGGCCCTCGTAGCGCAGTTTGCGGAACTCGATCCGGCAGGCAAGCTGGTCGAGGATGGTGGCGCCCCACATGCTTGCCCCGGTCAGCGGCGGCGGGTTGAACGAGACGGTCGAGACCGGCTGGGTCGGCGCGCTGGTGTCGCCGGCGACGGCACCGCCGGGAGCTGGGGTTTCGGTGACCGGCAGCAGCGGCTTGCCGGTGCGGCGGTCGAGGACGAAGACCTCGCCCTGTTTTGTCGGCTGGACCAGGGCGGGGATGGTGTCGCCGTTGATCGTCAGGTCGAGCAGGCTGGGCTGGGCCGGGACGTCCATGTCCCAGAGGTCATGGTGGGTGCCCTGAAACACCCAGGCCACCTTGCCGGTATCGGCGTGCAGCGCCAGCACGGAAGAGGAGAAACGCTCGACCTCGGGCGAGCGCCCTGCCCCGTATTGGTCCGGCGACTGGTTGCCCATCGGGATATAGACCAGGTTCAGTTTCGGGTCGTAAGAGGACACCGACCAGCTGTTGGGCGCATTCTCGGAATAGGTCTGGCCATTGGCGATGGGGTCGGTCGCGTCGGGCTTCTTGCTGTCGAAGTTCCAGACGAGTTTGCCGGTGAAGACATCATAGGCGCGGATCACGCCCGAGGGCGAGGTGGCCGAGGCATTGTCGTTCACCGTGCCGCCGACGATCACCAGCGATTTCGGTCACCAGCGGCGGCGAGGTCGAATAGGCCGAGCCCGGGGTGACGTTGGGCATATTGGCCCAGAGGTTGATGGTGCCATCCTCGCCGCCGAAGCCGGGGCAGATCTTGCCGGTGTCGGCGCTGATCGAGATCAGGCGGCCGTCCGAGGTCGGCACGAAGAGGCGGCGCACGCAGGAGGGATCGGGGTTGAAGCTGCCCGGCGGCTTGCGGTCGATGACCGGGTTCGGTGTGCCTGCCGGGGCGTTGCCGGTGACCGAGTTCTGCGGCACGCCTGCGGCGGCGGTGGTCACATCCCTGGTGCTGTCGGTGAGGAGCACCGCCTCATCCGGGGCGGGCTTTGCGGTGCGTCGGTCCGGCGGTCGCGTCCGGGGCCGGCGTGGCCGCGCGTGTCCGGAGCCGGTGCGGCAGCCGGGGCAGCGTCCGTGGCAGGGGCCGTGATCGGGGCGGGCGCGGGGGTAACGCTCGCGGCGGGTTGCGGGGCCAGGCCGGTGCCGTCAAAATAGCTCACCCCGCGGCAGGTCATGTGCTGGGTGGTCTGGACCGGCGGCTGCTTCAGTTCCGGGTCAAAGCGCCATTTCTCGACCCCGGTCACCGGGTCGAGCGCGATCACCATCGAGAAGGGCGTGCAGATGTACATGGTGCCGTTCACGACAAGCGGCGTCACCTCATAGGTGGTCTCGACCGGGTCCTTGGCGCCGCGGATCTGGCCGGTCTTGTAGGTCCAGGCGACCTTCAGGTCCTTGACGTTGGAGGGCGTGATCTGGTCGAGCGGCGAATAGCGCTGGCCGCTGGCGGTGCGGCCATAGGCGGGCCAGTCGCCCGGCGCGACGCCATCGGGGGCCGGGGCGGCGGCGCGTTTCATGCGGGTCGCATCGAAGGAGCCTGCGAGGTCATGCGGGGTCGAGACCATCGCGATGCCGGCGGCGATGATGGTCAGCGCCAGTGCGGCCCCGAGCGTCGCGACCGGCGCGCCGGAGGATCGCGCGTTGCCATAGCTCGGCCCGCTGCCCGCGACATTCGTCCGGCGCAGGCCGAAACCGACCGGCAGCAAGAGGATGCCGAGCACCGCCAGAACCGCGCCGCGTGCGGCGAGCGCCCACCAGTCGAAGCCGACCTCCCACAGCGCCCAGCCGAGGGTGCCGACCAGGACCAGCGCGTAGACCGTGAGGCCGGATATCCGTCGCGCCAGCGTCAGGCCACCGGCCCAGAGCAGGCCGAGGCCGATCAGCAGGTAGGCCGCGGAGCCACCAAGGGCCACGAGCCAGACGCCGCCGATGCCGAGTGCCGCACCAAGAATGACGATCAGGCTGGATAGCAGAATGCGATACATGAAATCTTGTCCCCTCAAGCTCTTGTCGGGGCACGATCAGGCCGGCCGCGCCCATAGCGTGGCGCGGAGCTCCCCCGTGCCATTCGGTCGCCAACGCAGCTTGGGGCGTGAAGTTCCGCGCCGGGCGCATTGCACGGCGCGACACGAGGACGCAGCCTGATTTCGGGCGCGTCCGGGCCCGCGTCCGGCGCGCCGTCAGTAGGCGGCGCGGTAGATGGCCAGCGCGTCGGCCTCGGTCACCGGGCGGGGGTTGTTGACCAGAAGCCGGGTCTGGTTCATCGCGTCACTGGCGAGGCGCGGCAGGATATCCGCGGGGATGTTCATCGCGCGCAGGGATTGTTGCAGCCCGCAGGCGGCCGAGAGTTCGGCCAGGCGGTCGCAGAACGCCTCGGCGCGCGCCTGCCCCTCCAGCTCCGCGAGGTCGGGGAAGACGAAAGGCGCAAGTTCCGCATAGGGTTGCGGCGCGGTCTTCGTGTTGAACCTGAGGACATGCGGCAGCACGAGTGCGTTCGACAGGCCATGCGGGATGTGGAAATGACCGCCGAGCGGATAGGCCAGGGCATGGACCGCCGCGACCGGGGAATTGGCGAAGGCCTGGCCTGCCAGCATCGAGCCGAGCATCATCGCCGAGCGCGCTTTCAGATCGCTGCCATCCTGCACCGCGGTCAGCAGCGCCCCGCCCATCAGCGTCAGCGCCTGGGTCGCCAGCATCCGCGACAGCGGGTTGTTGTTGGCGCTGGCCGAGGCATAGGCCTCGATCGCGTGAACCATCGCGTCGATGCCGGTGGCGGCGGTGATATGGGCGGGCAGACCCAGCGTGAGGTCGGGATCGAGCAGCGCCACATCGGGCAGCAGGACCGGCGAGACGACACCCATCTTTTCGTTGGTGCCGGTGGTGACGATGGAGATCGGCGTGACCTCTGACCCGGTGCCGGCGGTGGTGGGCACGAGGATCAGCGGCAGACGGCCACCCTTGACATTGCCGACGCCATAGATCGCCTTCAGGTCTTCCTGCCCGAGCGCCAGAACGGCGACCAGTTTCGCCACGTCGAGCGAGGAGCCGCCGCCGAGGCCGATGATGCCCTCGACCCCGGCCGCGCGGGCGCGCTCGGTCGCATCGAGCACCACGGCTTCGGGCGGGTCGGCGGCGACGTCGTTGAACAGCTCGACACGGATGCCGGCGCTGGCGAGGCCCTCCATCGCGCGCTCGACGATGCCGGTGCGCATCATGCCCGGATCGGTCACCAGCAGGATGCGCTGGCCGATCTGGGCACGCACGATGTCACCGAGCCTGCCCAGCTGGCCGGCGCCGAACTGGATGCTTTTCGAGGTGTTGAACACGAAGGGGGTCACGGCAGTCTCCTTGACACGCGGGCGGCGGTTTTCGGCGGGTCGCGTCTGTCTTGTAGGGCAGGACGCGGGCAAGGCCAACGCCTGGCGTCGGGGCGGGTCGCGGTCGCGCGCCCTGCCCCGGCATGATCGCGCGTCGGAAAGCACTTGGGATGCGACCATTCGGGACGCGAAAGCCTGCATCTCTTGGGTAACACAGGACAAGGTTTGGGGCGGGGCTGTTGACACTTCCGCGCTCCAGGCAGATTTGTAACAGAAATATGACAGCGGGGCTGCTGGCTCTGCCAGCGGTCACGACAACAGGAAAGGTGCAAGAGGTTGGAATTATTTTCCGTCCTGATCAGGCTTGGTGGCGCGGTGGCGCTGCTCTTGTTCGGGCTGCGCATGGTGCGGGACGGCATGACCGAAGCCTTCGGGCTGCGGCTGAAGATGGCGCTGGGCTTTGGCACCAAGACCCGGCCGCGGGCGTTCTTTTCCGGGCTGGTGGCGACACTGGGGCTGCAATCCTCGACCGCGACGGCGCTGATGACGGCATCCTTCGTCGAGGCCGACATGATCCGGCCGAAGATGGCGCAGATCGTGCTGCTCGGGGCCAATGTCGGCACCGCGCTCTCGGCCTGGATCGTGGCGGCGGGGGTTGAGGCGATCTCGCCCTTCCTGCTGCTGGCCGGGTTCGTGATGCGCAAGCAGACCCGCCCGGCGACCAGTGGCGTCGGGCTGGCGCTGATCGGAATCGGGCTGATGCTGCTGTCGCTGATCCTGCTGAACGGGGCCTCGGCGCCGATCCGGGATTCGCAGGCGATGGCGGCGTTTCTGGGGCTGCTGGACGGGGCCTGGCCGGTGGCCTTCGCCTTTGCCGCGGTGCTGGCGGTGCTCTGCTCCTCGTCGCTGGCGGTGGTGATGCTGCTGCTGTCGCTGAGCCTTGCGGGCGGGTTGCCGCCGGCGCTGTCGGTGGTGATGGTGCTGGGGGCGAATTTCGGCGGTGCGATCCCGCCGATTCTGGCCACGCTGAAATCGGCCCCGGCGGGGCGGCGGGTGGCGATCGGCAACCTTGCGGTGCGCGGGATCGGCTGTCTGGTCGCGACGCCCTTTGCCGGACCGGCGAGCGCGTTTCTGATGCGCTTTCCGTTTATTGCCAATGGACTGCCGGTGGAAGCTCACCTTGCGTTCAACCTTGTGCTGGCGGCGGTGATCTGGCCTTTCGCGGGGCTGATCTCGGAGATGGTGGTGCGCTTTGTCCCGAATGCCCCGGACAAGGAAGTGGTGGCGACGCGCTGGCTGGACGATGCGGCGCTGGACCAGCCGACCATCGCGCTGACCGGGGCGAGCCGCGAGGCGCTGGCGATCGGCGATCTGGTCGAGACCATGCTGGCGCTGACGATGAAGGCGTTCCGGCAGAACGACCCGGCCCCGCTTGCGGAAGTGGCGCGGCTGGAAGACAGGGTCGACCATTTGCAGCAGGAGGTGAAGATCTACCTGTCGCGGCTCGGGCGGAATGCGGCAGAGGAAGACCGGCGGCGGTCGATCATCATCCTCGATTACGTCATCAACCTCGAACATTCCGGGGATATCATCGAAAAGGGCCTGACCGCCGAGGTCGACAAGAAGATCCGGCATGCCCTGCGGTTCTCGGAAGAGGGCTATCGCGAGTTGAACGCGATCTTTCTGCTGACGCAGGAGAACATGCGCGTGGCGCAGACCATTTTCATCAGTCGCGACAAGGAGTTGGCGCGCAAGCTTATGCAGGTGAAGGTGGACATACGGCGGATGGAGAAGGAATTGGCCGAGCGTCACTTCCTGCGTCTTCAGGACGGACAGGCCGACAGCCTGCATACCTCATCGCTGCACCTCGACATGCTGCGCGATCTGAAGCGGGTGAATGCGCATATCATCTCGGTGGCCTATCCGATCGTGGAACAGGACGGGATGCTGATCGAAAGCCGGATGAAATCGGTAGCGACGCCCTGAGGTTCGGAGCCTGAGCGCGGTTGGTCGGGCTGCAAGCCTGCGGCACCGGCGGTTTTCGGCGGCGATCGGCCTTGGCTAACCTGCGTCAGTGCGCCCGCCCGGGCTTGGCGCGAAGATACGGCGTGGCGTCTGTCCAACCCAGCCGCCATGTCTTGTTGTCGAGCGCAGGTGAAACCCGCTGTACGTCGCTGTCCCCAGTCTCCGGCGGGTTTCATCGCCTCTTCGACACAGGTTGAAGGTTTGTTCGCATCTCGCCAACGCCTGACGAGCCCCACCGGACGTGTCCGTCGCGGTGGGGATTTTGACCAAAGCTTTGGAGATACGTGTGAAAATCCTTCTGACAATTCTTGGCTGCATCGTCGTTGCCGTGGCGGGTGGCCTGACGTTCATCTATTCCGGGATCTACGATGTCTCGGCGACGACGCCGGACAATGCCTTGATGAAATGGGCGGTGCACACGACCTCCGAGAAGTCGGTCGGGGCAAGGTTCGGCGCGAACCATCCGCCAGAGGGGCTTGATGCGCCAGAGATCATCCTGGCGGGCGGGCGGCTGTTCACGCAGAACTGTTCGGTCTGCCACGGCGGGCCGGGGCTGACCCCGACCGCCATTTCCAAGGGCGTGAACCCGTCGCCGCCGGATCTGTTTCACGCCAGCCGCGAACCGGATGCCGCCGAGAACTTCCAGTTCATCAAATACGGTGTGAAGATGACCGCGATGCCGGGGTTCAAGCCCTCGATGAGCGATGATCAGATCTGGTCGCTGGTGGCGTTTCTGGGTGTGGCCCCGGGCCAGACGGCTGCGGATTTCGCCAGCAAGACCGCCCCTGCCCCGGCGGGCGGATGATATTGGCCGCCGCCCTCTCGGGCGGCTGATGTTTCGTCAGCGCAGCAGAGGTCCGCTTTGATCAAGATAGGTCAGGTCGAACTCTGCCAGCGCGACGAGGCCATCGAAATTGTCAAAGGTCACATGGCCGTTGCGGAAGGTCAGCAGCTTTTCCTCGCGCAGCTGGCGCAGGATGCGGTTGACATGGACCGCGCTGAGGCCGAGCGCATCGGCCAGAAGATATTGTGACAGCGGGCAGACATAGCCTTCCTTGGTGCCGAGCCCGACCAGCATCAGACGCGCGCCGAGTTCGAGCATGAAATGCACCACACGCTGCAGCGCATCGCGGCGGCCGAGGTCGATCAGGTGTTCGACCACCATCGCCTCATCCCGCGAGGCGGCCCAGAGGACGGCGGTGGCAAGGCGAGGGGTGCGTTCGAAGGCGTCGATCAGGTCGGTGGCCAGCACTTCCGAAACCTCGACCTGGGTGATCGGTTCCACATTATGGTCGGCGGTGCGAAACAACATGCTGCGCAAGCCGAGGAAATCGCCGGGGATCTGGAAATCGACGATCTGGCGCGTCCCGTCGGGCAGGATCTTGTAGGAGGACACCCAGCCGCTTGCCAGAATATAGGCGGGCCGCAGCGCCTGACCCTGATAGATCAGGTCACCCCCGGCCGGAAACACCTTGCGCCGCTTGTGCAGCCCCGACAGGATCGCCAGTTCCGGGTCGGTAAGGGCGACATAGGCGCTCAGCTTGCGGGCAAGCGGACTGCGGTGGGTCGAGTGGGGCTGAAGCGAGTTGTGCATCTCCTGTCCTTTTGGTCCCGCGATCAAACCGGTGCCCTCTGCGGCCGGATGGAAATTGATCCGCCGGATCGGGTCTTTCCCTGATCCAGATCAATCCACATCATAGCAGTCCTGCGAAGATACCAGTGCGATGGATGCCGTCCGGCCGGACCTCTGGCATTGGACGCGCATTTGAAAGGTTTTTTCCCATGATCCCCACCTCTGCCGTCGCGGGCCAGGCAGCGCTTACCATCCTCGATTCGCTTCTGCTGGCGCTGAGCGACCGGCGCATCCTGCCGGACCGCGAAATCAGCGGGATCCTTCAGGATGCGGCTGCGGCGCATGCGAATGCTCCGGAGACCGACGACACGCCCGGGCATCACGCCGCCGTGGCGGCGCTGATCCGCAAGATCATCACGGCGAGAGTCTCTGTCTTGCGGCCCTAGGTTCAGGGTGTCGATCGTCAGAGCCTTCCTGTCAGCACGAGGATCAGCAGGATCACCACGACAAGGCCAAGACCGCCGCTGGGGCCGTAACCCCAGTTGGCGCTGTGGCCCCAGCGCGGCAACGAGCCGATAAGCATCAGGATGAGGATGACGATAAGAATGGTGCCGAGCATGACATGTGCCTTTTCATAAGCGATCCGTGGGTGAGACGGGAGGAAGCGATACCGGTTGGTCGCGGGTCGTGGTCGGATCGGGCTGTCTGGCCTGCATCCAACGAAGCGGCCGGTGGGAAATTCAGCCCGGGTTCGGTCCGAGCCGGGTGCGCAGCAGTTTCCGAGCGCCCTCGCCGCCCAGATCGGGCCAACCAAAGATTGGAGACAGGAGAGAGCCCGCTTGGTGCGACCATACTAACATGGATCAGTTCGCCGCGGGGGATTTCCGCGCAGTGGCATGGGGTTCCGGCCGCGATCCGGTCAGATCGCCGCGCCGAAAGCCGCGGGAACCCCGGCCGGAGTGCGGGCCGGGGTTGCGCGCGGGGTCAGTTCCGTCTGCAGGTATTGCCACTCGCGTGGGTGCCCGGCGGGCAGGCGGACCGACCGGGTCTGGGCTTGTAGCCGGGCGGACGCGTCGGTTGCGTTGACGGACGCGGGCGGTAATGCGGCGTGGTCTGGCCCTGCGGATTGAACCCCTGCCCCTGATAGCGCGACCGCGAGGTGTAGAACGGCCGGGTCCGGTAATTCTGCTGCCAGTAGCTGTCGAGGCTGAACAGCACGAAGGGAACGCCGAGGGTGGCGCCCCGTGTATAGATCGGCTCTCGGCGGCTTTGGTAGTCCATCTGAAGGTAATGCCCCGAGGCCCAGCCCCGATTGCCGCCCCAGCTGATATCGCACCAGCCATAGCCCGAGGTGCAGCCATAGACCTGCACCGGGTCGCCGGCCGACATGGCGGTGATGACGGGGTAGCCGGTGCCGGGCCCGGCGCGCAGGTTGAGCCCGGTGGTGACATAGGCTGATGCGCTGGTGAAGGCATTGGCTGCGACCGTCGTCGCGCCGGTGGCTGCGACGGTCGCCGCGAGAACGATGCCGAGGCGGGCGACGAGGCTTCGAAGCGAGGTCGTGAAGCGTGCCATGTGATCTCCTTTGGCTGCATCCGGATGGAGACGGAACGTGGCCATCGGAGCGCGTAGCATGACCGGAAACCGCGTCGGCGACACTGACCTGAAGCAGCGCCGGGGGCATTTAGCGGTGACTGGCGCCGAGTCAATCGCGGGTTGGCAGGGTTGGTGCAGGGGCGCCGGTTTGGCACGGCCTTGCGTCAACGCCCTGCCCAGGACCAAGACGGTCAACGCCACGATCGGGTGCCGCGGTGCGGGCTATGGGTTTTTCGCGGAAGCTAACCTGGGTTAGCGACAGCCGCCATATCTCGCGCAGAATCAGGGGGTGGACGTCCGTTCAGGATGGCCTGCGGCGCATGCCGATTTCCGATGGACCCCGCGGGAGGCGACGTCCCCTCGCCCCCCGCGGGATTCATCGGGGCGGCTTTGCCGGAGCGCGTCGATACGCCCCCAGCCCCGAACGGCCCGCCTCGGGTGCTCGACTGCGCCGAATGTCGCGCAGGATCGCGGGCGTTGCGCGGCATTGGGCCGATCCGGGCCGGCCGGACCTCGGCGCAGGTCGTGTTAGCGGCCTTGCGGGCGGAACTTGTGCGGGCGGTGCGGCTTGTCAGGGTGTCGACGGTCCGGGGCGCGGATCCTCACAGGAGCGCCACGCAACGGTCCGGATTGCGCCGCCCGAGGCGGGGCGCCGGTTTCCACTGAAATGAGACAATGGAGTAGGTACATGGCAACGCAGAGCTGGCTTCCCGCGCAGGATCCGCAATTCGACGGGTTTCTGTTCGCGCAGGTGGGCGAAGACCGGAACGGGGTGCAGGTCAGCGTCCTGTCGGCGCTGGCCCGGCTTGGTGTCGATCCCTGGCAGGAGGCGAGGCAACTGGCGGGCCTGCCGGTGGACCACGCGCGGCAGCGGCTCGATACGCTGATTGCGGCGCTGCCGGGGATCCCCGCGCTTTTGCTGAATCACCGGTCGATCGCGAACCGGCTGATCGCGCTGTTGCCGGGCAAAGGCGCGGCGCCGGCAGAAGCGCCGAAGGTGGCGGCGGCCGTCGCGGCCAAGGCGGTGGTGGAGGAGGATGCGAAGCGCAAGCGAAACTTCGTGATTGCGGGGGTCGTTCTGTTTTTGCTGTTCAGCCAGACGCTGATGCTGTTCAACCGGAACCAGGCGCCGGTGAGCGGGACGAGTACGCCGATCTCTGCGCCGCATCTCTGGGCCGCTCTCTGGGCCGGCCAAAGTGGGCAAGTAGGACCGGGGAGGTCAGACGGGCAGGCTTTGGTAGTGGTCAGCGATGGCGCCTGCGGTGGTGATCCAGACGCGCTCGCCTGAGGCCGCGAGGATATGGCGCAGCGCGCGTTCGAGATGGCTGATGCGATGCGGCTGGCCCATGATGTAGCCGTGCAGCGCGATCCCCATGACCAGCGGGCGGCGGGCGCTTTCGTCCAGCATGACGTCGAAGGCGTCGATGATCATATCGGCGAAGTCGCGGCCCTCTCTTTTCCGTCCGACGATCTGCGGGATGTCGTTCAGTTCCTGCGGATAGGGCACCGAGAGGATGCGGCCCTTGCGGGTTGTCATCCATGTGGGCTGGTCGTCGTGGCACCAGTCGAGCAGGTAGCTGTAGCCCGCTTCCTGCAAAAGGTCAGGCGTGAGCGGGCTTTGCGAGATCCAGGGGCCGAGCCAGCCTTTCGGGGCGCGGCCTTCGTTTTGGGTCAGGATCGCCGTCGCCTCGGCGATCAGGGCGCGTTCTTCGGGTTCCGGCAGGATGCCCTGGCGTTCGGAGTTGCTGCGGCCGTGGCCTGCGATCTCATCGCCACGGGCGCGGAAGGCCTCGATCACCCCGGGGGCGGCGGCGTAGGTGTCGCTGTTGGCGAGCACGGTGAGGGGCAGCGCGAGGCGGTCGAACATCTCGATCATGCGCCAGAGGCCGACGCGGTTGCCGTAGTCGCGCCAGGCATAGTTCAGCACATCCGGCTGCGGGCCGCCGGGGGCGAGTTCCGCGCCGAGGCCCGTGCCGAAGGAGAAGACCTCGACATTCACCCCGATGTAGAGGGCGAGGCGGCGGCCTTCAGGCCAGCTGAAATCCGGGCGCGCGGTGATGGCGCGGAACGGATAGCGCGGGTTCGGGGTGACGGGCATCAGGCGGGCTCTCGCGCGCGGAAGATGCCGGAAGTTGGCAGCCGGGCCAGCGTGGTGGCCATGCCGGAGGCTGCGGCGACGCCGTCGATCACCGGCAGGCCGTGGGTCTGTGACAGCCGCGCGGCGAGGTCGGCCATGCCGGCGCAGCCGAGCACGATGGCCCCGGCGCCGTCTTCACTTATGGCGCGGGCGATCTCGGCAGAGATGCGCGCCTCGGCGTCGCTGCCGGGGCGTTCGAGGTCGAGGACCGGAACCTCGCTGGCGCGGACGCGCAGGCAATGTTGGGCTAGGCCGTAGTCGATCAGGTTCTGCTCGATCACCGGGACCGAGACGGAGAGGGTGGTGACAACCGAGAAACGCGCGCCGAGCAGGATGGCGGCGTGGAACGCGGCCTCGCCGATGCCGATCACCGGGCATGGCGCGATCCGGCGGGCGGCGGCGAGGGCGGTGTCGTCGAAGCAGGCGATGACGATGGCGTCGGCCCGGGCGTGGCGCACGGCATCGAGGACGCCGGGGGTGGCCATTGTGCCATCCTCGGCGCCCTGGATCGAGGCGGGGCCGCTCTGGTTGGTCAGGGCGGTGACGGTGACGCCCTGCCCTGCAGCCGCACGCGCGGCGGCGGCGATCTTGTCGGTCATCGACCGGGTCGCGTTGGGATTGATCACCAGCAGGCGGATCATGAGGATCAGATCATCCCCTTGCCCGCGTCATTGCCCAGCCGCGAGCGGCGGCGCTGCGCGATCAGGACGATGGCAAGGAAGGCGCCGATGATCAGGAGCGAGAAGGCCGTGGTCAGCGTGCCGAGCGCGAAGAGGATCGGCGAGGTGACATTGGTGGTCATCCCGAAGATCTCGAGCGGCAGGGTGTTGAAGGACCCCGCCGTCAGCAGCGTGCGGGCGAATTCGTCGTAGGAGAGGGTGAAGCCGAACAGCGCCACACCGATCAGGCTGGGCGCGATGATCGGCACCACGACATGGCGCAGGGTCTGCCAGGCTGTGGCGCCTTGATCGCGCGCGGCTTCCTCATAGGCCGGGTTGAAGCGGTTGAAGACGGCGAACATGATCAGAAGGCCGAAGGGCAAGGTCCAAGTCAGCTGCGCGCCGAGGCCCGAGGTCGCCCAATGCACCGGCAGGCCAAGCTGGCCGAAGATCAGCCCGACGCCGAGCGAGACCAGGATCGAGGGGATCGTGAGGCTGGCGATGATCAGGTAGAAAAGCGCGGTCGAGCCGGCGAAGCGGTGCCGGAAGGCAAGCCCGCCCATCACCGAGATCACCACGGTGACGACCATCACGATCAGCCCCAGAGCAAACGAACGGCGGAAGGCGCCCCAGATGTCGCCGACCGACTGGCGCTGGAACAGCTCGGAATACCAGTGCAGCGAGGTGCCGCGCATCGGGAAGGTCAGCCCGCCCTCTGGCCCCTGAAAGGACAGGATGCCGATGGTGATCGTGGGACCATAGAGGAACAGCACATAGAGCGCGAAGAAGGCGGCGAGAACGTAGAAGGAGCGCGGGCGCGGTTCCATCCTAAAGCTCCTTGCGGATGTCGACGAGGCGCAGCATGACCGAGACCATCAGCATCACCGTCACCAGGAGCACCACCGATGTCGCCGCGGCCGAAGGGTATTGCAGCAGGCTCACGTCATTCGAGATCATCCGCCCGACATTGGCGGACTGGCTGCCCGACATGAAGCGCACGGTGATGAAATCGCCCATCACCAGGGTCAGCACGAAGATCGAGCCGATCATGATGCCGGGTTTGGTCAGCGGCACGATGACATTCCACAGGATCTGGGCGCCGGTGGCGCCGCCGTCGCGCGCCGCCTCGATCAGGGATTTGTCGATCCGCAGCATGGTGTTCAGGATCGGCACGATCATGAAGAAGGTGTTCAGGTGGACGAAGGCCAGGATCACCGAGAAGTCGGAAAACAGCAGCCATTCCAGCGGCTTGTCGATGATCCCCATGGACAGAAGCGTGGAGTTCGCGATGCCGTTGCGGCCCAGGAAGGGGATCCAGGAGATCATGCGGATGATGTTCGAGGTCCAGAACGGCACGGTGCAGATCAGCGCCAGTGCAATCTGCCAGGTCAGGGTGCGGACATGGAAGGCGAGGAAATAGGCCACGGTGAAGCCGATGCCGAGCGTCAGCGCCCAGGTGATGAGGGCGTATTTCAGGGTGTTCAGGAAGGTCGCGTAGGTGACCGGCGAGGTCAGCAGGAATTCGTAATTGTCGAACTGGAAGGCCGGGTAGATCGAGAATTCGGTCGCGCCCCAGAAGCTGACCGCGACGATCATGATGATCGGCAGCACCAGAAAAAGCGCCAGCACCAGCACGAGGGGTGAGGCGAGAAGCCAGCCGGTGGCCGTGCTCGTTCCGTCGGGTCTTGCCATGGCGGATCTGTCCTGAGGGGGCATGGGCCCCCTCCCCCGGTGGCGGGGAAAGGGGCGCGTTTGGCGTGGCCGGATCAGGCGGCGATGAACTCATTCCATTTGCGGACCATGTACTGGTTCTCGTCCATCACCGAGTTCCAGCAGGCGACATGGCCCATGCGTTCGTCATAGGAGCCGCCGTCGCGGACGTCGCCGGCCGAGGCGATCTTCTGGCCCTGCGGCGAGACGATGTCGGCGGTGGCGGGCTTGCCGAGATACCAGTAGCCCCATTCGTTCTCGGACATGAACTCTTTCGAGGTTTCCGGCACGGCCGAGTAATAGCCCTGCCGCATCAGGAAGCCGCCGACCCAGCCCGAGACATACCAGTTCAGGTATTCATAGGCGGCATCAAGCTCCAGCCCGCTGAGGTTGCGCGACAGGCCAAGGCCGCCGCCCCAGGCGCGGTAGCCCTCTTTCAGCGGCTGGAAGACACAAGCGATGCCGCGCGCCTTGACGGCGGTGACGGCGGGCGACCACATCGACTGGATCACCACCTCGCCCGAGGCCATCAGGTTGACCAACTCGTCGAAGCTTTTCCAGAAGGCGCGGAACTGGCCGGCCTTCTTGGCTTCGGTGAAGATCGCCATGGTCTTGTCGATCTCGTCCTTGGTCATGTTGCCCTTGTCGACGTATTTGATCTTGCCCATCGCCTCGCAGACCATCGCCATGTCCATGATGCCGATCGCCGAGATGTCGAGGATCGAGGCCTTGCCCTTGAATTCCGGGTTCATCAGCTCGGCCCAGCTGGTGATCGGGCGCTTGATCAGGTCGGGGCGGATGCCGAGCGTGTCGGCGTTGTAGATCGTCGGGATCAGCGTCATCCAGCCGGTCGGGCCCTTGGCGAAGGTCTTGGCATCGGGGCCGTCGACGAAGCCCACGGTCGCGGGCGAGGTGCCCTGGGCGATGATGCTGTCGGGGTGCAGCTTGCCGGTGGTGAAGATCGGCGAGATCTTGTCATAGTATTTCAGCTTCTTGACGTCCATCGGCTGCAGGTTGCCGGTCGGCCAGACCTTCTTGCAGATCCAGTATTCGCAATCGGCGATGTCGAAGCTTTTCGGCTGGGTCGCGGCGCGCTGGGTCACCGCATCGCTGTCGAGCGCGGTCATCTGGAGGGTGAAGCCGAGGTCGGATTTCACCTTGTCTGCAACCTCATTGAGGTTCGACACGCCGGTGCCGAACTGGCGCAGCGTCACGTCCTTGATGTTCTGTGCCCAGATCATCGGCGCGCCAAGGGTGGTGGCCCCTGCGGCGGCAACGGTGGCGGCGGCGCCGCGCAGGATGGCGCGGCGGCTGTAGACGCCATTGTCTTTGGTGATCGTCATCTCTTCATCCTCTGTTGTCAGGGTTGCTGCCCGGCTTGCGCGGGCATTTCAGGTGGTCAGGTAATGCAGATCGGAGGGATCCCAGGCGATGGTCGCGGCCTCGCCGGGCGCGAAGGGCGCGTCGAAGAAGCTGGCTTCGGGGGTCAGGCTGGTGATCTCTTCGCCGGCCTCGGTCCTGACCAGAACGGTGACGTTGGTGCCCTGATATTCGACGCCCATCACGGTGGCGGGCAGGCCTGCGCCGCCGCGCTCGATCCGTGTCTGGTCGGTGCGGACGGCGGCCGGGCGGCCCTCGGCCTGCACCACGTTATGGCCGCCCATGAAGCGGGCGACGAAGGCGGTGCGGGGCTGGTTGAAGAGCGCGCGGGCGGGGCCGGCCTGCTCGATCAGCCCGTTGTTCATCACGATGATCTCGTCGGCCAGCGCGAGGGCTTCGTCCTGACCGTGGGTGACGTGCAGGAAGGTGATGCCAAGTTCGCGTTGCAGGCGCTTCAGCTCGGTCCGCATCCGGATGCGCAGGAACGGGTCGAGCGCCGAGAGCGGCTCGTCCAGCAGCAGGACCTGCGGGTTGGTGATCAGCGCGCGGGCGAGCGCCACGCGTTGTTGCTGGCCGCCGGAGAGTTGCGCGGGCATCCGGTCGGCGAGGCGCTGCATGTCGACGAGGTCGAGCAGTTCCTCGGCGCGTTTGTGGCGGCTGGCCTTGTCCTCGCCCTTCATCTTCAGGCTGAAGGCCACGTTGTCGCGCACGCTCAGATGCGGAAACAGGGCGTAGCTTTGGAACATCATCGCGGTGCCGCGCTTGGCGGGGGGCAGGTGCGAGATGTCGCGGCCGGCGAGCAGGACATTGCCGTCGCTGACGCTCTCATGCCCGGCGATCATCCGCAGGGTCGAGGATTTGCCGCAGCCAGAGGGGCCGAGCAGGCAGACATAGCGCCCCGCCGGGATCAGGTGGTTGATCGCGTTCACCGCCACCGTGGTGCCATAGCGCTTGGTCAGCGCCACGAATTCCAGATCATTCGCCGTCCGCACACTGTCCCCCGTATGCCGCGTTGGAAAGGATCGGGTCATGTCCGGGGCGCGCGCACAATTCCCGGGCGCCGCCGCCCGAGGGCGAAACCGGAAACGGACCCGGAATAGGCATGGGCTGCGCGATGTGGTGAAAATTGTATCGCGGTTTGTATACGATCATGCTGCAACTGCACTGCGCCGCTGTCCCGTCTCGTGCAGCGCGGCGAATCACGCTACCAGAGGGCAATGACGCAAAGCGCGCGGAGGGCGACCTTGGACCAGCCGACCCAGACCCTGAGCAGCAGCGAGGCGGTGGCCGACACGCTGCGGCGGGCCATTCTTGAACACCGCCTGTCGCCGGGGTCGAAGATTTCCGAGGATGAGGTGGGCGAATTGTTCGGGGTCAGCCGGACCATCGTGCGGGCGGCGCTGCAATCGCTGGCGCATCAGCAACTGGTGGTGCTGAAGCGCAACCGGGGCGCCTATGTCGCCGATCCCGGTGTGCGCGAGGCGCGCGAGGTCTTCGAGGCGCGCGCCCTGCTGGAGCCGCGCACCGCCCATTCCGCCGCGATCCGGGCCACGCCGAAGGATATCGCCACCTTGCGCGCACATTGCGACGCGGAACATGCGGCGCTGGACAGCGGCGACATGGGGCGCGCGGTCTATCTGTCGGGCCTGTTCCATCAGGCGATCGCCGAGATCGCGGATCAGACCACGATCGCCACCTTCATCTCTTCGCTGGTGTCGCGATCCTCGCTGATCGTGGCGCTCTACTGGCAGAAGCGGCGGTCCTTGTGCGAATCCAACGCGCATCACGCGCTGATCGAGGCGATGGAGCAGAACGACGGGCCGCGCGCCGAGGAGCTGATGAAGAGCCATCTGCTGGATCTCGTCTCGGACCTTGATCTGCGCAAGCGGGTGGCGAGCCCGAAGAGCCTGAAGGAACAGGTGCAGGGCTTGCTTTGACCGCTGCGATCCTGCCTGCGCTGTCAGAAGGCGAGGTAGGTCAGCCGGACATAGAGCGTGGCTGAGGATTGGTTGGAGACCGCCTGGCGCAGCGGGAAGCCGACGCCGAGTTGCACCCCCGCCTTCTCGGTCAGCGGGAACGAGACCCCTGCCCCGGCGGAAATCAGGAAGGTCGAGGTCGGGAAAGTCGAGTAGACCTCGCCCGCGTCGATGAAGCCGTAGCCATCCATGCCCTTGACCGCGGCATCGAGGGTCTTGTGCAGTTCGAACTGGGCAAAATAGCCACCGTCGCCCGCCGCCGCATCGGCCGGATAGCCGCGCACCGTGGTCGGGCCGCCGATCTGGAACAAGAGGTCGCCCGGCAGCAGCTTCTCGCCGCCGAACTGCCAGGCGCCGTTGCCGACAAAGCTCCAGCCGTCGCCGAAACGGTAGCCGCCGCTGACCGTGCCGGTGCCCAGCCAGATGTTGCGCGTGCTGCCGCCGAGTTTGTCATCGCTGCGGGCGTAGACCGCCTGCGGCTGGATGGTGAAGGACCCGGCCTCGCCGCTATAGGCCGCCGACAGGCCGAGCGAGATCTTCGAGGTGGTCGAATTGACCAGCGGCACCGATTGCGAGCGCGAATAGGAGGTGCCGTAGGACAGCGTCGAGAGCCCGAGCAGCGCCCATTTCGTATTGGCCAGGAAGGGCTGTGACAGGGTCGTGCTGATCGCCTGAGAGCGGCCCTTGACGTCGAGCGCCTTGGTCGCGCCGTTCACCACGGCAATGCCGGAGCGGTTATAGGCGAAGGTGAGCCGGGTGCCCGACGTCGACACGGGCAAGTCATAGGAGATGCTGCCGGAGATGCTGCCGCCCGAGGCGGTGCCGAAGACCAGCAGGTTATCGTCGATCCCGGCGAGGCCGTAGGCGTGATAATAGGCACCAGCCTCGCCCCGACCGGTCGAGGAAACGCCCTGATTGTCGATGAAGAAGGATAGCTGGTTCTTCTTCGGCTCGGAAATGGCCAGCGCCACGTCGGTGGTGCCGAAGACCGCGCCGGGCTGCAGCGACATGCGCAATTGGGCGTGGTAGACCTTGTTGAACCAGGTCAGATCCCTGGCGGCGGTCGGCACATCGACGACGTCGCCTGCGGTGGTCAGGCGGACCCGGCCCAGGACGAACTTGTCCGCCGTCTGATGATCGCCGTTCACCACGACCTTGGCGAGCTTGCCTTCGACCAGTTGCACCTTCAACACGCCATCCGAGAGCGTCTGCGGCGGCAGGACCGCGCTGGCGGTGACGACGCCGCGTTTGTTGTAGAGGTCGTTCACCTGCTGCACGAGGTGCTGGATCTGCGAGAAATCGACCCGTTTGCCGAGGTAATTCGCCAGAATGCCATCGAGGTCGGCTTGCGTCAGGAAGGCCGAGGCGGGCGCGAATTCGACCTTGCGCAGCAAGACCGTGGCGCCGCCGGGGGCGACCTGTGCGGCGCGGGTCTGGGCGGGCGAGATCACCACCGGGCCTTGCTGCTTGGTGGTTGATTTTCGGGTGATGTCGTTCAGCAAGGTCTGGTTCTGTTGCTGAACCGAGTCTGCCGGGTTGACCGTGATCGGGGCCGCGGATGCGGCCTGTGCGGCGACAAGGAGGACGGCGGCGGGGCCACCCGCCCGGCCAAGGGCGTGACGGCACGCCTTCTGCCATGAGATCGTCCGGGCCTTTGAAATCAAACTCTCGCTCCTCATCGCGACGCTCACGGCGTCGCGCTCAATCTGACGGCCGGCCCGTCGGTGCCGATGATCTCGATGTCATAGGTGACACCGTCGAATTGGACCTGACGGCCGCCGGAAAAGTCGCCGCTATCGCTCGGCGCGGACTGGCTCCAGGACCAGAACAGGCTCGCCATGCCGGCGCTGAGGTCGTTGCCGTTGCGCATGAAGCGGATCGTGTCGCGGACCAGGCCGATGCCGTCATAGCCCAGGAGCCAGAGCTTATCGGTCGATTGCGCGGTGGCGTCGTAGCGCACGACATAGGCGGTGCTGGTGCTGTGGGTGCCGTCGAGGTTCAGCGAGAAGGCGAAGCCCGGCTGGTAGAACTGGACGTTTCCGATCGGGCGCGGCAGCGGCGTGCGGTCGTTGTAGTAGAGCGTTTGCAGCGGCGTGGTCAGCAGCAGGGTGCCGGGCACATAGGCATTGGCGATGGTGACCGAGCGCGCGGTTGTGCCGAGCGTGGTGTCGACGAATTTCAGATCGCCGATGGCGAGGCCTGCGGGGGCGTCGACGGTGATCGTGGCACGGGTGCCGACAGTGCCGCGACCGCCGGTCAGGTTCAGGTTCAGCGGGTCGGGGCCCGAGGGGGATTGCGTGATGCCGGCCTCGATGGTGCCGCCGCGCAGCGTCAGATCATGCGCGACCACGAGGTTGGGCAGGTTCAGATCGCCGGTCGCATCGAAGGTCATCGATTTGCCGGTGATGTTGGTGATGTGGATCGCGCCGGGATAGCTCAGCGTGCCCGCGGTCAGGTTGACGGCATTGCCCGCCACCAGATCGGTGCCGATGATATCCCTGGTCGAGGTGAAGATCGCATCGACCCCGGCGGTGATCGTGTCAAACAGGATGCCGTTGCCATCGAGGTTGACCGAGCCCTTGGCGTTGATCGTGCCGCCGTTGATCGCACCATTGGTCGAGGTGATGTCGACATCGCCCGGATCGCTCGGCGTGCCGGTGGTGGCGAGCAGCGTGTAGGTCGTGTCGCCATTGGCGTGGTAGCTCTGTGTGCCGCTGCTCTGGGCGGTGCCGAGCGTCAGCGTGCCGGTGGTGGTGAAATCGACGCTGCCTGCGGTGATCAGGTCTGCGACGAGATCGCCACCGGCCGTGATCCTGGCGAGGCCGAGCGGCGAGGTGATCGACTGGGCGTCGAAGGCGCCGTCGGCGGTGAGAACGATATTGCCGGTGGTGGCGCTCAGGCTGGCGGCGGTGATCGCGTCCAGGAGTTCCGCGTCGATATCGCCTGCGCTGCTGCTGAAATCGATCTGGCCGGTGCTGATGCGCAGCGGGTTGGCGACAGGCGTGATCAGGTTGGCGGTGCCGGGCACGTCGTTCGGACCGTCGACATAGGCGGCATCCGCCTCTGTCTCATCGCCGATGCCGAGGCCCGCGATCAGGGTGACGGTATCGCCTGCCCCGGTTGTCGTGATGTCGGTGCGGCCCGGTGCGCTGCCGGCCAGGATGTGCCCGGCGGCGGTGATCGAGACCGGACCGGCGCTGGTGATGCCGGTCACGAGGGCGTCGCCGGTGTTGGTGGTGATCGTGACCTGCCCGAGGCTCGCCCGCATGGTCGCGCCGTCGAGCATCTTGAGCGCGCCGGAGGTCACGGTGATGTCGCCGGTCGAGGTGGTGACCGCGCCCGACGCGGTGATCACGAAGCGGCCGCCCGCGATCAGGTCGATCGCGCCGGGGGTCTGCACGAGGCCGTCGATGACGCCTTCGTTGCCCGCCTCCAGCTTGATGCCGGAAAGCGCGCTGGCGGATTTGACGATGAAGAAGTTGCTCGCCGGGCCGTAGAGGTCGATCGAGCCGCCGGGGGCGGAGGCGGTGATGCCGCCGCCGAAGTTGACGCCGACGTTCAGTTCACGGGTGATCGAGCCTATGCCGCCTGCGGTGGCGGTCAGCGTCACGTTGGTGCCGAGGATGTTGATCAGCTTGTCGTCATTGGCGTTCAGGATCCCGGCAGAGGCGGTGACCCGGATGTCATTGGGCGAGTAGATCGTGTCGATATTGGCGGTGCCGGTGACGTCGAGATCGATCCCCGACAGGCTGCGGGCGATGATCGTGGCGCCGGATTTCGGCGCGATCTTGAGCGGACCATAGACCGCGAGCGAGGTCGGGTTGGTGCCGACCCCGATGCCGCCCTGGGCCGCTTCCAGCATCAGGTTGCCGGTCGAGACGATGCCGCCGGTGCCGGCATTGGCGATGCCGCCCTGGGTCTGGATGCGGGTTTCGCCGAAGACGTCGATGGCGCCGAGCAGCCCCTCGCCGCGCGAGGCGAGATAGGCGTCGCCCTGGTCGAGCACCGCGTTCGGCAGGTCGGTCACGGTGACGTTCAGCGCGGTCTGCGCGTTGAAGTTGAACGGGCGTTTGGGCAGCACGCTGATCGTCAGGTCGCTTTGCCGGACCAGCCCGTCGGCGGCTGCATCAAGCGCGGCCTTCTCGGCGGCCGACATCGCGTTGTAGTCGAGCCCGAGCGGCACCGTGGTCGGGGTTCCGGTGATGCCTGCGGCCTGTGCTGCGGCATATTCGGTCAGCTGCTGGGCGGTCGGGTTGGCCGGCAGGGTGACGGCGGCGACGATCAGCTGCAGGTCCGAGCGTTCGGCGGTGGCGAGCGCGATCTTCTGCGCGTCGGTGAGCAGGCTCGGGTCGATGTTCGCCGGGATGGTGATGCCGACGCTGCTGGTGCCTGCGCCAATGGTCTCGCCGATGCCGACTTTTGCCAGCAGCGTGACGATGCGGCCCGAGACGTTGGGGTCTTTCACCACCGGGTTGGTGCCGGTGATCGTCTTGAGCGCGCCGGGTGAAAGCGCGAAGGCCAGCTGACGGTCGGACCAGGTCGAGCCCTTGGTCAGCGTTGCGATCTCGGGGCCCGAGGCGGCGTAGTGGTAGTCGGCCTGATAGGTCGTGGTCAGGTTGCCGACCTCGGCATGGAGCGCGTGATAGTCGGCGGTCTGCTGGAGGGCGTATCTGGAGATGTCGCTGGCCACGGCGGCGGCGATCTGGACCGGCGTATAGGTCGGGTTGGCGGCGGCCTCGGTCGCGGCAAACTGGGATTGCAGCGCGTTATACTGGGCCGATCCCGGCGCGACGGTGACCTGGAAGGTCGGGTCATAGGCGGTCGGGTTGCCGAGGGCGTCTTTCGGCTGGCTCAGCAGGATGCGCCAGTATTCATTGTAATCGGCGGTGCGGCCATTCTGATAGGCCGCGACGGCGAGCTTGACCTTGTCCGAATTGGTCGTGTTGCCGCCACTGTCGGCCAGCAGGCCAAGCGAGTTCCAGTAGTTCAGGAGCTGGTTGTAGGTGCGGGTGTCGACGGTCTGGGCCGGTTCGTTGTCGAGGATCTTGCCGGTCGAGTTCAGCAGGACGTTGCCGCCCAGCGAGAGCACCTGATCGACGAGGATCGAGCCATCGGCATTGCCGTTGCCGCCGGTGCCGGTCCAGGCGGTGGTCTTGATGCCGATATCGCCCGCCGCCGTGGCGCTGAGGCCGTAATAGGGGTTGAGGATGAGCGCAGCATCGGTCGCCGGGTCGCCGAAGGTCCGGTCATCGAGCGAGAAGCCGGTATTGACCAGAAGCGGGGTCGCGGTCGAGCCGATGGCGCCGTTGAGCGCGGAGAGGATGACGCGCGGGGCCTGGATCGTGCCCTCGGTGACGGTGGCGCCGGGCAGGAAGGACCCGGGTGCGGCGGCAAGGATGCTGCCGCCGACCGAGATATCGACGGCGCCCTGCCCGGCTGTCGCATCGCCGCTTGCGGTGACCTGTTCGAGCAGAAGCGTGCCGGGGCTTTTGATCACCACATTGCCGGCCGCCGCATTGGCGACCAGCGCGCCGATGCCGGTTGCGGCGCCGGTCATGCTCAGCTGCACCGCCGGGCCCGAGCCGACCCCGCCGATCGAGCCGGCTGCGCCGAGGTCGATGTTGCGCGCGGCGATCGAGGCATTCACGTTGCCCGCGATGATCGAGCTTGCGCTGCCCGCGGTGCCTGGGTTCGCCGTGATCTTGACGGTTCCGGCCTTGGCATTGACCGCCCCGGTCAGCGTCACATCCGAATTCGACGCCACGGTGATATTGCCGGTGTTCGAGCCGATGAAGTTGATCGCGATCGGATTGTCGGCCTTCAGCGAGTTCGTCGTGATGGTCGTGTATTTCTGATCCATCGAATAATAGGAGGTGACCGAGGAGTTGATGCAGAGCGTCCACCAGTTGCAATGGCGGCTCGAGGTGCCGGTCAGTTTCGTCGTCGAACCGGTGACGAAGGAATAGCTCGAGGTTTCGAGTTGCGTGGATTCGAGCGTGCTGTTGGCCACGGCGACCGGGGCTGTCTGCGGGGTCAGCAGCAGCACCGAGGACCCGTAATATTGCGTGGTGCCGACAGGGGTGCTGGTCGTGCTCAGGTAGGTGCCATCCGCCAGCCGGGTGAAGCTGACGGTCGACTGGGTGACGTTGTCGAGCTGCGTGGTCGAGCTGATGGTCAGCGCGCTAGATCCGAACAGCTGTTCGTTGGTGGTCGAGAAGGTGATGGTCTGGTCGTAGTTGGTCGCCGTGGTCCAGACGTAGCGCATGCCTGCGCTGGTGGCATAGCTTGTCGTGCGGTCGCCGCCCGAGGTGATGGTGCCGCTGTCGGTGACGTAGATCGGCAGGCCGGTGGTCGGGTCGAGCGTGCCGGTCTTGACGTCGACCATGATCTGGCCGCTCAGGCTGCCGGGGACATAGTCGCGGGTATAGAGCGTGTGTTTCACCGAGACGACGGCGGGGGCGGTCGGATGTGCCGGATCGGTGGTGACATCGGTGATGTCGGTGATGTCGATCACGCCCTTGGTGCCGCGCCCGACGGTGCCCGTCGTGTCAGAGCCGGTGTCGAGGGTTTGCAGGACGATCGGGATCGAGCTGGTATTGGTCACGTTGATCGTGCCGAAACCGTCGAGCACGTTCAGCTGGCCGCCGCCCGTGGTGGTGTCGGCGGTGTTGATGATCTGGCCGTAGAGCTGGATGTAACCGCCGTGAACCTCGGTGCCATCGAGGACGTAATTGGCCTTGGCCACGTCGTAGCTGACGCCGATGGTGCTGCCCGGGCTGACCACAGAGTAGATCACCCCGGTCTTGCCCACCGCGTAGTGTTCGGCCTGGGTGACGGTGAACTCTATCCGCGGGGCGTTGGCGCCGGAACCGGACAGGAAGTCCTTGATATTGATCGTCTCGAGCTTGGTGCCGACATGGACCGAGTAGATCGGGCTGGTGGTCGGATCGGTGACGATGGCGGCCTTGTAGGCGGCGACGGCGGCAGTCAGGTCGGTGGTGTTGATGCCGCTCGGGTTGAAGTTGAGCGTGATGTTGTCCTGGCCGTTCGAGACGGTCGTGGTGCTGGCGGTCGCGGGGTTGGTTGCGAGCGCCACGAGGTAGGTGTTGATCGCAGTCTTGACCGCCAGTGCGGTCAGCCCGATCTGGGTCGGGTTGTTGGTGGTCAGCGTCGGGTTGGCGCCAAGCACGGCGGTCCAGTTCACGATCCCGCTTTGCACCGTGCTGTTGATGTTGAGGTAGCGCGCGCTGA
This sequence comes from uncultured Pseudomonadota bacterium, assembly GCA_963837565.1. Classification (GTDB taxonomy): domain Bacteria; phylum Pseudomonadota; class Alphaproteobacteria; order Rhodobacterales; family Rhodobacteraceae; genus Solirhodobacter. The sequence continues at coordinate 457,819 of CAWIOC010000018.1, forward strand.
TCGAGATCGCGCCATTCGCGGTGATCCCGACCCCGGCTTCCGCCGCATTGGTGGGCGCGTTGAAGCTGGCCGGGTCGCCGCCGACATTGTCGAAGCCGTTCACATAGCTCGACACGAAGTCGCCGTTCTTGGCGAGGATCGCGACCGAACCCGCGTTGATCGCGCCATAGACGAAGATGTCGCCGGCCGCGCTGGTGATGTTGACCGCGCCGTTCGGATTGTCGATGACGCCGTTCACGATGATGTCGGGCGGGGCCAGACCGGGCGGGACCGCGGCGGCGCTGTTGGGGTTGTAATTGCTGGTCAGGGTCACGCTCTGGCGGCTGCTGGTCAGCGCGGTGGTGACATCGGCGAAGCTGGCCGCGACCCGGCCTGCGTTCAGCGCGGTGATGTCGTTGTTCGCGTTCACCAGCGCACCGTTCACGCGCAGGTTGCCTGCGTCATAGGTCGGCATGGTGATGTTGTTCACCAAAAGCGTCGCCGCCGTGTTGTTGGTGATGGTGATCGCGGCATCGCCCGGCGCTTCCAGCCGGCCAGTTCCGCCGCCGGTGATCGTGTTGCCGTTCAGCGAGATATTGCCAAGCCGCGCCGCGACGTCGCCAACCAGAACCTCGAGCGTCTGCGGGGCGGAAGCGGGGGTGCTGGAGGCGGTGGCGACGGTCGCCTGATCGGTCGCGATCGTCGTGTTGAGCGAGCTGGCGGAGGCGGCGAAGGAGCCGACCGTGCTGGCCGCGGAGCCGCCGGTGGCGAGCAGCGCGGTCACCCGGTTCGCCACGATGGTGTTGATCGGGGTCAGGGCGTTGGTGATGAGGGCGCCGACATCGTTATTGGCCAAAGTCAGCAGGTTCAGCGCGCCGGTGCCGGTCGTCAGGTTGGTGACGGTGGTGGCATCGCCCGCGACCTTGGCCTGCGTCACGAGGCTGGAAAGATTGCTGCGGATGGTGCCGAGCTGGGTGTTGAGCTGGCCGCTGGCGGTTGCGATGGCGGTGTTGTTCTGCGTGATGTCGTTGAGCGCATTGGCGATGGCGACCTGGGCTGCGCTGACCTGCGCGCTGCTCGAGGCCTGGTTGTTGATGATCGCGATCTGGGTGTTGATCGCCGTCTGATCGGCGGTATTGGCCGCGATCTTTGCGGTGATGGTCTGCTGATAGCCCGCCGCGGTCGAAAGCTGGGTTGAGACCGCGTTGTAATTGGTGACGAAGGTGGCGCTGTAATTCGGGTTCGCGGTTTTGCCATCCGCCAGCAGGGGCGCGATCAGCGTGGCGTAATTGCCGAGCGTGGTGATCGTGGATTTGACCGAATTGGCGAAGCTCTCGAAATCATTCGCGGTGTTGTTGTTGAAATCGTCGGCGATCTGCTGGGCGGCGCCGATGTTGACCACATCGGCATTGGCCGAGAAGGACGTGGTCAGGTTGGTCAGGCTTTGCTGATCGGCGGTCAGCTGGTTCTGCGCGATCGTCTTGGGCGAGAGGCCGGTGGCAAAGGGCACCAGCTTGAATTCGCCGCTGGCGAAGCTGCCGAGGCCGAGGCCGACGAGTTTCTGTTCGAGGAACAGGATCTCGTTCTGATAGGCGCCGAGCGCGATCGTGTCATTCGGGCTTTGCGCGATCAGCACCTGCAATTGCTTCAGGCGCTGCAGGATGATGCTGTCATCGGCCGAGATCTGGCTGGTGGTATAGTCGATCTGACCGATGGTCGTGACATCGAGGCAGCTCGGCAGCGCGGGATCGCAGCTGGCCGACACATAGTTCAGGGTCAGCGACTTGTTGCGCTGCAGGCCGGTGTCGATCAGCCCGTTCAGGGTCAGCGCGCTGGTGCCGACATTGCTGGTCGAGCCGCCGTGATAATCGAAGGTGACCTCGCCGCCGCCAAAGAGCTCGCTGACCGCGCTGGCGAGTTTCGCCAGCGCCTCGCGGTAGATATCGGTGCCGGTGCCGACCGCCGAGGTGGTGATCGCGCCGCGGTCGGCGCTGATGGTGATGTCGCCTGCCGCGTTGACGCCGATCAGGGTCGGCGCGGCGCTTGGCACATCGGTGTCCTGGAAGACATAGGCATTGTCGGTCAGGTTCGATTGCGCATCCGGCGAGCCCGAGATCGGGATCGCCGAGTTGTTGAAGAAATCGACCGTGGTGATCAGCTCGATGAAGGATTGCGCCCCGGTCAGGCTGTCGCCTGCGGCGATGTTGATGGTGCCGTGGGTCGGCAGCGAGCCATCGGTCGGGTCGAGGCCGTCGGTGGCCTCGAGCCGGACGTTCTTGCCGAGGTCGACCTGATTGAGCACGTTCAGGTTGGCGTGCGAATGGCCCGAGGGCGCGCCCGCGACGCCGTAGGTGGTGGCGGCGGAACGGCCATCGAGGCTCGCGTTGCCCCAGGCGGCGACATTGATATCGCCGACATCGACGATGATGTTGCTGTCATGGCCGAAGCTGACGGTGGCGGTCTGTGCCGCCGACATGTCGATATCGGAGGCCGCCGTGGCGATCAGGCCAGCCGAGTCGAGCTTGGCCTTTTCATGGGCGATGACCTCGTTATAGGCCTCGACATCCAGCGCCGAGACCCCGGCGGTGGGCAGCAGCAGGCGGATGTCGGCGGAGTTGCCGATCGAGGCCGTGGTGTTCTGCGTGATGGAGACGGTCGCGCTGCCGGCGGGCAGGTTCAGGATGCCGCCCGAGCCGGAATCGACGTTCCAGCCGGCGTTGTCCGCGTTGAAGGCCGAGGGTGCGGCGCCGGAGTAGAGGCTGTAGGCACCCTCGCCATCAAAGAAGTTGTGCACGATGTTCTGGGCATCGACCGTCAGGTTGGCGGCGCGCAGATAGGCCCAGTCGCCGAGGTAGGCCTTGACGGTCGAGAGGACCTCGTCATTCAGGCTCGCGCCGCTTTTGCCGACCAGCGAGGCCTGGGTGCTGTTCACATTGCCCTGGAAGGTCGTGGTTTGGGTTGCATTGATGTCGGCGGCGCCGTCGGCGACATAGATCAGGTATTTGTTGGTCGAGGCAGAGGTATCGGCATAGGCCTCGGTATCGCTCTTGGCAGAGACATTGGCGGCGGAGGCCGCGCCCGCGACGACGCCGCCGGAGCCGGCGACGGCCGAGGCATTGTTGGTGTCCGACCCGGTCGCGGTGACCTGCAGCGATCCGGCGGTGACACCCGACAGGTTGTGCATGGTGGCGAGGGTGTGGGTGTCGGACGAGGCCTTGGCGAGGTTGCTGCCGATGCCGATCAGGCCGACGGCGAAGCCCGAGTCATTGGCGGTCTGGTGCGTGGTGTTGACGGCGGCCAGTTTGACCAGCCCGGTCGCGTTCAGGCCCGAGCCGTCGACCGAGGCATGCGACGATGAGCCGTTCGAGGCCTCGGAATCGCTGCCCGCGATGCCGATCAGCGCGCCGGAAGAGGCCTGCGCCTCTGATATGGCGGTGCCCGAGGCGACCTTGGATTCGATGTCGATCGAACCGCCGTTCAGGTTCGAGGCGTTGCCGACCGTTGCCGCGACATTGGCGTTCAGCGAGGATTGCGCGACCGAGACGCCTGCCGCCAGCCCGCCTGCCACGGCAAAGCCATGTGCGGCGGTCGAGGCGGAGCCGTTCGAGGTGGCGGTATCGGTGATCGCACCACTGGTGTAGATCGCGCCGCCGCTGATCTTGGTGCCGACGGTGGGCGCGACACTGGCACTGGCGGCCGAGCCCTGAAGCGCAAGGCCCAGGCCGCCCGCTGCGGCGAGGCTGGTCGAGGTGGCGCTGTCGGTCGAGGTTGCGGTCAGCGTGACGCTGCCGGACTTGTTGGCCAGCGTGCCGATCGAGACGCCCTGACCATTGGCGGAGGTGTCCTTCGCATCGCCGGTGCCGAGCGAGGCGATGGCAGAGCCGCCGACCTTCGCCCCGGCCAAAGCGATACCGGCGGCGCCGGCGTAGGAGCCTGCAAGCCCTTTGGCATCGGCGCTGACGCTGCGCGTCGCCGAGACATTCACCGCGACATCGCCCGAGACCGTCACCACGCCACCGTCGATATAGGCATAGGTGTTCGAGTCATCTTCCAGCAGCGAGACCGAAGCATCGAGCGCGATCACCGCGAGCGAGCCTGCGAAGCTGGTGCCGTCGAGCGTGTGATTGGTCAGCGCATAGACCGAGAGGTTGGCTGCCGTGATATCCGAGGTGCCGCTGATCCGGGCGGTATTGGTGGTATCGACGTTCAGGATGCCGATCCCGGCGCCGACGCCGACCAGACCTGCCGAGGCCGCCGGGGTCAGGAAGGTCGCGGACAGCTTGTCCACGCTGTTCACCCCGACCGTGCCGCCGGCCTTGATCGTCGCCCCGCCGATATTGGCCGAGGTGCCCGCGGGAATGTCGAGCGGGCTGCTCGCCAGCGTGACGTTCAGCGCATTGCGTTTCGCCTGCGAGGCCGAATTGGCCGAGGTGACATAGGAATTGCTCGACCCGCCGAGCAGGCCGCCGACGCCGGTGCTGCTGTCGCCCTGGGCCTGGCCGGTGGCCTCGCCCGACAGATCGCCAAGGCTGACGCTGCCGTCGCTGGCGTTGCTCAGGTGATCGGCGGCATCGCCGTTCGGATCGACGCCGTCGCCGTAATTGTAGATCGAGATTGCCGCCGCGATGCCGACGACGCCTGCGGCGCCGCTGACCACGGAAGAGTCGCCCGCCTTGTTCGAGAGCGCATTGACCAGCACGTCATCCCTGGCATTCAGCACGGTGCCATTGCCGATCGAGGCGTTGGTGGTGTTCTTGAAGATGCCGACATCGACGCTGCCGGCAAGGCCAAAGGCGCCGATGGCAAGGCCACCGTCGACGACGAGGCTGGTCGTGCTGTCGCGGGCGGCGACCGAGACATCCTGCGCCGCATTCGCCCCGGCCTGCGCCGGATCGGTGTTGATCAGAGCATTGTTGCCGATGGCGGCAGAGGTGGTGACATTGTTCGTCTCGACCGAGATCACGCCGCTGACGCCCGCGTAAAGCCCGGCAGAGCCTGCGACCGCCACCGTCAGGTCGGATTCGCCCGAGGTCGCCAGCACGTTCAGCCCGCGCGCGGTCTGGGTCGAGGTCAGGTCGGCGCCGGTATATTCGGCAAAGGTGTTGGCCCCGCCACCAAGTGCTGTCACATCGGCGTTGTCCGCGATATCGGCCGTGGTGGTCTTGTTGAGCTGGACCACCGCGATCGAGACGCCAACGCCCGCCACGCCGCCGACACCGAGGGAGCCTGCGATCATGCCGATCCGGGTCTGATCGTCGCCGATGACCGAGATATTGCCACCGGCCAGCGCGGTGCCGCCAAGCTCTGCCGTTGTCGTATCGGTGACCGAGACGACGGCCACCCCGCCTGCCAGCCCGACCGAGCCGCCGACGCCGCCCGCGGCGGCGCCTGCGACGAAATCCTCGCTGCCGCGTGCGGTGACGGCCATGTCGCCCTTGGACGCCAGCAAGGCGCCATCGGCCACGCTCGCCTTGGTGGTGTTGTCGACGATGGCGACGGTCAGGCCCGCGCCGATGCCTGCACCGCCCGCGGCGAAGGCGCCACCGGCGCCGAGGTCATAGGTGTCGGTCGAGGCTGCGACGATGACGGATTGCGCGGCCCCAGCCAGGCCGGCCTGCTGGTTGATCCGCGCGTCACCGATATGGGCCTCGGTGTCATTGCTGATCACCGGCACGTTGGCCGAGATCGAGAAGCCGACCGAGCCCGCGCCCATGCCGGCGGCGAGCGAACGGACCTGATCGGAGGCCGCCGCGCTGACCACGACGCCTTTGGCCGTCTGGGTGTTCGGGGTCGATGTGCGGGCCTGGGTCAGCAGCTGGAACCCGCTCGCGGCGGCGCCGGTCGCGGTCAGCGCGGTGCTGCCTGCCGTGCTCGGCAGGGTGCCCGCGGGCAGCGAGGGGGCCTTGAAGCTGTCGGTATAGCTCGCGAAGCTGACGGTGTAGCCGGAGATGTAGTCTACGCCTGTGCCCTGCCCCAGGGCGGTCACGTCTGCCAGATCGTCGATCATCGCATGGGTGGTGTTGTCGATGATGATCACCGCGACCGAGGCGCCGATCCCGGCGGCGCCGCCGACCGCCGCGCTGCCGTCGATGGTGTCGATATGGGTCACGTCATTGGCCAGGACCGCGACGTTGTCATTGGCCAGGACATTGGCGCCGCTGCCGATTTCGGCGGTGGTCGTATCGGTGACGGTATAGGCCGAGACCGCGCCCGCGAGCCCGGCGTCGCCGCCGACCCCGGCGCTGATCACATACATGTCGGCCAGTTCGGAGTTCTGCGCCGAGAGCCCGACGTCGCCTGCCTTGATCGCGGCATGATCGCCAATGGTGGCGCTGACGGTCTTGTTCAGCACGCCGACACCGACACCCGCGCCCGCGCCGACCGACCCGCCAAGCGCGATGGCGCCGGGATAGGTGTCGAGCGCGCTGGCGTCGCTTGCGGTGATCATCAGGGCACTGGGTGCGGTGCTCTGGCCGATCCGGGCGTAATCGCCGACTGTGGCCTCGGTCGTGGTGCCGAGGACGTAGACCGCAACCCCGGCGCCGGCGGCGACCGAGCCCGCAGCGGCGCCGGCGACGGCGAAGGTCTTGCCGGTCTCGGTGGCGTCGGCCGAGATGCCGATGGCGCCGCCCGCGTCGATATGGACGGCGTCGGCGGTGCTGCTGCCGTCCGCAATCGCCGCCCTGGTGATGTTGTCGAGCGTGACGACCGAGGCAGCGGCCCCGACGCCGGCACTGCCGCCAAGCGCCAGACCGCCTGCCACGCTGAGCGTATCAAAGCTGTTCTGGGCCGAGAGTGTGAGGTCGCCGGTGGCAGTCACGCTGGCGTCCAGCCCGATCAGCGCCTCGACATCGTTTTGCGAGGTGATGACGGTTGCAACGCCGGCCACGCCAACCTCGCCGCCGCCCGCGCCGCTGACGCCGTAGACGTCGATGGTTTGAGAGGCTTTCGCCGTGGTCGCGACATCCGTCGCATGGGTGATGTCGACGTTGCGGGCGAGCTCGCTCTTGGTCGAGCCGCTCGAGATGATGACCGAGCTGCCGACGCCGACGCCGACGCTGCCACCGAAGGAGAGCGCGCCGGAGAGCGCCTTGGCGTCGAATTCGTTCAGCGCGGCGACGGTGACGTCGCCGGCGGAATGGATCGTGGTCGCCGCCGTGCTGGCCGAGGTCAGGCTGTCGCCGATCCCGGCATGGACGGTGTCGGAGAAATCCATGACCGCGAAGGAGCCTTCGACCGCGACCTTGTTCGAGGCCGCGCCACCGATCGCCTCGGCGTAGTAGTTGCCCGCGCCGAAGAGTGGCTTGGTCTTGATCTCGGTTTCCAGCGAGGCCAGGTCGGTGAAGGCGAAGGTGCTGGGATTGCTTGACTTTTTCATTGGTCGCCGTGACCGAGACCAAGTCTGCGTCGACATGGCTGCCCGCCCCGATATTGGCCTGATAGGTGTTGGTCGACGAGACCACGGCGACCGAGGCGCCGATCCCGACATTGCCGGTCGAGGTCGAGGTGCTGGCGGCCTTGGTGGCGAGGCGGCTGGAATTATCCGCGCTGACATTCACCGCGCCGACGGCAGAGCTGCCGCCGATGGTGACATTGTCCCCGATGCTGGCCGAGGTGTTCAGGCTGGAGATATCGACCGCCAGAGCGCCGGCGACGCTGACCTTGTTGGACTGTGCGCCAGCATAGGCAAGCGCGCCCAGACCGTTGAGGAAGTCGGTCTTGCCCGGCTCCTGATCCATGTTCTGGGTCGAAGTGGCGGTGACATTGACGTCGCCCGCCTTCGAGACCACGGCGCCATCGGCGATGCTGGCCACGGCCGAGTCATTCGAGATGCTGAGCGCCACGCCGACGCCGACGCCGACCTTGGCGTTGGGATTGGTGGCCGCGCCGCTGCCCATCGTCGCGATATCGGCGGCATTGCGGGCCGAGACGGTCAGATCGCCTGTGAGCGAGACATTGACCCCGGCGAGGCTCGCGGTGACCTGATCCTGTGCGGCGGCGACGCCGACGGCGGCCGCGACCGAGACCTTGCCCCCCTTGTCGGTGCCCTTCTGGTAATTCTTGGTGCTGTCGAGGGTCTTGGTGCTCGACGCGTCCTTGGTCTGCGAGGGGTCTTCGTCCTTGCCGCCGCCTGCGCTGGCGGTGGCATAGGCCTCATAGGTCCGCTCGGATTCGGCGTTGATGGTCAGGTCATCGGCGGTCAGGTCGCGGTTCAGCGAGGCCTGGGTGATCGAGGTGTTCTTGAGATCGGTGGCCTGGGCCCCTGCCCCGACGATCACCGCGACCGCCGCGCCGACGCCGACGCTGCCGCCCTTGGCCTCGCCGGTGCCGGTGGCGGTGTTCTCGCCGCTGCTGGTGGCCTCGATCTCGACCGCGCCTGCGGTGTCGATGGCATGGCCGGTGCCGATCCGGGCGGTGGTGGTTTCATCGAGGGTGGCGAGCGCCACCACGGCGTCGATGGCGATGCCGCCTTCGGAGCCTGCTTCGGCCTCGGTCTCGGTCGAGATCGCGGAGTTGGCCTTGACCGAGAGGCCCGCGCCGTTGTCGAAGACCGCGCCGTCCTGAATCTCGGCGCTCGAGGTGGTGGTGATCAGGTTCAGCGCGACCGAGGCGCCGATGCCGACCTTGCCGCCCGAGGTGGTGCTGTCATCAAGGGGCGTGGCGCTGGCGCTGGCCAGCATTTCCTGATCCGCCGCGATGCTCGAGGCGCCGGTGCCCGCGTTGACGATGGCGCTGCCGGAAACGGTGGCGGCGCTGGTCGCGTCGATCAGGTTCAGGGCGAGCGCGCCCGCGATGCCGACATTGGTGCCGCCCGCGCCGGATTTGGCCGAGGTGGTGAAACTGTCGACATGCGCGGGGCCCGCGGGATCGCCCTTGAGCGCGGACACCGTCACGCCATTGGCGCTATAGGTCGCGGCGCCGAGGCTGGCGGTGTTGGTCTCGGTGATCGCGTTCACGGCGGCGGCCGCGCCGATCGAGACCTTCGCGCCTGCGGCGCTGGCGTCGGCGGTGACCGTGCCGTCGGTCGCGTTGACCGAGCGGACCGAAAGGCTGCCGCCCGCGGTGATGTCGATCGCATCGGGCAGCGCCGCGGTGACGGAGGAGGTCACGACATTGACGCCGATCGCGGCGGCGACGGAGAGCTTGCCCTCGCTCGATTTGGCGGAGTGGTCCTGGCCTTCGGCGGTTGCGGTATCCTGTTGTTGCTTGCTGTCGCCGACCTTGCTGCTGCTCTGCTCGGTCTTGCCGAAGCTGAACTGGTTGGTGACCTTGTCATCGACCGAGCTGCCGCCGCCATCCTGTGCCTGATCGTTCGAATCCGCGCCCTCGGCCCCGGAGGCACCTGCGGTGACGGTCAGGGTGCCGGCCGAGGCGCCGGTGGCGGCGAAGCTGACGTCGCCGCCGGCATGGATCGCGCGGTTGGTGGTGGTGGTGACGTCATCGCTGACCAGGGCGAGCGCCAGGGCTGCGCCGACAGCGGCCTTGCTGCCTGCGGCCTTGGCCGAGGCAGAGGTGGTTTCGGTGGCGGATTGTTCGGCCTCGAATGTGGCATCGCCGGAAACGAAAAGCGTGTTCGGGTTGGCCTGCAGCGTGGCGCTGGTGCTGTTGTTCACCATCGCAAGCGCCAGAACCGGGACGATGCCGACACCGCCCGAGGCACCGGCTTCGGCCTCGGTCTCGATCTCATGATCCGCCGTGGCGCGCAGCGTCAGGTCGGTGGTGCCCAGCAGGGACACGTCGCTGCCGATGGTCGCCTCGGAGCGGTTCGCCACGATGTTGATCGCGACCGAGGCGCCGATGCCGACGGTGCCGCCGGTGGTGCCTTCGACCGGCAGGGCCTTGGCGACTTCGCCGGTCTGGTTGTCGGCGGTCAGCGCGACCGCGCCATGCACGGTGACATCGGCGCTGTCCGCGATGCTCGCCACGCTTTCGGTGTCGATCAGGTTCAGGCCAAGCGATCCGGCGATGCCGACCTTGGAGCCGCCGGCACCGGAGGTCGCGCTGGCGAGGTAGCTGTCGGCGCGGGTCGCGGTGCTGGCCGGATTGGCCATGAGCGCTGCCACGTCAAGCTTCAGCGCGGAGATGTCGATCGAGCCGACATCATCGGTTGCGGTCCCGAGGGTCGCGTCATTGGTGACATGCACCACGTTCACCGCGACGGCGGCGCCGATGCCAACCTGCGCGAGCGTTGCTTCCTCGCCCACGGCAGAGGCGTCGGCGGTGATCTGGCCATCGGTGTTGTTCGCGGCCTGGATCGTCAGCGCGCCGGTGGGCGAGAGGATGCTGATGCCGTCGGGCACCGCCGCCGTCACCGTGGAATTCTGGATGTTGACGCCGACGGCTGCCGCGACGGTGACCTTGCCTTGCGAGGATTCCGCCGAGTGGTTGCCGCTTTCGGCGGTTGAGGTATCGGATTTCTGCTCGGCGCTGCCGACATTGGCGCTGCTCTGGCGGTCGCCGGCCGAGCCGAATTCGCCGTCCACCTTGCTGTCGACGGTGGGCGCGTCGCCTGCGGGGGCGTCGCCTGCGTCATCTGCAGGGGCGGCACCGGCGGCGCTGGCGGTGGCGGTCAGGCTGCCGAGCGAGGCGCCTAGCGCGCGGAAGCTGACGTCGCCGCCTGCGGTCAGGTTGCGGTGGGTGGTGGCGGTGACGCTGTCATTGACGAGGTTCAGCGCGAGGGCCGCGCCGATGGCGGCCTTGCCGCCTGCGGCCTTGGCCGAGGCGCTGGTGGTCTCGCGCGCCTGTTGGGCGGCGCTGACCGAGATCAGGCCGGTCGAGGTCTGGGTGCCGCCGCCGGTCAGCACGCCAAGCTCGGCGGTGGTGGTGTTGTTGACCATCGCGAGGGCCACCACCGGGGTCAGGGCGACGCCGCCGGTGGCGCCTGCCTCGGCCGAGGTGGTGATGGCGTGGATCGCGCTGGCCGAGAGGGTCAGATCGCCCGCGCCGGTCAGCGTGGCGTCGTCGCCGATCCGCGCCAGCGAGCGGTTGGCGATGATGTTGAGCGCAACCGAGGCGCCGACGCCGATCTTGCCGCCTGCCGCGCCTGCGGTATCGGGGGCCGCGGTGGCGGTGGTGTCGGTTTCATCATCGCTCGACAGCATCACCGCGCCGGAGCCGCTCAGCGCCAGATGCGCGCCGCCTGCGACGAGGGCCGTGCTTTCGGTGTCGATCAGGTTCAGCGCCAGCGAGCCTGCGATGCCGACACTCGATCCGCCCGCGCCGGAGGTCGCGCTGGCGAGGTAGGTATCGCTGCGCGCCTCTGCCGGGTCGGTGGGATCGGCTGCGACCAGCCTGGCCACGTCGAGCTTCAGCGCGGAGAGCGTCAGCCCGCCGACCTGATGCGATGCGACACCAAGGGTCGCGTCATTGGTGACATGCACGACGTTGACGGCAACCGCCGCGCCGATCCCGACTTTCGCGGGCGAGTCGCCGCCGACCGCCGACCCGGTGGCGGTGGCCTGCCCGTCGGTGTTGTTGTCGGTCGAAATCGTCAGCAGGCCCGGGGTGGTGATCGTCACCGCGTCAGGTACGCCTGCCGTAGCGGAGGAGGTCTGGACGTTCACCGCGACGGCGGCGGCGACGGTGACCTTGCCCTCGCTCGTCGAGGCGGAGCGTTGGTCGCCATCCGAGACGGCACTGTCGGTCGCCTGTTGCTGGTCGGCGTCGCCGACGCCGGCGCTGCCCTGCTCGCTTTGCGCGCCGGTCAGGCTGCTGGTGACGGTGCTGTCGACATCGCTGCTCTGGCCCGCCGGGGCGGAACCGTCGGCCTTGGCCTCGGTGGCGCCGGCAGCGCTCGCCTCGGCGGTCAGGGTGCCGAGTGAGGCGCCCCAGGCCTGCAGGGTGACAGCGCCGGTGGTGTCGAGGTTGCGCAAAGTGGTGGCGCTGACCTTGTCATTCACCAGGTTGAGCGCCAGCGCGGCGCCGATTGCGGCCTTGCCACCTGCCGCCTTGCCGGAGGCGGTTGTGGTCTCGGTCGCCTGCTGGCTGGCGGCGATCAGCACGTCGCCATCGGCCTGCTGCGTGGCGCCGGTGCCCAGCTGCGCGGTCGTGGTGTTGTTCACCAGCGCCAGAGCGAGGGCCGGGGTGATGGCGATGCCGCCTGTGGCGCCGGCCGCAGCCTCGGTGGTGATCTCGTGGACCGCGTTGGCGGAAAGGGTCAGGTCGCCCGCCCCGGTGACGCCGACGCCGTCGGCGACGGCGGACGTGGTGCGGTTGGCGACGATGTTCAAGGCGACCGAGGCGCCGATGCCGACCTTGCCGGTGGCCCCCGGACGTGTCCGGAACGGCGCTGGCGGAGGAGACCGAGTCATCTTCCGATCCAAGGTTGACCGCGCCGTGGCCGGTGATGGTGACGGCGGCGCCAGTGCCGAGGCTTGCCACGCTTTCGGTATCGACGAGGTTGACGGCGAGCGAGCCTGCGATGCCGACATTGGTGCCGCCTGCGCCCGAGGTGGCGCTGGTGGTGAAGCTGTTGTGGCCCGCCGCACCGTTCATCAGCGCATCCAGCGACAGGCTGGCGGCGCTGACCGCCTGGGTGATCAGCGCGTCATTCCTGACCGAGCCGAGGTTGATGCCAAGCGCCACACCGACGCCGACCTTGGAATCGACGGCAGAGCCATCGGCGGTGACGGCGACGGTATTGGTGGTCTTGCTGGTCAGGGCGAGCGCATTGGTCACCGTGGCCGCGCTGGACGAGGCCATCGAGGTGGTGGTGCTGGATTTCAGATCGGAGAGCGCGAGGGCGCCGACGACCGAGACCTTGCCCTCGCTGGTCTTCTCATAGGGCGCGTAATCGGGGTCGGAGAGGTAGGTGCTGGCCTCGCTGCCCGATTGCGGCGCGCTGGCGCCGCCGGCGGCTGCGGCGGCGGTGACCTCGATATCCGTCGCGGTGGTGGCGGCAAGCGAGAGCGCGCCTGCGTCGATGCTGGCCGCGCCGTCGATGGTGGATGAGGTGGTCACCTTGACGACGCTGACCGCGACGCTGGCACCGAAGGCGGCGGCGATCGGCGTGGCATCGGCATGCGAGACCACGGTATTGGTCGCCTCCATCGCCAGCGCGCCGGTCACCGTCAGATCGGCGGTGTCGCCGATATGGGTGGTGGCCGAGCTGGTGACGGTCGAGATCGCCACGGCGCCATCGGCGGCGGCGCTGTGCGGGACCAGCGATTGGGTGGCAATCTCGGCCTCGGCGGTGGAATTGGCGACCAGTTCGGCGGAGGCGGCATGGATCACCGAAGCGCCGATGATATCGACCGAAGCGGCGACATCGGTCACCACCACGCCGATCGGCAGCAGGCTCGCGCTGGTGGCGGTGGCGGCGGTCGCGGTCGCGTTCAGATCGCCCGAGGCGGTGATATGGGCGCCGTCGATCGTGATGCTGGCATGGGCGGTCGGGGTCGAGGCGAGGATGGTCGGTGCAGTGGCGGTCGAGCTGGCGATCAGGATGATGTCGCCGCCGGTGACGATCGGGGCGGTGCCGGTGCCGGTGCCGATCACGATCTGGGCGGTGCCGCCCGCGGTCTGTTCGGCATCAAGCTTGATGGTGCCTGCGGTGAAGCCACCGCTCGCGTCGGCCTTCAGGACGGAGCCGTCGGAGAGGGTGATCGAGGGCGCCTCAAGGGTGATGTCGCCTGCGTTGCCGCCGGTCCTGGTGGTGTCGATCACGCCGCCCGAGGCGACGGTGATCGAATGGTCGGCCTGAAGGATGACCGTGGCACCGTTGCTGGTGATCGAATTCGCCATACTGATCGTCGGATCGCTGCTGGCGCCGCTGGTGGTCACGCCGCCGATGACCAGATCATAGGGGTCGAAGAGCAGCGTGCCCGAAGCCCCGCTGTCAGAGCCGAGATCGACCGAGACCGCGCCGATATTGGCGACATGGCCGCTGAGCTCGACAAAGCCGCCGGTGCCGGTGCCGGCGCCGCGCGCCGAGATCGCGGCGCCTGCCATCGCGTTCAGCGTGGTCGCGGCCTTGACCGAGATGCTGCCGCCGGCGCCGTTCTTGCCCGCGCCATTTGCGCTGAGTTTCGCGCTGGCGCTGATCGTCGTCTTGCCGCCAGAGGCGACCTTGATCTTGCCGCCCGCGCCCTTGGTGGCGCCGACCTTGATGCGGCCGCCGATCGCGACATCGCCTGCCGCGACGATCGAGATCACGCCATTGCGGCTGACCAGAGCGCCGCCCTCGGTCAGGCCGGCGGTGTTGACGGTGGCCTTGAATTTCTGCCGCTGGGTCAGATCCTTGCCGCTGATCGGGGTGCCCGAGGGGCCCGGAACGCTGACGCTCTGGCCATCCAGCGTGATGCCGTCCTTGGCGTTGATGACGCCGGAGATCGAGATGAAACCATTCGGCGACAGCGGGATATCGCCGCGCATCAACTGGCCTGCGGCGGCATCGTTGACCGATCCGTCGGGGCCGATCACGCCCTCAAGGAATTTGCCGGTTGGGGTGTTGACGGTGAGCGCGCCGACGTTGATCACACCGCTCTGGCCGACGATGAAGCCGTTCGGATCGGCGAAATAGACATTGCCGCCGATCTGGCCGTCCTTGTAGGCGTTCAGCACGCCATTCACCACCACAGAGCCGTTGTGAACCATATTGACAAGGTTCGAGGTGCCGGCCGGAAGGTAGAGGTTTACGGTGTTGCCGATACCCTCTTCAAAGGTCTGGAACGAGTTGAAGCCGGTGTTCTTCGACACTGTCGAGGTGGTGATCGCGGTCTGGTTGCCCTGAACCGTCACGAGGGTATTGGTGCGGCCATCAATGACGATATTGTTCGGGGCGACCGGAGCCGCGGTTTGCGCGAAGAGTGGCCCCGAGGCCGAGATCGAGGCCATCGCGCCCAGCACGAGCGTGCTCGCCCCGGTCCGGAGGCCTGCGACCATTCCGTGCCGGCGCAGGGCCGGTGCGATCTGAAACCCGGGGTCTTCCGGGATATGCGCTGGTGCCATCCGCCGCTTGGGGGTCTTCTGGCGCCAGCGGGACATCAGAAGGATCCTTTCGGCAATTTGAAGATATCAGGATCGGTCGGGTTGACCGAATAGAGCAGGTCAAGACTGGAGGGGGTCAGGGCCTTGCGGCCATCCTTTTCCGCGCTGTAGACGCCTTGCAGCATCAGCAGCGTGGCATGACCCTCGGCACCCTCACCGCGAAACAGCAGCACGCCATTGGGCAGCGCCGCGTTGGTCTTGACGCTCGACGGGGTGTAGCCCGCCGCCATGAAATGGGTGCGCAACACGTCGCCATTGTCATAGAGCATCTTCGCCGTCATCGCCGGGTCGGTCTTCTGGCTCCAGGACACGCCGACCTGGATCAGCTTCTTCGTCTTGTAGCCGAAGACGTAGGAGACCTGGGCGATGCCGCCCTGCGGGATCAGATCGGGGACCGCGACGGTCAGGATCGAGGTCCGCTCGACCGCGTTCTCGCCGGCGGCGATCTTGTCGTCCTTCAGGCCGAAGTCGGACTGGATCTCTGCGCGCACCGCCTTTTCATCCATTCCGAACTTTGCCGAGCGGAAGCCGTCGACCACCAGTGCGGCGGTTCCCGGGGCGGCGGTCTGGGCCTCGGTGACCGCCGGGGTCGAAGCAGAAGCCTCGGCTGCGGCCGATGTCGCCCAACCGGAGGTTCCGGCGATCATTGCCAAAGCGGTGCAGACTACGAAGCCGCCAACGAAGCGGTGGGGCGTGGAGTGCCCCGAAATGGTTATGGTCAATTCACTATCCTCAGGTTCAATTCGCAGAGGTAACCGATCGCTATGGCATTTTGGGGGCGCAGATCGGGCAAACTCGTTTATGGCAGGGCTTCAAAAGCAGGACGGCGACCCGGTCAGGCCGCCGCTGCATCGTCTTTCTTGATCAATTTTTCGTTCAGCCGGTCCAGCGCCCGAAGGCTGAACAGATGGGCGTAGATCGGCGTCAGGTACTTTTCCTTGCGCAGCTCGATCAGCTGCTCGTCCGGGAGCGCGTCAAACGCCGCCTCGTCGATCGTCAGCAATCCGTGCACGACGGTGGAGCGGCCAGAGGGCTGCTTGGCATCGAGCGTCACCGAGCGCAGCAGGCCGAGGCGCTGGATCGTGGCGCAGAACGCCTCGGTCCGCAGCGCGCCAAGGCGGTAGCGTTCGGCGAGCGCGAGGGCCGCGGTGACCCGCTCTGAGGGTTCACCCTTCGGCGTGAAGAGAGGGTCGCCCTCGGTCGTGCCGAGGCCGTCGAAGGACTTATCCATGCAGAGGATCGACTGGCCTTCCGAGACATCGCCGATGATGAAGGGATAGCGCCGCAGATAGGCCGGAACGTAGCGCCCGTCCCATTGTCCTTCGTCCGAGACAAGGATGCTTTCACCGGGAGCAAGGCCCGCCACGAAAACCGGGCTGGGCTGCTGCGGGCCGGGCAGGAAGGCGATCGGCACATCCATCGCGGCGGCGCTGAATTCCTCGACCAGGGCCGGGATCAGATGCGCGCTGCGGGCAAAGCTGAAGCCCTGTTCGGGGCTGCGCAGTCGCAGATCCTTATGCGCGTCCCGGTCGAGAGCGACAACACATTCGTAAAACAACGGATACGCGGGAATTCGGTCGGCCAATGCTGTCCCTCCCAGAGCTTTCTTTCGGCTGTTATCCGCCGATTTTGCATTCTTTTATGCTGATTTTATCTTTTTCGCAATCTCGTTCGGGTCCGGCCGCGATCATGATCACGAAAAAGCGAGGTCATTTCAGCGGTTTGGGCGGGGGAAAATCGACGGTTCAGGACCGACCGGTCACGACCGGCATCGACCCAATCCCGGGTTGAGATATCGACCCTTAAAACAGCGCCGCCATTGGCGTGATCGCGTGTGAATTAAGGGGATACGGCGCGGTATGCGTCCCTTGGGTTGCGCGCCCTGCCCCGGTTCGGGCCGGGTCCGGTCTATCGCGGGATGAAAGTGCGGCCCCGCCCTGATCCCAGAGCGGGGCCGTTTCATGGTTTCGGACCGTGTCGCGTTTCAGGGCGCGACGGGGAACCGCAGCGCCGCCCCGGCAGAGCGATTGGCCCTGCCGAGGCGGTGGCTGCGGCCCCTGAGTCGCGGTCAGTTCGCGGCGACGGAGTCCAGCAGCGGCGTGATCCGGCGGATCACCACGCGGCGGTTGGCCTCATTCGCGCCCTGGCTGTCGACCGCCAGATCGGCTTCGCCATAGCCCTGCGTCACCATGTTTTCGGGCGGAACGCCGAAGGACTCGGTCAGCGCGAGGGCGACGGATTCGGCGCGGGCATCCGACAGCGCGAGGTTCGAGGCCTCGTCACCCACAGCATCGGTGTGACCCTCGATCAGGAAGACCTCTTTGGGGTTCTTCGCGATCAGGTCGTCCATCGCCCCGGCGAGGGCCTGCAGGGTCTGCGCCTGATCCTGCCGGATCGCGGAGGAGCCGGTATCGAAGCTGAGCGTGTTCAGATCCGCCGCTGCAACGGCATGGCGCACCTGCGGGATGTCGCGCACCTGACGCAGGCTGAACGTGCGGCCATAGTCATAGGCCGGCGGAGCCTCGAACCTCTGCAGCATCGTCGCGCGGCTGGTCTGGTCGGTGTAGAGGATCACCGGCGGACGACGGGTGCGATAGTTGGGGTCCGGGACATAGACGCGCTCGGGCCGGGTATCGTCATAGAGCATGACCGGGCGCTGGTCGGGGTGTTGCACGGTGCGGCGCAGGACCCGGCCATTGGCGGTGCGCACCGTCGTGATCACCGTGCCATCATCCAGCGTGACGCGGCTGAGCACCGAACCGTCGTTGTAGTTCTGCGTCCGCACGGTCGAGCCGGGGCGGCGGATCAGCGCGTCGTCATCATGCATGACACCGTAGCGGCCATCCTGACCGCGCACCACGACACGGTCGCCGGTGTTCTGCACCACGGTCTGGCCGTTTTGCAGGATCGCACCGACCGCGACCGCGCCGAGGGCGATCAGACCGAATTTCTCGAGATCGGTCAGACCGCCGGATTTGGTCTGGTTGGCGCGCGGCGCGTTCTGGGTGGGCGCGTTCTGGTCGCTGCGGCGCACATCCTTGGCGCCGAGCTTGATTGCCGGTTCGTTCGCGCCAACGGCCGCATCGGGCGCGGCGGCAGCGGCGGCAACCGGCTTGTGCGGTTTGGCCGGGTTGGCGGGGTCCGCGGTGATCGTGCCGAGGGTATCGGCGCCGGGGGCTGTGGCCCCGGTCTGGTCGGCACCTTTGGGTTTCTGGGTCGCGCCACCCGTGGTCGCGTCCGGCGCGGCAGTGGTGTCGGCGGGGGCCGCGTCAGCCGGTGCCGCGCCTGCCGGGGCTTTTGCGTCCGGGGCCTTGGCATCCGGAGCCTTGGCATCGGGGCTTTCGCATCCGGGGCTTTGACATCGGGCGCTTTCGGGGCCTTGGCGTCGGGCTGGGTCGCATCGGGGGCAGCTTTCACCTCGGGCGCGGGGGCCGTCTGGGTGTCGGGCTGCTTGGCATCCGGCGCCGGTTTGGTATCCGGGGCGGGTGTCGGCTCGGTGGCGGGCGCGGTTGCGTCCGGGGCCGGTTTCACCTGGGTATCAGGCTGCTTGACCTCCGGTGCCGGCTTGGCATCCGGCGCGGGCTTCGGCTCGACCGCCGGGGCCGTCGCGTCGGGCGCGGCTTTCACCTTCGGGGCCTTCGCATCCGGTGCTTTCGCATCAGGGGTCTTTACCTCGGGTGTCTTCACCTCGGGCGCTTTCACCTCGGGTGCTTTTGCGTCAGGCGCTTTTGCGTCAGGCGCTTTCACCTCGGGCGTCTTCACTTCGGGGGTGGCAGGTTGCTTGGCCTCCGGGGCTGGCTTGACCTCAGGCGCGGGCGCCACCTTTGCCGGCTTCTTGGCGGGTTTTTCCTTGGCGGCCTTGGGTGCCTCGGCGGGCGCCGCCTCTGGCGTGGCGGCGGTGTCGGGCGCCTTGGCAGCAGGTGCCTTGGTTTCGGCCTTGGGCTGCTTTTGCTTTTTCTGCTCGGCCGGTTTGCAATCGGCCTGACCGGCGACGCAGGGCTTGCCGTCGGCCTGGGGCACGGTCGTGGCGGTCTGGGCAAAGCCTGCGGCTGGCTGCACCAGCATCAGCGCGACACAAAGCGACGAGGTGGTCTTGAGAAAGGAACGGCTCATATTGGCTCCAGGATGTGAGGGGCGGACCGGATCGGCCGACAGGATGTCCGACGCCGCGGGCCTTTGCGCGCGGGCGTCGGAGGCGGTCAGCCGACTGTGAAAGGCATCAGTGCGGGTCCGGCTGCGCGATGTTGGCAGTCGGCCAGAGCGGCCGACCGGGGATGTCATTGTGGGGTCAACGCGCGGTCGGGCGGGTTTGTTCCGGCCTGATCCGCAGGGCCCGCAAAGCGTTGAGGATGACGGCCACGTCGATCACCTCCTGCAACAGCGCGCCCTGCACCGGGGTCAGGTAGCCAAGCGCCGCCGCGACCATGCCCAGCATCGAGAGGCCGATCCCGGCGACCACGCTTTCCAGCGCGATGTGGCGCGCCCGCTGTGCGATCTCGATCCCCGGCAGCAGGCGGTCGAGGTGATCGACCAGCAGCACGACATCCGCCGCCTCGGCAGAGGCTGCGGCGCCGCGCGCGCCCATCGCGACACCGATGTCGGCTGCGGCCAGCGCGGGCGCGTCATTCACGCCATCGCCAACCATCATCACCGGGCCGCGCTTGCGTTCCGTCAGCACCAGCAGCACCTTCTGATCCGGGGTCAGGTCCGAGCGGACGGCATCGAGGCCGAGGCCCCGGGTCACCGCCTCGGCCACTGCGCGGCGGTCGCCGGTGGCCAGCAGGATGCGGGCGATGCCGAGCCGGCGCAGGCCCGCCAGAAGCTCTGCCGTGCCGGAGCGAAGGGCATCGGCCATCACGATATGGGCCATGAGTTTGCCATCGACGGCAAGCGAGACGACGACCGAGCCCGCTTCGGTGATCTCGGTTTCGGGGACGGCGGTGCCGATCTGTGCGGCGACAAAGCCCGCACCGCCGACAACGGTGCTGTGGCCGTCGATCCGGCCCGCGACGCCCTCGCCCGGGGTCTCGACCACGGCCTCGGGGACCGGCAGGGTCATGCCGCGCGCCCGGGCGGCGGCGACCATTGCCTGGGCGATCGGGTGTTTCGAGGCCTGATCGAGGGTCGCGGCGTAAAAGAGCGCCTCATCTTCGGTCAACGTGCCACGGGTCTCGATCGACAGGATCTGCGGTCGGCCCTCGGTCAGCGTGCCGGTCTTGTCGAGGATCAGGGTCTTGATCCGGGCCAGCGCCTCCAGTGGTTTGGCGCCCTTGATCAGGACGCCGAAATGGGCGGCGCGCGAGAGGCCGGCCACGAGCGCCACCGGCACGGCGAGGATCAGCGGACAGGGGGTCGCCACGACCAGCACCGCGACGGCGCGGATCGGATTGCCGGTGAACCACCAGGCGGCGGTTGCAAGCACCAGGGTGACGAGCAGGAACAGCAGCGAAAAGCGGTCTGCCAGTCGCGCCATCGGGGCCTTGGAGGCCTGTGCGGCCTCAACCAGCCGGACGATCCCGGCATAGGTGCTGTCGGCGGCGGCACGGGTGACGCGCAGGTCGAAGGCCTCGCCCGCGTTGGTCGAGCCGCTCATCACATCCTGACCGCGCAGGAGGCGGATGGGCATGGATTCGCCGGTCAGCGCGGATTGGTCGAGCATCGCGCGGTCGCTCTCGACCCGGCCATCGACCGGGGCCACGTCGCCCTGTCGGATCAACAGGAGGTCGTCGGGGGCGATATCGTCGAGCGGCACCTCATCCAATGCGCCGTCGCGGTGCCGGGTGGCGGTGCGGGGCACGCGGGACAGAAGGTCGCGCATCTCTCGCCGGGCGCGGCCTTCGGCGAAGCTTTCGAGGAAGGTGCCGCCGGAATACATCAGCGCGACCACGGCGGCGGCGAGGGTTTCGCCGAAGACAAGGGCGGCCGACATGGAGAGCGCGGCGACGATATCCAGCCCGACTTCGCCCTTGGCGAGGCTGCGCGCGATCTCGACCACGAGGGCCAGGAGAACAGGGACGACGCCAGCCGCCATCACAAGGGTGGCCGCATCGCGCAGGCCGGCCGCCATCAGACCGAGGCCCGCGACCAGGCCAAGCGCTGCGATGGCCAGCAGGGCAGATTTCACGCGGTCACGCAGCACTGGGGTCATGTGAGATGCCTTCCCGAGGCGATACCGATGGACGCTGGGCCTGCAGCCTGCGGGTGGCCCTGCGCGACAGACGTTGTCCTGGTCGCCCGATCCGGTTGCGGATCAGTCGGCCAGCAGTTTCCGGCGTTCCTCAAACTCCCGGCTGTCGATCTCGCCCTTGGCATAGCGTTCCTTGAGATAGGCCATGGCCCGATCCCGCGACGGATGCGCGAAACCGTGCGGCCCGGGGCCGCCGCTGTGGCGCAGGGCATAGCCGATCCCCTCGATGATCCCGATCAGTGTGAGGACAAGGACGACCGGCCCGAGGACCATTCCGAACCTGCCCAGATGCGGGCCGCCCAAGAGCATGCCATGCCCCCAGAAGAACGGCATGGGTCCGTCCGGAGCGTTGACGCCTTGTGCGATGGCAGAGCTGGCTGCAAGCGCCAGTGCCACGGTCAGGCCTGACGCGAAGGCCGCTTTCCTGGATACCACCCGATGTCTCCCGTTGCGCGTGACCGGATCGTGTCACCTGCGCATTGGAGCCGCAAAGCGATCCACTGTCGCTGATCTGGATCAAAGTCGCGGTCCGACGCGGATCGACGCCTGATCCCGGGTCGGAAGCGGCGAGGCATGCCCTCAGGGGGCACGTGCCGGAGGCGAGGGGTTGCGCCCGGCCGCTGATGGCAGGCGGTTGGTCAGAAGGTCGCGAAGATCTTCAGGTCGAGTTGCGGCGCGGTCATATGCCGGGCGTTTCCGTCGAGCAACTGATCCCCCTCGCCGATGAAGAACAACGCGACCCCCAGGGGCACGAGGGCCATCAGAAGGATCCGCCCGGGATGCGGCCAGAGGGCCTGCGACCTGATCTTTGCGTGGGTGGGCATCACATGGCTCATCTTTTGGCCTCTCGCCAGGGGGTCGGACAACCATCGTCTTCACCGCCCGTTCCTGCTGCCCGGATCGGGCAGAGGTGGCGGCAGGGAATGGTCATGCCGGTCATCGAGACCGACTATTGCGGCGGCTCGCTGTCATCGCGCTGACGGGTGACGCGGGTCCCGAGGCATGCGCTGCGATGGTCAGCGGATCGCCCGCGCGACGGCCTGGAACACATACCCCGGTCCGGGCGCTGCCGCTGCCGACATCGATTGCAGAGGCGATCCGGGGGGCTGGGGTCGGCCCGCTGCTCATGCTGCCTCGTCCCTGGCGCATTGGGCAAGGGTCTGGCTGCCGTCAAAGCTCAGCGCAGAGCGGAAGCGCAAGCGATCACCGGCGGCGCGGCCCGGCGAAGGGCACGCAGAGCAGCGCCAGCACGGTCAGGATGGCGATCATCATCCAGGCGTCGTTGATGGCCTGCGTCATGGCGGCCTTTTCGATGAAGGGCTGCACGATCGCCAAGGCCTGCGCGTTCAGCGGCCCCGGTGGCTGACCGGCGAGCATCGCAAGCGGCAGGCCGATGTCCTGTGCGGTCGCGATATCGCCCGCCTGAAGCTGCGCCAGAATGGCGGCACCATGCACCGGCGCGCGGCTGTAGATCACCGTGTCGATCAGCGCGAGGCCGATCGCCCCGCCAAGGTTGCGCATCAGGTTGAACAGACCGCTCGCATCCGCGACGCGGGCCTTGTCGAGCGTGCCGAGCGCGAGGCGCGTCGGCGGCAACAGGCAGAACATGATCGCGAGGCCACGCATCACCTGCGGCCAGAACATCCCCGCCGCGTCGGTTTGCGGGGTTTGCCAGGCGCTCGCCCCCAGGCCTGCGGCGAAAAGGGCAAAGCCCGCGGCCGTCAGCAGGCGCGCGCCGACGCGGGTTTCCAGAGCGACCGCGACCGGGGCGATCAGCAGCTGGGTGATGCCGGTGACCAGCATGATCGTCCCGATCTCGAGCGCGCCATGGCCGCGCACGAAGGCGAGAAAGACCGGCATCAGGTAGACCGAGCCGAAAAGACCGATGCCGAGCACGAAGCTGAGGATGCAGCCGATGGCGAAGCCCCGGTTGGTGAAGCTGGTCAGGTCGACGATGGGCTGATCCGCCGAGAGCGTGCGGCGGATGAAGCCTGCCGCCCCGACCAGGCTGAAGAGGAGCAGGCCCAGGACGAGGCCGGAGGTCCAGCCGCGCTGCGGGGCTTCTTTCAGCGCGATCTCCAGGGCGGCGAGGGCAAGCGCCATGGTGAGGAGTGACAGCGCATCGAGGTGGCGCACCTCGGCTAGGCGGACCCGCGCGCGCGGCAGAAGCAGCGCCGCCAGCCCGGCGGAGGCGATGCCGGGCAGGATATTGATCAGGAACAGCCAGTGCCAGGAATAGGTCTCGGTGATCCAGCCGCCGACCACCGGGCCGACGGTGGGGGCCAGCACCGCCAGCACGCCCGCCAGCGTCGTGGCGATGCCTTGCCGGGTCACCGGGAACATCAGGAATACGGCGGCGAAGACCGCCGGGATCAGCGTGCCGCCGGCAAAGCCCTGCAGCACCCGCCAGGCGATCAGCGTGCCGAAACTGCCGCTCGCCGCGCAGCCGAGCGAGGCCAGGGTGAAGACCGAGATTGCGCCGACAAAGAGCCAGCGCATGCCCAGGCAGCGCGTCAGGAAGCCGGTGAGCGGGATCGCGATGACCTCGGCGATCAGATAGGCGGTCTGGATCCAGCTCATCTGATCCGGTGCGATGCCCAAAGCGCCCTGAATGGTGGGCAGCGATGTCGCCACCACCTGCACATCGAGGATCGCCATGAACATGCCGATGCACATGGTGGCGAAACCGACCCAGGTTGCGATCGGGACGGTAGTGGGTGCAGTGACGGTGCTGGACTCGGTGGTGGTCGATGCGGGGTCAGAGAGGTGCGACATAGGACTCCATTCGGTTCCGGCCCCTCACACGACCCGCGCAATCAGGCGCGGATCGGGGCACAGTGGCGGCAGGGCGACATCGCACGGCGCGCCCGATTGGTTCCCTGCGGCGCAAACCTTGGGGCGTTTCGTCTGCGCGTGCGGGGAGATGGCGGCAGGTCCGGCATCCCCACGGATCAGCGCATCCGCGAAGGCATGAATGGGGCCAGGATCAGGGTAATGCACCGCCCGCGTAATACCAGTCGATGGCGGAGGGATCCGGGAAGATCTGGGTGCCGAGGGCGCGCAGGTGGCGGGCGATCTCATCGGTCATGCCGTCGGATTTCGACTGGCCGGCCTCGCCCTTGCGGATCATCGCGCCGGTCGTGAGGACCGGAACCGCGGCAACGGTCGAGACCTCGAACTTGGCCTGATGCTGCTTCATCCAGGGGAACGAGGTATATTCAAGGATCCCGGGCCATTGTTCTGGCGTCGGCGTGATGTCGAGGAAAGCGGCGATCTTGCGGATCGTCTGTTCGTGATTTCGCTTCATGTCGGAGTAGTGCAGGAACAGGACGTTCCTTTCGTTTCGCAGCGGCCACCAGCCGGCGAGGAAGCCGAAGAACATGCCCTGCATTCCGTTGGCGTCGATCACCTCGGAATAGAAGGTCGGGAAGTCCGGGCGATAGAGCGCGGCCTTGGGAACCTGCCAGAGATCGAACCATTGATCGGAATGCTTGCCGAGAAAGGGACGGAACGAGACCAGCGATTCCTCGGGGTTGCGGAAGACCACGATGTATTTCACGGCCTTGCCAGCCCCTGCCTTGTGGAACGGCAAGGTCGGCGGCGCGGAATGGGTCTTGAAGGCGCGGCGGCGATCCTTCGGCATCGCCTCGACCCGATCCAGCACCTCCTGGATGGGTTGGCCGGGGCGACCGAGGAATTCGATCCAGGGCACTTCCGCGTAGATATCGGTGAACTCCGTGGTGCCGCCAGACAGCAGCTGATGCACGATATTCATCGTCCATGTGGTTCCGCTCTTCGCGGGAACGGAGATCACGATATCGCCATCGCGCCACTTGATCTGCTCTTGAATGGCGGGCTGGATCCAGGGTGGCCCGGAATGCGGGCGATCGCTGTCTGCTGTCTCGTGCATGATCACAATCTCTTTGCTGGGTAATGCAGATCAGGAAGCCTGGTGCGACACTGCCGGCTGATGACCTGCGGCGTTGGAACAAGTCAGAGTTCTCGATGCCCCCAACTTAGCAGAGCCGAATGCGGGCGGGAAAATTTCTTCGTCCCGACGCGGACCGATCAAGTTGACCCTGCACTCCCTGCGCATCCGCGACAGGTGACAGCGGCAGGCGGCCAGCTCTGGCGTCCGAGATCAGCCCGTTTCGTGAAACCGCAGGTCGGGTTGCGCACAAGAATTGAGCGGTCATCGGTTTTTTCGGTCTTCGCCGCCCGGTCGAAGGTGGACTCGTCCAACGCGGGGATGCTGACCTTGAGCCACGAGTTGGTGGCTAGGGTTCCGGCGGTAGCACGCGTCTGGTCCGAGAGCTGCCACCGGCGGGAGTTCCGCCGGTTGCACGGCGGGACAAAAACCCGGGAGACCTCGTCGACCAAGGGATTGGCGACGTATCGGTCTGCGCTGATCCCATTGAACGCAACGCGCAAGGGGATCATGAATGCAAGGCTTTACCAAACTCCTGTCGGGTGCCGCACTGGCTGCGGCGCTGACATTCTCGAGCTTCGGCCCGGCCCTTGCGGCCCCGAAGAAGGATTTCAACGTCGCCTGGTCGATCTATGTCGGCTGGATGCCCTGGGGCTATGCCGCAGGATCACGGCATCGTCAAGAAATGGGCCGACAAATACGGCATCACCATCAAGGTGACGCAGTTCAACGACTATGTGGAGTCGATGAACCAGTATACCGCTGGCGCCTTTGATGCGGTGACGCTGACCAATATGGATGGCCTCTCGATCCCGGCGGCGGGCGGGGTGGATACCACGGCGGTGATCGTCGGCGACTTCTCGAACGGCAATGACGCGGTGATCCTGAAGGACAAGGACAAGCTGGCCGACATCAAGGGGCAGAACGTCAACATCGTGCAGTTCTCGGTGTCGGATTACCTGCTGGCCCGGGCGCTCGAACTCGGTCGGCATGACGGAGAAGGACATCACCGAGGTCAATACCTCGGATGCCGATATGGTGGCGGCCTACAAGACCAAGGATGTGACCTCGGTGGTGACCTGGAACCCGCTGGTGTCGACGATCCTGCAGGAGCCGGATGCGCACAAGGTCTTCGACAGCTCGAAGATCCCGGGCGAGATCATGGACCTGATGGTCGCCCATACCGATGTGCTGAAGGACAACCCGGACTTCGGCAAGGCGCTGGCCGGGATCTGGTATGACACCGTCACGATGATGATGAAGGATGATGCCGCGGCCAAGGCGGCGCGGACCGAGATGGGGGCGGCTTCGGGCACCGATCTGGCCGGGTTCGACAGCCAGCTTGCCGCGACCAAGCTGTTTGACAAACCTGCGGATGCGGTTGCCTTCACCACCTCGGCCAGCCTGCCCAAGACCATGGATCTTGTGCGCAAGTTCCTGTTCGACAAGGGGCTTCTGGGCAATGGTGCGGCCTCGCCGGATGCGATCGGGATCGAGATGCCGGATGGCACGATCCTGGGCGACAAGGGCAATGTGAAGCTGCGCTTCACCACCACCTACATGGACGCGGCGGCCAAGGGCGCGCTGTAACCCCTGCCAGGCCGGGCCTTGCCCCGGCCGCCCCTGCCCGCCCAACACGATCGGATGGTTTCCATGCGCTTCATCAACAGGCTGCCCAGCAATGGCGCCCGACTCGGTGCTTGGGCTGACGCCGTTTCTTGCGGTGGTGCTCGCCTATCGGTGCGGGCTCGGCGGCGCGGCTGGCGGTGAACCCGAATGACAAGCTGCTGCCGGGCCTGTCAGGCTTTGCCGATGCGATCAACCGGATCGCCTTTCTGCCGGATGTGCGGACCGGGGATTACATCCTGTGGTCCGATACCGCTGGCCAGTCTGGAGCGGCTGCTGGCGGGCCTCGCGATTGCGACGCTGATCGCGCTGGTGATCGGCACGGTGATCGGGATGCTGCCCTATGTGCGGGCGCTGATCGCCCCCTTCGTCGCCACCTTCTCGATGGTGCCGCCGCTGGCGCTGCTGCCGATCCTGTTCATCGTCATGGGCCTGGGCGATGCCTCCAAGATGACGCTGATCGTCATCGGCATCGCGCCGCCGCTGATCCGCGATCTGGCGCTGCGCACGCTGGAACTGCCGCGAGAGCAGATCGTCAAGGCCGAGACGCTGGGCGCCTCGTCCTGGCAGATCGCGCTGCGGGTGGTGCTGCCGCAGATCCTGCCACGGCTGCTGACATCTTTGCGCCTGCAGCTTGGCCCCGCCTTCCTGTTCCTGATCGCGGCCGAGGCGGTCTCGGCGGATGCCGGGCTGGGCTACCGCATCTTCCTTGTCCGCCGCTATCTGGCGATGGATGTGATCTTTCCCTATGTCGCCTGGATCACCGCTGCTGGCCGTGGTCGGGGATCTTCCTGCTGGAACAGGCGCGGCGCGCGCTGTTCCCCTGGTCGGATATCGGAGGCGCGCGATGAGCGGGCTGATCCTCGACAAGGTCTGGAAGGAATACGGCGACCAGATCGTGCTGGAGAACATCTCGCTTCGAGATCGCGCCGCGGTCCTTCGTGGCGCTGGTCGGGCCGTCGGGCTGCGGCAAGTCCACGCTTCCTGCGGATGCTGCTGGGGCAGGAACAGGCCGACGCGCGGGCGGATCCTGCTGGACGGCGAGCCGCTGCCGCCGGAGCCGGGACCGGATCGCGGCGTGGTGTTCCAGCGCTATTCGGTGTTTCCGCATCTGACGGTGCTCGGCAATGTCATGCTGGGGCCGGAACTGCGCGGCGCGCGCCTGTCGGGCAAGCTGTTCGGCACTGCGCGGCGCGAGGCCAGCGAAGAGGCGCGGGCGATGATCGCCGAGGTCGGGCTGGCGGGGTCCGAGGCGAAATATCCGGCACAGCTTGTCGGGCGGGATGCAGCAACGGCTCGCGCTGGCGCAGGCGCTGATGATGCGGCCCAAGGTGCTGCTGCTGGACGAGCCGTTCGGCGCGCTCGACCCCGGCATCCGGGCCGATATCCATGTGCTGATGAAGCGCCTCTGGCACGAGACCCCGATGACCGTGGTGATGGTGACCCATGACCTGCGCGAGGCCTTCACCCTCGCCACCCGCGTCATCGGCTTCGAACGCCGCCGCGACCGCCCCGAGGAACGCCTGCGCTACGGCGCGACGGTGACCCGGGACATCGCGATCTGGCCGCCGCGCGTTGCCGGGCGCGCACCTCTGCCTTTCGCCCAGACCGGGACGGCCCGGTTCAGCTTGAGGGTTCAACCCGGGACGACCCGGCCTTGCCATCCACAGGAGCCGAAGAATGAGTATCCACCGCAGCCCGGAGGAGATCGCCGCCAACCGCGCGCGCTATGAGGAGCATCAGCGCCAGGGGCTGGAATTTGCGCCCAAGGCCCTGCCGGTGCCGAGCCCGCTGCCCGCCCCTGCCCCGGATCCGGCACAGGTGCTGCACCGCGAACGGATCGCGGGCGGCTGGTACTGGTCGACCCGGCTGCGCGCGCAGGAGCGTGCTGCGCATCAGTCTGGAAGACGGGCACAGCACGGTCGCCCTGCTGGCCTGGAATGCGCAGGATCTGAGCGAGCGGATGAACCTGCCCGATACGGTCAAGCTGCAATGGACGACCGAACTGTCCAAGGGCCGGGTGATCTTCTCGGACATGGGGCGGGTGATGTTCTCGATCGTCGAGGACAGCTCTGGCGCGCATGATGTGCTGGTGGGGGGATCGAATGCGGCCTCGAACGCGGCGAAATACCCGGGCCAGGCGACCCGCAACACGCGCGACAACCTGATGAAACTTGCCGGCAAAGCGCGGGCTGCAGCGGGCGCGACCTGCATCCGATGCTGAACCTCTTCGCGCCGGTGCGGGTGGATGGCGAGGGCGGCTTTGTCTGGCAGCCGGCGCTGCTGCGCGGGCGAGGATTATGTCGAGCTGCGCGCCGAGATGGAGATGATCGTCGGGCTGTCGACCTGCCCGCATCCGCTCGACCCCGGCCCGCGACTATGCCCCGAACCCCGTCACCGTTCTGCGCCTTGCAGGCGAGGCCGCCGCGCCCGACGATCTGTGCCGCACCGCCACCGCCGAGGCGGTGCGCGGGTTCGAAAACAACGCGCTCGGCTTTTGAAAGACCATCGCCATGACATTTACCCCACCGCCGCCAGCCGCACGCCGAGACCGCCCTGCTCGATCACACCATCCCCGCCGAGGAGCCCTGGTCCGGCGTGGTCCGCAGCGGCCAGACGATCCGCATCGAGGACAGCCACGGCCAGCAGGCCATCGACACGCTGTTCTACAATGCCCATGACTTCGCCGAGCGCTATTCGAGCCAGGACACGATGCGCGCGCAGGGCAGCGCCTATATCGGCGCGGGATCGCGCGTGATGTCGAGCGAGGGGCGCGTGATGCTGACCGTCACCGCCGACACCTGCGGGCGCCACGACACCTCTGCCGGGTGCCTGCTCCTGCGAAAGCAACACCGTGCGCTTCGGCCATGAGACGCGCTATCTGCATGCCTGCCGCGACAATTTCGTGCTCGAGGTCGGCCGCCACGGCATGGGCAAGCGCGACGTGGTGCCGAACATCAACTTCTTCATGAACGTGCCGATCCGCCCGAACGGCGACGATGACCATCGTCGACGGCCTCTCCGGCCCCGGCGATATCGTCGAGCTGAAGGCGGAGATGGATGTGCTCTGCGTGATCTCGAACTGCCCGCAGATCAACAACCCCTGCAACGGCTTCGACCCGACGCCGATCCGCGTCATGATCTGGGATGCCGAGGCCGCATGATGTTCAGCAAGGTCTTGATCGCCAACCGGGGCGAGATCGCCTGCGGATCATGCGCACGCTGCGACCGGATGGGGATCGCCTCGGTCGCGGTCTATTCCGATGCCGACCGCTTCGCGCGCCATGTGCGGATGGCGGATGAGGCGGTGCGGCTGGGGCCCGCGCCTGCGGCGCGAGAGCTATCTGAACGTCGAGGCGGTGATTGCCGCCTGTCAGGCGACCGGGGCGGAGGCGGTGCATCCGGGCTATGGCTTCCTGTCGGAGAACATCGGCTTTGCCGAGCGTCTGGCGGCGGAGGGGATCGCCTTCATCGGGCCACGGCCCGAGCATCTGGCGGCTTTCGGGCTGAAGCATGAGGCGCTGGCGCTGGCGCGCAAGGCGCGGGCGTGCCGCTGCTGCCGGGCTCGGGCCTGCTGACCTCGGTCGAGGAGGCGGTGCAGGCGGCGGCGGGGATCGGCTATCCGGTGATGCTGAAATCGCACGGCCGGCGGCGGCGGCATCGGGATGCAGCTCTGCCGCGATGCGGAGGCGCTGCGCGCGGCCTTCGAGACCGTGCAGCGCACCGCGCACGGCAAGCTTCGGCGATGCGCGGGTCTATCTGGAACGCTTCGTGGCCGAGGCCCGCCATGTCGAGGTGCAGATCTTCGGCGATGGCGTGGGCCGGGTGATTGCGCTGGGCGAACGCGACTGCTCGCTGCAGCGCCGCAACCAGAAGGTGATCGAGGAAACCCCGGCCCCCGGCCTGTCGGACGCGACCCGCGCGCGGCTGCACGGTGCGGCGACGGCCTTGGCCGTCGGTCGCGCTATGCCTCGGCCGGGACGGTGGAATTCATCTATGACCCGGCGCAGGACGAGGACTTCTATTTCCTCGAGGTCAACACCCGGCTGCAGGTCGAACATCCGGTGACCGAGGCGGTCTTCGGCATCGATCTGGTCGAATGGATGATCCGGCAGGCGGCGGGCGAGGATGTGCTGACCAGGGCCGCGGCGCTGGCGCCGAAGGGCGCGGCCATCGAGGCGCGGCTTTATGCGGAAATGCCCGCATGCGGGTTTCCGGCCCAGCGCCGGGCGGCTGACCGAGGTGCGTCTTCCCCGACGGCGCCCGCGTCGATGGCTGGATCGAGACCGGCACCGAGGTGACGCCCTACTACGACCCGATGCTGGCCAAGATCATCGTCTGGGCCGAGATCGGCGCGGCGGCGCATCGCAGCGCTGCGGCAGGCGCTTGCGGCAACTTCGGTCGCCGGGATCGAGACCAATCTTGGCTATCTGCGCGCGCATCGCGGGGTCGGAGATGCTCGGCCGCGGCGAGGTGGCGACGACCGCGCTGCAGGATTTTGCCTTCGTCCCCGACGTGGTCGAGGTGCTGGCGCCCGGCGCGCAGTCGAGCCTGCAGGAACTGCCGGGGCGGCTCGGCCTGTGGCATGTCGGCGTGCCGCCGAGCGGGCCGATGGATGCGCGGTCGTTCGGCCATGCCAACCGGCTGGTGGGCAACCATGACCGACACCGCCGCGCTGGAACTGACGGTCTCGGGCCCGACGCTGCGGTTTCTGCGCCGATGTCACGGTGGCGCTGGCCGGGGCAAGAATGCCGATGCGGCTGGATGGCGAAGCCGGTTGCCGCATGACCGCGCGGTCGAACGTCCGGGCCGGGCAGGTGCTGGCGATCGGCAGCCATCGAGGGGCCGGGGCAGCGCGCCTATCTGGCGGTCGCGGGCGGCTTTGCGGCGCCTGTGGTGCTGGGCTCGCGCGCGACATTCTGCGCTCGGGCAGTTCGGCGGCCACGCGACCGGCGTGCTGCGCTCGGGCGATATGCTGGCTTTGGCGCGCGCGCCGCAGGTCGGGGTGCAGGTAGCCGAGGCGCCGGCCCCGCTGACGCGGGACTGGCAGGTCGAGGTGCTCTACGGCCCGCATGGCGCGCCGGATTTCTTCCCGATGACGATATCGAGACGCTGTTCAGCGCGCGCCTACGAGGTGCATTTCAACAGCGCCCGCACCGGCGTGCGGCTGATCGGCCCGACGCCGCATTGGGCGCGGACCGATGGCGGCGAGGCCGGGCTGCACCCGTCGAACCTGCATGACAACGCCTATGCGATTGGCGCGATGGATTTCACCGGCGATATGCCGATCATCCTCGGGCCGGACGGGCCGAGCCTTGGCGGTTTCGTCTGCCCGGCGGTGATCGCGCGCGAGGATCAGTGGAAGATGGGCCAGTTCAAGCCCGGCGACTCGCATCCGCTTTCAGCCCGGCTGACGCGCCCGGCGGATCCGATCGCCGGCCCGGCGCATCGGGCGGATACCGGACCGGCTCGCCCATTCTGGCGCGCAGCGATGCGGGCCCGGTGCCGGTGGTCTATCGCCGTCAGGGCGACGACAATCTGCTGGTCGAATATGGCGAGATGACGCTGGATATCGCGCTGCGGCTGCGGGTGCATCTGCTGATGCAGGCGGTGCAGGCGGCGCGGCTGCCGGGCTGATCGACCTGACGCCCGGGATCCGCTCGCTGCAGATCCATTATGACGGCACGACGCTGCCGCGCGCCCGTCTGCTCGGCCTGCTGGCCGAGATCGAGCGGGGCCTGCCCCGGCCGAGGAGGTGACGGTGCCAAGCCGGATCGTGCATCTGCCGCTGTCCTGGAACGACCCGCAGGTCGTCACTGGCCATGCAGAAGTATCAGGAACTGGTGCGCCCGAATGCGCCCTGGTGCCCGTCGAACATCGAGTTCATCCGCCGCATCAATGGGCTGGAGGACGAAGCTGCGGTGCGACGCATCATCTTTGACGCCTCCTATCTCGTGCTCGGGCTGGGCGATGTCTATCTCGGCGCGCCGGTGGCCACGCCGCTCGATCCGCGGCACCGGCTGGTGACGACGAAATACAACCCGGCCCGCACCTGGACGCCGGAGAACGCGGTGGGAATCGGCGGCGCCTATATGTGCGTCTATGGGATGGAGGGGCCGGGCGGCTATCAGCTGTTCGGGCGCACCATCCAGGTCTGGAACACCTGGCGCAGCACGCCGGCCTTTGCCGCCCGGCAAGCCCTGGCTGCTGAACTTCTTCGATCAGATCCGGTTCTTCCCGGTCTCGTCCGAAGAGCTGGCCGAGGCGCGCGCGGCCTTTCCGCATGGCGGCTATCCGCTGCGTGTCGAAGAGGTGCCGTTCCGCTATGCCGACTATGCGGCGCAGCTGGCAGGCGAATGCGCCCTCCATCCAGGCCTTCAAAGCGCGCCAGCAGGCGGCCTTCGAGGCGGAGCGGGCGCATTGGAAGGCGCAGGGCCTCGACAGTTTCGTGTCTGACGATGGGACCGGCCCGGCGACGGATGGCGGTGATCCCTGCGGGCTGCTTCGGCGTCGAAAGCTCGGTGCCGGGGAATGTCTGGAAAATTCTCGCCGAACCGGGTCAGGTTCTGGAGGCGGGCGCGACGGTCGCGATCATCGAGTCGATGAAAATGGAGATCACCGTCACCGCCCATGCCGCGGGCCGCGTGCGCGAGCTGCGCGGCGTGCCGGGGCGGACGGTCAAATCGGGCGATGTCATCGCCGTGTTGGAGGATATCTGAGTGCTGCCACCTTTCCTTGACCTGACCAGCCTGCGCGCGGCCTATGCCGGGGGGCTGACGCCGCTCGATCTGGTGCGCGAGGTCATTCGCGCGCTGCGATGACGCTGGCCGATCCTGCGATCTTCATCACCCGCACGCCGGATGCCGATCTGCTGGCCGCGGCGAAGGCGCTGATGGCGCGGGCGCCGGAGCCGAACAGCCTGCCGCTCTGGGGGGTGCCTTTCGCGGTGAAGGACAATATCGACGTGGCGGGGCTGCCCACCACCGCCGCCTGCCCGGCCTATGCCTATCACCCGACCGCGGGATGCCGCCGTGGTGGCGCGGCTGCGCGCGGCCGGGGCCTTGGTGATCGGCAAGACCAATCTCGACCAGTTCGCGACCGGGCTGAACGGCACCCGCTCGCCCTATGGCGCGCCGCGCTCGGTGTTCGATCCGAGCTATATCTCGGGCGGGTCAAGCTCCGGGTCGGGCGTGGCGGTGGCCTCGGGGCTGGCGAGCTTCGCGCTGGGCACCGACACGGCGGGGTCCGGGCGGGTGCCGGCGGCGTTCAACAATCTTGTCGGGATCAAGCCGACGCCGGGGCTGTTGCCCAATACCGGGGCGGTGCCGGCCTGCCGCAGCGTCGATTGCATCACCATCTTTGCCGGATGCGTTGCCGATGGCGTGGCGGTGCGCCGGGTGGCCGAGGGGTTTGATGCGGGCGACCCGTTCTCGCGTCCTGCCGTACCTGCTGCGCTGCCGACAGCCGCGCCACGGATCGGCGTGCTGGAGGGCGAGAGCGGGAGTTCTTTGGCGATCGCGATGTCGGCGCGGCTCTACGACGATGCCATCGCGCGGGCAAAGGCGCTGGGGGCCGAGATCGTGCCCTTCGACTATGCGCCGTTCCGGCAGGCGGCGGAGCTTCTGTACAACGGCCCCTGGGTGGCCGAGCGGCTGGCGGCGGTCGAAGGGTTTCTGGCCAGCAACCCAGGCGATTTCGACCCGACGGTGCGCGGCATCATCGAAGGTGCCAGGGGGATCAGCGCGGTCGATGCGTTCAATGCGCGCTACAGGCTGGAGGGCCTGCGGCGCCAGACCTGGGGCGAATGGGCGAAGGTCGACATGCTGATGCTGCCGACCGCGCCGACCACCTATACGGTCGACGACATGCTGGCCGATCCGGTGGTGCGGAACGGGCGGCTGGGGCGCTATACCAACTTCGTGAACCTCTTGGATTGTGCGGCGATTGCCGTGCCGGGCGGCTTCGGGGCTGTAGGCGGCCTGCCCAATGGCGTGACGCTGATCGGGCCCGCATTCACCGACGACGCGCTGGCGCCCTTCGCCGATGCGATGCAGCGGGCGGTGGCCTCGGGCATGGGGATCGACCGGGGGGCCGCCTCTGCCGGCGCTGGCCCCGGTGGTGCCGGAGGGGTTTGTGCAGATCGCGGTGGTGGGGGCGCATCTGTCCGGCATGCCACTGAACCGGGAGCTGACCGGCCCGGGCGGGGTGCTGGTGCGCGCCTGCAAGACGGCCCCTGGCTATCGGCTCTATGCGCTGCCCGATACCACGCCGAAGAAGCCGGGCATGGTGCATGAGCCGGGCTTTGCCGGGCCGGGGATCGCGGTCGAGGTCTGGGCGCTGCCCGCCGCCGCCTTCGGCCAGTTCGTGCAGCGCATTCCGGCGCCGCTCGGGATCGGCAAGATCACCCTTGAGGATGGCACGGCGGTGTCCGGCTTCCTGTGTGAGGCGCATGCGCTGAGCGGGGCGACCGAGATCACGAGGTTTGGCGGTTGGCGGGCCTATGTCTGATCGGGGGACACTCGGGTAGCGCCCCTGCCCTGCCCCATTGCCCAGCGATGCCAGCGCTCAACGTCCGGGTGTCGCGGGCGATCACCGCCTCTTCATCGGTCGGGATGACATGGACCGCGACAGCCGAGTTCGAGGCGCTGATGCAGGGTGCATTGCGGGCGTTGGCTTCGGGATCGAGCGTGATGCCGATCCAGTCGAGACGCTCGCAGATCAGCTTGCGCACCAGCGCCGAATTCTCGCCGATGCCGGCGGTGAAGATGAGGGCGTCGAGGCCGCGGATGCTGGCGGCAAGGGCGGCCAGTTCGCCCGCGGCGCGATAGCAGAAGAGGTCGACCGCCTCGCGCGCTTCGGGGGCGGGGCTGGCCTGCAGCGCGGCCATGTCGCTGCTGAGACCGGAGACCCCGAGCAGGCCGGAGCGTTCGTACAGCAGCGTCGAGACTTCGGATGCGGTCATGCCCATCTGCTCGATCAGATAGAGCACGACGCCGGGGTCGAGCGCGCCGCAGCGCTGGCCCATCATCAGCCCGTCAAGCGCGGTGAAACCAGTGCTGGTCGCCACGCTGCGGCGGGCGTGCATGGCGCAGAGGCTGGCGCCATTGCCGAGATGGGCGACGATCACCCGGCCTTCGGCCCGGTCGCCGAGGTGGTCCGGCAGGGTGCTGGCGATATAGTCGTAGGACAGGCCGTGGAAGCCGTAGCGCAGGATGCCTGCCTGCGTCATTGCGCGCGGCAGGGCGAAAAGCTGGGCAAGGCGATCCTGGGTGCGGTGAAAGCTCGTGTCGAAGCAGGCGACCTGCGGCAGGTGCGGGGCCGTGGCGGCAAGAATGCGGATCGCGGCGAGGTTATAGGGCTGGTGCAGCGGCGCGAGCGGGATCAGCAGCTGGAGCGCGTCGAGCAGGGCGGCGGTGACGAGGGCCGGGCCGGTATGGTCGCGGCCGCCATGCACGACGCGGTGGCCGACCGCGGTCAATGTGATGCCGCCCTGATGGGCGGTCAGCCAGTCGAGCAGCGCCGGGATCAGCGTGCCCTGTCCGGCGGCGGGATCGAGGCGCATCCCCTCTGCCTGCGTCAGCGCCTGGCCCGCGGCGTCGCGGGCGGAGAAGCCGGGGTGCGTCCCGATCCCTGCGATCTTGCCGCGCAGGAGCGCGGGCGGGGTGCCCGGCGCATCGGGATAGAGGGCGAACTTGAGGCTGGAAGATCCGGCGTTCAGGACAAGGAGGGCATTTGTCACGGCAAGGTCGCGGTCTGGTGGCTGATGAAGAGCTGCGCCAGCGCGCAGGAGGCGAGGCGCGAGACCGCAGCTGTCGGCGCGGCTGGTCAGGATGATCGGCACCCTTGCGCCAAGGACGATGCCGGCGGCGTCGGCCCCGGCGAGGTAGATCAGCTGTTTCGCCATCATGTTCGCCGATTCCAGATCGGGTGCGACGAGGATGTCGGCGATCCCTGCCACCGCGGACCGGATGCCCTTGGCCGCCGCCGCGGCGGGCGAGATGGCGTTGTCAAAGGCCAGCGGCCCGTCGATCAGCCCGCCGGTGATCTGGCCCCGGTCGGCCATCTTGCACAGCGCCGCCGCATCGAGCGTCGAGGAGATCCGCGGGTTGACCGTCTCGACCGCCGAGAGGATCGCGACCCTGGGCAGCTCGATCCCGAGCGCGAGGGCAAGGTCGATCGCGTTCTGGACGATGTCGCGCTTGGCTGATCAGGTCGGGGTAGATGTTGATCGCGGCATCGGTGATCAGCAACGGTTTCGGATAGGTCGGCACGTCGAGCGCGTAGACATGGCTCATCCGCCGCTCGGTCCGAAGGCCGAGGGTGGCATCGACCACGGCCTCCATCAGCTCATCGGTATGCAGCGAGCCCTTCATCAGGGCCGCCACCTTGCCGGCGCGGACCAGCGCCACCGCGGCCGCGGCGGCGGCATGGCTGTGTGCGGCGTCGAGGATCTCGATCCCGTCGAGGCTGCGCCCGGCGGCCCTGGCCGCAGCGTCGATCGTCGCCTTCGGGCCGACCAGAACCGGCACGATCATGCCCTGATGGGCGGCGTCCAGCGCGCCGATCAGCGAGAGTGCATCGCAGGGATGCACGACGGCGGTGCGGACCGGGGCCAGAGCCTCGGTGGCCGCGATCAGCTTGGCGTATTGCGCGCCCTGCGTGTGCAGATGCACTTCCGGCAGGACGACGCGGGGGCGGCGGACCTTTTCGCGCGGGGCGATGACCCGGG
This sequence comes from uncultured Pseudomonadota bacterium, assembly GCA_963837565.1. GTDB lineage: Bacteria > Pseudomonadota > Alphaproteobacteria > Rhodobacterales > Rhodobacteraceae > Solirhodobacter. The sequence goes on from CAWIOC010000018.1 coordinate 495,256, forward strand.
CGACGCCCTCGATCACCATCTTGCCGTGCTGGTTGAGGCAGGTGCAGGCCAGCAGGACGCGGCCCTTGTCCTGCTTCTCGGTCACCTCGACCTTGCACCGTGACCGTATCGCCAAGGCCCACCGGGGCCTCGAACTTCAGGCTCTGGTCCAGGAAGATCGTGCCGGGGCCCGGCAATTCGGTGCCCAGCACCGCCGAGATCAGCGCGCCGCCCCACATGCCATGCGCGATCACGCCGTGAAACATGTCGGTCTTGGCATAATTCGGCATCGACATGCGCCGGGTTCACATCGCCCGACATCACCGCAAAAAGCTCGATATCCTGCGGCTTGAGGGTGCGGGTCAGCTCGGCGCTGTCGCCGACCGCGATCTCGTCATAGGTCCGGTTTTCGATATATTGCATCGTGTCAGCAGCGTCCTTCGGGTCAGGCACGGACATGAAGACCCCCATCGACATAGGTCACGTCGCCGGAGACGCGGCGGGCGCCGTCGCTGGCCAGCATCACCGCGACATTGCCCACATCCTGGATGGTGACGAGGCTTTGTTCCGGCGCGCGCTGCCGCGCGGCGTCGATCAGCTCATCGAAATGCGCGATGCCCGAGCCGGCACGGGTCTGCAGCGGGCCCGGGAGAGATGGCGTTGACGCGGATCTGTTTCGGCCCGAGCTCGACCGCGAGCGCGCGCATGGTGCCTTCCAGCGCGGCCTTGACCGGGCCCATGATGTTGTAGTGGTCGACGACCTTCTCGCCGCCGTAATAGGTCATGGTCAGGATCGTGCCGCCCTTGGCCATCAGCGGCTCTGCCAGCCGCGCCATCCGGATCAGCGAATGGACCGAGATATCCATGGCGCGGGCGAACCCCGGCGCGAGCAATCGGTCACCCGGCCCGTGCAGGTCGTCCATCGGGCAATAGGCGATGGAATGGACGAGGATGTCGAGCCGCCCCCAGCGGGCGCGGATTGCCTCGAAGACAGCCTCCATCTGGCCTTCGGTCTCGACGTCAAGCGGCAGCAGAAGCGTGGCCCCCAACGGCATCGGCGACCGGTTGGACATAGGGTTTGGCCTTGTCGTTGAGATAGGTCAGCGCGACCTCGGCCCCGGCATCGGCAAAGGCCTGGGCGCAGCCGGCGGCGATGGAATGAGCGTTTGCGACGCCCACGACCAGTGCGATCTTGTTCTTGAGAGGTTTCATCGCTGCATCACATAGGTTCCGGGGGCATCGCACAGGGCCGCGTAACGGCCTGAGGGGGTGCCCATTGGTGGCGGCGCGCACGGGCTGGCCGGAATGCTCTGCGAGCCAGGCGGCGAAGCCGGGCCACCAGGAGCCGTCCTCTTGCCGGGTGTCGGCCAGCCAGTCCTCGGGTGCGCGATAGGCGCGTGTCGGCGGGGGTATCTGCCATCCGGAAATGCCGGTGCGGATGGCCGGGTTCCGAGACGATCCCGGCATTGTGGCCGCCGCTGGTCAGCACGAAGGTCACATCGGCATCGGCAAAGAGGTGCAGCTTGTAGACCGAGTGCCAGGGCGCGACATGGTCGTCCTCGGTCCCGACCGCAAAGATCGGCGCGCGGATATCGGCGAAGGCGACCGCCTTGTCGCCGACCTGATAGCGCCCCTCGGCCAGATCGTTGTTCAGGAACAGATGGCGCAGGTATTCGGAATGCATCCGGGCGGGCATCCGCGTCGCATCGGCATTCCAGGCCATCAGGTCAAAGGCATCGCCGCGCGTGCCCAGCAGATAGCTGCGGATGGCGGGCGCCCAGATCAGATCGCGGGCCCTGCAGCAGGGCAAAGGCCCCGGCCATCTGATCTGACGAGAGGTAGCCGGTCTGCGCCATCATGTCTTCGAGCAGCGTGACCTCGGCCTCGTTGATGAAGAGCCGAAGCTCGCCCGCTTCGGTGAAATCGATCTGGGCGGCGAGCAGGGTGACCGTGGCGAGGCGCTCGTCGCCGTCACGCGCCATGGCTGCGGCGGCGATCGACAGAAGCGTGCCGCCAAGGCAATAGCCGACGGCATGGATCTGCGGCGCCTTGGTGATGGCCTGAATGGCGTCGATGGCGGCCATGACGCCAAGCTGGCGGTAATCCTCCATCCCGAGGTCGCGGTCGGCGGCATCGGGGTTCTTCCAGGACAGCATGAAGACGGTGAAGCCCTGCCCCACCAGATAGCGGACCAGCGAATTCTCGGGCGAGAGGTCGAGGATGTAGTATTTCATGATCCAGGCGGGCACGATCAGGATCGGCTCCGGGCGCACCGTGCCGGTCGTGCGGCGCATATTGGATCAATTCGATCAGATCGTTGCGGAACACGACCTTGCCGGGGGTGATCGCAAGATTGCGCCCGACCTCGAAGGGCGCCTGGGCTTTGCTTTCGGGCAGTCCGGCGCGGTGGCCGATGTCTTCGGCGAGGTTCTTCGCGCCGCGGAGCAGGTTCTGGCCCTGCTCGGCCAGCGTCGCCGCGATCACCTCGGGATTGGTCAGGGCCAAGTTCGACGGGCGAGGCCGCGTCGATCGCCAGCCCTGCGGTGAAGGCCATCAGGTTGTCGTGTTCGGGCGTGACGCCGTGCACGCCGGTCATCGCGTCCTGCCACCATTGCCATGTCGCCATCTGGGCCTGCGACCAGACGTTGAACGGGAATTTCTGCCAGGCTTCGCCGGAAAACCGCTTGTCGAGCTCGGGATCAGATGGGCCTTTGCCGATGGCCGTGGCCATCAGAGCCTGCGTGCCCTGCAGCGCCTGTTCCATCAGATGCAGCTGCTTGCCGGGCGAGACGGCGAGATGGACAGCCCAGTCCATCCAGGCCTCGCCCAGTGCCGAGGGGGATAGTCCCGAGGTGGCCTTGGCGACGCGGGCATGGGCCAGGCGATCCATCGCTTCATAGACCTGTTGCCTGTCCGAGACTGCCTTGACCGGCATTGCGGGGGCCGCAGGGCGGGCCCGAGGGTCTGTGATAGGATCAGTGGCATCGGGCGCGGTGGATTGGCGTTTGACTGGCATTGTGTTTCCTTCGACGGAGGGGCGGCGAGGCCCGCTCCGTTCCTTCCGACTCTAGGTCGGCTGCCGCAGTGCAGCATTGATCTGAGTCAGTGACGATGCGGACGAATTGTCCGGCTTTCGGCGCGCGTTCGGCGGGTTTCCGCGACCGCGTCATCTGCCAGGCGCCCGCGGCGGCGGCGCCGGTGCCGAGTTCGATGATCTCGGCGGTGATCGCCTCTTGCCGGACCCGGCGCAGCGTGGCCTGGAAGGTTTCAAGTTCGCGCGCGATCTGGCTGCCGGCGGCGGTCATCGCCTCCATCCGCGCCTCGTTCTCGGCGGCAAAGGCGTGCAGCGCGGCCTTGCAGACCAGCGCATGGAAATAGTCCTGCCCCAGACTGTCGATCAGCGCGCCAGTGGGAAGCTGGGTCAGCGGGCGGTCGCCTTGCCGACCGGGGCAGGTCGGAGAGATCGAGCGGGAACAGGCCCTGCCGCCGGAGCGCGGGTCGCCCGGCCTGCCATTCGGTGAAGATGACATCGAGGCGGTCGATCCGGCCCCTGGCCACCGCCCGGTAGATCGCCTTGGTGATCGCGTCGGCCAGTTTCGGGATGCCCGGCGTGTGCGAGGGCAGGGCGGCCGTCCAGCACGGCTTGAGCCCACGCGCGGCGGCGACCGACAGGCCGCGGGTGCCGATCAGGAAGAGGATGCCGGTGTCAGTCCGGCGCCGAGACTGTCCAGCACGCGTTCGCTGAAGGCGCCGGCAAAGCCCTGTTCGGCGCAGAACACCAGCAGGCCGGTCTTGCCGTGGTCCGGTTCGGGACCGGGGTCGGGGTGGCTGGCAGCCGGGGCCGAGCGACGCGCGCCATCGCCGCGGCAATGGTCGCGGCATAGCTGTCGACGGCCTCGACCTGGGTTCGCGCCATGTTGGCGCGGGCGGCGGCGATGCCTTTCATCGCGTTCACCACGGCGCCCAGCTGCCGGATGCCGTCGATCCGGGCGCTGATATCGGCGAGCCGTTCGGTCATGGTTTGGCCGGGGCGTTCGGCGGGCCTCGGCTCGGTCTCGGCTGGGGTCAGCGAGGCGGCAAGGCGGGTCAGCGCCGCCATCAGGCCGTCGCGCGCGCTGGGCGTCCAGCGTCGCCGGTCTGCGGCGAGGCTGTGCAGCGCCTCGGCCGCGTCCCTGTCCAGAGCCGCCGGCAGGCCCGCGCGGAAGGCGGCCACCGCCGCCAGCGGCAGGGGGTCGAGCAGCCCGGTCTGCACGGCCAGCATCAGCGCCACCTCGTCGGCCAGCCGGAACGGCGCATGCTGGGGCTGGCGCAGCGCCTGCGCGGATCCGCGCGCCGCGGGTCAGTTGCTGGCGCACGCGGCCCTCGGGCATGCCGCCGAACCGGGTGAAGACCTCCAGCTCCAGAAACTGCGCATAATCCAGCCGCAGCGTGCCCGCGGCCTCGCGCAGGATCGGCGCCTGGGTCTTGCCGCCGACCCGGCTGACGCTGAGCCCGACATCCACCGCCGGTTTCTGGCCCTGATGGAACAGCGCCGCATCGAGCACGATCTGCCCGTCGGTGATCGAGATCAGGTTGGTCGGGATATAGGCCGACAGGTTGCCCGACGTCGGTTTCGGCAATCGGCAGCGCGGTCAGCGAGCCGCCGCCGCGCGCCTTCGACAGCTTGGCCGCGCGTTCCAGCAGCCGGGCGTGGATGTAGAACACATCGCCCGGATAGGCCTCGCGCCCCGGCGATTGCCGGGTCAGCAGCGCGATCTCGCGGTGGGTGGCGGCGTGTTTCGACAGATCGTCGATCACGATCAGCGCGTGCTGGCCCTTGTCGCGGAAATACTCGGCCATGGTCATGCCGGCATAGGGCGCGATCCATTGCAGGCCCGGCGGCGCCGGAGGCCGAGCCGGCGACCAGCACGATGCAGCGCGCGAAGTTGCCCTGTGCCTGCAGCGCGTCGATGGCGCGGCGCACGCTCGAGGTCTTCTGCCCGACGGCGACATAGATGCAGATCATGTCGCTGTCGCGCTGCGCGATCAGCGCGTCGATGGCCAGCGTCGTCTTGCCGGTGGAATGGTCGCCGACGATCAGCTCGCGCTGGCCGCGGCCAAGGGCGAACAGCGTGTCGACCACCACGATGCCGGTCTGCACCGGCTCGGTCACCAGATCGCGCTCGATGATCGACGGCGCGGGGCGTTCGATCGGCAGATGCGCCTCGGCCTCGATCGGCCCCTTGCCGTCGAGCGGGCGGCCCAGCGGATCGACGATGCGGCCCAGCAGCGCCTCGCCGACCGGCACGTTGACCACCTCGCCGGTGCCGAAGACCGCGTCGCCGGCCTCGACCTCGGTTGCGGCGTCGAGCAGCACGCAGCCGATCAGGTCGGGGTCCAGCACGCGGGCAAAGCCGACCTGGCCGCCCTGGAACCGCAGCACCTCGTCCAGCCGCACATCGCGCAGGCCCGAGATCATCGCGACGCCGTCGCCGATCTCCTCGACCCGGCCCCGGTGTTCGGCGCGCGGCCCGAGGGCGCTGCGGCTGCAGCGCGTCCCGCGCGGCGGCCGAGCCAGTCGGGCGGCGTCAGGCGGCATGCTTGAGGTCCTTCAGGATGGTGTCGAGGTCGGCGCGCCAGCTGTTGTGCAGGACGAAATGCGCGCTGTGGAGTCTCGAGCCCGGCGATCAGGGCGGGATCGGTGCGGAAATTCAGCCTGGGCGTGCCGCCGAGGGCGGTTTGCACCGCCTTGGCGATCTTCGTCTTCTCGGCTGCCTTCAGCTCGGCGGGGCAGACGAGATCGATGCCACCCGCGGTGTCAGCGAGCGCCTTGCGGTCGGCTGCGGGCAGCGCCGTGATGGCCGCGACCAGAAGGTCGAGGAACCTCGCCTGAAGGTCGTCCGTGGTCAGCCGCGCCAGCAGCTTGCGCGGCGATGTCGACGGCAAGGTCTGCCGATTGCGGCTGCGGCCTCGGCCTGTTGCGGCGGCGTCGGTCCGGCTGCGGGTCTGTCGGGCGGCTGCGAGCAGCTTTTCGGCCTTGTCGCTGCGCCTCGGCCAGGGCGGCCTTCGCGGCGGCCTCGGCCTGGGTTGCGGCCTCGGCCAGGAGCGTGGTCTCGCTCCGCCGCCATGCCCGGCGCGGGTCTTGGTGACCTCGGCCAGCGCCGCGTCGGCCTTGGCCTGCGCCGCCTTGCCGCCTTCGATCAGCGCCGTTGCCGCCGCCTGCCGCGCGGCGATGGCGGCCGCGACCGGGCGCCAGAAGACGCGCGGCGAGCAGCCAGACCAGGATCAGGACATTGACCGCCTGCAGCCCCAGCCCCCAGAGTCGATCGTCATCGGTCAGGCCAGCAGCGGGTTGGCGAAGAGCAGCAGCAGCGCGATCACCAGACAGTAGATCGCCGTCGTCTCGATCATCGCGAGGCCGACGAAGAGCGTGCGCGAGATCGTGTTGGCGGCCTCGGGCTGGCGCGCGATGGCGTCCATCGCGGCGGCGACGGCGCGGCCTTCGGCCAAGGCGGGGCCGAGGGCGCCGAAGGCCACGGCGAAGGCGGCGCAGATGATGCTGGCAAGCGGGAGATAATCCATCAGGGTTCCTTGTTAGGGCTGGGGTGGTTGCGCTGTCGGGGGCCTCTGGCCGGCCGTCCTCGACCGTGGCGGAGATGAACACCATCGCCAGGACCGCGAAGATATAGGCCTGCACCAGCCCGGTCAGCAGATCGAGCGCCATCAGCGGGATCGGCACCAGAAGGCCGGCCAGCGAGGCGACGATGCCGATGACGAAGACCCCGCTCATCACATTGCCGAACAGGCGGACGAACATCGAGAAGATGCGGGTGATGCTTTCCAGCATGTTGAGCGGGATCATCACCGGGTTGGGCGCGGCGAAGGATTTCAGATAGCCGCCGACGCCGCCGCCGCGCACGCCGAACCAGATCACCGAGAGGAAGACGAGCACGGCCAGCGCCGCGTCGGTTTCGAGCTGTGGCGGTGGGCGGCTCGACCCCGGGGATCAGCGAGGACCAGTTCGCGACCAGGATGAACAGGAACAGCGTGCCGATGAAGCCGCGATAGGGCGCGGGCGCGGCGCCGGTGGTTTCGCGGATCTGGGTGTCGATGGTGGCGACGATCAGTTCCAGCGCGGCCTGCCGCTTGCCCGGGATCAGCGCGAGCCGCCGGGTCAGGAGGGCCGCGCCGAGGACCAGCACCGCCATGATCGCCCAGGTGGTCAGCACCGCCTGCGTGATCGGCACCGGGCCGAGCTGGAACAGGACGATGCGAGGCGAGCGGCGAGGTCATGGCGCGCCCTGCCCGGTCTGGCGCAGCATCAGGGCCTTGGCGCAGAGCACGCCCGCCAGGGCCGCCAGAAGCGCAAATCCGCCGGCCAGCACCGCGACATAGAAGCCGGCGCCGAGCAGCAGCCAGCCGCCCGAGGGTCAGCGCCAGGCCGAGCAGCGGATGACCCTGGCCGACGATCAGGTCGGCGGTCTGCGCGCAGGGCGCGGAAATAGCCATAGCCCAGCAGCAGCCCGCCGAGAAAGCAGGCCGGAAGGGTGATCTGCAGCGGCAAGTTGCGACAGGTCGATCATCGTGCGTTCATCCATTTCCAGGCGGTCCAGCCGCCAAGGCAGAGCCCCAGCACCATGCAGGGGGCGGTCCAGAAGATGCCGGTCGCCAAGCCGGCGCATCGAGCCAGCGGCCGAAGAACAGACCGGCCAGCGTCGGCACCACGAAGATCCAGCCCAGCACGCCGATCTGCGCCAGCCGGCGGCCGACCGACATGTCGCCCTCGCGCAGCCAGCGCGTCGCGGCGGTCGCGGCGCAGGCGGGTCTTCTGCGATCAGCGGGTCGTCCTCGGGGTCGGGCATCACCGGAATTCCCCGCGTCGGCGCCGGGCTGCAGCCGGCTGACCATGCGCCGGATGGCGTTCAGCTGCAGCTGCACGGTCTCGACATGCTCGACCCGCTCGGCCTCGGCCTCGGACTGGAACCGGGCCAGAACCTCGCGGTCGAGCGTGGCGAGATCGTCGCCCGGCACCGCCTCGCGTGTGGCGATGGCGACGGTCTTGCCGCCCGTCACGGTCAGCACGCCGCCGCGCACGGCGCAGAAGCGTTCGCTGTCCGGCTTGCCGCCAGCTGACGATCGAGATCGCAAGCGCGGTCAGAAACGGGGCGTGGCCCGGCAGGATGCCGAAACTGCCGCTGGCATCTTCGGCGCGCAGGCTGTCGATGTCCTCGATCGACGACGACCGCCAGCGGGGTGACGATCCTGCAGCCTCATGCCGCCACCGTCGGTGTCGGCTTTGGCGCGCGGCCTCTTTCGCCTGCGGCCTCGGCCAGCGTGCCGACCATGTAGAGCGAGCTTTCGGCCCAGTCGTCGGCCTCGCCGTCGAGAATGGCGCGGCAGCCCGCCAGCGTGTCGGCCAGCGCGACGCTGGCGCCCGGCGTGCCGGTGAAGGCCTCGGTCACCATGAAGGGCTGGGTCAGGAAGCGCTGCAGGCGGCGCGCGCGCTTGACGATCAGCCGGTCGGCGGCGCCCAGTTCCTCGACCCCGAGCAGCGAGATGATGTCGGTCAGCTCGCGGAAGCGGGCCAGCGCCTGCCGCACCGCCTCGGCGGTCTGGTAATGCGTCGTCGCCGACCACCAGCGGATCGAGCAGCATCGAGGATGAGGCCAGCGGGTCGATCGCCGGATAGAACCCCTCCGCCGCCTGCGCGCGCGACAGCACGATGACGCAATCCATATGGCTGGAGATCGTCGTGACGGCCGGGTCGGTGAAATCATCGGCGGGCACATAGACCGCCTGGATCGCCGTCACCGCCGAGCCGGCGACCGAGGCGATGCGTTCCTGCAGCCCCGCCACTTCGGTCGCCAGCGTCGGCTGGTAGCCGACGCGGGAGGGCAGGCGGCCGAGCAGGCTGGACACCTCGGCGCCCGCCTGAACGAAGCGGAACACGTTGTCCATCAGCAGCAGCACGTTCTTGTGCTTCTGATCGCGGAAATATTCGGAAATCGTCAGCGCGGTCAGCGGCGCCCGCCAGCGCGCGCCGGGCGGCTCGTTCATCTGGCCATAGACCAGCACGGTGCGCGCCAGAACGCCGGAGCCCTGCATTTCGGTCAGCAGTTCATGGCCCTCGCGCGACCGCTCGCCGACGCCGGCAAAGACCGAGATGCCTTCGTATTTCTCGACCATGGCGCGGATCAGCTCCATCACCAGAACCGTCTTGCCGACGCCCGCGCCGCCGAACATCGCGGCCTTGCCGCCCTGCGCCATCGGCGTCAGCAGGTCGATCACCTTGATGCCGGTCTCGAACACCTCGGTGGTCCGGGTCTGGTCGCGCAGCGGCGGCGGGCTGGCGTGGATCGAGCGGCGCGGCGTGTCGGCGTGGCAAGGCGGGGCCGTTGTCCTGCGGATCGCCCACCACGTCGAGCAGCCGCCCGAGCACCGCCTGCCCGACCGGCACGGTCGACCGGCGCGCCGGTGGCGCGGACCGCAACGCCGCGCGCCAGGCCCGCCGTCGATTGAAACGCCACGGCGCGCAGGGTGGTGAGGTCGAGATGGCTGTGAACCTCAAGCATCAATGTCGTGCGGGCGGTCCCATTGCACGATCAGCGCGGAGTTGATCGGGGGCAGCGCGCCGCTCTCGAAGACGACGTCCACGACGGCGCCCCGGACAGCGTCAACGATGCCGCTGGCCTGCGGTCCCTTCGTCGTCTGTTGTCCATTTTCCGGCATCTATTCCGACCATTCAGCTGTCCGGAGTTCGAGCAGTCCTGTCGGGAAAGGCATAAGCGTCCAGGCATAAAAGACATTGATCTGAATCAGCCTGTCAGGCTCGGCAGGGGTGACGTCGGCTGTTCAGCCGGTCAGCAGCCCCTCGCCCACCACGATCTGGCGGCGGCAGGTGGCGGCGATCTTTTCGTCATGGGTCGAGATCAGGAAGGTCGTATCTTCCTCTCGGTTGATCTCTCCGATCAGGTCCATCACCTGGATCGCCGAGGCGCGGTCGAGGTTGCCCGTGGGTTCATCGGCCAGCACGAGTTCCGGGCTGTTCATCAGGGCGCGGGCGACCGCGACGCGTTGCTTCTGGCCGCCCGAGAGCTTGGCGACCGGGAAGGTGACCCGGTCTGCCAGCCCCATGCGCACCAGAAGGTCGCGCCCGCGGGTCCGCGCGCTGGCGGTTTCGCGCCCCTCGCGCACGGCGGTCGGGAAGATCACGTTTTCCAGTGCGGTGAAGTCGGGCAGCAGGTTGTGGAACTGGAAGACGAAACCGATGTGCAGATTGCGAAATGACGTCAGTTCGGCGTCGGCGGCGCCGATCAGGTCGTTGCCGAGCATGGCATAGCTGCCCGAGGTCGGCCGCATCAGCGTCCCGAGGATGGTCAGAAGCGTGCTCTTGCCCGACCCGGAGGGGCCGAGAAGCGCCGAAAGCTCGCCCTTTTCCAGTCGCAGGTTCAGGCCGCGCAGCACTTGGGTCGTGGTCTCGCCAGAGCCGAAGGTCTTGACCAGATCGCGCACTTCGAGGAGCGCATCGCTCATTGCCCGATCGCCGTGACGGGATCGACCCGCGCGGCCGCGCGGGCCGGCAGGAGTGAGGCCAGGATGGCGCCGATGGTGGTCAGGAGGATCGCCAGCCCGAAGGCGCCCTGATGGATGTCGATCGGCAGGCTGCCCGGTTTGAAGGAGTCGGGGCCGGAAAAGCGGGAAAGCACCAGATAACCGATGCCCGCCCCCGAAAGCGCGCCCATCAGGCCGACCATTGCACCCTGAATGACGAAGACCAGCAGCACGAAGGACCGCTTGGCCCCCATCGCGCGCATGATGCCGATCTCCGGTCGCCTGCGGTAGGTCGAGAGCAGCATGGCCGAGGCGACGCCGATGACGATGGTCACCAGCGCGAAGGACTTGAGCAGAAGGCCGGTCTGCGCCTGTGCGCTCAGCGCGGCGAGGAGTTGTGCGGCCTGTTCGGTCCAGGGCGTGGCGTAAAGCCCGGTGACCGCCTCGATCCGCGCAGAGGTCGCTTCGGCTTCGTAGAGATCGGTCAGCTTGATCTCGATCTTGCTGATCGCCTGCGGCATGGCGAAGAGCGTGCGCGCGGTGGCGAGACTGACATAGGCCTGCCGCCGGTCCGGCCCGCCCGAGCCCATCTTGTAGATGCCGGTGACGGTCAGCGAGGCGTCGATGCCGGTCGAGGCCTGCAGGCGCACCGATTGCCCCACCGTCAGGTTCATGTTGTCGGCCAGCGTCTGCCCGATCAGCACCGATCCGGCCATCAGATCGGCCCGGCCTTTGACGATGTAGCTGGCCAGATGGACGATCGCCGAGACCTTGGCAGGCTCCAGCCCGATCACCGAGACCTGCTGCACCAGCTTGCCGCGCGTCAGGAAGCCCGAGCCGGTGATCTCTTGCGAGGTGACAGTGACGCCGGGCATCGCCTCGATGATCGGGATGAAGGCGGCGGCGGTCGGCAGCACGTCGGACCGCCGCTCGTCCTTCTGCTGCACCAGAAGGACACGGCCGGGCCCCTTGGGCAGCAGCAATGCGGGATCGGTCGCCTCGGCCTCGATGGTGATATGGGCCATGTCGCCCACGGTGCGCGCCATGATGAATTCGGCCAGCCCGCCGATCAGCGCGCTCATGAAGATGAAGATGAACACGCCCACGGCGACGCCCACCACCAGCAGCGCGGTCTGCGACTTGCTGGCGGTCAGGTAGCGGGTGGCGATCTTGAGGGCATAGAGCATCGCCTAGCGGCCCTTCACGGTCACGGCCTGACCATCCTTCAACCCGCTCGGATCGAGGATCAGGGCATCGCCCGACGTCAGCCCCTGCGTCACCTCCAGCCGGTCGGCGGGCCAGTCCACCACGGTAACGGCCTGACGCCGCGCGACGCCGTCCTTGACCAGAAACACCGCAGAGCCGCTGGCATCGGAGAGGATCGCCGTACGCGGGGCAGAGATTGCCGCCGCCTGCCGATCGACGATGATATTGGCGGTGACGGTCAGACCGACGGGCACGGCCTGCGCTGTGTCGAAGGCGATCTTCACCTCCAGCCCGCCGGTCGCGACATCGACCTGAGGGGCGACAAAGATCACCTTGCCGGGCTGGGTCCGGGTCTCGCCCACGAATTGCAGGACCGCGGGCTGGTCGGTGGCGATCTGGGTGGCGTAGGTTTCATCCACATTGGTGTCGACGATCAGTTGCGACATGTCGGCGAGCGTGAAGAGCGGGCTGGTGGTATCGACCAATTGGCCGGGATCGACGCCGCGGGTCAGCACGGTGCCCGAGATCGGCGCGGCGATGGTATATTTGGTCAGGGCGATCTGCACCTGTTCGACCAGCGTGTTCAGCCGCCCGACCTCTTCATCCGCGCTTTGCAAGGTGCGTGCGGCATCTTCCAGGGCATTGCGCGTCACGTTGGCGCCAAGCGCCTCGGTCCGCTTGAAGGTCGCCCTCGCCTGCGCCTGTGCGACATTGCCAGCCTCGAGCGCCGCCTGCGCCGTGCGCACCACCGCCTGCTGCAGGGTCGTGTCGACCTGTGCCAGCACATCGCCCGCCGCGACCTTGTCGCCCGCGTCGGCGTTCAGCGCGACGAGCGTGCCCACCACCTGCGAGCGAACCGAGACGGAGCGTTGCGCCATGACCGTGCCATTGACCGCAAGCACCCGGGTGAGCGGACCCGGGGCGACCGTCTCGATGGCGACGACCGGCCTTGAGGCGACCCAGGGGTGAAAATAGAGCGCGCCGCCGATCAGGGCCGCGATCACGACAGCGCCCAACCAGGGCCACCAGCGCCGCGATGCCACGATCCTGTGCGGCCCGGGTACCCCAGGCGCCTCGGCCCGCAGGGCGGGAACCGGCGCATGCGCCGCAGTCGTCGGCGGAGGGTGCCGGTTTGGCCCCGTTTATGGACAGCAGGGCCTTGGTCGCGCCACGGTCTGTCCCATCCTCTGTCGTCATCCGTGCCGATCCAATGCCTGAAAAGCTGCGGCAGCCTGCGCCGGAAGGCACCGGGCATGCCGCAGGTCCATGCTACGGGGTCGGCCTGCTCGGCACATTGATCTAGGTCAGCCCCCGGGCCGCTCTGTGCCCCTGGGTGATGCTCATGTCGCCTAGATCGGTTCGGTGTTCCTGAACATCGCGAGGTTGGCGTCGATCTTGCGGCCCGACAGGGTGCAGCTGTTCCACGAGGTCATCGCGGATCAGGGGCCGCGCTTCGTGCCGCCGGCCCATGCCGCAAGAACCTGTAAGGGCGATGTCGGAAAAGTTCATGATCGTCACCGCGTCCAACGGTCGTGAAATTCAGGTTCTGGCCCTTACCGGCCGCTGACCGATCCCGAAATCGGCATGAGTAACTTCCGAAACCATTTAAAAAGATCGAGTTATCAAGTTCAGTTTTGCGTGCAGAGCGCCGTTTGTCGGCGAGATGGCATTGCCTTCCAGACCTGCTGCGCGGCAAACAGTCAAAGATTCCAATTCGGCGCGGGTGTCCAATTTGGGATGCGCCACTAAATCGCCAATTGTATTTTCAATAGATGTTTCAGGCGCAAATTGTAGCCGAACCTTTTGGCGCCCGGTCATCCCGTTTGATGGATGCCGTTAAACCCCCAATTGCATTTTAAAATAATCTTCGCGCTTATATTGTGTCCGCGCCCCGTCTGGCCATGCGCTTTCGCGGATCAGAAGGCCGAATGACTCAGAATGTACTATCGGTGCGCCGGGTCGCCCTGCCCGGTGCCTTGGCACGCAAAGTCCAATTTGGTCAGAGTTTCGCTCGCCCCGAAAATATCCATTCTGCGCGCGGCGCAAGCGGGGCCCGGCCCGGGCGCCCTGCCCCGCTCCAGAATGCCTTCCGGGGGTCCATGTCCGATGATCGCCGCAAGGCCCAGGGTGCCGCAGGATGACCTCGCGGGCTCACACTTGCGTGATATCTGCGCTATGGTCGGATGGAAACCGGATCCGGTTCGTCATTCCAAGTGGTTGTCCACTGACGGACGATCACAAGCAGGGCCGGCCGGACCGGACCAACTGGGGAGACCACTATGCTCAGATTTCGCCTCCACCTCGCAGGCGTCGCCGTTGCGGCGGCCGCACTTACGGCAAACATGGCAGTCGCCGATACCGGCATCATGACGACCAAGACCAGCCTCGGCACGGTCCTGACCGATGCGAAGGGCATGACGCTTTACACCTATGCCAAGGACAAGGACGGCATGTCCGCCTGTGACGGCGCCTGCGCGACCAAATGGCCGCCGCTGATCGCCCCTGCGGGGGCTGCGGCCGACGGCGATTACAACCTGATCAAGCGGACCGACGGCACGATGCAATGGACCTATGATGGCAAGCCGCTGTACCGCTGGATCAACGACAAGGCGCCGGGGGATACGACCGGTGAGGGCATGGGCGGCGTCTGGCACGCGGCCAAGACCCAGTAAAAGCGCGCGCGCATGACCCTTCTGGACGAGATCGAGAGTTGCATCCCGGCGCTCCGGCGCTATGCGCGCGCCTTGCTGCGCGACCGTGATGCCGCAGATGATCTCGTCCAGGACTGTCTCGAACGCGCCCTGGCCAGGCGCCATTTGTGGCGCGGCGACGGGCCCGCACGCGCCTGGCTGTTCCGGATCCTGCTCAACCGGTTTCGCGATGGGCGACGCGGGCTGCGGGCCGGCGCGACGGTGATTTCCCTCGACGCCGCGACCGAGCCTGGCCGGAGCGGCGGGCAAGAGGCGCATCTGGCGCTGCGCGAGGTGCAGGACGCGATGGGCCGGTTGCCGGACGACCAGCGCGCCGCGCTTTTGCTCGTCGCGGTCGAGGGGATGACCCTTGCCGCAGCGGCACGCGTGCTCGACATCCCGGAAGGCACGCTCGCCTCGCGCCTTGGCCGCGCCCGGGCGCAGCTTCGCCAGATGACCGACCGACCGGGACATCAGCCGGACGACAGACAGGACATGCGGAAATGAGTGACAAGAGACCGAGTGACGACACAGCCGCGATCCTGCTCCGCCACGGCGGGCCCGCTGCGCAGGCCGAACTCGGTGCCCATGCGGAAAGCGACCCGGCGTTGCGCGCGACCCTTGCGCTGTGGGACAGGCAGGATGCGGCGCTGCGTTCGCTCTATGATCCGGTTGCGGAAGAACCGGTCCCGGCGCGGCTTCAGGATCTGTTGCGGCAGGCCGAAGCTGCCAGCCGATACCGGTTTCCGGCGCTCGCCCGGATTGCCGCCGCCGTGGCCCTGCTTGCGCTCGGCGCCACAGCGGGCTGGCTCGGGGCACGGATCGGACCCTCCGCCGGCAGTGAACTGGCGCAAGAGGCATTCCGGGCCTATGCGACCTATTCCGTCGAAGTCGCGCATCCCGTCGAGGTCACTGCCGCGGATGGCGGGCATCTGACGACCTGGCTGCTCGAACCGGCTTGGGCATCACATCACCCCGCCCGATCTCAGCGCGCGCGGGTTCCACCTGATGGGCGGGCGCGTGCTGCCGGGACTGAACGGGACCGCGGTGCTGATGATGTACAAGGACGACCTCGACCGGCGGATCACGCTGTTTGTGGTTCGGGAACCGGCGCGTGCGGAAACCACCTTCCGGTTTTCCGAGCATGATGCGTCACAGGGCTTCTGGTGGGTCGACAATGCCCTTGGCTGCGCGATCGTCGGAAATCTGCCGCGCGAGACACTCCGCTCGATTGCGATCTCGGCCTACGGCCAGATCGCTGCAACCTGAGCCCCGGCGCCGGGGGCGATCCGCATGCGGGGCGGCGATGCCGCGCGCGGGCAGTGGTCGGGCGCAGGTCTGCAACGGTGCGTCATCGTGCAGGCCGGGCGTCAATCTCATCCTTCGGATTGGCGTCGCGTTGACCGCGCAGCAACCGGGGACCGCACGAACCGGATCATTTACAGCACCGGCGTCGTGGTGATTGTCCCGTTCATTCCGGGATATTTCGGCCTTCGCTGAATCGGCATACGCGGTAGAATGGCTTCGAATAGTAAGTTACGACCGATTCGGCAGTTCCAGCCGATCGTAAGCGGAGATATGCCTGTAATCTGCGGTTTTTTGCCTACCATGCGACGCCTTGATTCCGCCGGAAACGGCAGATTTTCGGCTTAAGCCCGACCCACGTCGTCAAACAGACAGCGACTTTTTGTTTGATTTCCTGTGGGCTAGGTGCGGGGTCGCGTTTTGCGGAAGCTCATGAGCGCAGTCCTATCGGACGTCGATGCCCTCTGAACAACAAAGAACCGCGTGAAACCCAAATTGAACCCTCGGCAGATTTCGGTCGATCGATCGTTTAAATCCAGCGCCTTTTCGCTCGGAAATAAACCTCGCGCATTCATGTATTGCATTTACCTCCTTCAAGCGGCCACATGGGGCAGCTCTGGAATGCCACCACATGTGGTAGAACTGAATATCAGGGCGCACCAGATCATTGAGGGGCAGAAAACAATGACGATCTATTACGTTGCAACAACAGGCAGCAACTCAGGCAACGGCTCTGCGGGTTCACCCTGGCAGACAATTGATTTTGCGATGTCGTCAAATCTTCAGCCTGGTGACACGGTGATGGTCGCTCCGGGAACCTACAAGGAGCTGATCAACATCAGCAAGGGCGGCTCTGCCACGGCCAACGTCAGCCTGGTTTCGGAAGTGCCGGGTGGCGCGCATATCGTGCCGACCAGCAGCGCGGGCAATGTCATCAGCATCAATGCCAATTACGTCACGGTGAACGGCTTTGACATCACCGGCGGGCAGAATGACGGCATCGAAGCCAATAACGTGCACCACATCGAAATTCTGAACAACACGATCCATGGCGCCGGTAAATCCGGGATCCAGACCAACTATTGCGATTTCATCCTTATCCAGGGCAACGAGACCTATAACAACGCCTCGTCGGGCTGGTTCTCGGGGATCTCGGTCTATGAGAACCGCAACATCACGGGCGACACCTCGACCACCGGATACCGCACCATCATTCGCGACAACATCTCGCATGACAACGTCACCGTGAGCGGGGCGCACACCGATGGCAACGGGATCATCATCGATGACTTCCAGAGCACGCAGAACAGCAACTTCGGGCCCTACAATTTTCCGACGCTGGTCGAGAACAACCTGGTCTACAACAACGGTGGCAAGGGCATCCAGGTTGCCTGGAGCGACCATGTCACGGTGGCGAACAACACCGCCTACCATGACAACCAGGACCTTTTGAACACCGGCACCTGGCGCGGCGAGTTGAGCAATGCGCAGTCCAGCAACAACACCTGGGTGAACAACATCGCGGTTGCCGACCCGAGCATCAACTCCAACAATACCGCTGTCGACAACACATCCGCTGGCGCGAAGAACCTCAACGTCACCTGGACCGACAATCTGACCTTCAATGGCACGACGGGGGTCAATTCCGCCAAGACCGACGGCGGAAACCCTGCACCCTCGGCGGCGAATGGCAATCTGATCGGCGTCGACCCGCATTTCGTCAATCCGGCGGCGGGCAATTTCCAGGTTGCGGCGGGATCGGCTGCGATCGATGCCGGAACCAGTTCCTATGGTGTCTACAGTCAGGACCTCGCCGGCCATGCGCGCGTCGCGGGTGCCGGCGTCGACATCGGCGCCTATGAAAATGCCGCCGGAGCCGTCACGCCGGCGAACCAGCCGCCGGTCGCGCATGATGATGCGGGCATCAACGCCGTGCAGAACACCGCCACGGTGATTTCCGCAGCCACACTGACGGCGAACGACACTGATCCGAATGGCGACCACCTGACCATTACCGGTGTCACCTCGGGCACCGGCGACACCGTCACGCTGAACAAGGCGGGTGATGTGGTGTTCACGCCCGCGAACGGCTTCACCGGTGCGGCGAGCTTCGGCTATACCGTCTCGGATGGGCACGGCGGCACGGCGCAGGCGCACGTCTCGGTGAACGTGGCCGCGCCCGCCTCCGCCCCATCGACGCCGACGGGTCCATCGACACCGACGGGTCCATCAACACCGACGGGCCCATCGACACCGACGGGTCCGTCAGCGCCGTCGACACCGACGACGTCGACAGCCGTTGACATATTCCAGCCGGGCACCGCGCCGGCGGTGGCCACCGACGCGGATAACAGATCGGTCGAGTTGGGCACCAAGTTCACCGTGACGCAGGACGGCCAGATCGACGCGATCCGCTTCTTCAAGGGCGCCTCGAACACCGGCACCCATGTCGGGACCCTGTGGACGGCGGATGGACAGGTCCTGGCGACGGTCACCTTTGCCCATGAGACGGCAAGCGGCTGGCAGCAGGCCACGCTGTCGTCGCCGGTCACGGTCCACGCGGGGGAAACCCTCGTCGTCGGATACAGCGCGCCGAACGGGCATTACTCGGTCACGGAAAACGCCTTTGTCGCGCCCCAGCACATGGGCCCGTTCGACCTGGCCAAGGATGCCGGTGTCTACAGCTACGGGTCACCGGGATCCTTCCCCGACCAGAGCTACCACTCCACCAACTATTTTGTGGATGTGGTGTTCCAGCCCAGCAGCGCCGCGACAGCACCGGTTGATACGACACCTACTCCGGTAGATACGACGCCTACCCCGGTTGATACGACGCCGGTGCCGGTTGATACGACGCCGGTACCGACCACGCACACCCATACCCACACGCACACACACGGCGCGTGGCATTCGACCGCGGCGGCCCAGACCACGGCCCCGGTCGCGCTCCAATCGGCGACCATTGCCCCCGCTGCAGCCGCGGTGACGCAGCCCGCGCATGTGGTGGCGGACGCGCCTTTGGCAACTGCCACGGGCGGATCAACCGCGGCACCGCAAACGGCAGCCCCGACCCCTGTGACGCAAGCGTCGCAGAGCCCGACGGATCAGACGCATACCACCCCGGCGGTGGACATCCATGCCAAGCTCCATGCCCTGCAAACCCATTACGATGCCATGGCGAAAGCCGGGGCCGCCGGGTTCAATGACATCGGGGTGACAGCCCATGTCCACGCCGCGCAACCTGCGGCCGCGGAGGTCGCGCATGATCCGATCCAGCTGGTCGATCTGACCCCGCATCATCACATCGTGCACGACTCGCATGATCTTTCGTGGTGATGCGATCTTGGCTCTGAGCCCACAGCCCGATCGGGGCGGCCGGGGCGCGCAATGGCAGGATGCTGCCGTTGCGCGCCCCGGCTTCTCGATCCCAAAGGCTGCGCTGCGCTGCCACCCTGCCTTCGAGACCGAGACGACCCGACAGTTGACACGCGTAACCCGCATCAGAATGGACCTTCGATGAACGCTCCCCTTCCCCAGCGGCTACCCAGCATTCTCGACGCGCGCACACTCCGACAGGCAGAACCCATCCCTTCCGGGCGACCACGGCCCGCCGAAACGCCTCCGGCCGGGCTCGCCGAACTGCGTGCGGCACGCCGGCAGGGCCGGCGGCTGCTCTGGGCCACCTTCCTGTTCTCGATCTTCGTCAATCTACTGATGCTCACCGGGCCGCTGTTCATGCTGCAGGTCTATGATCGGGTGATCCCTTCGCGCTCGGTCGAGACCCTGACCGCCCTGTTTCTCTTGATGTCCGGTCTGTTCCTGCTGATGGGGCTTCTGGACTACGCCCGAGGCCGGGTGATGGCGCGGGTCGGCGCAAGGTTCCAGACCGCACTTGACGGCCGGGTCTTCGAGGCGACGCTGCGGCGCACCTCGAACCCCGACGAACGCGGCGTCCCGGCCTCGGCGCTGCGCGATATCGATGCGGTGCAACAGCTCTTCACCTCGCCGGTCCTGCTTGCCGTCATGGACATGCCCTGGACACCGCTTTTCGTCATTGCGATCTTCCTCTTCCACCCGCTGCTTGGCTGGGCCGCGGTCGCGGGCGGGACCATCCTAGTGGTGCTGGCGATCTGCAATCAGGCGCTGACCTCGCAGCACGCCCAACGCGCCCAGGCGAGCCAGCAGGGCGCGCATTTCTTTGCGGAAGAGGTGCGGCGCGGATCCGAGGTCGTGCTGAGCCAGGGCATGCGCCAGGCGATGGTCGGCCGCTGGACGGCGAGACGCGTCGATGCGATGCGCCGGACCCTTGCGGCCAGCGACATGACCGGCAGCTTCACGACGCTGACCCGGACCTTCCGGCTGTATCTGCAATCGGCGATGCTGGCGATCGGCGCCTTCCTGTTGCTGCAGGGCGAATTGAGCACCGGCGCCATGGTCGCGGCCTCGATCATGCTGGGCCGGGCGCTGAGCCCGATCGAACAGGCGATCGGCCAATGGGCCCTGATCCAGCGCGCAATGACCGGCTGGCGCTCGCTTGCCACCTATCTGGGCGCAACCCCGATCCAGCCGCCGATTGTCTCTTTGCCACTGTCCACGGCGCGGCTTTCGGTTCGGGGGCTGGCGGCAATGCCGCCCGGTGCGCGCGGGCCGTCGATGCGCAACGTCAGCTTCGATCTGATGCCCGGCCAGGCGCTTGGCGTGATCGGGCTGTCGGGATCGGGCAAATCCACGCTTGCGCGTGCGATCCTCGGCGTCTGGCCGATCGTGGCCGGCGAGATCCGGTTGAACGGGGCCACTCTGGATCAATACGACCCCGAAACCCTGGGTCGCCGGATCGGCTATCTGCCGCAGAACGTCACCCTGTTCACCGGCACGGTGGCCGAGAACATCTCTCGGATGGCGGTATCGGCCCCGGATGCGGCGGTGGTTGCCGCCGCGAAACGCGCCAATGTGCACGAGGTGATCCTGCGCCTGCCGGATGGCTATGGCACGATGCTTGACGGCAACAATCCCCAGCTGTCCGGCGGTCAGCGCCAGCGCATCGGGCTGGCCCGCGCGCTTTACGGCGATCCGGTCCTGCTGGTGCTGGACGAGCCCAATTCCGCGCTCGACGCGGATGGTTCGGACGCGCTGAACCAGGTGGTGCGCGAACTCAAGGCGGCGCAGAAATCCGTCATCATCATGACGCACCAGCCGGTGGCGATGGCCGAATGCGACTCGCTTCTGGTCATGGCGGCGGGCACGATGGCGGTGACCGGGCCGCGCGACGAGATCATTGCCCGATCGCTCGATGCGGCGGGCCCCGCGCCTGCGCGCCTGCACAGCGTGAGGAGTGGCGCATGAAGCATTCCGAATTCAAGGTAGACCCTGCCTACCCGGCCTATCCGCCGATGCAGACCAACGCCTTGCCGCAGAAATGGCGCGCCGGGTTTCCACTCGCGGTCGGAATTCTGGCCGCTGTGGCATTCGTCGGCGGCTTCGGCCTCTGGTCTGTGGCGACGCAGATTTCCGGCGCGGTCGTCGCGCCCGGTCGGGTGGAGGTGGTGTCGAAGCGTCAGGTGATCGAGCACCCCGATGGCGGCGTGGTCGACACGATCCGCGTCAAGGACGGGGACGTGGTAAAGGCAGGTGACATCCTCGTAGGGCTTGACGGAACCCGGACCCGCTCTGAACTTGCGATCGTGGACGGGCAGTTGCGCGACCTGGAGGCGCGCCGCGCCCGGTACGAAGCGGAACGCGATGGCCGCGACGCGGTGACCTTCAGCCCGCAGGTCGAGGCTAAGGCGAAGATGTATCCGGACTTCGCCGCGCAGCTTGCCGGCGAGCGCACCCTGTTCGCGGCCCGCCTGCTGTCGGTCCAGCAGCAGTCGGACCTGCTGGCCGAACAGACCAAGCAGATCGAGAACCGGATCACCGGAACCGAGGCGGAGCTGAAGGCCGTTCAGGCGCAGACGGTGCTTGTCGCGAGCGCGCTTGTCGATCAGCAGACGCTTCAGCGCCAGGGCCTTGCACAGGCGTCGCGCGTGCTCGATCTCAGCCGCGAGAGTGCAAGTCAGCAGGGTCAGGCGGGCCAGCTCGCCGCCCAGATTGCCGATCTGAAGGGCCAGATCGCCGCCAATGGCATCGCCCGCCTGCAACTCTTCACGAAACGGCGCGAAGACGCCGTGTCGCAGCTTGCCGATATTCAGGCCAAGCAGGTCGAGCTGCTTGAAAAACAGCTGTCGCTGAACAGTACGCTTTCCCTGCTCGACATCCGCGCGCCGGTGTCGGGTATCGTCTATGGCTCGAAGGTCTTTGCCGTCCACTCGGTGGTCCGGCCCGCCGATCCGCTGATGTACATCATTCCGCAGGATCAGCCCCTGGTGGTCACCGCGCGGGTCGAGGCGAACCACATCGGCGAGCTCCACTCCGGTCAGCAGGTCTCGATCACTTTTCCCAGCTTCGATCAGCATCTGAAGCTGCCGGTCTCCGGGACCATAAGCTCGATCTCGGCCGATGTGATGTCGGATGAAACCACGCACCAGTCCTATTATTCGGTGACCGTGGTGCCCGATACGGCAAGCCTTGCCAAGCTGGTGGAGGACAAGCGCCTGGTCCCGGGCATGCCCGCCGAGGCCTTCATCCAGACCGGAGCGCAGAGCCCGATCAGCTATCTCGTGCATCCGCTGGCGGTCTATTTCAGCCGCGCCTTCCGGGATTGAGGATCATGAGAGCCGAACCTTGCCATGCGCCTGGGCGGGTCGCATTCGCCTGAGAGCGGTCAGGCGGCGCCGGCCTGCAGGGCCTCCCCCCCCAGGGGCCTGCAGCGGCGCCGCCTGCGCTCGCAGCGCAAAGAGCGCCGAGGGCTTCACGAAGTCGTCAGGCAGCGCCGCGCGGGGGCGGCGGCTGCTTCGTCGGCAGGGTGATCCGACCGCACGCCCCGAAGGGCGAAGGGCCAGATCACCCATGCCTTTCACGCAGCGTCGCGTGCTTGCCGTGCCGCAACCTGCGAGAGGATCCAGGCATAGGACTTTTCCAGCCCGGCGCGTAGCGGCTGGGACGGCGCCCAGCCAAGCCGCTCCGCGATCATGGTGTTCTCTGAGTTTCGACCGCGCACACCCTGCGGGCCGGGGATATTGCTGATCTGCAGATCCTTGCCGGAAATCGAGATGACCATCCGCGCCAGATCATTGATCGAGATCATCTCGGTCGAGCCGATGTTGACCGGCCCTTCAAAGTTGGACCGCGCCAGACGCAGCGTGCCCTCGACGCATTCGTCGATATAGAGGAACGACCGGGTCTGCACCCCGTCGCCCCAGACCTGGATGGTCCCGCCATTCTCGGCCTCGGCGACCTTGCGGCAGAGCGCGGCGGGGGCCTTTTCCTTGCCGCCCTCCCAGGTGCCTTCCGGCCCGAAGATGTTGTGGTAGCGGGCAATCCGGCACTCGATCCCGTGGTTGCGCGCATAGGCCAGGTAGAGACGTTCGGAAAACAGCTTTTCCCAGCCGTAATCGCTGTCGGGATTGGCCGGATAGGCGCTGGCCTCGATGCAGTTCGGATTGTCCGGATCGGTCTGGTTATGCGCCGGATAGATACAGGCCGAGGAGGAATAGAACACCCGCCGGATGCCCTGCGCCCGGCAGGCATCGAGGACGTTCAGGTTGATGCTGGCCGAATTGTGCATGATGTCGGCATCATTCTCGCCGGTGAAGATATAGCCCGCGCCGCCCATGTCGGCGGCGAGCTGATAGACCTCGTCATAGGGATGGTCGAAGACCTCGCGCACGACCGACTGTTCACGCAGATCGCCCAGCACGAAGGTATGCGCGGCGGTCGCCGCATATTCATTATGCTTCAGGTCGACCCCTGTGACATGGAAGCCTTCCCTCCGCAGCCGTTGCACCAGATGGCCGCCGATAAATCCGCCCGCACCAAGAACGATCGCTGTCTTCTGCATGTCTGACCTGACTTTCACTAGAGAGAATCCACAGTTGATTGGCCGATCCCGACCAGTCCTCAGTGCCAAGAATGCCGCCCATCTCGTCCCGGCGATGCTTGGCTTTTCGGGGCCGCCCTTATCCGAAAGGGTAAGGCGGCGTGACCGAACGCGCCCCCTTCCCTTCGCCGGGAAGGGGGGCGCACTGCCCTATTCGGCGACCACCATTCCATCGCCAAAGCCGTAAAGTTCGTGCTTGCCCGCATCGACATCAGCGATCAGGCACAGCACGGTGTCACCCGCACAATGGCCGCGCAGTCGATTGGCGGCAGCGACAACCGCCGTCCTTGGCGTGACGCCCCAACGCGCGACAAGCAAGGTGACCTCGGCAGGTCCTGCAAGTTGCAGCGCCGTGTTTGCGGCAAGCACCGGGGGGGCGAGGAAGATCACCAGCATCTCGCGCTTGGCGGCCAGTTCCAGCAGCGCCAGCACCCGCCCGCGATCCAGCCGTCGGTGCAGCATCAGCGCCTCGCTGGGCAGGTGAGACAACGCGGTGACGGTATCCCGATGGATCGACGTCTCGATCCCTGCGGCGGGGTTCAGGTCTTCCGAGCGCGGGTTCGGTGGCCACAGCGCGGCCTCGGTCAACCCGGCCCCGACGACCGGACCGGACCGGACCAGCAGCACCCGCCGCCCGGTCGCGATCAGTGAAAGCGCCAGATCCGTGGCAGTCTTTTCCGCCCCATCATCCGCCTGCGCCGAGGTGATGACGAGGCTGCCCGGGGTTCGACCGCCATTCAGGCAATCGATCGACATGACCGCGCCGCGCAACGCATCGGCATAGGGCGTGTCGGGATCACGCAGCACCCAGGCGTGGTCCGCGTCCGGCCCCGAGGCGGCGGGCAGCAAG
Organism: uncultured Pseudomonadota bacterium; assembly: GCA_963837565.1. Classification (GTDB taxonomy): domain Bacteria; phylum Pseudomonadota; class Alphaproteobacteria; order Rhodobacterales; family Rhodobacteraceae; genus Solirhodobacter. Next base: position 519,791 of record CAWIOC010000018.1, read on the forward strand.
CCGATCGAGGCAATTCCGGGCACCCTGTCAAGTTGCTTCGGGCTGCGCAATGTACGGTCGAGCAGATCGTGCACCCCAACGATGCTGAGCGCCAGAGTCGCCGCGATCATTGCAATCGCAACCGCCACCAGCTTGTGGCTCACGCCGCGCGGCCAGAGCGGCACCGCGGCAGGCGACAGCACTTCGACATCGATCGACGGGCGCGAGGCCTGCGCGACGATCAACCGGCGCTGCGCGGTGAGTTTGCCCAACATCTCGGTTTCCGCGTCCACCCGGCGCAGCATGTTGGTCAGCACCGTCTCTTCAACGCTGCGCCGAGACAGGTGCTCTTGTGCCGCGGCAATGCGGGCATCCAGCCCGGCCAGGTTTGCCTGCAAAGCCTGATCCCGCGCGCTCAACGACTGGCGATAGGTGGCGGATTCCTTCTGGATTGCCGCGGAAATCTCGGTCAGACGCGCCTGCGCCGCCACCACGCCGGGGTAATTCGGGCCATAGGTGGTCGTCAGTCGCGCCAGTTCGGTCTGCTGCAGCTTTTGATCCCGAGCCAGCAGGCTGAGCGTTTCGGTCACGCCGAGCCCGGCCGGAACCGCGCCCTTGGCGCCGTCGAGTTGGGCCAGTGAGGCGTGAATCTGCGACTGTTCGCGCAACATGTCGGTGCGCTGGCTGTTCAGACCGGTCAAAAACTCCATGTCCTGCAGCGCCGCCGCGCCGGTGGCGACGCCGTTCTCCTGTTGATAGGTGTGCGCCTCAGCCTGCACCTCTTCGACCCGGGCCTCCTGCGCCACGATCCGGCTCGTCATCCAGTCGCGCGCGAGGGCAAGCTGTTGCTGCCGCTGCGCCTCGCGGGTGTGCAGATAGACCTCGACGATGCCATTCGCGACAGCCGCCGCCAGCACCGGATCGCGCGAAGCGAAGTCGACGGTCGCCACCGGGCTGAGGCTCTGCCGGGCGACCGTAAGTGCGGCCCGATACTGGAGCAACACCCGGTCGATCGGCTTGATCGGCCCGGCCGCGGCCAGAGCCTGCTCCTCTGGCCCGTTGGACGGGCCGAACAACCAGCCCAGCAGGCCAGTCGAGCGCAGCGTCGGGTTGAATTCCGGCAAGGTATCGAGGTGAAATTGCTCGATCACTTGTAGGGCATTGTCGCGCGCCCCCAGACGCTCGATCTCGGTATCGACACTGATCGCCTCTGCCGGGTCCGCCGGTCCATCGACAAGTGTGGTGCCGATGCTCTGCTGGAACATCACCCGCACCTCTGCGGTGTAGACCTGTTTGCCGGCAAGGATGAAAGGCAGCGCCACCGCAGTAATCAAGGCGGTGATCACGAGGATCGGCACGATGCGGCGGCGGATCAGCCGGAACAGCACAAAGCCGTCCAGCTCTGACTCGGAAAACTGCACCGGCGCGGGTGCGCCGTAGCGCAGGTGGACCCGCGTGCGGCGCTCTTGGTCTGTCATGCGAACGGTCATGCGGCCCCCACTGTGGCGATATTCTGATGTGTGTCGAACTGATAGAGCGGCAGCAGCCGCCGCAGGTAGCTCTCGATCCCGAGATGATCGAGGTAGAGCGCCCGCCCTGCTGCGCCGAGCCGGGCCCGCTCTTCGTGGTCGGTGACGAGACGCGCCAGTGCCAGGGCCAGGGCCTCGGCATCGCCGGGCGGAACGAACAGGCAGGTCCGGCCATGGTCCAGCACTTCCGGATGTGCGCCGACCGGGGTCGTCACCACCGCCAGACCCTGGGCCAGTCCCTCGAGCACCGCCATCGCCATGCCTTCGCCATGCGAGGGCAGGACCAGGATCTCGGCCGCAGCGCAGATCCGGTGGGTCTCGGCCTCGGAGAGCCAGCCGGGCAGTTGAACACGGTCGGACAGCCCCAGATCCGCAACCTCGGCGCGGTAGGTCGCGACCGGCCCGTCACCCGCCAGAACCGCGCGCCAGCGCGGCGCGCCCGGGGCCACATCGGCCAGCGCCGGATGGGCCAGCGCCGTCAACAGTTCCGGCACGCCCTTGCGCGGGCCGAGCTGACCAAGAAAGACGATTCCGACCGGCGCATCGGGCCGCATCTGCCGTGGCACGGCGCGGCTGCCGGGATGCGGATCGGGCACACAGTTCGGCACCACGATCACCCGCGCCTCCGGCACCCCGAGGGTGTCGGTCACCGTGATCCGGTCGCGCTGGCCCAGCACGAGAACCCGATCCGCGCCGGAAAACATCCGGCGCACCGCGCGCTGCTGGCGCGGACTGCGCAGATCATAATCGCTCTGATAGTCGTAATCGTGCAGATGCAGCAGATGCCGCGCCCCGATCCGCCGCGCCAGGGCACAGAGCAGGAGCTTGCGCCTTGTGCTGCCCCGCCCGGCGACATGGATATGATGCACCCGCTCGGGCAGCATCACCCGATCGCGCAGCAGTGCCATCATCGCCGCCAGCAGCCGCAAGCCGGAGTACAGCGGATCCCACCGCGGCCCGCGGGTGTCGCGGATCGCGTGATCCTGCTCGGGCCCGACCGCGTCGAGGATATAGCCCGCCAGACGACCAATACCGCCGCCGGCCTCTCGGCCGCCCGGCAGGTAATGCCTTACCCCCTGCGATGGGCTGGTCGGTCTGAAGGGTTGCATCCTGCTGTCCTGTCTGTTCGGCTTGTCTGTTCTGGCCATTACTTTCGGGGAAATCCCCGCACCGTGGGGCGCAGGGGCCCGGTCTGGCCCCGCCACCCTCGGCGTCTCATCTGGTCCGGCAGACCGGCTGCCGAACCGCGTCATTTCGGGCGCGTTCCCACGCCGCGCCGCAACACCCGATTATAAAGCACCACAGCCTCGGCCCCGACCGAGGCGGGGGCGACACCGCCCTGCGCCCAACGCCGCGCGGCAACCCCCATCTGGCGGCGCCGCCCCGGATCGGCGGCGAGCGTGACCAGCGCCTCGGCCAGCGCGGCCGGGTCGCCCTGCGGCACGATCAGGCCCATCGCGGCGCCTTCGATCGTGCCGCGCAATTCGCCCACATCGGTTGCCACCACCGGGCAGCCAAAGGCCCCCGCCAAGGCCAGCACCCCGCTTTGCGACGCCTCGGTATAGGGCAGGACCACCAGATCCGCGGCGGTGAAGAGCTCGGCGACCTCTTGGTCCGGAATGAAGCGGCGGCGCAGATCATAGCGCGCCGGATCGCCCATCAGCGCGCGCTGCGCGGCCGGGTCATCGCCGCGCCCGGCAATCACGATACGCAGATCGGGGATACGCGCGCCGAGCAGCGCCTCGGCCTGCAACAGCAAGCCCAGCCCCTTGTAGGCAAAGAGCCGCCCGAACATCAGCACGGTGAACCCGCGCGCGGTCTCGGGTCGCCGGATGCCCTGCTGCGCGGCCAGTTCCGCATAACGCAGGATCGCCGGGTGCTGCAGCACATGCACCCGCCCGATGCGCTTGCCGAATTCCGCCCGCGCCTGCCGCGCCAACCCCGGGCCATGCACCACCACATCCGGCGATTGCCGCACCATCAGGCGTGGCGCCCAACCCGGGAGGGCCGCGGTTTCCCGGTCGCCGGGATGCCGGGTCACGTCATGGATCGTGGTAATCAGCGGCACCCGGCGCAGAAACGGCATCGCAAGGTTCAGCCAAAGCGAGGTATTGGACAGCAGATGAACCACATCCGGCTTTTCCTGCCGCACCAGCCGCAGAAGCCGCAGCAGAAACCGCGGGTTCTTCAAACTGCGGTGCCGCGGCCAGTCGACCAGCCGCAGATCCAGCGCCGGATCGAACCAGTGCTGCAATGTCTCAAAGCGCGCCGCCGGAACCACCAGCGTGGTCCGGGCATGCTGCGCCACTCCATTGGCGAAGGCGATGGTGTAATCCACCGGCTCGGCTCCGATCAGCAGAACCTTCAGCCTCGGCTGGCTGACCACCTTCAGCTCCGGGGCTGGCATGGCCGGGGCGGATCGGCTCAGCTGCATCATTGTCCCGGCTCCAGTCGCGCCGCGGCAAGGCCGTCGCGGCTGAGCGCGATCGCGCCGCGCAAGGCATCCCTGGCGCGGCGGGCAAAGTTGGGCTCGCCCGCAGTCATGAGGCCCGAGAGCAGCAGTTCCGCCCGCTCGCGCGGCCCGGCACCATGCAGCTCGGCCATGGCGAGCCGGTAGGGCTGATGGTCCTGCAAGCGCAACCGCCAGCTGGTGCCCCAGGTGGCGAGGCGCGCATTGGTCAGCTCGACCGTCAGCGCCCAATGCGCCATGCGCTTGCGCAGCATCGCCGCATCGACGGTCTCCCGATACCAGTTGTTCTGGTGGATGCGGTAGCACCCCATCACCTGCGGCAAAGCCACGACATTGGCCAGCAAGGGTGCCACGCCGACCAGCCAGGCATCGGCCGAGATGCGGAACTCGATGGGGATCTCGCCCGCCTCGTCCCAGACCCTGCGGCGCAGGGCGATGGCCGAGGTCATCGGAAACGGCCAGACCCCGCCGGCCCGCGCCATGCGCGGTGCCAGATCGCCCGAGCACAGGGTGCGCGGGATCGCCCGGAAGGCCGGGCTGCCGTCCGAGGTGACAGGCTGCAGCCGATGGTAGACCAGCCCCGCCGCCGGGGCCGCGGCAAAGGCGCGCTCGACTGCGGCAAGCTTGCCGGGGCGCCACCAGTCATCGGAATCGAGAAAGCACAGGATCTCTCCGCTGCTCGCGCTGACGCCTGCATTGATCGCGCTGGCCTGCCCGCCATTGGCCTGCAGAACCGGGCGAATCCGGTCGCCATAGCTGCGGATCACCTCGGCCGAGTCATCGGTCGAGCCGTCGTCAACCACCACCACCTCGACCGCGACGCCGGTCTGCGCCAGCGCCGTGTCGATCGCACGGCCAAGGAAACGACCGTAATTGTAGTTGTTGATGATGACGCTGATCGTCCGTCTGGGCATCTGGCTATGGGTCCTGGACAATGGGGGCACTCTTGGGAACCGGCACGGCGGGGTCAGCCGCGCGGTGGCGGCGGAATGGACACGTCGAGCACGTCACCGGGCAGGATCGCGCTGTCCATGGTCGCGCTGATCGTCTCGGGCGCCCCCAGCGCCGTGCGGTGAATGGTGAACGCAGGCACCACCTGCGTCATCGCTGTATCCACCCCGAGCGAGACGCCTGCCGCCATGAGCCGGTTGCTGAGCGCCTCGACCTCTGCCTGCAGCGTGGCGCGGCTTTGCAGCGCGTCGCGCAGCTCGTTGCGCAGGCCGAGCTTCCAGGCCACCGCGGCCGCGCCGATGTCAAAGCGCGCGGTCTCTTGCGCCTGCCGCGCCCGGGCCTGAAACGCCTGGTTTTCCAGAAGATCGCGGGCCTGAAGCGAGGCTTCGCGTTCCATCTGCCGCAGCTGTGGCGCGGGCACCAACCCCTTGTCGACCAGCTTGCGCATGTTGCCGATTTCGGTGCGTTGCGAGGTGACCTGATCCTGTTCAATCGACGCCTGCTTGCTCAGCACGTCGATCTCGACCCCGACCAGATCGAGCGCCTTGGCCATGTGATCGGCATTGGCGCTGCGCTGCGCCAGACGCTCTGACAGGATCTTGCGATCAAGGTCGACCACCGGCGCCACTTCCGAGGCGGGCACCATCGAATGATCGACCTGGTCGAGGTTCAGATCCTCACTCTGCATCAGTTCGGCCTGTAGCCGCGCGATATGGCTGTTGACCTGCAGGAGCTGGTAGGATGTGGCGCGGCCCCGGCTGAGCAGATCGACAACCTGATCAGAGGTGATCGGCAGCACCCGTCCGGTGCGGTCGAGCCCGCCCGCCGTCACCAGCGCCTGCCGAACGGTCAGACCGGGCGAGAATGGAATGGCCCCGGGCCGCGCGACCGCACCACCGACATAGAACGGGCGATAGGACGCCACTTCGACCAATACGCTGGGCGTCTGCATCACGGCGCGCTCGGTCAAGGTGGTGGCGATCAGCTTGCGCACTGCATCCAGGTCGAGCCCGGCCACTGCGACGCCGCCAAGGACCGGAAGAATGATCTTGCCATCGGCGTCGACATTGGCCTCTCGCGACAGGTCCGGGGCCCCGGTGACAACGACCGAAAGCCGGTCACCCGCCTGCACGAGAATATCAGCCTGCGCCGACTGGGCACAGAACTGACCGATGAACGGCACGAAGAGAAAAGCGATGGCGGATCGACGGAACGGCATGGTCTTGGCCTCCTCGGCCTCAGAGCACCCGGTCGGAGGGTCGAAGGCGCTTCCTGACCAGCATAGCGTCGGTGTCAAAGCGGGGGGCGGGGCATCGGAACAATCTGTGCAGCAAATCGGACAGCCCCTGCTCATCCTTTTGGTGCAAGGTAAGCCATACGGGCGGCACCGCTGTCGAAAGGAAGGCGCGCGCCGTCTGGAACAGCCCCTTGCCCCACCCCACCCCGATCATCGCCAATGGCAGCGAGGCGTAACGTCGCGCCGACCCGTCCTTGTCACCGGCAGCAACCGGCGCGGTCGGACCGAAGGAGACAAACCGATGCCCGCCACGTCGCCGCAGCTGCGCCCCATGCCGACGGTGCGAAGACTCCGCGTTCCGCGCCCCCAGCTCGCCGAGCTCGGACTCGGGCGCGAGCGACGTCTGGAATGGGCCGGGGCCGCACTGGCGCTGCTGCTGCAGACCAGCGCGGTGTTCCCGCTGCTCTTGCTGGGGAGCGCCCCCGGCCTGACCGAGCCGCAGAAAGCGCTGCTGCGCCTGCTGTCGCTGCCGGTTTACGCCATCACCCTGATGCTGGCGGTCCGCCACCGCCGGCAGCTTTTTGTGGCGGCCCGCCGCTCGGCACCGCTGCTTTTGCTGATGGCCCTGCCGCTTGTCTCGGTGCTCTGGTCGATCAGCCCCTCGATCACTCTGCGCCGTACCATCGGCCTGGACATGTCGATGCTGCTATCCTTTGTTCTGGCGGTCCGCTTCACCCCGCGCCAACTGATGCATCTCGCGGGCGGCGTGCTCGGCTTCTGCATGGTGCTGAGTCTGGTGTTCATCCCGATCCTGCCGAGATTGGCCTTCATGCCGGGCGAATCCACCCTGCGCGGGGTTTTCACCCATAAGAACGGGCTCGGCTGGATGGCCTGCATCACCGTCCTGATCGCCGCGTCGATGCTGCGCGACGGCGAGCGCCTTCCGGCGCTGCTGATCGGCCTGCCCGGCGTGATCTGCCTCGCCATGTCGCAATCCGCAACGAGCATGGTCGCCACCCTGGTGTCTTTCGTGCTGATCGCCTTTTACAGCCTGCTCGCGCGCAGCCGGGGGCTGGGCCGGAGCCTGCTGGTGGTGCTGTTCCTGCAGTTCGTCGCGCTGGTTCTCCTCGGTCTGGCAAATTTTCTGCTGCCGATCCTGAAAGCGATGGGCAAGGACGCGACGCTGACCGGGCGCGTCCCGCTCTGGGCCGATGTCGATCCAAGCATCGCGGCCCGTCCCCTGCTCGGGTACGGCTATCAGGCGTTCTGGTCGCCTAACAACCCGGTGGCCTGGGCGATCTGGCGCGACCTGCAGTGGCAACCGCCGCATTCCCACAACGGCTACCGAGAGACACTGCTGAATTTCGGGCTGCTCGGTATCGTCTTGCTGGTCGTCGTGCTGGTGCTGGCGATCCTGCGCGGTGCGCGGCTGCACTGCGCGGCCCCAAAGGCGGGCTGGCTCTGGTTGAATGTGCTGATCGGCGTGCTGATGCTGATCAACCTGACCGAAAGCAATCTGATGGTGCAAAACGATCTGCTGTGGATCCTGATGACCACGGCCATCGTCGCCATCGCCACGCGCCGGGACGATGCTGCGCCGATGCCCGAACTGCCTGCCAGAAAGCGCCTGCGCCGGAAGATCCGCGCCAGACCCGCGCCCGAGGGCCTGTCGCACAGTCGGTTCGAGCAAGACAGATCATTGCCACCCTCCGGCCGCAGGTGATCCGACGCGCCTCGCCCCGACGCCAGCCGCGGCCATCGTGCGCGATCCGGCCTCAGGCCCGGATGACCTCGACATTGCGGGCCGCAAGCACCGCCGCAGCACCCGGATCGATCGGCGCATAGCGCGCGCCGTGAAACTCGGTGCCCGCAAGTTCATAGGTGTAGATCGGCGGAGCCTTGTCGCCAAAGGTCATGAAGATCGCCATCCGGCTGTGGCTGTTGCCAATATCCCGGGCGCGGACCCTGGCCCGACCCCGGGTGTAGATCGCGTCCGCATCGCCGCCCGTCGCCTTCGCCCGCCACTGGCTGATCCGGCGCAGCAGTTTTTCGCCGAGGCTCTGCATCTGCCCGGCGTGGTCGATCCGCACGTCGAACAGGATCACATCGCCGCTGCGAACCGACAGCGCGACCTCTGGCAGATCCGGCGCCATCTCGCGGCGCAGATGCGAGCCCTTGCGCACCTTCAGGACCGAGCGCGAAGTCTCGTCCTGGTCCTGCAGATAGAACGCCAGTTTGAAGATCGCGAAGTCCTTGGTGTCAAAGATCTCGGGCCCGAGGCCCAGGTCGGGCGAGATGTCCTTGTGCCAGTGCGACGTCGTGTCGGCCGCGATGAAACTTTCGCCCGTCATGACCGGCGAAAGCGGCGCGGTGACGGCGTGCATCACATCGATCACCGGATCACAGCACAGCACCTGCGCCAGAGCGGGCACCAGATAGATGCCCCGGTTTTCCACCTTGCCGCCATAGGCTGATCGCCCGTTGCGATGGAAATGCCCGCCGATCGCGTGGCGCAGGCTCAGAACCTGCTCTCTGGTCAGGACCGAGCGGAAGATGAAAAATCCGTCCCTCTCCAGCGCCTCTCGGATCGCATTGCCGGTCGCCAGCGTGGCACTGGCGTCAAGCGGCTGAAAAAGCGACCGGGGCCGCGCCCCTTGGTTCGCAAATTGCCCCGGATCGGGCGACTGAACGGACATTGACATGATCGTGAAGCTCCCGATTTTCAACCCTAGGGCCGCACCAGAGTGCGCCGGGATTCCTTCCAGTAAACGGCGACGTTCGGCGACGCCGTCCAGCAATGTGGGGGTGCCCCCCCCAATTGGTCAGCCCGCTCCACTAAAGGGTGCAGTCCGTCCGAAACCATGCCCGGCTTGGCTATGCCTTCGACCGCCGCTGCGCCCGATTGGCCAAGTGGCCGCTGGTGGTCCGCGCGAACTAACCTCAACAGAACCGAAACCCCCGGATGAAAGTTGCCATGTCTGTCGAGATGACCCCGCGCACCACCACCGATGCGCCGCAGTCCACCGCGTCGCGTCCCGCCGTCAACAAGTTCCCGTTGCAGGTGCAGGCGCCCCGGCTGAACTTGCTCGGCGTCGGTGTTTCGGCGCTCGATCTGCAGGATGCCGTCTCGCATATCGTCGAAGCGGTCGCTCAGGGCAAAGGCGGCTATGTCTGCGTCTGCGGCGTCCACGGCGTGATCGAATGTCGCGACGATGACGAGCTGCGCGAGATTCACAACCGTGCTCTGCTGGTGACCCCGGACGGCATGCCCCTGGTCTGGGCGCTGCGGCGCGCGGGCCATGCCGCAGTGGGGCGGGTCTATGGCCCCGACCTGATGCTGATGCTCCTTCAGAAGGGCCAGGCTCTCGGCCTGCGCCACTATCTCTATGGCACCACGCCCGCCGTGCTCACCGATCTGCGCAAGGGCCTGTTGCGGCAAGCCCCGGACGCCCGGATCGTGGGCACCACCGCGCCGCCGTTCCGAACGCTGACGGCGGACGAACGCGCCACCGTCGCCAAGGACATCCGCGAAAGCGGGGCCGACATCGTCTGGGTCGGGCTCAGCACGCCAAAACAGGAGCGCTGGATGGCCCAGATGGCGGCCGAACTTGCCCCCGCCATCCTGATCGGGGTCGGCGCGGCCTTCGACTTCCATGCCGGGCGCAAATCCCAGGCCCCTCTGTTTCTGCAGGAACGTGGCCTTGAATGGGCCTATCGTCTTGCCACCGAACCGCGTCGCCTCTGGCGCCGCTATGCCCGCATCGTGCCGCGCTACCTCGCCCTGCGCGCCGCTTGCAGGCTGGGTCTTCAGGACCGCCTTTGCCCGACGATTGATGCCAAACCCCTGCCGCTGCGCCGCGCCCGGTGATCCCCGAGCCACGCGTCCAACCCGGAGACCTGAGATGATCAAGGCCTGCCAGCCGCTTAGCGCCCCCGCCCACGATCTGTCCGGGGGCGTCGCATGACGGCCGAAGTCGACATTCGGGACAGGTCCGCGGGAACCCTGACCAAAGGCGATGCCGCCACGGCTGCTGGTCGGCAAAACGCCTGGCCGCGCCAACGCGGCGTGGCGTGCGCGGTGCTTCCGGCGCTGAGCATGATCGGGCTCGACGTCTTGCTGCTGACCCTCGCGCTGGCAGGCCTTCAGCTGCTGCACCTGACACCACCGGTCTCACCCCGCCTTGGCGTTGCCGCCCTGCTCGCCCTGATCGGGTTTCAGGCACTGGCGGGGGTCTATCCCGGATACGGGCTGCACGACTTCGGAGTGTTGCAACGTCGGGTTCGGGCCACGGTCAAGGCCGCTCTCGCAGCGCCGGTCCTTGCCATCATGGCCGGGGCCGCCCCGACCGCCCTTGAGGTGATCGTGGTCTTTGCAGCCCTTGCCATCTCACAGCTTTGCAGCTTCGAGGCGGCAAAATCACTGCGCTGGCGCCTGTACCGGGCCGGGCTCTGGGGGATCACGGCCGATCTGCAATGCGACGACGACGAGCGTGCCGTCCTCGTCGCCTGGCTGCGGCGGAACTGGCAGTTCGGCCTGAACCTGCGCGCCGGGGGCATGGCGCCTGCCCGCGTCGTTCTGCTGACCCGTGCGGGCCTGCCCGGTCCGGCGGGGCTGCAACGGCTGCGCGCCGATCGCGTCCGGATGATCCTGCTTGCCGATGCGCCGCACCTGACCCTCGGCGGGCTGCAGCCGCGCGATGTCGACGGCGCCATCGGCCTTACCCTGCATCCGCTGGGAGGGCACTGGTTTGACGCAGTGGTCCGGCGCGCGCTGGATCTGGCGATCGCCCTGCCCGTCCTGCTTTTCACCGCGCCGATCGTCGCGCTCGCCGCGCTGGCGATCCGCATGGTCGATCCCGGCCCCGCCTTCTACCGTCACTCGCGCGAAGGTCTGGGCGGCGGCGAGATCCGTGTCCACAAACTGCGGACCATGTATTGCGACGCGGAAGCCATGCTGCAGGCCCATCTGGCCCGCGATCCCGAAGCCCGCGCCGAATGGGACAGCCGCTTCAAACTCCAGAACGACCCCCGGATCCTGCCCGTGGATCGGGTCCTTCCTGCGCAAATCGAGCATCGACGAGTTGCCGCAACTGATCAACGTGCTGACCGGCGACATGAGCCTGATCGGCCCGCGCCCGTTCCCGATCTACCATCTCACCGCAATGGACCCCGAGGTGCGCCGCAAACGTGCGACCGTCCAGCCCGGCATCACCGGCCTTTGGCAAATCTCGGCACGCGGCGAGGCTGACGTCATCCAGCAAGGGCAACTCGACGAATTCTACATCGACAACCGCTCGCTCTGGTTCGACGGGGTGATCCTTCTGGGCACCCTGCGTGCCGTACTTCGCCGCACCGGCAGCTGACCCGAGCTACGCTCGCCCCTCTTTTCCGAATAAGGGACAATTTGATGCAAACGTTAAAGAAAATCCTTGTGACCGGCGGCGCCGGCTTTCTCGGGTCCTTCCTGTGCGAGCGTCTGCTTGCCGCAGGAAACGAGGTGATCTGTCTGGACAATTTCCACACCGGCAGCCGCCAGAACCTGCGCCATCTGCTGGACGATCACCGTTTCGAGATTCTGCGTCACGACGTGACCGCGCCGATCTATGCCGAGGTGGACGAGATCTATAACCTCGCCTGCCCGGCCTCGCCGATCCATTACCAGACCGATCCGGTGCAGACGGTGAAAACCAACGTCATCGGCGCGATCAACATGCTGGGGCTGGCGAAGCGGGTGAATGCCAAGATCTTCCAGGCCTCGACCAGCGAAGTCTATGGCGATCCTGCCGTCCATCCGCAGACCGAGGGCTATTGGGGCAACGTCAACCCGATCGGCCCGCGCGCCTGCTACGACGAAGGCAAGCGCTGCGCCGAGACCCTGTTCTTCGACTACCATCGCCAGTTTGGCGTCAACATCCGGGTCGCGCGGATCTTCAACACCTACGGCCCGCGGATGCATCCGAATGACGGCCGCGTGGTCTCGAACTTCATCATGCAGGCGCTGCGCGGCACCCCGGTCACGCTTTATGGTGAAGGCAGCCAGACCCGCTCGTTCTGCTATGTCGACGATCTGGTGCGCGGCTTCACCGACCTGATGGCCGCGCCCGACGATGTGCCGTCGCCGATCAATCTCGGCAATCCGGTCGAATTCACCATCCGCCAGCTTGCGGAACTGGTGATGGAGCTTACCGGCTCGCGCTCGAGCCTGATCTTCGCGCCGCTGCCGCAGGACGATCCGCTGCAACGCAAGCCCGACATCGCGCGGGCTCGCGCCCATCTCGGCTGGGAACCGACGGTTCAGCTGCGCGAAGGGCTGAAGCGCACCATCGCCTATTTCGAAAAGCAGCTGACGGACGGCCCGGAGGAAGCCCCCCGCGCCAGCCGGACCCGCGTCATGGCCCAGCCGGGCAGCGCCCGGTCATTGGCGACCTCTGCCGAGGTCGCGGCCTCTGCCGCAGCCGCTGCCGGGGCGCAGGCCCGCCGCCAGAACGGCCACGCCGATGGCAAGCGCGAGGGCTGATCCATGACCCCCGCCGTGCCTCAGGACCGCGAACCGGCCGCCTTGAGCGATCCTGGCACGCCTAAGCCACGGCTGCTGTTCCTGCAATGGGATCACCTGCCCAACGCCACGGCCTCGCGCTTTCTGCTGCAGCACATGCAGTTGCACGTCCGTGCCCTGGCCACACATTTCGATGTCACCGTGGTCAACAACGATTGCGACTATGATGAGGTCTGCGACCTGCACCAGCCCGACATGGTGCTGTTCGAGGCAGGGTATCGCAGCCACGGCTCGCGCCGGATCAAGATCACCGGCACCGGCGCACATCCGAAGATCCCGAAACTGGGGCTGCACAACGGTGATCCCTGGTGCGACCGTCGCGCCGGATTCATCGCCGATATGGACCGCTGGGGGGTCGGCGCCTATTGCAGCGTCGCCACCCAGATGGGGGTCTATACCCCCGCGATCGCCGACAATCTGTTCATCTGGCCAAATTTCATTGATACCGAGACGTTTCGTGACCATGGCCTGAGCAAGGTCATTCCGGTCATGATGACCGGACAGTCCTACGGCCTCTACCCCTGGCGCAAGGCTGTCTTCGACCGCATCGGGGCAAACTATCCCACGCTTTTCACCCCAAGCTTCGCCTATGAGAGCGCCGATGCCAGCCGCGCGCTGACCGGGATGGACTATGCCCGCGCGCTGAACGCCAGCTATGTCGCCCCAAGCTGTGGCACGATGGGGTATGAGGTGGTGCGCAAGCATTTCGAGATCCCCGGCGCCGGCTGCCTGCTGATGACCGAACGCAGCGCCGCGCTGCAGGCGGCGGGCTTCATCGACGGCGTGAACTGCATCTTCGTTGACGAGAACGATGTGCTCGACCGGCTCGACGCGTTGTTCGCCGACCGGCCGCGTCTGGCGCAGATCACCGCCGCGGGTCAGGCGCTGGTGCATGACCGCCACACCCTCGCGCATCGGCCGCAGATCCGGCAGTGGTACGAGCTTCAGTCGCGCCGGGCCCCGGGCGAGCGGATCGTGCAGGAAACGCCGTTTTCCGATCTCGCCCTCGCCCCGGACACCTCACGGCACCTTGTCTCTGCCGCCGCTGACCATGGGCTGGACCGTCAACACCTGATGCTCGCCGCCGCGGCCCTGTCGCAGGGCCGGGTGGAACAGGCCCGCAGCCATTATCGCACCTGCCTCGGGTACGTCACCTACCTGCCAGAGGCGCGCTTCGGCCTGGCGCTCTGTGATCTGGCACAGGGCCGCGCGGAAGAGGCCCTCGCCTGGGCCGCCGGTCTGATCGAGTCCTCGATCGAGGGCTATGGCGCCGAAGACCCAGACCCGCTCGACTGGGCGCTCTATCTGGTCGCTCTGATCTGCAACGGCCAGAGCGCGCAGGCCGTGGCGATCCGGGATCGCTATCCGAATGTCGCGCATCCGCAGTTGCAGGTCGTGCTTTCGATGCTCGGCGCAGAGGCGAAAGTGACCCGGCCGCCGCGCCCCAGCCTGCAAACCCTGCCGGTCAGCGGTGCAGAGGCGACCCGCAAATGGGTTCTGGCAATGATCGAGCGCTGCGAACAGCCCGCACCGGGCGGCGCCCTGCCGCTGAGCAGCACCTCTGCCCCTGCGGGCGCTCTGTTGCGGTTCGATCAGCTTTTGACGCATCCCGCGCTGGACAGGTTCCGTCCCGCAGTACCGCCCGGTCCGGGGGTCGGCTATGGCGCGGCGCTGGTGCGCCGGGCCGGTCGCCTGGCTCTGCGCGGCCCGCTTGGTCGCCCGCTCGGCTGGGTGCTGGCGCGGTATCGCAGGCGACGCGCCCAGCGTCGGGCCGCAACCGCGCCACGCAAGGCGCGCCCCGGCATCTGATATCCCCGGCGGCTCCGTCGCCCCCCCCTCGGCCCCAAGGTTTCCGATGATCCGACGCTCCCTCGCCATTGCCTTTGCGGACAAGGTCACCGGCATCCTGCTGACCATCACCACGATGGCGGTCGTCTCGCGCCTGCTCAGCCCGGCGCAGATCGGGCTTTACATGGTCGCAAGCGCCGTGGTGATCCTGATCGAGGCGTTTCGCGATTTCGGCCTGGTCGTCTGCATCGTGCAGGCCCCGGTGCTGAGCCGCAAACTGGTGCAGACCGCCTTCACCATCATGGCGCTGCTTTCGATCGTGCTTGGCCTCGGCATCTTGCTTGCGGCAAACTGGCTTGCCTGGTTCTATGCCGCCCCTGGGCTGACCGGATTGATCCGGGTCGTCGCTCTCGGCTTCTTCCTCGCGCCCTTCGGCAACACGATCCTTGCCCTGATGCGCCGCGACATGGCCTTCGGCGCCATCGCCCGCATCTCGATCCTTGCAGCAATCACCAATGCCGGGGTCAGCATCGGCCTGGCGTCGAACGGCTATGGGGCCGTCAGCCTGGCCTGGGGATCGGTCATGGCCGGGGTCATGTCGGCGATCGGCGGCCTGATCTCTCGCCCGGACCTGCGCGTCTTCCGGCCCTCGCTCTCGCATTGGCGAGAGGTGCTGCCGTTCGGCGCCTGGACCACCGTCATCACCCTGCTCAGCCTGCTCTTCGAAAGCTTCCCACGGCTGATCCTCGGGCGTATCCTCGGCTTTCACGCGGTCGGTCTGATGGCCCGCTCGACCTCGCTGACGCAACTGCCCGAGCGGCTGATCCTGAGCGCGGTGCAACCCGTCGTGCTGCCCGCGCTGGCCGCCAGGGCGCGCGCGAAAACCCCGCTGACCGAGCCCTTTCTGACCGGCCTGTCGCATATCACCGCGCTGCAATGGCCCGCCCTCGCGGTGCTGGCGGTGCTGGCCGGGCCGGTCGTGGCGCTGCTGCTTGGCCCACATTGGCAGGCAACCGTGCCGCTGGTCCGGATCGCCGCCCTCGCCTCGTTCTGTGTCGCGCCGGGCTATCTTGTCTTCCCGGTCCTGGTCTCGGTCGGTCGGGTCAGAGAGATGGCGATGTCCTCGCTGATCGCCCTGCCACCTTCGATGGCGATTGTCTTTGTTGCGGCGCATTTCGGCCTGACCGCCGTCGCCTGCAGCCTGTTCCTGACCGGCCCGTTGCAGATGTTTGTGGGCCTGCATTTCGTGCGTCGCCACGCCGCCTTTCATTGGTCGGATCTGGCCGCGATTGCCCGGCGTGCCGCCCTGATCACGCTCTGCACCGTGCCGGCGCCGCTGCTGCTTCTGGCCTTGAGGGCGGTTGGCGTGGCCCCGACAACGGGTGATTTTCTGCTGCGCTTCGGTGTTGCGCTGCTGGCACTTGTCGGTGCCGGTATCGGATGGTGGGGCGGGTTGCGGCTGGTCCGGCATCCGCTCGCCGACGAGATCGTCGGCGCCTGTGCAGGGGCCCTGCGCGCGGGTCAATGTCTCTGGCTTCGTCTGACCTGAGGGGTTGAGAAGGAGCTGGCGACGGGCAATCCCCGCCCCGTCGCCAAGCTGATCTCAACACCCAGACAGGTGCTGCTCCCGAGTCGGCCTCAGAACGAGGCGCAATCAGGATCCTTCGCGATGGCATTCAGCTTGAACGCGGCCTGTGTCCGGTTCGTCGCCTTGACCTTCCGCATGATGTTGCGGATGTGAACCTTCACCGTGCTCTCGCAGAGGTTCAGTTCATAGGCGATGGTCTTGTTCGCCGCGCCGCGCTGCAGCGCCCGCGCGACAAGAAGCTGCCGCTCGGTGAAATGCGCCTCGAGGCCGCGCTTGGCCTGCGGCGGGTTCGACATCGACCGGCGCAGCGCCATCAGCGCGACTCGCGGCAGAAAAATCCCACCCGAGGCGGTCATTTTCGTCGCTTCGTACACGTCCTCGAATCGGACGGATGGCGGAATGAAGCCCAGAGCACCGCATTCCACAGCGAGCAGCATCGCCTCCAGATCCTCGGCCTTCGACAGCACGATCACTGGTGTCGGCTTTGCACTTTCGACGACATCGCGCAGCAGCGTCAGCGTCGCCGGGTCGCTGAACGAAGACGCCCCCAGATTGAAAAGGATCACCTCGGTTCCGACCACTTTCGGGGTCGTTTCCCGGCGCCAGTCCTCGATGGTTCCGTAGCCGGAGACCGAGATCCCCTCACAGCACATCTGCAGGCAACGCACGAAGCACTCACGCTCCAGAGCACGCGGGTCGACCACCGAAATGATGCCTATGTCTTTGGCGGATATAGCGGGTTTCGAGGAGGAGGAGGGGGATTCCAGATCACGCATCAAGCTCACGACCGGGAATTTGGCAGTCTGATCATTGTGTACCATTTTAAACCTCAACATGGGGGTTGCAAAAATTTGCAGCAGAAAGTGTAAACTTCACGCCCTGGGGCGCCGATCTTATAGATTTCCCGGAATTAAACCCTTGGTTGTGGCCGCTATTAAGGAGCAGCACCCCCATTCCGAGAAATTGTAGTGTCCGGCAGCAATTCTACGCCTGTCGTATCAGAAGGTCTGAGCGGCGTTCAAAGCTGCAGGGTGTCGTCTATGCTCCTTCGATTCTGCGCCTAAACCTTTCGGACGTAGGAACAAATCCGCCGTCCCAGCGCAGTCCAACTTTACCTTAATGAAGTCGTTCTGTCCTAATCTAAGTCGGATTCGACAATCATTTTATCGGACCTGTCCGAAAGTACAGGCTGGCGGCAATACGCTCATCCTTTTTGCTGTGGCCCCGGATCGCCGGTCTGGCGGTAGCTCTTGCGAAATGGCAGGCTCACGCCGAGGGATCAGCGAAAAATGGCCGATCAATTCCGGAAAATTGCAAGGACGATGAATGGACAGGCGGGATATCGTGCTGATCGGGCTCAGCGGCAATACCAGAGAAATGCTGGAAATTATTGAGCTTCAGCATCGCGTACTGGCCATCCTTGATGACTCGCACCGCCTGCAGGGCAGCACCTACGCCGACGTGCCGGTTCGGCCGATCGAGGCCCTCGCCGAGTATCCGGATGCGCTGGTGCTCTGCCTTGTCGGCTCTGCGGGCAGCTTTCCCGCTCGCCCGGGCCTGATCGGCTCACTGAACGTCACACCCGACCGCTTCGCCACCATCGTGCATCCGCAGGCCCAGGTCTCACGGCACGCCTGCCTGGGGCACGGGACGATGGTTTGCTACGGCACGACGATCACCGCCGGGGCGCGGGTCGGCAATCATGTGGTGGTGATGCCGCAGACGGTAATTCACCACGATGCAGAGATCGGCGACTACAGCCTGATCGGCTCCCATGCAACGATCGCTGGCAAGGTCCGGATCGGTGCCGGCAGCTATATCGGCAGTGCGTCCTCGCTGCGCGACGGTGTCAGCGTCGGCGCGGGTGCGCTGGTCGGGATGGCGGCAAATGTCGTGGCGGATGTGCCGCCCGGTGTTGTCGTGGTCGGAAACCCCGCGCGGGTGCTGCGCGACGTCAAAGCAGGCACGGCGACCGCGGTGGCGGTCGCCAGCTAGCTGACCGGCGCTTGTCCCTTATGCGCTCGCCTGCGCAGGTTCGCGGGCCGCTGGCGTAGCTTGCCGTGCGACGGCCTCGCGCAGCGCCGACAGGACCGTGGCCTGCTCGACGTCGGTCATCTGCGCGTAGAGCGGCAGCAGGATCGAGTGATCGCGCGCCGCCTCCGAGCGGGGCAGCGGATGGCGCAGTGGCAGATCGGCATGGGCGGGCTCCATGTGGATGCACATGATCCCGCGTCGCGTGGCAACGCCCGCCGCCAGCATATCGGCCATCACGGCGCGCTGGTCGAGCGCCGGGTCGAGTGTTACGCAATAGCTCTGCCAGTTCGACCGCGCCCAATCCGGTTCCTGGGGCGCCGTCACCCCGTCGATGTCCTGCAACGCTGCGCGATAGACCTCTGCGGCGGCGCGCCGCCGCTCGAGGATGGCCGGCAGGCGGCCAAGTTGCACGCGGCCCACCGCAGCCTGAATGTCGGTCATGCGATAATTGAAGCCCTGCACCGGATAGCCCTCAAACACCACCTCGGTCGAGGCATGGCGCAGGACATCGGAGAGATCCATCCCATGCTGCCGCAACAGGCGGAAGCGGGCGTCCAGCTCGGGGTTCTGCGTGGTCAGCATACCGCCCTCGCCCGTCGTGATGACCTTGCGCGGATGGAACGAGAAACAGACCACATCGCCAATCGGTTGTCCGATCGGTTGCCAGCTGTTGCCGATACGGATCTCGGCACCGATGGCGCAGGCGGCATCTTCGACCACCGCCAGGCCATGCGCCCGCGCCACCTCCATCACCGCCACCATATCGCAGGGCATCCCGATCTGATGCACCACCAGGATCGCGCGGGTCTTCGGCGTGATCGCCCCGGACAGCGCGCCCGGGTCAATGTTGAAGCCGCCGGCCTCGATATCGACGAAGACCGGCACCGCGCCGCATTGCCGGATCGTGTTCGCCCCGGCGATGAAGGAGTGGCTGACGGTAATCACCTCGTCGCCCGGCCCGGCGCCGACAGCGAGCAAGGCAAGATGCAGCGCCGTGGTGCAGTTCGACACCGCGCAGGCATGGGCGGCACCGGTCAGCGCCGCAAATTCGGCCTCGAAGGCCGCCACCTGCGGGCCCTGCGACAGCCAGCCAGAGCGGATCACCTGCCCGGCGGCAAGCTCTTCGGACTCGCCCATCAGCGGTTTGGCGATCGGGATCATCTCCGCGCCTCGAGCTCGACCGCCTTCGGACTTCTTCGAATTCGCGTTCCGCACGCCACCAGTCGATCAACTCGCCAAGCCCCTCGGCAAGTCCGATCCGGGCGCAAAAGCCCAGTGACTCGGCCGCCCGGTCGGGCGCACTCAGCCGTCGCGGCACCGGGTTCACCGCACGCTCCGCCGCATGGGTCGGGGTCAGATCGGGCCGTCCCATGCCCCAGGCCAGATGCCGCGCCAGATCGAGCAGCGAGGTCTCGGTACCGCTGCCGATGTTGAACACCGCGTCGGTGACGGGCATCGTCGCCGCAAGGATATTGGCCCGCGCGATATCGCGGACGTGGATCATGTCCATCGTCTGCAACCCGTCGCCGAAGACGATCGGCCGCTCGCCCGCCGCCAGCCGCTCCAGCCAGCGCACCATCACCTCGGTATAGCGCCCGTGCAGATCCATCCGCGGCCCATAGGCGTTGAAATAGCGCAGCGCGACATAGTCCAGACCGTACATGTCATTGAACGAGCGCAGCAGCCCCTCGCCAAAGGCCTTGGCCGCACCATAAAGCGTGCGGTTCGGCCAGGCCGGTTCATCCTCGGTGGTCGGGAAATTCGCCGCCATGCCATAGACCGAGGCGGAAGAGGCCATGACGACCTTGCGCACCTGCTCAACCCGGCAGAACTGCAGCAGATCATAGGTCGCCTGGACCATGACACCCATCGCGGCCTCCGGCTCGGCGGCGCAATGGGTGATGCGCAGAGCGGCCTGGTGAAACACCGTGTCGGTGCCCGTCACGAGCGGTCGCATCAGCTTTGCATCACGGATGTCGCCCTCGACGATCCGCAGGGTGCCGGCGGCGCGGCGCTGCGCCTCGGCAAGGTTCTCCAACCGGCCCCGCACCATGTTATCGACCACGATAATCTCGGCGCAGCCCTCTTTCACCAGCAAATCGACGATATGGGAGCCGATGAAGCCTGCACCGCCGGTGACGAGCACCCGCTTTCCACGAAGCTGCGAAGTATTGGTCATCCTGCTCTCTTTTCTGCGAAGTCCGATACCGCCGGAGCGGCGGCATAGGAGTTGACGGCCGTCACGACCTGATCGATGTGTGATGCCGACAGGTTCGGGTGGATCGGCAGCGAAAGAGTGGTTTCTGCGTAGGCCTCTGCGATCGGGAAATCCCCGCGGCGGTAGCCCAGCCGCTGATAGGCCGGCTGCAGATGCACAGGATAGGGATAGTGGATATTGGTCGGCACACCGGCCGCCTGAAGGTCGGCGCGCAGCGCCGCCCGGTCGGGCGAGCGGATCGCATAGACGTGGCAGACATGGTCGTCATCCATCGGCCCCATCGCCCGCTCGATCCCCGGCGCGAGGCCGCGGTGATAGGCATTGGCCACCTTCCGCCGGGCTGCGTTCCAGCCGTCGAGCTGGCCCAGCTTGACCCCCAGCACCGCGCCCTGAATCGCATCCATGCGATAGTTGTAGCCCAGCATCGTGTGCAGATAGCGCTCGGTCTGGCCCCAGTCGCGCAGGCAGCGGATCCGCTCGGCCAGTTCGGAATTGTCGGTGGTGATCGCCCCGCCCTCGCCGCAGGCACCAAGGTTCTTGCCGGGGTAGAAGCTGAAACAGCCGATGTCGCCAAAGGCCCCGGCCCGCTTGCCGCGCCGCGCGCCATGTGCCTGTGCGGCATCCTCGATCACCAGCAGGCCGTGTTGCTGCGAGACGGCGTTGATCGCTTCCATATCGGCCAGACGGCCATGCAGATGCACCGGAATGACGGCCCGCGTCCGCTCGGTCACCGCGGCGCTGATCCGGTCGGGGTTCATCGTCCATGTCTTCGGGTCGATGTCGATCAGCACCGGCGTGGCGCCGGTGTAAAGGATCGCCGCCACCGTCGCCACAAAGGTGGTCGGCACCGTGATCACCTCATCCCCCGGCCCGATCCCGGCGGCCAGCAGCGCCAGATGCAGCGCCGCGGTCCCGGAGCTGACCGCGATGGCATGGCTGGTGCCACAGTAGCGGGCGAAGTTCTCCTCGAAACACTCCACCGGCTCTCCCAGGATATAGTTGCCGCTGCGCAGGGTGGCGAGGACAGCCGTCTCAAGATCGTGCTCGATGGCACGATGTTGGCTGCGCAGGTCGAGAAATTGCATCATGAGGCCACCTTCAGTGCACCAAGTTCCACAGGATTGCCTCGCATCCGGCAGGATCGCGACGCGGCTTCCAGAAGTTCGACCACGCGCAGGCCGCTCTCCCCATCGGTCAACGGGCGTGCGCCGGTTTCGATGCATTTCACGAATTCCTGCATCTCGGTCAGCAGCGCCTCCTTGGCCGAAAGTGCAGGCGCGCGCATCTCGCCCACCCGGTAGGAGACCCTGCGGTCGAGCGCGTTGCTGCTGGAGTTTGCGCCACTGTCGTAGATCTTGACCTTTTCCGAGGTCTGCATGTCGTCGTAGATCACCATGCGCTGGCTGCCGCCAATCAGCGTCTGGCGGATCTTCACCGGCGCCAGCCAGTTGACGTTGAGATGCGCCATCGTGCCGTCGTCGTAGAAGACCGACAGATGCGCCATGTTCTCGGGGCTGTTGGACAGGAACCCGGCCGAGCTGGCCGAGATCGCCACCGGACGCGCGTCGAGCAGATAATCCATGATCGCGAAGTCATGCACCGCGAGATCCCAGATCACGTTCACGTCGTGCTGGAAGATGCCAAGGTTCACGCGGGTGGAATCGTAGTAGTAGATCTGCCCCAGTTCGCCCGCCTTGATCAGCCCGCCGATGTACTGCACCGCCGGGGTATAGACAAAGGTGTGGTCGACCATCAGCACCAGCTTCCGCGCCGCCGCCTCATCGACCAGCCGCGCCGCATTCGCCACGCTGTCGGCCATCGGCTTTTCAACCAGCACATGCTTGCCCGCCCGCAGGCCGGCGAGGGCGAGTTTGAAATGCGTCTCGACCGGGGTGGCGATCAACACCGCATCGACCGCCGGGTCGGCGATCATCGCCATGATATCCGCCGTCAGCCGGGCCGAGGGATGCCGCATCGCGGCCCGCTCCAGCGCGGCGGGCGACATGTCCGCGATCATCTCGACCCGGGCAGTGCCGGTCTCGGACACGGCGCGGGCAAGGTTCGGGCCCCAGTAGCCATAGCCTGCGATACCGACCCGGATCATGACATCACCAGCCCGGCGCGCGCGCTCGACTTGGGGCTTTCCTCGGGTTTCTGCCGGGTGTCACCGACCCGACGCGCCGGAACCCCGGCCATGATCGCATAGGAGGGGACATCGGCCGTGACCACCGCCCCGGCCCCGATCAGCGCGCCTGCGCCGATGTTCAAGCCGCACAGGATGGTGGCATTGGACCCGATCGAGGCCCCCGCGCCGACGTGGGTCGGCTCGCATTCCCAGTCGCCCGGCCCTTTCAGCGCGCCCTTGGCGTCGACGCTGGCCGGGAAACGGTCATTGGTGAACATCACGCCGTGGCCGATGAAAACGCCGTCTTCCAGCGTGACCCCATCACAGAGGAAGGAATGCGACGACACCTTGCAACGCGCGCCGATCCGGCAACCGGCCTGCACTTCGACAAAGGGACCGATCTTGGTCTCGGCGCCAATGCTGCAGCCATAAAGGTTGACGAGGTCCGGATGGCTGATCGCCACATCCGGCGCGAGGTCGCAATTGTTAATAGGCACTGTCGCTCTCCCTTGGCCCGGCTCGGGGCGGGCGCGCCTGCGCCCGGATATCGGGCACCGCGCTCCCTCAAGGCTACAAGCGGCACGATCTCAAGGAACGCCGCTTTAGGGGGTAACGTCGGTACCCGATGGGACAGACAAGGGTAATCGGCTTAGCCCTTTGGGGGCAGCGCGGCTGACCGAAAGGCGCAACGCCCGGAACTGGCAAGGGTCGTGCAGCAACCCATTTCGGTCTATCGCGGTGTTTTGCACAGGAATTTGATGCGGCACGCCGCTAGGGCCGGATATGATCCTCGATCGACAGCACGATGGCGATCCAGGCGATCGCGACGAGATAGCCGCCCAAGACGTCGCTTGGGTAATGCACGCCAAGATAGATCCGCGTCGCGCCGATTCCCAGCACCAGCAAAGTTGTTGCGATCCAAAGGCTTGTCTTCATCGCAGCTGACGCCAGGGGGCGAGTCGCAAGCACCGCGAGCCCGCCGTAAAAGCACAGCGAGAACAGCGCGTGCCCGCTCGGGAAACCATAGGTCGCAGGCGCTGACCCGAAGTAGGGCAGCGGCCGGGCGCGTTGAAACGAGAGCTTCAGCGCATTCTCCAGCACCAGCGCCCCCGCCATGATCACCGCCAGCAGCACGGCCCCGTCGCGACGCCCGGCGCGGATCAGGACTGCACCCGCCGCGACGCCAAACACCGCGAGGACGAAGACGGTTCCGAGCAGGGACAGTTGCTCGACACAGGCGGTCAGACCTGGCGAGGCGAGACCATGCAGGCCGATGCGGACGGTCTCGTCGAAGCCAGCGATCGCGTTGGTTTCCACCGCCACAGCGAGCCCGCAGAACAGCGCTGCGGCGATCGCGGCAAGCAGGGCAAGCCATGTTGCGGCCCTCATGGTGGCGTCGGACGCGACCATCCGACCTCGGTACGCCGGAAGCGTTCGGTGCTCACCGCAACGAATCGCCCCTCATCCTGCTGCCAGACCATGCAATCGATCGAAACGTCCGGCCGGGCGATGCGCACCACGTTGAACGCGTTGACCTCACCGCGCCGCCGGGTCGAGGTCGCGGTCCCGGCGCGGATCAGCAACACCGGCCGACCCGGCAGCGGGTAACGAGTCGTCGTCTCGCCGACGCCGCTCAGATGCAGATGCCCGGACAGGATCAGGTCGACATCTGCCTGCAGGAAGGCGGCCATCGCCATATCGGCACGGCCCACAACCTTATGGGCCGCCGCAGCCCCCGGGGCAGGGTCGGGCGTGTCGAACGTATGATGCGTCACGATGATCCGGGTCACATCGGTCCCGCAAAGCGCCAGGTGCCGCGCCGCTGACGCGATCTGGGCCCGGTTGATCCGGCCATCCTTGAAGGTCAGGGCGCGCGCCGTATTGATGCCCAGAACCGCGATCTCTGCGTCCTCGAAAAACGGTGCCAGATCGCCCGTGATGTAGCGCCGATACCGGCCCAGGGGCGAAAGCCAGCGCCGCAGGACATTGTAAAGCGGCACATCATGGTTGCCGGGGATGGTCAGCAATGGAACCGGCAGCGTGTTGAGGAACTCTGCCGCCGCCTTGAATTCCGCGACGCGGGCGCGCTGCGTCAGATCGCCCGACACCACCACCAGGTCTGGCGCGGCCTCGACCACGGCATCAAACAAGGCCGGCAGGATCCTCAGGTCGGCACGACCGAAATGCAGATCCGAGAGATGAACGATCGTGCGCATCAATTCGCCCCCTCGGCGTCAGTCCGCATCTGGCACGATGACACGCAATGCACCGGGCCGGCTGCGATAGTGCAAAGGTGTCTGCATCCGGCTGACCTCGCCATCGGTTGCGACCTCGACCTGGTCCCGATCGGGGTGCACCTCGGTCTGCTCGGTCTCGAAGGTCGTCAGGTCGGCGTCGCCAACCAGGCCAAGCAGCGCCCCCAGCCCAAGCCCGATCAGGGTGAGCCGGCTGGCATTGGGCGCCGTGCAGACCCATAATTTGCCGCCATCCAGAACCGACCGCGTGCCGATCCTCAGGCCCGTCACGTCATAGCGGTTGTTGCCGATGAAGACGAAAGGCGTGTCATAGGATTGATGGTGGCTGCGATCTTCATCCAGTTCGACATGCAGCCTGGGGGCTTTCTGGACGACGCGTGCGGCGGCATGCGCGAAGGCGACCCATTTGCTGCGGCCGCGCCTTTGTTCGCGCTCGCGCTCCTGCACGATGCGCGGATAGAAGCCAATGCTGGAGTTGTTGAGGAAGATGCGGCCGTTGACCTCGCCGACATCGACGCGTCTGGCTTTGCCGGTGAACAGGGTTTGCACGGCCTCTTCAAGGTCGAGCGGGATGCCCAGATCCTTTGCGAAGTGATTGAGCGTTCCCATCGGCAATACCCCAAGGGAACAGTCCGTACCGACCAGCGCCGAAGCGACCGCCGCGATCGTCCCGTCACCGCCGCCGCCGACAACCAGCCCGCCAGCCGCCCGCGCCTTCTCGGCGAGCGGTTTGAGATCGGCCCCGTCCGAGATTTTCAGGACGCGCGCCTGCCACCCCCGCTCGACCGCAGCCCGTTCAACAAGCGCCTGCGCCTCGGCGGCGCGGCTGGTGCCGGCCTTGTCATTGAGTATGCAGGTCAGGATCTGCTTCACAGGGCTCTTCATCTGGGTCGATCCGTTACAGTCGCGTTGTCGAATTGGCGGGCGCATGCGCGCCTAATCCCTACATCCATCAGAGGCGATCCTATGCAGGCCAAATCTGTAGGCCGTGTTAATTGTTCGGCATGGTCAATTGCACCGCGTCCCGGTCCGCCGCCGCGCGATACCTGTCGTCATCGGTAAACGCAGCCAGTTGGCCTTGGTTTCATCAGGCGGCGAGAAATCAGGACCGCCGAAATTCCCGCCGCCGGGCAAGGCCTCCGCACCGAGGATGCCCGGATCAGGGGTGACGCTGGACCGCACAAACCGCCGCATGGCCCTGCCCCGATTGCGGCGCAACATCCTCCATACCGATCACGGAGATCTCCGGGTGCGAGCCGCTCGGCTGGAATTGGCCGAGCCGGTCTCTGCCGCCCCGCGCGGCATCAAAATCCGCGCAAAGACCAATCTGCATCAGCTTTTCGGCGCTGGCGCCCGGACATGATGCCTGGTGTGGCCACCAACAGACCCACGGCCGGGGCCATCAACGTACAGCTGAATTTTCCACGAGGAGGAGGAAAGAGATGCAATTCACGCTTAAAGCTATCGCTCTTGCCGCTATGACCATGACTTTCGTCGCCCCGACGCTCGCCGCGGCGGCTGCCATGGATGCGAAGACCATGACCTGCAAGGACTTCTCGGCCATGACCGCGACCGACATGACGGCAGCCGTCACGGCACTGCATGCCGCCTCTGCCGACGCGAGCATGAAAATGGATGACGCCGCCAACGCCGCGGCGGTCACCGCCACGACAGCTGCCTGCGTTGGACATCCCGAGATGATGGCCTCCGACGCGATGATGAAGAAATAAGATCGGCGGCGCGGGCAGCCTCAAGGCCCGCGCCGTCGCTCTCGGCTAGCCATTGCGCCTGCCTTCGCAAGGGCTGAGGCGCATCTGTCGCCCCGGCGGCCAGTTTCCTGCCGCCCGCGAAAGCCAGGCTCATCAAGAGCCGCGCCGCAGGAGCGCGCGATCCCTCATCCTCCCCTCCGCGCGACCGTGCCGCCGCTGAGGTGGCAACGGGAGCCGCAAATTCATCATACCTCCCGGCGGACGATCTCCGGGCGCGCCCTGACCGGCGCGCGCGCCTCCCGTGCAGGCGGGCGCGCGCCCTGCCCCGCGCAGGAATTTTGATCCCACCCTGCCCCCGGATACCTCTCAGGCCAGAAATAGTGTTTTAAGTCATCGCAAACTGTGTTCTTATTGAATGAACATTCAACCAAGGATTCCACCATGGCCGCCACCCTCCGCGATGTTTCCATCCCGAACTCCTGGGACCGGAGGGGCCTGCCCGGCTGGTGCTACCATTCGCCCGCGCTGCTGGAACTTGAAAAGGCCGAGGTGTTCCGCACCCATTGGCAGATCGCCGGCCATATCTCCAACCTGCCCAAACCCGGCGATTACCTGACGCTCGACATCCTGGGCGAGCGCGCGCTGATCCTGCGCGGCGAGGATGGTGTGGTGCGCGGCTACCATAACGTCTGCCGCCATCGCGGATCGCGGCTGGTGGCGAACGAGACCGGGCATTGCAGCGGCGCGCTGGTCTGCCCGTTCCACGGCTGGGTCTACAACCTCGACGGCACGCTTCGCGGCCCCGCCCAACCTCGCACCTTCCCGCCGATGGACAAGGTCGCATTCGGCCTGAAGCAGATCGAGACCGAGGTCTTCATGGGTCTCATCTTCCTGCGCTTCCGCCCCGGCCCGCAACCTTCGGTCGCCGAGGCACTGGCCCCCTTCGCTGCCGAAATGGCGCCGTATGATTTCGAGAAGATGGTCCCCGTCGAAGGCGCCTGGACCCAGGACTCGGAGGTCAACTGGAAGTCGGTCCGCGATGTCGACAATGAGGGCTACCATGTCGCGATGGCCCACCCTGCCCTGCAGGACCTCTACGGCTCCACCTATTATGACGAGCCTTTCGTCGATGGGTTGAGCCGGAGCTTCGCCACCTGGAACCCGAAGGCTGCCCGGCGCTGGAGCGTGAAGAACTACGTCCGCATTGCGCCGGTGAACGAGGAATTGCCGGAAAGCCACCGTCAGGCCTGGGTCTATTGGGGGATGTTCCCGAATATGGTGATCGCCGTGACACCGGAGACGATGCAGTTCTATCAGGAATTCCCGGTCTCGGTCGGCAAGACGCTGCTGCGCGGCGCCCTGTACCGCTATCCTGACGAAAGCCGCGCGCAGAAGCTTGCCCGCTACCTTGCCATGCGGATCGACCGCGACACCCAGGCGGAAGACGTACAGCTTCAGAAATGGTCGAACGAGGCGATGACGTCGGAGGCTTTTGCGGGCTTCTATCTTTCGGATCTCGAATATGGCGTGCGCAGCCACCACGACCACCTGCGCGCCCTGCTGCCGGTGATGACATTGGATGCAAATCCGGGCGAGGACCGGATCGCCGAGGTCAACAACACCCTGCGATGACACCGACCGGAGCATCCGTTCACCCGAGTCGCGCCGTTAACGCAATCGGGCTCTCATTGAATGACCGTTCAATCAGACAATCGCAACTTTATCCTTGCCATAAAGACCAATGCACGCAACTGTCAGTGTCATGAACTCAGTCTTTGTCATCACATCTCCACGCTCATCCGTGCCCCATCACCGGGGCGCGCGATGAAAGGGCGGGCACGCCGATGGGCCGAGGGTGAGTCCGCCCGTGGCCTTGCCCTGATCTCGCCCACGCTGATCTACGCGATGGCGATGCTGTTGCTGCCGGTGCTGATCATCATCCTGTTCAGCTTCTGGAAGCAGAGCTTCCTGACGGTCGATCACAGCTTCCGGCTGGACAATTACCGTGCCGCGCTCACCCAGCCTATCTATCGCGATCTGTTCCTGCGCTCACTCTGGATCTCATTGACGGTCAGCGTGACGACGGTGGTGATGGCCTATCCGGTGGCCTGGTACATCTCGTTCCACGGCGGGCGCAACAAGAACCTCTGGCTGTTCCTGATCACGGTGCCCTTCCTTACCAGCTATCTGTTGCGGGTCATGTCGTGGAAGCTGGTGCTGGGCTACAACGGCGTGCTCAACAGCCTTCTGCTCTGGCTCGGCGTGATCCACACGCCGATCGAGTCGCTGCTATACAACGCCAATGCCGTCATCATCACGTTGGTGCACAGCTGGGTCGCCTTCGCGATCCTGCCGATCTTCGTCTCGCTCGAAAAGATCGACCGGTCGCTGGTCGAGGCCGGACAGGACCTTGGCGACGGGCTGTTTCGCTCGCTGACCCGGATCGTGCTGCCGCTCTCGCTTCCGGGCGTCACTTCGGCCTTTCTGATCGTGATGATCCCGACGGTGGGCGATTATGTGACGCCGAAGCTCGTCGGCGGCACCGACGGGGTGATGATCGCCTCGGCGATCGAGACGAACTTCGGGCGGGCGATGAACTGGCCGCTGGGCGCGGCGCTCTCGGTCACGACGATGGTGCTGGTGGCATCAGCGGCCGGGTTGATGGTCCTGGCCCTGCGCCTGCTGGTCCGGGGGGTAAGGCGATGAAAGCCCTGTCCCGCATTCGCCTGCTGCCGATCTACCTGAGCGCGTTTCTGGCGTTCCTGTATTTTCCGATCCTGCTCTTGCCCCTGTTCTCGTTCAACAAAGGCGCGGTTGCAGCCTTTCCGCTGAAGGGCTTCACCGTCCGGTGGTACGGGCAGCTCTTCGACAATCAGGTGATGCTGGGCGCCGCCTGGAACAGTCTTGTGGTGGGGATCGCGGTCTCGCTCACCTCGACGGTGCTGGCGATCTGCGCCTCTCGCGCGATCACGCGCTACAAGTTTCCCGGCCAGAAGCCGATGACCGGCCTGATCATGGCGCCGCTCTTTTTGCCCGAGATCATCGTGGCGGTCTCGATGTTGCTGGTCCTCCTGCAGATCGGCATCCAGCTGTCGCTGCTGACCGTGATCATGGGGCAGATCGTGTTCTGCCTGCCCTATTCGATGTCGGTCCTGCTCGCCGGGTTCGAGGGCTTCGATCGCAGCCTCGAGGAAGCCTCGCTCGATCTTGGCGAGACCGCTCTTGGCACCTTCCGGCGGGTGACGCTGCCGGTCGTCGCCCCCGCGATCCTGTCGAGCCTGCTGGTCAGCTTCACCATCTCGCTCGATGAATTCCTGCTCGCGTTCTTCCTGTCGGGAACCGAGACCACCCTGCCCGTCTACATCTGGGGCCAGCTGCGCTTTGCCGCCAAGCTGCCCGAGGTGCTGGCCCTGGGCAGCCTGATGATGTTCGCCTCGGTCACCCTGCTGACCCTGGCCGAGATTTTGCGCCGCCGTGCTGAAATGCGCGTCACGGCGCGGGGAGGACCGAATGCCTGAGGCGCCGCCGATGATCGAAATCCGGAAGGTATCCCGAAATTTCGGGACGTTCCGTGCCCTTGACGAGATCAACCTCGACATCGCCGAGGGGGAATTCTTCTCGCTGCTGGGCCCCTCGGGCTGCGGCAAGACCACCTTGTTGCGCCTGCTGGCTGGGCTCGACACGCCGAGCACCGGCACGATCTCGATCGACGGGGCGGATTGCACCGAGTTGCGGGCGAACCAGCGGCCGACCAATATGGTGTTCCAGTCCTACGCGATCTTTCCGCACCTGAACGTCGCGGAAAACGTGGCCTATGGGCTGAAGCGGCTGCGGCTGGCGCGGGTCGAAGAGGATCGCCGCGTGGCCGAGGCGCTGGAGATGGTGCGCCTGCCCGGCTTCGGCACCCGCAAGGGCAATGAACTGTCGGGCGGTCAACGGCAGCGCGTGGCGCTGGCCCGCGCGCTGGTGATGCGGCCCAAGGTGCTCTTGCTGGACGAACCGCTTTCGGCGCTGGACAAGAAGCTGCGCGAAGAGATGCAGACCGAGCTGCGCAGCCTGCAGCAAAGTGTCGGCATCACCTTCGTTCTGGTGACCCATGACCAGTATGAGGCATTGGCGCTGAGCGACCGGATCGCGGTGATGTTCGGCGGCAAGATCGCGCAGATCGCCAGCCCGATGGAGATTTACCAGCGCCCCGCGACCCGCAAGGTGGCCGACTTTCTGGGCGGCATGAATTTCCTGACGGGCCGGATCGCGGGCGATCAGGGCGCCACGCTGTTGGTGGAAACCGACCGTTTCGGCACGGCCACACTCTCGAAACCCCCGGGATTCACCGCCAATGGCGGGCGCGCGACGCTGGGCATCCGCCCGGAACGGCTGCGGCTTCTCTGGGATGAGGAACGGGCCCCGCATGAATTGACCGGCCGCATCGTCAGCCGCGCCTATTTTGGCGAGACCACCAGCCTGTCGGTCAGCGTCGCGGGCATGGAGACGCCATTGTCGATCGTCGAGACGAACACGTTTGGCGCGGACGAGTTGAACATCGGCACCGAGGTCCGCATGGCCTATGACCCGGACGCCCTGGTCCTGATGGCGGACCCGGACGCGCACTGAGGTCCTGCCGGGGGACTGGCAGGCCGAGCCTACCGAACCACGGAACATTCTCTGCAAGCGGTGACAGGGTCAGCGAGGCAAAAAGGCCCGGCGCGTTTGCGCCGGGCCTTTGGACGGGGATCAATACCCGGCTTTGATCTTCTCGAACTCGGCGATCATCTTCTGCTTCAGCGCGATCGGCACCGGCGACTGGAACAGCGTGTTGGCGGTGAATTTGTCGACGTTGTCATAGCCCGCCGTCTTCAGCGTCGCCGGATCGACCGCGGCCATGCCCTTGGCATTGGAATGGCCATAGCCCCATTGCGTCACCAGGTAATCCGACACATCGGGTGCCGTCACCGCGTTCAGGTAATCATAGACGTGCTGGTCGTCCGCCGTGCTGCCCTTCAGCCTGACATAGCCACAGACCCAGGTGGACAGACCTTCCTTGGCGTCGCGGTTCATCGCAACCGGCACGTTCTCGCCCGCGAGGGTGGTGACGGTCTCATTCCAGGCCCAGGCCAGATCGACCTCGCCCGAAGCCATCGCCTGGCTGAGCTGGGTGTTGTCGGTCCAGTAAAGCCGCACGTTCTTGTGCACCTTGCGCAGGAAATCCGAGGCCTGCTGGAACTGCGCATCGGTCATCGTCGACCAGTCCTTGATCCCGATGGCGAGGCTGGCCAGCGCATAGGCATCGTCGACGTTGTCGCCGATCGACACACGTCCCTTGTATTTCGGGTCGGCAAAGGCCTGCAGCGAGGTCACGTCTTCCGGCTTCAGCTTGTCGGACCGGTAGACGAGGGCGGTATTGCCCCATTCGAAGGGAATGAACCAGGCCACGCCCTTGTCGTCGGTCATCAGGTCCTTCATCGCCTTGATGCCGGGAAGAACGTCATTCCAGTTCGTCAGTTTCGAGGTGTCGAGCGGCTCCAGCAGACCCGCCTTGCGCCACTTCACGACCGATTGCGAGCAGGGATGGGCCACGTCTGCCTTGAAGCCCGAGGTGAGTTTCTGGAAGGCCTCGTCCTCATCGCCGAAAAAGGCGAAATCCGGCGAATTGCCGTATTTCTTCGCGTAGTCCGGATGGAAAGCCGGGTCTTCGTAACCCGCCCAGTCGAACACGGTCAGATCACCTGCCAGCACCGGGCGTGCGCCCAGCGTGAACAGGCTGACGGCCAGAACCGCGCCAAGTTTTCCGATTGTCTTCATGGTTTGCGTCTCCCTGTTGTGATTGATTTATTCCGGTATCGGCCCGGCCGTTGTGAAGTGCCGGTGGAAAATTGCAGCCAGCCAGTCTTTTGCCGCGTCATGCGCGATCTCGCGCTTGAGGCCGTCGCCCATCATCAGGCGGATCCAGAGCCCCTCGAGCATGGCGCAGAGCGCGAGCGTCATGGCGTCGGTGTCGTAGGAATAGCCGCCTTCCGCCTTCAGCTGCGCCAGCATGGCGGCGATTGTGGTCTGATAGGTGAGGTCGCGCGCGCCGCAGAGCGCCAGATAGGTCGGGCGCGACTTCGCCTCGCCCCAGAAGGCGCACCATGCGGCCAGCTTGCGCCGCGTGCAGAGTTTGCGGTCGAAATCCGCAGCCACGACCGCCCAGAGCCGATCTGCCGCGCGCGGGCCCGCCCGCTGGTCGGCACCGGTCCAGTGACCGGCGTATTCGTCGGCCATGAACTGCAGCGTGGCGTTCAGCAGGTTCTGTTTGCTTTCGAAATGGAAGTTGACGATGCCGCGCGACAGGCCTGCGCCATCGGCGATGTCGGCCATCGTGGTTTCCGAGTAGCCGCGCTTGGCCAGGCTGTCGATGGTCGCCTCGATCAACTGCTGGCGGCGGGTCTCCTTGCTCGCCTTCCGGCCCTTGACCGGATCGGCGTCACCGCCCGCCGGCGCCTTCTGGCCCCCTGATGTGTCCGCCGTGCTCATGCTTTTGCCTTTCCCGGTTTGCGGGCGCGCAGATGGGTCGGGCAATGCTCGCCGGACTCGAGCACGACCTGCATGGCGCGCCAGGTCTTCAGGTTCTTGTGCACATAAGCCTCGCCCACCGCGGCCACGGCGGCGGCGTGCAGCGGGCCTTCAAGGCGGGCAAGTTCCGCACGGGCGAGCTCTCGATACCAGCCGTTGCGGCTGAGGGTTGTCACCTCGGCAAACCCCGCGTCGGTCATCGCCGCACGGTAACGGGCAGGCGAGGCCATGCCGAAGCTGAGCCCTTCGGCGGCGATATAGGCGCGCATTTCGGGGCTGGGTTCGCCATCATGCCCGATCAGCCAATCCGATGCCGCAAAGACCCCGCCCGGGCGCAGGACACGGAAGACTTCGGCGAAAAGCGCCTCCTTGTCCGGCACATGGATCAGGGCATCCTTGGAAAAGACGATATCGAAGCAGGCATCGGGAAACGGCAGCGGCCCCGGCGGGGCCTGCACGAACCGGGCCTCCAGCCGCTCCGCTTCAGCGCGCGATCGCGCCGCGGCGATCACCGGTTCCTCAACGTCGAAGCCGGTCACCTTCGCGCCATGGGTGCGGGCAATATGCAGCGTCACGCCCCCTGCCCCGCAGCCGATATCGAGCAGATCGCGCCCGGCCAGCGCCAGACCCGCCAGCACCCGGTCCACTTCTTCCGGCCCGCCCGGCGACAGATAGCCGGGCCCCCAGAGAACCTCCAGAAACCGGATGGCGGCATCGTCATATTCGGGCGCGGTCACGATCATGGCTTCCCTGCCTGCATTGCAAAATCTTACCTCATTACCAAGACTTTGCAAGTTACTTGCTGAATGACCATTCAAAATCTCTGGACAACCCGCTGCGATGCATGCCAATTTCATGTGAAGTTAGGCAGGATTCCTCATGAAGAATTACGACGTCATCCTGATCGGCGGCGGCCATAACGGACTTGTCGCAGCGGGCTACCTGCAACGCGCCGGGCTCGAAGTGCTGGTGGTGGAAAAGAATTCCTGGGTCGGCGGGGCGGCCACCAGTCGTGACACCGGCACCGGGGTCACCTTCTCCAACTGCTCCTATGTCTGCTCGCTTTTCCGACCCGAGATCATGCGCGATCTCGAACTGCCCAAACACGGGCTGCAGATCATCTCCTATGAAGGCGGCTGCGTGTTCACCCGGGACGGCGACTACCTTGCCAGCTACCGCGACCATAACGCCCACCGGCGCGAGTTCGCCCGCTTCTCCGCCCGCGACGCCGAGGCCTATGAGACCTATGCCCGCGACGTGACGCGGCAGTGCCGCTTCATCCAGCCGCTCTTGATGCGCACCGCGCCCGACCCGGTCAGCTACAAGCCCCGCGATCTGGCCGAGCTTCTCTGGATCGCCCGCCGCTTCGGCAATTTCTCGGCCGAGGAAATGGCCCAGACCGTCCGGTTCTGGACCATGTCGATCGCCGACTTCCTGGAAGATTACTTCGAGACCGACGTGGTCAAGGCCTACCTGTCGCTCTCCGGCATCATCGGCACCGCGCTGGGGCCGATGTCGCCCGGCACGGCCTATGTGCTGCTGCATCACTACATGGGCGAGGTCGACGGATCGGTCGGCGCCTGGGGCTATGCCCGCGGCGGCATGGGGGCGGTCACCCAGGCGCTGGCCGCCTCGTTCCGCGCGGCGGGTGGCACGATCCGCACCGATGCCAGCGTGGCCCGGGTGCTGACCAAGGCCGGCCGCACCAAGGGCGTCGTGCTGGAAGATGGCGAGGAGATCCTTGCCCCCCGCGTCGTCTCGAACGCCGATGTGAAGCGCACCTTCCTGACGCTGGTCGACCCCGCCGATCTGCCCGATTCCTTCCTGCACCGGGTGCGCCACTTCAAGATGCGCGGCTCGTCGGGCAAGCTGAACATCGCGCTGGACGGGCTGCCCGATTTCCCCGCCCTCCCCGAAGGCTCGCGCTGCACGATGGGCGACATGCATTTCACCGACAGCGTCGAGCGGATGGAACGCGCCTATGACGACTGGAAGGCCGGGCGCTGGTCGGCCGATCCCTTCGTTGACATGATGATCCCGACGCAGCTCGACCCGACGATGGCCCCGCCCGGCCAGCATTTCATGTCCTGCTTCGTGCAATATTGCCCGCCGAAGGTGGAAGGCCGAGACTGGACCGACGCCGACCGCTCGGCCTTCGCCGAGACCGTCGTCAGCCAGATCGCCGACTATTCGCCCGGCTTCCGCGACCGCATCATCGGGATGGAGGTTCGCACCCCGCGCGAGCTTGAGGCCGAGGTCGGCCTGACCGAAGGCAATATCTTCCAGGGCGAGCTGACCTTCGATCAGTTGCTCTTCAACCGACCCGTGCCGGGCTATGCACAATATCGCAGCCCGATCCCGGGGCTTTACATCTGCGGCTCCTCGACCCACCCCGGCGGTGGGGTGATGGGCGCTCCGGGTCGCAATGCGGCCTCCGAGATCCTGCGCGACATGCGCAAGCACCCCAAAGAGATGAGGCCCGCCCATGACGTCCTGTGACGTGATCGTCATCGGCGGTGGCCACAATGGCCTGACCGCCGCCACCGTGCTGGCCAAGGCCGGCCGAAAGGTGATGCTCTGTGAGGCCGGCCCGTTCGGCGGCACGATGGGCACTGTCGAGATCGCCCCCGGCTTTCGCACGTCGGCACTGGCGCATCTGGTCACGCGGCTGGCCCCCGAGGTGGTGAAGGCCGTAGGCCTTGATACCGCCTGCCTGCCGCCCCCCGCCCCGACCGTGCTGCTTGGCCGCGATCCGGTGGTGCTGCGCGGTGCCTATGGCGCGAGGATCGAGGGCGTCAGCCCGACCGAGGCGCTGGCCTTCGCCGAGCTCCGCCAGAAACTGCTGACACAGGCGGCGATCCTGGGCCGTATGCTGCCGCGCCGCCCGCCCATGCCCGGTGAACTGGGCCTGAAGCAGGCGATGCCGCTGGCCGCCACCGGCCTTGCCCTGCTGCGCAAAGGCCGCGGCGAGGCGCGGGACTTCCTGCGGATGCTGCTGACCAACGTGGCCGATGTGGCCGATGAATACCTGTCCGATGACCGGTTGAAGGGCCTCTTGTCCTTCGACGCGACGCTGGGAAGCCACCTTGGCCCGCGGTCACCGGGATCGCTTCTCGGGCTCTATTACCGCCTGACCGGCGGGGCGGACGGCGCGCCCGGCACCCTCGCCGTGCCCAGGGGCGGCATGGGCGCGCTGGCCGATGCCTTTGCCGAGGCGGCGCGGAAATCCGGCGTCATCCTTCGCCCCGAAACGCCGGTTGCACGGATCGACGCCGTGCAGGGTCGCGCCACCGGCGTGACGCTGGCCAGCGGCGAGCTGGTGCAGGCCCCGGTGATCGTCTCGGCCCTGCATCCTGCGACCACCTTCCTGTCGCTGATCGACCCGGCCGAGGTTGGCACCGGCCTGACCCGCGGGTTTCGCCGCTATCGGACCAGGGGCAACGTGGCCAAGCTGTCCCTGGCGCTGAGCCGCGTTCCAGCCTTCCCGGACCTGCCGGCAGCCGATCTGACCGGCCGGCTGATCATCGCCCGCTCGACCGACCATATCGAGACCGCCTTCAACCCCGCGAAATATGGCGAGGCCTCGCCCGATCCGGCGATGGAGATCGTTTTGCCCTCGCTGTCGGACGCGACGATGGCGCCCGATGGTTGCACCCTGTCGGCCCTGATCCAGTTCGCGCCCTACGACCTGAAAGACGGCTGGCAGGCTGGCACGCCGCGCCTGATGGAAACCGCCCTGGCGCTGCTCGAGGCCCATGCCCCCGGCCTGCGCGCCACGATCCTCGCCGCCGAACTGCTGCCGCCACCCGAGATCGAGGCGCGCTTCCGCCTGCCCGGTGGCCATTGGCACCACGGCGAGATGACGCCGGACCAGTTGCTGTTCAACCGTCCTGTCCATGCCGCCGCTGGCTACACGACACCCCTCAGCGGCCTCTACCTTGCCAGCGCCGGCAGCCACCCCGGCGGTGGCATCTCGGGCCTGCCCGGCCTCAACGCCGCCCGTCACATCCTGGAGGTCGAGCATTGATCGCGCCAAACCGCACCGCAGCGCAGGACCATTTCCGCACGCCCCTGATGGAAACCCCGTTCCATTCCCGTTACGCCGCATTGTGCGAGACGCACGAGTGGTACGGCTGGGCTGGCAAGCAGGCGCTGCAGTCCGTCTATGACGAGGAACTGGAGTATTTCGCGATCCGCTCGACGGCCGCGCTGTTCGACATCTCGCCAATGATAAAGTACCGCATCAAGGGCGCAGGCGCCGAGGCGATGCTCAACCGTCTGACGCTGCGCGATGTTCGCAAGCTTGCCCCCGGGCGGGTCCACTATACCGCATGGTGCGATGATGCGGGTCATGTGCTGGACGATGGCACCCTGTTCCGGTTCGGGCCCGATGATTTCCGTCTCTGCGCGCAGGACCGCCACCTGCCCTGGCTTCTCGACACCGCCGAAGGGTTCGACTGCACGGTGACAGACGAAACCGATCAGGTCGCGGGCCTTGCCCTGCAGGGCCCCGCCAGCTTTGCCGTGCTCGAGGCTGCGGGCCTTGCCGGGCTGGAAACGCTCAAGCCCTTCCAGATCAGAACCTTTCCGCACGAAGCGGGCAGTGTCACCGTTTCGCGCACCGGCTTCACCGGCGATCTCGGCTATGAGTTGTTCATCGCCACCGATCAGGCCCTCAGCCTCTGGGACCGGATCTGGGGCGCGGGTGCGCCGCTGCGCCTGAAGGCGATCGGCTACAACGCGCTGAACCGCGCCAGGGTCGAGGCCGGATTCATCGTCCCTTCGACGGATTTCATGCCCGCCGACCTCGCGCTGCGCGCCGACCGGGTGCGGATGCCCGATGAAATCGGGCTCGACTGGCTGGTCGATCCGAAAAAGGGACAGTTCAACGGGCGCAGCGCCATCCTGCGGGCGCGCAGCGAAGGCACCCTGCGCCGCATCCTCGTCGGTCTCGACGTGGCCGACAACACCCCGGCCGAAGGCGCGATCCTGTATCACCGCAAGCGCCGCGAGGCAGGCATCGTCACCTCGGCGATCTGGTCGCCCACCCTGAAGCGCAACATCGCCATCGCCAGCCTGGAGCGGCCCTACGGCAGCCGGATCACCACCGATCTCTGGGTGGAGATCTACGCGCAGCGCGAATTGCAGTATCACAAACTGATGAAGCCGGTCACCCTGGTGCCGCGGCCCTTCCTGGCCCTGCCCCGCCGCAGCGCAACCCCGCCCGCACGCTCCTGATGGACGACCCCTGGCACATCGTCGCCTCGACCTCCGCCGAAGACTGGTCGGGGCGCGCGCGCTATGCGGCCGCGATGACCCTCTATCAGCGCGGCGAGACCACCGCCGATGTGCTGGAGGTCTATCGCATCTGCTCCAGACTGGACGCCGAGGACGCGCTCGACGTGCTGGCCTTACGCGGCATCGGCGCCGCATGGTCGCGCCGCATCCGTGCGCTGCGGGCCGGGAACGGTGACGCAGGCGCCGACGAGAAAAGCTGAGATCGGTCCGGCCTCCGGGTCAGGACAATGCGCCGCACCCCCCGGACGTGGCGCCACCCGGGCCAGAGGACTGCGGCCCGGGTCTGCCTGAAGCTGGTGCCGGGACAAGGGCGCGCGCTGCTGGCGGCGACCCTCTACCGCGCGCCATCTCTCGGGACTGTCGCATCTCCGGGTCCCAGGGTCGGGCCGGCTGAGGCAAATTCTCGGCGCGAATATCTGTCCAGCGCCCAGATTGCAGCCGATCAGGGATGGCGCATCGGACAAACGCGGTCCCGCGAGATCGATGGCCTGGCCGCCACCATTTTCCCTGCAATCCGCCCCTTTCAACAATCGCCAAAGTTTCGACGCGCTTCGGTCCGCGAATTGACGCGATCGCAATCTATCGAACTCAACATGCGATCGGAAATCCAGTCTGACAGCCATGCGCGATTGCTTAACGCCGAAGTGTTGAGGGGGACCGTTTGGCGGGGGACGAGGGATTTCCCCAAAAATCTTGAAGGTTCTGGCCGAGTTTCGCCGAAGGCAGGGGTCGACCCGGCGGTTCTCCGCCAAATTCGGGCCAAAAGCTTCAAGGGGCACACAAACTCTGCTTGATGAGGTAGTCATGATGCATACAGATACTACTTTTAGTGGGAAAATGCGAAATCAGCGACTTCGCACTCAAAGGACCGCTCGGATGAAAATGCAATTCGCGGCCCTCGTCGTGGTCACGCTCTTTGCAGCTTCCGCCTCGGGAGCAGCCCAGCTGGACGCCGGCAATCTGGCGGTGCGCGGCGCGGCGAACCCGCCGGACGGGTTCCGGGAGCAATGCAACAGGTTCGCCTGGCTCTGCGAGAGATCGGGTCGTCGCGCGTTATCGGACGATGTAACGCTGAAGCTCGCCCGGCTGATAAACTCAAACGTGAACGATACGACCCCGCAGGTTTCGGACCGGGACCAGTATGGACGCGACAATGTCTGGGCCTTGCCAACCACGCGTGGCGGCGACTGCGGTGACATCGCCATGCTCAAGAAGCAACGCCTGGTAAGCGCGGGCGTCGCTCCGGAAGATCTTCTGATCGCCACGGTTCTTGATCTCCATCGTCAAAACCACGCGGTTCTGATCCTGCGCACCAATGCGAGTGACTATGTCCTCGATAATCTCGTGCGCCCGGTGAAGACCTGGCGGGAAACCGGCTACACTTTCCTTACGATGGAAAACCCGGCGAACCCGGTGAAATGGGTCTCTGTCCTTCAGGGTGGACTGATCCAGAATATGCCAACGATCCAGCCCGCGGCCTACACGACCGTCTTGAAGTAGCATTGCCTTTTCCGCTGTGGCGCATTCAACGGCCACAATATACCGAAAACCGAATAGATCGAAGCTGGGGCGGGATTGATTTCGCCCCAGACTTTATTCGGCGTTCGGGACCGGATCGCGTTGGGCCAGAGACTGACCCGAACGGGATTGGCGAGAGGGGAAGCGCCCTCTCTGTCGAGCATCCGAAATCAAATGAAGAATGGGCGGACCTGCAAGTCCGCCCATTCTCATGGTTCAAAGCAAAACCCAATCACGCTCCAAGGCACTCGCGTATTGATTGCCGTGATATCGCGAATTACAACTCAAAAGTAGTTTCCTCACTACAGTCGCTTCAACAAGGCTTGGCCCAGAAATAACGTTGGGCGTCTTTGTTTTACGCTTCGGAATTGCCTGAGTGCGGGGTTTTCCCGCCAGAACCAGCATGGCCGCCGTTGTTGCCAGAGCCGCCGTGGTCACCGGAGCCACCTTGGCCACCGTGGTCACCGGAGCCGCCTTGGCCACCGTGGTCACCGGAGCCGCCTTGGCCACCGTGGTCACCGGAGCCGCCTTGGCCACCGTGGTCACCGGAGCCGCCTTGGCCACCGTGGTCACCGGAGCCGCCTTGGCCACCGTGGTCACCGGAGCCGCCTTGGCCACCGTGGTCACCGGAGCCGCCTTGGCCACCGTGGTCACCGGAACCATCATGGCCGTCGTCGCCACCGGAGCCACCTTGGCCACCGTGGTCACCAGACCCACCATGGCTGCCGTCACCGCCGGAGCCACCTTGGCCACCGTGGTCACCAGACCCACCATGGCTGCCGTCACCGCCGGAGCCATCATGGCCGCCGTGGTCACCCGAGCCACCTTGGCCACCGTGGTCACCAGACCCACCATGACCGCCGTCGCCACCCGAGCCATCATGCCCGCCGTGGTCACCCGAGCCACCTTGGCCACCGTGGTCACCAGACCCACCATGACCGCCGTCGCCACCCGAGCCACCATGACCGCTGTGGTCACCGGAGCCACCTTGGCCACCGTGGTCACCAGAACCACCATGACCGCCGTCGCCACCCGAGCCACCATGACCGCCGTGGTCACCGGAGCCACCTTGGCCACCGTGGTCACCAGAACCACCATGACCGCCGTCGCCACCCGAGCCACCATGGCCGCCGTGGTCACCAGAGCCACCTTGGCCACCTTGGCCACCGTGGTCACCAGAACCACCATGACCGCCGTCGCCACCCGAGCCACCATGCCCGCCGTGGTCACCGGAGCCACCGTGGTCACCCGAGCCACCATGGCCGCCGTCACCGCCGGAACCACCATGG
This sequence comes from uncultured Pseudomonadota bacterium, assembly GCA_963837565.1. Taxonomy (GTDB): domain Bacteria; phylum Pseudomonadota; class Alphaproteobacteria; order Rhodobacterales; family Rhodobacteraceae; genus Solirhodobacter. The sequence continues at coordinate 560,887 of CAWIOC010000018.1, forward strand.
CCGTCGTGGCCGCCATCGCCGCCATGCCCGTCGTGGCCGCCGTGTCCGTCGTGGCCGCCGTCGCCACCATGACCGCCGTCGCCACCATGGCCACCATGGCCGCCGTGACCACCATGCCCGCCGTCGCCGGAGCCACCGTCACCGCCGCCATCGCCGCCGGAACCACCAGAGCCACCAGATCCGCCGGAGCCACCTCTCCCAGGATTATCATTCTCGCCGTGAGTCGACGTATCGCCAGGGATAAGAATCGATCCGGTCGCACCACCGGTCAGAATCAACGCATTTGCGGGGCAAACGCGAACGACCTGTGACAACAGTTCGGAGAAATCTGGCCAACTCCTGATTTGTGCAATCTGGTCAGCAGTTAGCGATTTTGCGCCGCAAAGATTGGCGCCCGCTGCAGCCGCGCTCCCACTCCACAATGGAGACATAAGGGCAAGCGGAAGGATGCAGACACTTAGTTTAAGTCTTGAAGATAAACTCATTTTCTCAACTCCGACCCACAAGAGGGGCATTTCGCCTCAAACGCACTCGATGTTTTCTTTTTCTTGCCACAAAATTGCTACAATTAACCTCGTTACGATCCGCCTTTCCGAGTCGAAAGTCTAATGCAAAAAGGATATCTGCGACGAAATTTCGCGACAATACCGCAGGTCCGCCTCCATTGTTTCGATCCGCCCCCCCATTCATGGTTTCGATCAAATCTTTCATTAAGGAGTTTTGATCGTTGATTTTTTTTAGGTCCGACCGGCATGCATGCTTCACGGTGGCGTCGCTTTTGAACGACCCCATCTTTGCAAAGGGCTTTCGTGACTGTTGCTAATCGGTGCCTATGGCAGTGATTTATCCGGCGTTTACCGCACCGATATGGGCATTTGGCCCCCGTGACTGGCGTATCGATCGTCACGGCGGCATTGCCCCGCACCGGCGCCTCGATCCCGTGTGACGTCAGGCCAAACGTGCCGAAAACGACCTTAGGCGCGTCAACCCCGCCCACCTCCTTGGCCGCAGGCCCAACTCACCGGTTCCGCGCGGCACATATCAGCGAGGTTAATCCGCATCACGATTGAGACTGCGCCACCGTGATCACGGCAGGGCGGATGACCGGGGGGCACGGTCCTGACCGGAGGGAACGTGTCCTGGCCCGTCCCGCGAAGCGGGCGATCCCCCTGCCCCCCTCAATGCTTCCGCTTGGATGTTGCCCCGGTCCGAGGGTTGCCCGCTCAGACCGCCAGCGGCTGCGGTGCTGGTTGGGCGCGATCGGCTCCGGTCACTTCGTCTTCCAGCGCCGCCAGAAAACTGTTGGACCACCAATGCACGTCCTGGGCCCGCAACCCGCCCATCAAAGCAGTGTACCGCTCGCGGCGCTCACCCAAAGGCATGGTCAGCGCCTGTCCCATCGCATCCGCGAGTTCCGCCTCGTCATGCGGGTTGACCAGAAGCGCGTCCTGCATCTGCTCGGCCGCACCGGCGAAGCGGCTCAGGATGAGGACGCCCGGATCCTCGGGGTTCTGGGCCGCGATGAATTCCTTGGCAACCAGGTTCATCCCATCCATCAGCGGCGTGACGAGCCCGACATGCGCGGCCCGGTAGAGCCCGGCCAACTGTTCCCGCGGGATATTGCGATGGATATAGCGGACCGGCGTCCAGGTGATGTCGGCAAATTGTCCGTTGATCTGGCCGCACAGCAGCTCCAGCTCAGCCCGGATCTCGTCATAGGCGGGCACGCCCTCCCGCGTCGGCGGCGATATCTGCAATACCGAGACCCGCCCGAGCCAGTCTTCGTGCTCTTCGAGGAAACGTTTGTAGGCGCGCAGTCGCTGCGGGATGCCCTTCGTGTAATCCAGCCGGTCCACGCCCATCATGAGCTGAAGGTTCTGGTTGACGACACCACTGGGCAGCTTGTCGAACTCACGCTCTGCCAGGTCAGCGAAATCATCGCTGTCGATGCCGATCGGGAAGGCGGCAAAGCGCGCGGCGTGGCCGTCAAGCTCGAGCCGGCCATCGGCGCGCAGCACTGCGCCGCCCACCCGCTGCATCGCCTCGATGGCGTTCACCACGTCGCGTTCGGCCTGCAATCCGACAAGATCGTAGCGCGTCAACCAGGCGCACATGTCCTGACCCGAGGGCATGACCTCAAGCGCAAGCGGCGTCGGGAACGGCGTGTGCAGAAAGAACCCGATCGGATTCCGCACGCCGATCTCGCGCAACTCATGGGCCAGCGGAAGCAGGTGGTAGTCATGCACCCAGATCCTGTCGTCGGGCCGCAAAACCTGCTTGATGATCCGCGCGATCCGCCCATTCACGTCACGGTAGGCAGCAACATATTCGCGCGAAATCTCGATCAGGTCGGTACGGTCATGGAACAGCGGCCAGAGCATGGAATTCGACTGACCGACATAGAAATTCTCGCGCTCTTCTTCCGGCAGATGAAAGGCGAGCCTGCGAAACGGCCCCCCCTCGAGCTCGACCAGCTCGTCTGACGCCGGCACCGTCCCGTCAGGGTCCGAGCCGATCCAGATCCCGCCGGACCGTTTCAGAACATCCTCCAGGGCGACCACGAGACCACCCGAGGGCGAGGGCCCGGTCGGTATGCGGTTCGACACGCAAATCAGGCGACTGTTCGCTGCTGGCATGCTTAACCCTCCCTTTGAGCGGTTGAATTGGCGGCGTGCTGGCGGGCCTGCCCATCGTGCAATCCGCCAGACAGCCAGGACAACAGCAGGGCCGGTCCGGCCAGTCGATAGGGCGCCGCGCTTGCGCCGCTGCCCAATCGGATGGCGATCCCGCCCTGCATCTGCACCCATTTGAGCGCCGGCTCATCGGTTGCGTCGTCACCGGCGAAGATCGGCTGCCGCCCCGCGAAAGGGTGCATCTGCATCAATGCGGCAATGGCCTTGTCCTTGGAAAATCCTGCGGGCTTCAGCTCGAAGGCCATATGGGCGGGTTGAACCTCGAACCCCTCGACCTCGCTCGCCATATCGCGCACGAAATCTTCCGCTGCCGCTGCGGCCTCGGGACGTGCCCGAAAATGGAGCGCCGCACCCAGCTCCTTCGGCTCTGCCAGCAGGCCGTGACGCTCGGCAAAATCCGCAAATCTGCGGTGGAGTTCGGCGATCACCGAACTGTCCACCTGATGCGTCATATCCGGCATCCCCCGCGCCTGCGCGCCGTGGCTGCCAACCAGCACGCCAGTGTAGCCGGGCAGAAACCTCTCGATATCGGCAATGCTGCGACCCGAGATCAGGGCAAGCGCCCCGCCCGCGGCCTTCTCCAGTTCGGCCAGCAGAGGCTCCAGCCCGTCAGGCACAAGGATGGAACTTGGCGTCTTGGCGATCTCTACCAGGGTTCCGTCGAAATCCAGAAAGATGGCGGCGGTGCCGGTTTCCAATGCCGGGGGATCGAAGGTATTGGCCTGTTGCATAGGGGGAAGAAGATCCTTGGGTTGACGCAGGTGTGACCGCAGGTCTGAAACGACGCAACAGCACGAAAGTTCCCGGACAGGCGGAAACGTGAGCGGCGGCACGACAGCGGAAACGGGCCGGCACGCGGCGCTCGGGCCTTTGCTGCCCTGCGGCACCTCTGCCACGATTTCAGGACCGGAGGTCCGAGGTCAACAGGGGCACAGCCCGACTGAATGAACCGACACGGCGCCATGGGAACTTTCGCGGTGCTGGCCGGTTTCTAGCACGAGACCTCGGGAAAGGACAGGCCATGCCCGCCACTTCAAAAGCGCAACAGAAAGCCGCCGGCGCCGCTCTTTCCGCCAAGCGCGGCGAGATCAGGAAATCTTCTCTGAAGGGTGCCGCCCGCGAGATGGAGAAATCCATGACAGAGGATGAGCTGGAAGACTTTGCGTCGACCAGGCGCGCGGGCCTGCCAGATCATGTTTCGCAGGATCGGGACTGAACCGTCGCCCCGGTAAGGTCATGTCTGAAGCGGCTCGGCCCGACCGGGATCGCGGTCGGCGTGACCTCGGCGCCGCAGCACCGCGGGAATGGTGCGCTGGCGACCGCGTTTGGCCAGTTGCCGCAAGCGCAATTCCCTGCCGCCTAAGACTGCGGCAAAGAATTTCGAAGCCCGGGCATCAGCCCTCTGGGTGCGGCCTTCTCTGGCACAGTTTCTGGCGAACGCGCCTCACCCGCGCCAAAGGCCGTCGCGGACCAGATCGTCCATCGTCGCGCGCAGACTCGCATCGAGAATCTCCGCCATCTGATCGATCTGGTCTTTCGTGATGACCAGCGGCGGTGACATGACGCACATGTTGATCAGCGGCCGGACCATCAGCCCGCGTTCCTGACAATGCTTGTCGACCCTGCGGCCAACCTCAAGGTCCAGCGCCAAGGGGTTGCGGCTGTCGCGGTCCACCACGCATTCGATGCAGGCCATCAGGCCCATGCCGCGCACCTCGCCAACCAGCGGTATGTCCTCGAGCGCCTTCAGGGAGGTCTGGAAATACCCCGAGACCTCGCGGGCATGGGCAAGCAGCCCGTCCTCGAGCAGATCGAGATTGCGCAGCGCCACGGCGCAGCCGATCGGATGGCTGGAATAGGTCAGGCCATGCGCGAAGGTCGCCTGCGGATGGTTCGAGCGCGCGAAGCTCCTCCAGCAGAGCAGAGGACAGCATGACCCCGCCCAATGGGAAATACCCCGATGTGACACCCTTGGCGAAGGTGATCATGTCGGGTTCGATCCCGAAGACGCTGTCCGAGGAAAAGACCTCGCCCAACCGGCCGAAGGCGGTGACGACCTCATCGGCGATGAACAGAATGTCATTCGCCCGGCACAGCGCGCGCATCCGCTTCAGATAATCCGGCGGCGGCACCACGACCCCGCCAGAGGCCATGATCGGCTCGGCGATGAAGGCGCCGATATGCTCGGCGCCGTGGGTCTCGATCGCCAGGCGGAATTGTTCGACAAGGAAGTCGGTGAAACCCTCGACGCTCATTCCGGCGGGGCGGTGCAACGGGTCCGGGCAGGTCAGCCGGATCACCTGATCCTGCGCTGCCGTCATCCAGTCCTGATCGCGCGGCCGGCCATTCAAGGACCCGGTCAGGTAAGACGAGCCGTGATAGGCCCGATCCCGGGTCACGATCATGCGCTTTTCCGGGCGCCCCTTCACCAGATTGATGAAGAACATCAACCGCAGCGCGGTTTCCACCGCCGAGGTCCCGCCGGTGGTCAGGAAAACATGGTCAAGACCCTTCGGCGCATGCCCCGCCAGACGCTCGGCCAGCCGCAATGACGGCTCGCTTGTCGTGTACCAGGGCGAGGAATAGCTGAGCGCCATCGCCTGATCGCGCATCGCATCGGCCAGTTCGGCGCGCCGGTGCCCGACATTGACGCACCACATCCCTGCCGGCCCGTCGATCAGGCGACGACCGGACTCATCCGTGATGAAGATCCCATCGCCCTCGCCGACCATCCCCAGATGCTCGGTGCCGATCTTGCCTGCGGTTGGCCAGGGTTGCACCAAATGGGTCCCCGCCCGCTGCTGCAGCGCCTCCAGCTCCGATGCTGCCTTGGCTGGTCGCATTTTCGACATCTCTGAACTCCAATATCCGGGTCCGCAGGCCGCGGAAATCTGTCACCAGGTTCTGCCCAGCATAGCCTTATTGAATGACCGTTCAATCAGAAAATTGAAAATCCCTTATGATCTGTCGTGTCTCTCGGTCAATTCCACCCGGTCTGTCGTTCGCAAACAACGCCATCCTTCGGCTGGTCAGACCGCTGGCAGCGCACCTGTGGTCGCAAAATGCCGCGGACAGAGCGCAACGATGAACGCAATCGCGCCAAGGTTGGCCTCGCCTCGCTTCAGCCCGTCCCCGATCATCAGACGGATCCACAGCCCCTCCAGCATCGCGCAGAGCGCCAGCGCCATCGGCGCAGGGTCATAGGCATATTGCGCCTCGGCCTTCAGCGCCGTCAGTAGACCTTGGACAGTCGCCTGGTAATGTCGGTCCGACGCGCCGCAAAGCGCCTGATAGGTCGGCCTCGACTTGGCCTCGCCCCAGAAGGCGCCCCAGGCGGCAAGCTTTCGCTTGGTGCAGAGAGTCCGGTCGAAATCGGCCTCGACGATCGCCCAAAGCCGATCCGCGGCACGCGCGCCGGCCCGATCATGGGCGCCTTTCCAATGTGCTGCATATTCGTCCGCCATGTATTGCAGCGTGGCGAGGAGAAGCTTCTCCTTGCTCTCGAAGTGGAAGTTCACGATTCCGCGGGACAGGCCCGCGCCATCGGCAATATCCGCCATGGTGGTTTCGGCGTAGCCGCGCTTGGCGAGGCTGTCGATCGTGGCCTCGATCAGTTGCAGCTGCCGCGCCTCTTTCGGCGCCTTGCGCCCGCGCCCGGCGGGGATGCCGGTCGTCTCATCCATGCGCGTCGATGATCCGTTCAGATGTCCTGGCATCGGTCATTGGGCATCCTTCCCGTTTCCCCCGGCAAAGAGCCAGAGGGGCACATCATTCCCTGATCCGCCAGCCTGCCGCACCGTTTGCGCTGCGCGACAGGCGGATCAGATCTCGGTTTCCTCAACCACCACCAGATCGCGCTGCGAGGCGCCCTTTGCGTGGCTCATCGCCTCTTGGTAGGCGGCCGAGTTGTAACAGTCGACCGCCGCCTCGACCGATGGAAAGCGGGCCACGACGTTGCGGGCGCGATCATTGCCCTCGAGCTGAACATAGCGCCCGCCCCGCGCAAGAAAGACCCCGCCATGCGCCGCAATCGCCGGACCGGCGAGCTTGGCATAGCGCCCATAGGCTTCGGCATCGGTGACGGTGACATGGGCGATCCAGAGGGCGGTCATGCTAGTGCTCCTATGCTTGCTTCGGCGGCCTTGATGGCCTCTTCGGCGCGTCCGGGATCGGTGCCCCCGGCCTGCGCCAGATCCGGCCGGCCACCGCCGCCCTTGCCGCCAAGAGCCTCGGCCGCCGCCTTCACGATCGTCACCGCCGACAGCCGGTCGGTCAGATCCGCCGTGACGCCAGCTGCCACCGCGGCCTTGCCGCCGGTATCGGCGATCAAAAGCACCGCTCCAGAGCCGAGACGCGCCTTCAGATCGTCGATCAGCGCCGGAAGATCCTTGCCCGAAACCCCGGTGACCACCTGAGAAATGAACGGTATCCCATTGATAAGTCGGCTTTCCGGCCCACCCGCCCCAGAGCCGCCCATCGCCATCTCGCGGCGCAGCTGGGCCACCTCGTTCTGCAGGTTCCGCCGCTCTTCCATCAGCGACCGGATCCGCTGGGTCAGCTCCGCGGGCGCGGCCTTCAACGCCCCCGCAGCCTCGGCCAGCCGGTTGCGCTGCTCGGCCAGGAAGGCGAGCGCGCCTTCCCCGGTCAGGGCCTCGATCCGCCGCACCCCGGCCGAGGATGCGCTGTCACCCAGCAGGACGAACAACCCGATCTCGCCCAGTCGCCCGACATGGGTGCCGCCGCAAAGCTCGAGGCTGTAGGTCTGCTTGTCCATCCCCTTGCCCGAGCCCTCGGCGACGCCCATCGAGACGACCCGCACCTCATCGCCGTATTTCTCGCCAAACAGCGCCTGGGCGCCAAGCGCACGGGCATCATCCGGCGTCATGATCCGGGTTTCCACCGGGCCGTTCTGGCGGATCAGCGCATTCACCTCGGCCTCGACCGCGCCCAGTTCCTCGGACGACAGGGCCTTGGAATGGCTGAAATCGAACCGCAGCCGATCCGGCGCGTTCAGGCTGCCGCGCTGTGCGATATGGTCGCCAAGCGCATTGCGCAGGGCCTCGTTCAGCAGATGCGTGGCCGAATGGTTGGCCCGGATGGCACCGCGCCGGGCATGGTCCACGATCAGTTCGGCACCCTGCCCCGTCGTGATCTCCCCTTCGATCACCTCGGCGATATGGATCGAGACGCCCTGCGACTTTTTCGTATCGGTGACGCTGGCAACCCCGGTTTCGGTCCGCAGCTGGCCGGCATCGCCAACCTGCCCGCCGGATTCGGCGTAGAACGGCGTCTGGTTCAGGACGATCTGAACCTGTGCGCCCTTCTCGGCCCTGGCGACACGCGCGCCATTTTGCACCAGCGCCAGCACCTGGCCCTCGGCCTTTTCGGTGTCATAGCCCAGAAACTCGGTCGCGCCCTGCGCCTCGGCCATATCGAACCAGATCGCCGCGTCCTTGGTCTCGCCCGAGCCGGACCAGCTGGCGCGCGCCTTCACCTTCTGCTCGGTCATCGCGGTCTCGAAACCGGCGACGTCGACCGTCAGCCCCTTTTCCCGCAGCGCATCCTGCGTCAGGTCCAGCGGGAAGCCATAGGTGTCATAGAGCCGGAACGCCGCCTCGCCCGGCAGTGCCCCGCCCGAGGGCAGCCGCGCAAGCTCGTCATCGAGCAGCCGCAGGCCACGGTCGAGCGTCTGCTTGAACCGCGTCTCTTCCAGCCGCAGGGTTTCCTCGATCAGCGACTGCGCGCGCCCAAGCTCGGGGTAGGCCCCGCCCATCTGACGCACCAGCGCCGGCACCAGCCGGTACATCACCGGGTCCTTCGCGCCAAGCTGATGGGCATGGCGCATGGCGCGGCGCATGATCCGGCGCAGCACATAGCCGCGCCCCTCGTTCGAGGGCATCACCCCATCGGCGATCAGGAAAGAGGTCGAGCGCAGGTGGTCCGCGATCACCCGGTGATGGATCTTGCCGGGCCCGTCCGGGTCAGAGCTGGTGGCATGCGCCGAGGCCTCGATCAGGGCCGCGCATCAGATCGGTGTCGTAATTGTCGTGCTTGCCCTGCAGCAGCGCGCCGATCCGTTCCAGCCCCATGCCGGTATCGATCGACTGCTTGGGCAGCGGCACGAGGCGGCCATCCTCGAACTGCTCGTTCTGCATGAACACGAGGTTCCAGATCTCGATGAAGCGGTCGCCGTCCTGATCGGCGCTGCCGGGCGGGCCGCCCCAGATCTTGTCGCCGTGGTCATAGAATATCTCGGTGCAGGGGCCGCAGGGGCCGGTCGGCCCCATGCGCCAGAAGTTGTCGTCGCTCGCGATCCGGATGATCCGCTCTTCCGGCAGGCCCGCGACCTTCTTCCAGATCGCCGCCGCCTCGTCATCGGTGTGATAGACGGTGACGCAAAGCTTGTCTTTCGGGATGCCGAAATCGCCGGTCAACAGCTCCCAGGCATAGGGGATCGCGTCGGACTTGAAGTAATCGCCGAAAGAGAAGTTGCCGAGCATCTCGAAAAACGTGTGGTGGCGGGCGGTGTAGCCCACATTGTCGAGATCATTGTGCTTGCCCCCGGCCCGAACGCATTTCTGCGATGTGGTGGCCCGGCTGTAGTCGCGATGCTCGACCCCGGTGAAGACGTTCTTGAACTGCACCATGCCCGAATTGGTGAACATCAACGTCGGATCGTTGCGCGGCACCAGCGGGCTGGAGGGCACGACCGCATGGCCGTTGCGGCCAAAATAATCGAGGAAGGTCGAGCGGATATCGTTAAGGGACGGCATGGATCGGGGGCCTCTCTGGGCGGTGTCGGCAGTTTCACCGGGTTTAGCCATGTGCGGGGTGGCTGTCCACCGCTACAAGGCCCCGGTTTTCCGTTCCGGCCCCCCCGGAAAATCAAAAGGCCGGCAGCACCTGCCACCGGCCCTCAGTGCGGGATGTTTCCCGGACTAGTCTTCGATCATGTCCGCAGCGCCCTCGGCACTGTGGATACCGAAATCGAGACCGTTGGCGCCACGGATCTTGTCCTCGATCTCTTTCGCGATCGCCGGATTGGCCTTCAGGAAGACCTTGGCATTCTCACGCCCCTGCCCGATCCGCTCATCGCCGTAGGAATACCAGGACCCGGATTTTTCCACGACGCCGGCCTTCACGCCGAGGTCAAGGATTTCCCCGGTCTTCGAGATGCCTTCGCCATACATGATGTCGAACTCGACCTCGCGGAACGGCGGGGCCACCTTGTTCTTCACCACCTTCACCTTGGTGGACGATCCCCACGACCTCATCGCGGTCCTTGATCGAGCCGGTGCGGCGGATGTCGAGGCGCACGGAGGCGTAGAACTTCAGCGCATTGCCGCCGGTGGTGGTTTCCGGGCTGCCGAACATCACGCCGATCTTCATGCGGATCTGGTTGATGAAGATCACCATGCAGTTCGACCGGCTGATCGAGGCGGTCAGCTTGCGCATCGCCTGGCTCATCAGGCGGGCCTGCGCCCCCATCTGATGTCGCCCATGTCGCCCTCAAGCTCGGCCTTGGGCGTCAGGGCGGCGACCGAGTTGACCACCACGAGGCTGACCGCACCAGAGCGCACCAGCGTATCGACGATCTCGAGCGCCTGCTCGCCGGTGTCGGGCTGCGAGATCAGCAGCTCGTCCAGATTGACGCCCAGCTTGCGGGCATAGATCGGGTCGAGCGCATGTTCGGCATCGACAAAGGCGCAGATGCCGCCTTTTTTCTGGTCTTCGGCAACCACATGCAGCGTCAAAGTCGTCTTGCCCGAGCTTTCCGGGCCATAGATCTCGATGATCCGCCCCTTCGGCAGGCCGCCGATCCCCAGCGCGATGTCGAGACCGAGCGAACCGGTCGAGATCGACTCGATCTCCGCCACCGGCTTGTCCCCGCCAAGGCGCATGATCGAGCCCTTGCCGAACTGCCGCTCAATCTGCGCCAGCGCGGAGTCGAGCGCCTTTTGCTTGTCCATATCGCGCTTTCCGTCCAAGTCGAGAAGTGTGGCAGTTGCCATCGGTCTGATCCCTTATTCCATAGCCTGTGGCGGGGGGCAATCATTGCTCTTGTTCGCCTCTTGTTCTCATTCTTATGGGACCAAAAGAAGAACATTTCAACTCATTTATCGCGAATTCGACTTTTTCCCAGAACGGTTAAAGGATAGTTTACGGCGATCAAAAAGACCGACCCAAGGGGCAAAAAGGGGCAGTATGCTGGTATTCTGGGAACAAAGGCTGGTTTTCCTCGCCACGCCCAAGACGGGATCGACGGCGATCGAGGTCGCGCTCGAATCGATGGCAGAGGTGGCGATCCTGCGCCCGCCGGTGCTGAAGCACACGCCCGCCTATCGCTACAAGAAGTTCCTGGAGCCTTACCTCGAACGCACCTCCGGCGATGAGTTCACCGTGGTCGCCCTGATGCGCGAACCTGTCAGCTGGCTCGGAAGCTGGTATCGCTATCGCCAGCGCGAGGATGTGATGGACGCCAGCCGCAGCACCAATGGGATCAGCTTTGACGATTTCGTGCGCGGCTATGTCGCCACCCCGCGTCCGGCTTTCGCTGATGTCGGATCGCAGGCGACCTTCCTGATGGGCAAGAACGGGAAAGGCGTCGATCAGATTTTCTGCTATGAAAACATCGGCGGCCTGGTGGCGTTTCTTGAAGAACGGCTGCATTGCGAGATCATCCTGCCGCGGGTCAATGTCTCGCCCCCCGGCACCACCGAGTTGTCGCCCGATGTTCGCAGCTTGCTCGAACAGAAATGCCCACAGGAATTCGAGCTTTATGAACGTGTTGCAGCCGACAGCTAAGGTCATCACGCGAAATGGAGGGGGCTAGCCGCAATGCTCAGACTGGCCCCCATCCTGATCGCCGTGATCTTTGCCTACGTCAGCTACCGCTTTTCGGTCTGGCGCACGCTGAAGGATCTCGACGCGCGCTCCTCGCCGCTTGCCGATGCGCGCCTGCTCGACCTTTGTGCCCAGATGGCGCGGGCGCAGGGCATCGCGAAACTGCCGGTCTCGATCTATGAAGTCAGCCCGATCAACGGCCTGGCCGCACCCGATGGCCGGATCTTCCTGACCCGCGGGTTTTACGAACGCTACCGCAACGGCGCGGTCAGTGCCGAGGAAATGGCAAGCGTCATCGCGCATGAACTTGGCCATGTGGCGCTTGGGCATGGCCGCAGGCGGATGGTGGATTTTTCCGGCCAGAACGCGATGCGCATGGCGCTCGGGATGATCCTGTCGCGCCTGCTGCCCGGGGTTGGCATGTGGATTGCCAACGCCATCACCGGGCTTCTCGCCGCCAAGCTCAGCCGCGAGGATGAATACGAGGCGGATGCCTATGCCGCTGCCCTGCTGACGAAATCGGGGATCGGCACGAAGCCTCAAAAGTCGCTCTTTGCCAAGCTCGACCATCTGACCGGGGCCGGCACCCCGGTCGCGGCCTGGCTGATGAGCCACCCGGAAACCCGCGCGCGGATCAAGGCGATCGAGGCGCTGGAGGCGCGCTGGGGTCAGCTCGGCTGAAGCAGCTTTCCCAGCCGCGGCATCCCTGCCCGCTTCAGCAAGGCCCGCAGCGGCTGCGGCTGGCCCGACAGGCGCTCTGCCACCGCCCGCACCTCTTCGACGACATCGGCGACGGCCTGAGGGTCTTTGGCATGCAGCGCCCGCAGGAACTGGTCCGGGTCCTGCCGGTCCAGCCCCTCGGCGGCCAGCGCCCCGCGCGGAAAATCCACCGCGTTGAAGGTGACGATCAGATCGGCGCTGCTGGAAATCGCCACCGCAAGGACATGGATGTCATCCGGATCAGGCAGATGCAGCCGCGCCTCGACGCCCGGCGCCGATGGCCGCTCGGCCTGCGGGAAGGCCACACGCAACAAGGCGATCTCGCCCCGCGCCACATCCTCGGCCCCGGGCCCGAGCTTATGCGTGGCGCGCGCCCATTCCTCCAATATCCGCGCCGACCAGAGCGGGGCATACAGCCCGCGTCTGGCGGCACCGATAAGGATCTCGCGCAGGACGGTCGGGTACAGAACGCAGGCGTCAAGAACCGCCTTCATGGCATCAGGCGGTAGAACAACGCCTTGAGATAGCCCGACTCGGCCAGTTGCGGCAATTGCGGGTGGTCCGGCCCGGCAAATCCGGTGTGCAGGATCTGCGCCGCGCGCCCTGCCCGGCCGATGCCGCGCGACGAGGCGGTGCGGAACGCGGCAAGATCCGCCGCATGCGAACAGGAACACAGCCCGAGATACCCGCCCGGCGCAACCAATGCGGCGGCAAGGCGAGCGACACGCTCATAGGCGCGCAATCCCGCCTCGAGCGATTGTTTGGATGGCGCGAAGGCAGGCGGATCGCAGACCACCAGATCGAATTGCGCACCCTCTGCCGCCAGCTGCTCCATCACCGCGAAAGCATCGCCCTGGCGCGTGGCAAAACGGCCCGCATGCCCGGATGCCTCGGCCCCCTGCGCGGCCAGGGCCAAAGCCGGCGCCGAACTGTCGACGGCAAGCGCCGAGGCCGCGCCCCCCGCCAATGCCGCAAGGGAAAACCCGCCGACATGCGAGAAGATGTCGAGCACGCGGGCGCCCTTTGCCAGGCCCTGCGCAAAGCCGTGGTTCGGGCGCTGATCGAAGAACAGCCCGGTCTTCTGCCCGCCCAGCACATCCGCCATATAGGTCGCGCCGTTCATCCGAACCGCAACCGGCCCGGCGACCTTGCCACGCAACACCAGGGTTTCCTCCGCCAGCCCTTCAAGACTGCGCGAGCGTCCGGTGCCGTTCTTCACCACCGTCGCCACCCCGGTCACCTCGACAAGGGCGGCCACCAGCACATCGATCAGACGCTCGGCCCAGGCCGCATTCGGCTGCACCACCGCCAGATCGCCAAAGCGGTCGATCACCAGCCCCGGCAGGCCATCCGCCTCGGCATGGACCAGACGATAATAGGGCGCATCGAACAGCCGCTCCCGCATCGCCAGCGCACGGGTCAGGCGCAGGGCGAACCATGCCTGATCGATGACGGCGCCGGGATCGCGGTCCAGCATTCGGGCATAGATCTTTGAATTCGAATTGACGGTGACCACGCCGAGCGGCTGGCGCTCGCTATCTTCGAGCACCGCAATCGCCCCCGGCGCAAGCGCCTTGGTCCGACGATCGGTCACGATCTCATCGGCATAGACCCAAGGGTATCCGTGCCGGATCGCACGGGCCTCAGCCTTCGGCTTCAGACGGACGACGGGGGTGCCGCGCTCCGTCTCGACGGGGAGATTTTCGGGTTCCATCCGCACTCCCTAGCCTCTTCACCGGGGCTCGGAAAGGGGGAGATTTCCGGCAAGGTGCAGCGCGCGATCAGGCCGCGTGGGTCGGGCGCGATGTCTTGCGGGCTTTCAGCCAGGCGGCAAACCGCAGCACGCCGCCACGCAGGGCCACGGCCCGCATTTCGCGCGCCTCACGTATGATGGTCTCAAAATTGGGGGTCACAGGTGCAGAGATCTTGGACATTTGGGCACTCCTCGTGCGTTTGTCCTCCCTGGAATGAATTAGGTCAGCCTGACTGCCATTGCCACCATCAGGATTGCAACGCAGCCATGCAGGAACCACATGATCCCTGAGGGGCCTGCGGCAATTTGATCCGAGAATCGAATTGTTAGCGCTAACAATCTGTGCTACTGCAGGCCATCCCGAAGATAACGCCCGCGCCCGAGGAGCCGCCATGCCACTCGACAGCACCATTCAGAAAGTCACCGACCGTATCCGCGCCCGCTCGGCCGGACCGCGGCGAAAATACCTCGACCAGGTCAGCAGAGCAGCCGAAAACGGCCCCGCCCGCGCCCATCTTGCCTGTGGCAACCAGGCCCATGCCTATGCCGCGATGGGCCAGGACAAGGCCGCCCTTGCGGCCGCCCGGGCCCCGAATATCGGCATCGTCACCGCCTATAACGACATGCTCTCGGCGCACCAACCCTATGAGAGCTACCCAGAGATGATCCGCGCAACGGCCCGTCGCGTCGGCGCCACGGCGCAGGTCGCAGGCGGCGTGCCCGCGATGTGCGATGGCGTGACCCAGGGCCAGCCGGGGATGGAACTGTCGCTGTTCTCCCGCGATGTGATCGCCCTCGCCGCCGGTGTGGCGCTGTCGCACAACACCTTCGACGCCGCGATCTTCCTTGGCGTCTGTGACAAGATCGTGCCCGGCCTGGTGATCGCTGCCGCCACCTTCGGCCATCTGCCCGCCGTCTTCCTGCCCGCGGGACCGATGACCAGCGGCATGCCGAATGATGAAAAAGGCAAGGTCCGGCAGAAATTCGCGACCGGCGAGATCGGCCGGGAAGCGCTGATGGCCGCCGAAATGGCCAGCTACCACGGCCCGGGCACCTGCACCTTCTACGGCACCGCCAACACCAACCAGATGCTGATGGAGTTCATGGGGCTGCATCTGCCCGGTTCCAGTTTCGTCAATCCGAACACGCCCTTGCGCGATGCTCTTACAGTCGCGGGCGTCGAACGCGCAGCGCAGATCACCGCACTCGGCAATGATTACCGGCCGGCCGCAGACATCCTCGACGAGCGGACCTTCGTCAATGGAATCGTCGGCCTGATGGCGACCGGCGGCTCGACCAACCTCGTTCTGCATCTGCCCGCGATGGCCCGCGCCGCGGGCGTGATCCTCGACCTTCAGGATTTTGCCGAACTTTCCGCGGCAACCCCCTTGATGGCCAAGGTTTATCCCAACGGGCTGGCCGACGTGAACCACTTCCACGCGGCCGGCGGGCTGGGCTATATGATCGGCGAATTGCTGGAGGCCGGCCTGCTGCACCCGGACACCAAGACCATCGCGGGCGACGGCCTCGAGCTTTACACACGCGAACCCAAGGTCATCGACGGCGCGCTTGGCTGGCACGACGGCCCGTCGAGCACGCTGAACGACAAGATCCTGCGCGCCGGTGAAATCGCCGTTCCAGCCCGAAGGCGGGTTGAAACAGCTGTCCGGCAACCTCGGGCGTGGGGTGATCAAGGTTTCGGCGGTGGCCCCGGATCGTCACGTCATCGAAGCCCCCGTTCGCGTCTTCCACGATCAGGAGGACGTGAAGACGCGCCTTCAAGGCAGGCGAATTCACCGGCGATACCGTGGTCGTGGTCCGCTTTCAGGGCCCGCAGGCGAACGGGATGCCGGAACTGCACTCGCTCACCCCGACGCTCTCCGTGCTGCAGGATCGTGGGCTGCATGTGGCGCTGGTCACCGATGGCCGGATGTCGGGCGCCTCGGGCAAGGTACCCGCCGCGATCCATGTCTCGCCCGAGGCGGCCGTTGGCGGTCCGCTCGCGAAGTTGCGCGACGGCGACGTCCTGCGGCTCGATGCCGATCTGGGCACGCTCGAGGTTCTGACCCCCGGCTTCGACTGACCGCACCCCGGTCACGGCGGATCTGGCGGCGAACCGCCATGGCATCGGTCGCGAATTGTTCGAGGTGTTCCGCCGCAACGTCGGCGCCTCGACCGAAGGTGCCGGCATCTTCGTATGAACGGAACAAAATAACCGATTACCACTAAACGGAAAATTGGAATCGATGGAAAATCGGAAAGCCCGGGCTAGGCAAGACGACCGACGCTGGCCACGTCGAACCGGACGCGGGTCACGGCCCTTGCGCGATCTTTCTTCCCTTCCGCTTTCCAACTGACAAAGCTATCCCCGCCACAGGCACAAGCCACCGACCCCGCCCGAAGGAAGGACCGACCATGACCCCGCAAGACGCCTCACGCCGCGCCGAGGAAATCTGCCGCCTCGCCCCCGTCGTCCCCGTGCTGGTGATCGACGATCTCGCCCATGCCCGCCCGCTGGCCGAGGCGCTGGTCAAGGGCGGCCTGCCCGCGCTGGAGGTGACTCTGCGCACCCCGGTCGCGATCGAGGCGATCCGCATCATGGCCCAGGTTCCCGGTGGCGTTGTCGGCGCGGGCACCCTGCTGACCCCGGCGGATGTCGCGGCAGCGAAAGCGGCGGGGGCCAAATTCGGCGTCTCGCCGGGCGCGACCGACCGCATCCTGACCGCCTGCGAAGAGGCCGACCTGCCGCTGCTGCCGGGTGCCGCGACGGCCTCCGAGGTGATGGCGCTGCTGGAGCGTGGCTATACCGTGCAGAAGTTCTTCCCCGCCGAAGCTTCTGGCGGGGTGCCCGCGCTGAAGGCGATCGGCGCCCCGATCCCGCAGGTCCGGTTCTGCCCGACCGGCGGCGTCAGCCTGAAAAACGCGCGCGATTACCTTGGCTTGTCGAACATTCTTTGCGTCGGCGGCAGCTGGGTTGCGCCGAAAGAGATGATGCAGAAGGGCGATTGGGACGGGATCGTCGCCCTCGCGCGCGAAGCCGCCCAGCTCGGCTGATCAAGGTCAGCGGGTGCCATCCGGCACCCGCGCCGCGCGTCCGCCCCGGCGCCGCGCGACCGGCTGATCGGCAAGCCCGGAGCGCAGCACAGCGGTCATCGGGTGATCCGGAGCCGCCGCGCCGTATTGGGCGAGCAACCCGCGGATCGCCTCTCTCGGATCGTCAACTCCGGGCAGGCTGAGCGCCCAGTCCAGAAAGATCGAGCGGCATTCCGAGGCGGTGATCCCCTCGATCAGATAACTTTCGCGCACCAACCCCTTGGGATCGTTCACATCACTTTGCATCGCCCGCCTCCTCGCCCAGCAACCGCCCGATTGCCGCAGCGGCGCGTTCTCGTGTCTGTTCCAGCCGCGCCGCAAGCTCTGCCACCCCGGTCTCGCCGGTTTCGCGCAACAGGAAGGCGGTCCCGCCTTCCCCCAGTGTCTGCGGGTCGAGCGGGCGCTCCGTCAAAAGCTTGGTACCACATCTGAGCCGCCAGCAGAGCCGATATGCGTCACTCAGCGCCGCTTCCGCGTCGGGATCTGGCCAGCCTGCAGCCCGCCCGGCGACGAGCTGCGCCTCGACCCGGCGTTCCGGCGACGCGGCGCGCAGGGCGGCGGTCTGGGCGAGCAATTCCACTTCCATCAATCCGCCGGGCCCGTTGCGGGCGTCCCAGGGCCCCTCGGGCGGCTTGGCGGCGGTCAGCCGGGCGCGCATATCGGCCACGTCGCTCAGGACCGTCGCGCCGCCGCTCTTTTCGGCCAGAAGCGCTTGCCGGAACGCCTCGACCTCGGCGCCGATCTCGGCAGAGCCTGTGACCGGACGGGCGCGGGTCAGGGCGAGGTGTTCCCATGTCCAGGCCTCTGTCAGCTGATAATCGCAGAAGGCAGAAATCGACGTGGCGACAGGGCCTTGCCGGCCAGAAGGCCGCAGCCGCATGTCAACTTCGTAAAGCCTCCCCTCGGCCATCGGCGCGGTCAGGGCGGTGACGAAGGCCTGCGTCAGGCGGGCGTAATAGGGCCTCGGGGCCAAGGGGCGTGGCCCGGTCGAGGTTTCTGCCCCGCCGGGGTCGTAGATCACGATCAGATCGAGGTCCGAGGCCGAATGCAGCCGTCCCGCGCCGAGCGAGCCCATGCCGATCACCGCAGCCCCCCGTCCGGGCGTCGGGCCGTGGCGCGAGGCAAATTCGGCCACCACCTGCGGCCAGAGCGCGCTCAGCACGGCATCGGCAAGGGCCGCGTATTGGGCGCCCGCCTGATCCGCGTCGATCAACCCGCGCAGGTGGTGAACGCCGATGCGAAAATGCCATTCCTTGGTCCAGCGCCGGGCCGCATCAAGCTTGCGCTCATAGTCCGCGATGGCTGCAAGCTGCGCGGACAGCTCGGCCTCCAAATCCTCCGGTCCGGGCCAGGGGGAAAAGAAATGGCCCGCAAGAACGGCATCCAACACACTGGAATTGCGGGAAAGATATTGCGCAAGGCCGGGTGCGGTGGCGGCGATGTCAACGATCAGATCGATCAACTGCGGATTGGCGTCGAACAGCGAAAAGAGCTGCACGCCGGCCGGCAGACCGGCGAGAAAGCCGTCGAACTGACGCAGCGCCTCATCCGGGTTGGCGGCGCGGGCGAGGCGGCTGAGGATGGCGGGGCGGAGCCGTTTGAAGATGCCCACGGCGCGATCCGAGCGCAGCGCGGGATAGTTGCGCCAACCGCCCACGATCGCGCTTGCCGCCTCGGACAGTTCGGGCGACGGCGCGGCGGCGGTGGGCGCGAAGAACCCCTCGGTCAGCCCTTCGACCCGCGTCAGACGGTCGAGAAGGTCGCGCCGAAAGCGCGCCGTGTCTCCCTGACCCATGAACCGGGAAAGCCGGTCCACGCCTTCGGAGTTTCCCGGTAAATCATGGGTTTGCGCGTCGAGGATCATCTGCAGGCGATGCTCGACCTCGCGATGCGCGCGATAGGCCTCGGTCAGGGTTCTGGCGTCATCCTCTGGCACCCAGCCTGCCTTGGCCAGATGCCCGAGCGCGGGCATCGTGGCGCGGTCGCGCAGCCTGGCATCGCGGCCCCCGGCGATCAGCTGGCGGGTCTGGGTGAAGAACTCGATCTCTCGGATCCCGCCGGCGCCGAGCTTCATGTTATGCCCCTCGATGGTGATCGGGCCCTGCAAGCCACGGTGTTCGCGGATTTTCAACCTCATATCGTAAGCATCTTGAATCGCTGCAAAATCCAGATGCTTGCGCCAGACGAACGGGGTCAGGGCCGCAAGAAACTTGCGCCCCGCGGCAAGGTCGCCCGCGCAAGCGCGCGCCTTGATATAGGCGGCGCGTTCCCAGGTGCGGCCGACGCTTTCGTAATAGCTTTCGGCGGCCGCCATCGACAGGCAGACCGGGGTGACCGAGGCGTCGGGGCGCAGGCGCAGGTCGGTGCGAAAGACGTAGCCCTCGGCGGTGCGGTCCGAGAGCAGCGCGGTCATCTTGCGGGTGACGCGCAGGAAGGCGGCGCGGGCTTCGGGCTGGTCGGCGGGATCGTAGCGCGTCTCGTCATAGAGGCAGATCAGGTCGATGTCGGAGGAGTAGTTCAGCTCGCCAGCCCCCATCTTGCCCATCGCGAGGGCGACCATTCCGGCAGCACTCGCCGCATCATCCGGGCTCGCGCCGGGAATACGGTCACGGCGAATCTCTTCGGCCACATAACGGGTTAGCGCGAGATGCACAGACTGGTCGGCAAGCCGCGTCAGGGCCTGCGAAACCTGTTCGAGCGGCCAGAGCCCGCCGAGATCGGCAAGGGCCGTGAGCAGCGCGGTGCGCCGCTTGGCTTCGCGCAGGCTGGTCGAAAGCGCCTCTGTGGGCGTGTCGGAGAGCGGCGTCAGGATCGTCGCGAGGGCGGTTTCCGGGGTCAGGGACAGCGCCGCGCGAAGCCAGGATTCCTCCTGTTCCATCAAGCCCTTGAGGAACGGACTGCATCCTGCCGTGCCGATCAGAAGGGCGCGCAGTTCGGGGGCGAGATCGGCGAAGCGACGACCAGCCTCGGCCCCGGCGGCGGGGTCGAAGGCGATCGGCGTGCGGGTGAGACGTGCAGCGAAGGTCATGGCCCGCGCAGGATGGGGCGCGGCGACGGGGCGGTCAACGAGAGGTTTCAGGCGGGGGACTTGCGGGGGATTTGCCGGCCGGGCGATACTGCGCTCGGACGCCACCGGAGGCCGGCAATGAGCAAAAGTCTGAAACGCGTGATCGCGGCGCTGGAGGCTGCGGGGATCGCGGCAGAAGTTCTGGAATATCAGGAAGATACCAGAACGGCAGCACAGGCGGCAGCGGCGGCGGATTGCGCATTGGACCAGATCGTCAAGTCGATCCTGTTTCGCGGCGCGGCCTCGGGCCGTCTGCTTCTGTTCCTGACCGCGGGCGGAAATCAGGTCGATCCGGACGCCGCGGGCGCACTTGCAGGCGAGGCCCTGGGCAAGGCGGAGGCGGCGCAGATCCGCAGCGACACCGGCTTTGCGATCGGTGGCGTGGCCCCGCTCGGGCATCTTTCGCCGCCGCGCGCCTTCCTCGATCCGCGGCTGCTGGAGTTTCCCGTGGTCTGGGCGGCGGCGGGCACGCCGCGCCATATCTTCGCGATTCGGCCTGCCGATCTGCAGCGCGTCAGCGGCGCCGAACTGGCGCGGTTTACCGCCTGAAACGGCCAAAAGCACTTGTCCGCTTTGTGCCCGATCTGATGTTGGCGCTGGCTTAACGAAATCTTCAGGCTGGCGCCCCAGTCTTGCCCGCGCGCGCGGGAACACCACCGGCTTGCCCCGCGATCCGGGGCAAGCTTGGGGTGCGCCATGGGAGGGCGCACCCCTGCCCTGACGCCCTATCCGGTGAGGCGACCGGTCGCGAGCGACAGGCGACCATCCGTAACGCCAGGCGCGCGCTGCAGCGGGTCGGTCTCGGTGACGGTGAACATGTAATGCCCGTCGAGCTTGTCGAAGAACTGCCGCTCGTAGCGCTGATCGACATCCTCGGGCGCGCTTCCGGCGGCCAGGGTGATCACCGTCGGTATCGGCACCGTGCCGGGCTGCAGCACGGTGATCTTGGTCGCCTTCTGCGTCACCGTGCCAACCGCGGTTTCGATCACCAGAAAGCCGCGCACCTTGCTGCCGCCATCCGACCCCACATTCTCGAACGAGACCTTGAAGGCATCGTTGTGCGGGGTGAAGGACACCAGCGTCTGACCCTGATAGACGAGGCGATAGACCTGCTCTGCGCCCGGATATTCGGTGATGTTGTAGAAATCGACATTGGCCAGGTCGAAGCTGACCGGGGCCGCGCCGATCTGCGCCTCGAAGGCGAACGCGAACAATCCCTTGATCGGCGGCGCGCCCCAGGGTTTCAGCTTGACCCCGTCATCCATCTGGTCGCGCCACCAGAACCGCTTGGAGGCATCGACGAAGACATTGCAGTGATAGACCTTCTTGCCGAAGCCGGCCGCCTCGCGCCACCAGATCTGCTCGGCGGGGTGAATTTCCGGGTGGCAGCAATGGCCCTTGTCGTAGATCCAGGGGCCGTAGAGGCAGATATCCTGCCCGGCGCGGGCGGTGGCGGCATCATTGAGCAGCTTCGCCGGGATCGCCTTTTCATCGTGATAGGGCTGGATCTCGCATTCCACGAAGCTGAACTCCGCGATCTGGTCGGGGGCAGAGCAGTTCGGGTGACCGGACTGATGCGCGCTGAGCGTCCATTGCGCGCTCATGATATCGGTATATTCACGCGGGTGGCTCTCGGCGGTCAGGTATTCGAAACCGGGGTTCGGGATCACGTCGATGTTCACATCGTAATCGACATATTGGTCGTTGAGGTTGGCGGTCTCGACATGCTTCACCTTGCCGGCGAGCGTGTGCTTGCAATAGGCGGTCGAGCGGTGATCGTTGGCGCGGGCCTGCGGATACCAGAAATTCAGGTTGTTGGGGATGTAGATCGCCGCTGACGCGCGTTCGAAACAGGCGGTGCCGATCACCTCGGCGCCGCGGAAATCATTGCCGATGATGCCTTGCTGGTTGTTCACCGCATGGTTCCAGAGCCCGACCTCAAAGCTCTGCTGGGGGCCGAGGTGGCTGATCGTGGTGACCGCGCCCGCGACGGAAAGCGCGGTCGGCGTGGTATCGGCATGTGGCGGATAGGGCGGCGAGACGGTGGCGCTTGTCGGTTGCGCGGGCCCTGCCCCGCTGGCGCGCTGGCGTTCCCAGTGGCCCGCGACGTAAGCGCCGTTCTGCATCTGGCCGCGCACATAGACCAGCGTGCCGTTTGTGGTGGAAAACACGATGACGTAAGACGCTATGCCGGAGAAGCCGTAGACCGACAGGTCCGGGCAATCCTCCAGCAGGTCGACCGCGCGACCATAGCCGCCGCCATCATCGGCATCCTCGAACAGCACCGCGCAATAGCCCTGCGCCACCTGTATCGAGACGGCGCGGTCATTGAAGGTCGAGGGATCGGTGAAGCGGACCGATCCGGGGCTGAGCGCGCGCGTCTCACCCTGAAAGCCGGTCTGGGTGTAGAGGGTGACAGGACTCGGGATCGAGACATGCAGCGTGTCGAGGCCGCCGAACCGGCCGACAGTGCCGCGGGGGGGAATGGTCATCGGGAAAGCTCCTGCAAAGGGCATGGGCCGCGCCTCGCAGCGCGGCAGCTTCACGGAACGGGAACCGGGCGCGGCCAGCGATTGCGGGACCGGCGCCTGCGGGATCAGCCCTGGCGCCTGCGCGGCCTGCGATCCATCCTGCGCGCGGCGAGCAGGCCGGCACAGGCCAGCAGGCCGACCTCAACCAGATCGAGGGCGACAAAGCCCCAGCCCCGCAGCCATTCGCCACTCAGGAAGGTTGCGGAGAGGGCGACGAAACCGATCAGGACCGCACGAAAGACCGGGCCCGGGGTCCAGTCCCGGCGGGCAAAGAACAGCAGGCCGAGGGCGAAGCCTGCGGTAAGCGGGTATAATTCCTGCATGGCAACTCCGTTTTGAAAGACCGGGGCGCGACGACGGTGAAAATATGCGACAACGTGAATGCCGGCAGGCTGCGCCCGACCGGTGGTTGCGTCAACTGTGCAAAACTCTTCCGGGGCGGGTCCTGCGCGCTGGCGCGATGGATCGGCCAGTTTTTGCCGATTTTCGCCGCCCGGGCGGCCCCTCGCAGGGCGTTTGGCACCGCAATGTGAAAAACATTCACATCCCTCTTGACCCGGCGGCATCGGGTTCCGATGTTTCCAATGTGAAAGCAATTCACATGGTCACGAGACAGGAGTTCGCCCATGACCGCCATTACTGCCTGGCCCTCTCAGGCCCAGGACTGGCTCGACCAGCGCGGCAAGCCCGCATGGATCGCGGCCATGATCCTCGGGTTCGTCTTCTTCTGGCCCGCAGGCCTTGCCCTGCTGGCTTACATGATCTGGAGCAAACGTATGTTCAACCGTTCCTGCGGGCATGCCCGCCACCAAATGCACGACCGCATGATGCGCCGCCACGGCATGCAATCGTCCGGCAATACCGCCTTCGACAGCTACAAGACCGAGACCCTGCGTCGGCTGGAAGAGGAACAGGAAGCCTTCGAGGCCTTCCTGCAGCGGCTGCGCGAGGCCAAGGACAAGACCGAGTTCGACGCCTTCATGGACGACCGCGCCCATGCCGCCAAGACCGATGAGGCGGGCCCGACCGGCGCCTGACCCGTCCGACAGTGACGCGGCCCGGAAACCCTCCGGGCCGCGCCGCTGCCCCTTTTGCGCGGCGCCTGCCGCCCCCACATGACCCCTGCGTGCACCTTCTGCGCCCGCCTGTCCCGCGCCCTCTGCGCCAAAGCCCCCCGGAGCCCGCCGATGATCCTCGCCGATCCGTTCAGCCGCCTGCCCGACCCGGAGTATCACGCCGAGTTCTATCGCGATGTCGCGGTGAAACGCGCGATCGCATGGGTGATCGACACGCTGGTGATTTCGCTGATGGTGCTGCTGGTGGTGCCCTTCACCGCCTTCATCGCGCTGTTCTTCCTGCCGGTGATGTTCCTCTTTCTCGGCTTTCTCTACCGCTGGGCGACGCTGACCTCGGGCTCTGCCACATGGGGGATGCGGATCGTGGCGATCGAGTTCCGCCGCCACGACGGGCAGCGATTCGACCCGCTGACGGCTTTCCTGCACACGCTGGGCTACACGATCTCGGTCTCGATGATCTTCCCGCAGCTGATCTCGGCGGCGCTGATGGCGGTGGGCGGGCGCGCACAGGGGCTGTCGGACCTTGCGCTCGGCACGGTGGCGATCAACCGGGCGGCGATGCACTAGGCCCGCACGGGGCTGCGGCGGCGCCCGATGATGTCGCCGCAACTCTGGGCTTGGAAGAATGGTAACGGCTTGCTAACGTTGGCCCTGTAGCCCGTCCAGAGCCAGTTCAGAGACAGATGCGCCATACCCTTCCCATTGCGCCCCAGTTCTATGTGACGGCGCCCCAGCCCTGCCCCTATCTGGAGGGCCGGATGGAGCGTAAGCTGTTCACCGCGCTGCAGGGCGACCGGGCGGAACGGCTGAATGACGCGCTGTCCAAGCAGGGCTTCCGGCGCTCGCAGAACGTGCTCTATCGGCCGTCCTGCGCGGAATGCTCGGCCTGCCTTTCGGCGCGCATCCGGGTCAAGGATTTCCGCGCCTCGCGCAGCCAGAAGCGGACGCTGAAGCGCAACGCCGGGTTGCAGCGCGATGCGACCAGCCCCTGGGCGACCGAGGATCAATATGCGCTGTTCCGCCGCTACCTCGACAGCCGGCACGCCGATGGCGGCATGGCCGACATGGATATCTTCGAATTCGCCGCGATGATCGAGGAGACCCCGGTGCGCAGCCGGGTGATCGAATATTCCTACCCCAATGCGCCCAGGACCCGACGGCGCAGCCTGACCGCGGTCTGCCTGACCGATGTGCTCGATGACGGGCTGAGCATGGTCTATTCCTTCTACGACCCGGACCGGGCCGGCGACAGTCTTGGCACCTATATCATCCTCGACCATGTCCGCATCGCACTCGAGGCCGGGCTGCCCTATGTCTACCTTGGCTATTGGGTGCCGGGCAGCCGCAAGATGGGCTACAAATCCAACTTCTCGGCGCTGGAGATCTACAAGGACGGCCGCTGGCAGCCGGTCGGCGACCCCGCCGAGCATCGATCTGATCTGCATCCGCTCTCGGTCGACCCGATCTCGGAGCAGGTGGCGCGGATCACCCTGCCCGACAGCCTGCCGGCGCAGCAGGGCTGAGGCGATGCAGAGAATCGCAGCGCTGGCACTGCTGGTGCCGGAGTATGAGGCGGGCCTCGCCTTCTACATCGGCGTGTTGGGCTTCCGGCTGGTCGAGGATATCGACCAGGGGCACAAGCGCTGGGTCGTGGTCGAACCCGCGGGCGGCGGCTGCCGGCTGGTGCTGGCGCGCGCCGAAGGCGCGACGCAGCGTGCGGCGATCGGCAATCAGACCGGCGGGCGCGTGTTTCTGTTCCTGCAGACCGACGATTTCACCCGCGATCACACGGCCATGCAGGCCAAAGGCGTGCAGTTCGAAGAGCCGCCGCGCGCCGAACCCTATGGCATGGTCGCGGTCTGGCGCGACCCTTTCGGCAACCGCTGGGATCTGATCGGCCCGCCCGCTCCCGCCCCTTCTGCCTGACCGGCCCGGGCGCCTCCCGCCTTTCGTCGAAGGCCTTGCGGCCCTCTCCTCAATGTTGGGCCCGGCGCCGCTTCGCGGCGCCCTGCCGTGGTCGAACGCCTGCGGCGAAGCTGAGTATTTGTGCCAAGAAGAAGGGGTAAGGCCGTGCCCCTGCCCCATTTTCTGCCCGAAAATATCCCCGCCGGAGGCTTCCGCAGCCGCCCCGCGCGGGCCGCCCGGGATCAGAGCAGGCCGGACAGCACGTTGATCGTCAGCGCCAGCACGCCCAGGTTGAAGAAGAAGCTGAGCAGCCCGTGGATCAGCACCGCGCGGCGGAAGGTGGACAGGGTGATGACCACATCCGAGACCTGACAGGTCATGCCGACGACGAAGGAGAAGTAGCAGAAATCGGCGAAGACCGGCGGCACCTTGCCGGGGAAGTCGAGCCCGCCCCGGTCCGCCATCTTCGTGCTGCCGGCCGCGGCGGTCTGGTCGTAATAGAGATGGGCATAGTGGAAGCTGTAGACCAGATTGACGAATAGCCAGGACAGCACCAGCGTCGCGATCACCAGCACGAAGCCGGGGCCGGTCAGCACCGCCTTGCGCGCGATCTCGACCCCGAGGGCCACCAGGACCGCACCCAGCGTCACCACCGAGATCGCGAGCAACAGCGACCGCCCGCCATCGTCACGCGCCGCGCGGGCGCGGATCGCCGGCGCCCCATCGGCGCGCCAGAGCGGCAGGGCGCTGAGCAGGAACAGCAGGGCGGCAAGATCGAAGCCCAGGAGCGGCGCAAATTCCGGCTTGAACGGCGTGACCGGCAGAAACGCCGCCGCCGCGGTGCCAATGACCAGAACCGCGAAGAACAGCATGAAACGCGGATGTTTCACGCGCGACAGTTTCAGCGGGCGGGTGCGGGCGACGGGGCGGCGTGTCATCGAAACTCTCCTATGCGCCTAAGGTGGCGCGCCCGGCATCCTTACCCTGCCACGCGCCCTGTCAAGGTGGCGAAGGCCCGCCTTGGAGTTGACGCATGGCACGGGTTTCGCCATAGGAGAGCCAGTGAAGTGGCGGAAAAACCGTCGCCCAAGAGGAATTCGGGGAGGAAGTCCATGCGCGCACTGCTTGCGCTGTCACGCGGGATCGACCGCGTGACGGAAATCATCGGCAAATCCGTGGGCTGGCTGATCTTTGTCGCGATCCTTGTCAGCGCGGTCAATGCGATCGTGCGCAAGACGTTGAGCATGTCGTCCAATGCCTGGCTGGAGTTGCAGTGGTACCTCTACGGCGCGGCCTTCCTGCTCGCCTCGGCCTATACGCTCCGGCAGAACGAACATATCCGCATCGACATCCTCTATGGCGCGCTGTCGCGGCGGGCGCAGCACTGGATCGACCTGCTCGGCCACCTGCTCTTCCTGATGCCCTTCGTGATCCTGATGGACATCTATTTCGTGCCCTGGGTCTGGCTCAGCTATTCCTCGGGCGAGATGTCGACCAATGCGGGCGGGCTGATCCTCTGGCCGGCGAAGTCGATGCTGCTGGCGGGCTTCCTGCTGCTGACGGCGCAGGGCCTGTCCGAGATCATCAAGAAGATCGCCATCATGCGCGGTGACATGGACGACCCGACACCCTTCATCTCGACCCATCAGGCGGCGGAACTGGAAGGCGAGATGCTGGCCGGGGAGATCCTGAAATGATCATGGAGCTTGTTGCCCAGAACATGGCGCCGATCATGTTCGTGTCGCTGATGGTGTTCCTGCTGATCGGCTATCCGGTGGCCTTCTCGCTGGCCGCCAACGGGTTGATGTTCTTCTTCATCGGGGTGTGGCTGGCGCCGCTCTCGGGCGGCTCGATCACGCTGTCCTGGCCGTTGCTCTATGCGCTGCCGGAGCGGTTCTGGGGGGTCATGTCGAATGAGACATTGCTCGCCATTCCCTTCTTCACCTTCATGGGCATCGTGCTGGAGCGCTCGGGCATGGCCGAGGATCTGCTCGAGACGATCGGCCAGCTGTTCGGGCCGGTGCGCGGCGGCCTCGCCTATGCGGTGATCATCGTCGGCGCGCTGCTGGCGGCGACCACCGGCGTGGTGGCGGCCAGCGTCATCGCGATGGGGCTGATCTCGCTGCCGATCATGCTGCGCTATGGCTATGACCGGCGGGTGGCGACCGGCGTGATCGCGGCCGCGGCACGCTGGCGCAGATCATCCCGCCGAGCCTCGTGCTGATCGTGCTGGCCGACCAGCTTGGCCGCTCGGTGGGCGACATGTATCAGGGCGCGCTGTTTCCCGGGATGATCCTGACCGGCATCTATCTGGGCTATGTGCTGGTGCTGTCGATCGTGCGGCCCAACATGGTCCCGGCGCTGCCGAAAGAGGCGCGCACGCTCGGCTCCGGCGTGCTCTCGCTCCTCGTCGCACTGGCGCTTGGCGTGGCGGTGGCCTGGGCCGCGATCCGCTGGTTCGGGGCCAGCCAGGGCGACAATGCCGATATTCTCGGCGCTGCCGTGGGCATCATCTTCACCTATGTGCTGGCGCTTCTCGACCGGGCGCTGAAGGTCAACCTGATGAGCCGTCTGGCGCAGCAGGTGATCATCGTGCTGATCCCGCCACTGGCGCTGATCTTCCTGGTGCTCGGCACGATCTTCCTTGGCGTGGCGACGCCGACCGAGGGCGGCGCGATGGGGGCTGTCGGCTCGCTGATGCTGGCCGCGATCAAGGGGCGGCTGAACCTGTCGGTGATCCGGCAGGCGCTGGCCTCGACCACGCGGCTCTCGTCCTTCGTGATGTTCATCCTGCTCGGTGCGCGGGTCTTTTCGCTCACCTTCTACGGCGTGAACGGGCATCTCTGGGTGGAGCATCTGCTGGTCTCGCTGCCGGGCGGCCAGATCGGCTTCCTGATCGTGGTCTCGTTGCTGGTCTTCGTGCTGGCCTTCTTCCTCGACTTCTTCGAGCTGGCCTTCATCATCGTGCCGCTGCTGGCGCCAGCGGCCAGAAGCTGGGGATCGACCTGATCTGGTTCGGCGTCATCCTCGGGGTGAACATGCAGACCTCGTTCATGCATCCGCCCTTCGGCTTCTCGCTGTTCTACCTGCGCTCGGTCGCGCCCAAGGAACCCTATGAGGATCGCGTGACCGGCAAGATGATGGCGCCGATCAAGACCAGCCAGATCTACTGGGGCGCGATTCCCTTCGTGCTGATCCAGGTCGCGATGATCGTGATCGTGATCGGCTTCCCCGGGCTGGTGATGCGCTACAAGGGGCCGGTGGTGGACATGCAGAACATCAAGGTCACCGTGCCAACGCTGCAGCCGCTCGGCAGCGGTCTCGGCGGGATCGGCGGGTTGCAACCGCCAAGCTTCGGGACCGACGCGCCGAAGAACTGAGGCGGGCCCCTGCCCCGCCGTCGCGGCACCGCTGGCCGGTCGCTGCCTCCGGCGGGGATATTTGCGGGCAGAAAATGGGGGGCGGCCCGCCCTTTCCCGTTTCTTCTTGGCGGAAATACTCCGGGGGGTGCGGGGGGCAGAGCCCCCCGCCCTCGGCGGCAAGACAGCCGCAACGAAACGGCCCCGGAGAGTGTCCTCTCCGGGGCCGGTCTTTTCACAGCTTCGGGCGGCTCAGAGTTTGCCGGCCTGCTGCTGTTGCATCATGAAGGTGTCGAAGGTGTATTCGGCCACCTGATCCCAGAGATAGGCATCGCGCATCAGCGCGCTCTGGCTGTCCCAGATCGCCTTGAACGGCGCGTTGGTGGCCGAGATGTCGGCGTAGATCTTGTGCGAGGCGTCGAAGGCCGCCGACATGATCTCGCGCGAGAAGGGGCGCAGTTTGGCGCCGGCGCCAACCAGGCGCTTCAGCGCGGCCGGGTTCTTGGCGTCGTAGCTCGCCATCATGTTCGAGTTCGCAGCCTCGCAGGCGACCTTGAGCACGTTCTGGTAGACCGGCGGCAGGCTGTCCCATTTCGCCTGGTTGAACATGGCCGAGAGCGTCGGGCCACCTTCCCACCAGCCGGGATAGTAGTAATAGGGCGCGACCTTGTAGAAGCCGAGCTTCTCGTCGTCATAGGGGCCGACCCATTCCGCCGCATCGATCGTGCCTTTTTCCAGCGAGGGGTAGATGTCGCCACCGGCGATCTGCTGCGGCACCACGCCGAGCGCCTCCATCACCTTGCCGCCGAAGCCGCCGATCCGCATCTTGACGCCCTTGAGATCTTCGAGCGTGTTGATCTCCTTGCGGAACCAGCCGCCCATCTGGGCCCCGGTATTGCCGCAGGGCAGCGCATAGATGCCCTTGGTCTTGAAGAACTCGTTGGTCAGCGCAATGCCGTCGCCATAATAGTACCAGGCATTCATCTGGCGATAGTTCGGCCCGAACGGCACGCAGGTCGCCAGCGCGAAGGCCGGGTCCTTGCCCCAGTAGTAATAGGAGGCGGTGTGGCAGGCCTCGACCGTGCCGGCCGCGGCGGCGTCCATCGCCTGCAGGCCGCCGACCAGTTCGCCCGCCGCGAAGACCTGGATCTTGAAGTTGCCATCGGTCGCGTCGCTGACATATTTCGCCAGCGTCTCGGCCGCGCCATAGATCGTGTCGAGCGATTTCGGGAACGAAGAGGTCATGCGCCAGGTGATCTGTGGCGCGCTTTGCGCAACCACCGGCGCGGCCAGGACCGCAGCACCAGCCGCGGCGACGCCGCCGACTGGGCCTTGGTCAGAAATGAACGTCGATCCATCGGGGTCCTCCCTAGAGTGAATAACGGGCCGCCGCAGGTTGGTCCCGCGCCTTGGCCAAAGTGGAAGCACTTTACACAACGTCGTGAGCCTGTCCAGCCGGAGGCGATCACCTTTGGGCCCGGTTCGCTGAGTTTTTCGTGCAGAATGTCAAATGCTTAGCAAGGCGGCAGATGCCCTTTGCAAAGGCAGCGGGGCGGCCGGAGACTCACGTCGCGGTGATTTGCGTTTCTTTCTCTCCATACCCGCCCGGGCGCAAGAAGCAGAAAGAACGCCCATGCCCCGCGACACTTTGTTGCGCATTTTGTCGGTTGACGCCCCCGGCGGGCCCGCCTAATGTCCGCCGCGCAGCAAAGGACGGGTCCGCCATGTTCGGCATTATCGTAGACGTAGATCAGAGGTGCATGGGCCGGTAACGGAGACCTTATCCAACCCCCATGCGCCCCCGACTGACCCCCGGGGGCTTTTTGTTGTTTGACGCGGGGCCGCATGGCCCCGAATGACCGGAGAGAACGATGACCGAGACGATGACCGGCGCAAGGATGGTGGTTCAGGCCCTGAAGGATCAGGGCGTGGAGGTGGTGTTCGGCTACCCGGGCGGCGCCGTGCTTCCGATCTATGACGAGATCTTCCAGCAAAATGACATCCGCCACATCCTGGTGCGGCACGAACAGGGCGCGGTCCATATGGCCGAGGGCTATGCCCGCTCGACCGGCAAGCCCGGCGTCGTGCTGGTCACCTCTGGCCCCGGCGCCACCAATGCGGTGACCGGGCTGACCGATGCGCTGATGGATTCGATCCCGATCATGGTCCTGACCGGGCCAGGTGCCGACCTTCATGATCGGCACCGATGCCTTTCAGGAGGCCGATACCGTCGGCATCACCCGGCCCTGCACCAAGATGAACTGGCTGGTCAAGGACACCGCGAAGCTGGCCGAAACGATCCATCAGGCCTTCCATGTCGCCACCCACGGCCGCCCCGGCCCGGTGCTGATCGACATCCCGAAGGACGTGCAGTTCGCCGAGGCGCCCTATACCCCGATCCCGGAAGGCCAAGGTCAGCCATTATCAGCCCCAGGTCGACGGGCGATGCGGCGGCGATCGAGGCGCCTGGTCGAGCTGATGGAGAGCGCCGAGCGCCCGGTGTTCTATACCGGCGGCGGCGTGGTCAATTCCGGCCCCGAGGCGAGCGCGGCTGCTGCGCGAACTGGTGGCGGCGACCGATTTCCCGATCACCTCGACCCTGATGGGTCTGGGCTGCTATCCGGCGAGCGGCAAGAACTGGCTCGGCATGCTGGGGATGCATGGTCTTTATGAGGCCAATCTCGCGATGTATGGCTGCGATCTGATGATCAACGTCGGCGCGCGCTTTGACGACCGGATCACCGGGCGGATCGCGGATTTCAGCCCGGGCTCGAAGAAGGTCCATATCGATATCGACCCCTCCTCGATCAACAAGGTGATCCGGGTGGATGTGCCGATCGTCGGCGACGTGGCCAAGGTTCTGGCGCGATGTTCTGGCGCTCTGGAGTCAGCGCGGCCGCAAGGTGAACCGCGGCGCTTTGACCAGGAATGGTGGGGCCAGATCGAGGACTGGCGGGCGGTGAAATGCCTGACCTACAAGAACTCGAACAAGGTCATCAAGCCGCAATATGCGCTGCAACGGCTCGAGGCGCTGACCAAGGGCCATGGACCGCTACATCACCACCGAGGTCGGCCAGCATCAGATGTGGGCGGCGCAGTTCCTCGGCTTCGAGGAGCCGAACCGCTGGATGACCTGCGGAGGGCTGGGCACGATGGGCTATGGCCTGCCCGCCTCGATCGGCGTGCAGGTCGCGCATCCCGAGAGCCTGGTCATCAACGTGGCGGGCGAGGCGATCCTGGCTGATGAACATGCAGGAGATGGGCACCGCGATGCAGTTCCGCGCCCCGGTCAAGCAGTTCATCCTGAACAACGAGCGGCTCGGCATGGTGCGGCAGTGGCAGGAGCTGCTGCATGGCGAGCGCTATTCAGCCACTCCTGGTCCGAAAGCCTGCCGGATTTCGTGAAACTGGCCGAGGCCTTCGGCTGCAAGGGGATCCAGTGTCACCGATCCGGCCGATCTCGACGAGGCGATCCTGGAAATGCTGGCCTATGACGGGCCGGTGATCTTCGATTGCCGGGTCGAGAAGCACGAGAACTGCTTCCCGATGATCCCCTCGGGCAAGCCGCATAACGAGATGCTGCTGGGCGAGGCCGAGAGCAAGGGCGCGATCACCGCGGAAGGTGCGGCGCTGGTGTGAGGCGGCCGGGGCTCTGCCCCGGACCCCGGAGTATTTTCGCCAAGAAGAAGAGCGGTCTTGGTGGAGCGTGACATTGTCCCCGGGGCCGGGTCCCTGCCCTGATCGCGGCCTGGCCGCCGGGGATCTGGTTGGCGGCTGCGGTCGTCAGAACATATGGATGAGGTAAGAGATGGCGGCACTGAACATCAAGACGGGCGCAACGAGCCATTCGGCCTATGACCTGCGCGACCCCTATGCGGATGTGATCGAGACCCATACGCTGGCGGTGCTGGTGGACAACGAAAGCGGCGTGCTGGCGCGGGTGATCGGGCTGTTCTCCGGGCGCGGTTACAACATCGAAAGCCTGACCGTGGCCGAGGTCGACCACAAGGGGCATCTGAGCCGGATCACCATCGTGACCTCTGGCACGCCGCAGGTGATCGACCAGATCAAGGCGCAGCTGGGCCGGATGGTGCCGGTGCATGAGGTGCATGACCTGACGGTCGAGGGCCCCTCCGTGCAGCGCGAGCTGGCGCTGTTCAAGGTGCAGGGCACCGGCGAGCACCGGGTCGAGGCGCTGCGGCTGGCGGATATCTTCCGCGCCTCGGTGGTGGATACGACGCTGGAAAGCTTCGTCTTCGAGATCACCGGCACCGCCGAGAAGATCGACGCCTTCGCCGATCTGATGCGCCCGCTGGGCCTGCGCGAGATGGCCCGGACCGGGGTTGCGGCGCTGTCACGCGGGGTCTGAGGCCGGGCTTTCGGCGGCGACTTCGGGCGGAAAGCTGCCGGACCGGGGGCCGGTCCGGGGCTTTGGCCCCACCCTCGGGCAATTCCGCGGTTTCAGGCGCAAAATTCCGTTTTGCGGCGCGCCCGATCTTGCCTATCAATGCACCAACGGGGGCGATGGCGTGCGTCGATGGTGCGCCACCAAGGGCCGTTGCGACACGCGTGTGGCCAAGCTGATCCGGTCCTGTCCGGCGGCCCCGCGCAGTTCAGGAAAGGTAGGTAAGAGAATGCAGATGATGTCTTCGAAACTGCTCTGGGCGGCGCTGGCCGGCGGCCTTGCGCTGTCGGCGGCGAACGGCGCCTTTGCCGCGAATACGGTGATGGATACCTGCAGCGCGCAGTACAAGGCCGACAAGGATGCGGGCAAGCTGGCCACCGGACAGACCTGGCCGCAGTATTACTCTGCCTGTGCGGCCAAGGTGAAGGCCTCCTCGGGCACCTCCACGACCGCCGCGGCACCGGCGGCCCCTGCCCCGGCGGCGACCGAGACCGCAGCGGCGGGCGG
This sequence comes from uncultured Pseudomonadota bacterium, assembly GCA_963837565.1. Lineage (GTDB taxonomy): Bacteria > Pseudomonadota > Alphaproteobacteria > Rhodobacterales > Rhodobacteraceae > Solirhodobacter. The sequence continues at coordinate 594,840 of CAWIOC010000018.1, forward strand.
CAACTCGACGATGGCGACCTGCTCGGCACAGTACAAACTGGACAAGGCCGCGAACAAGGTGCCGCAGGGCCAGACCTGGCCGAAGTATTACTCGGCCTGCGCGGCGGATCTGAAGGCGGAAGATGCGGCAACGGCCACCGCGCCAGAGCCCACCAAGGCCTCGGCCGCGGCGCCGCTGCCGACGGTGGACAAGAACGGCAAGGCCTTCACCCCCGGCCAGCTCGCCTTCTACAAGCGCGAGCGTCAGTGCGGCCAGCTCTGGCAGGCCGACAAGGCAGCGGGCAAGACCTCGGGCACGACCTGGCCGAAATATCTGAGCGCCTGCAACACCAAGCTGAAGGCCGCAGGGAACTGAGGCTTTCACAGGACTCGGGAAGGGCGGGCGCCGGTTGGCCCCGCCCTTTTGCTTTTGCGTTCTTAGGCGCGGGACATGTCGGGGTGCCCCCCCCTACGGCTCGGCGCGATGACGGGGCGGCGCTGCCGGCGCTGCGCTTGCGCTTCGGGCGTTCGCCGCGGCAATCGCCCCACTGGAACGATTGCCCCCGGGCGGCACCCGGGGCCGCGTCTCAGCCAAACCGGCCGGTGACGTAATCGTTGGTGCGCTGTTGCGACGGGGCGGTGAAGATCTTTTCGGTGCGGTCGAATTCCACCACCTCGCCGAGATACATGAAGGCGGTGTAGAGCGAGGTCCGCGCCGCCTGCTGCATGTTATGCGTCACGATCGCGATGCAGTAATCCGAGGCGAGCTTGCCGATCAGATCCTCGATCTTGGCCGAAGAGATCGGATCGAGCGCCGAGGCGGGCTCATCAAGCAGCAGCACCTCGGGCTTCACCGCCACCGCGCGGGCGATGCAGAGGCGCTGTTGCTGGCCGCCCGAGAGCCCGAGACCGGACTGCTGCAGCTTGTCCTTCACCTCATCCCAGAGCGCGGTCTCGCGCAGCGCGGCCTCGACCCGGTTGTTCATCTCGGCCTTCGAGACCTTCTCGTAGAGCCGGATGCCGAAGGCGATGTTTTCATAGATCGACATCGGGAAGGGCGTCGGTTTCTGGAACACCATCCCGACCTTGGAGCGCAGCCGGTTCAGGTCTTCGCCCGGCTCGCAGGATGTTGCGCCCGTCAAGCAGGATCTCGCCGGTCACTTCCTGCCCCGGATAGAGGTCGTACATCCGGTTGAAGGTGCGCAGCAGGGTGGATTTGCCGCAGCCCGAGGGGCCGATGAAGGCGGTCACCGTCTTGTCGCGCAGCTTGATGTTGATGCCCTTCAGCACCTCATGCCCGTTCTGGTACTTGAAGCGCAGATCGCGGATCTCGAGCTTGACCGGCTGGTCGACCTGCGGCGCGGGAACGAAGGTCGCGTCCTGCGCCTGCATCGTGACCGGGGCGACGGCATCGGTGTTCATGTTCATGTCCGGCTCCTTCACGAGCGGCGCCCGGCGGCAAGCGTCCGGGCGAGGATGTTGAGGGCGAGAATGGCGACCGTGATGATCAGCGCGCCGCCCCAGGCGAGGCGCTGCCACTGGTCATAGGGCGACATCGCGAACTGGAAGATGACGACCGGCAGGTTCGCCATCGGCGCGCCCATGTCGGTCGACCAGAACTGGTTGTTGAGCGCGGTGAACAGCAGCGGCGCGGTTTCGCCCGAGATCCGGGCGATGGCCAGCAGCACGCCGGTCAGGATGCCGGACCGCGCGGCGCGGTAGGTGACGAAGGTCATCACCTTCCAGCGCGGCGCGCCAAGCGCGGCGGCGGCCTCGCGCAGCGCGTTGGGCACCAGCGCCAGCATGTCCTGCGTGGTGCGGTTGATCACCGGCACCGCGATCACCGCCAGCGCGATGGCGCCCGACCAGGCCGAGAAATGCCCGAAGGGCACGACAAGGATGGCATAGACGAAGAGGCCGATGATGATCGAGGGCGCCGAGAGCAGCACATCATTGATGAACTTCGCGACCTCGGCCAGCTTTGATCCCTTGCCGTATTCCGACAGATAGGTCCCGGCCAGAATGCCGACCGGCGCGGCGATCAGGATGCCGACGAAGGTCATCACCAGCGAGCCGAAGATCGCATTGGCCAGCCCGCCGCCATCGCTGCCCGGCGGCGGCGTCATCTGGGTGAAGATCGCAAGGTTGATGGCGCCAAGGCCATTCCACAGCAAGGTGCCAAGGATCACCGCCAGCCAGAACAGGCCGAAGACCGCGGCCCCGGTGCAGAGCACCATGGCGATCCGGTTCGAGGTGTAGCGGCGCGAGGAGATTGACATCGCGGATCCCCTAGAAGGTTTCGACGCGCCCGAGCAGCCATTTGGCCAGCGCGAGCACCGAGAAGGTGATGAAGAACAGGATCAGGCCAAGGGCGATCAGGCTGGAAGTGTAAAGCCCGGTCGTCGCCTCGGCGAATTCATTGGCGATCGAGGCCGAGATCGTGGTGGCCGGCGCCAGCAGCGAGGCCGCGATGCGATGCGAGTTGCCGATCACGAAGGTCACCGCCATCGTCTCCCCCAGCGCGCGGCCGAGGCCGAGCATGATGCCGCCGACAAGGCCGAGGCGGGTATAGGGAATGACGATGTAGCGCGTCACCTCCCAGGTCGTCATGCCCATGCCATAGGCGCTTTCGCGCAGCATGACCGGCACGGTCTGGAACACGTCGCGGGTGACCGAGGTGATGAAGGGCAAGACCATGATCGCCAGCACGATGCCTGCGGTCAGCATCCCGATGCCATAGGGCGCGCCGGAGAACAGGATCTTCAGCCCCGGCACCTGGCCGAAGGTTTCCAGCAGGAAGGGCTGCACGGTGGATTGCATGATCGGCGCCAGCACGAAGAAGCCCCAGAGCCCGTAGATGATCGAGGGGATGCCGGCCAGAAGCTCGATCGCGACACCGATCGGGCGGCGCAGGCGGTCGGGGCAAAGCTCGGTCAGGAATATCGCGATGCCGAAACTGACCGGGACGCCGATCACCATGGCGATGATCGAGGTGACGATCGTGCCATAGATCGGGGCGGCGGCACCGAAGATGTCCTTGGCCGGGCTCCAGCGTTCGTTCCAGATGAAGGCGGGCCCGAATTCGCGGAACGCCGGGATCGAGTCGATCACCAGCGAGGCCATCACCCCCAGCAGAACCAGCACGACCAGCGTCGCCGAGGCCCATGTCAGGGCGACGAAGATGCGATCCTGCCGCGCCATGCGGGCCGAGAGCGCAGCACTTTCCTGCGCGGCAGAGGGGCCTCTGTTATCGGTCATCATGGCCATGTCGCCGTCACCCTATACGCGAGTTGGTCCCGAACTGGGACGGGCAGGGATGCCCCCTGCCCGTCCCTTTTGTCAATCAGCGACCAAGGGTCACTGCATCAGAACCGGCTTGCCATCCGCCATGATCGTGGTCGACCAGGACTTTTCGATCAGCGCAACCACATTGTCCGGGATCGCGACATAGTCGAGACCCTTGGCTTCGGACTTGCCCTTCTTGTAGGCCCAGTCGAAGAACTTGAGCGCCTCTTCAGCCGCTTTCGGATCATCCGGGTTGGTGTGGATCATGACCCAGGTCGAGGCCGCGATCGGCCAGGACGCGTCGCCCGGCTGGTTGGTGATGATCACGTGGAAGTTCTTGGCCCCGGCCCAGTCGGCGTTCGAGGCGGCCGAGGCGAAGGATTCGAGCGAGGGCTCGACCACTTTGCCAGCGGCGTTCACCATCTTGGCGTAGCCCAGCTTGTTCTGGGTGACATAGGCGTATTCGTTGTAGCCGACTGCGCCTGCGGTCTGTTTCACCGTGTTGGCGACGCCCTCGGAGCCTTTCGCGCCGAGGCCGACGGGCCATTCGACGGCGGTGTCAGAGCCGATCTTGTCTTTCCACTCGGGCGAGACTTTCGACAGGTAGTCGGTGAAGTTGAAGGTGGTGCCCGACCCGTCCGAGCGGTGCACGACGACGATCGGCTGCGCCGGCAGCTTCAGGTCCTTGTTCAGCGCGACGATGGCCGGATCGTTCCACATGGTGATGTCGCCCATGTAGATGCCGACAAGCGTCTTGCCGTCGAGCACCAGCTCGCCCGGTTTCACGCCGTCGATGTTGTACATCGGAACGATCCCGCCCGAGATCATCGGGAACTGGGTCAGGCCGTTCTTGGTCAGATCGTCGTCCGACAGCGGCTTGTCGGAGGCGCCGAAGGTCACGGTCTTGGCTTCGACCTGCTTGATGCCGCCGCCCGACCCGATCGACTGGTAGTTCAGCCCGGTGCCGGTGTCTTTCTTGTAGGTGTCGCCCCATTTGGCGAAGACCGGATAGATGAAGCTAGAGCCGGCGCCGGAGATGTCGGCGGCAAAGCTCGTGCCGACCAGCGAAAGGCTGAAGGCGGCGGCGGCGGCACCGACGGTGAAGGTTTTCATGAAGCTCACGGTGGTTCTCCTGGAACAGGACTAAGGATATCGCGTGTCTCCGTTCCGGTTTCCCGCAGGAGACGGGCACCGGATAGTGGCTTCGTATGACAGTCGGGTGACAGTTTTGTCATTTCTTCTGTCACAATTGCCTGTCACAGAGCGGGTCAGCCCACGGGCTCGATCAGGATCGCCCTGAAATCATTGACATTCGTCAGCGTCGGGCCGGTGACGACCTGCGCGCCAAGGCGGGCAAAGAATCCGTGGCTGTCATTGATCTCCAGCGCCGCGGAGGGGTCGAGTCCGAGGTCGCGGGCCTTTGCCGCCGACTCGGGCGTGATCAGCGCACCGGCAACCTCGGCCGCGCCATCGACCCCGTCGGTGTCGCAGGCAATGGCCGAGATCCCGGGCGCACCGTCCAGCGCGACCAGCAGCGCAAGGATGAATTCCGCGTTCGGGCCGCCGCTGCCATCGCCGCGCCGGGTGACGGTCAGCTCGCCGCCCGACAGCAGCAGAAGCGGCGGATCGCCGGGGCGCAGCGCCGTTCTGGCGTGATCGGGCGAGGCTGGCCTGGGTGCGCGCCACGTCGCGCGCCTCGCCTTCCAGCGCATCGCCGAGGATCTCGACGCTGATGCCCTGCGCGCCGGCAAGCTCGGCCGCGGCGGCGAGCGATTGCGCCGGGGCGGCGATCACCCGGTTCTCGGTCCGCGACAGGCGCGGATCGCCGGGCGACACGACCCCGGTGGGTTCGGCGAGGACGGCGGCGACCGAAGCCGGCGTGGCGATCGACCAGCGCGCAAGAATGGCGCGCGCCTCGGCCGGCGGTCGAGGCATCCGGCACGGTGGGGCCGGAGCCGATGAAGGCCGGATCATCGCCCGGCACATCCGAGATCATCAAGGCCAGCATCCGCGCCGGGAAGGCCGCAGCCGCAAGCTGGCCGCCCTTCACCCGGCTCAGGTGCTTGCGCAACAGGTTCATCGCCTGGATCGGCGCGCCCGAGGCGAGCAGGCTTGCGTTGATCGCCTGTTTTTCGGCCAGGGTGATAGCGCCCGCCGGCTGCACCAGCAGCGCCGACGCGCCGCCCGAGATCAGGGCAAGCACGAAATCATCCGGCCCGAGGCCCGAGACCATCGCGAGCATCCGCGCCGTCGCCGCCTGCCCGGCGGCGTCTGGCACCGGATGCGCAGCCTCGACGATCTCGATGCCTCTGGTCGGGCGGCCATAGCCATAGCGGGTGATCACCAGCCCCTCGCAGGGGCCCCAGGCCGCCTCGACCGCCTCTGCCATCCGGGCCGAGGCCTTGCCCGCCCCGATCACCAGGACGCGGCCCGGCGGTTTCGGCGGCAGCTGCGCGGCGATCATCCGCATCGGATCGGCCACCGCGACGCCGCGGTCGAAAAGCGCGCGCAAAAGCGCCGCGGCCCCGGTTGCGGTCGTGCTGGTCATGCGGCGGCCCCCTTCCGGCAGTGCGGCTGCACTATTACCGGAAAGCCGGACATGGGAAAGGCCCGCAGGGCGCGGGCGCTTTCCGGTCTGTTGGCTCTGCCCTATTCCTCGCGGAAGGCGCGTTCGACCTGGTCGGAGAAGGGCTTCATCAGATAGGACAGCGCGGTCCGTTCATCGGTCTGGAAGAAGACCTCGACCGGCATGCCCGGCACCAGCGTGTGCTCCCCCAGCGCCGAGGCATCGCTGATCTCGACGATCGACAGATAATACGGCGCGCCGGTGGCGGGGTCGATGGTGGACGAGGCGCCGATCACGGTGACCTTGCCCGCGATTTCCGGGGTGGAGCGCCGGTTGAAGGCGGAAAACCGCAGCTTGGCGGATTGGCCAATCGCCACCTGATCGATGTCGTTGGTCGACAGCCGCGCTTCGACGATCATCTCACCCACCGGAACGATGGACATGACGGTTTCGCCCTTGGCGATGACTCCATTGACGGTATGCACCGAAAGATCGTTCACCATGCCGGATATCGGCGCGCGCAGATCGGTGCGGGACAAGGTGTCGCGCGCCGCGACGAGGCGCTCGTTCAGTTCCGCCATATGGGCGTCGATCTCGCGCAATTCCTGTTGCGCGCTGGTCTGGGCCTGATGGTCGATCTCGAGGATGCGCAGCTTGGTTTCACCGATCTGGGCATTGGCGCGGGCGATGTTCGAGGCGATCTCGCCGCGCAGCCCGTCGATCTTGGCCATGTCGCGTTGCAGCAGGCTGACCTTGGTCTGCTCGACAAGACCCTGCTTGATCAGTTTCTGAATCCGGTCGTCATCGGACACGACGATATCGCGTTCGCGCTGGTTCGACTGGCGCTGCGCTTCCAACCCGTGGATCTGCTCGACATATTGATCGGCCTGCGAGGCAAGCTGATCGCGCTGCACTGCGCGCTTGGCGCGGTCATGCTCGAAGAACCGAACCTCGCCCTTGGCAATGTCGGCGGTCGCCGGGGCTTCGGCGAAACCCGGCGGAAAGGCGATCTCGGGCAGGTCATCGCGGATCGCGATCAGCCGGGCCTGACGACCCTGCAACTCGTCCAGCTGCGAGGAGAGAACCCCGATCTGCGAGCGGATCTGGGTCGCGTCGAGCCGGATCAGCACCTCGCCCGCCTCGACATGGGATCCATTCTCGACCAGAATCTCGCCCACGATGCCGCCATCGGGATGCTGGATCTTCTTGACCTGCGATTTCACCACGACGCGGCCCTGCGCGATCACCGCGCCGTTCAGCTTGGCCTGATAGGCCCAGCCGCCACAGGCGCCGATCAGCAGAAAGCCAAGCGCCACCGTGCCGACGACGCGGGAGCGAAGCGAGAAGACCGTGGTGAAGGGCTTTGCCGCGCCCGGTTTCGCGGCGCCGGTTTTCTCTGTGCCGGTTTTTGCCGTGCCGGTTTTTGCTGTACGTGTCATTCATCAAACCTCGGGGTTTCGGATTTGGGGCGCGCGCGCGCCCCTTGTCCGGGTCGGTTAAGCTATGTGGTCGGGACAAGTTCGAAGGCGAAATCCTGGCTGGTCATATCGTGATGGCCATCGAGGTGGAGGACGAACTGCCGTTCTTCCCCGCCCTGATCAACCGCGCCGAGATGGCCGGTCACAACGGTGGAGTCGTGCTGGTTCGCGTCCGGCTCGAACTTGAAGGTGACGGCGCCGATCGCGTTGGTATCCGCATCTTGCCCGCCGAAGAACAGCTTGATCGCGGCAAAGGCATAGACTTCATTTTCCAGCCCGGAGAGGTCGATCCGGTCGCCCGGCTCGAAATCGGTGATCTTGTCGATGCCGTAACCGGCATTCTCAAGCGCTGCGAGGCTGGCAAAGACGAAGACATCCTGCCCCGTGCCGCCGGTCATCACATTCACCGCATCGTTCGCAACAATGCGATCGCAGCCGCTGCCGGTGGTGACGTCTTCCACGTTGAGGATGGCCGAAGTCTTATCCGCCGTCAGATAGAGGGTGCCGTCGGCCAGGTTGACGACGAGATTGCCGGTAAGATGCGACAGGTCGAGCCGGTCTTCATTCTCGCCGCCGTCGAGGATGTCGCCGCCCTCGCTGTCGGTGACGATCAGGATGTCGCGGCCTGCCCCTGCGTGCAGGATGTCGCAACCCGCGCCACCGTCGAGCGCATCGTCTCCGGCACCGCCGAAGAGCTGGTCATTCCCGGTCCCGCCATAGATCACGTCATTGCCGGTGCCACCGTCGAGATAGTCATCGCCGGCATCCCCCGAGATCACGTCATCGCCGGCCTGACCGTAGACATGGTCATTGCCGTCCCCCGCCGAGATCAAGTCGTTGTCCGGCGTCGTGTCGGCTGCGGCCACCGCCTCGGGGTCGGTCGCGGGGTCGGTGACCTCTGCATTGCCATAGATCACGTCATCGCCGCTGCCGCCGTCGATCACGTCATTCCCGGCATCGCCAGAGATCACGTCGTCGCCGGCCTGACCGAAGACCCGATCGTCGCCTGCACCGCCCGAGATGACATCATTGCCGGCGCCGCCATCGGCCACGTCCTGGCCCGCGCCGCCATAGATCGCATCGGCCCCGGCGCCACCGTAAAGGATGTCGTTGCCGTCACCGCCGGTCAGCACATCGTCGCCGGTGCCGCCGAACAAGGCGTCAGAGCCCGCCTCGCCAAAGAGCCGGTCATTGCCCGCCCCGCCATAGATCACGTCATCGCCCGCGCCGCCGTAGATCAGATCGTCGCCCGCGCCGCCGAACAGGACGTCGTCACCGGCTTGGCCATAAAGGATGTCATTCCCGCCAGCGCCATCCAGCACGTCGCCATTAGGCGTGCCGGTCAGGGTGTCACCGTCTTCGGTGCCAACGAGCTCAACCCCCTTTGGCAGGACAAGCTCTGCCAGGGCGGTCTGGACAATGGCGTCAATGCCATCGGTGATCAGCAGGTGGAAGGTGACCGGCCCGGCATAATCGTGATCCGGGGTGTAAAGCCAGGTGCCATCGCCCTGCGCCTCGACCTTGCCCGAATCCGCCACCAGCGCACGGACCGACAGCGTGTCCCCATCCGCGTCCGACGCCCCTGCGAGCAGCGCGCCCAGGGTGATGATCATGGCCTGATTGGTCACGCCCGAATTGAGGCGGACCGGGCCATTGACCACCGGCTTGTGGTTCTGTCGCCGGGCGCTGGCCTTCTCGGACTTGTGCGGGATGGAGCCTCCCTTCGCAATGGGCGCCCCGCGCGATGGTCGTCCGTCCGCCAGGAACGAGGTGTCGAGCGCGTCTTGCGGCCGCACTGGCACCGAGCCGTGACGGGGATAGTGAAAGGCGTCGGAAGAGCTGACAAAGGCGAAATCGGCGGGGTCGAACGGCCCCGAGGAATCCGGATTGTGCCAGGGGCGGAAATTGGTGAGCTGCACGATATTGGTCGGGGCCGGCTGTGGCTGCGGCGCCGCGGTCTCCGCCCGGGGGGCGGGCACGTCCTGCGGTCCGCCCTGATCCGGCGCCGGGCCGTGGCCGTGATGCGGATCGCCGTCGTGGCCAGAGTGGCGGTCAGCGTCGTTCGCGACAAGCTTGTGGGCAAAGAACCCCCATGCGGCGAGCGCGAGCGGCACGATCAGGCGCGACAGAAACCCGGACTGGCGCGCGGTCAGGCGGAACTTCTGCTTGGGTGCAGTCGCCGCCTCGTCATCGGGGATCCCGAGTTTAAGCTGTTCGTCCATCGGCGACCTCGCGCAGCATGAGGGGAAGGCTCGTCGGTCCGGACTGCGCCGCAGGTGCCGAATTCGCGGCGGCAGCTGCGGGTTGGCTCGGGGCGAGACCTCTTGAGGATTTCGGTCTTCGGCCCGAAGGCCGCGAGCTTGCCTTCGCGCACCACGGCGACCAGGTCGACGGCGGCAAGCGCGCTTGGCCTGTGGGCGATCACGATGGCAATGCCGCCGCGGGCGCGCACCGCGCGCAGCGCCTCGGTCAGGGCATGCTCGCCCTCGGAGTCGAGGTTCGAGTTCGGCTCATCCAGCACGACCAGGAAGGGATCGCGGTAGAGCGCGCGGGCAAGCCCGATGCGCTGGCGCTGACCGGCGGACAGCGCGGCGCCCTGCGGCCCGAGCTGGGTCTGATAGCCCTCCGGCAGGCGCACGATCATCTCGTGCACGCAGGCGGCCCTGGCGGCGGCGATGATATCGGCGGGGTCCGCCGCGGGGTCGAAGCGCGCGATATTCTCGCCCACCGTGCCCTCGATCAGCGAGACGTCCTGCGGCAGATAGCCGACATGGCGCCCGATGTCGCGCGCGCGCCACTGGCACAGGTCGGCGTCATCCAGCCGGACACTGCCGCGCAGCAAGGGCCAGATGCCGACGATGCCCTTGGCCAGCGTGGTCTTGCCGCCGCCGCTCGGGCCGATCAGGCCGAGCGCGTCTCCGCCCGACAGCTGGAACGAGACATCGCCGATCAGCACCGCGCCCGATGCCGGGCGCGACGACGGTGACGCCCTCGATCTTCAGGCTGTGCTTCGGATCGGGCAGCGCCACCATATCCTCATCCTCGTCGAGCGAGGCGATGGTGTCCTTCAGCCGCGCATAGCTGCGCCGGGCGGCGGCGAAGCCCTTCCAGTTGCTGATCGCCATGTCGATCGGCGCCAGCGCGCGCGACGAGGCCACCGAGCAGGCGATGATCGAGCCTGCGCTCAGCTCGCCCTTGATGGTCAGGAAGGCGCCAAGGCCCAGCAGCCCCGATTGCAGCATCATCCGGAACACCTTGGCGAGGCCGCCGAGCGTGCCGGTGATGTCGCTGACCCGCGACTGCATCTTCAGGTGCGAGGAATTCGCCGCCTCGAACCGGGACAGCACGTGATCGCCAAACCCCATCGCCTTGATGACATCGGCGTTGCGGGTATTGGACTCGCTCTGGATATTGCGCCGCGCGGTCACCATCTGCATCTCGCGGCTGGCGCGGCGCGACAGAAGCTCGGTCGTGATGGTAATGCAGATCAGCACGAAGGCGCCGCCGAGGGTCAGCAGCCCGAGCATCGGGTGCAGGCAATAGACGAAGATCAGGAACAGCGGCATCCAGGGCAGGTCGAGCAGCGCCACCGTGCCCGAGCCGGACAGGAAGTTGCGGATCGTGTCGACGTCGCGGCCGCGCTCGGAGGCTTCGGCGTTCGAATAGCCGTAGCGCGGCATTTCCATCGAGACCCGATGCGCGAGCGGCGCCATCCGGCTGTCGAAATTGCCGCCGACGCGGATCAGGATCTGGCTGCGCAGGATGTCGAAGATGCCCTGAAACAGATACAGCCCGATCGCCAGAACCGACAGCGCGACAAGCGTGGGCACGCTGCCGCTGGTCAGGGCACGGTCATAGATCTGCAGCATGTAGAAAGAGCCGGTCAGGGCCAGCAGGTTGATGATCAGAGAATGACCAAGCAGGAAGGCCAGCAGGCGGCCATATCCCCCGATCCGTTCCGCAACCTTCTCGTCGGTGGAGCGTTGGCGGCGACGCTTGTTCGACATGATGTATTCCGATCACATATAAATGAACTATTGGCTTGAAATGCTGTCGGGGGGGCCGCTCTGGCCCCCCCGACCTGCCGGTCAGTTGACCCCGCTGAAATCCGATGCGGTCAGGTTGTGGTGGCCCGCAAGGTCGATCGTGAAGTCGGCGGCGTCGTCACCGTTGACGTTGCCCTGCACGATCGTGTGGGCTCCATCGGCACGGTCCTCGAAGGTGACCGACAGCTGGCCTGCGGCGGAGAAGCCGCCCGTCGCAAAGAGCACGAAGGATTGGTGGCCTGCCGTACCCTGATCGGCGTCAATGCCGCTCAGGTCGATCTTGTCGCCCGGCGCGAAGCCGAGGATGGTATCGCCATCCGCTGCCCCCGCCGAGGTGAAGATGAAGGTGTCGTTGCCGGCCCCGCCATCCATCACGTTTGCCAGGCTATTGGCGGTGATCATGTCGTTGCCCGACCCGGTCACCACATTCTCGAAGCCGTAGATCGTGTCGGTGACGCCGCCCACGGTGACCGAGCCATGACCGAACATCCCGCTGCCGAGATCGACCTGGACATCCTGCGCGACTGCGCCGTAGTCGATCGTGTCGACCCCCTCGCCGCCCCAGTAGGTGTCGCGGCCATCGTCCTGCCCGGCAATGATCAGGTCGTTCCCGTCTCCGGCGAAGACGACATCATTCCCGTCTCCGGCATCGATCACGTCACCCCCATCGCTGCCGAAGATCCGGTCGTTGCCGCCGTCGCCGAACAGCATGTCCGATCCGCCGCCGCCGATGATGTTATCCGCACCATCGCCGCCGAAAATCAGATCATTGGCATCGCCGCCGATCAATGTGTTGGCGCTGTCGTCACCCGTCAGCGTCAGCCCGTTATGATCGGTCGTCGCAGTATCGGTTGCAGGCGTGTCGGTTGCAGGCGTGTCGGTTGCCGGCGTGTCGGTCGGCGGCGTATCCGTCGGCGGAGTGTCGGTCGGCGGCGTGTCGGTCGGCGGCGCGGTGTCCACGACCGGGGTGTCGGTTGTGGCTGGCGTGTCGTCCGTCGCCGTCGTATCGCCGTCGGTGGCGTCGTCGCCCGTGCCGGCCGCCGGCCCGGTATCGCCGCCGGTCTGCGCGTGTTCCGGGGTGCCCGAGCCCTCGGCATAGGCCGCGTGGTTCAGTACGTCCTGTTCGCGCAGGTTGCCAACCACCGTGTTGCTCCCGTCACCGCCGTTGAAGACGATGCGGTGGTCCGAGGTCAGGCCCGAGATGTCGACAACGTCGTCTCCCTTGCCGCCGTTCACCGTGATCGTGCTGTAGGCAAGGCCGGTGGCGGTGAAATCGCCGATGACCGCGACGGTGTCGCCATTGCTGGTGCCCCCGTTCACGACGCCATCGCCATTTTGGGCGGTCGCGTCGAGCGTGTTGATGGTGATCTCCTCGACGTTCTTCAACTCGACCAGCACCTGGTAGGTCCCGGTCAATGCCCCGAGGGCGCTGAGGCTGCCGCCGCGGGTGATGACGATCTTCGTCCCGCTCGCCATCCCGGTGATCCCGGCCCGCGCGGCGCTGCTCGGGCCGCCGTTCACCCCGTCGGTGTTCGAGAAGATGCGGAACGTCTCCGACCCGTTCGTGCCGTTGATGATCACCCGGTCACCCACGGCGCCGTTGGCGCCGCCGTCGATGATGTCGCGACCGCTGGTGAGGGTGTTGCCGTTAAAGCCACTGGTGGTGACGTTGTAGACGATGGTGTCGTCGCCGTCGCCGGCATTCACGATGTCACTGCCGCCTCCGGCATCGATCCAGTCGTTTCCGCCACCGGCATTGACGGTATTGGCCGAGGAGTTTCCGATGATGATCTCACCTCCGCCGGTGCCGGTCAGGGTGTTGCCGCCCTGCTGCGTGACGGTCACCGTCGCGCTCGACCCGTTTACGGTGTAGGTGAAGGTGTTCGCACCGCCGAAGGTGTCGCTGACGGTGACGGTGCCGTTCGAGTGCCCACGGCCCTGGCCCGACGTCGAGATGCCGTTGCCGTTGCCGATGCCGCTGATCGACAGGATCGTGTCCGGATCGCTGTCGTTCGCCAGCAGCGCCGCATCCGAGATCGAGAAGTTGGTGTTCGTCCCGACGTTGGTGATGACGCTATCGCTGCCCAGGACCGTCGGGCTGTCGATTGCCGTGATGGCGACCGTCGTGGTCGCAACCGCGCTGTCGCGCAGCCCGTCGCTGACCGTCACGTCGAGGTGGCGGCTCTGGTTCTGGCCGTAGTTCGTCGGGTTGAGCCCGCTGTTCGAGAAGGTAACTGCCTCAATGGCATCCTCGAAGGCGGTTTTCGCTGCGCCGGCGGCGGCAACGCTGGTCAGCGTGACCGTCCGATGATCAGCCGAGACGACGGCCGAGATGGTTGCCGGAAGCGTCCCGACCGCCAGCACGTCACCCGCGACCCCTTCCCGGATGTGGATCGTCGCCGACTGAAGCAGCGTGTCGTCTGCGTCAGTGACCAACGACTTGCCCGCTGCCGCGACCGCCGCGGCAGCCCCCGCTTCGGTGTAGCCGGTCGACCAGTTGTTGCCCGGCGCGCCATCGTGGAAGGTGCCCGAGGGCGTGCCGACCGTGATGTTGTCGATCCAGACGTTGTCGTTGCCACTGCTCATGGCGCTGGCGACGAAGTAGAGCCGGGCGCCGATGCCCGCGCCTGCCGGAAGCGCGACGGAAACCGTCTGCGTCGTGCTGCCGGTGGCGCCGTCGATGGTGTAGAGCGCGGGGGCGCCGGGGGCCGGGGCAACCCCGTTCGGGGACAGGTAGACCTTCACGGTTTCGCCGGCGCCGAGGTTGAACTCCCGCACGTCGAAGCTGAGCGTCGCGCCGGTCACGCCAGAGAGGTTGATCCCGCGGTAGATCTCGGCGCCGTTGTAGTTGTTGCCGAACCCGCCGGTGAAGTGCAGGCCGGTGCCGGAGATGCCCTGGCTGTTTGAGGATCCCGCCGAGATCTGCCCCGAGCTGGAGCTGTTGTTGTCATTGGTCTCCGTCCAGTTGCCGGACCAGCCATTGCCGTGGCCGTAGGCGTTGCCGCCGCCCGAGAAGCTGTCGCTCGCCCGTGTGGTGACGTCCGCCACCGGCAGGTAGTTCAGGTCCACATTCGGCGCCTTGTCGAAGAGCGCGGCCGTCTTGATGGTGCCGTTGGCGAACTGCAGGTTCTCGACCCCGATGATCAGGTCGGTGCCCTCGTTCGTCAGCGGATTGCCGTTGGCATCGACAAGCGGGTTGCCATTGGCGTCGATGAAGTCGTTGGCCGTGCGGTGGTCGGTGATCTTCAGGGCGAAGAAGCCGTCAACATGCGGATTGGCCACCACGCCGCCCTGAGCATTCAGCGCCACGAACGTGTAGTCCGACTGGTTCGGGTTATCGAGGTTGAAGTTACCGGTGTAGATGGCGGTGTCCTGCGTGCCGGCATCGGCCGTGCGTGCGCCGCCGTCGATGTTGAGCGTGGCTCCGTCACCGTCGCCCAGCACCGTGTTCTTGAACATCTCGGTGCGCAGCATCTCGGTGAAATGCTTGTCGAACATCGCCGTCTGGGTATGTCCGAGCAGACCGCTGTTGTCGATCACCTCGTTGTAGGCGACGCGGTGCGAGGCGCCCTGGTACTGCGCGTCCAGCAGCTGATCCGCTTCGGTGAGCCCCCCGTTTGCATTGTTGTGGGTATAGCCGCTGCTGTACTTGCCGATCAGGGCATCCAGCCGGATCGAGCCCCCGACGATGATGTCGTTGCCGCCGAGGCCCTGGAACATATCGTTGCCCGAGCCGCCGATCAGCCAGTTGTCGCCGGCGATGCTGATGTCGGACCCGCTTCCGGCCGCGCTCTCATCGTCGCCGATCAGGGTGTCGTCACTGACCGAACCGACCACGCCGTCGATCTGGAATGAGGGCACCTGGATCGGTGAGCCGTTGACGGTCACGTTCGGGTTGGCCTGGTTGCCGATGTCGAAGCTGACACCGCCGGGGCGGGCCGTGTTGTCGCTGAAGTCGATCAGGTCGAAGCCCTTGTCGTTCACGTCGACACCGTCGCCGCCGAGCACTTCGTCCGAACCGATGGTCAGCGCGCCGGTCGGGTCGCCGGGACGCAGGATGTCGTCGCCGTCGTTCCCGAACAGCTGGTCCTGATCAGCGCCGCCGACGACGATGTCGTCACCGTTGTCGCCGTAGAGGATGTCACCGCCCGAGTCGCCAGAGACATAGTCGTTGCCGTCGCCGCCATGGGTGAAGGGGTCGGTGTCCTGACCGCCATAGATCACGTCGTCGCCCGAACCGGCCGACAGCTTGTCGATACCGGTGCCGCCGTAGATCGTGTCGTTGCCAGACCCGCCGATCAGCTGGTCAGAGCCGTTGATGTCGGTGCCCGATGATTCACCGTAGATGATGTCGTCACCCGAGCCGCCGTCGATCAGGTCAGGGTTGTCGCCGCCGTAGAAGATGTCGGCGCCGGCGCCGCCATAAAGACGGTCGATGCCGTAGCCGCCGTAGATGATGTCGTTGCCATCATCGCCATAGGCCGTGTCATCGCCGCCCTGGGCGTAGATCAGGTCGTCGCCCTTCGATCCCACGATGACCTCGTTGGATTCGGCGCCCGAGTTTGGCGTGCCGTCGAGGTTCACGAAGTCGTTCTGGGCATAGGCGCTCTGACCGGTCGGGTCATACTGGGCGCTCATCGGGTTGTCGGCCGACAGGCGGGTGTCCTGAATGTAGTCCTTCCCGCCGATCGTTATGATTTGCCCGTCGTGAGCATTGCCCAGGCCGCCGTTCGAATAGACGCCCATCGTGCCGGCGGCCACTGCGGCGATATCGCCGTATTTGTGCTCGTTGCCGGTGGTCAGCGCTTCCGCGCCGGTTGCCACGATTTCCTTATGCGCCCCGAGGTCGACGTATTGATCGGCATAGCCGAAGATGTTGCCGTTCAGGTGGGTCAGGCCGCTGTTGCGCTCGACCAGATCCTTGAGCTGGCCATTGGCGACTTCCTCGCCGAACTGCTGTCCGGCCAGACGGTAGAGGTAGTAGAAGCGGTCGCCATCCATCAGCGACTCGATCTGGGTCACGAAGACAGCGTCGAAGGTCTCGCCCAGAATGCCGCCCGGCTGATGGACCTCGGCGAGACCGCCGAGCCAGGTGTCGATCTGGTTGAAGCCAAGCGTGCCCTCGCCACCCACCGTCGCGTCGCCCGACAGGAACGCAATTGCCTTGGCTTCAAGCTCTGCGACAGTGCCGGTCCATCCGAGGATGGTCCCCAGCACCGCTCCGGCGGCAGCATCGGCAAAGCCGCCGCTGCCGAGGTCGATGACGGCCTGCGCCTTGTCCACATTGCCGTCGAAGGCATAGGCGGCAATGAAGTTCACCAGCGAGGCCGGGTGCTGCATGTTCTGCCCGAAGTCGGTCCAGCTCGTGTAGCGCAGAAGGCCGATCGCCTCGCGGAAGTCGTTCAGCGTCGGCATGCCGACGTCGCGGCCGCGGGCGATGTTGATCGCGGCAAGGTCCAGCGGCTGGCCGAGCAGGCCCTGGTTCAGGGCCGGGGTGACGAATTCGTCAACCTCGTTCATCTGCTGGTGCGTCATCCCGAGCAGGATCGAGCCCGGGCCGACAGAGCCGAAGGCCTCCGGGTTCAGGAAGGCGTCATGCAGGGCATAGCCCATGATCTTGCCGGTGATGCCGCCGGTCGGATCCATGGTGTCGATCGTCTCGCGCAGGGTCGAGTGGCCGAAGCGGAACGCGACCTGCGAATATTCCATCGCCACGTCGGGTTGCTTGTCGGGCGAATAGCCGACGAATTCCTGGATGTTCGGCGAAACGTTGCGGGCATACTGGTCGACCGCAGCGTGCTGGTATTCCATCTCGACGATCAGCTTGGCGCCCTGGAAGATCTTCTCTTCGTCCCAAGCGATGTTGCCATTCCGCGTAGACGATAGTCGCCGGCCGAGTTCATGCCGTGACCAGTGTCGATCTGGAATTCGTGCAGCTTGTCGTGAGTTGTATCGTTCGTCACGATATCCTGCCGGTGCAGCGCGTCGATCAGGTTCTGCACCTGGAAATTGTGCTCTTCGTGGAAGACATGGTGGATCGAGGTCAGGCCGAAGTTCTCGTTCGCGCGGCCGTCGCCAGCGATGTAGTGGTCACCGACCGAGGCGAGCAGGATGTCGCTGACGGCAGAGTGCGCTGCAGCGCCGATCGGCCCGGCAAAGGCATGATCCGACATGATGCTGAAGTTGGAGAAATCGACATACGGAAACAGGGCGCTTGCACCAGTGAGCGGCCCAGGCGCGCCCGGAAGCCCGGTGAGCGTCAGTACACCACTGACCATCGCAAGGCTGACGCCTGAGCCATAGGTTGCCTTCAAGTCCGCATCGAGCGTGCCGATCGCGAGATCGACGACCTCTTTCTGCGTCAGTTCGCCGACATCCTTGACGCCGTTGTGGTTGGTGTCGTTGAAGCCGGAATAAGTCACCTCGCCGAGATCCTGGATGCCGTTGTGGTTGGCGTCCAGATACCCGTCGCTCGAGTAAAGATGCGCGGCGTCGAAGCGCGGGTTCATGTCGAGCAGCAGCGCTTCACCGCTGGCACCGGCAACAACGTGGCCGGCATGCGTCGCGATTGCGCAGGTTGCCGACATCTTCCCAGGTCAGGGCGTCGCGACCGGTGGCAATCACGTGCGCCCGCAGTTCGTTCAGCGTCGGCAGGGTATCATTCGTCAGGGTGCCATCGGGCTTCATCCACTGCGTCGCAAGCGTTTGCCCATCGAACAATGTCATGCCGGCATGGAAACTGCTGCCCGCCGGATCCTTGACCCATTCGCGCAGCAATTGGGTGCGCTGCACGTCCGAGCCGTAGGTCTGGCTCTGGTCGATGAAGGGCGAGACGTGGTTGATGTACTCGCTGCCGTTCGCGTCGAGGGTCTGCACCGTCGCGCGGTTGATGGTGATCGAGGTGACCGGCTGGCCGTCCGGCCCCTTCATCCCATAAAGCGGATCGTCGATTGCCAGCGCGATCTTGATGGTGACGTTGTTGCCGCTTGCGTCCAGCTGGCCCTTGTCGATGAAGTCGAGGCCGTGGTCGAAGAACTGGCCGAACAGCACGAAGAAGCCGTTCGAGGGCGACACGCCCGGGTTGAGCCCGCCGATGAAGTGGTCGTCCTGCCCCGCCGAAGTGGAGAGCCGTGCCTGCGTATCGACCTGCCCTTCGCCGCCGTTGGCCACGGTCTCGAGCTGGCCCCAGTCCAGCACGACGGCTTCGCCGGTGTCCGGGCTGTAGTAGATTTCATTCGTCGTATGATTGGCGGCGTCCGGGTTCGGGATCGTGCCGCCGGCGCCATCGTCCATGGTCTGGTGATTGGCCCAGGTGTCATAGGTGACGCCCGCGGTCGTGACCGTCCGGGTGATCATGCGCGGCGTGTAATCCACGACATTCTTGACATTGATCGCCGTGCCGTCGGTTGCGGTCGTATCGCCCTCGGAGACGCCGTCAATCGCGGCCTTGATGGTGTAGTCCTGGTGCGCCAGGGCATAATCAGTTGTAAAATTGTGATAAGCCCCGTCCAGCTCTGCGCCGGACAAGGTGGTGACTGCCACACCCGCAAGCACGTCGGTGGTTACGGTCGTGGCGGATGTCTGCACGACGGCCGCACTGACCGTCGTGGAGGTGCCGACCGCCGTGGTAAGGGTCGTCGTGGTCTCATCCTTGAGGAAGTCGAAGCTGGTCGTGGTCGTCGTGGAATCGGTAGTCGTCGTCGTTTCCGTCGGCGCCACGTGGTGACCGTCGACAACCTGGGTGCTGATGACCTGGGCGATCGCCGTCTCGACGGTCGTCCCGGTGGTGACGATCTCGTGCAGCATCTTGGTGACGCCGGGCGCCGAGAACACGCTGTAGACGCCGCTGTCGAAGAGCTGCGCGATATTGGTGTCGGCGGTGGTCACCACCGGATCTGCGGAAACGACAAGGATCGGACCCGTGGTCGCGGTGCCGGTCACCTGCGCCAGATAGCCGCTGTATTCCGCCGTCATCATCCGCGGGAACAACTGCCCGGTATCGCCGTAATGCGCCAGCAGCGGCGCAAGGTTGTTCCAGTAGCCGCTGACGTCGCGGGTGCCCGAAAGGTCGGTGAAGTTCTGGTAGGATTGGCCCCATTTCGCGAGGTTCGCAGCCGCGCTGCCCTGGTCGGCATAGGCGACGTGGGCGAAGTTATAGACGGTGCCGGTTCCGTCCCATGCGACAATGATGTTGCCCGCGGCATCGAACAGCGGAACAAAGTTCACCTGGTCAATCAGGAACTGGATGTCCGTCGAGTTGATTACGAAAGGCTTGAGCGAAGATGAAATTGCCGACATTTTTGAACCCTCACAAAAATAAACCCGACGGAAATCCGGCACTTGGCCGCAAATATCCGCGCTGCAAAAAATGCGTGCGAAGTTCTGAGCAAAAATTCGGCTTGAAGCGGCGCAGCCTCATTTCAGAGGTCAATCGTGCCGCTTCGGGCCTCCCCCCAAATTCGTCACATCTATGGCAAAACTTTGACAGCCTTGGCGGTAACGCAAAATTGTCCAAGGTCGAACAAAATGCTATGCCAAGCGGACTAGTCCCGACCCGGACGAATGGACGGGCTGGCATTGGACCAAAGTCGAGTATTGCTATGACTTTCGACCAAGGCCATTCGGCGAAGCCAACCTGCGCAAGAAGGACCTTTATTTTACGGTCAAAGAGGCATTGAAATTGAAATTTCGGCTTATTTATCAGTATTTTCTTGCCTTGGCCCTCGTCGTGTCAATTGCCATCGTCGCGGTGGTGAACTGGGTCAACAACCAGGCGGCGGTCGTGGTGCTGGGCGCAACCGCCGAAACGGCCGCGCTATACCTTCAGGCCGGAATTCAGCCAAACGTCCAAAGCCTCGCCGGCGATTCGAAGCTCAGTTCGGAAGACCAGGCTGCGCTTGATCGGATCGTCGCGCGAAACGCGACCCACGGGGCCTTCAACGTGATCAAGTTGTGGAGCCCGAGCGGGCGCCTGGTCTTTGCACCTCAGGGCGAAAGCGCGAAAGGCCCTCCCCTGCGCGAGATCCGGCAAGCGGTGAGCGGCCGCGTGGTCGGGGCCCTGCCGGACCTCGATGATGAGGGCCATAGACACCAGCGCGCCCTCGGCAGGCGGTTCTATGAAATCTACTTTCCGCTCTATGACGAGGTCTCCGGCGAGGTCATCGCAATCGGTGAGGCCTATCAGGACGCTGACACCGTCGGCGCGGCCCTGTTCAACGCCGCTTACGACAACTGGGTGGTCATGGCTGTCGGAGGCGCCGGTCTGGCCTTCATTCTGGGGTTGATCGTCTATCGTGGCAGCCGCACGATTGACCGTCAGGTCGAAACCCTGCGGGCAAATCTGCTCCGGCAAGAGGCAATGCAGCGCCAGAATACCAAATTGCGTGATCGCGTGGCAAAGGCGACGCTGAACGTTGCCCGCATCGACGAGATTGCCCAGCGTCGGATCGGCGCCGATCTGCACGATGGACCCGGACAGCTGCTGAGTTTCATGGCCATGCGGATGGATCAACTCGAGGCGGCGGTGATGGAGCGCGGCAGGCAGAGCAGCGAGCGCCTGACCGAACTCGTCACCGACATCCGCGACGCGGCCACCCAGGCGACGCGAGAGATCAGACGGATCGCGCTGGGCCTTGTGGCGCCACATCTCGAAGGCGTGCAAACGCTCGACGGCCAGATCCGCGCCGTCGCCCGCGAGCATGAACGCCTGACCGGGACCGCGGTTGCGATCGGGATCGACGACGATGTGCCTCCGGTCTCCGGCCATGTCGCAGGTGTGCTGGGCCGGATCGCGCAGGAAGCTTTGACCAACGCCTGGAAACACGCCGAGGGACGCGGGCAGGAGATCACGCTCTCGCGGCAGGGCGATCACGTGACCCTGCGCATCCGGAACAAATCGGCTGATCGCCAGTTGGACCCGACGATTGGAAACAAAGGGGCAGGTCTCGGGATCATTGGGATGAAATTTCGAGCAGAGTCACTCGGCGGCACGCTCGCATTTGAAAATCTTTCGACCGAGACAATCGTGGTCTGCTCGGTGCCGGTCGAGGTGAGCGACTGACGCAATTCCGGAAAGAAGTCGGTATTGCTGCGGCCAGAGCGCAATCGACGCCCCATTTTACCACCCAGAAATGAATCTTTTAGCGCGACACTCTTCTTATGCGTGCGCCGGCTTCAGCACAGCAAAGATGCCCGCCGATCGCGCGCAGGGTTCTCGGGTCGCTCGACATCATAAAAGATTAAGAAGTCTTGCGCGCTTCCGGTATATTGCTCAACATTGAACGATTGGAAGGCATTTTGTTGCGCGTGGAGCCATTTGAACCGGCTTTGTTCTGAGCGTGCGTTTTAGCACGTTGGTAAGTGGTAGAGGGAGCGACAGTGTGATGCTGAGATTAGCGGACCGCAAATTTACGATCGGGATCATCGATGACCATCCCATCTTTCGGAGAGGTCTCGCTTCTGTTTTGCGCGACGAACCCGACATCAGCGACGTCTTTGAAGGTGACAGCACTGAAAAGGCGATTGAAATCGCGGACGCCCACGAACCGGATCTGATGATCCTTGATCTCATGATGCCGGGCGGTGGAGGTGTCGCTGCGCTCTCCGCAATCGCGAAGGCACATCCTTTGATGCCCTGCGTCGTGCTGACCATGAATAAATCGCCGGATTCTGCGATCAATACCCTGAATGAGGGCGCGCGCGGCTATATCCTGAAGGGCATCCCCGCCGGAGAGTTCATCACGGCCTTACGGTCGATCCTCAATGGCGATACCTTCGTTTCGCCCGCCTTCGCGAAAAGGCTTCTGACGGCGGCGCAGGAAAACAAGGCGCGGCGCGATCCGATCGGGGCGCTGACCTCTCGCGAAGAGCAGGTCCTGCGCGAGCTGAAGTCGGGACACAGCAACCGCGAGATCGCCAGATCGCTCTCAATTCAAGAGAAGACGGTCAAGTTCTACATGTCCAGCATCATGCAGAAACTCGGCGCCAAAAACCGCGTCGAGGCCCTGGTGGTGTACCAGCGGGCGCATCCTACCGCGTCCTCAACTTTCCTCGACACAGGCGGCCGTCACTGACGCCTGCTTAACGACCGCGCCGCTCTGTCCGGCGGCTGAACGTGGCACGGTTCCGCGCAAAGCCGGTCCCCGTTCCGTGACCATTTCGCTTGTCTTCGCGTTGCGTCGGGCGCCCGGAGGCGTCAGACCGGGGCGCGCATGAAACGGTCGAAATAGGCGGAGAGCGCGTCCACATCGGTCAGCGGCAGGACCTGCGCCACATATTGATCGGGCCGCACGAGGACCATGCAGCCCTGCGCCCGGTCGATCCCGCGCATCTCGAAAATATCGCCGGCACCGCTGACGTCGGGGCAAAAGACCTTTTCGTAATCGATCAGCCCGTAGCGCCCTTTGGCCGGGCGCAGAACCGCGGGCATCGCCCCCAGCGACAGATCCCGATGCGGCTGCTGCAGCACCGCGCGCAGGTCGATCACATGGTCCGGGTCGGCCCCCTTCGGCGTATAGCGCAGGATCGGCGAGCGGCCCGGGCTGGCCAGCGCCTCGCATAGCTCCTGCAGGGCCGAGGCCGGGTCCGCCGGATCGGCGCCATCGGCAAAGGCATAGAGCCGCCAGCGGCCATCGGCGCGACCGACATGGCCCAGGTGCATCGGGCGGGCATCGGCCAGCCGCACCACCGGGGCGGAGTGGAAGCGCATGCCGAGAGGAAATCCCGGGGCGAGCGCCTGATGCCTGGCCTCCCCGGTCAGCAGGGACGCGGCATAGCGCGTCGCGGTCCCCGCGGTGAAGCGGCCATGCTGCATGAAGTAGCGCTGAAATTCCGCCGGGTCGACGCCGTCATCCGCAGCGTCCGTCTTCGGCCGGGCGCTGAACATCTGCGCCAGCTCGCGGTCGAAATCGATCAGCTCCTGCGCGATCGCCTGGCGTTCCTCGGAATAGCTCGTGCAGAGATCGCAGGCGCGCTTTGGCCGCGCAACACGGCGGCGAGTTTCCAGCCGAGGTTGAAGGCGTCCTGCATCGACATGTTCATCCCCTGCCCCGCCTTCGGGCTGTGGGTATGGCAGGCATCGCCGGCGATGAAGACATGCGGCGGGCGATCCGCCCCCTCCGGCACATCGTCGAACCGGTCGCAAAGCCGCTGGCCGATGTCATAGACCGACCACCAGGCGATCTCCTTCACCTCGAGCGTATAGGGGTGCAGGATGCGTTTGGCGGCGGCAACGAGGTCATCCGCCGTCAGGTTGCGGCTGGCGATCCGTTCGTCCTCATTCAGCTTGTCGAGCTCGATATAGAGCCGGACCAGATAGCCGCCCTCGCGCGGGATGATCAGCAGGCTGCCCTCGGCGGCGGAATGGATCGCGGTCTTCAGCCGGATATCGGGGAAATCGGTGACGGCGAGCACATCCATCACGCCCCAGGCCTGATTGGCCGCCGCGCCGCGCAGCTCGCGCCCGATGGCGCGGCGTACCGCACTGCGGGCGCCGTCGCAGCCCACGACGTAGCGCGCGCGGATGGTCTCTGGCACGCCGCCCTTGGCCGGGTCGCCCTGGCTCAGGCTGACGGTGACCGGATGGGTGACGCCCGGCGTGGTGTCAATGTCCAGCCCCGTGACCCAGCGGTCGTAATCGGGCACCAGCCCGGCCGGGGCGTTGCGCATCGCTTCCAGAAAGAAGTCATGCACGCGGGCCTGATTGAGGATGACATGCGGGAATTCCGACAGCCCGTCCTCGGTGTCCTAAATCCGCCCGCTGCGGGCGATGCTGCCGGGGGCGTCGGGATCGGGGCGCCAGAAGGTCGTCTCGTTCACCCAGTAGGATTCCTTCAGCACCTTCTCGGCAAAGCCGAAGGCCTCGAACATCTCGATGGTGCGGCAGGCGATGCCATCGGCCTGCCCGAGGCGCAGCGGTCCGGGCTTCTGCTCGATGATCCGCGTGCTGATCTCCGGGAACTGGGCGAGCTGCGCGGCCAGCGTCAGCCCGGTCGGACCGCAGCCCACGATCAGCACATCAACCTCTGCCAGCGGGGCGCCGGAGGCAGTCCCGGCGTTCAGGATCGCCGGATCGCCGGGATGGAAGCCGTTCAGGTGGTATTGCATCGCTGTCCCCTCCTCCGCAGATTAGTAAGTATGCATACCATATCCGCGCCGGGTTCCCCTTTGTCAACCAGAATGATAAGTACACATTGTAATTTGCGGGCAGCAACGACAGCGAGGCAAGGATGCAATCCAGACAGATGGCGGGGCATTTGATCCGGCGCCTGCACCAGCTCTCGGCGCAGGTGTTCCAGGCCCAGATGCAGGACGCGGGCTTCGACCTGACGCCTGTGCAATTCGCCGCGATGGATGCGATCGCGGCGCACCCGGGCGTCGATCAGGCCAGCGTCGCGACCCTGATCGCCTATGACCGCGCCACCATCGGCGGGGTGATCGACCGGCTGGTGAAAAAGGGCTACGTCCGCCGCGTCGTCAGCCAACTGGACCGCCGCGCCCGCGACTTGAGCCTGACAGAGCTGGGCCAGCAGCAGTTCGATGCCGCCACGCCCGAGGTCTGGGCGCTGCAAGGCGCGATTCTCGGCGGGCTGTCCGAAGACGAGCGCGCGGAGCTTCTGGCGCTGATCCGCAAGGCGATCGGCCCGGAACCCTCGGGCGATGCAAGGCGCGCCGACGCGCCCGGGGCGCCGCTGCCCGGCCCCGCCGATCACAGCTAATCACTGCAAATATCACAGATTCGTGTTATGCTGCCGGGCAAGGATGACCCCGAGTAGAGAGGGCTGGCCCCGTGTCAAGGGCCGCCCGAAACATTCTATTTGCATATAGTATTACTTTTGCTACTCTCTTCCTGTCGGCGGCACGGGAGATGCCCACGACATCACTCGAAGGGAGGAATCATGTTTAAATTCAAAAGGCTCGCGCTTGCCGCGGGCATGGTATCCTTGTTGTCCTCGACAGCGATGGCGGCCGGTCTGACGGTCGGCTTTTCGCAGATCGGTTCGGAATCCGGCTGGCGCGCGGCCGAGACCTCGGTCACCAAGCAGCAGGCCGAGAAGCGCGGCATCGACCTGAAATTCGCCGACGCCCAGCAGAAGCAGGAAAACCAGATCAAGGCGATCCGCGGCTTCATCGCCCAGGGCGTCGATGCGATCCTGGTCGCCCCGGTCGTGGCCACCGGCTGGGACGAGGTGCTGGGCGAGGCCAAGGAAGCCAAAATCCCGGTCATCCTGCTCGACCGTGGCGTCGACGCGAGCGCAGGATCTCTACCTGACCTCGGTCGCCTCGGATCAGGTGCATGAAGGGCGACGTCGCCGGCCAGTGGCTGGTCGACACCGTCGGCGACAAGCCCTGCAAGGTCGTCGAACTGCAGGGCACCGTCGGCTCGACCCCGGCGATCAACCGCAAGAAGGGCTTTGAGGAGGCCATCGCCGGCGCATGCCAACATCACCATCATCCGCAGCCAGACCGGCGACTTCACCCGCTCCAAGGGCAAGGAAGTGATGGAAGGCTTCATCAAGGCCGAGAATGGCGGCAAGGATATCTGCGCCGTCTATGCCCATAACGACGACATGGCCGTCGGCGCCATCCAGGCGATCAAGGATGCCGGCCTGAAGCCGGGCACGGACATCCTGGTCGTCTCGATCGACGGCGGTGCCGGACATCTTCACGGCGATGGTCGCCGGCGAGGCCAATGCCACGGTCGAACTGACGCCGAACATGGCCGGCCCGGCCTTCGACGCGCTCGACGGCCTACATGAAGGACGGCACCATGCCGCCGAAGTTCATCATCACCGAATCGCAAGCTCTACACCCCGGCCGACGACCCGCAGGGCGAATACGACCGCCGCAAGGGTCTGGGCTACTAAGCCCGCCCCGCCTGGGCACGACCGTCGGCCGGCGATCGACCGGCCGACGGATTTGTCTTGCCCGGAGATCGGGCGCAGGGACTAATCCGACTGGGACAGAAGGGGTGTAACGATGGCAGACAAAGCTGCGCCGGTGCTGCAGGGCCGGGCGTCTAACCAAGATTTTCGGCCAGCATCATGCGCTGGACGCGGTCGACTTCGACCTGCTGGGCGGGCGAAGTGCATGCCCTGCTGGGCGAGAACGGCGCCGGCAAATCGACGCTGATCAAGATCCTGACCGGCGCCTATCAGCCGGATCGGCGGCGAGGTGCTGCTGGACGGCGCGCCGGTCAGCTTCCACGACCCGCTGCAGGCGCAGGACCATGGCATCGGCACGGTCTATCAGGAGGTCAATCTGCTGCCCAACCTGACGGTGGCCGAAAACCTGTTTCTCGGCCATCAGCCGACCCGCTTCGGCCTCGTGCGACAAGCGCCGAGATGAACGCCGACGCGCGCGCCGTGCTGGCGCGCTATGGGCTCGACATCGACGTGCGAGGCCGAGCTTGGCAGCTATTCCGTCGCGGTGCAGCAGATCGTCGCCATCGCCCGCGCGGTCGAACTGTCGGGCAAGGTGCTGATCCTGGACGAGCCGACCGCCAGCCTTGACCGCGACGAGGTCGAGCGGCTGTTCGAGGTGATCCGCCAGCCTGAAGGCGCGCGGCCTGGCATCGTCTTCATCACCCATTTCCTCGATCAGGTCTTCGCGATCTGCCGACCGCGTCACGATCCTGCGCAATGGCAAGCTGGTCGACACCGCAGCCGCTGGACGACCTCAGCCGCACCGATGTCGTGCGCATGATGCTGGGCAAGGACATCGCCTTCACCCAGCCCGCCATGGCGCAGCGAAGCCGAGCGACCCGGCCCTGCCGCTGTCTCGATTCAAGGGCTATGGGCAAGGCCGGCGCGTGCAGCCCTTCAACCTCGATCATGCACAAGGGCGAAGTGGTCGGCGTGGCCGGTCTGCTCGGCTCGGGCCGCACCGAGATGGCGCGGCTGATGTTCGGCGTCGATCTGCCCGACGAGGGCGCCAGTCGAGATGGCCGGCAAGACGGTCACGCATCCGCACCCCGGCACGACGCGATCGGCCGCGGGCTTCGGCTTCTGCCCCGAGGATCGCAAGGCCGACGGCATCTTCGGCGACCTGTCGGTGCGCGAAAACATCGTCATCGCGCTGCAGGCCAAGCTCGGCTGGTTCCGCGCGCTCAGCCGCGACGAGCAGATCGAGATCGCCGGCCGCTTTGCCGAGGCGCTGGACATCCGCGCGGCCGACGCTCGACATGCCGGTCAAGCTGCTGTCGGGCGGCAACCAGCAGAAGGTGATCCTCGCCCGCTGGCTGGCGACCGATCCCGACTTCCTGATCCTCGACGAGCCGACCCGCGGCATCGACGTCGGCGCCCATGCCGAGATCGTGCGCACCATCAACCGGCTGCGCGAAGACGGCATGGCGCTGCTGGTCATCTCGTCCGAACTCGATGAGGTCGTCGCCTATTCCAGCCGCGTCGTCGTGATGCGCGACCGCGCAATGGTGGCCGAACTGACGCGGCGAGGACATCACGCCCGCCGATCATCGTGCAGGCCATCGCCGCACAGGCGACCGCGCGAGAGGGCCTGGCATGAAAGCCGCAACTCGAAGTCGCTGCCTGCAACGCCTGCTGACCCCGCAAACCGTCAGCGCTGGCCGGCGGTGCTGCTGCTCAACTGGCTGCTGTTTCCCGGCTTCTTCAACATCGACATGGCAGGACGGCCGCCTGTTCGGCAGCCTGATCGACGTGCTCAACCGCGGCGCGCCGGTGGCGATCCTTGCCATCGGCATGACGGCGGTGATCGCCACCAAGGGCGTCGATCTGTCGGTCGGCGCGGTGATGGCGATCGTCGGGCGCGGTCGCGGCCACCTGGTGGTGGCCGGCTATCCGGCCTATGTCGCGGTCGGCGCGGCGCTGGCCGTCGGGCCTGCTCTGCGGGCTCTGGAACGGCATCCTCGTCGCCGTGCTCGACATCCAGCCGATCATCGCGACGCTGGTCCTGATGGTCGCGGGGCGCGGCATCGCGCAGCTGATCACCGAGGGCTCGATCGTCACCTTCACCGATCCGGCGCTGATCTTCATCGGCACCGGCTCGTTCCTCGGCTTGCCGATGCCGATGGTGATCGCCTGCGTGCTGATGGTGCTCGTCACCGCTCGCTCGTGCGGCGCACGGCGCATCGGCCTGCTGATCGAGGCGGTCGGCGTCAACCGATCCGCCGCGCGCTTGCCGGCATCTCGCAGCCGCCTGCTGCTGGTGCTCGTCTACGTCGTTCTCGGGCTTCTGCGCCGCCATCGCCGGCATCATCGTCGCCGCCGACATCCGCGGCGCCGATGCCAACAATGCCGGGCTCTGGCTCGAGCTCGACGCCATCCTCGCCGTCGTCATCGGCGGCACCTCGCTGCTGGGCGGCCGGTTCTCGATCCCGATGTCGGTGATCGGCGCGCTGATCATCCAGGCGATGAACACCGGCATCCTGGTCTCCGGCTTCCCGCCCGAATTCAACCTGATCGTCAAGGCCGGCGTGATCATCGTCATCCTCGATCCTGCAGTCGCCCCTCGCTGGCCGCGTGCTGCTGCTTCGGCCGCAAGACCGCAGGCGGCACACGATGAACCGCAGCTCTTCGTCCGCTGCGCGGCCACCGCGGTCATCTTCCTGCTCGCCTATGCCGCTGGCGTCGCTGCAGTTCCCCGGCATGCTGTCGACCCGCGTGCTCGGCAATTTCCTGACCGACAACGCCTTTCTCGGCATCACCGCGGTCGGCATGACCTTCGTCATCCTCTCGGGCGGCATCGACCTGTCGGTCGGCGCGGTGATCGGCTTCACCGGCGTCCTCGTCGCGGTGCTGATCAGCTGGTTCGGCATCCACCCGCTGCTCGCCTTCGCCATCGCGCTGCTCGTCGCGGCGCTTTCGGCGCCGCGATGGGGCCGCGATCCACTATCTCGCAGGTGCCCGGCCTTCATCGTCACGCTGGCCGGCATGTTCCTGGCGCGCGGCGGCGCCTCGGTGCATCACGCAGGATTCCGTGCCGATCAACCACGAATTCTACAGCGCGATCTCCGGCACTCTACTGCACGCTGCCCGGCGGCGGCCGGCTCAGCTTGATCGGCGTGCATGATGGTGGCGGTCTTCATCGTCGGCGCGATCCTCGCCCACCGCACCCGCTTCGGCTCCTATGTCTATGCGCTGGGCGGCAATCCGACATCGGCCGCGCTGATGGGCGTGCCCGTCGCGCGGACCACGGTCGCTGATCTATGTGCTGTCGCTCATCCTGGCCGGCCTCGCCGGGATCGTCTTCTCGCTCTATACCTCGGCCGGCTATCCGCTGGCGGCGGTGGGCGTCGAACTCGACGCCATCGGCGCCGTGGTGATCGGCGGCACGCTGCTGACCGGCGGCTACGGCTTCGTCGTCGGGCACCTTCATCGGGGTCATGCTGCATGGGCCTGGTCCAGACCTACATCATCTTCGACGGCACGCTGTCGAGCTGGTGGACCAAGATCGTCATCGGCATGCTGCTGTTCATGTTCATCGTGCTGCAGCGGCTGGTCTTCGCGGCTTCGCGCCGCGGAGATAGAGTCGCCTGAGACGCAACAAGATGAGTGAAGCCGGGCAGCCTGATCCGCTCGCTGTCCGGGCGACCGGCTGCGCGAAACTTCCACTCCTTCGTCATCAACGAAATCGGCCTCGGCATCGTCTCCGGGCGCTTCCCGGTCGGCTCGATCCTGCCCAACGATGCCGAGATGATGCGAGCTACGGCGTCTCGCGCACGGTGCTGCGCGAGGCGCTGAAGACGCTGGAGGCCAAGGGCCTGGTCGAGGCGCGCGCCAAGGTCGGCACCCGCGTCTCGCCGCGCAGCCGCTGGAACCTGTTCGACCGTCAGGTGCTGTTCTGGATCTTCCACGCCCCGAAAGAACCCGGCTTTCTCGAACTCGTGCTCGAAATCCGCCGCTCGCTGGAGTTGCAGGCGACCGAGCTTGCCGCCCGCCGCCGCAGCGCGGAACAGGTCCGCATGATGCGCTACTGGCTGCAACAGCACGAGCTGTCGCGCAGCATGCCGGAACCCTTCGGGCTGGCCGGCTATGAGGTCCACCGCCTTGTCTTCGAGGCCTCGCACAACCCGCTGCTGCGCTCTGCCACCGGGCTGGTCGAGTTTGCCATCGCCACCGCCCTGCGCAACCGGATGGACCGCGGCGACACGGATTTCGGCGGGCCGCAATCCGGGCTTTACGTCGATCTTGTCGATCACGTCGAAGCCGGCGACGCCGCCGCCGCCGTCAGCGTGATGGAGCGGGTCCTGACGCTGGATGAGGGCAATATCCGCGCCGCGGAATAGCCCCCGCCCCCTCGTCAGACCGGAAACCCCGGCCGCTCCGCCGCCACGCCAAGCGCCTGCTCCAGCGCCAGCCCGAGGCTCAGGATCGTGCCCTCGTCAAACAGCCGCCCCCAAAGCGAGATGCCCTGCGGCACCCGGAACGTCCGCCCCGGCACCACCCCCGCGGGCGCGGGCATCACCGTGCCGCGCACCACCCGGGCCCGGGTGCCGAGATCCTGAAACCCGGCGCGCAGATGCAGGCAGGGATGGCCGGTGAAATTGCTCGCCACCAGCATCGGCCCGGTGGCGAAGGGGCCGATCAGCACATCGATCTTGGCAAACAGCCCGTCGAGCGCCTGCATCACCCGATAGCGCAGCCGGTCAAGCTGGACATGATCCACCGCCGACAGGAACCGCGCCTTGCGAAAGGTATTGGGCCAGGCGCGTCGACCTGCCAGGTCAGGCTGTCGTCGTGGTCGTCCAGCGTCAGCCCTTCGAACATCGCCGCCGCCTCGGCATCGAGCGTGTTCATCAGCGCGTCATAGGGCAGATCGGGCAGACCGACCGGCACCGCCTCCAGCCCCAAGGCGTGCACCGCCTCCAGCGCGGCATGATCGACCGCATTGGCCCCTTCGCCAAAGGCCTGCGGGCAGATACCCTACGCGCAGCCCCGGATGCCCGGCGCCCGCGTCAAAGGAAAACGGCGCGTCGATCGAATCCGGTCGCTCGGATCGCCGCCATTCAGCGCCGCCAGCACCATCGCCGTATCCTCAACCCCCGACAGATCGGCCCGACCTTGTCGAGCGTCGGGCAGAGCGCCATGCCCCCGGCGCCGACGACCCGCCCGAAGGTCGGGCGCAACCCGGTGGTGCCGCAGCGCTGGCTTGGCGAGGTGATCGAGCCCAGCGTCTCGGTCCCGATCGCAAAGCCGCAAAGCCCCGCCGCCGTGGCGCTGGCCGAGCCCGCGCTTGACCCGTTGGACCCCTCGTTCAGGTTCCACGGGTTGCGCGTCATGCCGCCATACCAGATATCGCCATAGGCCAGCGCGCCGAGCGTTGTCTTGCCCAGCAACACCGCCCCCGCCGCGCGCAGCCGCGTCACCACCGCCGCATCGGCCTCGGGCACCCGATCGCGCCAGGGCTCGGCGCCCCAGCCGGTCGACGATGCCCCTGGTGTCGAACAGATCCTTCACCCCATAGGGAATGCCATGCAGCGGGCCAAGCCAGTGCCCGCCGCCAGCCGCGCATCCGCCGCTGCCGCCTCGGCCCGCGCCAGATCCGCCGTGACCCAGGCAAAACACTCCAACTTCGGGGCGTAAACCTCGATCCGGCCTAGGTAAATCTCGGTCAGCTCAAGGCTGGTCAAGACCCCGCGCCGGATCCAGTCGACAACTGCGGCAGCGGCGCAAAGGCGATATCCTCGGGATCCTCCGGCACCGCCACCTGCGGCACCTCGGAAAACCTCGGCCCTCTGTCACGCGGCAGGACGAACCCCGGCAGGCGCGGATCGAAGCGCAGCGCCCCCGGGGCATCATTGCCCAGAGGCACCCCGCGCCGCGCCACCGCAAGGGCGATCTGCCCCTCGATATTGCCGACCATCTGGGCACGTTCCTCGGCACTGTAGGAAACGCCCATAAGGCGCTCTGCCGCCTCGATATCTTCCGCACTTATCTGCCGTTCGGTCACGTCGTCCCCCCTTCAGCTGGCACCACGTCCAGGCCCGCCAGCACCTGCTCCAGATAGCACGTCAAGGTGCGGACATGCGCCCGCATCGCTTCCGCTGCGCCCTCTGCATCGCCCGCCTCGATCGCGTCGATGATCGCGCCATGCTGATCATCGTTGTAAGTCTTCGTCGCCCGGTTGCGGGTGCGCGCCCGCAGGCTGACCCAGGCATCGGTGGCGCGGATCTCGTCCAACAGGGCGAAGGCCGTCAGCAGCGGCCCGTTCGCCGCCGTCCGCGCGATCAGCCGGTGCAGCGCGGAATCCCACAGCTCTGCCGCGTCCTGCGTGCGCGCCTCCGCCTCGCGCCGCGCAAGGTGGCGCATCCGGGTGATCTCTGCCGGCAGCGCCCGCCGCGCGCAGAGCGCCGCCAGCGCCGGTTCGACCCAGAGCCGCGCCTCCATCACCTCGAGCGGCGCCGCGCTGCCCGAGATCCGCGCCGCCAGAGCCCCGGTCGGGTCGGGGGCCTGCCCGGCGAACGTGCCCTTGCCCTGCCGCCGCCAGATCAGCCCCTCGGCCTCGAGCGCGTCGAGCACGCGCCGCACCGTCCGCCGCCCCACGCCCAACTGCCCGCTCAATTCCCGCTCGGTCTCAAGCCGCCCGTCAGGGCCGGTCCCGCCGCTCTCCAGAAGCGCCAGAAGGCGGGCGCGCACCCTCGTGCTATTGTCCGACATATCGCTGCCCCCGGTTGCCGGAAGAGGGCCTGAACCATTCCACGCTTGGTTTGCCCAGCTTTCGCCGCGCATCGCCGGCTGTCAATCCATGCCGTTTCGGCGTGTCGGCAGAATCCCTGCAACTCTGCCGGTCTTTTCAGGTTTGCCGCAAAAGGAAGCGGACTGCCGCCTTGCTTTGCGCATCCCCAGCCTGGGCCGCAATGACGGGCGGCAGTTCGCCGAGCGCCCGCCAGAGTTGAAACCAATCATACGGTTGTCCCAAACGTTATTTGACTTTTTGCGTCCAAACCGCGCTGATCAATCTTGCGATCACGTAACATCACAGCTAGATCACGAAAATGTTAGATCACAGGCTACGTTCCTCACTCGATGCCGTCCACTGGGGATGGTTCGAGGCGGATATGGCGCCAGCCCTGACGATCGACAGCGGCGACCGGGTGACGGTGGAAACCGTATCAGGCAGCCCCGACAACCTGCCCGGCCCGGGCTACCATATCCCGCCGGAACTGCTCGAGGTGCATCGCTACGCCCCGCGCCGCAGCCCCGGCCATATCCTGACCGGACCGATCGCGGTGCGCGGCGCGATGCCCGGCGACGTGCTCGAGGTGCGCATTCTCGACATCCAGCTGCGCCAGGACTGGGGCTATACGATGATGCGCCCGCTGGCCGGGGCGCTGCCGCTGGAGTTCGACCGGGCCGCGCAGATCATCATCCCGCTCGACCGGGCGCGCAACATCGCCACCCTGCCCTGGGGCTCGGTGCTGCCGCTGCGCCCGTTCTTCGGCGTCATGGGGGTTGCCCCGCCGCCCGGCTGGGGCGCGATCTCGACGATCCAGCCGCGCGCGCATGGCGGCAATCTCGACAACAGGGAACTGCTGCCGGGTGCCACGCTCTTCCTGCCGGTGCATGCAGAGGGCGGCCTGTTCTCGGTCGGCGACGGTCACGGCGCGCAGGGCGATGGCGAGGTCTGCGTCACCGCGATCGAAACCGCGCTGGAAGGCACGTTCGAGATCCATCTGCGCCGCGACCTGCAGCTTACCTACCCGCGCGCCGAAACCCCCGGCCACCTGATCTCGATGGGCATGGACGCCGACCTAGACACCGCCGCCCGCGACGCGGTGCGCCGGATGATCGACTGGGTTGCCGCCGACACCAAGCTGACCCGGTCCGAGGCCTATATGCTGCTCAGCCTGGCAGCCGACGTCCGCGTGACGCAGCTGGTGAACGAACAGAAGGGAAGCCATGTCATGCTGCCGCGCAGCGCCCTGCCGCCAAGCGCGGCCCTCTATTCCGCCGGGTCACCGTGACGGCGGGCGGGCACCCTCAACCGGCCTCACCCTGCGATGGTCAGCTGGATGGCGCGCAAACGCGCGAGTTCAGGCGAATTCGGCGCCAGAACATCGCCATCGGTGCGGGCATGAATTTCGTCGATGATCGCGCACATCTCGGTCACCTGGTCCGGCGTGAACGGCGCACCGGTCTTGGTCAGCCCGGAAATGGTGCGCGAAGAGGCCGGCCCGAGGGCATAGGTCAAGCCATTGGAAAGCCCGAATTTCCTCGCGCTGGCCATAACCTTGTGCTCATCGCTCAGGGTGATGTCGTCCCAGCGGATCAACCCGGTCTCGCTCAGCCCCCAGCGCACCACAGGGTCAAACAGCATCAGCCCGTTCTCGCTGTAGTAGTCGTTCCACTTCTGGGAATAGGTCTGGTACAGCAAGGAAGGCCGCGCGAAGCGGATATGAATCGCGAGCGCGAAACCGCTGTCGCAGATTGCACCCAATCGCTTCAGAAGGTTTTCCACTGCGTTAATGTTTGACATACTATTTCACCCCATACGCCGCTAGGATGTATTCATATCAACCAACACACGCAATACGAGAAATTTAGCAGCCTCTGGACCTTAGGGCGAAACGATCTTCGCAGCAATATGCAATGAGTTCTCTGGAATATCATGAACCCATTCTGTCCGATCTGGCGCCCGCCGGTTTCTACATCGGTTTGCGTGTCGGATTTTCGTTTCCGTCGGAAGAACTTAACTGTCTGCCAAGCTCATGGGTCGATCACTACACTCTGCATGGCTATGTGGTGCATGACCCGATGATGAAATGGGTCTACGGCAATCAGGGCGTCATGCGGATCAGCAGCCTGCAGATTCCTGATCCCACGGGCGTCCTTGCCGCTGCCGCGGGCTTCGGGCTGCGCTATGGCGCGGTGGCGAGCATCATGGCGCAGGGCGAGCATGGCCGGCGCAGCTACGGCCAGTTCCTGCGCTCCGACCGCGAATATACTGCGGGTGAACTGGCCACGCTGCACGATATCCTGCGTGTGCTGCACGGTGATTCGGGCCTGCGCCGCGCCCTGACCGCCGCCGAGATCGAGGCGTTGAAATTGCAGTCCACGGGGCTGCGGCTGAAACAGATCGCCGCAGAACTCGACATCTCGATCAGTGCGGTCAAGGCGCGGCTCGCGTCAGCCAAGCGCAAACTTGGCGCCCAGACCCCGTCGCAGGCCGCGAAGATCGCCACAACACGCGGCATCCTCTGACCGCCAGAATCGCGCTTTCTGTTCGATTTCAGGGCGTGTCGTTAAAATCCCGGCATCCAGACACAAAATCTGTGGAAGCTTTACGCTCGGCGGGTGCCGTTAACGTTTCTTTCAACTTAAGGAATAGGTAATCATTGGCGTGTGACCCAATCAACCCCGGGAGCGTCAAAATGAACAATATCACCTTCGATTTCTCAAACTTCCATAACCACGGAAGCGCCTTTTACGATTTCCTCGCACTGCGAAAAAAGGTCTTTGTCGATCAGCTTAAATGGGACGTTCCGCATAATGACAAGGTGGAAATGGACCAATACGACACCCCGCTTGCGCATTATTCGCTGGTGATGCGACAGGGTCGCGTGGTGGGCGGTGCGCGCGCGATGGCGACGACGGCGATCTGGGGCGAGCATACCTACATGCTGCGCGACGCCTTCTCGGGCAAGCTGCCGCATATCCCCCCCGCCATCATGCGCGCCGAGATCACCTCGCCGATGGTCTGGGAATGTACCCGCCTGGTCGTCTCGGATGATCTCACCACCCAGCGCGACCGGGCCGAATGCCTTGCCATGATCGTCGACGGGCTGGTCGACATGGCAACCGCCAATGGCGCCTCGGAACTGATCTGCCTGTCCTCGATGGCGCTGATGCGGGCGCTGCGCCAGCTTGGCTACAAGGTCAGCCAGATCGGTGCGTCCTATCGCAACGACGAGGATGGCCGGGTATATGCGGCCCTTGGGATGCCCGCGACCTATTCCAACCTGCATCAGGCGCTTTGGGCCGAGGCAGAGCCGATCCGCCTGCGCGCCTGATCGCGCCAGCGCAGCGCCTGCGCGGTAAACACTGATCTGCGGCCCGACCGATCGGTCGGGCCGATTGTCATCCCGCCCGGGCCGGAACCGAAGCGCAGGATCATGCGTTTGTCCGGGATGACGGGAAACGATCCAGCCGAATGACCCGCCCATGCCCCCCAAGGCGCCACAGCGCCCGGCGTCGGTCGGCCCTGCCCCGGCACCCTGCCCCAGCGACCTGCCCGATGCCCCTTCCCCCCGCCGCAGCCTGCGCTAGGATGGCCACATGACGATGCCATCCCCCCCGCCTCTGCCGCTCGACCGGCTGATCTGCTGCCCGGATTGCGACCTGCTGCTGGTCGCGCCGGATCCGGGCGATCTGCACCGGGCCCGCTGCAGCCGCTGCGCCAAGCTGCTCTATGCGCCGCGCCGCGACGCCTGCCTGCGGGTGGTGGCGATGTCGGTGACCGTGGCGATCCTGATGGTGGCGGCGGTGTTCTTCCCCTTCCTCAACATCACCGCAGGCGGCGTCACCAACCAAAGCTCGATCTTCGGCACGGCACTGGCCTATTCCGATGGCCTTCTGCTGCCGCTTTCGGCGGCGGTGATGCTGATGATCGTGCTGATCCCGCTCTTTCGGGTCGGGATCCTGCTCTATGCGCTTGGCCCGATCGCGCGCGGCGCGGCGCCGCGCGCGTCATGCCGCCGCCGCCTTCCGCCTGTCGAGCAGCCTGCGACCCTGGTCGATGGCCGAGATCTTTGTCGTCGGCACCGCCGTGGCCCTCGTCAAGGTCGCCGACATCGCCCGCGTCGGGCTCGGGCCCGCCTTCTGGGCCTTCGCCCTGATGGTCTGCGTCATCGCCCTCAAGGACACCCTCACCAGCGACTGGACCCTATGGACCGAGATCGACCCAACCCCGCCGACCTGACGGCGCGCGCCGCCGGTCTGGTTGGCTGCCGGTCCTGTGGCCGGGTCTGGCCGCGCGGCACGCTGCGCTGCGGGCGCTGCGAGGGCCGCCTCGATGACCGGCGCGACCTTGCCCTGCAACGGGTCTGGGCCTGGCTTGCCGCCGGGATGGTCTGCTACATCCCGGCCAATCTCTATCCGATGCTGCTGACCGACACGCTGACCTCTGGCAAACAGCACAACACCATCATCGGCGGCGTGCTGGAACTGGTGCAGGCGCAGGCCTGGGGCGTGGCCGCGATCATCTTCCTGGCCTCGATCATCGTGCCGATCGCCAAGTTCATCGCCATCGTCCTGCTCGCGATCAGCCTGCGCAAACCCTCGGTGCTGACCCGGCACCGCCGCCACCGGCTGCTCGAAGTGGTGGATTTCATCGGCCGCTGGTCGATGATCGACGTTTTCGTCGTCGCCATCCTGTCTTCTCTCGTGCAACTCGGATATGTCGCCGAGATCACCCCCGGCCCGGCAGCCGCGGCCTTCGCCCTCTCGGTTTGCTTCACCATGCTTGCCGCGCAATCCTTCGACCCCCGGCTGATCTGGGAAAAAGACGGAGCCTTGACGCCATGACCCAAGACCAGGGCCCGCAGCCCGACGGCGAGACACCGCGCCCCGCCCGGCTTGACCAGTCGCCGCCGCACCGGCCGCTGTTCAGCCGCATCTCGGTGGTCTGGATCGTGCCGATCCTGGCGCTGATCATCTCGCTTGGCGTCGCCTGGCGCACCTATTCCGAACGCGGCGTGCTGATCGAGGTGACCTTTGCCGATGCCGCGGGCCTGACCCCGGGCCAGAGCGTGCTGAAATACCGCCAGGTCACCGTCGGCAAGGTCGAGAAGGTGGGATTCACCCCTGACCTCTCCAAGGTCGTGGTCTCGATCCGCGTCGACAAGGAGATCGCGAGCCATATCGACAAGTCGGCGCAGTTCTGGGTGGTGCGCCCGCAGATCGGCTTCAGCGGCATCAGCGGGCTTGATACGGTGCTCTCCGGCGTCTTCATCGAGGGCATGTGGGGGCCGGACTTCGCCGGTCCGCCGCCCGCGCAATTCGCCGGGCTCGACAAGCCGCCGATCGGCGCGGATCAGACCAAGGGCACCTGGGTCACCCTGACCGTCCCCGATGGCGGCGCGCTGATCGACGGCGCGCCGGTGCTTTACCGCGGCATCAAGGTTGGCGAGATGCGCAACATCCGGCTTGATGAAGACGGTCAGGGCGTGCTGATCGACGCCTATGTCCAGGCCCCCTTCAACAAGGAGCTGTCCTCCTCCACCGTGTTCTGGGACACCTCGGGCTTCTCGGTCTCGCTCAGCGCCTCCGGGGTCAAGCTGAACGTGCGCAGCCTGTCCTCGCTGATCCAGGGCGGGGTGGAGTTCAACACCATCGTCTCGGGCGGCACGCCGGTCATGCCCAACCAGCACTTCCACCTCTTCCCGGATGAGGCGACGGCGCGCGACAGCATCTTCTCTGACTCGGGCGCGATCCCGGTCTCGTTCTCGATCCTGCTCGACGGCTCGGTGCGCGGGCTGCAACTCGGCGATGCGATCAACTTCCGCGGCATCAAGGTCGGCGAAGTCTCGAACCTGCAGGTTCAGGTCGACTCCGCCCAGAACGGCGCGCGTCTGGTGCGCCAGCGTGTCGATTTCATCGTCAACCCGGAACGGATGGGGCTGCCGCATACCGCAGACGCCCCGGCGACGCTGCAATTCCTGCAATCCGAAGTCGGCAACGGCCTGCGCGCCCGCGTCTCCAGCACCGGGCTGCTCGGCGGCTCGCTGGTGGTGGACCTTGTGAACGTGCCGAAATCCGCCCCGGCGCATATCGACGCCACGGCCAAGCCGTTTCCGGTGATCCCCTCGGTCGACAGCGATATCAGCGATGTCTCGGTCGCAGCGCAGGGCCTCTTCGCCCGGCTCTCGTCGCTGCCGATCGAAAAGCT
Source organism: uncultured Pseudomonadota bacterium (assembly GCA_963837565.1). Taxonomy (GTDB): domain Bacteria; phylum Pseudomonadota; class Alphaproteobacteria; order Rhodobacterales; family Rhodobacteraceae; genus Solirhodobacter. Next base: position 634,055 of record CAWIOC010000018.1, read on the forward strand.
GGTGGACAGTGCCACCAACCTGCTCGATCAGGCCTCGCGGCTGATCGGCAATGACCAGACCCAGGCGGTGCCTGGCAAGGTCGCGGGCCTGCTCGACGATGCCCATGCCATCCTCGGCTCGCCCGATGCCCAGGCCACCCCCGGCGCGATCCATGCCGCGCTGACCTCGGCCACCGACTTCTTCGAGGCGCTGAACAAGGCCGGCACCGTCGATGCCGTCGGCACCGCCATGACGGATGCGAGCGATGCCGCCCAGGCCGTGCGCGACGCCTCGGCCGGCGTGCCGCAACTGGTCGACACGCTGAATGCCTTTGGCAAGAAGGCCAATGACCTGCCGCTGCAGCAGGTCACCCAGAACGCCGCCGATCTCGTCGCCTCGCTCAACAAGCTGGCCGCCTCGCCCGATACCGCGAACCTGCCGACCTCGCTCTCCGATGCGCTCAAAAGCCTGTCCGAGATGCTCGACGACCTGCGCAAGGGCGGCGTGACGCAGAAGCTGACCGATACGATGACCGCCGCACAGGGCGCCGCCAGCTCGATCGACAAGGCCTCGGCGCAACTGCCCGATCTCGTCGCGCGGCTCGACAAGGTGGTCTCGGGCGTCGATACCTTCCTTGGCAGCTACGGCAGCCACTCGCCGTTCAACGATGAAACCTTAGCCACCCTGCGTCAGCTGCGCGCCGCGGCCTCCTCGATCGACGCCCTCGCCCGCACCCTGCAACGCAACCCGCAATCCCTTATCCTCGGACGGTGACCATGACCCCGACACGCCTCTGCGCGACCCTCGTGATCTGCTCGGCGCTGGCCGGATGCGGCGCCACGACGCAATACCTGATCGACCCGCCGCCCACGACCACCCGGCTGCCCGACCGGCTGGGCCGGATCGTGGTGCGCGATGTCGACCTGCCGCAATATGCCTCGGCGGCCGAGATCACCACCCAGGGGGCCGATGGCGCGCTCCATGCCGAGCGCAAACAGCTCTGGGCGCAAAACCCCGGCCATGCGATCACCCTTGCCCTCGCCGACCAGATTCAGGCCACCAGCGGCGCCACCGCCGTGGCTGAACCCTGGCCACTGTCGAGCGGGCCGGATCGCAAGCTGGAGGTCCGCATCGAACGCCTGCTCGCAGGGCCCGACGGCCAGTTCCGCCTCACCGGGCAATATTTCATCGCCCCGGTCGCAGGCGCCGGTCGCGATATCGCCCGCCGCTTCGCGATCTCGGTGCCGATCACCCAGACCGGCCCGGCCGGCGTGGCCGAGGCCCAGTCCCGCGCCATTCAGGCGCTGGCCATCCAGATCGCCCAGCTGAAATGACGCCTCAGACCCGCCGCAGCAGCCGCGTCCAAAAGGGACGGCGCGCGGGCGCGGGCTGATCGAACAGCCCTTCGACCGAAAAGCCGCGCTTGGCCGCGCTTTGCAGCACCGCCGCGCGCAATTCGGCGTCGCGCCCGGCCAGCGCCAGAAACCGCGCCTCTCCCAGTGCCAGCAGCGTGCCATGGGTGATCGCGCGCGCCTCTGACCGGCTTTCGCGCCGGGTCAGCGCGGTGAACTGGCCAAACATCTCGCCCCGGCCCAGCCGCGTCACCGGCCCCGGCCCGGTCACCTCGACCGCACCCGAGGCGATGAAGAAGACCGAGCTGCCGCGCTCGCCCTTGCGCACCAGCACCTCGCCCGGCTCGACATAGCGCGTCTCCAGCGCGCGCGTCAGCCGCTGCCGCTGGCCTGCATCCATATGGGCGAACAGCGGATAACCCTGCACCAGCTCGCCCTTCTGCACCGCAAGATCCAGCGCCGGGCGCCGCTCGGCCCGATCTTCCGCATCCGAAACCTCGCCGGTCAGGCGTTGCAACAACTCCGGCCCGATCAGGCCATCGGCATGGATGCCTTCATATTCCCGCTCTTCCAGCCGCAGCGCGAGACGGCGCAGAAAGCGCCGCTCAAGCTCTTCGGCATAACCCGGGAACTGCAGCCGCAGCCCCTCGAGCGCCAGCTCCATCTCTTCCTCGCGGCGCGACAGCAGGTCGTGCAGCAGCTCGGCCACCCGGCGGCCATGGATGCGCCGGATCTTGGCGTCGATGAAGCCATGCAGGTCGCGCAGGATCAGCCGCCCGGTCAGCATCACCTCGAACCGATCCGCGCTCAGCCGGGCGAGCAACCCGGGCAACCGCAGCCGCCGCTGCAAGATCAGCCCCAGCCGGTAGCCCGGCCCATAGGCCAAGGCCCGCCGCCCGGCAGACAGATAGCCGGTGCGCCCCTCGGTCCGGGTGCCCTCGATCACCCGCTCGGCATTGGCCAGCATCTGTTCGACCAGCCCGGCAGAGACGACCTTGTGCCGGAACCCCTCCAGGATCAGCTCGCGCTCGCGCCCGGCCAGGGTGACAAGCCCGAGCGTGATCCGGTCGCGGTCGAGGATCTCGGTGCCCTCCTCGGCGGCATGGACGGCATGGTCGAGCCGCTCGCCAAAGGCCTTGGCCTCGGCCCGCACGATCTCGCGCGACAATTCATGCTTGGTGGCGACCTCGGCCACCCCCTCGCGCACGTTCTGCAGCGCGACCGCCACCACCTGATCGGCCAGCGCCAGGTCGCGCGGGCTCAGCCGGTCAAGCCCGAGCCAGCGGATCACGGGCCTGAGCGTGGTGCCCTGCGCCACCAGCGTGAACAGCACGAACCCGGTGGCGAGGATGCCGACCAGGCGCTTGATCTCGGGCGGCACCGCCGCGTTCTCGGTCACCGCCAGCGCCAGCGCCAGCGTCACCGCCCCGCGCAACCCGCCCCAGAGGATGACCAGCCGGAACCGGGGCTCGACCCGCGGCGACAGCCGCAGCAGGCTCAGGAGAGGCAACAGCCCGAACAGGATCAGCGCCCGCGCCAAGGTGGCGGCCAGCGTGACCACGCAGATCAATCCGACATCGGACAGCGTCACGCCATGCAGCAGCCGCGGGATCAGCAGCGCCGCCAGCACGAAGATCAGCGACCCGGCCCAATGCGCCAGCAGGTCCCAGAGCTCGCGCAGCGCCTGCCAGACCCCGGGCGACAGCCGCCCCGGCCCGACCAGGTTCAGGACCAGCCCCGCCGCCACCACCCCCATGACGCCCGAAGCGCCTACGCCCTCTTCGCTGGTGATATAGGCGATATAGGGCAGCGCGATCGAGATCGTCAGCTGCGCCATCGGATGCCGCCGCACCAGCCCCATCAGCCAGACCCCGGCCCAGGCAACCATCGCCCCGACCAGCACGCCGCCGCCGATCAGCCAGGGAAAGACCGACAGCGCGGGGCCGAGCCGGAGATCCCCCGCCTCGATCGTCCCGCTCGTCACCAGCCCGAGGAACAACCCGAAGAGCGCGATGGCGGCGGCATCGTTCAGCAGGCTCTCGCCCTCGACGATCCGGGTCAGCCGTTGCGGTGCGGCGATCGACCGAAACACCCCCACCACGGCGGATGGGTCGGTGGTCGAGACGATCGAGCCGATCAGCAGACAGGCCGCCAGCGACAGCCCGGTCACGCCATAAAGCGCCAGCCCGATCAGCACCGTCGCCGCCACCACCGCCACGGCGGCCAAAGTCAGGATCGGCACCCAGTCATCCAGCATCCGGCGCAGGTTCAGCCCCAGCGTGACCTGAAACAGCAGTGTCGGCAGGAAGACATAGAGGAACACCGTGGCCCGGATCGGCAGCCCGATGATCAGGATCGAGATCGGGTTCAGCGCATCGGTCAGATCGGTGCGCAGAAAGAACACCGCCCCGGCGCCGATCAGGATGCCCACCCCGGCCAGGATCACGCTGTCAGGCACCCGCAGCAGCGCCGCCAGCGGCTCGCTCAGCCCGATCACGAGGAACAGGAAGGCCGCAATGCCGACAAGGCCGATCAGGTCCATGCGCCACCCCCCCACTCTGCCGCGGACATCCCGAACGGCCCCGGTCCTTCCGTCCTACCCCGCGCCTGCGCCAAGGAAAAGCCCGCCCGCCGCGGTCCGCCGGCGGACATTTGCCCGGGCGCCTCCCGCCTTTCGTCGATGGCCTTGCGGCCCCCTCCTCAATGTTGGGCCCGGCGCCACGCGTACCGCGTGGCGAAAGTTGAGTATTTGGGCCAAGAAGAAATCCAGACCGCCAGGCCTGCGGCTTCTTCCTGGAAAAAATACTCCCGCCGGAGGCGCCGCTCGCCGACCGCGCGCCCGCCGGGATCGAAGCACGAGGCCAGGTCTGACCGGCTCAGGCCGGGCGGCGCAGATGCGCCAGCGCTGCATTCTCGACCCGGATCCGCAGCGTCAGCATGGCCGCGTTGAGCAGGCTGAAGACGACCGCCACCCAGACCAGCCCGAGCACCAGCGGCGCCACCGCGATCTCGGCCACCACCAGCGTGTAATTCGGGTGCCGCAGCCACCGGAACGGTCCGCGGCGCACCAAGGGCTCATCGAGCACGATGATCCGCGTCGACCAGCGCGGGCCGAGCGTGGCGAGGATCCAGACCCGCAACCCCTGCAGCAGCACGAAGAGCGCGAGCCAGAACGGCTGCACCGCCTGGTCATAGCCAAAGCCCACCAGTGCGCCCAGCCAGAGCACATGCAACGCCACGATCAGCGGGTAATGCGCGGCGCCCACCTCACGCGCCCCGCGCGCCAGCAGGCGCCGGGTGTTGCGCTGCGCGATCACCAGCTCGGCCAGCCGCTGCAGCAGCAGAAAGCCGAGGAAAGCCGCGGTGCCGATGCTCATTCCGCAGCTCGCGCCAGAGGGCGCAACCGCCTCGCCCTCGATCCGCAGCGGCATGAACGAGGCGGAAAAGCCCGGCCCCAGCGCGCAGGCCATCATCTGCCCGCGCATCGCGCCTTCCATCACCGCCTTGAGCACGAAGAGCACCGTCGGCGCCGACATGTTGCCGTAGTCCCGCAGCACTTCGCGTTCCTCCGCCAGCTCGCCCTGGCGCAGATGCAGCGCGGTCTCGATCGCCTCGATCACCTTGGCCCCGCCGGGGTGGCAGATGAACTTCTCCACCCCATCCCGGTCGAGCCCGCCCGCCAGCAGCGCCGCCTCGACGGCGCCTGCAAGCTCGGCCAGCGCGAAGTCCGGGATCGAGCGGTCGAACACCACGCCAAGCCCGGTGTCATCCACATCCCAGCCCATGATCGCAAGCGTATCCGGCCAGGTCCTCTGGCTCGGCTGGCCAAGCGCCACCACCACGCCTTCGGCAGGGGCGACGCTCGACAGGCAGGCCGCCGCCGCGCCATCGCCGAACAGCACCGTCGCGATGATGTCGGCCTTCTGCATCCGGTCGGCGCGGAACGCCACGCTGCAGGCCTCGACCACCACCAGCAGCACCTTGGCACCCGGGTTGGCCAGGCTCTGGCTGCGCGCGATGGTCAGCCCGCTGACGCCGCCCGCGCAACCGAGCCCGAAGACCGGCACGCGCTGCACATCGCGGCGAAACCCCATCCGCCCCATCGCCCGCGCCTCGAGCGTCGGCGTGGCGATCCCGGTCGAGGACACGGTGACGATGCAATCGACCTCATCGGCGCGCCAGCCGGCCTCGGCCAGAGCCCGGCTCGCCGCATCGACGAACATCTCAAGCGCGCCGGTCAGATAGATATCATTGCGCTCGGCCCAGCCATGCGGGGCCGAGAACCAGTCGATCTCGACCACCGAATAGCGCCGCTCGACCCCCGATGAGGTGAAGGTCCGCGCCAGTCTCTCGAACTGGGGATAGCGCTCGCCGAACATCTCGCGGGCGCGACGTTCGACGAAATCCTGCGCCATGACATGCGGCGGCACCGCGATGCTGAGCGAGTGAAGGTAGGCATTCATGCAAGGATCCTGTTTCAAGGGGCCACAGACTTGGCCAAACGCTTCGGAAAACCGAACCCCGCGCCTTGAACCACTTAACCAACGCGGCCCCGCACAAGACGGTTCCCCCCGGGTCACCGGATCGGCGCATCGCCTGCGGCTGTTCCACTGCCGGCATGCAAAAGGGGCGCACCCGACGTGATCGGATACGCCCCTGCGGCCAATCTGGATCAAACCCTAGCCGAGCCGGTAGTTCGGGCTTTCGCGGGTGATCTGCACGTCATGGACATGGCTTTCGCTCAGGCCCGCGCCGGTGATGCGGACGAACTGACAGTTCTGCCGCATCGCCTCGATCGTGCCATTGCCGGTATAGCCCATCGCCGCGCGCAGACCGCCCACCAGCTGATGCACCACCGCGGCCGCCGATCCCTTGTAGGGCACCTGCCCCTCGATCCCTTCCGGCACCAGCTTGTCGGAGGCGGCATCCTTCTGGAAATAGCGATCGGCCGAGCCGCGCGCCATCGCCCCCAGAGACCCCATCCCGCGGTAGGACTTGAACGAACGGCCCTGATAGAGGATCACCTCGCCCGGGCTCTCATCGGTCCCGGCAATCGCCGAGCCGACCATCGCGCAGGAGGCCCCGGCCGCGATCGCCTTGGCGAAATCGCCCGAGAACTTGATGCCGCCATCGGCGATCACCGGGATGTCGCCCGCGGCCAGTGGCCGAATCCATGATCGCGGTCAGCTGCGGCACGCCGACGCCCGCCACGATCCGCGTGGTGCAGATCGACCCGGGGCCGATGCCCACCTTCACCGCATCCGCGCCGGCGCCGATCAGCGCCCGCGTCGCCTCGGCGGTGGCGACATTGCCCGCCACCACCTGCACCGAATTGGAAAATTTCTTGATCCGCTCGACCGCCATGGCCACGCCTTCGGAATGGCCATGCGCGGTGTCGATCACCACCATGTCCACCCCGGCCTCGATCAGCGCCTGGCTGCGCTCGAAGCCCGCATCGCCCACGGTCGTCGCGGCGGCGACCCGCAGCCGCCCCAGCTCATCCTTGCAGGCATGCGGGTTCAGCACCGCCTGCTCGGTATCCTTCAGCGTCAGCAGCCCGGTCAGCTTGCCCGTGCCCATCGGTCACCAGCAGCTTCTCGATCCGGCGCGCCTTCATCAGGCTTTTCGCGGTCTCGAGGTCGGCAGGCTCGGTCAGCACGGCGAGATTGTCCGAGGTCATCATCACCTTCACCGGGGTCCGGTCGTCGCTGGCAAAGCGCATGTCGCGGTTGGTGACGATGCCGACCACGCGGCCCGCGCCATCGACCACCGGAAAGCCGGTGACATTGTAGCGTTCCTGCAGCGCCTTGGCATCGGCCAGGGTCTGATCCGGGGTCAGGGTGATCGGGTTATAGACGATGCCGCTTTCGAACCGCTTGACCCGGCGCACCTGCTGCGCCTGTTCCTCGGCGTCGAGATTGCGGTGGATCACCCCGATCCCGCCCGCCTGCGCCATGGCAATCGCCATGCGCGCCTCGGTCACGGTATCCATCGCCGAGCGACAGCAGCGGAATGTTCATCCGGATCGACTTGGTGACATAGGTGGAGGTATCGGCATCCGACGGCAGCACCGAAGAGGCAGCCGGAACCAGCAGGACATCATCGAAGGTAAGCGCCTCGCGAATCTCCATCAGGGGTCTCCTTGGAGGTTTTCGTTTGACGGGTCCCTATTCCACGCATGGCCGGGAAAGGAAAGAGGCGATCTGCCCTAATCCGCAGGATGCGCCGCGCGGCTGTCCTCGGGCGCCTGGTCGCGCTCGGTCAGGCCATAGTCGCGGATCACCCCCGCGACGCGCAGCCGGTAGTCGGCGAAGATGCCCGCCCGCCCCGCCGCCTGCGCCCCGCGATGCTGGGTCAGGCGGCGCCACTCTGCCACCGCCGCCTCATCGCGGAAGAACGAGAGCGACAGAAGTTTTGTCGGATCGGTCAGGCTGCGAAAGCGCTCGACCGAGATGAAGCCGTCGATCTGGTCAAGGAGCGGACGCATCTGTGCGGCAATGGCGAGGTAATCGTCGATCCGCCCCTCGGCCGGGATCACCTCGAAGATCACCGCGATCATTCTGACGCGCCGGGGATTGGCTGTGGTTCGGACGGCGGGATGGACGGCTGGCATGGTGCTCCTTTCAACGGCGGGGGGCTGTCTGCCCCCCGCACCCCCCGAGGATATTTTCGGGCAGAAAATGAGGGTAGATCGGAAACCTGTTAACAAGTGGGGCGATTTGCGCAACGGGCAGCGTGCACATCACATCGGGCACAAAGCGGACAGGTGCTTTTGCCCTATTCTGCCCCCTTCAGATAGGGAAACCAGTCGGATCGCAGCCGTTGCCCGGGCGCCATGTTATGATCCGGGTAAGGTGGCGAGGTCGGCCCGGGGCGTTCGGTATAGACCGCATCATCGCCGACCAGGCGCAGCGAGAAGGCGCGGCGCCGGTTCTCGGTCGTATTGCCGCGCGCGCCATGCAGCGTGCCATAGTTGAAGGCCACCGCATCGCCCGGCTCCATCGCCCATTCGCGCACCGGCATGCCTTCCGCATCCGGATCAGGAACGGGCATGTAACGCTCTGGATTCGGGTAGAAATTCGTCTCTGACAGCCAGCGCGTGGGCAGCACTTCCCTGGGCCAGAGATGCGAGCCTGCGACGCAGCGCAGGCTGGCCTCTCGCACCGGATCGAGTGGCGACCAGAAGCTGACGGTCTGGCGACCCTGCACGAAGTAATAGGGTCCGTCCTGATGCCAGGGCGTGGCTTTCGAGGTGCCGGGTTCCTTGACCAGCACATGATCGTGGAACATCTGCACCCGGGTCGAACGCATCAGCTTCGCCGCCACATCGGCGACGTCAGAGTGGCGGATAACATCCTGGAATTCAGGGATTCTTTCCCAATTGCAGTAGTCATCGAAAAACCGCCCGCCCTCGCCCGGCTTCAGGTTCTCGGCGCCATAGGGCCCCGGTTCCGCCATGTTCCGCTCGATCCCCGCGCGGATCACCTCGACCCAGTCCGACCAGAGCCCCTTGACCAGCACGACCCCGTCGCGCTGATAGGCCTCGATCATCTCTTCCGTCACCACCGCCGCCATGCTGGCCTCCTGTTTGCCTTGCCAGCAGAGTGCGGCGCCGCCATCATAAATTCCAATAATACTTTTCAATGCAAGGTATAACCTGATGCTATCCATCACGCTGCGCCAGCTCGAATATGCCACCGCAGTCGCCCGCCACGGCTCGGTCACCGCCGCCGCCGAGGCGCTGCATGTCTCGCAACCCGCCTTGTCGACAGCCCTTGCCCAGCTGGAGGGGCAGTTGGGCCAGCCCCTGTTCCTGCGCCGTTCCGGCGGCCCGATCACGCCCACCTCCTTCGGCCAGGGCTTTCTTGCCGCCGCCACGGCCCAGCTGGCGGCCCTCACCCGCCTGGTCGCGGGCGAAGGCCCCGCCGCGCCGGTTCGCCTCGCCTGCTACGAGGACCTCGCCCCGATCCTGCTCGCGCCCCTGCTGCGCCGCCTGACCGAAGCTGCGCCCGCGCTGCCCGTCACCCCCGCCATCCTCGGCTTCGAGCCGCTGACCGAGGCGCTTCGGTCGGGCCAGACCGACCTCGCCATCACCTATGACCTCGGGCTGGATGCCACCGTCCAGCGCAGCCTTCTCGCCCGCGTGCCGCCACATGCCGTGCTCAGCCCCGAGCATCCGCTCGCCCGCCGCGCCAGGCTGACCTTCGCCGACATCGCGCCAGAGCCGCTTATCCTTACCGATCAGGGCCTCAGCCTGCATCATATGCGCCGCCTCTTCGCCGACCGGGGCCTTGCCCTCAACATCGCGCACCGTGCCGCCACGCTGGATCTGATGCGCAGCTTTGCCGCCAACGGGCTTGGCATCGGTCTCAGCTACACCAACCCCGCGCCGCGCGCCTCGGCCGATGGCCGACCGCTGGTGACCCGCCCGCTCGACGGCCCCGCCGAGCCGGTCGTCCTGGCCCGCCTCTCCGGCAATCCGCTGTCGCCCGCCGCCGCCACCCTGGCCCGGCTGATCGAGACCCTGCCGAACCTCTTGCCCGAATCCTCCGCAGCCGAAAGGATCACCTGACCCAACGGAGCGCCCCATGACCCACGCCTATGAGACCGGCCGACTGAACCTGCCCTTCACCGGCATCGCCACCTTCGGCAAGCGGCCGCTATGTCGAAAACTGGAACGAAATCAAGGCGCACGCCGCCATTCTTGGGGCGCCCTTCGACGCCGGAACCCAGTTCCGCGCGGGCGCCCGCTTCGGCCCGAGGGCGGTGCGCGAGGCCTCGACCCTGTTCTCTTTCGGTCATGCCGGGGCCTATGACCATGAAGATGACGCGGTTTACCTTGGCCCCGAGGTGACCATCGTCGACATTGGCGACGCCGATATCGTGCACACCGACACCGAACGGAGCCATGCCAATATCGAGACCGGGGTGCGCGCCATCCTCGATGCGGGCGCCCTGCCGGTGGTGATCGGCGGCGATCATTCGATCAACATCCCCTGCATCCGCGCCTTCGCCGGGCGCGGCCCGATCCATATCCTGCAGATCGACGCGCATCTCGATTTCGTCGATGTGCGCCACGGCGTGCGCCACGGCCATGGCAACCCGATGCGGCGGGCGGCGGAACAGGCCCATGTGACGGGCATCACCGCGCTCGGGATCCGCAATGTGTCGTCAACCGCGAAGGACGGCTATGAGGCGGCCCGCGCGATGGGCGACGACATCCTCTCGGTCCGGCAGGTCCGCAAACTGGGGGTGGAGGGCGTGCTGGCGCGCCTGCCGAAGGATGCGCGGCTTTACATCACCATCGACATCGACGGTTTCTGCCCCTCGATCGCGCCGGGCACCGGAACGCCGAGCCATGGCGGGTTCCTGTATTACGAAGTGCTTGAAATCCTTCAGGGCGCGGCCCGCGCGCATGAGGTGGTGGGGATCGACCTGGTCGAGGTTGCCCCGGATTATGACCACTCCGGCAGCACGGCCATTCTGGCCGCACAGGTGCTTTTGAACCTGCTGGGGTTCGTCTTCCACGCAAGGCAGCAGCGGGGGGCGTGAGACGCGCCCCCGCGCAAGGCGTTACTTCTTGGCCTTCTGCGCGTCGTTCAGCCGCGAGGCGGTGGTCGGGCCCTGCCCGGCCATCCCGGCAGTGGCGAGCACCTTCGGTTTTTCCTTCTTGGGCTTCTTGGCTTCCTTGTTCGACTTCATCTGACCCTTGGCCATCGCGTCTCTCCCCCGGCTTCAGCCCTGGGACGGCCCCTTGGCCGGCAGAGCGAAGGGCGCACCGGATGGCGGGGGCACCAGATGCCGCCGCGCGCCGTCTTCATGCCCAGATTTGCGCCCCGGCCCGGGCGCTGTCAATGGCCGCGCGCCGCGCCTCAGCGGTAGAGCAAGGAACGGCCGTTGGCGAAGATGTGCACCTTCGCAGGTGCGGCGGACAGGCGCACAACCTTGTGCCGCAACCCCTGATGAATCCCCGGCAATTTGGCAATGACCTGCGCGGCCTCGGCCTTCCGCTCGAAGTAGAGCAGCGTGACCTCGCCAAGCGCCTCGGTGATGGCGACCTCGCCCTCAAAGAGGTATTCGTCGAACTCGGTCGGCACCATATCTTCCGGGCGGACGCCGATGTTGACCTGCTGCCCCATGTCGGAACTGCGCGTCGGAACGCTGGAATGGATGCGTCCGCCGGTCAACAGCTCCACCACCGTCTCTGCGCCGGTCTGAACGATGCGTCCGGGCAGTAGGTTCATCGCGGGCGAGCCGATGAACTGCGCCACGAACTCATTCTCGGGCCGCTCGTAAAGGTCGAGCGGCGAGCCGACCTGACTGATCCCGCCGCCGGCGAGCACGACGATGCGGCTGGCGAGCGTCATCGCCTCGACCTGATCATGCGTGACGTAGATCATCGTCGATTCGGGCATCGCCTCTTTCAGCTGCGCGATCTCGATCCGGGTCGCGACCCGAAGCGCTGCATCGAGGTTCGAGAGCGGTTCGTCGAACAGGTAGACCTTGGGATCGCGGACGATCGCCCGCCCGATCGCGACGCGCTGCCGTTGACCGCCCGACAGCGCCTTGGGCAGGCGGTCGAGATAGGGCGTAAGCTGCAGGATGCGGGCGGCCTTTTCGACCGCCGCGTCGATCTCTGCCTTTGTTTTCCGGGCGATTTTCAGCGCGAAGGCCATGTTGTCGCGCACCGTCATATGCGGGTAGAGCGCATAGGACTGGAACACCATCGCAATGCCGCGCTGCGCCGGCGGCACGGCGTTCATCACCGCGCCGTCGATCTTCAGCGTGCCGCCGGTGATCGTCTCCAACCCCGCGACCATGCGCAGAAGGGTGGATTTGCCGCAGCCCGAGGGGCCGACGAAGACGATCAGCTCGCCCTGCTTGATGTCGAGGTTGATGTTCGAAAGAACCTTCACCTCGCCATAAGACTTGGCGACCTCCTGCAGCATGACATCGGCCATTCCGTTCCCCCTTTAATCCTTCACGCGCACCGCAAGGCAGGGCTGCCACGGCCCCAGCCAGATCGCGCGCGACGGATCTGGCGAGGCGCTGTTCAGCTCTGCCCCGATGTTCTGCCAATTGCCCCTGGGCATCTCGAAATGTCCCGGATCATCCGCCAGGTTGAAGGCGCAGAGCAGATGCTCGGTCTCGGTCTTGCGTTCGAAGCGCAGGATATGCCCTTCGACCTTCATCTTGGTGATCGTCCCCTTCATCAGCGCTTTATGGGTGTGTCGAAACGCGATGGCGCGACGATAGTGATGCAGCAACGCCTCGGGCGCGCGTTCCTGCGCGGCCACGGCGAGCGCCATGTGCTCTGACCCGATCGGAAGCCAGGGGTGGCCGGTGGAAAATCCGGCGTTGAGGTGATCCGGTGTCCAGACCATCGGGGTGCGGCAGCCATCGCGGCCCTTGAATTCGGGCCAGAATTCGATGCCGTAGGGGTCTTGCAGCTGGTCGAAGGGCACGTCTGCCTCTGGCAGGCCCAGCTCTTCCCCCTGATAGATGCAGACAGACCCCCGCAGGCACATCATCAATGTCAGGTAAGCCTTTGCCGCGGAAGGAGAAAGGTTCCAGCGCGTGATATGGCGCTTGACGTCATGGTTGGAAAAGGCCCAGCAGGCCCAGCCATCGCTGGCGACGCGGTGGAAATGGTCGAAGACCTCTGCCACACGCGGGGCCGTTGGCAATTCACTGGCGAGAAACTCGAAGGCATAACACATCTGCATCAGGTCATCGCCGCGGGTGTATTCGCCCAGGATCTCCATTCCGCGCTGAGAATCGCCGACCTCGCCCACCGCGGCCGCGTTGAACGGATCCATCACGGCGCGAAGTTTCTTCAGGAATTCAATGTTTTCCGGCTGGTTCTTGTCATGGATATGACGCTGGTGGTTATAGGGGTTCACCGTCGGCGCGGTGAAATCGTTCCGATCTTCCGGCGCAAGCGCCGGATTGTCGCGCAACTTCTCGTCGGCCATGTAGAAATTGATCGTGTCGAGGCGAAAGCCATCGACCCCCCGGTTCAGCCAGAACCGCGCCACATCAAGCAGCGCCTCCTGCACCTCGGGGCAGTGAAAGTTCAGGTCCGGCTGCGAGGTCAGGAAGTTGTGCATGTAATACTGGCAGCGCCGGGAATCCCAGCGCCAGGCTGGGCCGCCGAAGATCGACAGCCAGTTGTTCGGCACCGTGCCATCCGGTTTGGGATCGGCCCAGACGTACCAGTTGGCCTTGGGGTTGTCCTTGTCGCTGCGGCTTTCCTTGAACCAGGGATGCTGATCCGAGGTATGCGACAAGACAAGGTCGATCATCACCTTCAGCCCGTGGGCATGGGCCGCCTGGATCAGCGCGTCGAAATCGGCCATGTTGCCGAACAGCGGATCGACATCGCAATAATCACTGACGTCATAGCCGAAATCCCGCATCGGCGAGGTGAAGAACGGGCTGACCCAGATCGCATCGGCGCCCAGGCTCGCCACATAGGGCACACGCTGGACGATGCCCAGAAGGTCGCCCACCCCATCACCGTTACTGTCCTGATAGCTGCGCGGATAGATCTGATAGATCACCGCTCCGCGCCACCAATCCTTGTCTACCGAGTCTTGCTGCGTCGACATTCAAACCACTTTCTTACTTCACCGATCCCGCCAGCAGGCCCCGCACAAGGAAGCGCTGCAACGCGAAGAACACCAAGAGCGGCACCGAGATCGAGACAAAGGCGGAGGCCGCCAGAATCTCCCAGTCGCCGCCGCGCGAACCCAAAAGGTCAACCAGCTGCGCCGTCATCACGCGCTGATCGTCCTGATGGCTCAGGAAAACGAGCGCGACGAGCAAGTCGTTCCATGTCCACAGAAATTGGAAGATCGCGAACGAGGCGAGCGCCGGAAAGGACAGCGGCAGGATGATCTTGCCGAAGATCTGGAAATCGGTCGCGCCATCCACTCGCGCGCTTTCGATGATCTCTTTCGGCAGGCCCACCATGTAATTGCGCAAAAGGTAAATGGCGAGCGGCAGGCCAAAGCCGGTATGGGCCAGCCAGATCCCGACATAGCCCTTTGACTCGATATGCAGCACCTGCCCGACCGAGTTGTAGAAGGTCAGCAATGGCACCAGCGACAGCTGCAAAGGCACCACCAGAAGCCCGACCACGATGGCGATCAGCAGGGATCGTCCGGGGAACGGCATCCAGGCCAGCGCGAAGGCGGCATAGGCCGCGATCAGGATCGGGATCACCGTCGCGGGCACCGCCACCGTCAGAGAGTTCATGAAGGATCGGAACATTCCCGCGGAAAACAGCACCTTGGAATAGTTGTCTAACGTGAAGTGCGGCGGCGTCCGGGCGGTGAAGAAGATCCGCTGCCCGCCCTCGAGGCTCTTGCTCCCGGCCAGTTCATAGGCCCCGTCTGCCTGCACCGTCAGCGTCACGCCATCGCCAAGGTCCGCTGTCTCGCCGGCCTTAAAGGCATTGGGCTTCAGGCTGGAGCGGCCAAAGCTTGCGACCTTGCCGCCGCCATCCGGCAACACATTGCCATCGATGACGAATTTGTCGCCGACCTGCTTTTGCGCCGCACCATCCGGGGTACGGAACACCTTGTTCTGGGTCGAAGGCGTCAGCGCTGTCCACCAGCCGGAATTGGTGATCGCCCCGCGGTCGCGCAGTGAGGTGATGAACAGCCCCGCCGTCGGCAATGTCCAGAGCACCACGAACAACAACACCGACAGATGGACGGCCCATGCGAGTGGCGTGCGCCTGCTTGCCCCGATCATCTCAACGCCCCTCCATCTCGCGCCGCGCGTTGCGGATGTTCCAGACCATGATCGGCGCCACCAGCACCATGATCACAAGTGCGATCGCCGAGCCCCGGCCATAGTCGTTTCCGCCGACAAACAGCCAGTTGTACATCAGGTTGCCCAGCACATTGGTGTTCCACTTGCCGTTGGTCATCGCGTAGACGATGTCGAAGACCTTCAGCACGGTGATGGTGATCGTGGTCCAGACCACCGCGATGGTGCCCCAGATCTGCGGCACCATGATGCGAAAGAAGATCTGCAACCCGTTGGCGCCGTCCAGCACCGCCGCCTCGATCGTCTCTTCCGGGATGCCGCGCAGGGCGGCCGACAGGATCACCATCGCGAAACCGGTCTGGATCCAGATCAGCATGATCATCAGGAAGAAGTTGTTCCAGAACGGCAGCGTGATCCAGGCCTCGGGCGAGCCGCCGAGGCCGGTGACGATGGCATTCAGGATGCCGATCTGATCCTGCCCCTCGGCCCGGTAATCATAGACGAATTTCCAGATCACCGAGGCGCCGACGAAGGAAATGGCCATCGGCATGAAGATCAGGCTTTTCGCGAAATTGCCCCAGGCGATCCGGTCGGTCAGCGCCGCCGTGATCAGCCCGAAAAAGGTCGCCGCCGCCGGCACCACCAGAAGCCACAGGAGGTTGTTGAGCAGAGACTCGTGAAAGCCCGGGTCCTGCACCATCCAGATGTAATTCTTCAGCCCGACATATTCCGCGCCGTCGGGGCCGTGAAAGCTGAGCCAGATCGAGGATATCACCGGGTAGACGAGGTAGAGCCCCAGCGCCAGGATCGAGGGCCCAAGAAACAACCAGGGCCGGATCAGCGCGGTGATGCGGATGTTTTGCGCCGCGCGGGCACCGACGCCGCGGACCGGAAAGATCCGGTCAAGCAGCCAGTTCGAGCCGTAGAAGTAAAAGGCCGCCCCGCCGATGCCGATCACGATCGTGATCAGGCCCGTGTAAAGCTGTGCGATCACCGCCGTCTCCCCCCGATTGTCCCCTCGCCGGTGAGGCCCCGTCTTGCGCGGGGCCTCGGGCCGTTTGCGGTCGGATCAGTTCAGGCCGTCCCAGGCCTTCTGGATCGCCGTCGCGACATCCTCGGCGGATTTGCCGCCGACGTAATCGACCATGCCGCTCCAGAATGCGCCGGCGCCGATCTTGCCCGGCATCAGGTCCGAGGCATCGAAGCGGAACGTGGTGGCACTGAGCAGAATGTCGCCCTCTTTCTTCATCGTATCATTGGCATAGGCGTCGCGGTTCACCTCCTTGAACGGGGTCAGGAAGCTTGACTGTGCCATCCAGATCTCGCTCGCGATCGGGGTTTTCAGGAAGTCGATGAAGGCATCGGCGGCCGGATTGTCCTTGGTGATGAACACCAGCGTGCCCGCCCCTTCAACCGGCTTGCCAAGCTCGGGCTTGCTGGCCAGCGGCGGGGTGTAGAAGAAATCGGCGTCGACGCCCAGCTTGGTTCCCGGCGGGAAGAAGGACGGGATGAACGAGGCCTGATGGTGCAGATAGCATTTCGGCGGCGAGGTGAAGAGACCCTTGGGGCTGTCGCGGAAATCGGTGGTTGCCACGGCGGCCGCGCCACCATCGACGAATTTGTCGTTCTTCGCGAACCAGCCGAATTCCTTGATCGCATCGACGATCTTCGGATCGTTGAACTTCACGCTGTTGTCGACCCAGCCGTCATAGACCTCGGGTGGCTGCGTATGCAGCACGATATCCTCGATCCAGTCGGTCGCAGGCCAGCCCGTCGCCCCGCCCGAGCCAAGGCCGATGCACCAGGGCGTGCCGCCATCCTTGACGATCTGCTCGGTCAGCGCCTTCAGATCTTCCCAGGTCGCAGGCACCTTGTAGCCCGCGTCCTTGAAGTTGTCGGGTGAATACCAGATCAGCGATTTCACATCGATCTTGAACGGGAAGGCGAACAGCTCGTCCTTGCCGTCCTTGTCCTTGTAGGTCGAGAGCTTCACCCAACTCGCCCCGGCGGCGTAATTGTCCATCAGCCATTTTCCGGTCGCCTCGCCCAGCGGCTTGATCAGCCCCTTCTTGGCAAGGTCAGAGATCAGGCCCGGCTGCGGCAGGATCGCGATGTTCGGCGGGCTGCCCGCCTGCGTGTCGATCATGATCTGTTGTTCATAATTCTCGGAGGACGAATAATTGACCTTCACGCCGGTGGCCTGCTCGAAATAGGCCAGGACGCTTTCAAACAGGGTCTGATCCTCACCACGCCACGGTCCGAAGATCGTCAGCTCCTGACCGTCGAGCTTATGGGTGCTGGCAAACTGGGTGTAGCTGTCCCAGTGAAAGCGGGAGTCTTCGCCCGGCTTGAACTTCAGATCAGCGGCGCTGGCCGCACCCGCAATCAGCGCGAGGGCTGTCGCCCCGGCCAGAATCTTGCGCAACATGGTTCTCCTCCCGGTTTAGTCATTATCGTTGGCAAGCGGTTTCGAATGGGGTCGCTCGGAATTGAATTCAAACCGCTTTGGCTTTGACACCGTCGCCGATCGTTCTTCACCTGTCAATCTGCAGCCTCAGAAACGCCAGCACAGCAAGGGCTTTTCGCAGTTGCAGAAAGTCTGCGGCCAAGGGATTGATTTTGACGCCGGGTTCCCGGCTGGCTACAGTCGGGTAAATTTGAAACCGCTTTGGATCCCCCAGCCGATGAACCTTAAGGAACTGGCCAGCAAGCTGGGGTTGTCGCCCACGACGGTCAGCCGCGCGCTGAACGGCTACCCCGAGGTCAATGAGGCGACGCGGGAACGGGTGATGGCGGCGGCGCGGCGGCACAATTACCGGCCGAACGCCCGCGCCATTCGCCTGGCCACAGGGCGGGCGATGGCGATCGGCCATGTCATCACGGTCTCGACCAAGCATGAGATCGTCAATCCGGTCTTCGCCGACTTCATTGCCGGTGCGGGCGAGACCTATTCCCGCGCGGGCTATGACATGGTCCTGTCGGTGGTGAACGACGCCGATGAAGGGCGCGCCTATCGCGAGTTGAAAAGCCGGGGCACGGTGGACGGGATCATCGTTCATGCCCCGCGTGCCAATGATCCGCGCATCGCGCTGTTGCACGAGATCGGGATTCCCTTCGTCGTGCATGGCCGCGCGACCGGGGCGGCAGAGCCCTATTCCTGGCTCGACGTGAACAACCGGCGCGCCTTTCACCGCGCGGCGGATTTCCTGCTCGACCTCGGTCACCGCCGCATCGCGCTGATCAATGGGCTGGAATTCATGGATTTCGCCATCCGTCGCCGGACCGGATATGAGGATGCCCTGACCGGGCGCGGCCTGATCCCGGACCCGGGCCTGATGCAATCGGAAGAAATGACCGAATCCTACGGCTTCCGCAGCGCCCAGGCCCTGCTTGCGCAGGAGGATCCGCCGACAGCCTTCCTCGTCTCGTCGCTGATCATCGCCATCGGCGTGCGCCGCGCGGTCGAAGATCTCGGGATGAAGCTGGGCCGGGACATCTCGCTTGTCACGCATGACGACGAGCTGTCCTATCTCAAGAACGGCGAGGACGTCCCCATTTTCACCGCAACCCGATCCTCGGTGCGCGAGGCCGGGCGGCAGGCGGCAGCGATGTTGCTTGCCCAGATCGCGGCGCCGGACCAGCCGCCGCAGTCCCGCCTGTTCGAGGCGCAACTGATGGTGGGACGTTCCACCGGACCTGCAAGGCAATCCCCATGAAATTCACCCGCGACGACTTCCCGAAGGACTTTCTGTTTGGTGCGGCGACCTCGTCCTACCAGATTGAGGGGCATGGCTTTGGCGGCGCCGGCCGCACCCATTGGGACGATTTCGCGGCGACCCCCGGCAATGTCGTGCGGGCCGAGAATGGCGCCCGGGCCTGCGACCACTACCATCGCTACGCCGAGGATTTCGACCTGCTGAAGGCCGCGAACTTCGACACCTACCGCTTTTCGACGTCATGGGCGCGCGTCTTGCCCGAGGGGCGCGGCACACCCAACCCGGAGGGGCTGGATTATTACGATCGTCTGGTCGATGCGCTGCTCGAACGCGGGTTGAAGCCGGCAGCGACGCTTTACCATTGGGAGTTGCCCTCGGCATTGGCCGACCTCGGCGGCTGGCGCAACCGCGACATCGCCGGATGGTTCGCCGATTTCACCCATGTCATCATGTCCCGGATCGGCGACAGGGTCTGGTCCGCCGCCCCGATAAACGAGCCTTGGTGCGTGGCGTGGCTGTCGCATTTCATGGGCCTGCATGCCCCCGGGCTGCGCGATATTCGTGCCACCGCGCGCGCCATGCATCACGTCCTGCTGGGCCACGGGCGCGCCGTTCAGGCGATGCGGGCGCTTGGCATGACCAACCTCGGCGCGGTCTGCAACCTTGAATATGCAACCCCGTCCGACGCCACGCCCGAGGCCGCGACCGCCGCCACCCTCTATGACGGGATCTACAACCGCTGGTTCCTCTCGGCGATCTTCAACGGCGAATATCCCGCCGAGGTGCTGGAGGGGCTGCTGCCGCACATGCCCGAGGCGTGGGAGGATGACCTCCCCACCATCAGTATACCGGTCGACTGGTGCGGGCTGAACTATTATACGCGCAAGCTGATCGGCCCTGCCCCGGGCCCCTGGCCGGCCTTGCAAGAGGTGCCCGGGCCCTTGCCGAAAACCCAGGTGGGGTGGGAGATCTATCCCGCGGGCCTGCATCACTTCCTGACCCGCACGCATCGCGATTACACCCGCGGCCTGCCGCTGTTCGTCACCGAAAACGGCATGGCCAATGCCGACGTCCTGGTCGATGGAAAAGTGGCGGACCCGGCGCGTTCGGCCTATCTTGAGGCGCATCTGGAGCAAGTGCTTCAGGCCATTGCAGAGGGCGTTCCCGTGGCGGGCTATTTCATCTGGTCCCTGCTGGACAATTACGAATGGTCGCTTGGCTACGAAAAACGCTTTGGCCTTGTGCATGTCGACTTCGAAACCTTGCGGCGGACCCCGAAAGCGTCCTATCACGCCCTCGCGCGCGCGCTCGCCCGCTGACCCGACGGAGAGCCTGATGTCCCTCGCTGCCAATGTCTATTCGCTGGTCGCCGATATCGGCGGCACCAATACCCGCGTCGCGCTGGCCGAAGGGCGCCAGTTGCGGCAGGATTCGATCCGGCGCTATCGCAACAGCGAATTTCCAGGGCTCGAGACGGTGCTGCGGCGCTATATCGAGGAAGAAGGCGGGGTGGATTGCGCCGGGGCCTGTGTCGCCGCGGCAGGACCTGTGCGCGACGGCGTGGCGCATATGACCAACCTCGACTGGACCATTGACCCCGCCATGCTCGCGCGTGCCACCGGTGCCGAGAAAGTCGCCATCCTGAACGACCTGCAGGCGCAGGGCCATGCACTGGGTGCGCTCGCACCGGGAAGTCTGCGGGTGGTGATCGAGGGGCCCGAGGCGCCCGCCCATGCCGCCAAACTCGTCATCGGCGCGGGCACCGGTTTCAACGCGGCCCCGGTGCATGAGGCCCCGGGCGGGCGGATCGTCACCGCCTCGGAATGTGGCCATATCAACATGCCGGTGCGCACCGAGGCCGACCTGCGGCTCGCCCGCTTCGTGGAAACCGCGCATGGCTTTCCGGGGGTGGAGGATGTGCTGGCCGGGCGCGGGCTGGAGCGGCTTTACGCCTTCGCCTCGACCGAGGCAGAGACCCCGGCCGAGAAATCCGCAGCCGACATCATGGCCGCGCTTGATGCAGGGACCGATCCGCTGGCGCTGGCGGCGGGGCGGCTTTGGGTCCGGCTTTTCGGGACCGAGGTGGGCAACCTCGCGCTGATCCACCTGCCCTTCGGCGGGATCTACCTGATCGGCGGCGTGGCGCGGGCATTTACCGCGCATCTCGGCCCGCTCGGCTTTGCCGATGCCTTCCACGACAAGGGCCGTTTCGCCGGGTTCATGCAGAATTTCGGGGTCTCGATCATCGAGGATGATTATGCCGCGCTGACCGGCTGCGCCTCGTATCTCGCGGCGCTGGCTAAGGCGCCTGATCTCTGCCCAGAACAGCCGCGCAAGCTGCCCGCGCAACGACCGTTCCCGGCCGGGCGCGGCGCAATGTTCCGCTTCTGCCAGGGGCCGGATGCCGCTGCGCAAATGAACAGGGCGGCGCATCGCCTGCGCCGCCCCTCTGGGTCTGAAACCAGGCCTCAGCTCGCCGTCACGGCACGCCCGGTCAGCACCTTGATCAGATGCGCGCGATAGGCCGCTGTCCCATGCATGTCCGAGATCAGCCCCTTCGCCGGAGCCGTCAGGGCAGAGATCGCGCTTGCCGCATAGGAAGACGACAGCGCCTTTTCGGCCTCGGTCCAGCGGAACACACCGTTTTCCGACGCGCCGGTGACGGCAACCCGCACGCCCTCCTTGAACTTGCGCGACGAAGACCCCGACCAGCGCAAAGCGCGAGGCAGGCTGGACGAACTTCTGATAGTTCGCCTTCGTTGGCACCGGGAACCTCACCTCGGTGATGATCTCGCCCTCATCGAGCGCGGTGGTGAACATGCCCTGAAAGTAGTCATCCGCCGCGATCTCGCGCCGGTTGGTCACGATGGTCGCCCCCGAGGCGAGCGCCGCCGCCGGATAGCAGGCCGAGGGGTCATTGTTGGCCAGTGACCCGCCGATGGTGCCGCGGTTGCGCACCGCCGGATCGCCGATGTTTCCGGCCAGCGCCGCCAGTGCCGGATAGGTCCTGGCGGCCTCCTTCGCGACGGTGGCATGTGTCGTGCCCCCGCCGATGCAGAGCCGCCCCTTGTCGTCGGTGCGCAGACGCCCTTGATCTCGGCAATGCCGTTCAGGCTGACCAGCACGGACGGTTGCGCCAGCCGCTGCTTCATCGTCGGGATCAGCGTCTGACCGCCGCCCAGCGCCTTGCGCATCCTCGGTGGCCATCGCCTTGACCGCATCCGCAACGGTCGAGGGCCGTTTGAACTCGAAGTCATACATCGTCTAACCCTCCCTTCAGGCGTTGTTGATCGCCGTCCAGACCCGCGACGGGCTGAGCGGCATGTCGATATGCGTCACCTTGTGGCCGCCGCGCTGCAACGCGTCGATCACCGCGTTGACCACGGCGGGGGGCGAGCCGATGGCCCCGGCCTCGCCGCAGCCCTTCACCCCCAGCGGGTTATGCGTGCAGGGCGTCTGGCAGGAATGGTCGACCGTGTAGAACGGCACGTCATCCGCGCGCGGCATGGCGTAATCCATGTAGCTGCCCGACAGAAGCTGGCCGTTCTCGTCATAGATCGCAGCTTCCAGCAGGGCCTGTCCGATGCCCTGCCCGATCCCGCCATGCACCTGCCCCGAGACGATCATCGGGTTGACGATATTGCCGAAGTCGTCGGCGGCGGCGAAGGAACAGATCTTCACCTTGCCGGTCTCGGGATCAACCTCGACCTCGCAGGCATAGGCACCCGCCGGATAGGTGAAGTTCGACGGGTCGTAGAAGGCCGTCTCTTCCAGCCCCGGCTCGAGGCTTTCCAGCGGGTAGTTATGCGGGACATAGGCCGCAAGGCAGACCGCGCCCCATTCAACCGACTTGTCGGTGCCCGCGACCGAGAACTTGCCGTCCTTCAGCTCGATATCCGTGTCCGAAGCCTCCAGAAGGTGGGCCGCGATCTTCTTGGCCTTGGCGATGATCTTGTTCGCCGCCTTGACCATCGCCGATCCACCGACCGCGAGGCTGCGCGAGCCATAGGTGCCCATCCCCATCGGGGAATTCGCGGTGTCGCCATGCACGATTTCCACCTGCGACGCCGGGATCCCGATCATCTCGGCAATCACCTGCGGAAAGGCGGTCTCGTGTCCCTGCCCGTGGCTGTGGCTGCCGGTCATCACGACGATGCCGCCGGTCGCGTTCACCCGGACCGTGGCGCTTTCATATAGCCCGGCGCGGGCGCCAAGCTGGCCCACGAGATGCGACGGCGCGATGCCGCAGGCCTCGATGTAGCAGTTCACGCCAAGGCCGCGCAGCAGTCCCTTTTTGGCGCTTTCCGCTCGGCGCTTCTCGAAACCGGCGAGATCGGCGATCTGTTCCAGCTTGTCCATCGTGGCGGTGTAATTGCCGGTGTCATAGACCACGGCAACCGGTGTCTGATAGGGGAACTCGCTGACGAAGTTCTTCCGGCGAAGCGCGATCGGATCCATCCCGATCTCGCGTGCCGCCTTGTCGATCACCCGCTCCAGCTGGTAGGTCGCCTCGGGGCGCCCGGCCCCGCGATAGGCGTCGACCGGCACGGTGTTGGTGAAGACCGCCTTCACGTTCACATAGATCAGCGGCGTCTTGTAATTGCCCGCCATCAGCGTGCCATGCAGCCAGGTCGGCACCGAGGGCGCGAAGGTCGAAAGATAGGCCCCCATATTGGCATAGGTATCGGTGCGCAGCGCAAGGAAGTGCCCTTCCTTGTCCAGCGCAAGTTCGATCTTGGTGACATGGTCGCGACCATGCGCATCGGTGATGAAGGCTTCCGAGCGCGTGCAGGTCCATTTCACCGGGCGGCGCAGTTCCTTGGCCGCGAAGGTGACGAAAGCCTCTTCGGCGTAATGGAAGATCTTCGAGCCGAAGCCGCCGCCGACGTCAGGGGCGACGACACGCAGTCTTTGCTCCGGAATGCCCAGCACGAAGGCGCCCATCAGCAGCCGGATCACATGCGGGTTCTGGCTGGTGGTGTAGAGCGTGTGCTGATCGGTCGACAGCTCATAATCGCCCACCGCCACGCGCGGCTCCATCGCGTTCGGGACAAGGCGGTTGTTCACCAGTTCCAGCGTCGTGACATGCGCTGCGGTCTTGAAGGCCGCGTCCACCGCACCCTTGTTCTCTTCGACAAAGCCCCAGTCATAGCAAAGGTTCGAGCCGATCTCGTCATGCACGAGCGGCGAGCCGGGTAGTACGGCCGCCTTCATGTCCATCACGGCGGGCAGTTCCTCGATGTCCACCTCGACCGCTTCGGCGGCATCGCGCGCCTGCGCCTCGGTCTCGGCCACCACAACGGCGATGGCGTCGCCGACATAGCGCACCTTGCCTTGTGCCAGCACCGGGTGCTTGGGTTCCAGCATCACCTTGCCGTTCTTGTCGGTCACCTGCCAGCCACAGGGCAGCCCGCCGACCGCCTCGAAATCCGCGCCGGTAAAGACGCGCAACACGCCCGGCATGGCCGAGGCGGCGGCGGTATCGACGCCGTTCAGCTTGCCGTGCGCGACCTGAGAGCGGACGAAGACCGCATAGCTCTGCCCCCGCAGGTTGATGTCATCGGTGTACCGGCCCCTGCCGGTCAGGAAACGCAGATCTTCGCGCCGCTTCGTGCTGGCGCCGATGCCGTCTTTGGGCATAGTGTCCTCCTCCCATGCGATGCGCCTTGGCGCACCAATCTCCTCGGAATTTTCTTCGGCGTCCTTGGCCTTACTCGGCTGCGATCGCGGGCATTTCCTGCCCACTTGCAGCCAGCACCGCCTTGACGATGTTGTGGTAACCGGTGCAGCGGCAGATGTTGCCTTCAAGATAATGGCGCACATCCGCCTCGGTCGGCTTCGGGTTGTCCTTGAGCAGCGCCGCCGTCGACATCACCATGCCCGGCGTGCAGAAGCCGCATTGCAGACCGTGATGATCCTGAAAGGCCTGCTGGATCACCCCAAGCGAGCCATCGGCATTGGCCATCCCCTCGATGGTGCGCACCTCGGCCCCCGCCACGTCCTGTACGAAGGTCGAGCAGCTTTTCACTGCCACGCCGTTCACATGCACCACGCAGGCGCCACATTGGCTGGTGTCGCAGCCGACATGGGTGCCGGTCAGCCCAAGCTCTTCGCGCAGGAACTGCACCAGCAGGGTGCGCCCCTCCGCCTCACCCGAGACCGACCGTCCGTTCACGGTCATCGTTACTTTCGTCATGCCATCCTCCCTTAAGATATCTGCAGCTTCAGCTTATGATGCGCTTCAGCCAACTCTTTTTTGCTGGTGTCGCGGGTCCGTCGCCCTCCGGCGTCTCCTCCGGCGCCTCGACCGGGCCCTCGATCGTTTCCTGAAACCGCGCGAAGAAATCATCGGCCATCTTCTTGGCAAACCCGTCAATCAGGCGGCTGCCAAGCTGCGCGAGCTTGCCGCCGACGCTGGCCTCGACATCATAGGACAATCGCGTGCCGCCCTCGGCCGCCTCAAAGCGCACCTTGGCGCCGCCCTTGGCAAAGCCTGCCGGGCCCCCCTTGCCCTCGCCCGAGATGGTCAGCGACTGACCCTCGACAATGTCGGAGAGTTGCACCAGGCCGGTAAACCGCGCCTTCACCGGCCCGACCTTCTGCACGACGACCGCTTCGAACCCCTCCTCGGGGGAGCCGGTCATCGATTCGCAGCCTGGCACGCAGGCCTTCAGGACCTCGGGATCAAGGATCGCCGCCCAGACAACCGCTGGTGCCGCCTTGATCAGGCGTTCATCGTTCAGCTGCATGCATTCCTCCCTGCACTCAGCGAACCTTAGAGGCTCGATCGGCATCGCGCCATTTGACCAAAGTCGTATCTTTGGGCGCCCGCCCCCCCCGACCTTCCGACAAGTGGCAAGGCGGCGCCCGCTTTGCTAGGCTTGCGGCACATGACTTCTATTGGTCGATTGGCAAGGACGATGGACACGGGCCCCCTGACACAGCATATCCCGATCGCCTCGGCGCTGGTGATCGACGACCACCCGCTGTTCTGCGAGGCTTTGGCGATGACGCTGAAAGCCGTCGCGGGGATCGCCACGGTCGAAACCGCCGGGCGGCTGGAAACCGCGCTGGCGCGGCTGGCGCGGCCGCCGCGGCCCGATGTCGTGGTGCTGGATCTCAACCTGCCCGATGTCACCGGCTTCGACGGGCTGATCCGGCTGCGCGCGGCGATGCCGGGCTTGCCGGTGATCGTCGTCTCTTCAATGGCCGATCCGCGCGCCATCGGTGCCGCGATCAGCGCGGGAGCTGCGGGTTTCGTGCCCAAGCACAGCCAGCGAGAGACGTTTCGCGCGGCCTTTGCCGCCCTGCGGCAGGGCCTTGTCTTCACCCCGGAAGGCTACACCCCTCAAGATGATCCCAGCGCCCCGGCAAGCCAGCGGGAACAGGCCATCGCCCGCCTGACCCTGCTGACCCGGCAGCAGGCGCGCATCCTGCAACTGATCTGCGAAGGGATGCTGAACAAGCAGATCGCCTTTGAGCTGACGATTGCCGAAACCACGGTAAAGGCCCATGTCACCGCCATCATGCGCAAGCTTGGCGTGCAGAGCCGCACGCAGGCCGTGCTGATCGCGCGCGGCGCCAGTTTTGCCAGCCTCTTGCCAGAAGGCTGAGCCGCCGCATACCCTCGCACCCGAGGGGGGCAGCGCATGACGATTGCCACAAGGCCACCGCAACCCATTCTGCGCAGCGCCCATGTTCCGGCGGCGCTGCCCGGCGCGGCGCAGGCGCTGTCGCGCGCGCTCGGCCCCGGCCCTTTCGCCTGCGTCATCCTGCTGGTCTCGCCCGAGGCGGATCTGCCCGCCCTCGCCCGGACCAGCCCGAGCGCCTTTGGCGGGGCCATCGTGATCGGCTGCACCACGGCAGGCGAGATCAGCTCGGACGGCTATTCCGATGGCGAGATCGTGGCCATTGCCCTGCCGAGCGCCCTCTTCGCGGTCGAACCGATCCTGATCCCCGACCTTGGCGCGCTGCATCCCGAAGCCTTGATCACCACCCTGATCCACGCCCGGCAGAGTTTGGCCCGGATGCATCCGGAATGGCCGCATGACTGCGCTTTCCTGATGGTGGACGGGTTGTCGATCCGCGAAGACGAGCTGACCTCGGCGCTTGCCGCCGGTCTCGGGCCGGTGCCGCTGTTCGGCGGCTCTGCCGGGGATGGGACAAGGTTCGAACGGACCTTCATCCTCTATGACGGCGCGCTGTTGCAGAATGCCGCCATCCTTGCGCTGCTGCGCACCCAATGCCCGCTGCGGGTCTTCAACTTCGACCACCTGCTGCCCACCGAGCGCCGCATGGTGGTGACCGAGGCCGATCCACGCCATCGCATCGTGCGCCAGATCAATGCCGAACCTGCTGCGACGGAATATGCCCGCATCCTTGGCAAGGATCCGGCGCAGCTTTCGCCCTTCATCTTTGCCGCGCATCCCGTGGTCGTCCGGATCGGCGGCAAGCATCATGTCCGCGCGATCCAGCAGGTCGCGCCGAACGGCGATCTGGTGTTTTTCTCCGCGATCGACGAGGGGCTGGTGCTGACCCTTGCAGAGCCGCAGGACATGGTCAGCCATCTGGCGGGCGAGCTCGCAGGTCTGACGCGCGGCGCCGCACCCGAGGCGATCATCGCCTGCGACTGCATCCTGCGCCGGATGGAAGCCGAGGAGAAACAGGTGACGCATCATATCTCGGCGCTGTTGCGCCAGCATAACGTCACCGGTTTTTCGACCTATGGCGAGCAGTTGAACGGCATGCATGTGAACCAGACGATGACCGGCGTCGCCTTCTACCGGCCCGAGACACCCTGACCCGAAATGCCACACAGCCTGATCAACCCGGCCGACCCGCCAGAGCGGCAGAACGAGAAGCTTTTGCAGATCGCGGCCGTCCTGATGCGCCGGGTCGAGCAGGCAACCGATGCCTCTGGCGCGGCCTATGCCCAGTTTCAGCGCGCCGCGATGCTGGAGGAGCAGGTGCGCGACCGCACCCGCGATCTGGAACGCACGCTCGACCTGCTCAACGCCTCGAATGCGCAGCTGGAACAGGCCAACCGCGACACCGAAGCCGCGCGGCAAAACCTCGCCAACGCGATCGAGACGGTGCAGGAAGGCTTTGCGCTGTTCGACCCCGATGATGTGCTGGTGCTGTGCAATTCGCGCTTCGGGATCCATCTGCGCGATCTGCGCGCGGCCTTGCGGCCGGGGCTGACCTTCGACGACTACATCACCCGCGCCGCGCGGTCTGCCTACTTCGAGCTGCCCGAGGGAGAGACCCCGGAAGACTGGGCCGCGCAGCGCAAGAGCCGCCACAAGGACCGCCACGTCGTCTTCAACGTCCGCCTGACGGGCGACCGCTGGATGCAGGTCTCGGAACATCGCACCGCCGACGGTGGCACGGTGATCCTGCAAACCGACGTGACCGAGATCATCCGGCTGGAACGGGAAGAGCGCGGCAAGCTGCTCGACGATCAGGCGCGGATGATCCGCGCCACGCTGGACCACATCAATCAGGGCGTCGCGATCTTCGATGCGGGCAGCCGCCTCGTCGGCTGGAACCAGCGGCTTGCCACCCTGCTCGCCCTGCCGATCACCCGGCTGCGGGCCGGCATGGGGTTTGACTATCTGTTCCAGCGCTTCCGCGACGAGATCGCCTTTGGCACGCCGGTCAGCGCCGAAGCCCTGCGCGACTGGGTCGCGAGCGCCGCGCCGCGCCCGGCCCTGTCGTTCGAGCTGCGCCGCGGCCCGGACATCATCCTCGATGCGCTGGCGCAGGAAATGCCGGATCGCGGCTTCGTCCTGTCCTTCACCGATGTCACCGCGGAACGCGCAGCCGTCGCGGCGATGGCGCATGCCAATGAAACGCTCGAGGCGCATGTCGCGGCCCGCACGTTGGAGCTGCGCGACGCACTGGGCCATGCCGAGCGTGCCAATGCAGCCCGTGCCCGCTTCGTGGCGGCGGCGAGCCACGATCTATTGCAGCCGCTGTCGGCGGCGCAGTTGTTCATCGCCTCGGCGGCCGAGGACAGCCAGACCCCGATGCTGCGCCAGACCCTCGACAAGGCGCAGAATGCGCTGGTCAGCGTCGGGCAGATCCTCGACGCGCTGCTCGACATCTCGCGTCTCGAATCCGGTCGGGCCGAGGCCGATATCCGCGCCGTCGATCTTGGCCGTCTGCTGGGCCAGTTGCAGGACGAATTCGCGCCCACGGCGCAGGCCAAGGGGTTGCGCCTGGCCGTGCTGCCCTGCGCGGCCCTGGTGTCCAGCGATGCGACCTACCTGCGGCGCATCCTGCAGAACCTGATCGGCAATGCCATCCGCTACACCGAACGGGGCCGCGTGCTGGTGGGTGTGCGCCGTTTCAGCGGCGGCCTGCGGCTCGAAGTTTGGGATACCGGCCCCGGCATACCGGTCGACGAGCAGGAGAACGTGTTCAAGGAGTTCCATCGCCTGAACGCGCCCGCCTCGGCGTCCGAGGGGATGGGGCTTGGCCTTGCCATCGTCGACCGGGCCTGCGCCCTGCTGGGCCATGGCCTCGTCCTGCGCTCGGTCCCGGGGCACGGCACCTGCTTCAGCCTGACGTTGTCGCTCGCCACCGGCACAGTGCCGCGCCGGCCCCCCGCCGCAGTGCCGCCGCCGCCCGCCCGCGATCGCATCGCCCTGGTGATCGAGCCCGATGATGCCCTGCGTCAGGCGCTTGCCACGCTGCTGGACGGATGGGGGCTCAGCGTCCTCGACGTCGCAACGGGGGAAGAGGCGCTGGCACTGATCGACGAGATTGGCATCGCGCCCGACCTCGTGCTGGCCGAACAGGCCCTGGGCTCGGGGCAGACCGGGCTCGACACGCTGCAGAAACTGCGCGCGATCCACGGCCCGGTCCCCGCCCGGCTGGTCACATCGGACATGACCCCTGCCCTGCGCCGTGCCGCCGCTGCGGCGGGGATCGCACTGATGCCCAAGCCACTCGACGCACGCGCGCTGCGCGCCTATGTGGCCGCCGACCCGCAGGACTGATGCGTCCTGGCAGCAGGGTCAGGTGATGACGTTCGGCCTGTCGCGCCCGATCTGGGCCCTGATCCCGGCCAGCGCATGGGCCGCCCGGATCACTGGCGCCAATGCCTCTTGCGGGTCGAGCGCATGTTTCCCCGGGTCCGGCTCATACCGTTCCAGATAAAGCCGCAGCGTCGCGCCTTCGGTCCCGGTCCCGGACAGGCGCAGCACGATGCGAGAGCCATCCTCGAACTTGATCCGCACCCCCTGTCCCTTGCTGACCGAGCCGTCAACCGGGTCGTGATAGGCGAAATCATCCGCATCGGCGATTGCCATGCCCTCGATCTCGGTGCCCTTCAGGGTCGGGATCGAAGCCTTCAGCGCGCTCATCATCTTGTCGGCAGAGGCGGTCTCGATCGCCTCGAAATCATGGCGCGAGTAGTAGTTGCGCCCATAGGTCGCCCAGTGATCGGCCAGGATCGCCGCCACGCCCTCCTTGCGCTTGGCCAGGATGTTGAGCCACAACAGCACCGCCCAGAGCCCGTCCTTTTCGCGGACGTGATCCGAGCCGGTGCCAAAGCTTTCCTCGCCGCAGATCGTCACCCGACCGGCGTCCAGCAGGTTGCCAAAGAATTTCCAGCCGGTCGGCGTTTCGAAGGCCTCGATCCCCAGCGCCTTGGCGACCCGGTCGGCGGCGGCAGAGGTGGGCATCGAGCGCGCCACGCCCTTCAAGCCGCCCTTGTAGGCCGGGGCGAGATGGGCATTCGCCGCCAGCACCGCAAGGCTGTCGGACGGCGAGACATAGATACCCTTTCCCACCACCATGTTGCGGTCGCCGTCGCCATCCGAGGCGGCGCCAAAATCCGGCGCGTCCGAGCCGAACATCTCATCCATCAGATGCTTGGCCCAGACCGGGTTCGGATCGGGATGATGGCCACCGAAATCCGGCAGTGGCAGGGCGTTGATCACGGTTCCGGGCTCCATGCCCAGACGATGTTCCAGGATCTCGACCGCATAGGGGCCGGTGACCGCGCACATCGCATCAAACCGCATCCGGAAGCCGCCCCTGACCATCGCGCGGATCGCGTCGAAGTCGAACAGCGTTTCCATCAGCGCCGCGTAATCCGTCACCGGATCGACGACATCCACCAGCATCGAGTCGAGCTTGATCTGTCCGACCTTATCCAGATCCACATCTGCAGCCGCCGAGATGCGGTATTCGTGAATTGACCTGGTGCGCGCGAAGATCTCTTCCGTCACGCTTTCCGGCGCGGGGCCGCCGTTGGGCATGTTGAACTTGACCCCGAAATCCTCATTCGGTCCGCCCGGATTATGGCTGGCCGACATGATGATGCCGCCATCGGTCTTGTTCAGCCGGATCAGATGGCTCGCGGCCGGGGTCGACAGGATCGCGCCCTTGCCCACGATGATCCGTTTCGCCCCATTCGCCGCCGCCATCTTCAGGATCACCTGCGCCGCGCGGTCGTTGAAATAGCGCCCGTCGCCGCCCAGCACATAGGTCTTGCCGGCGGCACCACCGATCCCGTCAAAGATCGACTGCACGAAATTCTCGAGATAATGCGGTTTCATGAAGACCGGGGTCTTCTTGCGCAGGCCCGAGGTGCCTGGCTTCTGCCCCTCGATCGGCGTGGTGGAATGGGTGGCGGCGGGCATTGGCCTCTCCTCTAGTCAAAGCCTGTCATTGCTCAAAGGCGTTCGCGGTCGAACACCAGCACGGACCCGGCCTGTGCCGAGACCCGGGGTTTGGTCTGTCTACAGGGTTCCGCTTCGGGCCGGGCGGAGTCAAGCAGCAGCCTCCAGACCTGGCCTGCCGGGCAGTCGGGCAGGACCACTTCGGTGGTCGCCCCGCCGTTGAAGATGCAGAACACCAGCGTCGTCATCCGCACCCGCGGCAGGATCACTGTCCGCCGACCGCCGGATCTCGGCACAAAGCGTGCGCCAGGACGGATCATGCCAGTCGCCCACGGCAGGTTCGCGGCCATCCGGGCGCCGCCAGATCAGATCGCGCAGCCCGTCCGAGGGGCGCGGCCGCGAATGCAGGAAGGCGCGCTGGCGCAGCACCGGATGGTCGCGCCGGATGGCGATCAATCGCGCCACATAGGCCGCGAGCGCCATATCCGGCGCCTCCCAGTCGACCCAACCGATCGGATTATCCTGCGCATAGGCGTTGTTGTTGCCGCGCTGGCTGTTGCCGGTCTCATCGCCGGCCAGGATCATCGGCGTGCCTTGGGACAAGAGCAGCGTCGCCAGCATCGCCCGCTTGCGCGCCCGCCGCTTCGTCAGGATCAGGGTCTCTTTCGTCGCCCCCTCAACCCCCATGTTGTCGGAATGGTTGTCGTTGGTGCCGTCGCGATTGTCCTCGCCATTGGCTTCATTGTGTTTTTGCGCATAGCTGACGAGGTCTTCCAGCGTGAAGCCATCATGCGCGGTGATGAAATTGACCGAGGCCGTCGCCGCCCGGTTCGCCCGCTCGAATTCATTGGCCGAGCCGAGCAGCCGGTTCGGCAGTTCCGCCATCATCCCGGCATCGCCGCGCCAGAACCGCCGCACACCGTCGCGGAACTTGTCGTTCCATTCCAGGAAGGGATGCGGCCAGTTGCCCAGCTGATAGCCGCCGGGGCCAATATCCCAGGGCTCCGCGATCAGCTTGACCCGGCTCAGCACCGGATCCTGCCGGATCGCATCGAGGAACCCTGCGCGTCGGTCAAAGCCGCCCACCTCTCGTGCCAGCACGGTGGCAAGATCGAAGCGGAAGCCGTCGACATGCATCACCTCGACCCAGTAGCGCAGGCTGTCCATCACCATGCGCAGCACCATCGGATGCGTCAGATCCAGCGTATTGCCGGTGCCGGTATCATTGATGTAATAGCGCCCGCCATCGAGCAGCCGGTAGTAGCTGCGGTTGTCGAGGCCGCGGAAACACAGCGTCGGCCCCTTTTCGTCGCCTTCGCCGGAATGGTTGTAGACCACATCGAGGATCACCTCGATCCCGGCGGAATGGAACCGCCGCACCATCGCCTGAAATTCCCAGATCGCATTCTGCGCCATGTAGCGCGGCTCGGGCGCGAAGAAGCCGATGGTCTGATAGCCCCAGTGGTTGCGCAGGCCCGCGCTGACCAGATAGCGGTCATCGACATGGGCATGCACCGGCAGCAACTCGACCGCGGTGATCCCGAGCTTGACCAGATGGTCGAGCACCGGATCGCTGGCCATCCCGAGGTAACTGCCACGCAGCTGCCGGGTCGACCTGCGGGTGCGCCGCCGTCATCCCTCGCACATGCGCCTCGTAGATCACCAACGCGTCGGTGGCATGATTGGGCGCAGCGTCCGCGCCCCAGTGAAAGCTCGGGTCCACCACCACCGATTTCGGCACCGCGAAGGCACTGTCGCGGGCGTCAAAGGACAGATCCATCCGCGCGGCTGCCTACCCGGTAGCCCATCACGGCATCCGACCAGCGCAGTCGCCCGTCGAGCTTCTTGGCATAGGGGTCGATCAGCAGCTTGTTGGGGTTGAAGCGGTGCCCCTGCTCGGGCTGATAGGGCCCCTGCGCACGAAAGCCGTAGCGCGTGCCGGGCGTCAGCCCGCGGACATGCATGTGCCAGACATCGCCGTCCCGCTCGCGAAACCGCAGCCGCGACAGCTCCTTGCGCCCGTCCTCGGAGAACAGGCACAGGTCTATCGCCTCGGCATTGGCAGAAAAGACAGCAAAATTGACGCCTTCCCCGTCAAAGCTCGCCCCCATCGGAAAGGCCTTTCCGGGCCCGATCGACGGGGCCCAGTCCGAGGCATCGCGCGACCTCGTCCTCATGCGAGCAGGTCCTCATAAAGCGAGGCGTAAGCGGCGGATGAGGTCTCCCAGCCGACCGGCTGACGCATCGCCTGGCGCTGCACGGCGGCCCATTGCTGCGGATCGGCGTAGATCTGGACCAGGCGGCGCAGCGCCTGCCCAAAGGCCAGCGCATCGGTCGGATGAAAGGCGATGCCGGTCGCCACGCCAAGGGCGAGCGCCATCGGGCTGGCGGTCACCACGGTATCGGCAAGGCCCCCCACCGCCGCCACAACCGGCAAAGCGCCATAGCGCAGCCCGTACATCTGGGTCAGCCCGCAAGGCTCGAACCGCGATGGCACCAGCACCGCATCGGCCCCGGCGAACATCCGGTGCGACAGCGCCTCGTCATAGCCGATGCGCACCCCCACCCGCCCCGGATAGCGCGCCTCGGCGGTCCGCATCGCCGCCTCGAGCCGCGGGTCGCCGGACCCCAGCACGGCCAGACCACCGCCGGCCTCGATGAAATCCGGCAGGATCTGCGGGATCAGGTCGATCCCCTTCTGATCGGTCAACCGGCTGACCACGATGGCGAGCGGCCCCGGCACCTCCTGCAGGCCGAACTCCGCCCTGAGCCGGTCGCGGTTTTCCGCCTTCCGCTTCAGGGTCGCGTGCCGCGAAAGGGGCGACTTCGGGGTCATGTTCCGGGTCCCAGACCTCGATATCGACGCCATTCAGAATGCCCCGCACATGCGCCGACCGCGCCGCGATCACCCCCTGCAGACCCATCCCGTATTCCGGCCGCATCAGTTCCTCGGCATAGGTCGGGCTGACCGTCGTGATCGCGTCCGCGGTGACCAGGCCGGCCTTCAAGGTGCTGATCTGTCCGTAATATTCCAGTCCGTCGGCGTGAAACTCCGCCCCCGGCAGACGCAGCGCGGCCAGCCTGTCGGCCGGCGCCACGCCCTGAAAGGCGATGTTATGCACGGTGATGATCGATCGGACATCGGCCGCCCCGCCATAGCGCAGATAGGCCGGTGTCAGACCCGCCTGCCAGTCATGCGCATGCACGATCTGCGGCCGCCAGCCATCTGACAGGCCATCGCGCGCGATCGCGGCACCAGCCCAGCTCAGCGCCGCGAAACGTTCCGGGTTGTCGGGGTGGTCGGCCCCCGCCACACCATAGGGCCCGCCATCGCGATCATAGAGATGCGGCGCATCGAGCAGCAGCATCTCCAGCCCGTCGACGGTCCCCGCCAGCACCCGCGCCGCGCCGCCGAAAAGATCATCGTCCGACCAGACCTCGACCGCCCCGTCGATCCGCGCAGGCAACCCGCGATAGGCCGGCATCAGCACCCGCATCCGCCAGCCCTGCCCGGCCAGCGCCTTGGGCAGCGCCCCCACCACATCGGCCAGACCGCCCGTTTTGAGCAGTGGCACGCATTCCGAGGCCACCGACAGCACGTGGCCCGTCCCTCCGCCAGTTTCATTCGCACGCAACGCTCCTGTCTCTCCTGGCGGAAATACTCCGGGGGTCCGGGGAGCTGGCCCCCCGGCCTTGCCGCCATCTACCCCAGCTTGGCTGACCGCGCATCCAGCATGGTCTGGGTCACCAGCACGACACCGCTTTCGGTGCGGCGGAACCAGCGCTCATCCTCGTCCGGGTCTTCGCCCACCACCAGACCTTCCGGAATGATCACGCCCCGGTCGATCACGCAATTCTTCAACTGCGCCTTGCGGTTCACGATCACCTAAGGCAGCGCCACCACATATTCCAGCGCCGAGAAGGAATGCGTCCGGCACCCCGGTGAACAGCAGCGAATTGCGCACCTCGGACCCCGAGACGATGCAATCGCCCGACACCAGCGAGGAGACGGCAGAGCCGCGCCGCCCATCCTCGTCATGGATGAACTTGGCCGGCGGCACGATCTCGGAATAGGTCCAGATCGGCCAGGCATTGTCATAGAGGTCGAGCTTGGGGACGAAATCGGTCAGGTCGATATTGGCCTGCCAGAAGGCGTCGATGGTTCCCACGTCGCGCCAGTAGGGCTCTGTCTCCAGCCCCGACTTCACGCAGCTTTCGGAAAACCTATGCGCCATCGCCTTGCCGTTCTTCACGATATCCGGGATCAGGTCATTGCCGAAATCATGGCTGGAATTGCTGTCCTCGGAATCGCGGATCAGCAGATCGCGCAGGAAATCCCAGTTGAAGACATAGATCCCCATCGAGGCCAGCGCATTGTCGGGATCGCCCGGGATCGGCGGCGGATCTTTCGGTTTTTCAAGAAAGTCGGTGATCCGCATGCTGTGTCGACATGCATCACGCCAAAGGCCGTCGCCTCCATCCGCGGCACCGTCAGGCAGCCGATGGTCACATCGGCGCCGCTGTCGACATGCTGGTGCAGCATGATCTCGTAATCCATCTTGTAGATATGGTCGCCCGCCAGCACGACGACATATTTGACGTCGTAGCTGTCGACGATGTCGATGTTCTGCGTCACCGCGTCGGCGGTGCCGAGATACCATTTGTTCTCGCTGCACCCGCTGGCTCGCCGGCAGGATGTCGAGATATTCGTTGCGTTCCGCCCGGAAGAAGCCCCAGCCGCGCTGCATGTGCCGGATCAGGCTATGCGCCTTGTATTGCGTCGCGATCGCCATCTTGCGGATGCCGGAGTTCAGCGCATTGGACAGCGCAAAGTCGATGATCCGGGTCTTGCCGCCGAAATAGACCGCCGGCTTGGCCCTGCGGTCGGTCAGTTCCTTCAGGCGGCTGCCCCGGCCCCCGGCCAGCACGAAGGCCATGGCCTGCGAGGAAAGTCGCGCATTCGGTTCGTCATGTTCCATCCTTCCTCGCCGTTGTCGCCGATGGTTATTGCCTGGCTTGTCGAAATATGATTGCCGACAGCGGCGGCAGGGTAATGTCGGCCGATCTGCGCGCTGGCCGTGCCAAGGCGTCGCATCGGTGTCCAACTCCGCCCAGATTGCCCCGGTTCCCGCCGCCGTAGATGCGCGGAATCGGTATTCAGCACCTCGTCCCAATGGCCCGGCGCCGGGGAAGCCGAGCCGGTACATCCGCCGCTCGACCGGGGTCAAATTGATGCCACCACGACGACCTGTGGATCCTTGGGCCCGCCTTGCCGCGCCCAGGCATAGACCGAGTTCTCGGCATCATTCGCCCTCGATCCACTGAAAGCCCTCGGGCCGCGTGTCGTTGACATAAAGCGCGGGCGTCGCGCGGTAGAGGCTGGTTCAGATCGCGCACCAGCGATCTGCACGCCCTGGTGCTGCGGCCAGGTCCAGCTGATGCCAGTCGAGGCTCTGCTTGTGGTTCCACTCCGCGCCCTTGGGCGAATTCGCAGCCCATGAACAGCAGCTTCTTGCCCGGATGGCCCCACATGAAGCCGTAATAGGCCCGCAGGTTGGCGAATTTCTCGCACGCCTTGCCCCGGCATCTTGGCGATCATGTGCCTTTGCCATGCACCACCTCGTCATGGCTGATCGGCAGGATGTAATTCTCCGATCCAGGCATAGTGCAGGCCGAAGGTCATCTGATGGTGATGATGCTTGCGGTGGATCGGGTCCTTCTGCATGTAGGACAGCGTGTCGTTCATCCAGCCCATGTTCCACTTGAAGCCGAACCCCAGCCCGCCGTGGTTGACCGGACGCGACACGCCGGGAAAGGCCGTGCTTTCCTCGGCCACCGTCATGATCCCCGGCACCTCGCCATAGGCCGCGATGTTCATGCGTCTGCAGCAGCGCGATGGCCTCGTAATTCTCGCGCCCGCCGTCCTTGTTGGGCACCCACTCGCCCGCCTTGCGGCTGTAGTCGCGGTACAGCATCGAGGCCACCGCATCGACGCGCAGACCGTCGCAGATGGTATTCCTCCAGCCAATACAGCGCGTTGGAGATCAGATAGTTCGAAACCTCGACCCGGCCGTAGTTGTAGATCAGCGTGTTCCAGTCCTGATGGAACCCCTCGCGCGGGTCCTGATGCTCGTAAAGCGCGGTGCCGTCGAAGCGGCCCCAGCCCATGCGCATCGGTCGGGAAATGCCCCGGCACCCAGTCGAGCAGCACGCCAAGCGCCCTTGCGATGCGCCGCGTCGACAAAGGCGCGGAACTCGTTCGGCGTGCCATGGCGGATCGTCGGCGCGAACAGCCCGACCGGCTGATAGCCCCAGCATCCGTCAAACGGGAAATTCGCTGATCGGCATCAGCTCGATATGGGTAAAGCCCATGTCGGCGACGTAGTCGACCAGTTGATCGGCAAGTTCGATGATAGGACAGCATCCGCGCTCCGCCTCGGCGCGCGCTTCCAGACGCCCAGATGCACCTCGTAGACCGAGATCGGCGCGTCGATCGTCTGTGCCTTGCCGCGCGGCTCGCCATCCATTTCTCGTCAGTCCAATGCGGCGCGCCGATCTTGCGCACCACCGAGGCATTGGCGGGCGGGTGTTCCGAGCCGAAACCGACCGGATCGGCCTTCAGCGGCATCACGCTGCCGCCATCGGCCGCGCGATTTCGTATTTGTAGACCGTGCCTTCGCCAAGGCCGGGCATGAAGATCTCCCACACGCCCGGTGGCGCCGCGCCGCCGCATCGGATGCCGCCGCCCGTCCCAGATGTTGAAATCGCCGACCACCGAGACCCGCTCGGCATTCGGCGCCCAGACCGCGAAATGAACGCCCTCGACCCCTTCATGCGTGATCAGCATGCGCGCCCAGCGCCTGCCAGATCCGCCGGTGCGTGCCTTCGCCCAGCAGATATTCGTCCATCTCGCCCAGCACCGGGCCAAAGCGGATAGGGATCGTCGAATTCCCAGTGCCGTCGCCATGTCCCTGCGGCCCGCAGCCGATAGGCGATGTGCTTCGGCAGAATCGGCCTGAAACAGCCCGTCAGACCGGCATCGGGCTCTGCCGCAACTCGGCTTCGCCGCCTTCGGTCAGCGCCCAAAGCCTGTCGGCCCCGGGCACGAAAGCGGTCAGAACCCAGCTTGCCGCCCGTCTGATGCGGCCCCAGAACCGAAAATGGGATCGCCATGGCGCCCCGCCATGATCGCCTGCGCGCTTCGCCGCGATCAGGCCAGTGTCCTCCGCCTTGGGCTTCGTGCCACCCGCGCTCCTTCCGCCGCCAGAGGGCTGATTCCGTTGACCAGATATCCTTCATATAGCTGCGGATCGTCCGGTCGGACGAGAAAAAGCCCGACCGTCGCCGTATTCATCGCTGCCATGCTGCAGCCAGCGGGTCTCGGTCGCATAGGCCGCATCGACCTGCGACTGTGCCGCATCATAGGCGGCAAAGTCCGACGCGACGAGGAAATAGTCGTGATGCCAGATCCGATGGACCAGCGCCGTGATAGCGGTCCTGCTGCATCGGGCGAGAAGCGCCCCTCGGCGATCATCTGCAACACGTCCTGCAGCGGCTGGCTGGCCTCGATCGCCATGTCTGCGAATGATCGGCATCCTTGCGCCGCTCGATGCACCTCTTCGGCGGTCAGCCGAACAGGAAGAAGTTCTCGGCGCCCGACCTCCTGCAGGATCTCCACATTCGCGCCGTCCAGCGTGCCGATCGTCGGCGCGCCGTTCAGCATGAACTTCATGTTGCCGGTGCCCGATGCCTCTTTCCCCGCGGTCGAGATCTGTTCCGACAGGTCCGCCGCCGGCACCAGATGTTCGGCCATCGAGACGTTGTAATTCGGCGGATAGATCACCTTCAGCTGGTCACCCGACCGGCGGGTCATTGCATTAATAACAGCCGCCACATCATTGATAAGATGGATGATTTCCTTGGCCACCCCATAGCCCGGCGCGGATTTGCCGCCGAAGATCTTCACCCGCGGCACCCAGTTCGCCGTCGGGTTCGCGCTGATCTGCGTGCCAATGCGCGATGGTCTGCAGGATGTTCAGCAGCTGCCGCTTGTATTCATGAATCCGCTTGATCTGCACATCGAACAGCGCGTCGGGGTTGACCGTCGACCCCGGCTCTGCGCCTTGATCCAACTTCGCCAGATGCCACCTTGTTCGACCGCTTGGCCGCATGCGAAAGCGCTGCGGAAACGCCTTGTCCTCGATATGCGGCTCCAGCTCGCGCAGCCGGTCAAGATCGTCCATCCCAGCCATCGCCGATCGTCTCGGTGATCAGGCTTCGACAAGCGGCCGGTTCGCCATCTGCAGCCAGCGCCGCGGCGTGACGCCATTGGTCTGGTTCACGATCCGGCCCGGATGCAGCGCTGTTCAAGCTCGGGGAACAGCGTGGTCTTCACCAGATCCGAATGCAGCGCCGAAACCCCATTCACCTTGTGTGACATGATGAAGGCCAGTTCGCCCATCCGGACCTCATGGTGCTTGACGATGCCGATGTAATGCGGCCGCGTCGGGATAGGTCGTCCTTGTGCCAGGCGTCGATCCGCTCGACGATCTGCATGTGGCGCGGCAGGATACGTTGCCGAAAAGGTAGGTCGCCCACCGCTCCAGCGCCTCGGGCAGCAGGGTGTGGTTGGTATAGCCCAGCAGCCGCTGCGCGATTTCCAGCGCCTCGTCGAAGTCCATGCCATGATCGTCCATCAAGAGCCGCATCAGTTCCGGCCCGGCAATGGCCGGATGGGTGTCGTTCATCTGGATCGCGACGTATTTCGGTCCAGTGCCGACAGGTCGTCATGGTCGGCCAGAAGCGGCGCAGGATGTCCTGCAGCGCGGCCGAGGTCAGGAAGAACTCCTGCTTCAGCCGCAGTTCCTTGCCCTGATAGGTGGTGTCATCGGGGTAAAGCACCCGGCTGAGCGTGCGCGCCAGAGTCTCCGGCTCGCCGCCGCCGCGATAATCGCCGTGGTTGAAGCGGTGCCAGGTCGAAGGCATCGTCGTGGGCTTGGCCGACCAGAGCCGCAGCGTGTTGGCCCATTTGCCCTGCCAGCCGATCACCGGCGTGTCATAGGCCGAGGCGAGCACGGTTTCGCCCGGCACCCAGACCTCGCGCCCGTCCATCGATCTCGACATCGCCCTTGAAGCCGATGGTATAGGCAGCTTTCCGGCCGCTCGAACTCCCAGGGGTTGCGTGTGCATCAGCCAGTCTTCCGGCACCTCCACCTGCTGACCGTTGCTGAAACCTCTGGCGGAACAGCCCGTGTTCATAGCGGATGCCATAGCCATAGGCCGGGCAGCCCACCGTCGCCATCAATTCCATGAAACAGGCCGCCAGCCGGCCCAGCCCGCCATTGCCCAGCGCCGCATCGGGCTCATCCTCGACCAGATCGCGCGGAAATCCTGGCCAAGCTCGGCCATCACCTCTTCCGCCATGTCGCGCAGGCCAAGGTTGATCGTCGCATCCTCCAAGCAGCCGCCCGATCAGGAATTCCATCGACAGATAATAGACCCGTTTGCGATCCTCGGCCCAGGTCCGCCGGGTCGAGGCGAACCATGGCTCCACGATCTGGTCGCGGATCGCAAAGGACAGCGCCATGCGCCAGTCATGCAGGCTGGCATGGGGTGCGTCCTTGCCGATCGTGAAGGTCAGATGATGCAGGATCGCCGTCTTCATCGACTGCGGGGTCAGAATTGTGTCGTTCAAACGCATGTCTTTCCATTCAGGACTGGGGTCATCCAGCAGCCGCCGACCCACCGCACAAAGGCGCGACGGCATTCGAGACGCCGAAGCACCGCCGTCGCGCATCCGGCCCAAGCTGGCGCATCAGAGCGGCGATCCACAGCGGCTCGACGCGGGCCGGCACACACCCCCGCATATTCCCGCAAATGAATAGGGCATCAAGACCAAACCGGTTTGGCATGTCCATTCGCCGCGCAGAGCCGCCCAAATACCGGGCATCGCGGCGCGTCCTGCGGAAAAACAGCGGGAAATC
This sequence comes from uncultured Pseudomonadota bacterium, assembly GCA_963837565.1. GTDB lineage: Bacteria > Pseudomonadota > Alphaproteobacteria > Rhodobacterales > Rhodobacteraceae > Solirhodobacter. The sequence goes on from CAWIOC010000018.1 coordinate 675,497, forward strand.
CGGGCATCTCGACAGGGTGCCCGGCCGGCTCGCCGCGTCTTCAGCTGCTGTAGCCCAGCTGATGCGGCAGCCAGAGCACGATCTCGGGAACAAGGATCATGACCAGCAGCGCCAGCACCAGCACGCCGATGAACAGCCAGATCTCCCGGATGATGTCCTTGAGCGGGATGCCGGTGACGCGCGTTGAGCACGAAAAGCACGATCCCATAGGGCGGCGTGATCAGCCCGATCATGCAGTTGACCACGGTGACGACGCCGAAATGGACGAGGTCGATGCCGAGCGCGCGGCAGGCCGGGATGAACAGCGGGACGATCACCAGGATGATCGTCGAGGCGTCGAGCAGGCAGCCGAGCAGCAGGAACAGCGCGTTGACCACCAGCAGGAAGACGATCGGCGAGACGCTGCCAGCGCGTCGACGAATCCCTGCAACCTTGGCGGGATGTTCTCGGAGGCGACGATGTAGTTGAAGATCAGCGCGCCGCCGATCACCAGTCCGACGGAGGCCGAGGACATGGCGCTGTCGACGCATGATCTCGATAGAACGCGCGCCAGGCTACAGCGCGCGGTAGAACAGCGCCGGCGAGGATCAGCGCGTAGAGCGCCGCGACGGCGGCGGCCTCGGTCGGCGTGGTGACGCCGCCATAGATGCCGTAGAGCAGGATCGCCGGCATCAGCAGCGCCGGAAAGGCGTTGACGCGTCAGCCGCGGCAGCTCGCGCAGCGGCACCGGCTCTTCCAGCCGAAGCCGCGCGCTGCGCGCCATCCACGCAGTTCATCGACCATCAGCACAGCGCCCATGAACAGGCCCGGCAGGATGCCGCCGAGGAACAGGTAGCCGATCGAGGCGTCCGAGACCAGGGCATAGAGCACCATCGGGATCGAGGGCGGGATGATCGGGCCGATGGTCGAGGCGGCCGCGGTGATCGCGGCCGCATAGCCGGCGGATAGCGCCCGTCCTTGCGCATCATCTCGATGATGATCTTGCCGATGCCCGCGGCATCCGCGACCGCCGAGCCCGACATGCCGGCGAAGATGATGCTGGCCACGACGTTGACATGGCCGAGCCCGCCGCGGAAGCGGCCGACCAGGGCGACGCAGAAATTCAGCAGCCGGTCGCTGATCGTGCCGGCATTCATGATGTTGGCGGCGACGATGAACAGCGGCACGGCCAGCAGGATGAAACTGTCGTAGAAGCCCCTGCGATCATCTGCTCGGCCGGCAGCGACAGATCCTGCCCCGCGAACCAGACATAGACGATCGCCGACGAGGATCATCGCAAAGGCGATCGGCGTGCCGATCGCCGGCCAGCAGCAGAAGGCATGAGCAGACAGGCCGAAAAGGCGATGCTCATGGCCGGTGCACCTCTTCGCCCTCGATCAGCGCGTCATGCCCCTCGGGCACCGCGTCCGGCGAGCCGCCGCGCAGGAGGTGCAATGCGCGCAGCAGATAGCGCAGCACCATGGCGACGGCGAAAGACGCCGATAGATCGGCAAAGACGTAGTCCAGCCGGATGCGCCATGGTCGACGCTCGCTTGATCTTGTAAAAGCTGATGAAGTCCCATGTCGCCGGCAGCGACAGCGCCCAGGCCGACGACGATCGCCAGCGCCGACAGGATCGGCGAAGCATGCGCCGTCAGCCGCGGCGCCGCGGCAAGATAGAGGATGTCGAACTTGACGTGGTCGCTGTCGTCGCAGACAGAAGGCGCCGACCCAGAACACCACCCACAGCCAGAGGGTGAGGCAGAGTTCCACCGTCCAGCCGACATCGAGCGAAGGGCGAGCACGTAGCGCGCAAACGATCTGGAGATGAAGGTGGCGAACATGGCGGTCAGCATGACGACCGCCACGAACTCGGCCAATCGCCCGCAGGCGCCTCGAGACAGCGGCATCGTGCTCCCCTCCCCGGCTCAGCGATCAGAGCGCGTTGATCTTGTCGACCATGCCCTTCGGCCAGTCCTTCGAGAAGTCGGACTCCAGGTAGGCCTCCTGCACATGCTTGCGGAACGCTTCGAGATCGGGCGCGTAGACATCGAGACCCTGGTCCTTGAAGAAGGTCTCTAGCTCGGCCTCCAGCGCCAGCTGCTTCGGCGCGCTCGCTGTCCGCGGCGTCGTCCGCCGCCTTCTGCAGCGTCTGCCTGATCTCGGCGCTCAGCTTGTCCCAGACCGTCTTCGAGAAGGCGAGGTAGTTCTGGTCGACCAGATGCGTGGTCAGCACGATCTGCTTGGTGACCTCGTAGAACTTGCTGTCCTTGTCGGTCGGCAACGGGTTGTCCTGGCCGTCGATCGCGCCGGTCTGCAGCGCCGGTATAGACCTCGGTGAAGGCCATCGGAACCGGATTGGCGCCCAGCGCCTGCCAAGGAACTGCCAGGCGTCGGTGCCGGGCATGCGCAGCTTGACGCCGTTCAGGTCGGCCGGCGTCATCACCGGCTGCTCCGCCTTCGACTGGCGCAGGTTCGAGCTGGCGACGGCCGAGATACATGACCGACAGCAGCTTGACGCCGAGCTTCTCTTCGACCTGTCTTCTTCATGGCTCCATGAAGGGCGCGGCGAAGACCTTCCCTGATGCTCGGCATCGCGCAGCAGATAGCCGGCGGTGAAGATCGAGAATTCCGGGATGAAGCTGCGCCAATTCCTGCGGCGAGGTGATCGACATGTCGAGGTTGCCGCGGGCGATGGCCTCAAGCTCGGTGCCCTGCTTGAACAGCGTGGCGTTCCAATGCGGCTCGAAGGTCGCGAAGCCGGCGATGGCCGGGGCCAGAACATCCGGTCAGCGCGACGGCGCGCTGGTCGGTCGGCGTCATCGGACGCGAAATGCGCAGCGTGATCTTGTCGGCGGCAAGGGCAAAGCGGCTTGTCGTGAGCAGTGCGCCCGCGGCGCCCGCGGCCAGAACGGCGCGGCGGCTGATGGTGGTGGTCATTGGGTCTCCTCCCTGGGTGCTGGTATCAGGTCGGGGTGGTGGCTCCACCCTCTTCAGCAAGACATGGCATGCCCGGCAGATTCTGTCCATATAAAATCGATTATAGTGGCGACGTATGATGTATTGGGGTATATCGGCAGAAGTGGACGGGCCGGAACCCGCCTGTCGCAACGCCCGGAACCGGGCTGGTGAGGAAGATGCCTGTCGTCGCTTTCAGCCGGAAAGAGACCATCGCGACCCGGCTTGTCGCCCGAAATCAGGGCCGACATCCTGCGCGGCACCATGCTGCCCGGGGCCAAGATCAACCTCGACCGGCTGCGGGAAAGCCATGACGTGTCGCTGGCCCCGGTGCGCGAGGCGATGAGCAGGCTTGGCGCCGAGGGGCTCGTCCTGGTCGAGGAACAGCGCGGCTATTCCGTGGCACCGATCTCGGCCACCGATCTGGCAGAGGTGATCCAGTTGCGCACCACGATTGAACCGCTGGCGCTGGGCCAGGCCATCGACAGAGGCGACATCGACTGGGAAGCCGGCGTTCTGGCCGCGCTGCATCGTCTCGGACGGACCCCGCATTCCAGCACGCCGGCAGAAGGCGACGACTGTGGGAAACCTCGCACACGGCATTTCACATCGCGCTTGTTCAGGGCTGCGCCATGCCGCTGCTTGTCGGCTTCTGCACCCGCCTGCTCGGGCTGAACGAACGCTATCGCAGGCTCTGCCGGAGTCCGGCCGACAGCGGCGCAGTGGCGGCGGAACATCAGGCCATCGCCAACGCCGCCGTCGCCCGCGACCGCGATGGCGCCTGCAGCCTGTTGACCGATCACATCGCCAGAACCGGCCTGCGTCTGCGCGCCGGATTTGCAGCCCATCTGGCCCAACCGACCACGCCCTGACTGCCCCTTTTTCCGAACATCTCAAGGAGCCCTTCGTGAAACCGCTGATCTTCGTCCTGAACGGACCCAACCTCAACCTTCTGGGCAAACGCCAACCCGAGATCTATGGTCGCGAGACGCTGGCCGACATCGAGGCCGACGTGACGCGGCCTTGCCCATGAACTGGGCTGTGCGATCCGTTTCCACCAGTCCAACCGCGAATATGAGATCATCGACTGGATCCACGAGGCAAGAGAGGTCGCCGGCGGCGATCCTGATCAACCCGGGCGCCTTCACCCATACCTCGGTGGCGATCCTCGACGCGCTGAACACATTCGAAGGGCCGGTGATCGAGGTGCATATCTCGAACATTCACAAGCGAGAGGCGTTCCGCCACCATTCCTATGTCTCGATGCGCGCCGACGGCGTGATCGCGGGCTGTGGCACGCAGGGCTACAGCCTCGGCCTTCGCCGCGTCCGCGCGACTGATCGCCAGGGACTGAGGGGGCAAATGGGCGCGCTCGCCTCGATTGCGGTCGTCGGCGCCGGTGCGATCGGCCGCAGTCATGTCGGTGCCATCGCGGCCTCGGGCACGGCGCGCCTGCATGCGATCGTCGATCCGTCAGAGGCGGCGCGCGGCTATGCCGCAAGCCTCGGCGTGCCATCCTTCGCGACGCTGGACGAGATGCTGGCGCGATCCGCGCCACAGGGCGTGATCCTCGCCACGCCGAACCCGCTTCATGCCGAGGGCGCGATGGCCTGCATTCGCGCCGGTGTGCCGGTACTGGTGGAAAAGCCGATCACCACCGACGTCGCCAGCGCCCGCAGCCTGGTCAGAGCGGCCGAGGAGGCGCGGCGTGCCGCTCGCCGTCGGCCACCACCGCCGACACAACCCGCTGATCGCCGCCGCCAGGGCGCAGATCGCGGCGGGCGCGCTCGGCCGTATCGCGGCGGTCCACGGCATGTTCTGGCTGATCAAGCCCGACGCCTATTTCGACACGCTCTGGCGCCGCCAACCCGGCGCGGGCCCGGTGCTGACCTGAACCTGATCCATGACATCGACCTGCTGCGCCACCTGGTGGGCGAGGTCGCCGCCGTCCGCGCGATCGCCTCCTCGATGCCGTGCGCGGCAACCCGATCGAGGAAACCGCGGCGATCCTGCTGAGCTTCGCCAATGGTGCGCTCGGCACCTTCTCGGTCTCCGACACAACAGCCGCGCCCTGGAGCTGGGAGCTGACGGCGCGCGAGAACCCGGCTTACCCGGCCACCGGGCAGGCCTGCTACATGATCGGCGGCACCGAAGGCGCGCTGGAACTGCCCGGGCTGCGGCCTGGCGGCACAGCGGTGCACCCGACTGGATGAGGACCGATCACCACCACCCGCTTTCGGCAGGACCGGGCGATCCGCTGGTCCTGCAGATCCGCCAGTTCAGCCGACAATCGCGCGGCGAGGCGAACCGCCGTGGTGCCGGGACGCGAGGGGATGCGCAGCCTCGCCGTGTCGAAGCGGTGAAACGCGCGAGCGCGACCGGCCGAGGCGGTCACGTTGATCTGAGGCCCTGATCCCCCTTGCGTCCGCTGCGGCGCTGCGCTGGAAGTGCCTTGAGCATCCGCCACAGAACTCTCCGCCCCCGAAAGGAATACCCCATGGACCTTCCCCGCAACAGATTCAAACACGCCATCGCCGGGGGGCGCACAGCAGATCGGCCTCTGGGTCACGCTGCCTTCTGCCTTTACCGCCGAAGCTGCTGGCGACCTGCGGCTATGACTGGCTGCTGTTCGACACCGAACACGCAATCGGCGATCCGATCACCGTCTTCGAACAGCTGCAGGCCGCAGCCCCCTACCCGTTTCCGCAGTGGTCCGCCCCTCGTCGCAATGACCCGGCGCTGATCAAGCGCATCCTCGACGCGGGCGCGCAGTCGCTGATCATCCCCTATGTCCAGAACGCCGATGAGGCCCGCGCGCTGGTTGAAGCCGTGCGCTATGCCCCGCGCGGCATCCGCGGCATGGCGGGCATCACCCGCGCGACGCGCTACGGCACGGTCGACGACTATTTCAAGAAAGCCGCGGATGAGATCTGCCTGATCGTGCAGGTTGAAAGCATCGAAGCCCTGGGCCAGATCGAGGCGATCGCCGCCGTCGACGGCATCGACGGCATCTTCATCGGCCCGGCCGACCTCTCCGCCACCATGGGCCATCCCGGGGAACTGTCGCACCCGGATGTCGTCGCCGCCATCGAGGATGGCATCCGCCGCATCCGCAAGGCAGGCAAACCGGCCGGGATCCTGACGCTCGATCCGGTCTTCGCCAAGCATTGCATGAAGGTCGGCACCGTCTTCACCGCTGTCGATGTCGATGCCGCCATCCTGATCCGATCCGCGAAAAAGATCGCGGCAGAGTTCAAGGCGCTCTGACGCCAACGGTGCGGCGCATCTCGCGCCGCACCTCGCCCGCCATTCGAAAAGGCCAACCGATGCCGCATAACGCCGCCTTCGCCTCTGCCGCCCCGGCCCTGACCGTGGCCGAGGACATTTACGGCAGATTGCGCCATGACATCATCTTCGGCGGCCTGCGTCCGGGCGAGCGGTTGCGCCTCGACAGGCTGCGCGACCGCTATGCGGTCTCGGTCTCGACGCTGCGTGAAACCCTGAACCGGCTTGCGTCCGAGGGGTTCGTTGTCGCCGAAGGCCAGCGCGGCTTCACCGTCGCGCCGGTTTCTGCGATCAACCTGCGCGAGATCTCGACCCTGCGCACCTTGCTGGAATGCCACGCGCTCGCCCTGTCGCTGACCAACGGCGGGCTCGACTGGGAAGGTCAGGTGATCGCCGCGCATCACAAGCTGCACCAGATGGAACAGCGCATGATGGCGGGCGATCACGCGGTCAAGGAACAGTGGAAACGCTACGACTGGGAGTTCCATCAGACCCTGATCGCGGCCTGCGGCTCGCGCGAGCTGGCGCGGACCCATGCCCAGGTCTTCGACAAATACCTGCGCTACCAGATGCTTTCGCTGACCTATCGCGGCGAACAGGCGGCGGCAGAGCACCTTGCGCTGCGCGATGCCGCCGTGGCACGCGACATTGCCACCGCACAGGCGCTGCTGGCACGTCATATCGAGGGCGGCGTGCTGCATTGCCTCGAGGCCGATACCCTGCCGCCGGGCTGAACCCCGGTTGCCACTGCCCTGCCCCGCCGCTAGTGTCACGCCAAGATCAAACCACCCGCTGGGGCAGCCATTCCGGCCCGCCCGCGCCCACCTTTGCCGGGCCAGGGGTCGCCAAGGGGCCAATGCACATGACCACCAATGCCTCCGTCCTCGCCCGCCGCCAGAAGGCCATTCCGCGCGGCGTCGCCACCGGCGCGCCGATCTTCCTCGACCGCGCGGAAAATGCCGAGCTTTGGGATATCGAGGGCAACCGCTATATCGATTTCGGCTCGGGGATCGCCGTGACGAACACCGGGCATCGCCACCCCAAGGTGATTGCCGCCGCAGCGGCCCAGCTGGAAAAATTCGCCCATGTCGCCTGGCAGGTCACCGGCTATGAAAGCTATGTCGAGCTGGCCGAACGGTTGAACGCGCTTGCGCCGATCAAGGACGCCAAGACGATCTTCTTCACCACCGGGGCCGAGGCCACCGAGAACGCGGTGAAGATCGCCCGCGCCCATACCAGACGCCAGGGCATCATCACCTTCACCGGCGCCTTCCACGGCCGCACCGCGCTGACCGTGGCGATGACCGGCAAGGCGGTGCCCTACCGCACCCCGGGCACGCCGCCCGCCGTGGGCATCTTCCACTGCCCCTTCCCGATCCCGATCCACGGCACCTCCGAGGAAGAGGCGCTGCACGCGCTCTACCACATCTTCAAGGCCGACATCGCGCCCACCGATGTGGCCGCCATCGTGATCGAGCCGGTGCAGGGCGAAGGCGGCTTCTATCAGACCCCGCTCAGCTTCATGCAGAAGCTGCGCGAGATCTGCGATGAGCATGGCATCTGCCTCGTCTCGGACGAGGTGCAGACCGGCTTTGCCCGGACCGGCAAGGTCTTCGCCACCGAACATTTCGGCATCGAACCGGACCTGATCCCGGTCGCCAAGGCGCTCGGCGGCGGTTTCCCGATCTCGGGCGTCATCGGCAAGGCGGCGATCATGGATTCGGTCGAACCCGGCGGCCTTGGCGGCACCTATGCCGGCAGCCCGATTTCCTGCGCTGCGGCGCTGGCGGTGCTGGACGTGATCGAGGAAGAGAAACTCTGCGAGCGCGCGGTCTGGATGGGCGAGAAGATGCTCAAGCGGATCAACGGCTTCAAGCAGTCCAACACGCTGCGCCCGATCGGCGACGTGCGTGGCCTTGGCGCGATGGTGGCCTTTGAACTGGTCAAGGAACGCGGCGGCAACGAGCCTGACCCGGAGGCGACCAAGGCGGTGACCGCGGCGGCGCTCGATGCCGGCCTGATCCTGCTCAGCTGCGGCTATTACGCCAACACGATCCGCCTGCTGGCGCCGCTGACCATCCCCGAGGCGCATCTGGACGAGGGGCTGGATCGCCTCGAGACCGCGTTGCGCAACGTCTGACGGCAGCGGGGGGCTGTCTGCCCCCCGCACCCCCCGAGAGTATTTCCGCCAAGAAGAAACGGCGGGCCGTTCAGTGCCCGCCGGTCAGCAGCCAGAAGATCGGCCAGAGCGCGATCACCGCGATCAGGCTGAAGGCGCCATTCCACCCAAGGGTCAATTTGCGTGCCGGGATGCCGCTCACCCGATTGGTCAACAGGACCACGGTGGCGAAGGGCGAGACCGTCATCGACAGCGACCAGCCGCAGGAGATCGACAGCGCGATCAGCGTCGGATCGGCCGGCATCACCGGCAGGCTGCCGAACAGCGAGCCGAAGAACACCGCCATCATGATCGGGCTGAGCGCGAACATGCTGAGCGCGGTCAGCGCCATCGGCAGAAGCCCGAGCAGCACGAATTGCGGCATCTGGTCAAGGCCCAGTGCCTGCGCCAGCGCCGCCGCCGGGATCAGGGAGGCCGCGGCCCGGCCGACAAAGCCCGAACAGGCGAGCGTGACGGCCACCGGCGCGGCCCTGGGCAGGCCCTGCAGCGCGATCTCGCGTAGCCGCGAGCCGGTCGCAGCGCGCGCCAGCGGACCAATGCCGCCGCGCTGCACCAGCAACCAGCCCACCAGCATCACCGGACAGGCGACCATCAACCCGAAGACGATGGTATCGCCGGCAAGCCAGGCGACCAGGCCGGACATGCCGAACAGCCAGAGGCAGGACAGGCCAAAGTGGAACACCGCCTGCAGCGGAAACGGCGGGGCGATGCGCCCCGCCACCGGGCGGTAGGCGCGAAACCGGATGCGATCCTCGAGCGCGCCCAGCACCATCATGCCGGCAAAGATCAAGGCGCCCCAGACCAGCCAGACATGCCGGTCCACCCCCGGCATCAGCCCCATCAGGGCCAGCGGCGCCACCGCCGTCGGCGACCAGATCACCGACCAGCCGAAGCCGCGCAGCATGGCCGAGACCTGGCGCCGCTCGCGGATCGGGTTGAGCGCATCACCCGGTGCCGCCGTCGCGATCCCGCGCTGCACCAGCGGCACGAGGAAACTGACCACGCCGAGGTTGAACAGCACGGCGAGCAGCGCGGTCCCGAGATACAGCGCGTAGTAGCGCCGCCCCGGCGGCTGCCGCGTCAGATACTCGCCGCTGGCCGCAACCGAAGGCGAGGTTCCCGCCGCCTCATGCAGCAGCCCGAGCAGCAGGACGAAGGCCATCAGGAACCCGGCCTGATCCAGCGCGCCCGCCACCACCGCTGCCGGATCAGGGTCGCGCCAGAGCGTCAGCGCCACCAGAATGGCGCAGAGCGACAGAAGGTAGGTCTCGCGCAGACCGAGCCGTTCCCAGGCCGCAAGCGGCACCGCAAGGACTGCGCCCCAAAGCAGCCAGCGCGCGGGCGGGGCCCCGGTGAGATGCCATGCGATCTCCATTGCCATCGCAAGGATCAGGGCAAACGGCAGGACAGGGCTCAGGGCAGTTGGCTTGCGGGGCATCGGTTCCGGGATCGGCTCTGGCGTCGGCGGGCCAGCCGGCCCATGTCACGGGGTCATGTCGCGGACTTGGGGTCGCGTTCGACGCGGTTGTAGCGGATCGAGGACCAGAGCGACAGGCCGATCAGCCCAACCCCGAAGGCCCCGGTCACGACCTCCGATATCTCTACCTGGGTCTGCACGAACATGATCACCGACAGGGCCAGAATGGAATAGAACGCACCGTGTTCAAGGTAGCGAAACTGGCTCAGCGTCTGTTTTTCGACCAGCATCACCGTCATTGACCGCACATACATCGCGCCGATCCCCAGCCCGATGGCGATCAGCACGAGGTTCTCGGTCATCGCAAAGGCGCCGATCACCCCATCGAAGGAAAAGCTCGCGTCCAGCACTTCGAGGTAGAGGAACGCCCCCAGTCCGCCGGTGCCCAGCCCCCGGCACATCGCGGCACCGCGATCCAGACGCCGCCCCAGCAGCTTGACCGCAGAGAAGGTCATCAATCCGGCAATCGCCGAGACCATGAAACTGTCGGCATCATCGCTCGACAGGATCGAGGCGAAGCCGAGCACCACCACCAGCACGAAGGCGATCTCGAGCCCGCGCAGGGAGGCGCAGGCCTGAAGCCGGCATTCCAGCCGGTCGAACCAGTGGATTTCCTTGTGCTCGTCGATGAAATACCCCAGCGCCACCATCATCAGGAAAGTGCCGCCAAAGGCTGCGATCGGCAGCCGCGCGCCCTCGATTGCCTGAGCGTAGCCAGCGTGATCGAAGACCGCCATCCGCAGCGCCGCGAAGGGCCCGATATGCGCGGCAAAGGCGACGATGATCACCGGGAACAGGATGCGCATCCCGAAGACCGCGATCAGGATGCCCCATGTCAGAAAGCGCTTTCGCCATCGCGGTGTCATGCCTTGCAGCGTATTGGCATTGACGATCGCATTGTCGAAGGAGAGCGAGATCTCCAGCACCGCCAGCGCCGTGCCGATCACCAGAAACTCGATCCCGCCTGCCAGCCCATGCTCGGACAGGCCAAGCCAGAAGGCAAGGACAAGCCCGATCGCAGTCAGCACGAAGGCCCCGCGGAAATATAGCAAGCTGGACGCCAAACATTTACCCCGTCACGCATGGTTCTGCGGCGATGCAGATCTGCGCCTGTACGCCACATAGGAGGCGGGCGCAGAGCCTGCAAGGCATCCACCACGCAGAAAGGGCGATCATTTTCCAACTGTTGCGGCGTGAACCTGCACGCGTCCCGGCTGCTCTTGCCCCGCGCCACGGGCTGGCCCATGATCGGGCGCTCAGACCCTCGCAGATCCCAGACCCTCGCATATTCCGGAGTTTTCCATGCTCGACGAAACCGCCGCTGGCGTCTTCACCATCGCCGTCACGCCTTTCCTTCCCGACGGCAGCCTCGATCTCGACAGCACCGCACGGATGACCGAGTTCTACCTTGAACGCGGCGCGACCGGGCTGACGCTGCTTGGCATCATGGGTGAGGCGCCGAAGCTGACGATGGCGGAAAGCGTGGCCGTGGTGAACCGCGTTCTGGCCACCGTCGGAGAGCGCGTTCCGGTCGTCGTGGGCGTCTCTGCGCCGGGGTTCGCGGCGATGGGGGAACTGGCCGAAAAGGTCATGGCGATGGGCGCCGCCGGGGTGATGGTGGCACCGCCCTCCAGCCTGCGGACCGATGCGCAGATCATCGAATACTTCGGTCAGGTTGCCCGAACTCTCGGCCCCATCCCCTTCGTGCTGCAGGATTTTCCACTGGTCACCTCGGTGCAGACATCGCCCTCGGTGATCCTGAAGATCGTCGAGACGACACCGAGCTGCGTGATGCTCAAACATGAGGATTGGCCCGGCCTCGACAAGATCAGCACGCTGCGCGCGGCATCCGACGCGGGCGCGCGCCGCATCTCGATCCTCTGCGGCAATGGCGGCCAGTTCCTGCCCGAGGAGCTGGGGCGCGGTGCCGATGGCGCGATGACCGGCTTCGCCTTCCCCGAGATGATGGCGGGCGTCGTCGCGGCGCATCGCGCGGGCGATCGCGAGCGCGCGCAGGACATCTTTGACGCCTACCTGCCGCTGCTCCGCTACGAGGCGCAGCCGGGGCGCGGCCTTGCGATCCGCAAGCACACGCTCGCCCGCCGTGGCGCCATCGCGCATGCCAGCCTGCGTGCGCCGGGTGGTGGCCTGAACCCGGCCGCCGTGGCGGAAATCGACCGTCTGATCCGCAGGCAAGAGGCGCGGCTGGCCAGCCTCGGCCTCTGACGGTCCCCACCGTCACCTCCCGCCGGGCTCTGGGATCGGACAAGCGGCATAGGCATTGCGATACCCCGCGCGACGTGCAACCGTCTGAGCAAGGATATTGCGCGACGCGCAGAACTGGTTCGAAAGAGTGGCCTGGCGCAGCGCGCAGTCATCCCCTTGTCGGCTTAGATAGTCCTTGTCCCTGTCCGCGGACGTCCCTCTGCCATTTTAGCGAGGTCACCATGACAGCCAGCGATTTTCCTCAGCTTTCGCCCGCAGACTGGCCCGAAGACATCGCAGATCTGCGCAACAGCTTTGCCGGGCAACTCGGCGTCTACCGGCTGGTGGCGCGGCACCCGCCGCTGCTGCGCTCCTGGGTGGATTTCCGCAACCATATCGTGCTCAATTCCGCCGTTGGCCCGGTGCTGAGCGAGCTGGTGATCCTGCGGGTCGCGGCGCATTTCGCATCCGAATACACCTGGTCGCACCATGTCGTGCGCGCCCGCGCTGTCGGGCTGATCGACCGGCGCATCCGTGCCATGCGGGGCCCGCTGGCCGATATCATTGCAATCGACCGTGATCTGATCGGCGCGGTCGATGACCTGCTTGACGCGGGTCAAATCCAGGCCGGCCATCGCAGCGCCGTGTATGATTTGCTGGGCGAGGCCGCCCTCTTTGATCTGATCGCGACCGTGGCCATGTATTCGATGATCGCAGGTTTCGCGAACACCTTCGAACTGCCGGTCGACCCGGACATCGAACACCTTCTCCAGCTGGACCCGAGCCCCTGATCCGACGCCCCGACCGGGGCGCCGGGCCTATTCGGCCGCGACCTTGCGGGGCGTCAGCATCTGCTTGAGATAGCGCCCGGTATGGCTGCCTTCGATCGCCGCGATCTCTTCCGGCGTGCCGGTGCCGACGATCATGCCGCCGCCATCGCCGCCCTCGGGGCCGATGTCGATGATCCAGTCGGCGGTCTTGATGACGTCGAGGTTATGCTCGATCACCAGCACCGTATTGCCCTGCTCCACCAGTTCATGCAGCACTTCCAGCAGCTTGCGCACATCCTCGAAATGCAGCCCGGTGGTCGGCTCGTCGAGGATATAGAGCGTCCGCCCGGTCGCCCGGCGCGACAGTTCCTTCGACAGCTTCACCCGCTGCGCCTCGCCGCCCGACAGCGTGGTCGCCTGCTGGCCGACCTTGATATAGCCAAGGCCGACCTGCACCAGCGCATCCATCTTCTCGCGGATCGAGGGCACGGCCTGAAAAAGCCCTGCGCATCTTCAACCGTCATATCAAGAACGTCGGCTATGCTCTTGCCCTTGAACTTAACTTCCAGGGTCTCGCGGTTGTAGCGCTTGCCCTTGCAGGTCTCGCAGGTGACATAGACATCGGGCAGGAAGTTCATCTCGATCTTGATGACGCCGTCGCCCTGACAGGCCTCGCAGCGCCCGCCCTTGACGTTGAAGCTGAAGCGCCCCGGCTTGTAGCCGCGCGCCTTCGACTCGGGCAGGCCGGCGAACCAGTCGCGGATCGGGGCGAAGGCGCCGGTATAGGTCGCGGGGTTGGACCGGGGCGTGCGGCCGATCGCGCGCTGGTCGATGTCGATCACCTTGTCGAGATGCTCGAACCCCTTGATCGTCTCGCAGGGCGCGGGCGTCTCATGCGCGCCGTTCAGCCGCATCGCGGCGGTCTTGTAAAGCGTCTCGATGGTCAGCGTGGATTTGCCCCCGCCCGAGACGCCGGTCACGCAGACGAACTTGCCCAGCGGAAATTCGGCCGTCACCTCTTTCAGGTTGTTGCCGGTGGCCTTCACCACCGTCAGCTTCTTGCCATTGCCCTTGCGCCGCACCTTCGGCACCGCGATCTCGCGCGCGCCGGACAGGTATTGCCCGGTCAGGCTGGCCGGATCCGCCGCCACCTCCTCCGGCGTGCCGTGCGAGACCACCTGGCCGCCATGCACCCCGGCCCCCGGGCCGATGTCGAAGACATAATCCGCCTCGCGGATCGCATCCTCGTCATGCTCCACCACCAGCACGGTATTGCCCTGATCGCGCAGGTTCTTCAGCGTGGTCAAGCAGCCGGTCATTGTCGCGCTGGTGCAGGCCGATGGAGGGTTCGTCCAGCACATAGAGCACCCCGGTCAAGCCCGGAGCCGATCTGGCTCGCCAGCCGGATCCGCTGGCTCTCGCCGCCCGACAGGGTGCCGGCATTGCCGGCTCATCGTCAGGTAGTTCGAGGCCGACATTGTTCAGGAATCCAAGCCGTTCGCGGATTTCCTTCAGGATCGCCCGGGCGATCTCGTTCTTCTGCTTGCTCAGCGCGGTCGGGCACGCTTTCGATCCAGTCGAAGGCCTCCTTGATCGACATCTCGCACCACCTGCCCGACATGCAGGCCGCCGATCTTCACCGCCAGAGCCTCTGGCCGCAGCCGGTAGCCGTGACAGGCGCCGCAGGGCCGGTTGTTCTGATAGCGCTCGAATTCTTCGCGCACCCAGGCGGAGTCGGTCTCGCGGTAGCGCCGCTCCATGTTCGGGATCACGCCTTCGAACACGCGGCTGACCTGATAGACCCGGCCGCCCTCGTCATAGCGGAACTTGATCTCTTCCTCGCCCGAGCCGCGCAGAAAGACCTCCTGCACCGTGTCCGGCAGGTCTTTCCACGGCTTCTTCTTGTCGAAGCCGTAGTGCTTGGCGATGGCCTCGATGGTCTGCAGGAAATAGGGGCTCTTGCCCTTGCGCCAGGGCGCAATCGCGCCATCCGCCAGCGTCAGTGCCGCATCCGGCACGATAAGGCGCTCGTCGAAGAACAGCTCCACCCCCAGCCCGTCGCAGACCGGGCAGGCCCCGAAGGGGGCGTTGAAGGAAAACAGCCGCGGTTCGATCTCGGGGATGGTGAAGCCCGACACCGGGCAGGCGAATTTCTCGGAGAAGGTGATCCGCTCCGGCTCGCCCTCACCCTCGCGCCGGCGCGGTTTCCAGCACGGCGATGCCGTCGGCCAGGTCCAGCGCGGTGCGCAGGCTGTCGGCCAGCCGCGTCTCCAGCCCCTCGCGCACGACGATGCGGTCCACCACCACGTCGATGTCATGGCGGAACTTCTTGTCCAGCGTCGGCGGCTCATCCAGTTCGTAGAACTGCCCATCGACCTTCACCCGCTGAAAGCCCTGCTTGCGCAGCTCGAGGAATTCCTTGCGATACTCGCCCTTGCGGTCGCGGATGATCGGGCGCCAGCAGATAGGCGCGCGTGCCCTCCGCCATCGCCATCACCCGGTCGACCATGTCCTGCACCTGCTGCGCCTCGATCGGCAGGCCGGTCGCCGGGCTAAAGGGCGTGCCGACCCGGGCGAACAGCAGGCGCATATAGTCGTAGATCTCGGTGACCGTGCCGACGGTGGAGCGCGGGTTCTTCGAGGTCGTCTTCTGCTCGATCGAAATCGCCGGCGACAGGCCCGAGATGTGGTCGACATCCGGCTTCTGCATCATGTCGAGGAACTGCCGCGCATAGGCCGACAGGCTTTCGACATAGCGCCGCTGGCCCTCGGCATAGATCGTGTCGAAGGCCAGCGTCGACTTGCCCGACCCCGACAGGCCGGTGATCACCACCAACTGATCGCGCGGAATATCCACATCGATGTTCTTGAGGTTATGCTCGCGCGCGCCGCGCACCTCGATGAACTTCTGCTCGGCCATCACCATACCCCCGCGACATCCCGTCGCGACAGATAGGCGAGCTGCGCGGAGTTCTCCAATCCGAACAACGTGAACAATGCGTGAACTTTTACCCAAAAATTGAAAATTTTATCGTGACCCATCGTTCAAGCCCGCCTTTTGGACAGGGTATCGGCGGAAACTTGCCCATATTTCATTCCGAAATCATCATATCTGAACGCTTCGGTGCTTGAACCCGCCCGCCACAAATCACAGTTTCGCCCGAAATCAGCATGGGCACCGCCAGCAGAAGTGGGGACAGACAAAAATGCTTCTCTTTTTTCAGGACCGAAGGTCCGGCGCCTGCCGCAAATCTCCGGGGCCGAGGCGGTCGCCGGGGCCGCGACGGGTGATCTGCAGTTGGTCGATGTTCGTGATCCGTCCGAGCTGTCGACCTCGGGTACCGCCACCGGGGCGATCAACATTCCCCTGATGAAGATCAAGACCCACGCTGATCCCGCCCACCCCGACTTTGATCGGCGATTGCAGCGCGACCGGCCGCTGGCCGTGTTCTGCCAGTCTGGAGCACGCTCGGAAACCGCAGGGCAGATCCTGCTGACGCTTGGCTATGCAGAGGTGTACAACCTGCGCGGCTTGTCCGACTGGCGCAGTGGCGGCGGCACCGTGTCGAAACCCTAGGCGCGCCAGTGCCCAGGGCGCGCAAGCACCGCCCTCGCGCGATCAGAAGTGGATCGCGCGACCGTAGGCGTCGAGCACCGACTTCATGCATCATCTCGCTCAGCGTCGGATGCGGGAACACGGTCTCCATCAGCTCTGCCTCGGTCGTCTCCAGCGTGCGGCCGATGACATAGCCCTGGATCAGCTCGGTCACTTCGGCGCCGACCATATGCGCGCCCAGCAATTCGCCGGTCTTGGCGTCGAACACGGTCTTGATCATGCCCTCGGGCTCGCCCAGGGCGATCGCCTTGCCGTTGCCGATGAAGGGGAAATGGCCGACCTTCACCGTCATAGCCCGCCTCCTTGGCCTTGGCCTCGGTCATGCCGACCAGGCGACCTGCGGCTGGCAATAGGTGCAGCCGGCGATCGAGCCCGGCTTGATCGGATGCGGATGCCCGCCCGCGATCAGTTCGGCCACCATCACGCCTTCATGGCTGGCCTTGTGCGCCAGCCAGGGCGCGCCGGCGATATCGCCGATGGCATAAAGCCCCTCGACCCCGGTGCGGCAGAATTCGTCGGTCACGACATGGGTGCGGTCGATCTTCACGCCCAGCGCCTCCAGCCCCAGGTCCTCGACATTGCCGACGATGCCGACAGCAGAGATCACCGTGTCGAATTCCATCGTCTCGGTCTTGCCGTCCGTCTCGATATGCGCGGTCACCTTGTCCGGCTGCGCGGTCCAGCTTCTTGACCGTGGCCTTTTCGAGGATCTTCATGCCCTGCTTCACGAAGTGCCTTCTTGGCAAAGGCGGAAATCTCGGCATCCTCCACCGGCAGCACCCGGTCCATCACCTCGACCACCGTCGTATCGGCGCCCAGCGTGTTGAAGAAGCTGGCGAATTCGATGCCGATGGCGCCCGAGCCGATCACCAGCAGCTTCTTCGGCATACGCTTGGCGGCTGCAGCGCGTGCCGGTAGGTCCAGACCAGATCGCCATCCGCCTCGAGCCCCGGCAGATCGCGCGCCCGCGCGCCGGTGGCGAGGATGATGGCCTTGGAGGTCAGCTCTTCGCTGCCCTTGTCGGTCTTGACCGCGACCATGCCGGCCTTGGGCAGCGTCGCCTCGCCCATGACGACCGTGATCTTGTTCTTCTTCATCAGATGGCCGATGCCGCCGGACAGCTGCTTGGCCACCCCGCGCGAGCGTTTGACCACGGCGTCGAGATCGATAACCGATGCCCTCGGCCTTCAGCCCGAATTCCTTGGCGCGGTGCATCAGGTGGAACACCTCGGCCGAGCGCAGCAGCGCCTTGGTCGGGATGCAGCCCCAGTTCAGGCAGATGCCGCCCAGGTTCTCGCGCTCGACGATGGCGACGTTCAGCCCCAGCTGCGCGCCCCGGATCGCCGCGACATAGCCGCCCGGGCCGGCACCGATCACGATCATGTCAAAGGCCTTGGCAGCCATGCTGTTCTCCTCCTCCTGGAAAAAGTAGTTTGCCATTAAACTATTTCCGCCGGCGCCGCAATGAAGCCAGCGCCGCAGGCCCTTGCACCCAGTGCATGGCTCATCGCTGGCGTTCAGCACGCTTCGCACGCAAGCGCGCACCATAGCCGCCCGTCCTCGCCAGGAAGGCGACCTCTTCCGCGGTGGTCGAGTCGCGGCCCAGCGCCGCGTTGCGATGCGGAAAGCGGCCGAAGCGGCGGATGACCTCGCGATGCGCCCGGGCGTGCAGCAGGTTCGTCGCGCCCTCGTCTGCGGCATCCGCTCGTCGATCAGGGCCACGCCCGCGCGCCTGATCGCCGGCGTCCTCGGAATGCATCGAAGGGCAGGTAGAAGAACTGCCGGTCGGTCTCGGGCGCGCCGATGTCCCAGCCCGCGGCGATCGCCGTCTGTGGCTGCCGCCAGCGCCAGCGCATCGGTGGCAAAGGCCTCGCCGGAGCCGCGGAACATGTTGCGGGGGAACTGGTCGGTCAGCACGATGATAGGCAAGGCTCGGCCCCGAGCCGTCGACCCAATGGTCCAGCCCGCCCCCGGCTGCGGCCTGCCACAGATCGGCAAACCGCGTCGCGGATCTCGCGCGTCCAGCGCGTCGTCCGCCGGCATACCAGCCCTCCGGGCCAACCTCGCCCAGCCAGTAGTCCAGCACGTCTTCGGGGTCGGACATGGCGCGCTCCTCCAGCATCACCCACGCCTTCGAACCTGACAGGTTTGCCGCCGCGCTGCAACGCAAGGCTTGGGCTGGCATCGCGCTGCCGCCGGGACCGGCCCGCAGACCCGGCCCGTGCTATCGCGCGGCGGGTTCGGCCTCTGGCTGGCGCCCATCGCCGCCTCAACCGACAGCGCCGATGAGGATGGCGACAGCGCCGTGAAGGGCCCGGTCTTGTCGACGCTTGGCGCTGCGCGCCGCGTCATCCGCCAGGCGGCATAGCCGCCAGCGCCGCGAACAGCACGCCCATGAACAGGAAGAAGCCGGGCGGCCCGATCTTCGCCATCACCCAGCCGGTGATCAGCGGCCCGGTGATCGCGCCCAGCCCGTTGATGAAGATCAGCCCGGCCGAGGCGGCGGCCATGTCCGGCCTCTCGAGGTAGTCGTTCACATAGGCCACGAGCAGCGAATAGAGCGGGTTCGAGATCGCCGCCGCCGATCATCGCCGATCAGACAGCAGCGTATAGAACGCCCGGAGTGAAGACCACGGCGGCCAGCATCGTCACCGCGCCCACCGCCGACGAGTCCGAGGATCAGCTTGCGCCGGTCCATCCGGTCCGACAGCCAGCCGATCGGATATTGGCAGACCAGCCCGCCGACATAGATCGATCGCCACGAAGATCGAGATCTCGCGCACCGTCAGCCCCGCCTGCGTGCCCCAGACCGAGGCCATGCCGAACTGCGCCGAAAACACGCCGCCCAGCAGGAACATCGCCGACGCAGCCCAGCGGCGAGGCCTTGTAGAGCCGCTGGAAGCTCAGCGCCTTGGTCGCGCCGAAGGCCGGCGCCGGGCTGATCGACAGAAGGATCGGCGTGAAGGCGAGCGAGACCAGCACCGACGGGATGATGAACAGGATGTAGCCCGACGGATCGCCGAAGTTCAGCAGCGCCTGCGCCGCGATGATGCCGATCATCTGCATGATCAGGTAGAGCGACAGCGCCTGCCCGCGGTCTCGATTGGTCGAGGCATTGTTCAGCCAGCTTTCCGCGGTGATGTAGACCCCGCGAGAAGGAAAACCCGATCACCACCCGCATCAACGCCCAGGCGATCCAGTTCGGCGCGACGGCATACATGACCAGCACCGCCGAGATCAGCGAGCCCAGCGCCGCGAAGACCCGCACATGGCCGACACGGCGGATCATCTCGGGCGTCATCCGGCTGCCGAACAGGAAGCCGAGGAAATAGGCCGACATCACGACCGACATATGCAGGGTCGAGATCCCCTCGATCCCGCCCCGGATGCCCAGCAGCGTGCCCTGCATGCCGTTGCCCAGCATCAGCAGCATCATGCCAAGCAGCAGGGCCCAGGAATTGCAGAACGGTCAGCATCGCCGGTATCCTTGCAGCCTCGCGCCCGGCCAGCGTGACATGCTGGCAGCAGCCGGGTCTGTGATGGCGGCGACACCCCGCCGCCGGGTTGCGGCCTTATGGTATCAACAGCGAGGCATCGCCATAGGAAAAGAAGCGGTAGCGCTGATCGACGGCATGGGCGTAAACGCGCCGCATCCGCTCCTGCCCCATCAGGGCCGAGACCAGCATCAGCAGCGTCGATTTCGGCAGATGGAAATTGGTCATCAGGGCATCCGTCACACGGAAGCTGTAGCCCGGATAGATGAAGATATCGGTCGTGCCGGACCAGGGCGCGATCCGCCCCTCGGGGCTGGCCGCACTTTCGATCAGGCGCAGCGCAGTGGTGCCGACCGGGATGACCCGCCCGCCTGCCGCCCGGGTGGCGTTGATCTTCGCCGCCGCGGCCTCGGTCACCTCGCCCCATTCCGCGTGCATCCGGTGGGTCGTCACATCCTCGACCTTCACCGGCAGAAAGGTGCCGGCGCCGACATGCAGCGTCACCTCGGCGAATTCGCACCCCGCGCGGCCCGCACCGCCTCCAGCAGTTCCGCATCGAAATGCAGGCTCGCGGTCGGCGCCGCCACGGCGCCTGCATGGCGCGCGAAGACGGTCTGGTAATCGTCGCGATCCTGCGCATCCGCCGGGCGCTTGGCCGCGATATAGGGCGGCAGCGGCATTGCCCCGGCCTCGGCCAGGGCGGCGTCGAAATCCTCGCCGGTCAGGTTGAAGGAGAGCCGCACCACGGTCTCGTCCCGCCCCGTCACGCGCGCCGAGAGGCGCGTCGGAAAAGACCACCTCTTCGCCATCCCCGAGCTTGCGCAGCGGCTTGGCCAAGGCGCTCCAGGCACCATCCGGCCCCGGCTCCAGCAGCGTCACCTCGATCTTCGCCTCGACCCGGCCCTGCCCGGTCATCCGCGCCCGGACCCCGTTCAGCCGCGCCGGGATGACCTTGGTGTTGTTCAGAACCAGCAGATCGCCGCGGCCCGAGCAACCCGGGCAGATCGCTGACACCGGAGATCGCGCATCGCGTCGCCCGTCACCGCCAGCAGGCGCGCCGAGGATGCGCGGCCGCGCGGGCCGGGTGGCAATCAGCCCCTCGGGCAGGTCGAAATCAAAATCCGATAGCTTCATTGCTCGCCTCAGTTGTCCAACGACGGTGGTGCCGACCGGAACAGGTCTCGGAACATCCCGGGCGTCAGGATCGACAGCGGATTGACCGAGACCTCCGGCGCATCACTCGTGCCGCGCAGCGTGTAGTTGAATCCGAACAGCCCCTCGCCCTTCCGTGTGAGAACAGAGCCGATGCCGTTCAGGATGTAGATCGGCGAGATCACGCCCTGCATGTCGAAGACCTTTGTGGTCAGATCGAACAGCCCCGCCAGCGAAATCCCCATTGAGGCGCCCACGGCAGAGCCTTTGGAAATATCGATGGCCGCAGGGGTAAGCCGGAAATCGGCCTGGACCTGCGAGAAGGTGATGCCGGGCCCGTTCAGCTGCTGGATCAGACCAACGATGCTGATCGCCTCGAGCAGATCGGCCATTGCCGGCGCCTTGACCACCTTGAGATCGTGGATATCGAGATGCCCGTCATATTCTCCCGGCTCGGCGCGCGGGATCAGCGTCAGATCGAAAGAGCCGCCCCGCCCCTTGTCGCTCAAGCCCGCAGCGTCGATCACCGCGCCGGCGTCATCGGCCCGGATCCGCACAGCGGTGCCGCCATTGCTGGGCACCACGGTCCCGCTGATCGGTGCTGTGCCATTCACCTGCGCGGTGAAATTGCCGTTGAACCCCCCCAGAGTGGTGAAACTCCCCCTCAACCCATTCAGGACGATGCCTTGCGAGATCGTCAGCCGGTCCAGGGCCAGCGAGATCGGCACCGAATCGTGCTGCGCCTTGGTGCGGGCAAAGGTCGCGCGCCGCAGATCGATTGCGCCGCCACGTACATTGACCGCCGGTGACCGACCCCCTCCGCGCCCGACAAGATCGACCGGACCGTCCATCCAGTCGCCTACCTTGACCCGGGTGAAGCGCACGAGGTTCAGACTGCCATCACTGTTCAGCTCGACCTTGCCCAGAGCCGAGATGCCGGGTGCGTTCAGCTGCAACAGGTTGACCGCCGGGGGCGAGCCGAGCGTCCCGGCGACCTGCAGGCTGCCCTTGGCGCCCGCCGCCTTCGACCAGCCGATCTCGGGTAAGGACAGGCCCACCCCGACAAGGTCGGAGGTGCCCGAGAATTGCGGCACGCCGTCCTTCGGCAGATCGATCGTCATCTGCGCCGTGCCCTTGCCGCTGACCGCGCCGGGCGGCAGACCGATATGGAACTCGTCCACGAAGGCCTGCGACAGCTCCACGTTGCCAACCACCTGCCCGGCGCCGCCACTCTGCGCGCTCAAGCCTTGGGTCCAGGTCATGTCCGCGGGCACCGCGCCGACCTTGCCCTGCCCGGAAATCACCAGTGTCTTGGCATCCGCCTTCACCGCCAGACTGTCGGCGGTGATCACCTTGCCCTTGATGATCTGGTCGGATCGCGCCCCGCTCAGCGTGCCGGTCACCTCGTAATCCACATCCGGCAGCAGGATCTTGTCGGCCAAAGGCAGCTTGATCTCGGCCTGCAGGCGCGCCCGGCCCTCAGCAATATCCACCGGCTTGTTCGCCTTGCTCAGAAACTGGAACGGCGGCTGATTGAGCAGCGACAACGCCGCCGTGATCGTGCTTTCGGTCTTCAGATGAACCACCGCAGGCGGCGGCTTGATGTCGATATCCGGCACCTCGAAGACCGAGCCCGCCACATCGATGTCGCCGCCCTGCGGGGCTTCGACATAGCCGCTGTCCACGACCATCGTGTAGGTCTTGCCCGCTATCGTGGCATAACCCTTGCCCTGCTGGATCGGCGGCATCGTCTTGATGAACCGCACATCCGCATCGGTGAAATCATAGCCAAGCGCCAGTTCCGGCTCGGCCCCCGGATGCAACCGCACCGCGGCACGGACATTGAACAGAAGCCCGGTCAGGACATTGGCGTCCAGCCACTCGCGCGTCTGCGGCACCAGCCCGACCGGCCAGAGCGCCAGCAACTGCTTGTGCGTGATCCGATTGAGATGGGTGTCGAGCGAGACATCCAGCCCCTGCGGCGTCGCCCGGAACTCGCCCTTCGTGTCGATCCTGCGGTCGCCCTCGCTCAGCACAAGTTGCCCGATCTGCAGATCGAACGGGTCAATCCGCAAGCGCAGATCGACCTCGCCCTCGGAAAACCGCACCGGTTCGACGAAAAGCTTCGCGGGGTCCACCATCACCTGATCGAAGGTCACCTGCCCCAGCAGGGTCTTGGGCAGGCCATTCTCGAAATCCCGCAGATAGGCCTGCCCGCGCGCCCGCACCCGCAGCACCGCGCTTTGCACCGTGGCGTCGGTAAAGATCACCTTCTGCTCGGCCGGGTCATAGGTGAAGCCGAGGCTGCCCTTGTCGAAATGCACCGGCGCCGCCGCCGCGCCGGGCCGCACCGCGCCCGCGCCGAAGGTCAGCGCGCCTTCCAGCGTGCCGAGCTGCCCGCCCGCATCGACCGCCGCGCGGAAATCGCCAGAGATCGGCGCCTCGATCAGCTTCAGAAAGGCCAGCGCCGGGGCCTGCGCCGCGATATCGGCGGCCGCCACATTATCCACCCGCGCCGAGATCCGCGCCGCGGGCGAGCCCTTCTGGGTCACGAATGTCATCACCGCCTGGGCCGGCGTGCCGCTGCCCCCGGCCAGACCGAAGCCCAGCTCGATCGACACCTTGCTCGCATCCTGCACCAGCGTCAGCCGACCATCGCTGACCTGCCAGATCCGTCCGGCACGCTGGTCGTCGAGGGTCACGGACAGGGCGTCGGCCTGAACCCTGCGCAGACCCGCCAGCAACGGTGTCTCCAGCACTTCATCAACCTTGGCGAGGATGGTGCCGATCGTCGCGGGCGCGCCCGGCACCGCCACCGGCGCCTCGAGATCCTTGCCAAGCTGCAAATTCAGCCCGCCCGAGACATCGCGATGCAGGCTCAGTGTCGCACCGGAGAGGATCAGGTCGGTCGGCTGGATCTTGCCGTGAAACAAGGCCGGCAAGGACAGATCGACCCGCAGGTCCGGCAGATTGGCGATCCGGACATTCCGCCGGTCCATCACGCGAATATCCGTCAGCCGCACATGCGGCACCAGGTGGTCGTCCACCAAAAGCTCTGCGCCGCCAACCTCGAGCGAGGCTTTGCCGTCGAGCACATGATTCACCCGGCCCTCGACCTGTGCCACGACCCAGCGCGGCACGTCGACCGGACGCCCGGTCAAGGCCAGCAGCCCCATCAGCGCCGCGAATACCAGCACCACAAGCGTCAAAAGCAGCCAGGGCCCAAACCGGCCGCGCCGGCGTTTTTCCCTTGGTGGCTCGCTCATGGTCCCCCGATTGTCCTCAGGTGGTGATTTGTTCTGACTGCCCCGTCTTTATCTTTGTCGCAAACCAACTAAAACACCAAGCGTCTTCACCTTTCCGCAAGGAGCGACCCAAAATGCCTGATATTGGCCAGACTGCGCCCGACTTTACCCTGCCGCGCGACGGTGGCGGCAGCCTTACCCTCTCGGCGCTGCGTCCGAAAGCGGTCGTGCTCTATTTCTATCCCAAGGACGATACGCCCGGCTGCACCATCGAAGCGATCGACTTCACCGCGCAGGCCAAGGCCTTTGAGGCAGCAGGGGCGGTGGTCGTCGGCATCTCCAAGGATCCGGTCAAGGCGCATGACAAGTTCGTCAAGAAACACTCGCTTGGCATCGCGCTGGTTTCGGATGAGGGCGCGGATACCTGCGAACGCTACGGCACCTGGGTCGAGAAAAGCATGTATGGCAAGACCTACATGGGAATCGAGCGGACGACCGTTCTGATCGACGGCACTGGCAAGATCGCCCGGATCTGGCCCAAGGTGAAGGTCGATGGCCATGTCACCGAGGTTCTGGACGCGGTCAAGGCGCTGTGACGCTGTCGCTCGCCGAACGGGCCGTGGCGGTGCTGACCACGGCCGACGGGCGGGCAAAAACCGCGCTCTCGCTCGCCCATGCCGCCGACTGGACGGCGGCGCGGGCGGCGGGCGCGGCCTTCCCGGTGGGCAATGCCGCGCCCCCATTGCGTCCGGCCCGGCCGGACCGCCCTGAACTGCTCGCCCCGCGCGACGTGCCGCGCCGCCGTCCGGGCACGCCCGAGGGGCGCATCGCGCTGCTCCATGCCGTGGCGCATATCGAACTGAACGCGGTCGACCTGCACTGGGACATCATCGCCCGCTTCACACATGTCCCGATGCCGCCCGGCTTCTACGATGACTGGGTCAAGGCGGCGGCCGAAGAATCCAAGCATTTCAACCTGATGTGCGACTGCCTGGAGGCTTCGGGCAGCCATTATGGCGCCCTGCCCGCCCATGCCGGCATGTGGCGCGCCGCCGAGGACACCGCCGAAGACCTGCTCGGCCGCCTCGCCGTCGTGCCGATGGTGCTCGAGGCGCGCGGGCTCGACGTGACCCCCGGCATGATCGAGGTTTTCCGCAAGGCGGGCGACAGGGGCGCCATCGCCGCGCTGGAAACCATCTATGCCGAAGAGGTGGGCCATGTCGCCTATGGCTCCAAGTGGTTCAACTTCCTCTGCGGCCGGGACAATATCGACCCGAAAGAGGTCTTCCACCGCCTCGTGCGCCAGTATTTCCACGGCGCCCTGAAACCCCCTTTCAATGAGGAAAAGCGGGCCGAGGCCGGCCTTCCCCCGGATTTCTACTGGCCGCTGACCGCGCATGACGCGGCGGACGACCCTGGCCGCGCCATAGGCAAGCTTTCGCCCACAAGGCCCTGATCGCTCGACCCAGGGGCGCAAATTTCTTGCCTCTGCCCGCCCTGGGTGGCTAAGCAACGGGGGGCCGTGCGCGGGGACGACGTGCGGTGATCTGCAAAACAATGGCCGAACACAGGCCGGACAGGGACGGACGGGTGACGGGGCGCATATCCTATCGTTTGCATTCGGCATTGGAGCGGGCCCTGCCCGAGCAGCGCCTGTTTCTGCGGTCGGATACGGAAACACGCTTCATCCGGCTCCGACCGGTCACTCAGGCGATCGCCCTTGGCGTCGGTGGCCTGCTGATCGCCTGGACGATTGTCGCCACCGCGATCCTGCTGGTTGCCTCGCTCAGCGCCGGGGACGCCCGTCAGCAGGTGCTGCGCGAACAGGCCAATTACGAAATCCCGCCTCAACACCCTGTCCGCCGATCGCGATGCCCGCGCCGCCGAGGCCGCCTCGGCGATGAAACGCTTCAACACCGCGCTCGATCAGGTGTCGGCGATGCAATCCGCCCTGCTCGCCTCGGAGGACCGCCGCAAGGAACTTGAGACCGGCGTCGACGTGATCCAGCACACGCTGCGCCGCACCATCCGCGAACGCGATGACGCGCGCGGCGAAACCCTGCAGATGCAGGCCGCCCTCGCCAAGCAGACCGGCGCCGATCACACCGACGCGGGCCGCGCCAAGGATGTCGGCGCCACGCTCGACATCCTCGCCTCGGCCCTGGGCCAGACCGCCAAGGCGCGCGACGATATGTCGGCGAAGGAACAGCAGGCCGAACAGGACGCAGCCCAGGCAGCACTCGACCAGCGCCTCGCGCAGCAGCGCACCGATCAGATCTTCGCCAAGCTGGAAAAGGCGGTCTCGGTCTCGATGACCCCGCTCGACAAGATGTTCCGCTCCGTGGGTCTCGACCCGCAAAAGGTCCTCGACGAAGTGAAAAGCGGCTATTCCGGTGTCGGCGGCCCGCTGCAGCCGATCTCCTACCCGGCAAAAGGCGACCAGCAGGGCGCCGCCGACGTGACCCATGCCAACGATATTCTGCAGGGCCTGCAGCAGATGAACCTCTACCGCCTTGCCTCGGCGAAGATCCCGCTCGGCCTGCCGCTGCATACGTCATTTCGCTATTCCTCCCCTTTCGGCTACCGCAGCGACCCGTTCAACGGCGGTCGCGACTTTCACCCCGGGCAGGATATGGCAGGCGACTACGGCTCGCCGATCTATGCCACCGCCGAAGGCATCGTGATCAAGGCCGGCTGGGTCAACGGATACGGCCGCGAGGTCGAGATCCAGCATGCCTTCGGCATTACGGCAATCTATGGCCACATGTCCCAAATCCGCGTGTCCGTCGGCCAAAGGGTCTCGCGCGGCGACCGGATCGGTGATATGGGCAGTTCAGGACGTTCTACCGGCACGCATCTGCACTACGAGATCCGCGTCGGCGGCAAACCCGTCAATCCCATGACCTATATCAAGGCAGCTTCCAATGTTTTCTAAAAGCAGGATCAACGAACCCGGGCCGAAACAGGCTGGCGAGGCCGACAAGCCCGAGACTTCCGGCCTGCCGAAGCCCGCGATGGACTTCACGCCGACCGTGCCCAAGGTGAAGCCGGCGGCTTCGGTCTTGTCCTCCGACCTGACCGTGGTCGGCAATCTCAAGACCACCGGCGACATTCAGGTCGAAGGCGTCGTCGAGGGTGACATCCGTGCCCATCTGATGACCGTCGGCGAAGGCGCCACGATCCGGGGCGAGATCGTCGCCGACGATATCGTGGTGAATGGCCGCGTCATCGGCCGCGTCCGCGGCCTGAAGGTGCGCCTGACCTCGACCGCCCGGGTCGAAGGCGACATCATCCACAAGACCATCGCGATCGAATCCGGCGCCCATTTCGAAGGCTCGGTGCAACGCCAGGACGACCCGTTGTCGATGGGCAAACCCGCCCAGATCGCAGGCCCGGCCGCCACCGCCACGGTTGCCCCCAAGGCCTGATCGCGACGCCCGAAATCCCGAAAGGGCATCGCCACAAAGGCGGTGCCCTTTTCATTTTCCGCCCGCTGCAGCCTCGTGCTTCGGCCGCAGGGGCAATGCCCATTTTCTGCCCGAAAATATCCTGGGGGGTGCGGGGGGCAACGCCCCCCGCCTCGGGCGATGCGGGCGCCAGCCCGCAGCGCAATCCCTGCCCTAGGCTTCTGCCTGCGCGTCAGCCCGGCTCTTGCCTGCGACATCCTGCGCCAGCGTCGCCGCCATGAACCGGTCCAGATCGCCGTCCAGCACCCCTTGCGTGTCC
This sequence comes from uncultured Pseudomonadota bacterium, assembly GCA_963837565.1. Classification (GTDB taxonomy): domain Bacteria; phylum Pseudomonadota; class Alphaproteobacteria; order Rhodobacterales; family Rhodobacteraceae; genus Solirhodobacter. The sequence goes on from CAWIOC010000018.1 coordinate 703,583, forward strand.
GAGGTTTCGACCGAGGTCCGCAGATCCTTCACCATCTGATAGGGCTGGAGCACATAGGACCGGATCTGGTTGCCCCAGCCCGCATCGCCCTTGGCATCATGCTGCGCGTTGACCGCCGCATTGCGCTTGTCCAGTTCCATCTGATAGAGCCGCGCGCGCAGCGCATTCATCGCCACCTCGCGGTTCTGGTGCTGCGACTTCATCGATGAGGTCACCACGATGTTGGTCGGCAGGTGGGTGATCCGCACCGCCGAGTCGGTGGTGTTGACGTGCTGCCCGCCCGCGCCGGACGAGCGGTAGGTGTCGATCCTGATATCCCGGTCCGGGATCTCGATCTCGATATTGTCATCCACCACCGGATAGACCCAGACCGAGCTGAACGAGGTATGCCGCCGCGCCGCCGAGTCATAGGGCGATATCCGCACCAGCCGGTGCACGCCCGATTCCGATTTCAGCCAGCCATAGGCATTGTGCCCGGAGATCTTGTAGGCGACGGACTTGATCCCGGCCTCTTCGCCCGGGCTCTCGCGACAGCATCTCGACCTTGTAGCCCTTCTTCTCGGCCCAGCGCACATACATCCGCGCCAGCATGCTGGCCCAGTCGCAGCTTTCCGTGCCGCCCGCGCCTGCGTTGACCTCAAGGAAGGTATCGTTGCCATCGGCCTCGCCATCGAGCAGCGCCTCGACCTCTTTCTCGGCGGCCCGCTCGGCCAGCACCCGCATCGCGGCCTCGGCTTCCGAGACGATCTCGGCGTCGCACTCGGCCTCACCCAGCTCGATCAGCTCGAGATTGTCCCTCAGATCGCGCGCGATGCCGTTGTAGGTCGCCAGTGCATCCATCAGCTGCTGGCGCTCGCGCATCAGTTTCTGCGCCTTGGCCGGGTCCGACCACAGATCGCCATCCTCGATCAAGGCGTTGAATTCTTCCAGCCGGTGCGGCGCGGTCTCGACGTCCAGCCGCTGTCCCAGCAGGGTCAGCGACTTTTCGACGGCCTGAACAAGGGTCTGCATCTCGGCGCGCATTGGCTAACCTTCCGGTATCTCTGTCAGCAGGGCGTGATAGCGCCAAGCGGCGGGGCGGGCAAGCTCAGTATAGCCCACCCGAACTGACGGTGCCGAAATTCGCCTTGCCGGGAATGACCTTGGTCTCGCCGGTCGAGGTCGTGATCGAGGTCGAGCCACCCGCCGTCGGATCGGTCTCACCCGGCGCGAACAGGGGCAGGTTCGCCCCCATCGCAAAGCCGCCATCGACCATCCCGGCCAGACCGAAGACCGGCTCTTCGCCATCGCGGAAATATTCCGCCTGCACATTCGCACCGGACGAGCCGGGCGGCAGAGGTTCGCCGGTCCAGCGGTCGATGTTGATGAAATGGCCCCCCGGCGGCACCTTGAACGGCCCGCCGCCATATTTCTTGATCGCGGTCTCCATGTATTTCTGGAACACCGGCCCGCACATGCTGGCGCCAAAGGCGCTGCGCCCCAGCCCGCGCGGGTTGTCAAAGCCCATGTAGCAGCCCGCCACCATGTTCGACGAGAAGCCGATGAACCAGACGTCCTTGGCGTCATTCGTCGTGCCGGTCTTGCCGGCGATCGGGATCGGCAGGTGGATCGCCCCTGCCGCCGTGCCGCGCTGCACCACCCCCTGCATCATCGAGGTCAGCTGAAACGCCGTGATCGGGTCCATCACCCGTTCCCGGTTCGACACGATGCGCGGTCCGTTCCCGGCCGGCAGGTTCTCGATCGTGCAATCCGTGCACTCGCGCTGGTCATGGCGATAGATCGTCTTGCCAAAGCGGTCCTGCACCCGGTCGACCAAAGTCGGTTCCACCCGCTCACCGCCATTGGCGAATTCGGCATAGGCGCCCACCAGCTTGTAAAGCGTCGTCTCCTGCGCCCCCAGAGAGTTCGCGAGGAACTCGTTCATCGGGTCGTAGACCCCGAACCGTTCGGCATATTTCGCCACCGTGTCCATTCCGATCGCCTGCGCGATCCGGATCGTCATCAGGTTGCGTGACTGCTCGATCCCGATCCGCATCGGCACCGGACCGTAATACTTGTCTTCCGAGTTCTTCGGTGTCCAAAGTCCCTGCGGCGTGTTCACCTCGATCGGCGCGTCGATCACGATCGTCGCCGGGGTATAGCCGCTGTCGAGCGCTGCGGCATAGACGAAGGGCTTGAAGCTCGACCCGGGTTGCCGCGCCGCCTGCGTCGCGCGGTTGAAGACCGAGGCCTGATAGCTGAAGCCGCCCTGCATCGCCAGAACCCGGCCGGTGTTCACGTCCATCGCCATGAACGCGCCCTCGATCTCGGGCACCTGCCGCAGAGACCAGCGCGTGGCGCCGCTCTTGTCGGTGATCTGCTTGACCAGCACGACATCGCCCACCGACAGAAGGTCCGACGGCACCTTCGCGCGCGGCCCGAGCTTGCCACCGGTCAGTTCCTTGCGGGCCCAGGTCACGTCCTCTGCGGTGATGAAATCGCCGCCCGGCGTCGGGTCGACGCCCTCGATGCCGATCTTCGCCTGCTTGTCGGCAAGGCCGAGCACGACCGCCGGATACCAGCCGTCGATGTCACGCGGCACCTTCACGTCGGCCAGCGCGGCCTTCCAGTCCGCTTCGGACTTCAGCTGCTCCTCCGGGATCGTCTTACCCGTACCGCGCCAGACCCCCTGTGCCCGATCGTAGTTTTCCAGCCCGTCGCGCAGGGCTTTCGCCGCCGCCGTCTGCATCTCGGGATCGACGGTCGCCCGGATCGTCAGGCCACCGCCCTGAAATTCCGCATCCCCCAAAGTGCCCGAGAGCTGGCGCCGGATCTCATCGGTGAAATACCCGCGCGGCGGCAGGGTTTCGCGGAAAGCGGCCATGTCGCCGCCCTGCACCGTCTGCAATGGGGATGCGATCGACTGATCGTAGATCGCCTTGGTGATGTAGCCGTTCTGGTACATCTGCGTCAGCACATAGTTGCGCCGCGACACCGCCGCGTCGTGATCATGCACCGGCGTCAGATGCGACGGCTCCTTCGGCAACCCGCCCAGATAGGCCGCCTCGGCCGGGGTCAACTGGCTGAGCGTCTTGTTGAAATAGGTCTGCGCCGCCGCCGTCACACCATAGGAATTGGCGCCAAGATAGATCTCGTTGAGGTAGATCTCCAGCACCCGATCCTTGGAATAGGCCTGGCTGATGCGATAGGCGAGGATCAGTTCCTTGATCTTGCGCTCGCCGGTCCGGCTGGAATCAAGCAAAAGGTTCTTGGCGACCTGCTGCGTGATGGTCGAAGCCCCGCGCAGATCATGCCCGCCCGACTTCACCGCCTCATAGCCCGCCGCGATGATGCCGCGCGGGTCGAACCCCTGATGGACGTAAAAGTTCTTGTCCTCGGCACTGATGAAGGCATCCTTCACCATGTCCGGGATCTCGTCCACCGGCGTGTAGATGCGCCGGACCGAGGCGAATTCGTCGATGATATTGCCTTCGCCGGAATAGATCCGGGTGATCGTCGCCGGGGTGTACTGCGCCAGAATGTCATAGCCGGGCAGCTCGCGCGAATACATCCAGAACAGCGCGCCAATGGTCAGCGCACCGAACACCAGGGACATGGTGAAGAAGGTGAACAGAGCACCGAAAAAGGACAAGATCAGACGGACCACGCAAAGACCCCCATTGGCATTGGCCCTCATATACGCAGTCTGCCCGGCAGGGTCAAAACAACTCGGCCCCCGATAGCGCCATTTACCGCCGAATGCCCGATCACCTCAGCGCGAGCCGCGCGTCACTGCCGCACCAGGGCCGCCTGCGCTGCATCCGCCTTTGCCCAGGTCTCGATCCCGGACAGGATCGCCTCTGCCATCCGCGCCCGCCATTCGGGGTCCTGCAGGTTCTTCAGATCGCTCTCGCTTGACAGATACCCCAGTTCCAGCAGGGCCGAGGGCACGTCGGGCGATTTCAGCACCGAGAACGCCGCCTGCTGATGCGGGCGCCGATGCATCCGGATGTCCGCGTCCTTGATCGCACTCACCAGCGCGCCCGCCAGATGGTTGCTGCGCGGCGCCGTCTCGGTCCGCGCCATGTCCATCAGGATCGTCGCGATCTGATCGTCGGCATTGCTCAGATCAACTCCGGCGAGCAGATCATCGCGGTCATGCCGGGCGGCAAGTTCTGCCGCGGCCTTGTCGGTCGAGTCGGTGTCGAGCGTGTAAACCGTGGCCCCGACCGCCTCACGAGAGGCTTCGGCATCGGCATGGATCGACAGGAACAGGTCCGCCCCGGCCGCCCGGGCCACCGAGATGCGCGTCTCTAGGGGCACGAAGACATCGTCGGTCCGCGTCAACACGACCTGTATCCCGTTGCGGATCAACAGCTCGCGCAGCTCGCGCGCGAATTGCAGCGTGATCTCCTTTTCCTCGACCTTCCCGTTGATCGAGCCCGGGTCGATCCCGCCATGACCGGGGTCGAGCACCACGATCAGCGGCGCGGCCCCGGTCTGCCGCCGCTTCGGCACCGGCAGCAGATCGGGCTTGGGCAAGGCCCAGAGCGACTGGTCCGGCTGCCCGGCAGTCCTCGCGAAACTCTCTGCGCTGACCGGGCGCAGCTCCAGCCGCACCAGGGCGCGCCCTTTCTGCCCGCGCACCTGCATCTCGGCCTGCGCGACCGCGTAGGGCCCGTCCAGTTCCAGCACGAGGCGCGACCAGCCGGGCTGCAACAGCCCCGCCCGCAGCGCCTTCACATGCCGCGTCCGGGACAGCGAAGCGCCATCGAAGGCGCCCCAATCAACCTCGCGGAAATCCAGCAGCAGGCGCGGCGGATTGGCCATCGTGCTGATCCGGTACGGCACCGGTTGACTGAGCGCGAGGGTAAGGTTCATCCCGCCGCCCTGCCCCGCCCCGGCATCGGTCAGCGACGATCCCTCTGGCAGATAGTGCGCCAGCCCCGACAACGCCGCCGCCGGTCCCGTAGCGGACGCCCGGGCAGGTGTCTCAGCCACCGCCGCCCCGACACCAAGCCAGATCATCGCCAGTGCCACCGCAAAAACCCACCGAACGCGCGCCGTCATACTTCTGCCTGTCCAAACCCACCCATTGCATAGACCATTGCAGGCGCGGCGAAAACGCCGCAATGCCCCGACCCGCGTCACAAATGCGCATATGTCACGCGACCGGCTGCAAGCGCAGATCTCTAGCCTCGTGCCGCGTGAAACGCCTGCAACCGTCGCAGCCCCTCGGCGATATCCGCCGTCGCGCGGGCATAGGAAAAGCGCAGCGTCCGCGCGCCGCGATGCGGATCGAAATCAAGCCCCGGCGTCACCGCAACGCCGGCCTCGCGCAGAATGCGGGCGGCGAAGGCAAGGCTGTCCTCCGTCATGTCCGAGACATCGGCATAGACATAGAAGGCCCCGTCCGGTGGCGCGATCCGGGTGAATCCCGCGCGCGGCAGGCCCTCCAGCATCAGCCGGCGATTGGTGGCATAGACCGACAGGTTGCGCTGCAATTCGGCCTCGCAGTCGAGCGCGGCCAGCGCCGCGACCTGACTGGCATGGGGTGGGCAGATGAACATGTTCTGCGCCAGCCGCTCGATGCCGCGCACATGCGCCTCGGGCACCACCATCCAGCCGATGCGCCAGCCCGTCATGCTGAAATACTTCGAGAAGGAGTTGATCACGTAGACATCATCGCTGATCTCCAGCGCCGAAACCGCACGCGCCTCATACTGGATGCCGTGATAGATCTCGTCCGAGATGAAGGCGATGCCGCGGTCTGCGCAATGCCCGATCAGCGCCCCCAGCGCGGCACGGTCGAGCATGGTGCCCGACGGATTGCCGGGCGAGGCGACGATCAGACCGGAAAGCCCCTCGACCGCGGCCAGGTCCGCCGGCACCGGCTGCAACCGATGCGCCGGATCGGTCGCGATCCCCACCGGTTCCAGCGACAGGGCCCGCAGGATCTGCCGATAGGAGGGATAGCCCGGCTCACCCAGCCCGACCCGCTCCCCCGCGTCGAACAACATCGTGAAGGCCAGCAGGAAGGCCGCCGAGGATCCCGCCGTCACCACCACCCGCGCCGGATCAATCTCCAACCCATACCAGCGCCGGTAAAGCCCCGCGATGCCCGCGCGCAGCTCCGGCAGTCCGAGCGCCACGGTATAGCCGAGCGGCCCTGCCGCCATCGCCTGCACCAGAGCGGCCCGCGCCCCTTCCGGCGCAGGCGTACCCGGCTGACCCACTTCCATATGGATCACCGAGGCCCCCGCCGCCTCGGCGGCGCGCGCCTGCTCCATCACGTCCATCACGATGAACGGATCAACCTCGCCACGCCTTGACACCTGCATCGCCTTGCCCCCTTGCTCGCTTTGCCCCGTCTTTCCAGTCGCGGCCGCCAAGGTCAATGCCCGGCACCTTTTCGCCCGCCCTGCCGGCACATCGGCTTGTCTCTGCCGCCCGATATGCGATGCTGTGCCATGCCCTTTACCGATGCCGGTTCGCGTGCCGGATGGAGATCTGCGATGCCCCGTTCCGTCTTCCTGCTGCCCCTCGCCTTCGCTGCAGCCCTTGCCGGCCCGGCCGTGGCGCTGGACCTCAACAACATGTCAGATGCCGAACGCAGCGCCTTCGACGCCGAGGTGCGCAGCTACCTGCTCGCCCATCCCGAGGTGCTGGTGGAAGCGGTCAACGCACTCGATGCGAAACAGCAGTCGCAGCAGACCAGCACGGACGCGACGCTGGTGAAATCCAACGCCGATGCGATCTTCAAGGACGGCACCTCCTGGGTTGGCGGCAACCCGAATGGCAACGTCACCCTGGTCGAGTTCACCGACTACCGCTGCGCCTATTGCCGCAAGGCCTATGATCAGGTTTCGGAGCTGGTGAAATCGGACGGCAACATCCGCTTTGTCGTCAAGGAATTCCCGATTCTGGGCGAGCAGTCGACGATCTCGTCCCGCTACGCCATCGCAGTGCTGCAGGCCGACGGCCCGGCGGCCTATGCCAAGGTCCATGACGCGCTGATCACCTTCCGCGGCGAGGTGAACCCGCAGTCCCTGACCCGGCTGTCAGATCAGATGGGGCTGAATGCCAAGGATCTTCTGGCCCGGATGGACAGCGATGCGGTGACCAAGGTGATCAACGACAACCTGACGCTCGGCCAGACGCTGCAGATCTCTGGCACCCCCACCTTCGTTCTCGCCGATCAGATGGTGCGCGGCTACATGCCGCTCGACGGGATGCGCGATCTGGTCGGCAAGGTCCGGCAGGAATGACAGCGACCGGTCGGGTCAAGCGCGGAATATGAAAAAGGGGGGCACAGGGCCCCCCTTTCCAACTCTGTCGCGCACCGATCAGTTGATCACACGCACCACGGTACGGCTGCCGTTATCGACCAGAACCGGGTGGTTCTGCACATAGACGTAGGAATAGGAGCTGTCCGGCACCGGGGTCAGCTGAACCGTGCCCGGCAGGACCATGCCTTCCTTCAGATCGCCATCGACCGAGATCGAGGTGACGGGGTTCTGCGTCACATAGGTCGTGACCTTCTTGGGCGGGGTCACCGCTGCACCAGTGATGCCGCCGACGACAGCGCCTGCAACAGCCCCCACGGGGCCGGCCAGCGCGCCGGTCGCCGCACCGGCGATCACGCCTGCGGCAGCGTTGCGCTTGGTCGCCTTGCCGTCATAGGTCAAGGTCTGCACCTGAAGCGTCGCGGGCGCTTCGGCCACGACGTAGTTCGTGCCATTCTCGGTCACGGTCAGATCCTGCGCCCGCACCCAGCCTGCACCGTCAACGGTGGAGACCTGGCACCAGTCATGGGTCGCAAGACAGCCATCCACGGATACCGAGGTATTCGCGGGCATCGAGCCCACAACTTCATAGCCAGCGCCCGGCCCGGTCAGGACCGTGCTGTTCGACAGAACGGTGGCGGAAAAGCCCTGAGCCTGCGCGAAGGGCGCGGCGAGAAGGGCGGCGGCGGTCATGGCCATCAGCTTTGTGTTGAACATGGTAAACTCCAGTTTGGACACGGACAGATCGCCTGTCCGTCGATACTGGAAGAACGCCCGACGACGGGTTTCGGGTCCATCACGCGGCGGAGATTCGCCGGTCCGGACCTCTGGCGCGCCATCTGACGCGCCTTCCCTTGCGTTGCATTTGGCCTATTCGGCGGCCTCGATTTCCGCCTCTGCCGCCTCTGCCGCCGCGATCTCGGCCGCCTTGGCCTCGACCAGTTCAACGATATGGTCGATCATCTTGTCATTGCCCATCTTGTGGCCCTGCTTGCCCGCCAGATAGACCATGCCCGAGCCCGCGCCGCCGCCGGTAAAGCCGATGTCGGTCATCAGCGCCTCGCCCGGCCCGTTGACCACGCAGCCGATGATCGACAGGCTCATCGAGGTGGTGACATGCGCCAGCCGGTCTTCCAGCGCTGACACCGTCTTGATCACGTCGAAGCCCTGCCGCGCGCAGGACGGGCAAGAGATGATCGTCACGCCCCGATGCCGCAGGCCCAGCGATTTCAGGATCTCATAGCCGACCTTCACCTCTTCCACCGGATCGGCCGAAAGGCTGACGCGGATCGTGTCGCCGATCCCCATCCACAACAGGTTGCCCAGCCCGATCGCCGATTTCACCGTGCCGGAGACCAGCCCGCCCGCCTCGGTGATCCCCAGATGGATCGGCGCATCGGTGGCATCGGCCAGTTGCTGATAGGCCGCGGCCGCCATGAAGACATCCGAGGCCTTCACCGAGATCTTGAATTCGTGGAAATCGTTGTCCTGCAGGATCCTGATATGATCGAGGCCGCTTTCCACCATCGCATCCGGGCAAGGCTCGCCGTATTTCTCCAGCAGATGCCGCTCCAAAGACCCGGCATTGACGCCGATCCGGATCGAGCAGCCGTGATCCTTGGCCGCCTGGATCACTTCGCTCACCCGCTTCGCATCGCCGATATTGCCGGGGTTGATGCGCAGGCAGGCGGCCCCCGCCTCGGCGGCCTCGATGGCGCGTTTGTAGTGGAAATGGATGTCGGCCACGATCGGCACCGGGCTTTCCGCCACGATCTCGCGCAGCGCCCGGGTCGAGGCCTCGTCCGGCGTCGAGACCCGCACGATATCGGCCCCGGCGACGGCACAGCGCTGCACCTGCTCGATCGTGGCCTTCACATCCGTGGTCAGCGTGTTGGTCATCGTCTGCACCGAAATCGGCGCATCGCCGCCCACCGGCAACCTTGCCCACCATGATCTGGCGCGACTTGCGGCGCTCGATATTGCGCCAGGGGCGGATCGGGATTATGCGACATCGCGGGGCCTCTCGCGATGCAAGGGTTGGCCCATAGATAGGTCAAGCAAAAGGCGGGAGCAATCGCTCCCGCGCCCTCGGACTGCTTTCAGAGATCATTCCGTGATGCTGGACGTCTGCGTCTTCACTGACGAGGCATCGGCCACCGCGACCACTTGGCCAGATCCGGGTCGCGCGACAGATCGGCAACGAGTATAGGACGATTCAGATTCTCGGCCGACAGCGCCAGGTTCTTGACCACCTGCGTCCCGGGGCTGAGGCGGGCCATAGGTCTTGCCATTCACCTCGAAATAGACCGAGCCCGGAATTGCCCGCGCGCAGCAGCGCCGGCTGTTCGGTCTGCGGCACGGTCGTAGTGCTCGCCCGCGTCGAGGATCTTTTCAAACAGCACCGTGCCATCCGGCCGCCGGCACCCGCACCCAGGACGGGCGCACCGCAAAGATCTGCACCCCGGGCGCGGCATCGGCCACGACCTTGGGCGCATCCGGCTGCAACGCCGCCGTTCGCCAAGCCAGGGTCGCGGCAACCGCCTGCCGCAATCAGCATCGCGACCGGCGCGGCCGAGGCCGTTGCCGTCGGATCCTGCGTCGCATCGGGATTGATCGCCGCAATCGGGCCGTCGCGCGGCACCAGCACCGGCACATCCAGCGCCTGCGGGCGATACAGCCGGTCCAGCGCATCCGCCGAGGGCACCGTGACCGCAGCGCCGACTGATCGCGACGGCCGGCAGTTGTCCGGCGTCGCGACATTGGCCAGCGGGTCCAGCTGCGGCCACCACACCCGGCGCCTGATCGACCGGCGAAAGCTGCACGCGCTGCACTTCCTGCAACACCGACCAGCCGCCATAGCCCAGCGCCGCCGATCAGCGCCGAGCAGCACCAGCACAGAGCCGACGGCCCCCGGCTGCACGCCGGTGAACATGCTCTTGCTCGCGCGGCACGAAGGTCGCGTTCGGATTGGCCAGCGGATCATGATATTCCGGCTTCGGCTGCGCGCTTGCACTGCACCGGGCGCGCCGACGAGGCGGCAGCCGACATGCCATGCGCCACGGTGAAATTCGCCTCGCCGCAGAAGCGCTGATAGGCCCATTCCGGGTCCATCCCCAGATAGCGCGCGTAAGACCGCACATAGCCCGCGACAAAGCCCTGCGTTTCAAAGGCAGAGATGTCGCAATTCTCGATCGCGGCGATATAGGTCGCCTTGATCTTCAATTCGCGCTGAACATCGAGCAGGGATTTGCCAAGCGTGGCGCGTTCGCCCCGCATCAGGTCGCCAAGGCGCAGCTCGAAGTCGTCGAAACCCTTCGGCTTCTCCTCATCCGCCGCCGAAGGTTTGCCCTTCCGCCCGATCATGCGTGCCGCCCCATGCCTGTCCCGTTTATTCGCGGTTAACTTTGGTTGCCGTAAGATGCGACTCAACCAAGTCGACCTTATCGAAAAAGTAACACAGGGCGCTGATGTTTGCATATGCAGATGCGCCTAAGCGGACAGGCTCGGCGCGATTCAGCGCACAATGTGCCCAAAGCTGGTCCATCGCCCGGACCAACGCCGTCGATCATTGCTGCATCATGCACAGGCGACGGGGTGAATCGCAGCCGTTCGGTGCCGCGCGGAACGGTCGGAAAGTTGATCGGCTGGACATAGATCCCGAACTGCTCCAGCAGCATGTCCGACAGCATCTTGCAATGCACCGGGTCGCCGACATGCACCGGCACGATGTGACTGCCATGGTCGATGATCGGCAGGCCCAGCGCCTTCAGCCGCATTTTCAGGATCTTCGCCTGCGTCTGATGGGCCGTCGCGCAGCGCCTGATCGCCCTTCAGATGCCGGACCGACGCGGCAGCCCCCGCCGCCACCGCCGGCGGCAGCGAGGTGGTGAAGATGAATCCCGGCGCATAGGACCGGATCGCATCAACCATCTTCGCGGATGCAGCAATATAGCCGCCGAACACGCCAAAGGCCTTGGCCAGCGTGCCGTTGATGATGTCGATCCGCCCCATCTGGCCGTCGCGCTCGGCGACGCCCGCCGCCGCGCGGGCCATACATGCCAACGGCATGAACCTCGTCGATATAGGTCAGCGCGCCGAACTCTTCCGCCAGGTCGCAGATCGCGCCGATCGGCGCGAAATCGCCATCCATCGAATAGATCGATTCGAAGGCGATCAATATCGGACGGCCGCGCTCGATCCGCTTCCAGAATCCCGCGCAGATCGGCCATGTCATTGTGCCTGAAGACATGCTTCTCGCAGCGCGCCGTTGCGGATGCCCTCGATCATCGAGGCATGGTTCAGCGCGTCCGAAACGATGATCAGCCCCGGAAACAGCAGCGGCAGCGTCGCTCAGCGTCGCGTCATTGGCGATATAGGCCGAGGTGAAGACCAGCGCCGCTTCTTTGCCGTGCAGATCGGCGAGTTCGGCCTCCAGCTGTTTGTGATAGACCGTGGTGCCGGAAATGTTGCGCGTCCCGCCCGAGCCTGCGCCGGTTGCATCCAGCGCCTCGTGCATGGCAGCCAGCACCACCGGGTGCTGCCCCATGCCCAGATAATCGTTGCCGCACCAGACGGTGATGTCACGCTCGCTGCCATCCGGCCTGCGCCAGACCGCATGGGGATAGGCCCCCTTGCGCCGCTCGATGTCGATGAAGGTGCGATAGCGCCCTTCCGCATGCAGACGGTTCAGCGCCGTGTCGAGCGTGCTGTCATAATCCATCGTCCGTCTCCGTATTCCGTTCGCCCGGCTTCAAACCGTACGAGACCCGCATTTCGGGTTACTCTTAGAATAATCCTAAGCGTGCCACTTTAATATGGATCAAATTCCAGGCGCGACACTGGGCAATTTGCCGCCCCCCAGGCCAGATCGCAGTTCTCGACCCTGATCGAACCATTACGGGCCTCGCCGCCAGGATGGCCTTCGATGCAGTGATCCCTGTCATGGCGCCCCTGATGCCACACACCGACGCCGCTCCCGCCCGGCACTGGTTCAGGGCCACCGCACGGCCTCCGGTCCCCGCGCCATCCCTGCAGCGGCGGTGCTCGCGGACAGCGCAAGCGCCGTCGGTCCCGTCAAGCCACGATCTCTGGACACTCCCCCACCACTTGATAGGGTCACCCCGAACAACAAACGGAGCCCCCCGATGTCCCTCGATGCCGTCCTCGCCCGCATCGACGCTGATCTGCCGCAGGCGACCGACCGGCTGCTGGATCTGCTGCGCATCCCCTCGATCTCGACCGACCCGGCCTTCAAGGCCGATTGCGCCCGCGCCGCCGACTGGCTGGTGGCGGACCTGACCGCGCTGGGCTTCGATGCCTCCAAGCGCCCGACCCCCGGCCATCCGATGGTGGTGGCGCATTCACGGCGGTACCGGTCCGCATCTGCTGTTTTACGGCCATTACGACGTGCAGCCGGTCGATCCGCTCGCGCTCTGGGATCACCGACCCTTCGATCCGCAGATCGCAGGACGCGCCAAGCGCGGCAAGGTGATCCGCGGCCGCGGCGCCTCGGACGACAAGGGCCAGCTGATGACCTTCATCGAGGCCTGCCGCGCCTGGAAGGCGGTGCATGGCGCCCTGCCCGCGCAAGCTCACGATCTTTCTTCGAGGGCGAAGAGGAATCCGGGTCGCCCTCGCTGATCCCCTTCATGAAGGAGAATGCCGCAGAGCTGACCTCCGACATCGCGCTGATCTGCGACACCGGGCCTTTTCGAATCGACCGTCCCGCCATCGTCACCATGCTGCGCGGGCTGCTTGGGCGAGGAGCTGACGATCCGCGCCGCCAACAAGGACCTGCATTCCGGCATGTATGGCGGCGCCGCGATGAACCCGATCCGCGTGCTGCTCGAAAATCATCGCCGGCCTGCACGACGACGAGGGCCGCATCACCGTGCCGGGCTTTTACGACGGCGTCCGCGAACTGCCCGACGCGATGCGCGCGCAATGGCAGAACCTGGCCTTCGACCACGCCGCCTTCCTTGGCGATGTCGGCCTGTCGGTGCCCGCGGGCGAGCAGGACCGCACGCCGCTCGAAATGATCTGGTCGCGCCCGACCTGCGAGGTCAACGGCATCTGGGGCGGCTATGCCGGCGACGGCTTCAAGACCGTGCTGCCGTCCGAGGCCCATGCCAAGATCAGCTTCCGCCTGGTCGGCGACCAGGACCCGATCGCGATCCGCGAAAACTTCCGCGCCTAGGTTCGCGCGCAGCTGCCCGCCGATTGCGAGGTGGACTTCCACAGCCACGGCGCCGCGCCCGGCCAGCCAGATGGCGATCAGCGACCCGGCCTTCGAGAAGGCCGCGCGCAGGCGCTGACCGATGAATGGGGCGCGCCGCGGCCTCTTACGTCGGCTGCGGCGGCTCGATCCCGATCGCGGGCTATTTCAAGATCGATCCTCGGCATGGATGCGATGCTGATCGGCTTTGGCCGGGATGACGACCAGATCCACTCGCCGAACGAGAAATACGATCTCGAAAGCTTCCACAAAGGCATCCGCAGCTGGGCGCGAATCCTCGCCAAGCTGACCTGATCGGCAAGGCAACCGGGGCGGAAATATTCTCCGCCCCGCGACCGCCGCGCCGGCCCTGGCCCAGAGCGCCAGTCTCGGGGCCCGGGGGCCGGTTCACCGGCACCCGTACCGAGCGACATGCGCGCCCCGGCTCCACCATCGCGGATAAGGGCTCAATTCCTTGATATATAGGTGGAAAGTGGCGCGGTTGACGGGGCTCGAACCCGCGACCCCCGGCGTGACAGGCCGGTACTCTAACCAACTGAGCTACAACCGCGCATCGCCTTCAGACAAGGCAACACCCGGGGCGATCCGGCGGGGGGATGGCGCGGTTGACGGGGCTCGAACCCGCGACCCCCGGCGTGACAGGCCGGTACTCTAACCAACTGAGCTACAACCGCACATCCCCGCCCTCGGATCGCGTCCCGGGCGTGGAGTGCGTATTACGCATCCCCATCCGTGCCGTCAAGCGCGGATGGTGCGGAATTCGCAGCTTGTCCGGTCAAACCCCTTGCCCAGCGCCGGGCGGTTTGGCATCCCGGTGCCTGAGGCCATGAAAGACCCCCGAGAATGACCCTATCCCCCCGATTCTGGCTCTACCTTCGTCTGCTGATCGTGCTGGCGGCCTGCCTTGCGGCGCTGTCGCTCGACCCGCAGGCGGCCGACGTCAGCTTTGGCGAAAGCGGTGTGGCGGCGGCAGTGCTGGGGCTGTCGCTTTTCTTCTGGCTGGCGCTGCGTGACCGTGAAAGGCCGCTGGACCGCGCGGCACCCTTCGATCCCGGTGCGCCCTTCACGCCCGCGCGGGATCGTCCGCTGGCAATGGCCGTGCTCGTGGCCCTGGCCCTGATCGTGGCGGGCCTCGCGGCGGCCGCCAAGGCGCAGTTCGACACCGGCGCGCCGGTGACCATCGGCGCCCTGCTGCTGGCGCTTGGCGGCGCCATCCTTGCCGCCGTCGCCGCCGCCCTCGCGCTGCCCCGCCGCTGAACCCGTTCGGGCGGCTCCCGTCTTTCGTCAATGGCCTGACGGCCACCTCCTCAATGGTGGGCCCGGCGCCGCTGCGCGGCGCCGGAAGAAACAGGCGCGCTCCGCGCGGGAGTATTTGCACCAGGAGAAAACGGCAGCGGGATCATCTCTCCGGGGCCGGAATGAATTCCTTGTTGTCCTCCGGCGGCAGCCGGAAGCGGCCATGCGCCCAGTCGCCGGCGCGCCACGCCTCTTTCGCGGCCTCGATCCGCTCTTCGGAGGAGGCGACGAAGTTCCACCAGATATGGCGCGGCCCTTCCAGCGTGGCGCCGCCCAGCACCAGCAGGCGCGCGCCCTGCGGGCCCCGCCGTCACGCTGACCCGGTCGCCGGGGCGGAACACCAGCATCCGTCCGGCATCGAAGCTTTGCCCGCCCGAGGTCACGGCCCCCTGCATGACATAGATGCCGCGATCCTCATGGTCGTCCGGCAACGGCAGGGACGCGCCCGCAGCAAGCCGTGCATCGGCGTAGATCATCTCGGACGGGGTCTCGACCGGCGCCGTGACGCCCCAGCCATGGCCGAGGATCATCCGGACCTGTCTTGCCCTCGGCCTCCAGCTCTGGCAGGTCACCTGCCGCGGCATGAACGAACCCCGCCGCACCATCCTCCTGCGCCAGCGGCAGGGCGAGCCAGGTCTGCACCCCGAACATGTGCTGGCCGCGCGCCTTGGCCGCGCCGTCGATCCGTTCCGAATGGGTGATGCCGTGCCCCGCCACCATCAGGTTCACGTCGCCCGGGCGGATCCACTGATCGGTCCCCAGCGAATCCCGGTGATGCATCTCGCCCGAGAAAAGATAGGTCACCGTCGCCAGACCGATATGCGGATGCGGCCGCACGTCGAGCGATTGCCCGCTGAGGAATTCCGCCGGGCCCATCTGGTCGAAGAAGATGAACGGCCCGACCATCTGGCGCTGCGCCGAGGGCAATGCGCGGCGCACTTCGAATCCACCGAGATCACGCGCGCGCGGCACAATCACCGCCTCGATCGCGTCCACCGCATCTCCGATCGGAATCTGCGGGTCGAGCAACGGGCTCCAGGACATGGTCAGCACTCCTTCGTTTGGGGTCTGCTCCAATATAGGCCAGGTGCATCCGCACGAAAGGCCGCTTTTTCCGCAGGCCTTGCGCGCCAGAGCACAGACTCCGCAGCGCGTTGGCCGGGTCGGGCCCCTCGGTCGCATTGCAGAGATTTTGGTGGGTGATGAGGGACTCGAACCCCCGACATCTTCGGTGTAAACGAAGCGCTCTACCAACTGAGCTAATCACCCGCCGGTGGCCTGCTTAGACCGAGCCTGTGGCGCGGCGCAAGCCCTTCCGATCAGCGCTTTGGATTCCAGCAGGTGCCGGGTACCCGAAACAGCTGGATCGGGGCCTTTTGCCAGGTGCCCGGACGCGGCGCCAGCACCTCGACCGGGGTCGCGCCCGGCGCGCAACCGACGCTCGGCGCAGAGGTCGCGAACAGCACCTCGCCGGTCAGATTGTCCGGCATGGGATGCGTCATCTCATAGTGATCCTCGACACAGTCGTCGTCCGTGTCGCAGCCATTGGGGGGCGCGGCATAGAAGGTCAGCCCGCTGTCGCGGCCGATATAGAAGAGCTCTGCCAGAACATCACGACTCTCGGCCACCACCCGGTTCAGGCCTTCGGACTGCGCCCGCGCCAGGATCGCCTCGCTGACGGCCGCGCGGCCGAGATAGCGCGCGAGCGCCGGCCGGCCGGCGAAATGGATGGCATCGGGGAACAGCGTGGCCAGCGGCAGCGCCAGACAGACCACCCCGTTCAACACCAGCGCCGACACGCCCAGCCAGCGCCGCCGCGCGGCCAGCGCAAACACCGGCACAGAGCCCGCAACGAAGGCCGCCACCGCCCAGTTCGCATAGGCCCGCGACAGCAGCGCCTGCAGGCTGACCAGCCCCACCACGGGCAGCGCGAAGAGCAGGAACGCCCGGTCGGTCCCTGACAGCTGCCGCCAGCGCAGTGCCAGCCAGAGCATCAGCGCGAAAGGCACCGGCCCGAAGACGGCGAACTGGCTGGCAACAAACCCCAGCAAATTGCCCGAATGCAGCCCCGCCCTGGCTTCAGGATTGCGCACCCAGCCGACATTGTCGGCGGTGTGTTTCAGCGTCGGGAACTCGTTCACAGCGTTCCAGATGATATTGGGCGAGATCACCACGGCGAAGGCCAGCAGCGCCAGCAGCGCCGCGCGCCGCGAGGGGCGCGCCCCGGGCACCGCGAAGGCCACCAGCACCGCACAGCCGAGGTAGTAGACCGCGGCGTATTTCGCCATGAAGCCCAGCCCCAGCGCCGCACCTGCGGCCAGCGCCAGCGCATCGCCCTGCCCGCCCCTCTGCAACAGCACGACCCAGGCGAGCAGGGCCGCGGCGAGGAACGGGAACATGATCGTATCGGTCGAGATCAGCAGGCTGCCCAGGGCAACCATCGGCAGGCTGACGAAGCCCGCCGCCACCCAGACCGCCGCCCGGCGGCCATAGACCCGCGCCGCCACGGCCCCCAGCAGCAGCGCCGTCGCCGCATTGAACAACGCGCCCGGCAGCCGGATCCAGAACGTCGCATCCGACCCCGCCAGCCCGGTGCAAAGCGCGATCACCCATCCGATCAGCGGCGGCTTGGAATAATAGCCGAAGGCCAGTTCCTGGCCCCAGAACCAGTACTGCGCCTCGTCCACGAAAAGGTCGGTCCGGTCAAAGGCCAGAAGCAGCACGCGCAGCGCCGTGACTGCCAGCACCACCACCAGGGCCGGACGCAGCCAGCCGGTCTCGCCGGGGCCCGCAAAGGCCCGCTTATCCGCGGCGACGCTCGGCATGGATCAACCAGAGGTTCCGGACATAGATGACGATCCCCATCGACTGGCCCAGAATGAACACCGGGTCGCGCCGTTGCAGGGCATAGGCGAACAGGATCAGCCCGCCGCCGATCGAGAAATACCAGAACGCCACCGGCACGACCGAGCGCTTGGCCCGCTCCGATGCGATCCACTGCACCAGAAACCGCGCGGTGAACAGCATCTGGCCCAGAAAGCCGATGCCGATCCAGATAGCCCCCGTCAGTCCCTCGACCGCGAACCAGTCACTCAGCGTCTTCAGCATGGCTCGCTCCTGTTTCGGCGCGGACCAGGGGTCTCGCCTTCTTCCGCCGTCGGATCAGCCAGGCCACGCCCGCCAGATCCGAAAATCCCACCAGCGCGCGCTGCAGGTTGGTGTATTTCGATTTGCCCGACTGCCGTTCGCGATGCGCCACGTCGACCAGAGCAACGTCCCAGCCGTCACGCTTGATCAACGCCGGCAGATAGCGGTGCATATGATCGAAATAGGGCAAGGCGAGGAAGGCGTCGCGCCGGAACCCTTTCAGGCCGCAGCCGGTGTCCCGCGTGCCATCCCGCAACACCCGGGCCCGCAGCGCATTGGCAAGCTTCGAGGCGGTCTTCTTCGACCAGGTGTCCTGCCGCTTCACGCGCTGTCCGGCCACCAGCCCGATCTGGCCGGTGCGATCTTCGAGCAGCGGCGCCCAGAGCTTCGGCAGTTCCTCGGGCGGGTTCTGGCCATCGCCGTCCAGCGTGCAGACCACCGCAGCCTCGGCCGCGCGCACCCCGGAATGCACGGCGGCACTCTGCCCGCCGACGCGGTCGTGGTGCAGCACCCGCAGCGCCGGAACCCGCGCGCGCAATGCCTCCAGCACCGCCCCGGTGTCATCGGTCGAGGCATCGTCGACCGCGATGATCTCATAATCCCCGAGCGGCGCGCAGGCCTGCGCAATCGCTTCGATCAGGGCCGCGGCGGCCCCGGATTCGTTGTGCATTGGTATGACGATGGCGACCCGTTTCACGGCTGACCAGATCCTTTTCGACCCCGGACATCACGCGGCCAACTGAACACCCGCGTTTAGAACTGAAGCAGCAAGGTGTCAACCTGACAGCCCCCTGACAAAATCGTGTCAATCGAGTCTCAAACACTGCGGCAGATTGGCCGAAGCTGGCAACGCCCCCCCGGAATGCAGAACGCGCCCGGGGGCAGCCGGACGCGCAGTCAAATGGTGGGTGATAAGGGATTTGAACCCCTGACATCTTCGATGTGAACGAAGCGCTCTACCACTGAGCTAATCACCCGTCGGCGGGCCTTCTAGCGTCACTCCGGCTCGTCCGCAAGGGGGGAGGTTGCGCTATCCCCGCCCGGGCCGGGCCGCCGCAGTTTCACGATCAGCACCTGGCCCGAGGTCAGATCACGCTGCCGGTTCACCTTGGCCTTGCCGAGCGGCGGCAGGTTCAGCTCTTCCCCCTTGGTCAGCGCCTCGCCCAATACTTCGAGCACTGCCTCGACAATCTCGCGCAGGTCTTTCTTCTTGCCGCCCGTCAGCTCTGCGACCCGCTCGATCAGCTCTTTCCTGCGCATCGTGACGACAGCCGGGCCGACCGCGGCTTCGGTCTCGGCGGCCTCGATATCGGCCACGGCGACTGGCACGGTGACTGGCGCGGAAGCGGCCGCAGGCTTGGCGCGCGACGCACGCTTGGGCCTTGCCACACTCGCCAGGTCCTCGCTGTCGTCGCTCTTCACCGTTTTCTTCGTCACCATGACTGCATTGCCTCGCCCATTGCACTCTGGCGACTATAGGGCCTGCCTGCCCCTGCCGTCACGGAACAAATGGAAACCAACCGGCAAGATGGGCTGTTGATCCGCCGCAAGGCCCGCCGCGACATTTGACAGCGCCACGTCGTGCGGGTGGCCTATGCTGCCGACAGAGGGAAGGAGGCGTCCGCCATGCCGAAGTTCGTGACAATTGGATACGGCGACCAGAAGGGATACGACAGAACGCCGAGGCCGATCCGGGACGCCGCGCACAAGCATGATGAACGGCTTGTTTCCGCGGGTGTCTTGATGGGCATTGCCGGGGCCCCGGTGCAGGTCCGCAACCCTGAAGATCGCGGCGTCAAAACCTCGGTCGGGCCATACCTCAGGTCCGATCTGCCGGTTGCCGGCTTTGCCATCATCGAGGCCGCCAGCATCGAAGCCGCCATCGAGCTGGTTTCGAAGTCCCCCTGCGCCGTGGCACATGGGGTGGTGGAAATATGGCCGCTAACCCTGCCGGGGGAAGAGTGAGCCCTCCGAGACCACCCCATACCCCATAGGAAAAGGCGCGCCCCCTTGCGGAACGCGCCTTCCCCATCTCTCAGCCGATCAATGCGCGGTGGTCTGCGCTCCGGTATCGGTCGGTGTCATCAGCCGCGCACTTGCCGCAGCTTCTTCCGCCGCCTCGTCCCATTCCACGGGCTCGGGCATGCGCACCAGGGCGCGGCGCAGAACCTCGCGGACATGCGACACCGGGATGATCTCCAGCCCCGCTTTCACATTGTCCGGGATCTCGGGCAGATCCTTGGCGTTCTCCTCGGGGATCAGCACCGTCGTGATGCCGCCGCGATGCGCCGCCATCAGCTTTTCCTTCAGCCCGCCGATCGGCAGCGCATTGCCGCGCAGCGTCACCTCGCCGGTCATGGCGACGTCCTTGCGGACCGGGATGCCGGTCAGCACCGAGACGATCGAGGTCACCATCGCCAGACCGGCCGAGGGGCCGTCCTTCGGCGTCGCCCCCTCGGGCACGTGAACGTGGATGTCCACCGTCTCGAACTTCGGCGGCTTCACCCCGATCTGCGGCGCGATCGAGCGCACATAGCTCGCCGCGGCGTCGATCGATTCCTTCATCACATCGCCGAGCTTGCCGGTCGTCTTCATCCGGCCCTTGCCCGGCAGTTTCAGCGCTTCGATCTGCAACAGCTCGCCGCCGACCGAGGTCCAGGCCAGCCCGGTCACGACACCGACCTGATCTTCCTGCTCGGCCAGACCATAGCGGAAGCGCTTCACGCCCAGGATAGTCTTCCAGCTTCTCCGGCGTGATCTCGACCGTCTTGGCCTTGCCCTGCACGATCTCGGTCACCGCCTTGCGGGCCAGCTTGGCAATCTCGCGCTCAAGGTTCCGCACGCCCGCTTCGCGGGTATAGGTACGGATCATCTCCAGTCAGCGCCGCGTCCGTGATCTTGAACTCGCCCTTCTTCAGCCCGTGGCCTGTGATCTGCTTGTCGACCAGGTGCTGCTTGGCGATCTCGCGCTTCTCATCCTCGGTGTAGCCCGCCAGCGGGATGATCTCCATCCGGTCGAGCAGCGGCCCCGGCATGTTGTAGCTGTTCGCCGTGGTCAGGAACATCACGTTCGACAGGTCATATTCGACCTCAAGATAGTGATCCGAGAAGGTCGCGTTCTGTTCCGGGTCCAGCACCTCGAGCATCGCCGATCGCCGGGTCGCCCCGGAAATCCTGCCCCATCTTGTCGATCTCATCGAGCAGGATCAGCGGGTTGGTGCGTCTTGGCCTTCTTCAGCGCCTGGATGATCTTGCCGGGCATCGAGCCGATATAGGTCCGCCGGTGGCCGCGGATCTCGCGATTCGTCGCGCACACCGCCGAGCGAGATGCGGATGAACTCGCGCCCCGTGGCCTTCGCCACCGAACGCCCAAGCGAGGTCTTGCCCACGCCCGGAGGGCCGACGAGGCACAGGATCGGGCCCTTCATCTTGGCCGACCGCGCCTGCACCGCCAGATATTCGACGATCCGTTCCTTGACCTTCTCCAGACCGTAGTGATCGGCGTCCAGCACCTGCCTGCGCCTTGCCAAGGTCCTTCTTGACGCGGCGATTTGACGCCCCACGGGATCGACAGCATCCAGTCGAGATAGTTGCGCACCACCGTCGCTTCGGCCGACATCGGCGACATCGACTTCAGCTTCTTGACCTCGGCCTCGGCCTTTTCGCGCGCTTCCTTGGAAAGCTTGCGTCTTGCGCGATCCGCTCTTCCAGCTCGGCGACCTCGTTCTGGCCGTCCTCGCCGTCGCCGAGTTCCTTCTGAATGGCCTTCATCTGCTCATTCAGATAATATTCGCGCTGGGTGCGCTCCATCTGGCTCTTGACGCGGGTCTTGATCTTCTTCTCGACCTGCAGCACGGACATCTCGCCCTGCATCTGGCCATAGATCTTCTCCAGCCGCTCGGCCACGTCGAGCGTTTCCAGAAGCTCCTGCTTCTGGCCCACTTCGATGCCCAGATGGCCGGCCACGAGATCGGCCAGCTTCGCCGGCTCGCGCGTGTCGGCCACGGCGGCCAGGGCCTCTTCGGGGATGTTCTTCTTGATCTTGGCGTAGCGCTCGAATTCCTCGGCGACCGAGCGCACCAGGGCGGTCGACGGCATCGGCGTCGCCCGGCAGTTCGGTCAGCAATTCGGCCTGCGCCTCGAAGAACGGCGTCGTTCTCGAATGAATTCGGTGATCTGCACCCGGCGCGGCCCTCGACCAGCACCTTCACGGTGCCATCGGGCAGCTTCAGCAGTTGCAGCACATTGGCCAGCACGCCGATGCGGTAGATGCCGTCCGCGGCCGGATCATCCACGCGACGGGTCGATCTGGCTCGACAGCAGGATCTGCTTGTCATCGGCCATCACTTCTTCCAGCGCCCGCACCGACTTTTCGCGCCCGACGAACAGCGGCACGATCATATGCGGGAACACCACGATGTCGCGCAGCGGCAGAACCGGGTAGCTGGCGGAGAGGGTGTCTTTCATGCTCTATCCTTTCTGGCAGGAAGGCTCCGGCCCCGGTCATTCGGCAGCGCTTGGCCTTCCCCGGTCTTGGCTGGATATCTGGGGGCACCCCAATGGCTTTCAACCACATCCAGTCATCGCTTCGTTACACAATGCCGCGTGTGCAGCCGGTGGGCAAGCGGACAATCGTGCCGAGAAGCCGGCGAGCACTGATCTGTGCCTATATGGGCAGGGGCTTCTGCCCCCGCACCCCCTACCAAAGGCGGTCTCGCCCCTTAAGGGTTCCCCCACCGCAGTTCCAGAGGGAAAATGAACAGCGCGACCGGGCCTAAAGCCGCTCGATGTCGCCTTCAGAGCGCATCGCCGCGAAGTCGGCGGCAAACGCAGTCAGACGGCCATCCGCAATCGCGCCGCGCAGGCCCGCCATCAGGTCCTGATAATAGTGCAGGTTGTGCCAGGTCAGCAGCATCGAGCAGATGATCTCTTGCGAGCGCGATCACATGGTGCAGATAGGCGCGCGAATAGCCCCGGCAGGCCGGGACAGGTGCAATCCTCGTCCAGCGGGCGCGGATCGTCCTGATGGCGGGCGTTCTTGATGTTCACCCGCCACGCCGGGTCAAGGCCTGCCCGGTCCGGCCCGAGCGCGAGGGCAGCACGCAATCCATCATGTCGATGCCGCGCTCCACCGCGCCGACGATGTCGTCGGGCTTGCCCACCCCCATCAGATAGCGCGGCTTGTCCTCGGGCAGCATCCCCGGCGCATAGTCGAGCACGCCGAACATCGCCTCCTGCCCCTCGCCGACCGCAAGCCCGCCGACCGCATAGCCATCAAAGCCGATCGCCCGCAGCGCCTCGGCGCTTTCCTCGCGCAAGCTCGCGCGTCACGCCGCCCTGCTGGATGCCGAACAGCGCATGCCCCGGCCGGTCGCCAAAGGCATCGCGCGACCGCTGCGCCCAGCGCATCGACAGCCGCATCGACGCGCGCCACCACGTCGTCGCGTCGCCGGCAGCGCCGGGCATTCGTCGAAACACATCACGATGTCAGAGCCCAGAAGCTGCTGGATCTCCATGCTCCGCTCCGGGCTCAGAGCATGTGCTCGGACCCGTCGATATGGCGATGTGAACCGCACCCCCTCCTCGCGTCAGCTTGCGCAGGCCGGCCAGGCTCATCACCTGAAACCCGCCGGAGTCGGTCAGGATCGGCCGCTCCCAGTTCATGAACCGGTGCAAGCCCGCCCAGCCGGGCGATCCGCTCGGCCGTGGGCCGCAGCATCAGGTGATAGGTGTTGCCCAGCAGGATATCCGCCCCGGTCGCGCGCACGCTCTCGGGCAGCATCGCCTTCACCGTCGCCGCCGTGCCCACCGGCATGAAGGCCGGCGTGCGGATCTCGCCCCGCGGCGTGTCGGATCACCCCGGTCCGGGCCGCGCCGTCCGTCGCCGTCACTTCAAACTCGAACCGGCCAGCCATATTCAGTCCCACCCGCGAAAAACCGCCGCCCTTTTCCGTCCATTCCCGCAAAATGAAAAGGGGCAGGATCACCCTGCCCCTCTCGTCGCATGTCGTTCTGGCCCGAATAGGCCGGCCAGAGGGGTCCGCCCTCAGGCCTTCTCCGCCACCTTATCCTGCG
The DNA here is from genome assembly GCA_963837565.1 of uncultured Pseudomonadota bacterium. Classification (GTDB taxonomy): domain Bacteria; phylum Pseudomonadota; class Alphaproteobacteria; order Rhodobacterales; family Rhodobacteraceae; genus Solirhodobacter. Next base: position 727,601 of record CAWIOC010000018.1, read on the forward strand.
TTTTCGTGTCGAAATCGCTGGCGTCGTGGCGTTCATGCAGTTGGCTCTGAGGGTTCGCCGAAGACACGGTTGACCATGCGTCCGCGCTGCACCGCAGGCCGCGCGGCGATCGCGTCGGCCCAGCGCTGCACATTCTTGTAGTCCTGCACGTCGCAGGAATTCCGCCGCGCCATAGAGCCGGCCCTTCGCCAGCTGCCCATACCAGGGCCAGATCGCCATATCGGCAATGGTGTAGTCGTCGCCGGCGATGATATTCGCTCTCGGCCAGCCGCCGGTCAAGCACATCCAGCTGACGCTTGGTTTCCATCGCAAAACGGTTGATCGCGTATTCGATCTTGATCGGCGCATAGGCATAGAAATGCCCGAAGCCGCCGCCGAGATACGGCGCGCTGCCCATCTGCCAGAACAGCCAGGACAGGCACTCCGCGCGCGCCGCGGCTCGGTCGGCAGAAAGGCGCCGAACTTCTCCGCCAGATACAGCAGGATCGCGCCGGATTCGAACACCCGGATCGGCTGTCGGGCCGCTGCGATCCATCAGCGCCGGGATCTTGGAGTTCGGGTTGACCTCGACAAAGCCGCTGCCGAACTGGTCGCCATCGCCGATCTTGATCAGCCAGGCATCGTATTCCGCGCCGTTGTGGCCGAGCGCCAGCAACTCCTCGAGCATCACCGTGACTTTCACGCCATTCGGCGTGGCCAGCGAGTAGAGCTGCAACGGATGTTTGCCGACCGGCAGAACCTTGTCATGCGTCGCGCCGGCGATCGGCCGGTTGATGCTGGCGAAGGTGCCGCCGTTCTCGGCTTGTCCCAGGTCCAGACTTTCGGGGGAATGTACTCTTCGCTCATCGTCGGGCCTCGCAAGGTCAAAGGTTGCAGCCAAAGGGTCGGGCCAGTGGCCCGAACTCCGCATATACGGTCGACCTAAGGCCTTCCACAGAAAATCCAACCCTGCGCCGCTGCACAATATCAGCAGCGCTTCGCGCGCAGATGAACAACGCAGCGACAGGCCGGGCTGGACCTCGCCGCCTCAATCCCTATATAATCAGTCAACAACCGCGCGAGAGTATGCATGACCGCCCAGGCCCAAGCCCCGATCGAAGGCGCCCCGCTGATCCGCCCCTCGACCACCGAACACCCGTTGTTCGATGCCGTGGTGGATGCTTGCCGTACCGTCTTCGACCCAGAGATCCCGGTCAATATCTATGACCTCGGCCTCGTCTACACGATTGATATATCGGCGGAAAATGAGGTCACCATCCTGATGACCCTGACCGCCCCCGGCTGCCCCGTGGCCGGCGAGATGCCGGGCTGGGTGGCGGATGCGGTCGAACCCCTCGCCGGGGTCAAGCAGGTTGACGTGCAGATGACATTCGATCCGCCCTGGGGGATGGAGATGATGTCGGAAGAGGCCCGGCTGGAACTTGGCTTCATGTAAGCCGGCCCGGGCATGGAGAGCGGGGCACAACACCGCCCCGCCCCTTGAGAAAACCGCCCTTCCTGCTTAGATTGAGTGTGGAAGAAACAGGATTGGACAGACCATGTTCGGCATCCCCGGCAAGCAGGCCGTCACCATGACCGCACCCGCAGCCAGACAGATCGCCCGCCTGATGGCGCGCGATGGCGTGAAGGGTCTGCGCATCGGGGTGAAGAAGGGCGGCTGCGCGGGCATGGAATACACCATGGACTTCGCCGCCGAGGTCAACCCGATGGACGAGATCGTCGAACAGGACGGCGCCCGGGTGATGATCGCGCCAATGGCGCAGATGTTCCTGTTCGGCACCGAGATCGACTATCAGTCGACCCTGATCGACTCCGGCTTCCGCTTCAACAATCCCAACGTGGCCGAGGCTTGCGGCTGCGGCGAGTTGATCAAGTTCAAGGATCAGGACAGCGCCGCCTGAGCGCCAGATTCCAGTTTCCCTGCCCCGGTTCATCGCCTAAACCCGTTTCCAGAGAAACGCGTGAGGGGGGATGCCATGCGCCGCAAACTGGCTGCCGGAAACTGGAAGATGAACGGCCTGACCGGCGCGCTGAGCGAGGTCGAGAAGCTTCTCGAAACCCATCCCGCGCCGAAATGCGAGGTCCTGATCTGCCCGCCCGCGACCCTGCTCGCCCAGATGTCATGGCGGGTGCGTGAAAAGGCCCTCGTGACCGGCGGGCAGGACTGCTCGCCCCATCCCTCTGGCGCCCATACCGGCGATATCTCGGCGACCATGCTGCGCGATGCGGGCGCCGGCCACGTCATCCTTGGCCATTCCGAACGCCGCGCCGACCATGCCGAAACCGATGCCCTGGTGCAGGCAAAATGCGCGGCCGCGCAGGCCGAGGGCCTCGACCGCCATCGTCTGCATCGGCGAGACCGAGGCCCAGCGTGACGCGGGCCAGACCCTCGCCGTGGCCGCGACCCAACTCGCAGGCTCGCTGCCCGAGGGCTGCACGGCGACGCAACTGGTAATCGCCTACGAGCCGGTCTGGGCGATTGGCACAGGCCGCACACCAAGCCTGAAGGAAATCGCAGACGTTCACGATTTCATTCGCAAAACCCTGATCACCCGCTACGGCGACGAGGGCGCTGCAATGCGCATCCTCTACGGCGGCTCGGTGAAACCCGGCAATGCCAAGGACATCTTTGCCCTGCCGGACGTGGACGGCGCCCTGGTCGGCGGCGCCTCGCTCACCGCGGCCGATTTCGGCGCCATCATCGACGCCCTCGACGCTGCCTGAACAACGCCGCGCAACCCCTTCATTTTCTGCCCGAAAATATCCCCGCCGGAGGCTCCCACGCAAATCCGGGAGCCGCCGTTCGGGGATAGATATCCCCGAAAAGCTACTCGCCCAACGGCGCCTTGCCGGTATGCTTGCGCAACCGCGACGGGGTCGAGAACTTGCGTCCCTTGAACGGGTTCTTCTCGGACTGGCTGCGCAAAGTCAGCCGGATCGGCGTGCCCGGCATGTCGAAGCCACTCGCGCAATCCATTGACCAGATAGCGCTTGTAGCTCTCCGGCATCTGCTCGGGGTGCGAACACATCAGCACGAAGCCCGGCGGCCGGGTCTTGACCTGCGTCATGTAGCGCAGCCGGATGCGCCGCCCGCCCGGCGCCGGTGGCGGATGCGCCTCGGTCATCGCCGCAGCCACAGGTTCAGCTTCGCCGTCGGGATCCGCCGGTTCCAGATCGCATGCGCCTTCAGCACCGCCTCATGCAGCCGGTCGAACCCGCGCCCGGTCAGCGCCGAGACCGTCACCAAAGGCGCGCCGCGCAGCTGCGGCAACAGCCGCTCGAACATCTCGTTCAGCTCGCGCAGCTTGTCCTGCCGCTCGTCCTCGAGATCCCATTTGTTGACCGCGATCACCACCGCCCGGCCCTCGGTCTCGGCGAAATCGGCGATCCGCAGATCCTGCGTCTCGAAGGGGATATCCACGTCCAGCAGCACCACGACAACCTCGGCGAATCGCACCGCGCGCAGGCCGTCGGCACCGACATCTTCTCCAGCTTGTCGGTGATCCGCGCCTTCTTGCGCATTCCCGCCGTGTCGAAGATCCGGATCGGCGTGCCCAGCCAGTCGGTCTGCACCGAGATCGCATCGCGGGTGATCCCGGCTTCCGGCCCGGTCAGCAGCCGCTCTTCGCCGAGGATCTTGTTGATCAGTGTCGATTTGCCGGCATTCGGCCGCCCGATCACCGCAATCTGCAGGGGTTTCGCCAGGGTCGGCGCGAAAGAGGCCTCGTTCCTCCTCATCCTCCGACACGTCCACATCGACCAGCGGCAGATCGTCGAGCAGGGCCTCGGCGCGCGCATCGAAGACATCGGCCAGGGGCTGCAATACCCGGTAGAGATCGTCCATCCCCTCGCCATGTTCGGCCGACAGCCGAACCGGCTCCCCCAGACCCAGGGCATAGGCCTCCAGAAAGCCGCCCTCGCCCGCCTTGCCCTCGGCCTTGTTCACCCCGAGGATGACATGGGCGTTCTTCTTGCGCAGGATCTCGGCAAAGACTTCGTCCGTCGCGGTGACACCGGCGCGCCCGTCGATCAGGAACAGGCAGATATCCGCCATCCCGACCGCGCGCTCGGTCAGCTTGCGCATCCGGCCCTGCAGGCTTTCGTCGGTCGCCTCTTCCAGCCCGGCCGTGTCGATCACGGTGAACGTGAGGTCGGCCAGCCGCGCCGCGCCCTCGCGCAGATCGCGGGTCACGCCGGGCTGGTCGTCGACCAGCGCCAGGCGCTTGCCGACCAACCGGTTGAACAGCGTCGATTTGCCCACATTGGGGCGCCCGACGATCGCAAGGGTAAAGCTCATATCCGTCTCCGTGACGCGCGGAAGGCGCCCGGTTACACCCTACAGCCCTCAGCGGAAAGCGCGAAGTTTGCCATCCTCGGTGACGACGTAGAGCGTGCGCCCGGCCACAACAGCCCCGCTCGCCGCGCCAGAGCGCATCGGGACCGCCCCAAGCAGCGCGCCCGAGGTCGGATCGAAGGACCGGATCTGCCCGTCGCTCGACACCACGATCAGCCGGTTGCCCGCCATGATCGGCCCGTAATGGGCGAAGATATCGCGCCGTTTCTTTTCCTTCTTCACCGGCACGAAATAGGGCAAGGGCACCGCCCAGACCTGCGCCCCGGTCGCCGCGTCGAGCCGCACCAGCTTGGCCTGATCATTGACCAGGAACAGCGCGTTCCCCGCCGGCCAGACCGGCCCGACCACACCATCATTCGCCGTCCAGATCTGGTTGCCGGTATTGGTATCCAGGGCCATCACCCGACCGCCGGCATTGCCGACATAGATCGTGCTGCCCACCACCACCGGATCGCCCGAGATGTTGTTGAGCGAGGAATAGCCCTGCCCCAGCCGCTCGCCCGCGACCGTGGTTGACCAGACCTGCGTCCCGCCCGGCTTGAGAACGCCGATCATCTGACCCGAGGAGAAAGGCAGGAATGCAAATCGATCGCCGAGCGCCGGTCCGGCACCGCCGGTCACGCCACCCTGTCCGGGCGTGCCCTGCACCTGCCAGCGCACCTTGCCGGTGGCGGCGTCAATCGCCCAGCCGCGTTGCATCGGCGGCGGTGACATAGACCACATTGCCCTCGATCGTCGGCGTGCCGGTGACCGGCGCATGGAAGCGCTGGCGCCAGACAACCGCGCCGCTCGCGGCGTCGAGCGCCACCAGCTCGCCAAAGGCCGAGGCGACATAGACCCGCCCCGCGCTATAGGCGAGGCCGCCGCCCGAAGCGTCGTTCGACGAATCAGAGGCGGGGGTCAGATCGCGCGACCAGATCGGCGCGCCCGCGGTCGAAACCGCCGTGACGGTCGCCCGGCTGTCGAGCGCAAAGACCCGGCCGCCCGCCACCACCGGGGTCGCAGTGATCGAATGGCGGGCATCGTCGCCACTGCCGATCGCCGCTTCCCAGATCTCGGTCAGGTTCGATCCCAGTGCGGGCTGGGTGATGCGATGCTGCGGCCCGCCGTTGCGTGCCGTCCATTCGGAATTGTCGACCGGCGCCGGCAGGCGCAGCGGCTCTGCCCGGTTCGGCTGGGGTCCGGCATCCATGTTGCCGTTACCCTTGCCGACATCCCCCATCACCTGATCGAGCGGGGTGCGCGGATCGAAACGCGGCCCTTGCAGGATCAAGGGCTTGGGCGCGCATGCCGCAACCAAGGCGACACTGGCCACAATATTCACCAAGCCGTACCGTCTCACTGCCGCAGCCCCTTCCCATTACCCGTCCGGCCCGCCATCGGGCCAGCCGTCAAATCGCTCAACTGGCCGCCAGATCGCCACCCAGGGCGACAATCATCGCAGACGCGCGCCGACGCAAGCCCGCCGTCAACTGCGGCTCTTGCAGAATGGCGCGAAATTGCTTGATTGCATCTGCAGTGTCACCCTTGGCAACGGCCAGCAAGGCGATCTGTTCCAGGGCGAGCGGCCGATACGGATGTCCCGCGGCGGCCAGCGGCGCCAGGGCCGCGGCTTTTTCCTCGGGCGTCATCGCCTCGCCCGCCACCATCACCCGCTTCAGCGCGGCAAGGTCGCGGTAATCCACCGGCAGAGAGGCATCCGCGGCAACGGCATCCAGTGCGGCCATCGCGGCCTTGGTGTCGCCCGCATCGACCGCAGCCGAGGCGGTCAGGAAATGCAGCACCGCCGCACGTCCGCCAGCCGCCGGGATCGCCTCGAGCGCCTTCACCTGGGCGGCCGGGTCGTTGTTGGCCTGCGCCGCCAGAACCGCATCGCCAAAGGCCTGATCCGACGCCCGGCGCTGCGCCGCGCTATATTCCTGCCAGGCCGCGTATCCGACGATACCGACCACCACCAGAAGCGCGATCCAGCCATAGCGGCGGAACATCAAGAAAAGTTTGTCGCGGCGCACCTCTTCGGTGACTTCCTCGATGAAACTGTCGCTGCCGCTCATTGGCATGGCCTCCCGCCGTCATTGCCTTCCGGCCCGCGCCCGTCTTACACGCAAGCCCGCGCTTTTGCCAAGCCCCGGCCCCTGCACGGCTTCGTCAACCCTTGCACAGCACTCTGCCGCTGCGAAGCGCGAGCGGCTGTCTGCCCCGTGCGCGCCCCGAGGATAGTTTCGACCGGACGATGGGTGCCACGCGCTATCTGGGGCGAGCACGGCGCCGCTTGGCAAACCGCTTTCTACTTGACCTTGTGGCCATGCCCGTCAAGAAGACGGCATGAGCACCGCGACCCTTTCCATCGACCTCGACGCGATCGCCGCCAACTGGCGGGCGCTGGACCGCCTCAGCGATTCCGGCACGCAGACCGGCGCCGTGGTCAAGGCCGATGCCTATGGCCTTGGCGCCGACCGGGTTGCCCAGGCGCTTGGCCAAGGCGGGCGCGCGGCGTTTCTTCGTCGCCGTCGCCGAAGAAGGGCGCGGCGGTGCGCCAGGCGCTCGGCCCCGGGCCGCAGATCTGCGTGCTGTCGCGGCCATATGCCCGGCGACACCGACATGATCCGCGATCTCGACCTGACGCCGATGCTGAACTCGCTCGATCAGGTCACCCGGCATCTGGAGGCGCTGCCCGGCCATCCCTTTGGCGTGCAGCTCGACACCGGCATGAACCGGCTTGGCATGGAAGCCGACGAATGGGCCGCCGTGCGCCGACTTCGTGCTTGACGCCGGGCCCGAGCTGCTGATGTAGCCATCTTGCCTGCGCCGACGAGCCCGGACCATGCGATGAACGCCCAGCAACTGGCGACATTTCCACGCGATGACCGACGGCACCGGCGTGCCGCGCTCGCTGGCGGCGACCGGCGGCATCCTGCTTGGGCCGGACTATCATTTCGACCTGACCCGCCCCGGCATCGGCCTTTACGGCGGCCTGCCCTATCGCCGAGCGCGCAGCCGGTGGTCGGCCTGTCGCTGCCGGTGATCCAGACCCGCGACCTGGTCGCCCGGCGAAACCGTCGGCTATGGCTGCACCTGGACCGCCGAACGGCCGCCGCTGATCGCCACCGCTGTCGGGCGGCTATGCCGACGGGCTGCTGCGGACGCTGTCGAACAACGCGCGATGCTCTGGGCACGGCGACGACGCCCTGCCCGCTGGTCGGCCGCGTCTCGATGGACCTGATCACCGTCGACATCACCCATCTGCCCGAGACGCCCCGCGAGCCTTGACACTGCTCGGCCCGCATGCAGGGCGTCGACGCAGCTGGCCGACATCGCCGGCACGATCGGCTACGAGATTCTGACCGCGCTCGGCCCGCGCTATGCACGCGCCGCTATACCGGCGGCGCCGCATGATCCTGACCGCCCCGCTCGCCGCCATCGGCCGCCCGACGCTGGCCGCTCTGGCCGCCGTCGGCCGCGTCGCGCTGTTTGCGGTCGCCACGATCAGCCACATGCTGCGCCCGCCGTTCTATCTGCGCGAATTCGTGTCAGGCGCTGTTGCAGATCGGCTGGTTTCAGCCTGCCGGTGGTCGGGCATGACCGCGCTCTTCACCGGCGGCGCGCTGGCGCTTGCAGATCTATTCCGGCGGCGCGCGCTTCAACGCCGAAGCCGTGGTGCCCTCGATCGTCGCCATCGGCATGGCGCGCGAACTTGGGCCCGGTGCTGGGCGGCCTGATGGTCGCGGCCCGCGTCGCCTCCTCGATCGCCGCCGAGATCGGCACGATGAAGGTGACCGAGCAGATCGACGCGCTGGTCACCCTGTCGACCAACCCGATGAAATACCTGACCGTGCCGCGCGTGCTGGCCGCCACGCTGGCCGTGCCGGTGCTGGTGGGCGTCGGCGACGCCATCGGCATCATGGGCGGCTATCTGGTCGGCGTCGACGCGGCTCGGCTTCAACTCCGCCGCCTATCTGCAGAACACCGCCGATTTCCTGCAGACCTGGGACGTCGGCTCGGGCCTGGTCAAGGGCGCGGTCTTCGGCTTCATCGTGGCGCTGATGGGCTGCTATTACGGCATGAACTCCGGGCGCGGCGCGCAGGGCGTGGGCCGCGCCACCAAGTCCGCCGTGGTCGCCGCCTCGGTGCTGATCCTCGCCGCCAACTACCTGCTGACCGAGGTGTTCTTCACCTCATGATCACGCTCACCGACGTCCACAAAGCCTTCGGCGCCAACCGGGTCCTGCAGCGGGGTCAACCTGACGATCCCACGGGCGAAAGCATGGTGATCATCGGCGGCTCGGGCACCGGCAAATCGGTGCTGCTGAAATGCATCCTCGGCCTTGTCACCCCCGACAGCGGCCCATCACGCTCGACGGCCAGGACGTGACGCAAGGCCGACCGCGATGCGTTCCTCGCCCGCTTCGGCATGCTGTTTCAGGGCGGCGCGCTGTTCGACAGCTGCCGGTCTGGCAGAACGTCGCCTTCCGCCTGATGCGCGGCTCGAGAAGCATGCCCAAGGCCGAGGCGCGCGAGATCGCGATCGAGAAACTGCGCCGCGTCGGGCTGAAGCCCGACGTCGCCGACCTGTTCCCGGCCGAGCTTTCGGGCGGCATGCAGAAACGCGTCGGCCTCGCCCGCGCCATCGCCGCCGAGCCCGAGATCATCTTCTTCGACGAGCCGACGACCGGCCTTGACCCGATCATGTCCGGCGTCATCAACGACCTGATCCGCGAGATCGTGGTCGAGATGGGCGTCGACCGCCATGACCATCACCCATGACATGACCTCGGTCCGCGCCATCGCCGACAAGGTGGCGATGCTGCATGGCGGGCTGATCCGCTGGACCGGCCCGGTGGCCGAGATGGACAGCGTCGGGCGACCCCTATCTCATCAGTTCATCCACGGCCGCGCCGAGGGCCCGATCGAAGCCGTCCGGTGAGCGACATCAACCTCAGCGGCCTGAACGACGTCCTGCTGCTGCTCGCCGGGCTCTGCGCGATGGTCGTCGCGGCGATTCCGCTGGCGCTTTGGCGCGCCCTGCGCATCCGCGCCGCGCGCCTGCCGGCGGCAGCCCTCGTGCTCGCGGCCGCCTTTGCTGCCGCCCAACTCATCCTCGACGGCAATCCCGACCGCCAGGAAAAGCTGTTCTACGCCGCGCTCGCGGTCCTTGCTGTCGCCTGGATCGCCCTCGGCCGCGCCACCGGCCTGCGCGCCTGGGCGATTGACAGCCTCATGGTCCTGCTGGCCGGCGGCCTCGGGCTCTTGGCCCTTTTCACGCTGGCCTGAGGGGCCGCGCCATCCCGCGCCGGGCGCCGCCTGCTCCCGACGGCAGGCCAGTTGCGGTGCACGAGGCCGGATGCGAAGCTGGACCCGCCCAACGGGACGACCGAACATGAACAGCCGAAGACCTGCCGCAAGCGGCCAGACCGCCAAGCCCGATACCGCGCTACGCCAATCTTGCGCTGCTCGCCCTGTTCCCGGTGTCATGGTTCGCGCCGCTGCTGCGCGCCGGTTTCCTGCCGCTCTTCGGCCTGTCGCAGATCACCGTGATCTCGGGATTGCAGTCGCTCTGGTCGACCGACGCGTCCCTGGCGCTGCTGGTGACGGCCTTCGCGATCTTCGCGCCCTACCTGAAGACCATCGGCCTCGCCCTGCTGCACGCGGGGCTTCTGTCACCCAGGGCGCTGCCCGCGCTGCATCTGCTGGGCAAACTGGCGATGGCGGATGTCTTCCTTGTCGCGCTCTATATCGTCGTGATCAAGGGCGTGGGCATGGCGCATGTCGAAACCGCCTGGGGCCTCTATCTGTTCACCGGCTGCATCCTCGCCTCGCTGGCAATCTCGCTCGTCACCGCCCGCACACCGACCCGCGCGCAGATGTGACAGCCGGAGCCTCCGGCGGGGATATTTCGACCAAAGCAATCAGCAAGCGAACGCCCCGCCTTGAGCGGCAGATCGGCCGGGAAGGCGGGGCGCCTTGCTTTGGGCGGCCATCGGCGTCCCCGCCTGTACCGTGGCCGCAGGATGGCGCGGCGCGGTTAACATTTCGTTGCGATTTCCATTGCTTTGGTCGAAATATCCCGGGGGAGTCCGACAGGACGGGGGCAGCGCCCCCATCGCGGCTTGCCCAGCGCCCGGCCCTCGGGCACAAGGGGCCATGGCAAAACCCGCCCCCTCCTTCACCTGCACGGCCTGTGGCGCCGCCCACAAGAAGTGGGCCGGGCGCTGCGATGCCTGCGGTGCCTGGAATTCCATCGTGGAAGAGGCGCCGCTGTCGGCCGGCCCGCCGTCCAAAACCCTCGGCGGCGCCCGCGGCCGCCCGATCGCTCTTTCCACCCTCGCCACGGAAGAAGCCCCGCCGCCGCGCACCTGTTCGGGCCTGGATGAGCTTGACCGCGTCCTCGGCGGCGGCCTGGTGCCCGCCTCGGCCATCCTTGTGGGCGGCGATCCCGGCATCGGCAAATCCACCCTGCTGCTGCAGGCCACCGCCGCCTTCGCGCAGGCCGGCCTGTCCTGCCTCTATATCTCGGGCGAAGAGGCCACCGCGCAGGTCCGCATGCGCGCCGCCCGCCTAGGCTTGCAGGACGCCCCGGTCCGCCTCGGCGCGGAAACCAACCTGCGCGACATCCTGACCACGCTCGATACCGAACGCCCCGACCTTGCGGTGATCGACTCGATCCAGACCATGTGGTCCGACAATGTCGAATCCGCCCCCGGCTCGGTCAGCCAGGTCCGCGCCGCCTGTCACGAGCTTGTCAGCTTCGCCAAGAAGCGCGGCACCTCGATCATCCTCGTCGGCCATGTCACCAAGGATGGCCAGATCGCCGGCCCCCGCGTCGTCGAGCATATGGTCGATACCGTGCTTTATTTCGAAGGCGAGCGCGGCCACCAGTTCCGCATCCTGCGCGCCGTCAAGAACCGCTTCGGCGCGGCCGACGAGATCGGCGTGTTCGAGATGACCGGCGCCGGCCTCGCGCAGGTCACCAACCCCTCGGCGCTGTTCCTCTCGGAACGCGGCCAGCCCAGCCCCGGTTCGGCGGTCTTCGCCGGAATCGAGGGCACCAGGCCGGTGCTGACCGAGATTCAGGCCCTCGTCGCCCCCTCCACGCTCGGCACCCCGCGCCGCACCGTCGTGGGCCTTGACGGTGGCCGCCTCTCGACCATCCTCGCGGTGCTCGAGGCGCGCTGCGCCATCCCCTTTGCCGGTCTCGACGTCTTCCTGAACGTCGCCGGCGGCATGCGCGTCAGCGAACCCGCCGCCGATCTCGCCGTCGCCGCGGCGCTGCTTTCGGCCCGCGAAGATGTTGCACTTCCGCCAGACACCGTGCTTTTCGGCGAAATCAGCCTGTCTGGCGCGCTCCGTCCGGTCAGTCAGACCGAAAACAGGTTGAAAGAAGCGCAAAAACTTGGTTTCACAACGGCAATTGCCCCGTCCCGGTCAAAGATCGGTGGCGGGGAAGGGATGCGGGTGCGTCAGATGCCCGATCTCACAGCGTTCGTAGGCGACATGTTCGGGGCCGGCTAAGGCCGCCCGACGGGAAGAGGTAGGGCATGCAGGGTTTCACCATCATCGACGGCGTCGTCGCGGTCGTCATCGTGCTTTCCGCGATTCTCGCCTACTCGCGCGGCTTCGTGCGCGAGGTGCTCGCCATCGCCGGCTGGGTGGTCGCCGCAATCCTCGCCTATACCTTCGCGCATCAGGCTGAACCGCTGATGAAGGAAATCCCGGTCCTGGGCGATTTCCTGAAAGGCTCCTGCGAATTGTCGATCATCGCGGCCTTCACGGCGGTCTTCGCCGTGGCGCTGGTGGTCATGGCCTTTTTCACGCCGCTGTTCTCCTCGGTGATCCAGCGCTCGGCGCTGGGGGGCATCGACCAGGGGCTGGGGTTCCTCTTTGGCGTGGCGCGCGGGGTCGTCCTCGTCGCCGTGGCCTTCGTGGTCTACGAGCGGACCATGGCCGCCGATGCCGTGCCGATGGTCTCCGAAAGCCGCTCGGTCAAGGTTTTCGCCCAGTTCGAAGACAGGCTGAACCAGAACATCCCCAGTGACGCCCCCGGCTGGATCGTTGCGCGCTATGAGACTCTGGTGGGCAATTGCGGCGCCCCGGCGACGAACGGTCTGAAAACCGGCACGACGCCCCCCGCTGCCTCGGGAAGCGGCACGACGGGGACGGTCGGGAACTGATCTCGATATTTGCCTGCTCGGCCCGTGACAATCCGGTGACAAAGCACTACATGCGGGTCAAGCTCCCGGCACCGGATTCGGAGGACACGGCGCAATGCGTCAATTCCCATCCCACCCCTTTGACTTTGACGACGACAAGCTGAAAGAGGAATGCGGCGTGTTCGGCGTGGTCGGGGTTTCCGACGCGGCGAATTTCGTGGCCCTCGGAATGCACGCCCTGCAACATCGCGGGCAAGAGGCGGGCGGCATCGTGACGCATGACCCGCTGACCGGGTTCAACTCGGCCCGCCGCTTCGGCTATGTCCGCGACAATTTCACCAAAGCCGACGTGATGGACACCCTGCCCGGCTCGATCGGCATCGGCCATGTGCGCTATTCGACCGCCGGATCGAAAGGCGCCACCGCGATCCGCGACGTGCAGCCCTTCTTCGGCGAATTCTCGATGGGCGGCTGCGCCATCGCGCATAACGGCAACCTGACCAACGCCAATGCGCTGCGGCGGGAACTGATCGAGCGCGGCTCGATCTTCCAGTCCTCCTCGGACAGCGAATGCATCATCCACCTGATGGCGCGCTCGATCCAGAAGAACATCCCGGAACGGATGAAGGACGCGCTGCGCCGCGTCGAAGGCGCCTTCTCGGTGGTCGCGATGACCCGCACCAAGCTGATCGGCGTGCGCGATGCGCTGGGTGTGCGCCCGCTGGTGCTGGGCCGCGTCGGCGAGGGTTGCGCCCTGTCCTCGGAAACCTGCGGCCTCGACATCATCGGCGCGGAATTCCTGCGCGAGGTCGAGCCGGGCGAGATGGTGGTGATCGAGAACGGCAAGATCGAAAGCTTCCGCCCGTTCGAGCGCAAGGCCGCGCGCTTCTGCATCTTCGAGCACGTCTATTTCAGCCGCCCGGATTCGATCCTGGGCGGCCGTTCGGTTTATGAGACCCGCCGTCAGATCGGCGTCGAACTGGCGATCGAGGCCCCGGTCGATGCCGACCTCGTCTGCCCGGTGCCCGACAGCGGCACCCCGGCCGCCATCGGCTACAGCCAGCAATCCGGCATCCCCTATGCGATGGGGATCATCCGCAACCAGTACATGGGCCGCACCTTCATCGAGCCGACCGAGCAGATCCGCAACATGGGTGTGCGCCTGAAGCTCAACGTCAACCGCGCCCTGATCAAGGGCAAACGGGTGATCCTGGTCGACAATTCGGTGGTGCGCGGCACCACCTCGGTGAAGATCCGCGAGATGATCCTCGAGGCCGGCGCGGCCGAGGTTCACTTCCGCATCGCCTCGCCGCCGACCGCATGGCCCTGTTTCTACGGCGTCGATACCCCCGAACGCGGCAAGCTGCTGGCGGCCACGATGACCGAGGATGAGATGCGCGATTTCATCGGCGTCGACAGCCTCAAGTTCATCTCGCTCGACGGCCTCTACCGCGCCGCCGGACAGGTTGCGGGCCGCAACCCCGATGCACCGCAATATTGCGACGCCTGCTTCTCGGGCCAATACCCGGTGGTGCCCTCCGACATGCTCGAACGCGGCTTCGAGATGAAGGCCGCAGAATAGATGCACCCCTTCGCCGCCCTGACCAGCCTCGCGCTGATCTGGGCGGCCCCGGCCCTCGCTGCATCCCCCAGCCTCTGCACCAGGACCGAGATCACGCTCTTCTCCTGCCCGGTCCATCACCGCATCGTCTCGGTCTGCGCCGCGCCCGACCTCGCGCCGGGCAGAGGTGACATCCAGTATCGCTACGGCACCAGGGCGAAGATCGCGCTCGCCACCCCTGCCCCTGGCTCGCCGCCCGCGCAGGTGATGCGCGCCGGCACGGTGATGTACTCCGGCGGCGGCGGCGCCTATCTGCGGATCACCAACGGCGCCTTTCGCTACACCGTCTTCACCGCCATCGGCAAATGGGGCAAGAACGAAACCCCCGCCGAGGCCGCGGGGGTCTTTGTCGAACAGGACGGCGCCGATATCGCCGACCTGCCCTGCACCGGCCCGGATGACAGCCAGCTCGGCCCCGACCTCTTCACCCGCGCGGGCCTGCCCGAGGATGAGACCGGCGACGACTTCGAGATCCCGCCGGCCTTCCTGCCAAACTGACCGCCCCCCTGCCCTTGCCATTTCGCGCGGGCCTGACTATCCCCCGCCCGTCGCCCCCTGACGGAAGGACCTCCCCATGACCGACCGCATCGCCCTTGTCACCGGCGCCTCGCGCGGGTTTGGTGCCGCGATGGCCGAGGCCCTGGCCCGGCAGGGCTGGCATGTCGTGGCCCTGGCCCGCACCGTGGGCGGGCTGGAAGAGCTTGACGACCGCATTCAGGCGAAGGGCGGGCAGGCCACGCTCGCGCCGATGGACGTGACCAATGACGATGCGATGCGCCAGCTTTGCCGCGGCATCCACGACCGCTGGGGCCATGTCGACCTCTGGGTCCATGCCGCGATCCACGCCGCGCCGCTGTCGCCTGCGCCGCATATCGACGTGAAGGACTGGGATCGCTCGATCGCCACCAATGTGCGGGCCACCGGCGTGCTGATGCAGATGGTCGAGCCGCTGCTGCGCGCCGCCCCCGCAGGCATGGCGCTTTTCCTCGACGATCCCGCGCGCCGGGCAAAAGTTCTTTGGCGCCTATGGCGCCACCAAGGCCGCCCAGATTGCCCTCGCCCGCAGCTGGCAGGCGGAAACCGTCTCGACCGGACCGCGTGTGCTGATCGAAACCCCCGCCGCCATGCCCACCGCCACGCGCGGCCGCTTCTTCCCGGGCGAGGATCGCAGCCGCCTCACAGCCCCCGACACCGAGGCCGCGCGCCTGCTCGCCCTGCTCTAGGGCCGCAACGCCTGGCGCCCCCGGCAGCGCCTCGAAGTCTGGCCTCTGTCCGCTCCTTGGGCGTCGTCGTCGCGGCCCGGATGATGCCGCGGCCAGCGCCGATCTCCGCCCCCGGCCCGACAGCGGTCGCGCATCCGGCACACAGCGCCGCTGGCCCGCGACGCCCGCCAAATCCCCAGCCTTCCCCGATTTTCTGCCCAAAAATATCCCCGCCGGAGGCTTCCGCCCCAAACACCCACTCCCGCGCCGGGAGGATCTGCCACCGATCCGCAACTTCTGCGCCGCAGCGCCTTCGCGGACTTGTTCCGCGCCGCCCCGTCGACTAATCAGGACATGGGCAACGGGGCAGTACATGCGCATTCTGATCACCAACGACGACGGCATCAACGCGCCGGGGCTCGACGTCCTGCACCGCATCGCGAGTGAAATCGCCGGGCCCGGGGGTGAGGTCTGGACCGTCGCCCCGGCCTTCGAACAATCCGGCGTCGGCCATTGCATCAGCTACACCCATCCCACGATGATCGCCGAACTCGGGCCCCGCCGCTTCGCCGCCGAAGGCTCGCCCGCCGATTGCGTGCTGGCGGGCCTGCATGACGTGATGGCGGGCTCGCCGCCCGATCTGGTGCTGTCCGGCGTCAACCGCGGCAATAACGCGGGCGAGAACACGCTCTATTCCGGCACCATCGGCGGCGCGATGGAGGCCGCCCTGCAGGGCCTGCCGGCCATCGCCCTGTCGCAGTTCCTCGGTCCCGAAACCCAGGGGCTGGACGATCCGTTCGAGGCGGCAGCGCGCCATGGCGTGGCACTTGTCCGCAAGCTGCTCGATCACGGCCATTGGCAGGGTGGACCCTACCGCACCTTCTACAACGTCAACTTTCCGCCCTGCCCGGCGGCCAAGGTCAAGGGCACCCGCGTCGCCACCCAGGGCTTTCGCGATTACACACGGATGACCGTCGAGCCGCAGCAATCGCCCTCGGGGCGCCGCTTCCTCTGGATCAAGGGCGGCCCGCAACAGCGCCCGACCGGCCCCGGCACCGATGTCACCGCCAATGTCGAGGGCTATATCTCGGTCACCCCGATGCGCGCCGACCTGACCGCCCATGACCTGATCGACGCGCTGCGGGGACGGCTCGAATGACAGAGGACACGCCGGAACGGAAAATGCGCTTTCTCTACGCGCTCCGCTCCAAGGGCGTGACCGATGCGCGGGTCCTGGGCGCGATGGAACGGGTTGATCGCGGCGCCTTCGTCAAGGGTCTCTTCGCCGAACGCGCCTATGAGGACATGCCGCTGCCGATCGCCTGCGGCCAGACCATCAGCCAGCCCTCGGTCGTCGGTCTGATGACTCAGGCGCTGGCGGTCGGGCCGCGCGACAAGGTGCTCGAGGTTGGCACCGGCTCGGGCTATCAGGCGGCGATCCTCGCGCAGCTGGCGCGGCGGGTCTATACCATCGACCGCTACCGCCGCCTCGTGCGCGAGGCGCAGGAGGTGTTCGACGCGCAGGGCATCACCAATATCACGGCCGTCACCGGCGACGGCAGCCATGGCTTTCCCGATCAGGCGCCCTTCGACCGCATTCTTGTGACCGCTGCGGCGGAAGACCCGCCCGGCCCCCTCTTGGCGCAGTTGCGGATCGGCGGTATCATGGTGTTGCCGGTCGGCCAGTCGGGAACCGTGCAGACCCTGATCAAGGTCACGCGCGAAGAGACAGGATTCGACTATCAGGAACTTCGTCCGGTGCGCTTCGTGCCGCTTGTCGAGGGCCTGGGTCAAGAGTAGGGCAAGGTCCGGGTCTACCGGGCAAGGAATGGGGCAAGGCATGACGATCGAGCACAAGGCGATTTACCGCAACCTGATGCTGTGCGGCGCAACCGCGCTTGCGTTGACAGCCTGCGGCAATCTCCCCGACGCGGACCTGCGCAACTTTGGCGGCGGCTTCAACACCGCCGAGGCTGGCCAGCGCGCCACGCTCGACCGGCCGCAACCCGACAGTCGCGGCATCATTTCCTATCCCGGCTATCAGGTCGCCATTGCAAAGCGCGGCGACACCATCGCCACCGTCGCCGATCGCCTTGGCCTGTCGGCGGGCGAGCTTGCCCGGTTCAACGGCCTGAACGCCACCACCCAGCTGTCGGATGGCGAGGTCGTGGCCCTGCCGAGCCGCGTGGCCGAGCCGACCGCCGCGTCCGGTGCGGCCCCCCTGGGCGGCGCGCCCGGCCAGATCGACATCACCTCGCTTGCCTCGGGCGCGATCAATCGCGCCTCACCGGGCGCCTCCGACGGCGGGTCCTCCGGCGGGATTCAGCAAAGCACGCTGTCGTCGCAGCCTGGCGCAATCAAATCGTCCTCGACCTCGCCGGTGGTGCAACCCGGCAAGCAGCCGCTGCGCCACAAGGTGCTGCGCGGCGAAACCGCCTATTCCATCGCCCGGCTCTACAATATTCCGGTGCGCTCGCTGGCCGACTGGAACGGCCTCGGCCCGGATCTCGCCGTGCATGACGGTCAGTACCTGCTGATCCCGCTGGTCGATGAAAGCAAACCGGCCCCAGCCCCGGTGGCAGAGGTCTCGGCCCCCGGCCAAACCTCGGCCCTGCCCGAGCCGCCCAGCGCGTCCAAGCCGCTGCCGACCACCTCGCCGCCACCGGCAAGCGCGCCGACCCCGGTGCCGAAATCGCCCGACCTCGGCGCCAACCGCACCGCGGCCAGTGCCTCGGCCTTTGCCATGCCGGTGGATGGCAAGGTGATCAAACCCTATTCGACCAAATCCGGCGGGATCGACCTGTCTGCCACGGCAGGCGCCCCGATCAAGGCGGCGGCCGACGGCACCGTGGTGCGGGTGACCCAGGATACCAGCGGTGTCACCGTGATCCTGCTGTCGCACCCGGGCGATTACTACACGATCTACGCACCGGTGGCCGATACCAAGGTCAAGCAGGGCCAGTCGGTCAAGCGCGGCCAGACCATCGCGGCGGTCGGCCAGGGCAACCCGGCCAGCATGCATTTCGAGATCCGCAAGGGCATCGCCAATACCATCGACCCGATGTCCGTCCTGCAATAGGCCACGTCGGCGGGGCCGCTCCCGGCCCCACCGCACCAGCCGCAAGGGGGCCGGAATGCTGTCCTACCAGCACCTCTACCACGCCGGAAACATGGCCGACGTGCACAAGCACGCGCTGCTGGCCTGGGTGCTCGACTACCTCGCGCAGAAGGACAAGCCGCTGTCCTATCTGGAATCCCACGCCGGGCGCGGGCTCTACCACCTCGACGCGCCCGAGGCGCTGAAGACCGGCGAGGCCGCCCAGGGCATCACCCGCGCCGAGGCCGCAGGCTGGTTTGCGCCCGATCACCCCTATGCCCGCGTCCTCGCCGCGACGCGTGCGCGCTTCGGCGCCTCGGCCTACCCCGGCTCGCCGCTGATCGCCGCCCAACTGCTGCGCCCGCAGGACAGCCTGCAAATGGCCGAACTTCACCCGCAGGAATTCACCGCCCTCGCCGATGCGCTGCTGCCCTTCGCCGCCATCGCGCTGAAGCAGGATGGGATGGCGATGGCGCTTGCCAAGACGCCCCCCACCCCGCGCCGCGGCCTGCTGCTGATCGACCCGAGTTACGAGGTCAAGACTGACTACGACGCGATGACCAGCCTGATCGCCGCCGTCCACCGCAAATGGAATGTCGGCGTGATCCTGCTCTGGTATCCGCTGCTGCCCGGCGCGCCGCATGCCCCGATGCTCGCGGCGCTCGAACAGGCCAACTACCCCGGCGCACTCCGCCACGAGGTCCGCTTCGGCGCCGCCCGCGACGGCCACCGCATGACCGGCAGCGGCATCTTCGCGATCAACGCCCCCTGGGGCATCGAGGACAGAAGCCGCGCGGCTGACCGCGCGCTTCGCCAAGGGCGGCTGAGACGGCCGACCCGGCAACTGTCAGCGTCCCCCCTGAAACGCGCGCCATCCGGATCGACCGGCTCTGAGCCACCCTGCAGGAGCTGAAGTCCAGGGTGGGCCCAAAAGCAAAAGGGCGCACCCCTGCGGATGCGCCCCCCAATGTTTCGACGTGAAACAGCTCAGCCGCGGGCGCGGCCGACCAGCTTCCACAGCCCCGGCAGCAGCAGCGCGGCCAGCGCCAGCTTCATCGCATCGCCGATCAGGTAGGGGGTCAGGCCCCAGGCCAGGGTCTGCGACCAGACGCTGGCGTATTTGTCGGCGTGGAACAGACCGCCCGCGACGATCACATGGTTCAGCCAGGCGACGCCCGGAATATAGATCAGCGCCGTGCCGATCAGCATCGCGCCCGCCATCTTCCAGACCGAGCGGTCCCAACCGGCCCGCGCCGCCATGCCGAGCGCGAGCGTCGCAAGGACATAGCCCAGCAGATAGCCGCCAGTGCTGCCCATCATGTAGGCCAGCCCCTGCACCTTGGCCGAGCCGGCGAAGACATCCGCGCCAAGCGCGCCCAGCGCCATGTAGACCACGATGGTCAGCATCCCGAGCCGCGGCCCATAGGCCGCGCCCGAGCGCCAGAACCGCGAAAGTGCCCAGCGTCACCGGCACCGGCGAGGGCCAGACCGGCACCTGCACCTTGGCCGCCAGCGTCAGCGCGGCCACGCCCGCCGCCACCAGCACCGCCTGCTTGACCGCAAGGGCCACACCCTCACTCGGCCCGATCCGGTCCGCCAGCACCATCCCCGTCGACGACTGCGCCATGCCTTTTTCCCCTTGCAGAAAACCCTTTGCCCGTTTGTGCCCCAAGCCCCGCCGCCGTGCAAGCCCCGTGCGCCGCGCATCCGCCTCCGGCACGATCACGCCCTTCTCCGGCGGGATCGCCCCGGGCGGCCGGGAATTTGAGTATTTTTGCCAAGAAGAAGCCGGATGCGGCGAAGGACGCTAACGCGAATAGAGGCTTTCCATCCGGTAATCCTTGCGCGGCCCGCGCACGTCCCACTCGGCGCTCCAGCGCGGCCAATGGGTGAAATCATAGCGCACATCATAGTAATCCGGCGCGCAATGGTGCCGCGCCGTGTCGATCGCATGGCCCGGGTGGAAGTCGTGAAACGGCCGCCCATCCTCGAAGCGCACGAATATCCGCCCGGCCGCGTCCTCCTGCCAGAGATAGCGGCGCTCCGAGTGCAGCGGCTTCATCCCGCTCAACAAGAGCGTGCCATGTTCGACATAGCCGAAACCGCCGCCGTCCTCGGGCAGGAACTCGGCCTCGCCCTCGAACCGGCCGCCATGGCCGAGCCGGTCCTCGATCCGCCGATGCAGGTGCCAGCGCCCCGCGAAATCCGCCAATACTCGCATCCTCGCCCCGATGCTTGCCCCTGCGTCCGGTCCAGTCTAATAGACCAACGCCCCCTGCGTCCATCCGCTGCCGAAAGGTCCCGCCCATGATCCCGCGCTATTCCCGCCCCGAAATGGTCGCCATCTGGTCGCCCGAGACGAAGTTCCGCATCTGGTTCGAGATCGAGGCCCATGCCTGCGACGCGCAGGCCGACCTCGGCGTGATCCCGAAAGACGCATGCCGAGGCGGTCTGGAAGGCCAGGCGACGTCGAATTCGACGTCGCCCGCATCGACGAGATCGAGGCCGTCACCAAGCATGACGTCATCGCCTTCCTCACCCATCTGGCCGAGATCATCGGCCCCGACATGGCGCGCTTCGTCCATCAGGGCATGACCTCGTCCGACGTGCTCGACACCACCTTCAACGTCCAGCTGGTCCGCGCCGCCGATATCCTGCTGGCCGATATGGACCGGGTGCTGGCCGCGCTGAAGACCCGCGCGTTCGAACACAAGGACACGGTCCGCATCGGCCGCAGCCACGGCATCCATGCCGAACCCACGACGATGGGCCTGACCTTCGCCCGCTTCTATGCCGAAATGGCGCGCAACCGCGCCCGCCTGGTCAACGCCCGCGCCGAAATCGCCACCGGTGCCATCTCCGGCGCCGTCGGCACCTTCGCCAATATCGACCCCGCGGTCGAAGAGCATGTCTGCGAGAAGCTGGGCCTGACGCCCGAGCCGATCTCGACCCAGGTCATCCCGCGCGACCGCCACGCGATGTTCTTCGCCACGCTCGGCGTCATCGCCTCGTCGATCGAAAACGTCGCCATCGAAATCCGCCACATGCAGCGCACCGAAGTGCTGGAGGCGGAAGAGTTCTTCTCGCCCGGCCAGAAGGGCTCGTCGGCGATGCCGCACAAGCGCAACCCGGTGCTGACCGAAAACCTGACCGGCCTTGCCCGCCTGGTGCGCATGGCGGTGATGCCCGGCGCTGGAAAACGTGGCGCTCTGGCACGAGCGCGACATCTCGCATTCCTCGGTCGAGCGCGCCATCGGCCCGGACACCACGATCACGCTGGATTTCGCGCTGAACCGCCTGGCCGGGGTGATCGAAAAGCTGGTGATCTACCCGGAAAACATGCTGACGCAACATGAACAAGTTCAATGGGCTGGTGCATGTCGCCAGCGCGTGCTTCTGGCGCTGACCCAGAGCGGGCGTCAGCCGCGAGGACAGCTACCGCCTGGTGCAGCGCAACGCGATGAAGGTCTGGGAACAGGGCGCGGATTTCCGCGACCGAGCTGCTGGCCGACGCCGAGGTCCGCGCCGCCCTGAGCGAGGCCGAAATCGACGAGAAATTCGACCTTGGCTATCACACCAAGCATGTCGACACGATCTTCAAGCGCGTCTTCGGCGCCTGATCGCCCGGCAGGACCAAGGGCGGATCGCCAAGATCTTCGGCCCGTCGGCGCCATCCGCCCGGCGCGGCAGAAAGCTCTTGCACCGACTCGCGGTCAGGCTGCACCCTCTGACATCGACCCCTGAAACAGGAGATGCAGATGAAGCGCCGCGCGATCGCCGTCCTCCTCCTCGCCCTCGCCCCGGGCCTTGCCGTCGCCGAGGGCTGCGACCATATGCAGAAAATCCGGTCCTCGGCGCAATGCGCGCCCGGCTCGAGCTGGAACGCCGCAACCCAAAACTGCGAACCCCAGGCTGGCGCCTGACAGACCACCCTGCCGCTAAGGCCGCCTTAACCCGGCCCTGACATCCTTCCGGCATTCCCCGGAAGGATCTCGTCCAATGCCCAATCAGCTCGCCTCCGCCGCCCGCAGCACTGCGCCACGCGGCCTCGCGTCCGCCGCCCGCCCGATGCTCACCAGCCGGCAGAAAGCCGCGGTGATCGTCCGCCTGCTGGTGGCCGAAGGCTCCGCCCTGCCGCTGACCAGCCTGCCCGACCACCTGCAGGCCGCGCTGACCGAACAGATCGGCCTGATGCGCTCGATCGACCGTGACACCCTGCATGCCACGGTCGAAGAATTTCTGGCCGAACTGGACGGAGTCGGTCTGTCCTTCCCCGGCGGGCTCGACGGCGCGCTCTCGATCCTCGATGGCCATATCAGCCCGAACACCGTCAGCCGTCTGCGTCGCCTCCACGGCGCCAGCGGCACGTCCGACCCCTGGGAACGCATCGCCGCCCTGGCGCCGGACCAACTCCTCCCCGTCCTGCAGGACGAAAGCGTCGAGGTCGGCGCGGTCCTGCTGTCGAAACTGCCCGTCGCCCGCGCCGCGGATCTGCTCGGCCGCCTGCCCGGGGATCGCGCGCGCCGCGTCGCCTATGCCGTCTCGCTGACCTCGGCGATCGACCCCGAGACGGTGCGCCGCATCGGCCTCTCGCTTGCCGCCCAGCTCGATTCCACCCCGCCCCGCGCCTTCGACACCGATCCGGTGGAACGCGTCGGCGCCATCCTCAACGTCTCCCCCGCGCTGACCAGAGAGGATGTGCTCAAGGGCCTCGACGAAACCGATGCCGGCTTCGCCGAACAGGTCCGCCGCGCGATCTTCACCTATCTCAACATCCCGACACGGGTCGAAGCGCGCGACATCCCGAAAATCGTCCGGATCCTCGATCAGGCGGCGCTGGTCACCGCGATGGCGGCGTCGACCGCTCCCGCGGCCCAGGCCGCCTCGGACTTCATCCTTGGCAATATGAGCCAGCGCATGGCCGCGGCCCTGCGCGAAGAGATCGAGGCACGCGGCAAGGTCAAGGACAAGGACGCGGAAGAGGCGATGTCGGCCATCGTCCTTGCGATCCGCGGGCTCGAGGCCGAGGGCGAGATCGTGTTGATCCAGGACGAGGAATAATCGCGCTCCCCAGGCGCCCGACCCCCGTCTCCACCACAGGCGATCGCCCCGCTTTCTTCCTGGCGAAAATACTCCCGCCGGAGGCATCCTGCGCCGACCACCCGCGCCGGCGGCGGACCATCTGCACCAGGCTTGCGTTCCGGCGCGGGCCCTCAGGCCCGCGCCGCCCGAGCCGCAGGCGCATCCGCGCCGGAGGCGAGACAGGGGCAACGACGCCGCAGGCGTCACCGCCGGATCACCGCCGCAGGCGTCAAGGCCAGATCACCGCCGCAGGCGTCACCGCCGGATCACCGCCGAAACCGACCACGCCCAACCTTCCGCTCACGACAAGGCCCACCCGGCCGTGCCGCGCCCGATTGCCTTCCCCCCGGCTCCCGTCCTAGGGTCGCGCCATGACATCGCAACCCGCCCCCCTTGCTCCGATCGGCCTTGGCCCGACCGCCCGCGGCATCCTGTTCATGCTCGCCGCCGTCCTCGTCTTCACCGCGATGGATGCCGCCGCGAAGTCGCTGATCGGGCGCTATGACACGCTGCAGGTGATCTGGGCGCGCTATTCCTGCCAGACCGTGATCGTTGCCGCGATCAACATTCGCCGCCTGCCCACGCTGATCCGGATGGACGCCCCGGGAATGCATCTGCTGCGTTCGCTCTGCCAGTTCGGCTCGACCGGGCTGTTCTTCGCGGCGCTCGGCAGTCATCGGTCTGGCCGAGGCCACCGCCATTGCCGACCTCTCGCCCGTGCTGATCACCGCCGCTGCCGCGATCTTCCTTGGCGAACGCATCGGCCCGCGCCGCGTCGCGGGCGTCCTTGTGGCCTTCCTGGGCGCGCTGATCATCATCCGCCCCGGCAGCGCGGTCTTCACGCCCGCGGCGCTGCTGCCGCTTGGCGGTGCCGCCTGTTACGCGGGCTACGCCATCATCACCCGCCGGGTCGGCGCGGGCGAGAACCTCTGGACCTCGCTCTTCACCTCGACCCTGCTCGG
This sequence comes from uncultured Pseudomonadota bacterium, assembly GCA_963837565.1. Classification (GTDB taxonomy): domain Bacteria; phylum Pseudomonadota; class Alphaproteobacteria; order Rhodobacterales; family Rhodobacteraceae; genus Solirhodobacter. The sequence goes on from CAWIOC010000018.1 coordinate 752,066, forward strand.
CACGATCGCGACAACCCTCGTCCTGCCCTTCGTCTGGCACCCGATCGCGCTCGGCGATCTGCCCACCTATGCCCTGATCGGCAGCTTCGGCGCCCTGGCCCAGCTCTTCCTGATCCGCGCCTTCACCCTGGCCGAGGCCAGCGTCATCGCCCCCTTCGGGCAATCCGACATCCTCTTTGCCACGCTCTTCGGCTATCTCCTCTTCGGTGATCTGCCCGATGCATTGACCTGCCTTGGGGCGCTTGTGATCGCCGCGGCGGGTCTCTATGTCTGGCACCGCGAAGCGCGGACCAACCGCGCCCCTGCCCCGAACGGGCCCGGAGAGCTTCGATGAACGACCAAAAGGATCCCCGCTACGCCACCGCCATGTGGTGGCAGGACAGGCTGTTGCGCCTGGTCCTCGGCGCGCTTCTGCTTTTGCCCTACCGCACCCGCGTGCCCGTCACCGGCTGGCTGGTCGGCCGCATCGTGGCCCCCGCCGTGGGCTATTCCCGCCGGGTCGAACAGAACCTCGCCCTCGTCCTGCCCGATCTGCCGAAGTCCGAGGTTGCGCGCCTGTGCCGCGCCGTCCCGAACAATGTCGGGCGCACCCTGATCGAGTTCTACTCGGGCGCCGATTTCGTGGCCCATGTGAAAAAGCAGCCGATCACCGGCCCCGGTCTTGCCGCCCTCGACGAGGCCCATGCCGCGCATCGCCCGGTGATCTTCGTCACCGGCCATTTCGGCAATTACGACGCCTGCCGTGCCGCCATGCTGGCGCGCGGCTTCAACGTCGGCGCGCTCTATCGCCCGATGAACAACGGCTGGTTCAACGACCATTACGTCGAGGCCATCGAGACCATCGGCACGCCCCTGTTTCCGCGCGGGAAAAAGGGCCTTGGCGACATGGTCCGCTTCATCCGCTCCGCCGGGATGCTGGGCATCGTCATCGACCAGTACAACCAGACCGGCGCACGCCTCCGCTTCTTCGGGCGCGAGGCGCTGACGACGCTCTCGGCCGCCGAACTGGCGCTGAAATACAAGGCGCTCATGGTGCCGGTCTATGGCATCCGCGCGCCCAACGGCATCGATTTCGAGATTGTGGTCGAGGCGCCGATCCCGCCCTCCACGCCCGAGGTGATGACCCAGGCCCTCAACGACAGTCTCGAGGCGCAGGTGCGCCAGCATCTCGATCAGTGGTTCTGGATTCACCGCCGCTGGAAACCGGCACCCTGAGCGCCCGAGGCCGCGCGATCCGGACCGGGCCGACCAAAACGGGCCCGCTCTCTGCCGGTCAGTTCATCTCCGCCGCAGCGACGATGGCGCCCGGACCCGGCTGCTGCACGATCACCACCACCGGTTCGGTCCCGGTCACCTTGGCCTGAACCGACAGGGGCGCGCTGCTGTCCCAGCTCACCAGAGACTGCCAATCCGTCACGATGTTGCGATAGGTGATCTGCCGACCGGCATTCTCGCCGCGCTCGATGGAGACCGTGGCCGAGGGGCGATAGCGCACCAGCTGCACATTCAGCTTATGCGGGAAAGCCGTGCGTGGAACGCGCCGCGATCGTGACCACGTCGCCTGCCCGGGTCATCGACACCGTCACCGGCGAAACCTGGGCGTGGTATTGCTGGATCAGTTCGGCCACATCCATCGGGCGCGGTCCCTCGACCCGGTCCACCCCCTCGACGATCATCTGCGGCGTATAGATCGTCCGGCTGCCCGCCGCCGCGCGCATAGGCCTTCTGCCGCTCGGTATATTGCGGCGACGCAAACTTGTCGGCCCAGCCGATGTAATCCCAGTAGTCGACATGCAGCGCCAGCGGGATCACATTGGTGCGCCCGGCCAGCTGCGCCAGAACATCATCTGCCGGCGGGCAGGACGAACAGCCCTGCGAGGTGATACAGCTCGACCACCACCGCTGGGTGCGACACGCCGTCTTCGGCATGGCCAAACCCGCTGAGGCCGAGCCAGACACAGGCTGCGGCGCTGAAGATGCTGCGCATATGAATATCTTGCTCCCTTGGCTATCCGATACATACCCAAACCGGCAAACTTCCGCCAATCAAGGTTTTGCGAGGGTGTAAGCGCGACACTATCACGCAGATGTGGACCGACGGAAACATTTGCGCCCCGCGTAGTCGCGATTTGCGCACTGGTTTTTCTGCATACAATTGCATACAATGGCGCGCGACTCCCTTGCACGACGCCTTCCACTCGGGCAAGAGGAACCAGCATCCGCCTCGCCTCATCACCAGGAGACTGTCATGACCGTGATCGTCGGACAAGACAGCGCCAAAACCCGCAAGACCCTGACCGCCGGCGGCGCGAGCGTCGCCTATTACTCGATCCCCGCCGCCGAGGCGGCCGGGCTGGGCAATTTCTCGAACCTGCCCGCCTCGCTGAAGGTCGTGCTGGAGAACATGCTGCGCTTCGAGGATGGCAAGACCGTCACGCTCGACGACATCAAGGCCTTCTCCGAATGGGGCAAGATGGGCGGCAAGAACCCGCGCGAGATCGCCTATCGTCCGGCCCGCGTGCTGATGCAGGATTTCACCGGCGTTCCGGCCGTGGTCGATCTCGCCGCGATGCGCGACGGCATCCTCGGCCTTGGCGGCGACGCGCAGAAGATCAACCCGCTGGACCCGGTCGATCTGGTCATCGACCACTCGGTGATGATCGACGAATTCGGCAATCCGCGCGCCTTCCAGATGAACGTCGACCGCGAATATGAGCGCAACATGGAGCGTTATGTCTTCCTGAAATGGGGCCAGAACGCCTTCAACAACTTCCGCGTCGTGCCGCCCGGCACCGGCATCTGCCATCAGGTCAACCTCGAATACCTCGCCCAGACCGTCTGGACCGACAACGACCAGAACGGCGCAGAGGTCGCCTATCCCGACACGCTCGTCGGCACCGACAGCCACACCACCATGGTCAACGGCCTGGCCGTTCTCGGCTGGGGCGTCGGCGGGATCGAGGCCGAGGCCGCGATGCTGGGCCAGCCGGTCTCGATGCTGATCCCCGAAGTCGTCGGCTTCAAGCTGACCGGCAAGATGGTGGAAGGCACCACCGCCACCGACCTGGTGCTGAAAGTCGTCCAGATGCTGCGCAAACATGGCGTGGTCAGCAAATTCGTCGAATTCTACGGCGAAGGTCTCGACCATCTGCCGCTGGCCGACCGCGCCACCATCGCCAACATGGCGCCGGAATACGGCGCCACCTGCGGCTTCTTCCCGATCGACGGCGAAACCATCCGCTACCTGCGCACAGACCGGCCGCGACGAGGCGCGCATCGCGCTGGTCGAGGCCTATGCCAAGGCCAACGGCATGTGGCGCGGCGCGGACTATGCCCCGGTCTACACCTCGACCCTGCATCTCGACATGGGCACGATCGTTCCGGCCATCTCCGGCCCGAAACGCCCGCAGGACTACACGCCGCTGACCAAGGCCTCGTCCGGCTTCTACAAGGTCGTCTGCGAATATCGCGGCGTCGACACGTCGAGCGCTGCCAAGGAAATGGCCTCCGAAGGCGCGGTCATGGTCGACGGCGCGCGATGCCCGCAAATCCGGCGCCGTCGCGGGCGAGGAGTACACGCTGCGCGACGGCTCGGTGGTGATCGCCTCGATCACCTCCTGCACCAATACCTCGAACCCCTATGTGATGATCGGCGCCGGTCTGGTCGCCCGCAAGGCGCGCGCGCTGGGCCTGAACCGCAAGCCCTGGGTGAAGACCTCGCTCGCCCCCGGATCGCAGGTCGTCGTCGGAATATCTGGAGGCCGCCGGCCTGCAGGAAGACCTCGACGCCATCGGCTTCAACCTCGTGGGCTATGGCTGCACCACCTGCATCGGCAACTCCGGCCCGCTGCAGCCGGAAATCTCGGCCGCCATCGCCGAAGGCGATCTGGTCGCCACCGCCGTCCTGTCGGGCAACCGCAACTTCGAAGGCCGGATCTCGCCCGACGTGCGCGCCAACTACCTCGCCTCGCCGCCGCTGGTCGTGGCCTATGCGCTGGCCGGCGACATGAACATCGACCTGACCACCGAGCCGCTTGGCACGGCGAAGGATGGCAAGCCGGTCTATCTGAAGGACATCTGGCCGACCAACGAAGGAGATCGCCGATCTGGTCGAACAGACCGTCACCCGCGCCGCCTTCCAGAAGAAATACGCCGATGTCTTCAAGGGCGACGCGAAATGGCAGGGCGGTCGAAGACCACCGACAGCCGAGACCTATGACTGGCCTGCCGACCTCGACCTATGTCCAGAACCCGCCCTATTTCCAAGGCATGTCGCAAGACGCCGGGCACGATCCACGACATCAAGGGCGCCCGTGTGCTGGCGCTTCTGGGCGACATGATCACCACCGACCACATCTCGCCCGCCGGTTCGTTCAAAGCCTCAACCCCGGCCGGCAAGTACCTGACCGAGCGTCAGGTTCCGCTGTCGCGAGTTCAACTCCTACGGCTCGCGGCGCGGCAACCACGAAGTGATGATGCGCGGCACCTTCGCCAATATCCGCATCAAGAACGAGATGCTGGATGGCGTCGAAGGCGGCTACACCAACGGGCCGGACGGCAAGCAGACCTCGATCTTCGACGCCTCGATGGCCTATCAGGAGGCGGGCACGCCGCTGGTGATCTTCGGCGGCATCGAATATGGCGCCGGCTCCTCGCGCGACTGGGCGGCCAAGGGCACCGCGCTGCTGGGCGTCAAGGCGGTGATCGCCGAAAGCTTCGAGCGCATCCACCGCTCCAACCTCGTCGGCATGGGCGTCATCCCGTTCGAGTTCACCGAAGGCGACGACCCGCAAGTCGCTGGGCCTGAAGGGCGATGAAGTCGGTCTCGATCCACGGCCTGGACGGGCGATCTGAAGCCGCTGCAGCCTGGTGCCCTGCACGATCACCTATGCCGATGGCAGCGAGAAGACGATCCAGCTGAAATGCCGGATCGATACCGAGATCGAGATCGAATACGTCGAACACGGCGGCGTGCTGCACTACGTGCTGCGCAACCTCGCCAAATCGGCCTGACGTTGGTGGCGGCCCGCCCGGATGATCCTCCGGCGGGCCGCCTCACACTTGTCGAGCCCGATGCCCTGCGGCTGCCGGGCTATCTTGACGCCCTGCATCGCGGCTGGTCCCCCGACAATCTCCGCCCGCAGGCGGCGCAAGACCATATCAAAGCGATCAACACCGACGCCCCCGCCTTTCTCGCGGGCCTGACACAGCGCGCGCCCGCTGCGGCCAGCGTCACCTTGCCGGATGGATCGAGCGTCCCCCGCCTGCCCGGCTTCACCCTCTGGCTCTGGGATGGCGACTTCGCAGGCTGCATATCGCTGCGCTGGCAGCCGGGCACCTCGGCGCTCCCGCCCCATGTCCTGGGACATATCGGCTACGCCGTCGTCCCGTGGAAACGCGGCCATGGCTACGCCGCCCGCGCGCTGGCCCAATTCCTGCCCCGCGCCCGCGCCGAAGGCCTGGCTCAGGTCGAGCTGACCTGCAGCCCCGCCAACATCGCCTCAATCCGCACGATCGAGGCCTGCGGCGGGCAGTTCATCGAAAGCTTCACCAAGCCCTCTGCCCATGGCGGCGGCGAGTCCCGGCGCTACCGGATCCCATTGATCTGACGCTGCGGGGGGCCTTCTGCCCCCCGCACCCCCCGAGGATATTTGTGGACAGAAAATGAAGGATCGCGGGGCGGTCCATTTTCTGCCCTGAAATATCCCCGCCGGAGGCATGGTCCGTCTCTGCCCGCGCGCGGGTCGCACTCCACCCCGCGCCGCAGGCGATGCAACAGGCGTGGCGCCCGTCAGGGCGCCGCCGCAGGACCCCGGATCACTCCGGCGCAATCGCCGCGCGATAGAGATGCCAGGTCGCATGTCCCAGCACCGGGATCACGATGACCAGCCCCAGCATCGCGGGCACAGCGCCCAATGCCAAGGACACGGCAACGATCGCGCCCCAGACCGCGATGGTCCCGGGGTTGCGTCGCGCCACCCGCACGGAGGTGACCACCGCCAGCGGAAGCCCGACATTGCGATCGAGCAGCAGCGGGAAGGACACCACGCTGACCGCCAGCACCACCACGGCGAAGATGAATCCGCTGCCGATCCCAAGTAAGATCAGCGCATGCCCGCCCCGCGTCACCATCAGGTCATGCCAGAAAGCCGCGGCCGAGACCGGCTGCGCGGGCCCCATGGTCAGCGCATAAAGCCCGTCGGCCACCAGAATCCAGACCATGAAGGTCACCATGAGCGCCAGCACCAGCACGAAGATCGCGCCCAGCTTGGGCGAATACAGCACCGCGAAAGCATCCGCCCAGTTGGCTTGCCCGGTCTTCTCGCGCCGTCGGCTCATCTCATAAAGCCCGATCGCCGCGACCGGTCCAAGCAGCGCAAAGCCCGAGATCAGCGGAAACACCAGCGGCAGGACATTCTCGTGGAACGCCAGGAACGCCAGCGCCACCCCCACCACCGGGTAGAACAGACAAAGGAAGGCCACATCCGTCCTGAGCGCCGAGAAATCCTCGATGCCCTTGCGCAGGGCCTCACGGATATCCTTGATCCCGATCTGGCGCACGCGCGGCTCGCGCGCGGCTTCCGCGCCGCCAATCGCCTCGGTCACATGCGCCACATGGGCGCCCGCGCCCATCATCCCCTTCGCCGCCCAGCTGAGCGGATTACCAATGGTCTCGACCATGCCTACCTCCCTTGCCTGGTCAATTCCGGCAGCCCTCCGCCCATCACGTCCGGGCGTTCCTCTGGGACAGCCGCACGAAATTGCTCTTTTCCGTAGGGCGAGCATAGCATGACTGCGACAAATAGTCCGACATATCCACAACCGCAGCGGTCCAACGGCGGACAATTCACGGTGATCCGCCCCGCCGCGGCTGACAGAGTTGCGGGCATCGGACAGCGGATCGCCTAATCGGCGGCGGCTTTGGCCAGCGCGGGCCGGATCAACCGGTCCAGCGTGTCACCCACGATGGGCCCGGGAAAGCGCAGCAGCACCTTGCCCTTGCCATCGATCACATAGGTCTCGGGCACGCCATAGACGCCCCAGTTCAGCGCCATCTGCCCGGCCTGATCCGCGCCCATCGCCGCGAAGGGATCGCCGACCTGGGCCAGAAACCCCAGCGCATCGGCGCGCTTGTCCTTGTAGTTCACGCCATAGATCGCAATGCCCTCGGCCGCCATCCTGTCCAGCACTGGCGGCCTCGGCCCGGCAGGGCTGGCACCAGCTTGCCCAGAAATTCACGATCTTCACATGGCCGTCGCGCAACGTCGCATCGCTGAACGGCGCGCCATCGCCAAGCTGGGTCAGCACCACCCCCGGCGCCTGCCTGCCCGACCAGTTGCGAGGGCAGCTCATCCGGGTTCGACCGGTTCATGCCGAGCCAGAACATCGCCGCCAGCGCCGCGAAGATCAGCGGCGGCAGAACCATCATCGGCTTCACTCTAGCCATTGCCACGTCCCTGCCGCGCTTCCACCTCGGCCAGATCGCGCCGCACCTTGGCGCCCCGCGATCAGCGTCACCGCCACCAGCGCCGCGATCAGCAGGATCGCCGCGCCATAGGCCGACAGCACCGCCACGGCGTATTTCCCCAGATCCGGCATCATGCCGCCATCCGCTCCCGCGCCAGCAGCGCCTGCAACCGCCGCTGCCGGATCTCGGTGCGGGTGCGCAGCAGCACCATGGTCACGAAGAACAGCCAGGAACCCGGCGATCGAGATCATCAGCGGATACCAGAAGGCATCCGCCACATGCTGCTTCTGCGCCACCGTCAGGCTCGGCCCCTGATGCAGCCCCTGGCTCCAGAAATCCACCGCGTAGCGGCTGCAGCAGCGCAAAGACCGACGCCGACGAGGCACAGCACCGCTGGTCAGATCGGCCGCCGTATCCGGGTCCTCGATCGCCGCCCACAGCGCCATGTAGCCGAGGTAGAACAGGAACAGGATCAGGAACGAGGTCAGCCGCGGGTCCCAGGCCCACCAGGTGCCCCACATCGGCTCGCCCCAGATCGCCCCGGTGACCAGCGCGATCAGCGTCATCGTCGGCGCCGACCGGCGCCGCCGCCTTGGCCGCCAGCGCGCTGACATGGTGCCGCCGGATCAGCCAGATCAGCGAGGCCACCAGCATCATCAGCCAGGCATTGATCCCCAGCATCGCGCTTGGCACATGCAGGAAGATGATCTTCACCGTCGATCCCTGCCGGTAATCATCCGGCGTGAAGAAGAACCCCCAGATCAGCCCCAGCGCCATCAACGCCGCCGTCAGCCGGCACAAGCCAGCGCAGCAGCCCGCTCGGAGGTCTGCATGAAGAGTTTCGGATTGGCGTATTTCCAGATCGACATGTCCCTGCCTTACGTTCTTTCCCGCGCCATCTCAACTCACCAACCAGCGATCCGCCTAGCGCAGATTGACGCGCAGCGCGGCAGCCGAGGCGAAGGGCAACAGCGCCGCCGACCCCAGCCGTGATCCCGCCGAGCATCAGAAGCGGCGTCAGGCCGTCCAGCCCCGCCGCCCCGCGCCGCACCGCCTCGGCGCCGAAGATCAGCGTCGGCACGTACAGCGGCAGCACCAGCAGCGACAGCAGCAACCCGCCGCGCTTCAGCCCGACCGTCAACGCCGCACCGAAAGTGCCGATCACCGACAGCGCCGGCGTGCCGAGCAGCAGGCTCAGCACCAGCCAGCCATAGCCCGCCCAGGGCAGGCTCATCAGCAGCGCCAGAACCGGCGAGACCAGCACCAGCGGCAGCCCCGTCGTCAGCCAATGCGCCAGCGCCTTCACCGTCACCACGCCCTCCAGCGGGATCGGCGCGGTCGCCAGCAGCTCCAGCGAGCCATCCTCGAAATCGAGCGCAAAGATCCGGTCGAGCGACAAGAGGCAGGCCAGCAGCGCCGCGACCCAGAGGATCCCCGGCGCGATCACCGACAGCGTCGCGGCCTGTGGCCCGACGCCGAGCGGCACCAGCACCACCACGATCAGGAAGAACGCCAGGCCGAGGCCAAAGCCGCCGCCGGCCCGCACCGCCAGCCGCAGATCGCGGAGCAGCAGCGCGATCATTCGAAGGCCCCGTCAAACGCGCCGTCGAACGCCGCGTCGAATCCGCTGGCGTCAGGGCGGGACCGGCGCGCCCGGAACGGGGCCAGGTCCAGAACCTCGGCCTCGTCCAGCCCCAGATCGATATGGGTCGCAATCAAGCGCCAGCCCACCCGCCGCCAGATGCGCCGCGCAGCACGGCAACGAACAGCGCGACCGAGCCTGCGTCGAGCGACACCGTCGGCTCGTCCAGCACCCAGACCGCGCGCCCCGTGACCAGCAGCCGCGCCAGCCCCAGCCGCCGCTTCTGCCCCGCCGAAAGGTTCTGCGCCATCCGGTCGCGCAGGCTGACAAGGTTCATCGCCTCCAGCGCCGGGCCGATCTCGCCGGTGCCAAAGATCGCGCGCCCAGAAGGCCAGGTTCTCGGCCACCGTCAGCGTGCGCCTTCATCCCGTCCGCATGGGCGGCATAGGCCATCGCCTCGGCGGGCACCGAAACTTCGCCGGCCAGCGGCGGCTGCAACCCCGCCAGCGTCCGCAGCAGCGTGGTCTTGCCCACCCCGTTCGGCCCGCGCAGCACCAGCGCGCGCCCCGGCATCAGGGCAAACCTCACGCCCTCCAGCACGGCCACGCCCCCGCGGGCACAGGCAAGATCGGTGACCCTCAGCTCCATGCCCTCAGACCTAACCCATTGCCGCAGATCCGCAAAGCCCAGCCGGAAAGGCTTGCATTTTCTGCCCTGAAATATCCCCGCCGGAGGCTCCTGCCCGTCGCGCGGAAGCCTCCGGCGGGGATATTTAGGGGCAGAAAATGGGAAAGGTCGCGGCGCGCCTCAGACCGGCAGCATCGCCGCCGCAATCCGGCGGCCTTCCGACAGGATCACGTTATAGGTGCGGCAGGCGGCGGGCGTGTCCATCGCCTCGACCCCGAGCCCGGCCGCCTCCAGCCGGTCGCGGAGCGCGCGCGGCAGAAAGGCGATCTCGCGTCCGGTGCCGACGAACAGCACGTCGATCTGCCCGACCAGCGCCAGGAGCGGCTCGACATCGTCATAGCCGCCCCAGTCGCTGACCGCGCTTTCGGTGATGATCATCGCGCCGTAATGCAGCTTGCCGTCCACCCGAAAGACGCCCGGCCCGTAGCTGTCCACCGGCCGCGCCTCGTCATAGGTGATCTCGGTCAGCTGCATCAGGGTTTCGCCGTGAACTGCGTGCCTGCGGTCTTGTCGTCCTTCTTGGACCAGTCACGCTTGACGCCCAGCATCAGCACGATGTTCTTGGCGACGTAGATCGAGGAATAGGTCCCGGTGATCACGCCCCAGGTGATCGCGAAGACGAAGCCCCGGATCACGTCGCCGCCGAGGATCAGCATCGCGATCAGCGGGATCAGGGTAGACCCCGAGGTCATCAGGGTTCGGCTCAGCGTCTCGTTGGCCGAGAGGTTCAGCACGTCGCGCAGCGGCATCTTCTTGTACTTGATCAGGTTCTCGCGCGCCCGGTCGAAGACCACCACGGTGTCGTTCAGCGAATACCCCACGATGGTCAGCAGCGCCGCGATGATCGACAGATCGAAGCGGATCTGCAGCAGGACGAAGATCCCCACCGTCAGGGCCACGTCATGCACCGTGGCAACCGCCGCCCCGAGCGCGAACTGCCACTCGAAGCGCAGCCAGATATAGGCCATCACCGCCACCACCGCCCCGGTGATCGCCTCGATCGCGGTCCACATCAGTTCCCCCGAGACCTTCGGCCCGACGCTTTCCACCGATGGGAAGGTGATCGAGGCATCGACCCCCTTCAGCGCGCTCTCGACCTTGGCCAGCGTCGCGGCCTGCATCGAATCCTGGCCCTTCTGCGCCTCGACCCGGATCATCGCGACATGCTGATCCGGCCGGAAGTTGGGGTCGAACACCTCTGCGATGGTCACATCGCCCAGCTTGAGCGGGGTCAGCGCCTGGCGATAGGCCCCGATATCGATCGGCTGCGCCGCCTCGGTCCGGATCGTCGTGCCGCCAAGGAAGTCGATGCCGAAATTCAGCCCCCAGACGAAGGGCGCGATGATCGAGATCACCACCAGCAGCATCGAGCCGCCGAAGGTCACCCGGGCAATGGCGAAGAAGTCGATGTTGGTGTGGTCGGGAACCAGTCGAAGACGCATCCTATACCTCGATTGTCTTGGGGCGGCGGCGCTCGAACCACATCACGATGAACAGGCGCGACAGGAAGACGGTGGTGAAGACCGAGGTCATGATCCCCAGCGCCAGCGTCACGGCAAAGCCGCGCACCGGGCCGGAGCCGACGAAGTAAAGGATCAGCGCCGAGATCATCGTGGTGATGTTGCTGTCCACGATGGCGCTCAGCGCCCGGTCATAGCCCAGCTCGATCGCCCGCGCCGGACCCTTGGCGTTGCGCAGTTCTTCGCGGATACGTTCATAGACCAGCACGTTGCCGTCCACCGCCGTACCGACCGTCAGCACGATCCCGGCGATGCCCGGCAGCGTCAGCGTGCCACCGATCAGGCTGAGCGCGCCGAACATCATCGCAAGGTTCAACAGCAGGCTGAAGTTGGCGATCCAGCCGAACCAGCCATAGACCAGCACCATGAAGACCCCGACGGCGACCGAGCCGATCACCGCCGCCACCTTGCCCGCCTTGATGCTGTCAGCCCCAAGCTCCGGCCCGATGGTGCGCTCTTCGAGGAAGTTCATCTTGGCCGGCAGCGCGCCAGCCCGCAGCAGCACCGCGAGCTTGGTCGAGCTTTCCACCGTGAAGTTGCCGGTGATGATCCCGGATCCGCCGCGGATCGCCGACTGGATCGTCGGCGCCGAGATCACCTGATTGTCGAGCACGATCGCGAAGGGCTGGCCGATATGCGTGGCGGTATAATCGCCGAACTTGCGGGCGCCGGAGGTGTCAAAGCTGAACTCGACCGCCGGCCCGCCATTCTGATCAAAGGCGGGCTGCGCGTTCTTCAGGTCTTCCCCGGTGACGACCGAGGTGTCCTGAATGATGTAATAGACCCCCTTCTCGTCCTGGCTCGGCACCAGAAGGTTGCCGGCACCGGGGATCGCATGGGCGTCGCCGGTTCGCCCGACGACCCCATTGAAGGTCAGCCGCGCCGTGGTGCCGATCAGCGATTTCAGCTCGTCTGCAGAGCCGATGCCGGGCACCTCGATCAGGATCCGGTCCGTCCCCTCGCGCTGGATCGTGGGTTCGCGGGTGCCTGCCGCATCAACCCGCCGCCGCACGATCTCGAGCGATTGCTGCATGGTGCGGTCATCGGTCGCGGTCTTTTCCGCAGGCGAGAGCGAGATCGTGATGCTGGTCCCGGCGCCCGCCACCTGCAGGTCGCGCTGCCCCACCCCGGCCAGCGAAACCACCGGCTGCGACAGCGCGCGGACATCGGCCAGCGCCTTGTCCAGCCCGCCCGGCTCGGAAATGGACACTTTCAGCACGTCCGAGGGCGAAGGCTCGCGCCGCACATTGCCCACCGTGTCACGGTCCGCCCGCAGCGCATCGCGCACCTCGGGCCAGAGCGTGTTCATCCGGTCGGCATAGACATCCTGCAACTGCACCTCGGCCAGCAGATGCGCGCCGCCGCGCAGGTCAAGCCCGAGGTTGACGATCGACGAGGGCAGCCAGGAGGGCCACTTATCCGCCGCCGCCTGCAATTCGGGCGTCGGCCCGCCGGCCTGCTCGATCTGCTTGACCGCGTCGTTGTGCGTCTCGACCCGCGTGTAGAACAGGTTCGGCACGGCATAGATCACGCCCAGCAGGCATAGCCCGAGGATGATGATCCGCTTCCAGAGGGAGATTTGCATCGCTCAGCGTCCGGTTCAGGCCGAAGGCTCGGTTTTTGACAGCACCTGCGAGATGGTCGAGCGCACGACGCGCACCTTCACGCCTTCGGCGATCTCGACCTCGATCTCGCCGTCTTCCTTGACCTTGGACACTTTGCCGATGATGCCGCCCTGCGTCACGATCTGATCGCCCCGGCGCAGCGCCTCGACCATCGACTTGTGGGTCTTCAATTTCTTCTGCTGCGGCCGGATCAGCAGCACATACATGATGCCGAAGATCAGGATCAGCGGAATGAAACTGGTGAACGTGCTGAGGTCTCCCCCCCCGACGGTCTGGGCATAGGCGGGCGTGACAAACATCGTACGTTCCTCTCGTTGTCCCGCGCCCCGGTTCGGGCACGGCAATGGGCCTGGGGACCGGATCCGGCCCTTAAATTGGCGCGCACCCTACTCGGGGGGCATTGCGATGGCAAGGCGCGAGGCTGGGCATTTCGGCGCAGGCGGATCGGGGGGATCGCCGGTGATCAGGTGGTGATCCGACGGCGGCGCGCAGAGCGCGCCATCTCCGTCTGTCGCGTCCTGCGCCAGGGCGCAGGACACTCCGGCTTTTCGGTTTCCGGTTCGGCGGTCGCGCCGTGGCGGGCGGTCGCCGCCTCCGGCGGGAGTATTTTCGCCAGGAAGAAGCGCAAGCGGGTGCTTCACCCGGGCGGCGCAATCGGGCATATGGGGCGCAGCGATCTGAAAGGTGAAAGACATGCACGACATCCGCGCCATCCGCGAGACCCCCGCAGCCTTCGACGCCGCTCTGGCGCGCCGTGGCCTTCCGGGCCTGTCGTCGCAGATCCTTGCGCTGGATGAGGCGCGTCGTGCCAGCATTCTGGCCGCCGAGACGGCGCAGGCGGCGCAGAACGCGGCCTCGAAACAGGTCGGCGCGGCCAAAGCCGCCGGAAACGACACGGAATTCGAGCGGCTGCGCACCCTGGTGGCTGAAAAGAAGGCCGAGATCGCCGCGCTGTCCGAACAGGCCAGTGCCCAGGACGTGGCGCTGCGCGACCTCCTCCTCACCATCCCCAACCTGCCCCTTGCCGAGGTGCCCGATGGCGTCGATGAGACCGCGAATGTCGAGCTGCAGCGCTGGGGCAGCCCGCGCGTCTTCGCCTTCAGGCCGCTCGAACATTTCGACATTCCCGGCGTGAAACCGGGAATGGATTTCGCCACCGCGGCCAAGCTCTCGGGCTCGCGCTTCGTCGTCCTGCGCGGCGCGGTGATCCGGGTCCACCGGGCGCTCGCGCAATTCATGCTCGACACCCATATCACCGAACATGGCCTGACCGAGACCTGGACCCCGGTCCTGGTCAAGGAAGAGGCGATGTATGGCACCAACCAGCTGCCCAAATTCGCCGAGGACAGCTATCAGACCACCAATGGCTGGTGGCTGATCCCGACCTCGGAGGTGACCCTGACCAACTCGGTCGCAGGCGATGTGCTGGATGAGGCGCAGCTGCCGATCCGGATGACCGCGCATACCCAATGCTTCCGCTCCGAGGCCGGCTCGGCCGGCAAGGACACCTCGGGGATGCTGCGCCAGCACCAGTTCGAGAAGGTCGAGATGGTCTCGATCACCACGCCCGACAGCAGCCTGGCCGAGCATGAGCGGATGACCCGCTGCGCCGAGGCGATCCTGGAAAAGCTGGGCCTGCCCTATCGCCGCGTCGTGCTCTGCACCGGCGACATGGGGTTCGGTGCGACCAAGACCCATGACCTGGAGGTCTGGCTGCCCGGCCAGAACACCTATCGCGAGATCTCCTCGGTCTCGGTCTGCGGTGATTTCCAGGCGCGCCGGATGAATGCCCGCTATCGCCCGGCAGGCGGCAAGCCGGAATTCGTGCATACGCTGAACGGCTCCGGCCTCGCCGTCGGGCGCTGCCTGATCGCGGTTCTGGAAAACGGCCAGCAAGAGGATGGCTCGGTCGACCTGCCCGCCGCCCTGCACCCCTATCTCGGCGGCAAGACCCGCATTGACGCGACCGGCACGCTGGTCTGATCCGCAAGCGGCCGGGCACCTGTCCCGGCCCGCCAGAGGCCCCGAATGCAGCTGCCCCATATCGCCCAATCGCCGACCGAGCCCGCCTTCGTGCAGAACCCCTATGGCTTCTACGCCCGTGCCCGCGCGCTCGGGCATCTGGTGCATTGGGATGACTATGCGATGCCCTGCGCGCTCTCCCATACCGCGGTGAACGCCATCCTGCGCGATCGCAGGTTCGGCCGCGAAGTGCCTGAAGACAAACGCAAACCCCTGCCGGACCATGTCTCGCCCTTCTACGCGGTTGAGGCGCATTCGATGCTCGAGCTCGAGCCGCCGCGCCACTCGCGCCTGCGCAGCCTCGTGCTGCGCGCCTTCACCTCGCGTCGAATAGCGGAGCTGGCGCCGGAAATTACCAGCCTTTCCAATGCGCTGATCGACGATCTTCCAGCGGGTACCTTCGATCTTCTACCGCAATTCGCCCAGCATCTGCCGGTCATCATCATCGCCCGCCTGCTCGGCGTGCCCGAAGCGATGGCCCCCGACCTGCTGCTCTGGTCAAACGCGATGGTGGCGATGTATCAGGCCCGCCGCACCCGCGAGATCGAGGATCGCGCAATTCGCGCGACCGAAGATTTCACAGCCTTCCTGCGGGGTTACATCGAAGAGCGTCGCGCCCGCCCGGCCGATGACCTGATCACCCATCTGATCGCCGCGGAAGAGGACGGCACCCGTCTGACCACGCAAGAGCTGATCTCGACCTGTATCCTGCTGTTGAACGCCGGGCATGAGGCGACGGTGCACGCGCTCGGCAATGCCGTGAAGACCCTGCTGGAAACCGCCACCCCGCCCGAAGCGCTCGGCCCCGACCGGATCGCCGCCACCGTCGAGGAACTGCTGCGCTACGACCCGCCGCTGCACCTCTTCACCCGCCATGCCTATGAGGATGTCGAGGTTCTGGGCCATCTCATCCCGAAGGGCACCGAGATCGCCTGCCTGCTCGGCGCCGCCAACCGCGACGCGTCGCAATTCGAGGATCCGAACCGTTTCTGGCCCAGCCGGATCACCAAGCCACAGCTCGCCTTCGGCGCCGGGCTGCACTTCTGCGTCGGCGCGCCGCTGGCGCGGCTGGAACTGCAACTGGCGCTGCCGATCCTGTTCCAGCGCCTGCCGGACCTGCGGATCGCAGCCCCGCCGCGCTACGGGAATGTCTATCATTTTCATGGGCTTGAGGCACTGATCCTCAACCACTGACCGGCACCCCGTCAGAGCGGCAGCAGCGTCGTCGACTTGATCTCTTCCATCGACAGCAAAGCGGTGACGTTGTAGATCCGCACCTCGGCAATCAGCGCCTGATAGAAGGTGTCATAGGCCCGCGCGTTCGACACCCGGACCTTCAGGATGTAATCGATATCGCCCGCCAGCCGATGCGCCTCCAGCACCTCGGGCCGCTCGCGCAGCGCCTTCAGGAACTTCTGCTGCCAGCTCGCCTCATGCTCCGAGGTGCGGATCAGCACGAAGAAACAGGCCTCCAGCCCCAGCGCCTCGGCATCCAGGATCACGGTCTGCCGGGTGATCACCCCCTGCTCGCGCAGCTTGCGGATCCGGTTCCACACCGGCGTCTTGGACGACCCGACCTTGCGCGCGATCTCATCCAGCGACTGACCTGCATCCTCCTGCATTTCCGAGAGGATTTTCCGATCCATGTCGTCAAGCCGGACTGCCATTCCTGTTCCCCTTTCGAACCGGGATCATGTTTCCCCAGGCCCCTACTATTGGAACATTCTTCCTTATTGGCAAGGGCCACTGGCGAATTGCAGGGATAAAATTCTATATTGGACAGGAAGCCGAGCCTCAATGGACCACCGCCATGAACCACTTCCCGATCTTTCTGAATGTCGAGGGCAAACGCATCGCCCTTGCGGGCGGCGGCGAAGCGGCGCTGGCCAAGCTGCGGCTGCTGGTCAAGACCACGGCAGAGGTCACGGTTTTCGCTGCCGAACCCTCGGACGGTGTCGCGCGTCTGGCCGAAGACGGCCGCATCACCCTGACCCCCCGCGCCTTTGCCGAAGGTGATGCCGCAGGCGCACTCCTCGTCTATGCCGCCTCCGAGGATGATGCCGAGGACGCCCGCGTCGCCGCCATCGCCCGGGCCGAAGGCGTGCTGGTCAACCTCGTCGACAATCTGGCCGACAGCAGCTTCCTCACCCCCGCCATCGTCGACCGCGACCCCGTCGTCGTCGCCATCGGCACCGAGGGCGCGGCCCCGGTGCTGGCCCGCGCCATCAAGACCGCGCTGGAAGAAGACCTTTCGCCCCGTCTCGGCACGCTGGCGCGGATCGGCCGGGCTTACCGCCGCGCCGCCGAAGCGCTGCCGCAGGGCCGCGCCCGGCGCGATTTCTGGGCCGAGTATTTTGACACCACCGGCCCCCGCGCCTTGGCAGAGGGTGGCGAGGCGGCGGTGCATGAGGCGCTGGAGGTGCTTCTGGCCCGGCACATCGCAACCAATGCGCGCCCCGGCCGCGTCGATCTGGTCGGCGCCGGTCCCGGCGACCCGCGGCTTCTGACGCTGCAGGCGCGCCAGCTGCTCGACCGTGCCGATGTCGTCATCCATGACCGGCTCGTGGCCCCCGAAATCCTCGAACTCGCGCGGCGCGAGGCGATCGTGATCGAGACCGGGAAAGAGGGCTTCGGCCCTTCCACCCCGCAATCCGAGATCAACGCCATGATCGTGCGCTACGCCGCCGAGGGCCATCATGTCCTGCGCCTGAAATCCGGCGATCCCGGCGTCTTCGGCCGCCTCGATGAGGAAATCGAGGCGCTGGATGCCGCGGGCATCGCCTGGGCGATCCCGCCCGGCATCACCGCCGCCTCGGCGGCCGCCGCCGCCATTGGCCAGAGCCTGACGCGGCGCGGCCGCAATGGCAGCCTGCGCCTGATCACCGGCCATGATGTCGCGGGCTTCGCCGATCAGGACTGGCGCGCGCTGGCCCAGCCCGGCGCCGTCGCCGGGATCTACATGGGCAAGCGCGCCGCCCGCTTCCTGCAGGGCCGCCTGATGATGCATGGCGCCGCCGCGCGACACCCCGGTCAGCGTGGTCGAAAACGTCTCTCGCCCCGACCAGCGCATCCTCGCCACCACGCTGCGCGCCCTGCCAGAGACGGTCAGCCCGCTCGACGGTCCCGCCGTCCTGCTGCTGGGCCTCAGCCCACGCGCCGCGCCGCGCCAGCCCTCGAAGACCTCAAGGAGGCCCTGTCATGAGCATCCGCTTCACACCGAAAGTCGTCACCGCCAACGCCCTTCTGGAAGGCGACGTGATCTACCTCACCGCCGATGACCGCTGGACGCGCAACCATGCCGAGGCAGAGCTGATCGAGGACGAGGCCCACGCCCAGCTCCGCCTGCTTGACGCGCAATCGCAGCGCGGCAGCGTCGTCGGCGCCTATCTCGCCGATGCGAAAGCCGGCCCGAACGGCCCAGAACCGGTCCATTTCCGCGAGGCGTTCCGCACCCGTGGCCCCTCCAACTACGCCCACGGCAAGCAGGAAGGCCCGCGCCATGTATAAGTACAACGACTTTGACGAAGCCTTCGTGCGCAACCGGGTCGCAGCAGTTCTCGGCCCAGGTCGGGCGCCGTGTCGATGGCAGCCTGACCGAGGATGAGTTTCGCCCGCTGCGCCTGATGAACGGGCTCTATCTGCAACTGCACGCCTATATGCTGCGCATCGCCATCCCCTATGGCACGCTCAACAGCCGCCAGATGCGCCAGCTCGCCTATATCGCCGACACCTGGGACAAGGGCTACGGCCACTTCACCACGCGCCAGAACATCCAGTTCAACTGGCCCAAACTGCCCGACGTGCCGGCGATCCTCTCGGCGCTGGCCGATGTCGCAGATGCATGCCATCCAGACCTCGGGCAACACCATCCGCAACGTCACCGCCGACCATTTCGCCGGGGCCGCCGCCGATGAGATCGCCGACCCGCGCCCGATCGCGGAACTGCTGCGGCAATGGTCCACCGACCACCCGGAGTTTCAGTTCCTGCCGCGCAAGTTCAAGATCGCCATCACCGGCTCCAGCCATGACCGCGCCGTGACCCGCGCACATGACATCGGGCTGCGCATGGTGCGCAACGCCGCCGGTCGAGCCGGGCTTCGAGGTGATCGTCGGCGGCGGCCTTGGCCGCACGCCGCTGATCGGCCATGTCGTGCGGGAATTCCTGCCCGAGGCCGATCTGCTGCCCTATGTCGAGGCCGTCCTCAGCGTCTACAACCTGATCGGGCGGCGCGACAACAAGTACAAGGCGCGCATCAAGATCACCCTGCACGAAACCGGCGCCGCCGAACTGACCCGGATGATCGAGGAACGCTTCGCCGAACTGCGCCCGAGCTTCGCCGGCACCGATCAGGTCCTGCTGGCCGAGATCCGCGCGGCCTTCTCCACGCCCAGCTTCCGCAAGGCCCCGCACCGCCGCGCATGATGCCGCCCTGCAAAGACCCCGTCTACCGCGCCTGGGCCGACACCAACCTCGCCACCCATCGCAACCCGGATTACGCCATCGTGCAGGTCAGCCTGAAGGCCCACGGCGTCAGACCCCGGGCGACGCGACCTCGGATCAGATGCGCGCGCTGGCCGATCTCGCCGAACGCTACGGCCATGACGAGCTGCGCATCAGCCACGAGCAGAACGTGATCCTGCCGCATGTCCACAAATCCGACCTGCCGGCGGTTCATGCGGCGCTGCTCGCCGCCGATCTTGGCGCACCGCCAATATCGGCCTGGTGTCCGATATCATCGCCTGCCCCGGCATGGATTACTGCGCGCTGGCCACCGCCCGCTCGATCCCGGTCGCGCAGAAGATCGCGCTGCGATTTCAGGAACTCGGGCTGGAACAGGAAATCGGCCAGATGAAGATCAAGATCTCCGGCTGCATCAACGCCTGCGGCCACCACCATGTCGGCCATATCGGCATTCTCGGCCTCGACCGCGCCGGGGTGGAAAACTACCAGATCACGCTCGGCGGCGACGGCACCGAAACCGCCGCCATCGGCGAACGCGCCGGCCCCGGCTTCGCCTATGACGAGATCGTGCCCGCGATCGAGCGCCTCGTGCGCGCCTATCTCGACCTGCGCGACGCAGCCGGAGGAAACCTTCCTCGACGGCCTACCGCCGCCTTGGCGCCGCGCCTTTCAAGGCGGCGCTCTATCCCGAAGAGGGGAACCGCGATGCCGCTTGAATTCTCCCTGCCCGCCGATCGCCGAACGGGTCGCCGAGCTGAATGACCGCTACCGCCACCACGGCGCCACCGCCGTGCTGGAACGCGCGCTTGACCGACCCGGCGGTCGGGCAGGCTCGCGCTGGTCTCGTCCTTCGGTGCCGAATCGGTGGTGCTGTTGCACCTCGTCTCGGTCATCGACCGCTCGGCTGCCGGTCCTGTTCATCGACACCCAGATGCTGTTCCCCGAAACGCTGGACTATCAGGCCGAGGTCGCCGAGAAGCTTGGCCTGACCGACGTGCGCACCATCCGCGCCGACCCGGCCCGGGTCTGGCTGCGAGGACCCCGACAGCACTGCTGCACCAGTTCGACACCGACGCCTGCTGCGCGCTGCGCAAGACCGAGCCGCTGGAACGCGCGCTGACCGGCTTCGACGCCTGGATCACCGGGCCGCAAGCGCTATCAGGGCCAGACCCGCGCCAGACATCGACTTCTTCGAGGCCGAGGGCGATATGCCGCATCAAGGTCAACCCGCTCGCCCATTGGGGCCGCGAGGATCTTCGAGGAATACATGGTCAACAACCGCCTGCCGCGCCATCCGCTGGTCGCCAAGGGCTACCCGTCGATCGGCTGCGCGCCCTGCACCACGCCGGTCAAACCGGGTGAAGACCCGCGTGCAGGCCGTTGGCGCGACACAGGAAAAAGAGGAATGCGGCATCCATTTCATCAATGGCAAGGTCGTGCGCGGCCCGCTGCCCGAGAGGAGACCGCAGCATGAGCGTGATCGTCACCGATGCAGGCTTTGCACGCATGACGTCTCACCCGCCTTCACCGCGCTGGCCGATCTCGCCGGCGGGCACCGAGGCGCGTCGACCTGGCCCACCGGACATCGACCTCGACGCGCTGAAGCGGCCGGTATCTGGGCGATGTCGCCGTGATCCGCATCGCCTTCCCGAGCTTTTCGCGACGGGCGCGGCTTCACCCTCGCCCGCCGTCTGCGCCTGCTGGGCTACAGGGCCGCCTGCGCGCCGCGGGCCATGTCATCGCCGACCAATATGCCATGGCCCGCCGCGTCCGGCTTTGATGAGGTCGAGATCCCCGACGAACTGGCCGCCCGCCAGCCCGAGGCGCAATGGCAGTTCCGCGCCGACTGGCGCGCCCATGATTATCCGTCCCGGCTGCGCGCCTGAGCATACCTGCCTAAATCGTTTGCGTACAAACGAACCTCGCGCTCAAAAGGGCGGGGCTCGCATCCCGCAGATGAAATGACAGATCAGACGCCCATGACCGACAGCCCGCCGCCGCCGTCAAGACGCCTGCCCGATGCGCAGACCGTGACCGCGGTCCAGCACTGGACCGACCGGCTGTTCTCGTTCCGGGTCACCCGGCCGCAAAGCCTGCGCTTCCGCTCGGGCGAATTCGTGATGATCGGCCTCTTGGGCGACAACGGCAAACCGCTGCTGCGCGCCTATTCCATCGCCTCGCCCTCCTGGGACGAGGAGCTGGAGTTCTACTCGATCAAGGTGCCCGATGGCCCGCTGACCTCGCGGCTGCAGCATATCCAGCCGGGCGACGAGATCATCCTGCGCCCCAAACCCGTGGGCACGCTGGTGCATGACGCGCTGCTGCCCGGCAAGCGGATCTGGTTCCTCGCCACCGGCACCGGCATCGCCCCCTTCGCCAGCCTGATGCGCGACCCCGAGACCTACGAGAAATACGACGAGGTCATCATGATGCACACCTGCCGCGAAGTGGCGGAACTGGAATATGGCCGCCAGCTGGTCGAGAGCCTGCAGGATGATCCGCTGATCGGCGAGATGGTCGGCGGCAAGCTGCGCTACTACCCCACCACCACGCGCGAAGCCTCGGCCCATATGGGCCGCATCACCGACAACCTGACCTCGCGGCAAGGTCTTCGCCGATCTGGGCATCCCGCCGATGGACTCGCCGAGACCGACCGCGCCATGGTCTGCGGCTCGCTCGCCTTCAACGTCGATGTGAAGGCGGTGCTGGAAGGCTTCGGCCTGCGCGAGGGCGCCAATTCCGAACCGCTGGAATATGTGGTCGAAAAGGCCTTCGTCGGCGAGGGCATCTGAGCGCTACTGCGGCGTCGCCAGGCGCAGTGCGTCCAGCACCGCCTGAAGCTTGACCTTGTCGCTGCCTGCGTCGTCATAGGCCTGCATCAGTTCCTGCCGCGTCTGCTCGGTGATCCGCGCGCTGTCGATCCGCTGCTTGATCTCGTCCCGCGTCAGATCCGCCGCGCTCCAGGGATCCACTTCGGCGTCATTACCCGCGCCCGGCGCCATCGGATCGGCCGGCTGCACAACCACGCCGCTGCCGCTCGCGGCCCCCAGCGCCCCGATCAGCGCCCGGCGCACCGCATCTGCCGCAGGACCGGTCGCCCCGCCAACAGAAGGATCTGACACGGCCGGCGCCGCAGCGGGCCCGGCCGCATCGGGCAAAGGCGTGGGCAGCACCGTCACCTCCGCCGCAGCCGGGGCCACGCCCAGCACCGGCGGTCGCAGGATCCCGCTGCGATGCAGGATGACCGCAGCCGCGCCAAGCCCCGCGACCAGTGCCGCAGATTTCACCAAACGCCTCATTCCGGGTCACCCCTTCGCCGTGATGCCCCCAGCCTCGTCCGATATGCCAGACCGGACGCAGAATGAAAAGCGCGCGCCGTGCCCGCTACGCCTCTTGCGCAGGCGATCTTTGTCCAAGCGCGGTGACTTCCCCGAAATGCGGTTGAAGAACCCGCGCCGCAGGTCTACTTTGCGCGCAAGCATCAGTAACAGCGTAAGGAACGCCGCCATAGCCCGCAGACCCCACAATGCCCCGCCGCAACGTGAAACCGGCCCCCGTGTCAATGACCGCATCCGCTCTCCCGAAATCCGCCTGATCGGTGCGGATGGCGAGAACGTGGGCGTCGTGACCCCCGCCCGTGCGATGGTCGATGGCCGAAGAGGCTGGCCTTGACCTGGTCGAGATCTCGCCGAATGCGGAACCGCCGGTCTGCAAGATCATGGATTTCGGCAAGTACAAATACGAGACCCAGAAGCGCGAGGCCGAGGCCCGCAAGAAGCAGCACATCATCGAGATCAAGGAAATCAAGTTCCGCCCCGGCACCGATATCCATGACTACGACGTGAAGATGCGCTCGGTGATGAAATTCCTCGAGGACGGCGACAAGGTGAAGGTCACGCTGCGCTTCCGGGGCCGCGAAATGGCGCACCAGCAGCTTGGCATGGAACTTCTGAACCGCGTCGCCGCCGACGTGGCCGAGATCGCCAAGATCGAGAACATGCCGAAGCCTCGAAGGCCGGCAGATGGTGATGATGATCGGCCCGAAATAACGGGCCATCGCCATCAGGACAGCAAAGGCCCCGCCAGCAATGGCGGGGCTTTTCCTTTGCGCGACGCTCAACAGCCTCGGCTGCTCGCGTCAGAGGGCAGCACCCGTCCGCAGGGCCGGACACAGGTCAGGCGGCGCAAATCGAAAGATCCCCGTAGGGCGGGGTTCACCCCGCCAAACCTCCCGCAGCCTCACCCCTCGCGCGGCTGCGGCCGGATCGGGATCTCCTTCAGCAGCCCGCCGACCCCCATCGCCGCGATATCCGCGTCGCTGACCGCCAGCCCGCAGGCCAGCCGCTCCAGCACCCAATCCGCCCCGTTCAGCGCGGGCGAACGGGCGCATCCCGGCAGCCCGATCACCGGACGCGCGCCCGAGCTCGCCCAGAAACAGCAGGTTGCCCGGATCGACCGGCATCCCGAACCGCTCCACCCGCCCGCCGGCCGCCCGCACCGCCTCGGGCCCGGTGTCATGCAGGTCCGAGGTGGCGGAGCCGGTCAGGATCAGCACCATCTCACCGCGCGCCCGGGCCAGAGCCGCGGCCAGCGACGCCACGGGCTCATGCGGACAGGACCAGCACCTCGGCCAGCTCCATCCCCAGCGCGCGCAGCCGCCGCCCCGTTACCTCGCGCGCCTTGGCATTCAGCTTCGGCGCCTGCCCCGGCAGTTCGGTCAGGATCAGCGCCGCATCGCGGCCGCACCACCGGCCGGACCCGGATCGCGCCGCGCCGCCTGCCGCACAGGCCTCGGCCAGCCGCGCCGCATCCACCGCATAGGCAGATGACCTTGACGGTGCCCGACCAGCGTCCCCTTGGCACCCGCGCGTCAGGGCGCAACCGTGGCGAGCGTCAGGGCCGGATCGACCCGGTTGACCGCAGAATCGCAGCCGGCATCCAGCTGGACCAGCCCGGGCCCCGCGGCGTTCAGGTTGACCCGTCCGGTAAAGGCCGGACTGCGCTTCAGCCCCGCCGCCGCCCGATCCGGCACCAGCGCCGCAGCCAGCGCTGCCGCCGCCTGCATCCTCGGCCACATCGCCCGGCGCCGGGCGCGCGACCACCAGCCGCTCGACCCCCTCAGCCCGCAGCGCGGCAAATCAGCCGGCATCGAGCACATGCCCCTTCTTCAGCTTCCGCCCCGACAGCATCCGCGAATGCGCAAGGATCGCCCCCTCGGCCTCTGCCAGCGAAACCGGCCCGAACTCCAATCTCAGCCCTGCCGCAGGGTCTGGGTGATCTGCGCCATGATCGAGACCGCGATCTCGGCTGGCGATTTCGCCCCGATATCCAGCCCCACCGGCGCATGAATCCGCGCGATCTCGGCCTCGGAATAGCCCGCCGCCAGCAGCCGCTCGACCCGTTTGGCATGGGTGCGTCTGGAGCCGAGACAACCGAGGTAGAAACATTCCGACCGCAAGGCGACCTGGATCGCCGGGTCATCGAGCTTCGGGTCATGCGTCAGCGTCACCACCGCCGTCCGCGTATCCACGCCAAAGGCCGCCAAAGCCTCATCCGGCCAGTCATGCGAGATCGTCTCGCCCGGGAACCGCGCCGCCGCCCCGAAGGCCTCGCGCGGATCGATCAGCAGCGGGTCATATCCCGCCAGCCGCGCCATCTGCAGCAAGGGCTGCGCGATATGCACCGCGCCCACCACCACCATCCGCAACGGCGGATTATGCATCGCGACGAACCAGTCGCCCTCTTCCATCCCCGATCGGTCAGAGCGGAAGCGCGCGCCCAGCGCCGCCTCCAGCGGATCCCCCGCGGGGCCCGCCAGCCGACCCTCGCCGGTCACCAGATTGACCAGATGCGCCACCGGCCGCCGCGCCGCCCGCGCCGCCACCAGTTCGCGCAGCATCTCCACCGGCAGCGCGCCACCCACCGGCTGCACCAGCACCCGGATCGTGCCGCCACAGGCCAGCCCCACGGCAAAGGCCTCATTGTCCGACACGCCATAGGTCAGCAGCCGCGGCTTGCCGTCCTCCAGCGCCTCCAGCGCCTCCGACACCA
The DNA here is from genome assembly GCA_963837565.1 of uncultured Pseudomonadota bacterium. Taxonomy (GTDB): domain Bacteria; phylum Pseudomonadota; class Alphaproteobacteria; order Rhodobacterales; family Rhodobacteraceae; genus Solirhodobacter. The sequence goes on from CAWIOC010000018.1 coordinate 777,483, forward strand.
CCGCGCCCTCGACGCAGCCGCCCGAGACAGAGCCCATGATCGCGCCCTCGCCCGAGATCGCCAGCTGGCTGCCCGCAGGCCGGGGCGCACTGCCCCATGTCTCGACAACGGTGGCAAGCGCGGCGCGCCCGCCACCCTCGACCCAGCCAAGCGCGATTTCCGGGATCTGGTCGTGGCGGAGGGGGGATGTGCTGTTTTCCATGCCCTGAATATGGGGCGGCCCGCGCCCGCGCGCCAGTCCCGCCGCGCGCACCTGCGCCAAAAGTAGCGGGCGCCCCCGGTGAAGGCGGCGCCCGCAGTTCGTATGGTCCGAACGGCCTTAGTTCAGCAGGCCGGTGATATTGCGCACGATGATGCGGCGGTTCACCTCATCAGGCCCGTCAACCTGCTCGCGCAGGTCGGTTTCGCCATAGCCCTGCGTGATCAGGTTCTGCGGCGGCACGCCGAAATATTCGGTCAGTGCCAGCGCCGTCGACTGCGCCCGCGCATCCGACAGCGCAAGGCCGGTGACGGGATCCTCCGCCGTATCCGAATGCCCCTCGATCAGGAACACCGTCTGCGGGTTCTGCGAGATCATGTTGGTCATCACACGGCCCAGCGTGGCAAGCGTCTGCGCCTGCTGGTCGCTGATCGCCGAGGATCCCGAATCGAAGTTCAAGGTCGTGATCTCGGCATCGGGCGCAAGATAGCGCACCTCGGGGACCTGGCGCACCTGATCAAGGCTGAAGGTCCGCCCGATCGGCTGGATCGGCCGGGTGTTGAAGGCGGTCGCCAGCAGATCTTCCCCGGTATCGGTCGAATAGAGGATATCGACCGGCGAGCGCGGCGGCAGCTGATCCACCACCGGCGGCGGCGGTGCGGCCTGGGTATCGTCGAACAGCACCACATCCGGACGCCCCGGATATTGCACCGAGCGGCGCAGCACCCGCCCGTCCACGTCACGCACCGTGGTGATGACCGACCCGTCCGGCTGCTCGATCCGGGTCAGGACCGAGCCGTCGTCATAGGTCTCGGAGGTGATGTTCGAACCCGGCCGCCGGATGATCGCATCATCATCATGGTAGACGTTGTAATAGCCCTGCGGGTCTTGCACGATCACCCGGTCGCCCGAGTTCGAAATGACCCGATTGCCATTGTTCAGCAGCGATCCCACCACGACAGCGCCGAGCGCGATCAGGCCGAACTTCTCGAAGTCGGTCAGCCCGCTCTTGTTGTGGTTGGGATTGCGGTAGAGGTTCTGGTTGCTGCGGAACACGTCGTTCTGACCGACGCTGAAGCGCCGCGTCTGATTGCCGGGCCGGAACTGGCCGCGCTGCTGCGCCGCCTGGGGGCGATAGTAGGTCGTGCCATTGCCGGCCCGGTTCCCGTTGGTCACGATCAGCGGCCCCCGGTTGTTGACATAGGGCGGCGGGCGACGCGCCGGATCGCGCGCGAAATTCCCCTGCGCGGCGCCATTGCGACCTGTCAGCTGGTTCTGGTTCAGCCGGTTCTGGTTCAGCCGCTCCTGCTTCAACTGGTTCTGCTTCAACTGGTTCTGGTTCAGCTGGTTTTCTGATTCAGCTGGTTCTGGTTCAGGCGGTTCTGATTCTGGCGCTCCTGCTTCAGGCGGTCCTGGTTCAGACGGTTCTGAATCATCTGATTGTTCTGATTGAGCTGGTTCTGGTTCTGGTTCTGGTCGTTAAACCGGTTCTGACCGTTCAGCTTCTGGCCGTTGCGATTGTTGTTGGGGTTGAACCGGTTGTTGTCGTTCTGGGTATTGGCCCGGTTCTGCTGACCATTCACATTCGGCTGGAACCTGTTGTTCTGGTTGCCATCGTTCCGGTTGCCATTCTGGTTGCGATTGGACCTGTCCGGCTTGTTGCGGTTGCCCTGCTGCACAGGCGGCTGCGCCTGCACCGCTGGCGCCTGAACCTTGGGTGCCGGCCCTTTGGGCGCCTGCACTTGCGGTGGCCTGCACTTGCGGGGCCTGCGCACTTGGGGCCTGCGCTCTGGGGGCCTGCGAATTTGGGGGCCTGGAATTTGGGCGCGGGCGCAAACTGCGCCCCACCATTGCCACCGGCGTTGCCGTTATGGTCGTTCCGGTTCTGCTGCTGCCTCGGCTGCCGATCCTGACGGTTCGGCTGCTGCTGCTGCACCCGCGGCGCCGGGGCCGGGGCTGGGGCCCGTGCGGCGGGCGCTACCGGCGCAGGGGCCGGTGCTCTCGCCGCCGGCGCCTTCGGCGCTGGCGGCGCGGGCTTTCTCGCCGGCTGCCCGCCGTTGCACCCGGTCGTCTCGCCGGCGACACATCTGTCACCACTTTCAGCCCATACGGCGGTGACCTGCAACGGCTGCGCAAGCGTCAGCGCGATGCAGAGGGACGTTGTCGTCCTGAGAAATGAGATACCCATGAGGTCTCCTGAAAACTGTGCCGGGACTGCCCGACTCCGACTCGATCCTACCCGGCAGCGGGCCGGTTATGCGATATCAACGGTTGGTTATCTGGTGTTGTTCCCGCACCCCAAGGGAAATAGGCGGCAGTTGACGCAGCGCCAGTCGAAACGCCGCGCCTCAGCCCCGCAGCATCTCCATCAGACGGGCCTTCTCGCCGCCATCCCGGGCCTCGCGGATCGCCTGCGCCAGCCCTTCGAGCGCCGCGATGTTATGCCCGGCGCGAAAGCAGTCGACATGTGGCAGCATCGCCGCAATGCCGCGCGCCTTGGGCGCAAAACCATCCCAGCGCAACAGCGGATTCAGCCAGATCAGCCGCCGCGCCGACAGATGCAGCCGCTCCATCTCGCGGCCCAGCGCCTCCGGGTCACCCCGGTCGAGCCCGTCGGTGATCAGCAATACCACCGCGCCCTGCCCCATCACCCGGCGCGACCAGTCGCGGTTGAAGGCGTGCAGACAGGCCCCGATCCGGGTGCCGCCCTCCCAGTCCTGCGCCTCGGCCCCGGCGGCGGCCAGCGCCGCATCGACATCGCGCGCGCCCATGTGCCGCGTGATATTGGTCAGCCGCGTGCCAAAGGTGAAGGCATGCACCCGCGCCCAGCCCGCGCCCCTTGTGGTTCGCCACCGCGTGCAGGAAATGCAACACGACCCGCGAATAGGCCGACATGCTGCCCGAGATATCGCAGAGCACCACCAGATTGGGCCAGCGCAGCTGCCGCGCCCGCCGCTCCATCTGCGCGATCTCGCCGCCCCGCCGCAGCGAGGCCTGCAGCGTGCGGCGCCAATCCGCCCGCACCCCGCGCGGATCGCTTTTGGTCCGGCGCGAGGTGATCGGCCGGACCGGCAGCGTGAGCCGCGCGATCATCCGCCGCGCCTCGGCCATCTCGGCCCCCGACATCTGCTCGAAATCGAGCGTCTTCAGCCGCTCGGTCGCCGAGGCGGTCAATGAGGCGTCGATCTCGATCTCCGACTCCTCGGCCCGCTCCTGCTCGGGCCGGCGGATCGCGCATCGCCCCGTCGAGCAGGGCCTCGGCCGCGCGCTTCTCGCCCGCCCCCGCGCGCCGCTCCTCCTGCGCGCCCGCGGATCGCGGGCAGCATCATCGCCATCATGTGCTCAAGATATTGCGGGTCGCGCCAGTAGAGCCGGAAGACCTGCGCGAAGACCGCGCGATGTTCGGGCCGGCGCACGAAACAGGCGTGCAGCGTCCAGTAGAAATCCGTGCGCTCGGAAAACCCCGCCGCCTCGACCGCCCGGATCGCGTCGATCACGCCTGCCCGGCCCGATCGGCAGCCCGGCCCGGCGCAGGGCGCGGGCGAAATGGGTGATGTTGTGGCTGAGCTTGCCATCCTCGGGGATCTCAAGCGCGGCGAGGTCAACCATGGCGTGGTGTCCCCGGACCAGGGCGGGGGGCTGTCTGCCCCCCGCACCGCCCGAGGATATTTTCGGGCAGAAAATGCAGGACGCCCGCCTCAGCCATCCGCAGCCCCCAGCGCGCGCAGGACATTCTGGCGGTGGATCGCCTCGTAAGGCGCGAACCAGGTGATCGCGCCGAGGCCAGCGGTTCAGCGAGGATCGCCGCCAAGGGCTGGTCGCGGCGCGAGGGGTCGGCCTCAATGCGAGCAACCAGCGCACATAGGTTTGCGTCGCAGAGATGAGGTCTCGGCCCATAGGTCAGCCCGGCGATCCGCTCGGCGGCGCCATGATTGGGCAGGATCGCCAGGGGCTGCGAGCGCGGCCAGACGATCGAGGTCGCGCAGATGTGCGGCAAAGCCCTGCGGTTCGGCCACATAGGTCAGCGTATCCTCCAGCGTGTCGCCGGCAAACAGCAGCCGCCGCGCCGGCAGCCAGAGCACCGTCGCATCGTCGCTGTGGATATTCGCCTCGATCAGGTGAACCTCTTCCTCGCCGAGGTGCAAGCACCATCTGCCCCTCGATACACCCGCGTCGGCAGCGATCAGGGGCGCGATCGCCGGGCAGCCGCTGGACGTACCCGCCTCGATCGCCGCTTCTGCCGCGCCAGATGGGCGGCGGTGCGCGCCATTGGCGATCACCTCGCAGCCCGGAAATTCCGCCGTGCCCGGCGACATGATCGAGATGCCAGTGGCTAGGATCGACCGTGATCCGCCGCACGCCCGCGCGCCTCCAGCGCCGCCGCGGATCGCCGCCGCATGGGCGCGCGAGACATGGGTGTCATAGATCAGCGCCTGATCCCCCTGCGACCAGCGCATAGGAGGCGATGCCCAGCGACAGCGCGCCATCATCCACCCAGTTCGGGCGCGGATCGAAGCGGTACCCCGGCGATGCGCCCGTCGTAGAAGGCAAGACCCCCGGCGCGGGCTCGCAGATCCGCAGATGCCGTGTCAGCGCGCCGCTCATGCCGGGGCCAGGTCCTTGCGCACCTCATCGAGCAGCCGCTTCGCCTCGGATCCCTGCAGATCCGCTGGATATCGTCCTGATATTTCAGGATCGCGCCCAGCGTATCGGCGATCACCTCGGGCGAGAGGTCGATCACGTCCAGCGCCAGCAGGCATTTCGCCCAGTCGATGGTCTCGGCCACGCCGGGCCGCTTGAACAGATCCTCGGTCCGCAGCTTCTGCACGAAGGCCACCACCTCGCGGCTCAGCGTCTCGGCCGCCTCCGGCGCGCGCGCCTGCAGGATCTCGATCTCGCGCTCGAAGGTCGGGTAATCGACCCAATGATAGAGACAGCGCCGCTTCAGCGCGTCATGCACCTCTCGGGTGCGGTTCGAGGTCAGGATGACGATCGGCGGCTCTTCGGCGCCCGGATCGTGCCCAGTTCCGGGATCGTCACCTGGAAATCCGACAGCGCCTCCAGCAGGAAGGCCTCGAAAGGCTCGTCGGTCCGGTCCAGCTCGTCGATCAGCAGGACCGGCGCGCCACCGGCCTGTGGCCGCATCGCCTCCAGCAGCGGCCGCGCGATCAGGTAATCCTCGGTGAACAGCTCGCTGCGCAGGCTGTCGCGATCCGCGCCGCCCGCCGCCTCGGCGGTGCGGATCGCGATCATCTGGGCGGCAAAGTTCCATTCATAGACCGCCGAAGAGGCATCCAGCCCCTCATAGCACTGCAGCCGGATCAGCCGCCGTCCCAGCCCGGCGGCGATCGCCTTGGCGATCTCGGTCTTGCCGACCCCGGCCTCGCCTTCCAGAAACAGCGGCCGCCCCAGCTTCAGCGCCAGAAAGGTCACCGTGGCCAGCGCGCGGCCGCAGACATAGCCCTGCCCCGCCAGCATGCTCTGCACGGCGTCGATCGACTTCGGTATCTCGGACACGATGGCTCTCCCTTGGTCGCCATGCTGCACGGGCGCGGTCGCGCAGGTCAAGCGCCCGCAGGGTCCCATGCGACCTATTGCCAAGTCGGACGATTGCAAGGTGACCCGCGCGGGGGTAGGTCTTGAAGCGAGCGATGCCAGAGGAGGCCCAGATGACCGAGATGACACCCCTGCGCTGAAACCCAAGGATATGCCCGACCTCTCGCGCTTCGACTGGGAAGATGCCCTGCGGCTGGAAGACGAGCTGACCGAGGACGAGCGGATGATGCGCGACGCCGCCCGCGCCTATGCCGCGGAAAAGCTGCAACCCCGCATCATCGCCGGCCTATCGCGACGAGGCGACCGATCCTGCGATCTTCGCCGAGATGGGCGAGATGGGCCTGCTGGGCGCCACCATCCCCGAGGAATACGGCGGCTTGGGCGCGGCTACGTCACCTATGGCCTGATCGCCCGCGAGGTCGAGCGGGTGGATTCCGGCTATCGCTCGATGATGTCGGTGCAAAGCTCGCTGGTGATGTATCCGATCTATGCCTATGGCTCGGAAGAGCAGCGCCAGAAATACCTGCCCGAGCCTCGCCGCCGGCGAATGGATCGGCTGCTTCGGCCTGACCGAACCCGATGCCGGCTCCGACCCGGCGGGGATGAAGACCGACGCGATGAAGACCGCCGACGGCTATCCGCCTGAACGGCGCGAAGATGTGGATCTCGAACGCGCCCATCGCCGATGTCTTCGTGGTCTGGGCGAAATCCGAGGCGCATGGCGGCAAGATCCGCGGCTTCGTGCTGGAAAAGGGCATGAAGGGCCTCTCGCGCGCCCAAGATCGGCGGCAAGCTCAGCTTGCGCGCCTCGATCACCGGCGAGATCGTGATGCAGGATGTCGAGGTCGGCGAGGACGCGCTGCTGCCGCAATGTCGAGGGGCTGAAGGGCCCGTTCGGCTGCCTCAACCGCGCGCGCTACGGCATCTCCTGGGGCGTGATGGGCGCGGCCGAGGCCTGCTGGCACGCCGCCCGCCAATACGGGCTCGACCGCAAGCAGTTCGGCAAGCCGCTGGCCCAGACCAGCTCTACCAGAAGAAGCTCGCCGACATGATGACCGAGATCACGCTTGGCCTGCAGGGCGCGCTCAGCTCGGCCGCCTGATGGACGCGGCCGGGCCGCGCCCGAGATGATCGCCTGATGAAGCGCAACAACTGCGGCAAGGCGCTGGAGATCGCGCGGCTGTCGCGCGACATGCACGGCGGCAACGGCATCTCAGGAAGAATTCCAGGTGATGCGCCACATGGTGAACCTCGAGACGGTGAACACCTACGAGGGCACGCATGACGTCCACGCCCTGATCCTCGGCCGCGCGATCACCGGGCTGCAGGCGTTCTTCTGATCCCTTGACAGCGGCCGGGCGGCATGGCTCGCTCGGCCCCGTCAAGGAGGTCCCATGTCGATTCAACTCTGGCTTGCCTTCGTCGCCGCCGCCACCGCTTCTGCTGATGATCCCGGGCCCGACGATCCTGCTGGTCATCTCCTATTCTCTCACGCAGGGGCGACGGGTCGCCCTCGCCATGGCGCTCGGCGTGGCGCTCGGGGATTTCATCGCGATGACCGCCTCGCTGCTCGGCCTTGGCGCCGTGGTGCTGGCCTCGGCGCAGCTCTTCACCCTGCTGAAATGGATCGGCGCCCTCTACCTTGTCTGGATGGGGGTGAAGCTGCTGCGCTCGGAGCCCAGCCTCGGAACCCTCGCCACGCCAGAGCCGAAGGCCGCCCGCGCCGTCTTCTGTCCATGCGAGCACCGTCACCGCGCTGAACCCGAAATCCATCGCCTTCTTCATCGCCTTCGTGCCGCAGTTCCTGCGCCTTGACGCCCCCCTGCCCGCGCAATTCGCCACGCTGATCGCCACCTTCGTCAGCCTCGCCACGCTGAACGCACTGGGCTATGCGCTGCTCGCCGACCGGCTGCGCGCCCGCATCCGCCGCCCCGCAACGCTGCGCTGGATGAACCGCGCCGGCGGCGACCGCGCTGATCGGCATGGGCGCGCTGACCGCCAGCCTCGCCCGCCGCTAAGCGCATCCGCAGGGAAAACGCCCATCCGCCAGCGGATGACCGGAGGCGCAGACGGGCCACGCCATTTTCCTTGCGTGGCCCGCGACCCGCAGGCAGGTTGAGGCCATGAAAATCCTGGCCATCACCACGATGAAGAACGAGGGCGCCTTCCTCCTCGAATGGCTCGCCCATCACCGGGCGGCGGGCGTCACCGATGTCCTCGCCTTCTCGAACGACTGCAGCGACGGCACCGATGCCATGCTCGACCGGCTGCAGGCGATCGGCTGGCTGACGCATGAGCGCAATCCCGGCCCCTGGCCCGAGGGCCCGCAATGGGCCGCGTTGAAGGCCGCAGACCGCCACCCGGCGCTGCACAGGGCCGACTGGGTGCTGACCTGCGACGTCGATGAATTCGTCAACATCCACGCGGGCGACCACAGCATCGCCGCCCTGCTGGCCGCCCTGCCAGAGGCAACCGCGATCCCCCTGACCTGGCGCTTCTTCGGCAATGACGGGCTGGTGGGCTATGAGGACCGACCGGTCACCGCCAGCTTCCGCCGCGCCGCCCCCGCCACGCTGAACTGGCCCTGGCGCGCCGCGATGTTCAAGACGCTGTTTCGCAACGACGGCAGCTATCGCAAGCTCGGCGTCCACCGCCCGCGCAGCCTCGATCCCGAACGGGCGGACAGCCAGCGCTGGTTCGACGGCTCGGGCCGCGAGCTCGGGCCGGACTTCCATGCCCAGCGCCTGTTCTCCGACTTCGGGCGCGACAACTTCCGTCTCGCACAGCTCAACCACTACGCGCTTGGCGCGATGGAAAGCTATGTCGTGAAATGCGACCGTGGCCGCGCCAATCGCGATCTTGGCGCCTTCGACATGGCCTATTGGGTCGAGCGTAATTTCTCCACCGTCGAAGACAGCAGCATCGACAGCCTCGCCCCGGCGCGCGACGCGCTGCGGTCCGACCTTCTGGCCGACCCCGTCCTTGGCCCGCTGCATGCCGCTGCCGTCGCCTGGCGGCGCCAGCGCTTCGCCGACCTGATGCTCGACGAACCTTGGCGCGCGCTCTTCGGCCGCTTGCTGATGACACCCCCAACCAGGGCGCTAAGCCCTTCCGAGGCCTCGATTTTACTCTCCCACGCGCAGCGCGCGCGGGCTGCAAACAACGAAACGAAGGCGACAATCGACCCGAATTGTTGACGATTTGGAACCGGGTTTTTCGCTCCCAGCCATTGCTCTAAAGGCCCCGCCATCCCACAATGGCGCTGTCGCGCAAGAACGGCGACGACAGCAAAAGGCCCGACGATGCAAGACATGCGCAACGCCGACGCCGCCGATACCACGACCGTGGGCGAGTGGTTTGACCGGATCGAGGAAATCGGCGAAGAGCTGGGCTATTTCCAGCGTCTGGGCCAGAAGCACAGCGCCTATTTCGTCGATGAAACCCCGACCCTGCTGGTGACATTCGAAACCGTCGAGCAGATCCGCGCCAGCGGCGAAGGGCAGATGCCCTATGGCCATACCATTGCCAAGGCGCATGGCTGGTCGCATCTCTGCATCATCGCGGATGGCGAGACCTGGTATCGCGACCCGGCAGTCTACCGCTACTTCGACCGGCTGACCGACGATGCCTTCTTCGAGGATTTCGACCATGTCGTGTTTTACGGCGTGGGCATGGGCGGCTATGCGGCCGCCGCCTTTTCGGTCACGGCGCCCGGCGCGACGGTCCTGCTGGCGGAACCCGTTGCAACGCTCGATCCGGCCATCACCGGCTGGGACGAGCGCTATCGCGCGCACCGCAGGCTGAATTTCGGCGACCGCTACGGCTACGCCCCCGACATGGTCGAGGGCGCGGGCGATGTCTATGTGCTCTACGACCCGACCCAGACCAATGACGCGATGCATGCCGCGCTGTTCACCAAACCCTTCGTGACCAAGCTGCCCTGCGCCAACATGGGCGCGCGGGTCGATGGTGTGCTGGCCTACCTCGACATCCTGCCCAAGGTGATCGAACTTGCAGGCGAGGGCCGCTTCACCGCGCAGGACTTCTGGCGCCTCTACCGCGCCCGGCGCGACTACAGCCCCTACCTGCGCAACGTGCTGAACGTGCTGCTCACCAATCGCCGCACCATGCTCGCCGCCCTGCTCTGTCGCAATGTCACCACCCGCAAACCCGCGCCCCGGTTCGACCGTCGCCTGGCAGAGCTGGAGGCCAAATTGCATTCCACCGGCCGCAGACTTCCCGCTCCCAGAACCTTGGTTGAAAAGACCTGAGGTCAGGGGCGGCGGCTCAGCCCCGCCTCACAACCCGCCTTCGCGCTCGATGAAGGCCACCACCTCGGCCACGCCGACACCCTGCCGCAGGCTCGCCATCACATAGGGCCGCGCGCCCCGCGCCGCCCTGGTATCGCTTTCCAGCAGCACCGGATCGACGCCGACATAAGGCGCAAGGTCGGTCTTGTTCACCACCAGCATGTCCGAGCGCGTCACCCCCGGCCCCTTCTTGCGCGGGATGTCCTGCCCGGCGGCGGTATCGATCACATAGATCGTCAGATCCGCCAGTTCCGGGCTGAAGGTCGCGGCCAGATTGTCGCCGCCCGACTCGATCAGGATGATGTCCAGCCCCGGGATCGCCGCCCGCAACTCCGCAATCGCGGCGAGGTTGATCGAGGCATCCTCGCGGATCGCCGTATGCGGGCAGCCCCCGGTCTCGACCCCGCGGATCCGCTCCATCGGCAGCGCCTGCGCCCGCATCAGGAACTCTGCATCCTCGCGGGTGTAGATATCATTGGTGATCACCGCCACCGAATGCCGGTCGCGCAGCGCACGGCAGAGCGCCTCGGTCAGCGTCGTCTTGCCCGCGCCCACCGGCCCGCCGATTCCCACCCGCAACGGGCCGTGAGGAGAGGTCATGTCCGAAATATCCTAACTTCCATCGTCTCGTGCCGCATGGAGGCCAGATCGCCCCGGAAAACACCAGAGCCGATATCATCAAGCCGCGCCACCGCCGCCTCTTCCGCCAGTCGCAGGATCAAAGGCTGCACCGCGCCCAGCACCGCCTGCCCCTCGGTCTGGCCCAGGGGCACGAAGCGCACCCCGGCCTGCACCAAGGCCCCGGCGAAGGCCTGCAGATAGAGCGCGACCACCTGCGCCACCGGCAGCCCCAGCCCGCGCGCCGCAGCCCCCACCGCCACCGGCAAGGGCAGCGCCGGCCAGGCGGCCCCGGTCAGCGCATTCGTCGTGGCAATGAAGGCCGCGCCCTGATCCATCGTCTCGACCAGACGTTCGCGGCTGGCCGCCATCGCGCGGGCCAGCGCCGCCAGCCCCTCGATCTCGACCTCGCCGCGCAAGGCCTGCGCCAGCAGGATCGCATCGCTGCGCCCTGCCCCCTCGGCCAGAACACCCGACAGCCAGCCCTGCAACTGCGCAGCCGAGGTCACCTCGCCCTCGGACACCGCCGATTCCAGCCCATGCGAATAGGCATAGCCGCCCACCGGAAAGGCAGGCGACAGCCATTGCACCAGGGTCAGAAGGCCTGCGCTCACAGCAGGCCCTCTTCCTCCTCCGGCTCCTCGGCCGTGCCGTGCGAGATATGGGTATGGACGTGCAGATGCCCGCCCGCAGGCCCGTGGTCATGCGACAGCGTCCGGCCAAAGCCATAGGCGCCACCCTCGGGCGTGAACGGCTCGACCGTCTCGTCGAGCGCGGCCCCCAGGCCGCTCAGCATGTCCATCAACACCCGGTCGCGCCGGATCAGCAGCCGCCCGGCCTCGATCTGGCAGGGCGTATGGCGGTTGCCGATATGCCAGGCCAGCCGCGCAAGATCGCCGGTGACCACCAGCAACGGCTCATCCGCGGCCTCGACCGAGATCAGACGCCCGTCGCTCAGCACCAGCGCATCACCGCTGGCAAGGCTGACGGTTTCGACCAGATCGACCAGCATCGCCTCGCCACTCTCGATCCGCAGCCGCCTGCGGCGCAGAAAGCGCGCATCATAATCCAGCACGACACGCCCCTGCACCGCCCGGCCATGCCCACGCGGCAAGACCTCGCGCGCCACGGCGCCCGCAGCATTTTCCGGGTTCATCTGCATCGGCCCTCTCCTTACGGTCGGCGACCCGTCCCGGGCCGCAGCCCGATCATAGCGCGGCCAGCGGCGCCACGTCAGCCCCTGCCGTCACCCCGGACAGCTATAGGCGGTGGCCTTCACCTCGGTCACCATCCCGCCCGGATCGACCTTGTCGAACACCACCGTATTCGCCCCGGCCCGCGCCGCATCATCAAGGATCATCTTGCGCGCATAGTCCTGCCCCTGCGTCGCCAGCGCGCCATACATGCCCGGCGTATCCGTCAGGTCGATGACATATTTGCACTGCGCAACCTGGCTGGCCTGCGCCACCCGTACCGGCGCGCCCGAGACCGAGGACATGTTGTTGCACGCGGCGAGCGCCAGCGTGGCCGCGCCCAACAGCGGGATAGTTCTGATCATGCTCATCTGCCTGCCCGTTTCATGATGTTGCTTTGGCATCACTTTGCGGGCAATCCCGCCCCCGGGCAAGCCCCGGGACAGGGATCGGCGGTCACAGGCCCATAACGGAGCCCGCCTGAAACGGCGGCCCAAGGCCCTTGCATCCCGAGAGCCCCCTGCCCGCAGCGGGCGAAGGGCGTTGAAGATCGGTCAGATGTCGAACAGATCGCGGAACACGAAAGAGGCGATGCGCCCCCGCGTCAGCCCCCTGGCCCGCAGTTCCCGATCCGAGCGCGCCTCAAGCGCGTTCAGTCGCTGCACCCGTTCGACCCGCTCGCGTTCGGCGCGCGGCGACCGGCCAGCTTCAGACAGATACCGGTCGAGCCGCTCGCGCGCCCGGTCGTCCTGCCCGTATGTGTTGTCCAGATGTACCTGCATCATGGGAATCCCTATCAGATTACGGGGTTCCTCCCTGCGCACAACATGGGGCCCCAGCCCGATCAGCACAATTGATCCATTTGCATTGCCGCAATGCAGCTTCGCAATAGCCGCAGGGCCCGGCCCGCCCTCACGCGGGGGATGGCCAGCCGGAACCGGCCAGATTAGCGTGCCGCGATGCGACTCATTGGGGACCTCCGCGATGCCTGATCTCGTGACCCTTCTTGCCTTTGCGGCAGTGGCGCTCGGCATGGTGCTGACCCCCGGCCCGAACATGGTCTATCTTGTCTCACGCTCGATCTGTCAGGGTCGGGTGGCGGGGATGATCTCGCTCGCCGGGGTGGCGGTTGGCTTCATCCCCTACCTGCTCTGCGCGGCCTTCGGCATCACCGCGATCATCGTCGCCGTGCCCTATGCCTATGATGCGCTCAGGCTTGCCGGGGCGGGCTACCTGTTCTTTCTCGCCTGGCAGACGGTCCGGCCCGGTGGCCGCTCGCCCTTCCAGATCCGCGAGCTGCCGCAGGACAGCCCGCGCAAGCTCTTCCTGATGGGCCTCCTCACCAATCTTCTCAATCCGAAGATCGCGGTGATGTATCTGTCGCTGCTGCCACAGTTCATCTCGCCGCAGCACGGCAGCATCCTCGCCCAGACGCTGCTGCTGGGCGCGATCCAGATCAGCACCAGCATCACGGTGAACACCCTGATCGTGACCGCCGCCGGACGCATCGCGCGCTTCCTGTCGGGACGGCCGCTCTGGCTGGTGGCCCAGCGCTGGCTGATGGGGACGGTCCTCGCCGGCCTCGCCCTCAAGATCGCGGCAGAAGGGCGCCGCTGATCCGGCCTCAGAACAGGAAATAGCGCTGCGCCAGCGGCAGCTCGCTTGCCGGCTCGCAGGTCAGCAACTCGCCGTCCGCGCGCACCTCATAGGTCTCTGGGTTGACCTCGATGGCGGGCATCGCCGCATTCAGCCGCATGTCGGCCTTGCCGATCCCGCGCGTGCCCTCAACTGCCACCAGATCCTTGGCCAGCCCATAGGCGCCCCGCACCCCCGCCGCGATCCCGGCAGCCGAGGAAAAGATCACCGCCGAGCGTTCGACCGAGCGTCCGAAGGCCCCGAACATCGGCCGGGTATAGACCGGCTGCGGCGTCGGAATGCTGGCATTGGGGTCGCCCATCTGCGCCACCACGATGGTGCCGCCGATCAGCACCATCTCGGGCTTCACGCCAAAGAACGCCGGGCTCCAGAGCACCAGATCCGCCCGCTTGCCCGCCTCGATACTGCCGATATGCCGGCTCAGCCCATGCGCGATGGCCGGATTGATCGTGTATTTCGCGATATAGCGCTTGGCCCGGAAATTGTCGTTCGCGCCGGTTTCCTCCGCCAGACGCCCGCGCTGCAGCTTCATCTTGTGGGCCGTCTGCCAGGTGCGGATGATCACCTCGCCGACCCGCCCCATCGCCTGACTGTCCGACGACAGGATCGAGAACGCCCCCATGTCATGCAGGATATCCTCGGCCGCAATCGTCTCGCGCCGGATCCGGCTTTCGGCGAAGGCCACGTCTTCCGGGATCGACTGGTCGAGGTGGTGGCACACCATCAGCATGTCGAGGTGTTCCTCGATCGTGTTCACCGTATAGGGCATCGTCGGGTTGGTGGAGGACGGGATCACATTCGGCGCCGCCACCACCTTGATGATGTCCGGCGCATGGCCGCCGCCCGCGCCCTCGGTGTGGAAGGCATGGATGGTGCGCCCCTTGAACGCGGCCAGCGTGTTTTCGACGAACCCGCTTTCGTTCAGCGTGTCGGTGTGGATCATCACCTGCACATCCATCGCATCCGCCACCGTCAGGCAGCAATCGATCGCCGCCGGGCGTGGTGCCCCAGTCCTCATGCAGCTTCAGGCAGCAGGCCCCGGCATTGACCTGTTCCTCCAGCGCGGCGGGCAGGCTCGCATTGCCCTTGCCGGCAAAGGCGAGGTTCATCGGAAAGGCATCCGCCGCCTGCATCATCCGCATCAGATGCCAGGGCCCCGGCGTGCAGGTGGTGGCAAGCGTGCCATGCGCGGGGCCGGTGCCGCCGCCGAGCATCGTCGTAATGCCGGAATGCAGCGCATCCTCGATCTGCTGCGGCGCGATGAAATGGATATGCGCATCCATCCCGCCCGCGGTCAGGATCCTGCCCTCGCCCGCGATGATCTCGGTGCCCGGCCCGATGATGATGTCGACGCCCGGCTGGGTGTCCGGGTTGCCCGCCTTGCCGATCTTCAGGATCCGCCCGTCGCGCAGCCCCACATCCGCCTTGTAGATCCCGGTATGGTCGAGGATCAGCGCATTGGTGATCACCGTATCGGCAGATCCCTCGGCCCGGCTCGCCTGAGACTGCCCCATCCCGTCGCGGATCACCTTGCCGCCGCCGAACTTGACCTCTTCACCATAGGTCGTCAGGTCGCGCTCGACCTCGATGATCAGATCGGTATCGGCCAGCCGCACCCGGTCACCGGTGGTGGGGCCATACATGTCGGCATAGGTCGCGCGGGAAATACGGGCGGGCATCAGGTCACTCCTTGGGCTTCGCCGCGCGGCGCGCGCGCGTCTTGGGCGTCGAAACCGGCCCGCAGGCCGATGGCAGCACGGGCGGCCGCATCCCGGGCCGCACCGTCAGGGCGGTGCGCGTGAACACCTCCATCCCCTCGACGAAGGCGGCGGATTGCATTTCCGCCACCTGCGTCCAGATCGCCAGCGAGGCGCGCCAGAGATCGATCGGAGTCATCGGTCGTGCCATCCACATCCCTCCTCAACTGCCCCGCGCCACCACCAGAGGGACCAGAGCCGCCCTCACAACGCCCCCATCACCGCCTGATTGAAGCCATAGACCCGCCGCGCGCCGCCGTAGGGCACCAGCCGCACCTCGCGGCTCTGCCCCGGCTCGAAGCGCACCGCGGTCCCGGCGGCGATATCCAGACGCATGCCCCGCGCCAACGCCCTATCGAACGACAAGCCCACATTGGTCTCGGCGAAATGGTAATGCGATCCGACCTGCACCGGCCGGTCGCCGGTATTCGCCACCACCAGCACCACGACCTCGGCGCCCGCGTTCAGCTCGATCTCGCCCGCCACCGGCATCACTTCCCCGGGTATCACCGCACGCCCTCCATTGCTTTGGTCAAAATATCCCCGCCGGAGGCTCCCCGGCCGCCGCCCCGCTCACCGGATCGGATGATGCACCGTCACCAGCTTGGTACCATCCGGAAAGGTCGCCTCGACCTGCACGTCATGGATCATCGCGGCAATCCCGGCCATGCACTGATCGGCCGCCACCACATGCGCCCCCGCCTCCATCAGATCGGCGACCGAGCGGCCGTCGCGCGCCCCCTCGACCACGAAATCGGTGATCAGCGCGATCGCCTCGGGGTGGTTCAGCTTCACCCCCCGCGCCAGCCGCCCGCGCGCCACCATCGCGGCGAGTGAGATCAGCAGCTTGTCCTTTTCCCTCGGCGTCAGGTTCATCGCCCCATCCTCACATCTGCCAGACACGCGGCAAGGCCAGGCCCCGCACCCCATCCAGTACAAACCCCACGGCGCGTTTCAAGGGCATCGCATCGCCCGCCAGCATCCGCACAACACATTTCCCGCCCCAGGCCGAGGCCGCCGCCTCGACCCCCTCGACCGCGCCGAGCAGGTCCCGCACCCGACCCAACAGATCCTCGGCCCCCGGCGCCACCAGCGCCAGGGTGGCCTGCGCCCGCGCCCCACCCAGACAGACCGGCCCGGCGCGCAGGGTCTCACCCAAAAGCCGCACCGGCTCGACCAGCACCGGTACGCCCTCGCGCCGGACCTCGCGCCAGTCCTGCAGCGCGACCTCGGCCAAGGTCTCGCCCATCGCCGCCCGCCCCAGCACGAGCATCTCGACCAGCAAGAGGCGCGCATCGCCCGCCAGATCGGCCTCCAGCCGCCGCGACAGGGCGGAGCGTTCGAACAGGATCGTCTCCTGCGGCAACCAGTCAAGGCTTGCCCCCGCCGCCACCGACAGGCGCACCGAGACCTCGGCCCGCCCGCCCGAACTGGCATAGGCGCGCTCGGCGGTCTGCGTCGTGCCGACCGCCCGGCCCCCGGCCCCGAGGTCGAGCGAAAACTGCAACCGGTCGCCCCCGGTCAACCCGCCCGAGGTGTTCAGAAACACGACCTCCGGGGCCGCGCCATGCATCCTGGGCAAAAACGCCTTGGCCGATCCCGACTGGTGCAGCTCGGCCAGCCGCGTCACCCCACCGGATGACACGAGCCCGACCGCCGCGCGGCCGCGCGTGCGTTGCAGGATCGGGACAGGGGCGGAACCATCGGCCATGGCCTCGTGTCTATCCGATATTCACGGCGCGGCCAGACTGCCGCATCGGCGCAGGGCCCGCAATTTCTCCCCGCCCCGCCGGCGCCGCATCGGCAGGCAGTCTGCCCGGAAATGCGGCACCGCGCGAAGCGCGCAAGCCGCACTGGAAATGCGCCCGCGATCGGTGTAGCCACTCCGGCATCATGACCCAAAGCATCACCCTCCGCCGCCCCGACGACTGGCACCTGCACCTGCGCGACGGCGCGATGCTGCAAGGCATCCTGCCAGAGTCCACGCGCCACTTCGCCCGGGCCATCATCATGCCCAACCTCGTGCCGCCCGTCGTCACCGCGCGCGATGCCGTGGCCTACCGCGACCGCATCCTCGCCGCGCTGCCGGAAGGTGCCGCCTTCACGCCCGCTGATGACGCTCTACCTGACCGAAGAGACCGACCCGGAGGATGTCGCCGCCGCCCATGCCTCGGGCCTGATCACCGCGGTAAAGCTCTACCCCGCCGGCGCCACCACCAATTCCGCCTCGGGCGTGCGCGATTTCCAGAAGGTCCGCGCGGTGCTGGAGAGGATGGCAGAGATCGGCCTGCCGCTCTGCCTGCATGGCGAGGTGACCGACCCCTCGGTCGATATCTTCGACCGCGAAGCCGTCTTCATCGACCGCGTGCTGGAGCCCCTGCGCCGCGCCACCCCCGGCCTGCGCGTGGTGATGGAACATATCACCACGGCCGAGGGCGTGGCCTACGCCCGCTCCGCGCCGCAGGATCTGGGCGCGACGATCACCACGCATCACCTGATCATCAACCGCAACCATATCCTCGCCGGCGGCATCCGCCCGCATTACTACTGCCTGCCGGTCGCGAAGCGCGAGCAGCATCGGCTGGCGCTGCGCGAGGCCGCGACCTCGGGCGATCCGCGCTTCTTCCTCGGCACCGATTCCGCGCCGCATGTGGACGCGCTGAAGGAACATGCCTGCGGCTGCGCCGGATGTTTCACCGCCACCAACACGATCTCGATCCTCGCCGAGGTCTTCGAACAGGAGGGGCGGCTGGACCGGCTGGAAGGCTTCACCTCGCTGCACGGCCCCGCCTTCTACGGCCTGCCCGCCAACGAGGCGCGGATCACCCTGACCAAGGGCGCGCCCGTGACCTATCCCGCCAGGATCGAAACCGGCGCCGGCCCGGTGACGGTCTTCGACCCGATGATGCCGCTGCACTGGTCTGTCACCGGCGGAGCGTAACCGGTGCCCGTCCCGCTTCTGGACAGGGCGGGGGGCTGTCTGCCCCCCGCACCCCCCGAGAGTATTTCCGCCAAGAAGAAGCGGCAAAAGAGTTAATTTCGGCCAAATCTGACCTGAGGATCGGTGAATATCCGGTAAACGCGGCGGCCACATCAAATCGTGCACGAAACGGGCATGAACCGGACAAGTGGAATCTGACGGTGTCCGGCCCTCTTTCCCTCGCCGCGAATCACCGTTAGCAAGACCCTGACAGGGGCGCCGCCCCAGCCTCAGGAGATGCCCATGCTGCCCAGTTCTTTCCCCGACAAGGCCGAAATCGCCCGCCTGACCGCGCGCATGTTGCTGGAAATCAAGGCCGTGCATTTCAACGCCGAGACGCCTTTCACGCTCGCCTCCGGCCTGCCCTCGCCGACCTATATCGATTGCCGCAAACTGATCAGCTATCCGCGCATCCGCTCGACCTTGATGGATTTTCTGACCTGCACGATCCTGCGTGACGCCGGTTTCGAGGCCTTCGACAATATCGCCGGCGGCGAAACCGCAGGCATCCCCTTCGCCGCCATGGTGGCCGAGCGCATGGCCCTGCCGATGACCTATGTGCGCAAGAAACCAAAGGGTTACGGGCGCAATGCCCGGATCGAGGGGGTGATGACCGAAGGCCAGCGCGTGCTTCTGGTCGAGGATCTGACGACCGACGGCGGCTCGAAGCTCAGCTTCGTCGATGCGATCCGCGAGACCGGCGCGACCTGTGCCCATACGGCGGTGATCTTCTACTACGGCATCTTCCCGGAGACGGTGAAAACCCTTTCCGATCATGGCGTTGCGCTGCACCACCTGTGCACCTGGTGGGATGTTCTGGCCGAAGCCAGGACCAGCGGCGCCTTTGACGCCAAAACCCTGTCCGAGGTCGAGACCTTCCTCTCGGCGCCGCGTGCCTGGCAGGACGCCCGCAAGGGCTAGGGGCGACTTTTCTGGGGATGGTTTTGTGGACCGTTGGGGGTGAGTCGGCCAAAGGCCCCCCAGCGGCGGCGCGAATTTCTCATTGCGGGGCAAGATGTGGTAGTCTTCGACTTATCCACACGCGACTCACAGGGCTTATTGCCAAAGAGCCACAGGGATATCCCGATTGCCCGCGGGGCAACGGATGAACTAGACCCGCAGTCCGGGGACAGGGGAATGACATGACCGAGATCGCGACACTGCGGACCGCTATGCCGGTGCCCGCTGAGCCGGAAGCCATTCCGCATAACATCGAAGCCGAACAGCAGCTTCTCGGCGCGATCCTGACCAACAACGATGTTTTCGACCGGATCTCCTCGGTGGTGCGCTCCGAGCATTTTCACGAACCCGTACACCAGCGCATCTTCGAAGTGGCTGCCGCGCGGATCCAGAAGAACGCGCTCGCCTCGCCGGTGACCATCAAGGCATTTCTGGAAGATGATGCCGGCCTGAAGGAGCTCGGCGGGGCGGCCTATCTGGCCCGCATCGCAGGCGCCGCGATCGCCGCCTACGCGGCGCGCGACTATGCGCAGATGATCTACGAACTCGCAGTGCGGCGCGAACTGATCGAGCTCGGCCGCGACATTTCGGCCAAGGCGGCCAAGGTCGAAGTCGAGTCCGAGCCGCGTGACCAGATCATCGAGGCCGAACAGCGGCTCTATCAACTCGGCGAACAGGGCGTGGCCGAGCGTGGCTTCCAATCCTTCCTGAAGGCGGTCACGGATGCCGTCAACGTCGCCAACGCCGCCTACAAGCGCGAAGGCGGCCTTGCCGGGATATCGACCGGACTTGTCGACCTCGACAAGAAACTGGGCGGCCTGCATCCCTCCGACCTTCTGATCCTCGCCGGGCGCCCGTCGATGGGGAAGACCTCGCTTGCCACCAACATCGCCTTCAACATCGCCAAGGCCTATCGGCGCGGCACGCCTGCAGGACGGCAGTGAAGGTGCGGTGGACGGTGGCGTCGTCGGCTTCTTCAGCCTGGAGATGTCGGCCGAGCAACTCGCCGCCCGCATCCTGTCCGAGGCCGCCGAGGTGCCCTCGGAACAGATCCGACGCGGCGACATGACCGAGGCCGAGTTCCGCCGCTTCGTCGAAGCCGCAAAATCGCTCGAAGCCTGCCCGCTTTACATTGACGATACGCCCGCCTTGCCGATCAGCCAGGTCGCGGCACGGGCACGACGCCTGAAGCGGACGCATGGGCTCGACGTGCTGATGGTCGACTACCTGCAATTGCTCAAGGGGTCGTCCAAGGAAAACCGCGTTCAGGAAGTTTCGGAAATCACGCAAGGACTGAAGGCCATTGCGAAGGAGCTGAACATTCCCGTGGTGGCACTTTCCCAGCTCTCACGTCAGGTTGAAAGCCGCGAAGACAAGCGTCCGCAACTTTCGGACCTACGGGAATCCGGGTCGATCGAGCAGGATGCCGACGTGGTGATGTTCGTTTACCGGGACGAGTACTACAAGGAACGCGAGAAACCCGGCGAGGACAATCTCGAGGCGATGGCGAAGTGGCAGGACATCATGGAGCGGGTGCATGGCAAGGCCGAGGTCATCATCGGCAAACAGCGTCATGGTCCCATTGGCACCGTGGAACTCAGCTTCGAGGGGCGCTTCACACGCTTCGGCAACCTTGCCCATGGCTGGCAGGGCGATGGCGCGACCGAGGGCTTCTGACAGCCGCGCCGCGGCGAAAGATCAGGCCGCGGCCTCCTCTTCCTCTTCCGCGGATTGCCGGTTCCACATCGCGGCATAACGCCCGTTGCGTGCCAGCAAATCGTCGTGGCGGCCCTCTTCGACCACCCGCCCGGCTTCCAGCACGACGATCCGATCTGCATCCGCGATGGTCGAAAGCCGGTGCGCGATGGTGATCACCGTACGGCCCTGCCCCATCGCCTTCAGGCTTTCCTGGATATCGCGCTCGGTTTGCGTGTCGAGTGCCGAGGTCGCCTCGTCCAGCAGCAGGATGGGCGGGTTCTTGAGCAGGGTGCGCGCAATGCCCACCCTTTGCTTCTCACCACCCGACAGCTTCAACCCGCGCTCGCCCACCTTGGTCTGATAGCCTTCCGGCAGGGTCATGATGAAATCGTGGATCTTGGCAGCCCGCGCCGCCTCCTCGATCTCGGATGGCGAGGCCTTGGGACGCCCATAGGCGATGTTGTAAAGGACGGTGTCATTGAACAGCACGGTGTCCTGAGGCACCACGCCGATCATTTCATGCAGGCTGTCCTGCGTGATGTCGCGCACGTCCTGCCCGTCGATCCTGAGGCTGCCCCCGGTCACATCGTAAAACCGAAACAGCAGGCGACCGATGGTCGATTTTCCAGAGCCCGAGGGGCCAACGATGGCAACCGTCTGTCCGGCGCCAACCTTGATCGAAACGCCCTTCAGGATCTGCCGTTCGGGATCATAGGCAAAGCTCACGTTATCCAGCATCACCTCACCACCGGTCACTTGCAGATCGGGGGCGCCGGGCTTGTCCAGGACCTCTGCCGGGTGTTCCAGCAATTCAAACATGTCGCCCATGTCGATCAGCGATTGCCGGATTTCGCGGTAGACCGTGCCGAGAAAACCGAGCGGTTGGGTGATCTGCATCATATAGGCATTGACCATGACGAAGTCGCCCACGGTCAGGGTTCCTGCTCGAACACCGATCGCGGCCATCACCATTACGGTGACCAGGCCAATCGTGATCAGCATCGCCTGGCCGAAGTTCAAGAGGCTGAGCGACTGCCCGGTCTTCACCGCAGCACGCTCGTAGCGCTCCATCGCACCATCGTAGCGAACGGCCTCACGCGCTTCGGCACCGAAGTATTTCACGGTTTCAAAGTTCAAAAGGCTGTCGATGGCCTTCTGATTGGCATCCGTGTCCTGGGTGTTCATTTCGCGCCGCAGCTGAACGCGCCATTCCGTGACCTTGATCGTGAACACGACATAGGCCGAGATCGAGACCAGCAGGACCGCCGCGTACCAGATCGAGAAGATCGAGGCGAACAGCACCACGACGATCAGGATCTGCACGATCAGCGGGCCGACCGAGAACAGCGTGAAGCGCAGCAGGAAGTCGACGCCCTTCACCCCGCGCTCAATGACCCGGCTCAGCCCACCGGTCTTGCGGGTGATGTGATACCGCATCGACAGGCGGTGAATATGAGTGAACGTCTCGAGCGCGAGTTGGCGCAGCGCCCGCTGCCCAACTTTCACGAACAGCGCATCGCGCAGCTCACCAAAGCCGACGTTGCCAAGGCGGGACAGTCCATAGGCAAAAGTCAGGCCAACCGCGCCGAGCGTCAGAAGCCACGTCTCATTATGCGAGGACCCCGCAAGACGGTCGACCGCGGCCTTGTAGAAGAATGGCGTGGCCAGCGAAAACACTTGCGCGAACATCAGTGCCATCAGGGACAGAACCACGCGGCGCTTAACCCAGTTCTGCCCTTCGGGCCAAAGATAGGGCAGCACACGCTTAATGGTGCGCAGGCTTCCCATCGGACGCTGCCCTGTGGCAGGTCCTGCCGTCTTCGGTGCCTTGGTCATATTCCGCTCCAGGATCCTCGGGCATACCTAGGCGCTCTGGACCGCAAAGACCAGTGGCGGGGACTAAAGTCCGGGCCCAGAGCGATAGGTCTGTCGCAGTTTAATTGCTGGCCGGAACCGAAAAGACCTGCCCAGGATAGATCAGGTTGGGGTTGCGTATCTGATCCTGATTGGCCTCAAAGACCTTCACGAACATCAGGCCCTTGCCATAGTTCGACCGGGCAATTCCCCACAGCGTATAGCCTGGCTGAACGGTGATGATCGCAGCCTTGATCCCGACCGATCCGGTTTTGCCAAGCCCCGCCTTCGCGAGAACCTCGGGCGATTCCCGCTTGAAGGGTGTCTCGAAGCGCGAGGTAACCTTGCCGGCGCTGTCGACCTGATCTGCCCGAAGCGTGTAGACGCCCGCGTCGATCCCCGGCAGGGTCAGCGTCCAACTTCCGTTGGCGGCGACCTTTGCGGTCTGTGTTGGCGCGTTGTTGATATAGATGCGCACGTTGCTACCGGCCACCGCGTGGCCTGACAGTTCGACCTCTCCCGCCTGCGAATAGGCGATCGAATTTATCCCCAAGTTGGTTTTGTCCGGGCTATTCGCCCCCCCGGTTTGCAGGACGCTGACCCCGCCCTTATCCGCCAACAGAACTGTCGGCGCCGTCGGGGTGGCACCATTGACGTCGGTGCTACCGCCCTGCCCGGCAGCCCCGGCAGAGGGTGATTGTTCCGTGACAGCCGGCGTGTCCAACCCGGGCGATGCGGCCTCTGCCCCCGTCGCGGTCGAAGCGCTTTGCGCACCGGCCGCGCCCGGCTGCGGGGTCGCCCCCTGAGGCGCTGCAGCCGCAACACTGGGCGTACTGGTACCGTCAACCGCCGTATTCCCGGCAACACCCGCCACCGTGGCACCGCTCGGGGCCACGATCACGCTTGCGACCGAAGTGACCTGCTCTCCGTCCGGCAGGATTTCCTTGAGCGTTACGACACGCGGCCTGTCACTTGATGGCAGGACGAATTGCACCACGAACTTGCCGTTCGCATCGCCTGTCGCCGTCGCGGCTTTGACGTCATCGACCAGAACTTCGATCGAGGCTGCTGCGGTGGACCGCCCGGCGACCAGAGTGCTGCCATCCGGTGCGACACGGACCAGATCGAATGCAGGCACATCGGGACCGGGTGCGGGAACGGCAGGTGTCGCATCCCCGCCTCCCTGCCCTGAGGCTGGTCCAACCGCAGCTGTGGTAGGTTCCGGCGCCGACGTACTTTCAGCCGTGCCCGCCGGTTTCTCGCCAGAGGCGCTCGAAGCCGCGCCTGTGGCCGTGACCGGCGCACTCGCCCCCCCGCCATCTGCCGCGATCACAGGTGCTTTGCTTGGCGCAAGGCCAAAATAGGCCAGCCCCGCAATCACGGCAATCACCCCGGCAACGACGGCCGCGCGGCCGCCTTGCCCAATTTTATCCCACCTCGTCATATCAACTTTCCAGCTGTGCCGTGCCTTTTCCGACCGGCGCTTGAGTGACCATAGCAACCCCGTTATCAGGGGTCAAAGCAACCCTTTTCAGATACGAGCGATCAATGCAGCGTCCGATACACTCCGTTTGCGTCTACTGCGGCTCCCGTCACGGCGCGCGCCCGGGTTACAAGGCAGACGCAGTTGCAACTGGCAGAATGATCGCTGAGGAAGGCTGGCGACTGGTCTATGGCGCGGGCGACGTGGGCCTCATGGGCGAGGTGGCCCGCGCGGCGCAGGATGGCGGCGGCGAGACCTTCGGCGTGATCCCGACCCATCTGTTGCAGCGCGAGGTCGGCAAGCGCGATCTGTCCAGCTTCGTGATCACCGAGACGATGCATGAACGCAAGAAGGTCATGTTCATGAACTCACAGGCGATCGTGCTGCTTCCGGGTGGTGCCGGCTCGCTCGACGAGGTGTTCGAGGTGCTGACCTGGCGCCAATTGGGCCTGCACAATCGCCCCGTCTTCGCGCTGAACACCGAGGGATACTGGGATCCCCTGCTCGGCCTGATGGACCACGTCGTCACCGAAGGCTTCGCCGATGCCACGCTGAAGAGCTACATGACGACAGTGCCCGATGTTCCAACATTGGCGAGCGCCCTGCGTGCCGCTCTGTCCTGACGCAGCGCTTCAATCGAGTAGATTGCCAGCGCCGTCCAGATCAGTCCGAAGGCAACGAGATGCCAATGGGTAAAGGGCTCTTTGAACACGAGCGTGGCGCAGAGAAATTGCAGGGTTGGGTTCAAGTATTGCGTCAAACCCAAGCTGGCCATGCTGATCCGACGCGATGCATAGGAAAACAACACCAGCGGACCGCCGGTCAGAACCCCCGAAAAGGCCAAAAGCAGGCTGATTTGCCAGTCACGCCCGAACCATCCGCCACTGCGACCCGCAATTTCGACGACCATTCCGCTGTGAACAACCGCAAGCCAGACCAGCGCGAACGGCGACAGCAACAGAACTTCGGCCGCCACCGAAACGACCGGACCCGCATCAATCCGTTTCTTGATCAGTCCATAGATCGCAAAAGTCGCGGCCAGCATCAGCGATAGCCATGGTGCCACGCCAAGTCCCAAAGTCAGCACGACAACGGCGAGCGCGGCCAGTCCAACGGCAATCCCCTGCGCCAGCGACAACCGCTCACCAAACACCAAGAAGCCCGTAACCACGGCAAACAGAGGAAAGATATAGTATCCAAGGCTCGCCTGAACGGCATGGCCGGTCTGCACTGCCAGAATGAACATGAACCAATTGGCCGAAATCATGACAGCGGCAAAGCCGACCACCAGCAGCTGATAGCCCCGCAAGAGCTTGGGCACCTCTGCCAAACGGCCTTGCAGCGCAAGCACCAGCGCGAAGAACAGCAGCGACCAAAGGGTGCGGTGTGACAACACTTCAAGCGGTGGCACCTCTGCGATCAGTTTGTAGTAGAGCGGCGACAGTCCCCATATCGTGCTGGCCGCGGCCATCGCCAGCACACCTTTGGTCCGGTCTATCATGCAGACAGCTCTACAAGCGTGATTTCAGGCGGAACCCCGAAGCGCACCGGGAGCTGCGTGAAGCCGAGACCGCCGGACACGACGAGGTGACGGCCATTCTCTTCAACCATCCCATAGGCATAGCGGTTGCCAAAGGCGGAGGGGACAACCGGCGACCAGCCGAACAAGCGAACCTGACCACCATGCGTGTGCCCGCTCAGCGTCAAGGCCACCCTTTCGGGAACCTTGGGAAAAATATCCGGCTCGTGCGCCAGCAAGATCACCGGGCTGTCGTCGGTGATCTGATCCATCGTCCCGGGCAAATCGTCGATGCCCTTCTTTCCGCCATGGCGCCGCCAGCGCCAGTAAAAGGAAAGCTGATCTCCGAGCCCTGCCAGCCAGAATGCCTCGGCCCCCTGCCCGAGCTTGAGGGCACGGTTTTCCAGCACGGGAATGCCACTGGCCTCGAGCGCCAGTTGTGCCGCAGGTGGCCCGGCATGCCGCTTCATCGCGGCCCGGTCATCCCACCAGTCGTGATTACCCATCACCGCGAAAACCCCAAGGCGCGCCGAAAGCGCGGCAAGCACAGGTGCCGTCTCGGTCACCGGGATGCGCCGCGTCACGAAAGGACAGGCCGCGGGCAGGTCCCCAAGAATGACGGTAAGATCGGGTTTCAAGCCGTTCGCTGTCGCGACGATCCGGCCGAGACGGTCGAGCGACATATAGGGGTCGCACATGTGCAGGTCGGTCAGGATCGCCACGCGCAAGGGCGACGCAGCCGTCCACTTCGCACTTCTGATCCGCCAGGTCTGCACCCGAAGCTCCAGCGCAGGCTCGACGAAGAAGCCGTAGACCGCAGCGAAAAGGCCTGCCAGGGAGGTCCCCAGCAGGCCATTCAGAAATGTACGGCGTGAAAACACTCTGGCTCTCAGAGGCGCGAGGCAACGTTTTCCCAGTTCACCAGCTTTTCAAGGAAGTTGGTCAAATAGGCAGGGCGCTTGTTGCGAAAGTCGATGTAGTAGCTGTGCTCCCACACGTCGCAGCCCAGAAGCGCCGTTTGACCAAAGCAGAGCGGGTTCACCCCGTTCTCGGTCTTGGTGACCTTGAGGCTGCCGTCCTTGTCCTTGACCAGCCAGGCCCAGCCAGAGCCGAACTGGCCGGCGCCTGCGGCCGCGAAATCGTCCTTGAATTTCTGGACCGAGCCAAAGTTGTCAACGATCGCCTTTTCCAGCGCGCCGGGCATCGTTTTGCCCTTCGGCCCCATCATCTGCCAGAACTGGGCGTGGTTCCAATGCTGGCTGGCATTGTTGAAGATACCATTCTGCGCCACCGCTCCGGCCTGATAGGTGCCTTTCACGATGTCTTCAACCGATTTGGATTCCCACTCGGTGCCCGCGATCAGCTTGTTGCCGTTATCGACATAGGCCTTGTGGTGCAGGTCGTGGTGAAATTCGAGCGTCTCCTTCGACATGCCGAGAGATGCAAGCGCATCATGGGCATAGGGGAGATCTGGAAGTTCGAAAGCCATCGGAAAATCCTTTCGCGTTATGAAGAACGTCTAAGGGGAATAAGAGGCCTCAACACCGGAAGGTCAAGGGTCCATCCCCGGCGCATCGGCCATGATTGGCTTGCGTCAGCGCTGCGCGCAGGTTCCGTGAGCGAGGTCTACATTCTCGGCCCCCTGAATCATCGAGCGAATATTGATGTCACTCGAGCCCTTCGCCTTGACGGCCCGATAGACGACTGTCACCTGGTCGTGTTTTACGGTTTCACCCTTCAAACGCCACGCGAATACCAAACGCCCACTTTCATCGGTGGTCGCGGTCCCAACCACCGGCTTGCCGTTCTCATGAAGGGCATGCGAATCCAGCACGTCGACCGTGTTCGTGCTTGCAAGATAAGCGAAATGGACGACGGGTGCGATCCAGCCGTGGGTATTGTTGGTGTCAACCGTGCAATCAAAAATCACTGATCCAACCGGTCGGGGGAATGTCGATCCGACCGTCTGTCCAAAGCCGGAAATCGCGCTCATACCCAACACTACCAATCCGGACAGCAAACGCCCTGCAACCACTTGCTTCATCTCATTCCCTCGGAAAAAACGCGACTAACCCATGACTTACTGTCACGCGGCTCCACGCTTCACACCAAGTCAAGATACTGTGA
This sequence comes from uncultured Pseudomonadota bacterium, assembly GCA_963837565.1. Classification (GTDB taxonomy): domain Bacteria; phylum Pseudomonadota; class Alphaproteobacteria; order Rhodobacterales; family Rhodobacteraceae; genus Solirhodobacter. The sequence goes on from CAWIOC010000018.1 coordinate 805,393, forward strand.
GGGGGCGCCCTACTGACTGTGCTCCAATTCGCAGGAGCCTTTCGCCTGCATGATCCCATTGTCATAAGAGAGGACCTGCAGGGTTTCGATGATTTTCCGCGTCGCCTTCACGTAAATCACATTGAACTTCAACGAGGCGGCGTTCCCCAAACGATCCGGGACATCCGCAACGACCCAACCGAACCTGAGTGTATCTGCCGTATCCCGTACTCCGGCAGGAATGGGCTTGCCGTATTTTCCCTTGATATAGCCGTCGAAAACAAGCGCCCCACCTCTTCCTGGAGTGTAAAGAAACCCCAAGCCGTTTGGCATGCCTCTGTCTGCAGAGGTGAATTTGCAAAGATAGGCCATTGCATCCGACCGCGGAGCAATCTTCGACTTGGTCTCAGCAAAGGCCGAGATTGTGAGCGCCGGAAATATCAAAATCGAAACAGCAGTCAGAACGCTTGCTCTCATGGAACCAAAAACCTTCAACCAACAACAAACGCAACCAAAAGATGCAATCGCTCGCCTTCAGTCAACCGATATTTCGTTTTGGATCCAGTTTCAGAAATCGTCGCCTGAACGGTCGAACGATCAGATCGGAAACAGCTGTGCTTCACCACCCGACGCGGCGGATTCCCGAAGCAAGCCAAAGACATAGGCCGCGACAGACCGGAATGCCACCAGTGTGAACTCCTGCTCACCACTCATCCAGAACGCGCAGGCGACCTGCGCAGCGCGGGTGCGGCGTACTTCGCCCTGATCAAAGTGGCCCGGGGCCAGATCGACTGGCGAAAGCTTTGCCAGAACCTCACGCGCCCGCGCACCGCGAACCCGGAAAACCGCCCTTGCGTCCGATACGTCGACCGCCATGGCATGTTCGCCCTGCAACCGTTCAGCCAATCCGGTCAACACCGCCGCCACTTCAGCGTAGGGCATCACCAGAAGGAGTTCGTCCGGCGACATCCATGCCGCAAACCTGTCTCCGGCGCCCACAATCCGTCTGGCTGCGGGCAAGCCGAGGCCAAACGCGCCCTTCACCGCTCCAGCCAAGACCTTGGAAGAAAGCGCGCCGCGCAATGTGATCATGCCCAGCGGGCCGATTTCTTCGACTTCGGCAAAACCGCTGGCATGAGCGCCGCCGAGCGCGCTGACCGGATCAGACATTCTGCTTCTCCCCGTCCTTGTCGTAGAATACCGGATCGACGATCCTGGCCACGACCGAACCGCCGCCGATCTTCGGAAATTCCACTGTCTGCCCCATCCGCTCAGGTCCGCGCTGCACCAGTCCCATTGCAATTCCGCGCTTCAAGGTCGGCGAGTAATAAGTTGAAGTCACACGACCTTCTGTGTTTCGCTGTCCGTTCGCGTTGTTGCCCGGAGCGACCGCAATCGCACCGTCCGGAATCACCGACCCGTCGAGCGTTTCCAGCCCGACAAGCTTCCAGCGATCCGGGTCGGTCATATGTACCCGCTCCTGTCCGCGCTTGCCGAGGAAATCGGTCTTCTTCTTCGAGATCGCCCAGCCCAGTCCGAGATCCTGTGGAATGATCGTGCCGTCGGTCTCGTCCCCGATCATGATGAAGCCTTTTTCGGCGCGCATGATGTGTAGTGCCTCGGTGCCATAAGGCATCGCGCCATACTCTTCCCCGGCGGAGACCAAGGCGTTGTAGAAGGCCAGCCCTTCACTCGCCGGAACCGCGACCTCGTAGCTCAGCTCGCCCGAGAACGAGATGCGGAACACGCGCGCCCGGAAGCCGCCCAGCAGTCCTTCGGTCCATTGCATGAACGGCAAAGTCTCTTTCGAGACGTCCATACCGCCGATTTTCTCCAGCAGCATCCGTGCTTTGGGGCCGACAACTGCGATCTGGGCGTATTGCTCTGTCAAGTTGGCGGTATAGACTTTCCAGTCCCACCATTCACATTGCAGCCAGTCTTCCATCCAGCCATGGATACGGTCCGCGCCACCCGAGGTGGTGTGGCAAAGGAAGGTGTCCTGATCGATGCGTGCCACCACGCCGTCGTCTGATAGGAAGCCGTTCTCGTTGCACATCAGGCCGTAGCGACACTTTCCGACCGGCAGGCTGGACATGACCCCGGTATAGAGCATGTCGAGGAAACGACCTGCATCAGGGCCTTTCACAAGGATTTTTCCCAGCGTCGAAGCGTCAAGTAGGCCGACGTTTGTGCGGGTGTTCAACACCTCGCGGTGCACCGCCTGCTCGGTCGTCTCGCTGCCACGGCGGAAGCAATAGGGACGGCGCCAATGGCCGACCGGTTCCCATTCGACGCCGTTGGTCTCGTGATGTGTATGCAGCGGAGTGCGGCGGAGAGGCTGAAATATCTCGCCGCGCGCTTCACCTGCCAGCGCGCCAAAAGTCACCGGTGTGTAGGGCGGCCGGAAGGTCGTTGTCCCGACCTGCGGAACCGGCGCGTTCAACGCATCAGCAAGAACCGCCAATCCATTGATATTACTTAGCTTACCTTGATCTGTCGCCATCCCGAGTGTAGTGTAGCGCTTGGTATGCTCGACGCTCTCGTAGCCCTCGCGAGCGGCGAGTTGCACGTCAGAAACCTTGACGTCATTCTGATAATCCAGCCACATCTTGGCGCGCAACTGGGGGCCGGCCCCTTGTGGCATGATCCAGACAGGCTCCATTGCCACCTCGTCTGACGAGGCGATGGGCACGAGGGCATCCGCAGCAACGCTTCCGCCGGTGGCGGACAAAGCGTTGTTCGCTGCCAGAACTGCATCTGCCAAGATCTTGTCCGCACTGAATATTCCGTTGGCACAGCCTGCGGCCAGCACGAAGCCCGCGCCGTCCGCCCCGGTGGGTGGGCGAGAGGCATCGGGACGGAAGCAGGCCGTCGCGTCGTCCCATATCAGTTTGCCACCACAATGGCTGAACAAATGAACGACCGGCGACCAGCCGCCCGACATCGCGACAGCGTCACAGGCAATTTCTTCCAGCGCGGCACCTTCACCTGCCTGCAGGCAGATCGCCACGCCGGTGACACGACGGCGGCCCTTTACCTTGGCGATGCCGCGACCGGTTTCGACACGGATGCCGAGGGCCCGGGCGGCCTCTGGCAGGGCGCCGGTAGCGTTCGTGCGTGCATCAATGATTGCAGGAACTTCGAGGCCAGCTTCTTTCAGGGCAATCGCAGTGCGGTAAGCATCGTCGTTATTGGTGACGATGACGGTGCGATCGCCTGGGCTGACGCCGAAATTGAGCACATAGTCACGTACCGCGGCTGCCAGCATGACGCCGGGCAAATCATTGCCTGCAAAAGACAAAGGCCGCTCGATCGCGCCTGTCGCGGCGATGACGCGGGCGGCGCGGATGCGCCATAGGCGGTGTTTGGGGCGACCGTCTCCGGGGGTGTGGTCAGAAATTTTTTCATCGGCGAGGACATAGCCGTGATCGTAGACGCCAGCCGCCATGCAGCGCGGTACGAAGCGTTACATTCGGCATCTTTTCAAGGGTTTCGACGGCTTTCTTCACCCATTCGTCGGCAGATACCCCATCGATTTCAACCCCGTCCACCGGGGCCCTTCCACCCCAGTTTGCGGACTGTTCCAAGAGCACAACACGGACCCCGGAGCGGCCTGCGGTCAGGGCGGCCTGCAGCCCTGCAATGCCACCTCCGGCGATCAAAACGTCAGTGAAAACATAGACATGCTCGTAGCGGTCCGCGTCCGATTCGGTCGGGACTTTGCCAAGTCCGGCGGACTGACGCACGATAGGCTCAAAAATGTGTTTCCACGCCGCGCGGGGGTGGATGAAGGTCTTGTAGTAGAAGCCGGCGGGCAGCATCCGGGCTGCATAATTATTGAGCACGCCAATGTCGAATTCGAGGCTTGGCCAGTGGTTCTGACTGGTGAATTTCGCGCCTTCGAACAGCTCGGTCGTGGTGGTGCGCTGGTTCGGCTCGAAGCGGCCACCTTCCCCGAGGTTGACCAGCGCATTGGGCTCTTCGGCACCCGAGGCCACGATGCCGCGCGGGCGGTGGTATTTGAAGCTGCGCCCGACCATCATCTGATCGTTGGCGAGCAGCGCCGAGGCCAGCGTGTCGCCAGCAAAACCGCGCAAGCGTTTGCCGTTGAAGGTAAATTCCCGCATCTTGCTGCGGTCGATGAGGCGCCCACCCTGGGCCAGACGCGTGCTCATTTGTAGCCCTCCCAGCCCGGTCGCCTTGCCTTGATCGCGGCAATCACCTCTGCCGGAGGCTCTGAACATTGCGCCTTGTAGGTCGCGAATACCTCGAGCGTCGCGGTGCAGCGGGCGGCGAGGAACCACTTGCCGCAGCCATAGGCATGGCGCCAACGCTCAAAATGTACGCCTTTGGGGTTTTTTCGGGCAAACATGTAGCCCTCATATTCATCGTCGGAAGAGCCTGATCCGAAGCGTTTCAGATGCGCCTCGCCGCCTGGCGCGAGCTCGGTTTCCTCGGCCTTAACGCCGCAGTAGGGGCATTCAAGGATCAGCATTTTGCCTCCGGAAATTCGAGAATGTGGTTGTCCGCTTTGTGCCCGATTTGATGTGCACGGTGGGGGGGGCTTGACATGCAAAAAACGGACGCAAAATTGCGCCCGTTCTTGCAGGAATTGAGTCTGGATTGGATCAGTTGCCGACTTTGACGTCCGGCAGTTTGATCGTGATGGTCTTGTCCGGGTGCTGGCCCGGGAAGTTGCCACCATTCCACATGAAGACGCCGATCCCCACGACGGCAATGACGACTGCCCCCAGGATGAAGGACATTGCGTTGTTGCTTGAGGGTTCGTTGGCCATGTCGCGCTCTCCGAGTTCTGTCTGTTCGGAGGGGCAACGCGGGCCAGGAGGGTGGGGTTCCGCCTCTGGCGAAATACAGATTGAGATATGTGACAAGTGTGCCGCAGAGGCACCTGCAGCGCCGCTGCGCTTTCACGATCCCAGGAGAGGAGAGCCTGCGTCATCAATGCGCCACCCCTGCCGCAACCGACTTCGTCGATGAAGCGGCCCTCGCGGAACCGCTCGATGCCGAAGGCGGCGGCCAGCGGGCCGGGTTCGCCCTTGGCCATCAGTTCGGCCATCGCCCAGCCGGAGCCGGGGATCGCCTTGAAGCCGCCGGTGCCCCAGCCGCAGTTGATGAAGCAGTTGCCGAGCGGGGTTTTCGAGATCAGCGGCGAGCGGTCGCCGGTCATGTCGACGATGCCGCCCCATTGCCGCAGCATCTTGAGGCGCGAGATCATCGGGAAGGTTTCGACCAGCGCGCGCAGGGTTTCCTCGATATGGTGGAAGGAGCCGCGCTGGGTGAAGTTGTTGAAGCCGTCGGTGCCGCCGCCGATCACCATCTCGCCCTTGTCGGATTGCGACATGTAGCCGTGCACGGTGTTGGCCATCACGACCACATCCATGCAGGGCTTGATCGGTTCCGAGACGAGCGCCTGCAGCGCCACAGCCTCGATCGGCAGGCGGAAGCCGGCCATTTCGGCGACCTGGCCGGAGTGGCCGGCGACGACGATGCCGAGCTTCCTGCGTGCCGATGAAGCCCTTGGTCGTCTCGACCCCGGTGACGGCGCCGTTTTCCGAGCGGACGCCGGTGACCTCGCATTGCTGGATGATGTCCATGCCCATCTGCGAGCAGGCGCGCGCATAGCCCCAGGCCACGGCATCATGCCGCGCCGTGCCGCCGCGCGCCTGATAGAGCGCGCCGAGGACCGGGTAGCGCGGCCCGTCGATATTGATGATCGGCACGAGATCCTTGACCTGCTCCGGCCCGATCCATTCGGTTTCAACGCCTTGCAGGGTATTGGCATGGACGGTGCGCAGGTAGCCGCGCACCTCGTGATGGGTCTGGGCCAGCATCAGCAGGCCGCGCGGCGAGAACATGACGTTGTAGTTCAGCTCCTGGCTCAGCGTCTCGTAGAGCGAGCGGGCCTTTTCGTAGATCGCGGCAGAGGGGTCCTGCAGATAGTTCGAGCGGATGATCGTGGTGTTGCGCCCGGTATTGCCGCCGCCGAGCCAGCCCTTTTCGATCACCGCGACATTGGTGATGCCGAAGTTGCTTGCCCGAGGTAATAGGCGGTGGCGAGGCCGTGGCCGCCGGCCCCGACGATGACGACGTCATAGGCGGCCTTGGGCGCCGGCGAGCGCCAGGCGCGTTCCCATCCCTGATGGTTGCGCAGGGCTTCTCTGGCGATGGCGAAGACGGAATAACGTGTCATGGCGGTGCGAATCCCTGCGGCCTTCGGTGGGTCTGACCCTGCCTGTGGTTCTGGGCCAAGCCCCTGTTATAGCCGCCGCTGCGAGCGGCACAATCGCGGATGAATGCGACATCGGGATGCGACGGCGCGTTGCAGGGCACCGGGCGGTTTGGGCCTTTTTCCGCTGGCCGATTGGCCTTACATGGGGAGGGCCAAGGAGGGACCTATGGAGTTCTGGTTTGCTGCGGGCGGCATGGCCGTTGTGGTCGGGCTGCTGATGATCGTCACCCTGCGGCGCGGGGGGGCCGGGCAATCTGCCGGGGCGTCTTATGATCTGCAGGTCTACCGGGATCAGTTGCGCGAGGTCGAGCGCGATGTGTCGCGCGGGGTGCTGGCCGAGGGTGAGGCCGGGCGGCTGCGGGCCGAGGTCTCGCGCCGGGTCCTGGACGCGGACCGGGCCCTGGGCGAGGCACCGAAGCTGGTGCGGGCGCCGAAGGCGGCGGTCTGGCTGGCTGGCGGGGTGATCGTTCTGGCGCTGGCGGGGTCGGTGGCCTTGTATGACCGTATCGGTGCGCCGGGCTATGGCGATGTGCCGATCGGGCAGCGTCTGGCCGAGGCGGCGGCCTTGCATGCCGACCGGCCCTCGCAGGCGGCGGCGGAGGCGCGGTTGCCGGCGTTCAAGCCGGCGCCGGGGGTGGATGGGCAGTTCCTCGACCTGATGGCGAAGCTGCGGGCCAAGGTGGCGGAGCGGCCGGAGGATCTGCAGGGGCATCAGTTGCTGGCGCAGTATGAGACGAAGCTGGGGAATTATCCTGCCGCCTGGCGGGCCGAGGCGCAGGTGATCGCGCTTACCGGGGCGAGTGCCGGGGCGCAGGATTATGCGCGCGAGGCGGGTCTGATGATCGTTGCGGCGCAGGGCTATGTCTCGCCCGAGGCTGAAGCCGCGTTGCAGGCGGCGCTGCGGCTGGACAAGACGAACGGGATGGCGCGCTATTACCTCGGGCTGATGTACGGCCAGACCGGGCGGCCGGATCTGGCGTTCCGGCTCTGGGCGCCGCTGCTCGAGGCGAGCAAGCCGGATGATCCCTGGGTGCCGCCGATCCGGGCGCAGATCGAGGCCGCGGCTGAGGCGGCGGGGGTGAATTATACGCTGCCGCCCGCGGCCGGGGCGGTGGCAGGTCCGAGCGCCGGGGATGTCGCGGCGGCGGCAGGGATGAGCGCGGGTGATCGCCAGGAGATGATCAAGGGCATGGTCGCCAAGCTTGCCGATCAGCTCGGGCGCGAGGGCGGGACGCCGGCGCAATGGGCGCAGCTGATCGGGGCCTATGGCGTGCTGGGCGAAGCCGACAAGGCGCGCGAGTATTGGGTGAAGGCGCAAAGCGTCTTTGCCGGGCATGAGGCGGATCTGGCGCCGGTGCGGGCGGCGGCCGAGAAGGCCGGGGTGGCGGGATGAGCGTTTTCGAGACGATCGAGGATTTCGCCCGTGCGCTGCCGAAGATGCGGGGGCTGGCGGGGCTCGATCTGGGGGAGAAGACCATCGGGGTGGCGGTTTCGGACCGGCTGTTGTCGGTGGCGACGCCGCTCGAGACGATCCGGCGTGTGAAGTTCACGCTGGATGCCGAGGCGGTGCTGGCGATTGCCAGGGGGCGCGAGCTGGGCGGGCTGATCCTCGGGTTGCCGTTCAACATGGATGGCAGCGAGGGCGCGAGGTGCCAGTCGACGCGGGCCTTTGCGCGCAACCTGTCGCGGCTGACCGAGCTGCCGATCGGGTTCTGGGACGAGCGCCTGTCGACAGTGGCGGCAGAGCGCGCGCTGCTCGAGGCGGATACCTCGCGCAAGCGGCGGCGCGAAGTGATCGACCATGTCGCGGCGGGGTATATCTTGCAGGGCGTGCTGGACCGGATGCTGCATATCAGATGGGATAGTGGAAAGTGACCGACGAGATCTGGAAGCGTGACGAGGTCGAGAGCCCCTGTGTGAAGGTCTGCGTCGTGCATCCTGAGGCCCGGATCTGCGTCGGCTGCCTGCGCAGCATCGACGAGATCGCGGCCTGGTCGCGGATGACCCCCGAGGCGCGGCGCGCGGTCATGGCGGAGCTGCCGGGGCGATCCGCGCTGGTCGCCAAGCGGCGTGGCGGGCGGGCCGGTCGTCTGGGGCGATAGGGCCTGGCTATGGCTGAGCGGGGAGAGCCGACCTTCCGGTGGAAGGGCGGCCGCGCTCATGTTGAAGCGGTTTTCACGGGACCGTTATGCAAGTGAGATGTCGGAGGGCAGCGCCTGCCCCGGCGGGCGAGAAGCGCCCGCCGCTGGCGGGGCGGGCGCTGCCCGGCGGCCTACGGGCCACCGGGCGGCAAGGGGAGATGGCTCGCGGCGGCAGAGGCGGTGGCCTCTGCCTTTGGCGATGAAGGCGCTTGGCTGAGCGGGAGAAGACGACCTTCCGGTGGAAGGGCGGCCGCGCTCATGTGGGAACGTGCGTCATGGGACCATCGGCCAAGCGAGCTATCGGAGGGCAGTGCCTGACCGCGGGGGGCGTGAAGCGCCCGCCCTGGGGGCGGTCGGGCGCTGCCCTGCGGCCTGGGGGCCACCAGGCGGCAGGGGGAGATGGCTCGCGGCGGCAGAGGCGGTGGCCTCTGCCTTTGGCGTAGGGCGGCGATGGGGAGCGACGGCAAACCCTGCCCTGCTCCCTACGGCGCGGTCAGCCAGTCCTGAATGCCGCCGGTCAGTTCCGGGCGGAAATAGGCGATGGCGCGGCCTTCCGGGTCCGCAGTGGCCCCGGGTGCCCAGGGCGCGACGCCGTGCAGCGCGAGGCGGTGGACGAGGATCGCCTCGCCCGGCTGGGCGGGGATGGTGATGCGGCGGCAGGTGGCGAAGACCTCTCGCCGGGCGGCGTGGTAGGCCTCGGTCACGTCGACGTCGGGCCAGTCTGCGGGGGGATGGGGGGCGAGCGCCTCGCGGAAGGCCCGGCGCATGATCTCATGGCTGGCTTCCCAGAGGACGAAGGGCGCGGCCTCGGGTGCGGCGCGGGTGACGGGCAGGCCGAGGATGAAGGCGTGCGGTTCGCGGATCATCCGGCGGCGATCCTGGCCCACGGGCAGCAGGCCGTCGACATGGGCCGCATCGCGGGTCAGGCGGTAGCGATGCGCGGCCTCGGTCTCTTCCTCCCCGCGCTGCGGGTAGCCGGGTCGGGTGACCGAGATCTGGGCGCGGTCCCAGGCCGGCGCGGCTATGCCGAGGCGATCCGCGATGAAGTCGATCGCAGCGCCGGACAGCGGGGCCGAACCCCCTGCCCTGCCCTGCGCGTCATTCTCGAGCGCGTTCACCCCGGCGAACCATGTGCCGCCACAGCGCCACCACCGGGCATGGGCGGGATCGTCGAGCGCGGCCAGCGCCAGCCCCCTGACATGGGCGAGCCAGTCTTCCACCGCCGCCTCGGCCGCGAACCGCGTCCAGCCTTTGGTGAAGAATCCCCCGCTCACCCCAACAGCGCCTTGCGCAGCATGTTCAAGGCGACGAGGAAGAGGAAGACCGCGAAGACCCGCTTCAGCGGCTTGGGGTCCATCGAATGGGCCAGCTTCACGCCCCATGTCGTGGTGATCATCGTGGTCGCGATGATCAGCAGGAAGGCCGGGATATTGACCAGACCGATGGTCATCGGCGGCGCGCCGGTGGTGCCGGTGAACAGGAAGATGATCACCGAGGGCACCGCGATCATCACGCCAAAGCCCGCCGCCGTCGCCACCGCACGGTGGATCGGCGTGTTGAAGAGCGTCATCAGCGGCACCCCGAAGGAGCCGCCGCCGATGCCCATCAGCACCGACAGGAACCCGACCGAGGGCGAGAGCGCGGCCAGCACCGGCCCCTGCGGCATCTGCTGCCCGAGCCGCCAGTCTGCCCGGCCGAGCCCGAGGTAGGACGCCACGATCAGCGCCAGCACGCCGAAGATCGCCTGCAGCGTGGTGGTGTGCAGATGCGCCACGGTGAAGGAGCCCACCAGCGAGCCGATCGCAATTCCGATCGCCCAGCCGCGCAGGATGGTCCAGTCGACTGCGCCCTTGCGGTTATGCGCGATCACCGAGCGCACCGAGGTCACGATGATGGTGGCAAGCGAGGTTGCCACGCAGACCTGCATCAGATGCGGGCCGCCGTAGCCGAGATAGCCGAAGGCGTAAAAGAAGGCCGGCACCAGCACGATGCCACCGCCGACGCCGAGCATTCCGGCCAGCACTCCGGCAAAACCGCCGATCACGATCAGCATGAGGATCATCGGCAGAAGGTCGGACATTGCGGGCATGGTGGCTGCTTTCCTTGGGGCTGTTTCCCCCCGCTGATAACCTTTGCGCAAGGCCAATGCCAGCGCTCGCCATGCGCCCCTGCCGGGCGCTGCAAATTCCGGGTGGAGATTGATGCCGCGCTGCAATATCCTGCGCGCATCCCTGACAGGAGCAAGTGATGCAAGCCGGACTCTTCCGTACCGCCCTCGTGCTCGGGCTGCTGGCCTGTGTCGGCCCCTTTGCGATCGACATGTATCTGCCGGCGATGCCGCGGCTGGCCGCCGATCTCGGGGCCACGGTCGGTGAGACGCAGGGCACGATCAGCGCCTATTTCCTCGCCTATGGCGTGGCGCAGCTGTTCTACGGACCCTGGTCGGATCAGGCCGGACGGCGGCGGCCGCTGTTCTTCGGGCTCGGGCTGTTCATCTTCGGCGCGCTGCTCTGTGCGATGGCGCCGAGCATCGGGCTGCTGATCGCGGGGCGCTTCGTTCAGGGGCTTGGCGGGGCGGTGGTGATGGTCATTCCGCGCGCCATCGTGCGCGACATGCACACCGGCCATGCCGCGACGCGGCTGATGGCGATGATCATGCTGGTGATCTCGGTCTCGCCGATGCTGGCGCCTCTGGCGGGGTCGGGGCTGATCGCGCTGGCGGGGTGGCGGTCAATCTTCGGGGTGCTCTGTCTGGCGGCGGTGGTCAGCCTGATCCTGACCGCGACCGTGCTGCCCGAGACCCTGCCGCTGCCCGCGCGCACGCCGGTCGATGCCGCGGCATCTGTGGCGCGGGGCGAGGCGGTTGCTGAGCGATCCGACCTTCATGGGGCTGACCTTCATCGGCGGCTTCGGCATGGCGAGTTTCTTTGTCTTCATCGCCTCGGCCTCATTCGTCTACACCGGGCAGTTCGGGCTGTCGCCGACCGGCTTTTCGCTGGCCTTCGCGATCAATGCGCTCGGGTTCTTTTCGGCCTCGCAGCTGGCGGCGACACTGGGGATGCGGTTTGGTGCGCGGCGCGTGGTCCTGGCGGCCGTGGCGGGGTTTGCGGTGGCAACGGTCGGGTTGCTGGGGTTGGGACTGGCCGGGATGGCGAGCCTGCCGGTGATCGTGGCGGGGCTGTTTCTGGGCAATGCCTGCCTTGGGCTGGTGATCCCGACGACGATGGTGATGGCGCTGGACGCGCATGGCGATATCGCGGGGCTTGCCTCGTCACTGGGCGGCACCTTGCAGATGTTCGCGGGCGGGCTGATGATCGCGGTCTCGGGGCCGTTCTTTGACGGGACCGCGGTGCCGATGCTGGCGACCATCGCGCTCTGCGCGGTGCTGGCCTTCACGCTGTCGCGGACGCTGTTGCCGCGGGCGGTGGCGGTCTGAGGCGTCAGGCGGCGCCGGCGATCCGGGTGGGGGTAACCTCGGCGAGGGCGGCGTCGAGGACGTCGAAGCCGGCGTCGGGGGCGTTGGCGCGCTCTGACAGGATGCGGCGCCAGCTGCGGGCGCCGGGCTGGCCGTGGAACAGGCCGAGCATGTGGCGGGTGATCTTGTGCAACCTTCCGCCAGAGGCGAGGTGGCGGCCGATATAGGGGCGCATCGCCTCGAGAATCGAGAAGGCGTCATGGCCGAGGTCCGGCGCGCCGAAGATCCGCGCGTCGGCCTGCCCCAGGATCGCCAGCGGCTCATGATACGCCGCGCGGCCGACCATCACGCCGTCGAAGCCGCGCGCCAGCATCGCCTCGGCCTGACCGAGGGTCGCAATACCGCCGTTGACCGAGATCGTGAGGGCCGGAAAGGCCTGTTTCATCGACAGCGCGAGGCTGTGGTCGAGCGGCGGGATTTCCCGGTTCTCGCGGGCCGAGAGGCCCTGCAGCCAGGCCTTGCGGGCGTGGATGATGACGTGACGGGTGCCTGCGTCCTGCACCGCCTGCAAGAGCGCGGGCAGTGCCTGCGCGGGGTCCTGATCATCGACGCCGAGGCGGCATTTCACCGTCACCGGCAGATGTGTCGCCGCCGCCATCGCGGCCACACATTCGGCGACCAGTTCGGGGCGCTCCATCAGCACCGCGCCGAAGCAGCCGGACTGCACCCGGTCCGAGGGGCAGCCGACGTTGAGGTTGACCTCGGCATAGCCGTAATCGGTGACGATCCGCGTTGCCTCGGCCAGTTCCGCCGGGTCCGAGCCGCCGAGTTGCACGGCAAGGGGGTGTTCGACATCGTCGAAGCCGAGCAGTCGGTCACGCTCGCCATGGATCACGGCGGGGGAGGTCACCATCTCGGTGTAAAGCAGCGCCTGGCGGCTGATCGTGCGGTGAAAGACGCGACAATGCCGGTCGGTCCAGTCCATCATCGGCGCAACGCTTAGCCGAAAAGGCCGCGCACCCCTTGTTTTACTGGCGTTCGCGGCATTTTCCGAGGGATCGCGAGTCGACGTCAAAGGTTTGATTTCCCTTTCTTTTCCCGGTTTCCCGGGGTTTTCAATCCTGCGTGCTACGGCGTAGCACAATCCCCCTGCCCCACGAGGCCGCCCATTCGCGGACCTCCGACGCAGCCCGCTGACCCATCTCAAAGGCAGCACGGTGTGCCTTGGGCACTCGAAGTCTTCCGCCGGGCGGAAACCGACCAACTTCCCCAAATACCACGAGAATGACAGAGGAATTAAGCGCGATGACTTATACGCATCCGGGGTCGGACGAAACCCGGAAACTGCTTCACAGGATCCAGACCCAGAGAGCGGCGATGGGCCCGCTCGGCACCGCGCCCCTGGCGGCGGCGGCGCCCGAGGCGATCCGTCTCACACACGAGCCTCAGGCCAGCCCGACCCCGCGTGGCATTGACCCAGGGCGGGGCTATCCTCTCCTGGCGGACGCGGGGCGGGCGGTGTGGGGAAGCTCGATGTTGATCTCGATGCTCGAGAATTCCTTGCCGCGTTCCATCTTGACGTCGACCGCGTCGGGGTCGATCTGGACGTGGCGCATGACCAGTTCCATGACCTCGCGCTGAAGCTGCGGCAGCCAGTCCGGGCCGGCGCCTGCGCCGCGTTCGTGGGCAAGCAGGATCTGCAACCGCTCCTTGGCGGTCTGCGCCGAGGTGGCCTTGCGCGGCCAGAGCGGGAAACCGAAGCCCTTCATGCCGTCCGCCCGAGCCAGCGCTTGAGGATCCCGGGGCGCCGGTCGGTCGCCACCCGCATCTCGACCTGTTCGCCGACGAGCCGCGCCGCCGCGTCCTCGTAGGCGCTCCCCGCGGCAGAGGGATCGCCGAGCACGATCGGCATTCCGACGTTCGACGCGCGCAGAACCGCCGTGCTTTCCGGGATGATGCCGAGCAGCGGCACGGCGAGGATTTCCAGCACGTCCTCGACCGTCATCATCTCGCCCTTGGCGATCCGTTGGGCATCGTGGCGGGTCAGCAGCACCTGCGCCTTGACCGGCTCGGCGCCCGGCTGCTCTGCCCGCTGGGTCTTGCTGTTCAAGAGCCCCAGAACCCGGTCGCTGTCGCGCACCGAAGAGACCTCGGGGTTGGTCACCACCACAGCCTCATCCGCGAAATACATGGCGAGCTGGGCGCCCTTCTCGATCCCGGCGGGGCTGTCGCAGATGATGTAGTCGAAGTCCTCGCGGAGTTCGTTCAGCACCTGCTCGACGCCTTCCTGGGTCAGCGCGTCCTTGTCGCGGGTTTGCGAGGTCGGCAGGATGAAAAGATTGTCCAGACGCCGGTCCCGGATCAGCGCCTGCTTCAGCTTGGCATCGCCCTGGATGACGTTGATGAAGTCGAACACGACACGCCGCTCGCAGCCCATGATCATGTCCAGATTGCGCAGCCCGACGTCGAAATCGACGACGACGGTGCGGTGCCCGCGTTTGGCCAGCGCGGCGCTGAGGGCGGCGGCGGAGGTGGTCTTGCCGACACCGCCCTTGCCCGAGGTAATCACCACGATCCTGCCCATCGGCTTTTCCTTGTTCAGTTGTGTTGTCATCCGAGCGCCTCCACGCAAAGCTGTTTGTCCCGGAGAAAGATCTGCACGCTGCGGTTTTGGAGATCCTGGCCGAGAGCGTCGCTGGTGCGGTAGATCCCCGCGACCGCGACGAGTTCGGCATCGAGGCTCTGGCAGAATATCCGCGCCGTCTCGTCGCCGAAGGCCCCGGCCAACGCCCGGCCCCGCAGGCGGCCATAGACATGGATGTTGCCCGCCGCGACCAGTTCGGCGCCGGAGCTGACCGGGCCGATCACGATCAGGTCGCCGGCTTCGGCGATCACCGTCTGACCCGAGCGCACCGGCGTGGTCACGATCCGGCTTGCCGGAGCCTGCGTCGCCGCCTCGGGCGAGCGCCCGCGGGGCCGCTTCGGATGGGTCAGCGGGACATCGTTACCAGAGGTGATCGAGATCAGCCCGGCCTCTGCCGCCGCATCGGCCTGCGCGCCCACCGCATTCTGAACCCCGAAGGCTGCGAGCTTGCGGCGGCGCAGCTGGTCCACCATCTCGCGGAAGTCCTGCGCCTGGGTCAGGCCCACGCTCTGCGCCAGGTCGATGATCACCGGCGCGTTGAGAAAGAACGGTGGCGCCTGATGCAGATGCGCGTCCAGCGCCGCGTAGAAGGCCTCGTCCGGCGGCGTGGCGTCGGGCTGCAGCGTCACGGCGGTGAACAAACGACCGCGAAACTGAAATGGCATCGCCATTCCGCCGGCGCCATCGGCCCGGCCTCTGATGTTGCGTGCTGCCACGTCTGTCCTGTCGCTCCTGCTCGGCTTCGGCGCAGATTCGAGTCGGCGCCATTTTCTTCTGCGTATTGCGTTCGTCTGGCGCCGTCCACCTCGGACCCGCAGAGGGAGGCGCAGTCGGCGAAGTCACGCCACAACGGGCGCCAGCGGAGGGCATCAAAATTGCTTGGCGGGGCGAATTGAACGGGGGACGTCATTCGCCCCTATTCGCCGTGGCCAAGTCACAAGGTATGTCGAAGACGTTTCGGCATCTCCGACCGAGCCAAAAGATGCAACTCCGCAGCAAGACCAACGACAAAGCATCCATCCTCGGATATTAATCACAGTCTTCAGCGGTATCGAAATCCGCGACCGTTCCCATGTGCTTGCATTGGAGGCAGCGGGCTGGCGAACTCGTATCCCACTCAAAGGCATCAGCATGGTGCGAGATCTCCACGTAGTCATTCAATACCTGAACCTCGATTGTCGCTAGTATTTCGATACAAGAAGCCGAACCACATTTTTGGCATCTCCGACCCCAGTAGTTATCTTCGTCTTCGTCTTCGTCTTCGTCGTATTGGTCATATTTGTAGTCATTAGCCATAAAAATCTTCCTGAGCTTGATCGTGGATTGAGCGCAATGCGTGCATGCGCGGCACTTATCGGTTGGGGCAATTCTCAGTGAAACGCCGATCAACCGATAAGTCTAAGATCGGATCGTTTTTTGGAGCGAAAAGAATAAATGTGAAGAAAATTTAATTGTGTCCGCCATCGAAAGATTTGGAGAGCCGCGCGGCCTCGGGATCGGAGGGGCGTTGTTGCACTAAACCGATATCGGACGGAGTTTTCCTTCTCCCCTCCCGGCTTCCGGCAACGGCCTCGGTCTCGGCGGTGTCGAGCGAGTTGAACCGGTTCATGATGGCGATACGTATCTGGATTTCTGCCGTCTGGCGTCCAGAGTCTCGTGACATAATCCGCTCGCCAAAAGCCTTGAGGCAGCTCGTCCGTGCCTCGACCCAACTTCGGAATCGATAGCCCGCTCATCGCTTCCAGAGCGCACGGCCCATATGGCGCGTCGCGCGCAGGACTTCGTTTCGAGCGGTCGCGTCTGGGCAATCCTCCTTCCAAGCGCGCCCACTGCGGCGAATGGGATCGACCGCATCAGAACCTCGCTCGATGATCGCGGCGCGGCATCGTCGCATGTCGTAGGCGCCGTCCGCGAAAACGGTGGGATCTCTACCCCGTCATGCGATCATCGATCTCACTAATACCCTACCAAGTAAGACTGAAAGCCCGTGTCTCGGCCAGGCTGAACACAGACGATCGTGGGACAAACTCATTGGCAGCGTACACTGAATTTAAAGCTGGCATCTGACCGTCCGATCACGCATCAACGCGCCAAAACCAACGAGCATAGCCCCAATAAGAAACTATCTCACATTTCTCGCATTGGTTCCTTTCGACGTCTACCGCGACGGAACAGCCCCATTACGCTTGGGTCCACGCGAATATACTTAATTGAGTAAACATACAGCCACACATTCCAAACTGAGCTAAAGAACGTCAAGCTAATTGCCGCACCAAGCGTTCCCCAACCCCAACACATAGGGAAGACCATCAGAATGGAAAGCCCAGTAGTTGCAACCATAATCTTCGCGGACGCTCTCTCATGCCCTGTCATATCGAGGAGCGCTCCATTTGGTCCGTTTAACGCATTAAATAGATAACCAAGTGCCAGGATAATTAGCTCCGGGTATGCCTTGGAGAAGCCGATTCCAAAGAGAGACAGCAAGACATGCCCAAATAAAAGTATAATCAAAAAAGCAACGAGCGCAAAAGCGCTTGAAATTAAGGAAATAAGGCCACACAGAAATTGAATTTCACGATGCTCATCCTTAGAGTAATGGCGAGATATTAGTGGTGCTCCAGCAATATTGGAAGCAAGAAGAAAAAGGCCCATGACCTGCGCCGTTTTGAGGGCGGCAAAGAATGGCCCAGTCTGTTCTGGCGAAGTCAGCCAGCCAATTATTACCACTGAAAGAGTAGAGGAGCTAAATCCAACAATCGATGTAACCGAGAACCAAACTGACATTCTGTTCCAAATTGGAAATACCAAACCTTTCGAACCTTCTAGACTCCGATGAAATCGAGTAAGAGGACACGAAAGCGCTTGTATCAAAAGCAATACTGCCAAGGATGCCGACCCAAATAAAAGCACTCGGACAGCAGAAAAACTTGAAATCAGGTTCATCCAAGATAGAAGGCCGCACCCACCCAACAGAGCTATCCAAAGAACTTCTCGAGGAGCGAGAGCGAGCACAACTCTTCCTTCCGTTCTAATAATAGACGTCAGTAAATCTGCGAATCCCAAAAGTGGGAAAAGGCAAATAACTCCAAATAAATAACTCATGGAAGGTAGGCGATTAATAAGAAAGATGAACGCAATTATTGAAGAGAGAAATAAACTTGCAATCACCACATTTCTAGTTGTATACCTTAAAATCTCTGACCTAAGGTGGTTTTCCGACTTCCCTTCCAGAGCCGGCAGGAGTCTTAACGCAACTTGCTGCTGCCCAAGTGCCGCAATCTTACCCATAAAGAGTGCAAGACTGAACGAAAAGCTAAATACACCAAATTCTTTAAAGCTCATACCGCGCGCTAAGGCTATGAACATTAGATATGACAAGAGAGCGCTTGCGGACTTCAGAGCAAACGCCGCAATGGCACCGCTGAGAATTATCGCCGTGATCTTCTTAGTTTCCATTCGCTTTCCTTGACGACTCTCTTCGATGACTGTGACATTGTTACTTTGACGAAGAAGATCTTGACCATACAACGTAGAAATTCGCCCAGACACCGCGAAATAGGTCACTGCGATGCATCTGCCTAGATTTCCCACCCAAGCTCGTGCTTCGGATGGCGTCAATGCATCCTTGAGGAGAAGGGAATAGTGACCGCCATAGAGTCAAGCTTCTGATCACTTAGACTGCATAATACCAACTTAGGATCGACACGGCATTGTTGCACAACTATGATCGTGGCCGATTTACATTGTGAATCCATGCGGTTAGACAGGCCACATGAGCAAGCCATCACCCGCCCGTTACCGCACGACGAACTGGTCCAGCTACACTGCCTCGCTGAAGAAGCATGGTTCTTTGCTGATCTGGCTGGACAAGGAGATGACCTGGCTTGCGCCGCATGACGGCAGCCCTGGTCGCCCTGCAGTCTTCTCGGATGCCGCGATCCAGTTCTGCCTGACGATCAAGGTCCTGTTCAAGCTGCCGTTGCGGCAAACGACCGGGATGGTGGCCAGCCTGCTGAAGATGGCGGGCCTGGGCTGGGCTGTGCCGGATCTACACGACTCTGTGCCGACGGCAGAAGACCTTAGCTGTCCAGAACCCATATCGCAGTGCCGATGGCCCCATGAACCTGCTCGTCGACAGCACAGGGATCAAGTTCCTCGATGATGGCGTATGGCAGGCGCGCAAGCAGGGTGTTCAGGGCCGACGCCAATGGCGCAAGGTCCATGCTGGCCATGAATACGGCCACTTCGGACATCCGAGCCGTGGAGTTCACCCCCAGCCGCGATGGCTGACAGCCCGGTCTTGCCGGAGTTGATCGGCCAGATCCCGGAAGGCGAAGAGATCGGCACCGTCACCAGCGATGGTGCCAATGACACCCGCCGATCCCATGCTGCCATCATCGACCACCATGCCACCGCGATCATTCCGATCCGCAAGAATGGTCGACCCAGTAAAGAGGATTGCCCGGCAGCCCGGGCCCGAAACGAGACCCTGCGCGCCTCCCGGCATTATGCCCGTGCACTCCGGAAACGTTGGACAGGATACTACGCCCGAAGCGGGAACGAGGCGGAGAAGTGCTGCCTAAAGGCATTTGGGGAACGCATCAGCGCAAGAGAGCCAAACCGCCGAAATCCAGATCCGAGTCGAACTGATGAACCGCTTCTCTGCCCTCGGCGCCGCCGAGATCGTTCGCGTGGCCTGAACCTAACGGGGAAAGGGGCAGTCATGTCTCAAGTCTGAATTGCGCAACAACGCCGATCGACACCCATAGCACACAGTTAGCTCTCTACCGAATGAACCAACATCAGAGTCTTCCTTCAACTGGCGCCATTCGGTCAAAAATCCGCCTTAGCTGGTTCCCTGACAACACGAATGGACGCTAAAGCAGCGTAAGCAACAGAGCCACAACTCCATCGCACTTAATCACCCAAAGCTACCCAGTGCTCATCCGGTCCCACTAGTTTCATTCTCCCACGAAAAGCATCTCAATAGGAGACCTAACTGGCAATAACGCACTCACTAGTCCTCCAAGAGATAGTGGCGAATCAATTCAAGCTGTTGGCTCTCGTTATCACCATCTCGATGCGCGGAACGAAAATAATACGGCCTCAAAGCCTCGCGCACCTTGTGCGGGATCACTTGCCGAAGCTGCGACTTTATGCCAGAATTCATTAAGAATAGATTCAGCCCAGCGAGACGAGGCCGATCGCTGGAGTTCGGCTCTTTAACGGACAAATCAAATTCCGCATTTTCAACACCTAGGAACTTTGAAATCAAAGTCAAAGCGTTCGCTGGTTCGGCGAAAACACTTTCAAAATCCAACTCAAGAATTTGGTCGCTTGGAAAGATATCTCTAAACCGCTGCTTTGCTTCCTTATATCGACTCTGCCGAAGCAAGAATTGACTTTCGACTGGCTTTATGTTTTTCGCTTCTTCCTCTAACTCCTCCTTCAGGGATCGAGAAGTTCGACCCGTTCTAACCATCAACTTATAGTGAGATAAGGCTCGCTTCGCCGGATCCCGCACTAGAATTATTACCCGAGCATCCGGGTTATATTCACGAATTGATGATGCCGCCTCAGGGCAATGCAGATACGTTGTTGACCCGTCAAGCCGCCATTTCTCCCTAATATTTTCAAAAAGATAGTCATAGTGTTTACGCTCGCGAAAAATTGCAAACTGCATCCGCTTTTTTGACCTACTCTTGAAGTATCGTTCAGGATCGACGTCACTTAGGCGTGACCGCGCTTCATACTCCCTCGAAAATTCGTGACTAGAGAAGAAGTTGGGTTCCTTGATCGAAGAAACTCCAATATCAGGGTTTGTTCCCAGCCATGCGGCAAGTTGCGTTGATCCACACCTGGGGCCAGCCGCTAGAAAAAGATTTGCCTTCATGAATTTGCTCCCATCACCTTTCAGTGTTCCCTGGCGTTCAAATGGATCGCATTCTTTGCCAGAACGGTCAAAGACGCGAATGCGCCATAGCTAAATGCTAAATGGGACACAATTGCCATGGCAGTTACATAATAGATATAAGCCCAATCAGCTTCTTTGCTTTCAAACTTCACCCAACTTGCCGCAACAAAGACGAGCAGGACGTAGAATAAGAAAGCTCCAAAAAACAACACGTTTAAAAGTGAGCCAAGGATTATTGAGACGACACAAACCGGTCCAACAAATATTGGAAGCAACTGACGGGCGCCGGGTAAACGCTTGTGCTTATAAAACGTCCGCACTCGATAAAATCCATTGCGCTTCATTTGCGTCCAGATTCCTGAGTACGTGTCTCTTGGAACATATCCAATACGGGCCTTCATCTCCATGAAGATGCGAAACCCATGCGATACAAACCTCAAATCAAACTCCGCATCCTCGTTGGCGACGAACTCGGGATCGTATTCGCCCGCATCCAAAAAGGCAGCTAGTTTAAATAGTGCATGGTGTCCGTGGAACACAAATCCGCCATTTCGCCCTGCCCGGTGCGCCGACCCGCCATGTCCTAACCAAGAATTGAAAAGTAACGCTGCTGTCGTTTGGGTTGAGTTTCCCGGAAGCGTTAGCATTGGAACTACTATGCTATCTGCGTCCGTCTCTCTCGCGCCAGCTACTAAAAGCGACACGAAATCTGGGGGGTAAACTGCGTGTGCGTCGATTCGAACAAGATATTGAAAGCCCCCCCTTGCCCGCGCAGTCCGCGCCCCCAAATTAACAGCTGCGGACTGGAGCCGCTGGCCATTAAACATGAATTCAACTCCCCGGTCGCGATATCGGGCTACAATTTCTCGTGTGTTATCTGTACTGCCCCCATCAACCACGCAGATATGCATCCTAGCAATCATTCTGTCGTGGAGTAGGGCATTAAGCACCTGCTCAATGTGTTGTGCTTCGTCTAATGTCGGAATAACGACAAATATATTCTTTTGCAACGTCGTATCTTCCCTCTCAATCCGCAAGACTGACCGGCAATCAGCAATCCCACTTCGCTTACACAATTTTCGTTTTGCTAAAAGTAGACTAGACCCAATACGCACGGGTAATCTCAATCTCACTCAACCTCTCCAACGCACTGCGTCAGGCCACAATAGAATTTCCAGCTCCTTTGCTAGCTCCCTCCATGGGTGAGACATTCTTAAGTTCCCTCAGCGTAGCGGCTTCTGCAAGAGCTCGGGATCTCAACAATCCGGCTGGTCCGCAGAGCCAGACCCAGTCCATATAAATTCCCCGATACCCGGTTACCATTGCTGCCACAAGGAATGATCCAAAGCAAAGAGACACGATTGCCATCTCGCCGTTGGACCAGCCTCTTAGGCGAAGTAAGGTCATTAGCAAAAATACACCAAGGATCTCATTTACGAGGCCAAGATAGCCCTCTTCGAAGATGCGGCTAACAATGCTACTATTAATTCCCTTCGGAATTAGGATTAGTGGGAAGCCGACCTCTTTGGCCACCGCAATCGCCCGCGGTGAGATCAGATCGTTGTTTCCAATGCCGACGCCAAAAAGCTCCATATTCGGCAATGTAGAAAGACCGGCCCTAATTGAGATGTAACGTAGCGAGATGCTGCGACCGGAATCGACAGCGGATCGTACTATATAGAAGTCAGAGATATATAGCTGTAAAACAATGATGCCGAACGCGAACCAAAGGGAGAAGATGAGAATGTTCTTGATTGTCGCCCTTCCCGTCTTGATGAGCATCGTTGCGAGAAGCGCAGGAGCGACGAATATGACAGATGAAGATGCGCTAAGTAGCAAGCAAGCGCCACCAAGAGAGAATAGAGCCACTTGCTTGATGCGCGAAAGTATTTTTGTTTCGTTTAATCGGTAAAGTGTCAGAAGGATTCCTACAAAATAGATGACATGAGTTGCGTAGGTCGACACTTCGGGAAATACTGCAAAGCCGCGCTCATATTGTTGGGGAAGCGCGAAGCTGCCATTGTTTCTAAAGTCAAGATATTGCCCGCCCAAAGTTTTTTGCGCGATCGCGATCAAGCACGAAACTGCACCAGCGAACAGGAATGATTGGAGGAAGCTTCTCCTGCCGTACGCGCTCAAAGAGATTTGATAAAATAGAAGCATAAACGGCAAGGTAAATATCAGGTAATAGGCCAAAACTGTGATTTTTCCGCCCGCCAAGAAACTCAATATTATAGAAAATAGAAACGTTATAGAAATTAATCTCATCGCTAATGATAGTTTTGGCAGGTTTGCAACGACAAATGGGTAGCTCAGCAATATGACAAAGTCCGTAGGTTGAAGCCACACGCTTCCAACTGGCACCCCAATTGCTGGAAACCACAATGCGAGGCCAACAAAGTATGCCAGAACTTTAAGGCTCTGCGGTCCGGTGAGGGACCTATTTGTTGATTGCGATTCTTTTAGAAGCATAGATTTCGTTCCTTAGAATCACCTGGCCGTCTCGTATCGGAGGAAGTGCGCCTGAACTATTTGCATTTAGGTTGAACCTTCTGGAATGGAGTTTATTCTGGTCGCTTCCGCTAGCATTGGGAAACGGCGATGATCGAACCCACGATGCGAGTCGACATTCGACCTATCAGAGCTTTTAATCGTATCCGCACCAAGCGCAAGACCCAATGAGCTCTCATCCGAAATTCGGACCTATACGTTTTATGCTGTCTAGCTATCGCCCAAACTTCACTTCTCATGGTCTGAAAATTATTGTGAGATAGGCCGTTCCCATCCATTAAGTAGGAAGTGGCTTTTTGATACTGAAAGGATACTCCCTTTGCCAAGGCACGAACGGTCCAATCAAAATCCATTGCAATTGTAAAATTAGGGTTGAATTTTCCGATTCGAACATATGTGCTTTTTAAGGCAACAAATGTAGGGTGATTAAATCGGGGCATGTCATATAGCGGAAATTTGGCCTTCGAAGATGCACTTCGCCGAAATTGTTTTCTCCCTTGGTGGGTCCACACTACGTCGCAGTACCGAACGACTCCGTCGGATACGTTTTGGGCCATTACTTCAATGAAATTTTCTGCGTATTCGTCGCCGTTATGGAGCAAACATATTATGCCGTCTTTGGCCATGAATAGGGCTTGGTTTAATCCGTCGCTTAGGCCAGAATCGGGAGATACCTCATACAGAATCTCAAATGGAGCATCGGACCATTGCAATTTAATGGCCGCTGCGTTCGAGTTCTCGTCGCAATCCTTTATTATCCACTCGCTAGGTGGCAATGTTTGCAGGCAAAGAGATTTAAAAACATCCTCCAGTCCTTGCGACCCTTTTGTGCAGGTGATTACAGAAATATACTGCTCGTTTTTCATGTCGATCTACTCCGAGGCGCTTTGCCGCTCGATTTCGGGTCAGGCGAAGATTATTTCGCAAAAATGGCGATATCTTTTTGACAGTGGTTTATTGTGTAACGCCAAGCTCGGTCGTTTCTCTGATCCACTGATTTGGTAAAATCAACCTTCCAATTTTTTCGGTGGCATTGGGAAATCCCCCATGAACGCTCCTTGAAGCGTGAGGTTGGGTCTGTGGGTCGCCATTCCAATACTCCAATTAGTCTTCGTTCTGTTGCTCATCGCGGCACCGATTTTGTTGTGTATAGTGCCGCTCTGATCATGGTTTGCTTCAACACTTTGTGCCTTGCATCAGCAATCGCGATCTTCGAGCGGTTTGGGCGTCCAACATCCTCGACGCATTGGGCCTACGTTGCAGGTATGGTCCGGGGTCTGCAAGGGGTCTGAAGCAGTAGAGATTTCACTTCGGGGTCGATCGGGCAGATGGGTTCCCCGCGCTCCCTCGTCTGACTCTCCAAGGCATCAACGCACTGGCGGAGGTTTTGCTACCATCGGATCCCAGCCCATGTTACGCGATCGGATTACCGCGTTGCGTGGGTGTTCAGTTACGATGCATAGGCAGCGCCACCGTGCCGTAGTCATCAAGGCCCCGACCAAGCGAGTGCCAACAGTCAGACAATGTGCCGACGCCCACTGGCGAGCGATAGATATCTTTCCAGCCTTGCATCGCCGTACGGTTTCTTCGCCATCGTAAACTCATGAGATCCGTTCCGTTTCATCTGCGTGATTCAGTTATTGCGATGGGGGTTATGGAGATGGGTGGGGGGTAAATTGGAAATCCAAGCACGCGTCGTAGGGCTTGGTTCGAAATGTCGGGCGCTGCAATAACTGAGCGGGGATCGATTTACCAGGGAGCTGCGCGGGGCCATCCCGAACCTAAGGTGAAACGAAATGCCTCTGCCTAGGCGGCAGCAGTCACGGGCGAGCTACGCCCCCCCACCAGCTCACGCCTCTCTCAGCGTCTCGGCATTCTCCAGAAACCAGCCGTAGGTTTCCGCGACGCCGTCCTGCAGCGCGATCGTCGCGCGCCAGCCCATTGCGGCGAGGCGGGACACATCCATCAGCTTGCGCAGCGTGCCGTCGGGTTTGCTGGTGTCGAAGGTGATCTCGCCCTGGAAGCCGGTGACCCGCGGCCACGATGGCGGCGAGCTCGCGATGGTGACGTCGGTGCCGGTGCCGACGTTGATGTGGCTCAGCATCGGCTGGGTGTTGGCGGCGTAGGTTTCCGCATCGAGGTCCATCACGAAGAGCGAGGCCGCGGCCATGTCATCGACATGCAGGAATTCGCGCCTCGGCGTGCCGGTGCCCCAGATCACCACCTCTTTCGCGCCGGATTGTGCGGCCTCGTGGAAGCGGCGCATCAGGGCGGGCAGGACGTGGCTGTTCTTCGGGTGGAAGTTGTCGCCCGGGCCGTAGAGGTTGGTCGGCATGACGCAGCGATAATCGGTGCCGTATTGCCGGTTGTAGCTTTCGCAGAGCTTGATGCCGGCGATCTTGGCGATGGCATAGGGCTCGTTCGTCGGTTCCAGCACGCCGGTCAGCAGCGCGTCTTCGCGCATCGGCTGGGCCGCAGCGCCGGGTAGATGCAGGAGGAGCCGAGGAACAGCAGGTGCTGCACGCCTGCGGCATGGGCCTGGCCGATCAGGTTGGCCTCGATCATCAGGTTCTCGTAGATGAAATCGGCGGGATAGCTGTTGTTGGCGAGGATGCCGCCGACCTTGGCGGCGGCGAGGATCACCGCGTCGGGCCTTTCGCGCGCGTAGAAGGCGCGCACGGCGGCCTGGTCGGTCAGGTCAAGCTCTGGCCTCGTGCGGGTGATGGTCTCGGCGCCGCGCGCCTGCAGCTGGCGCAGGATGGCGGAGCCGACCATGCCGCGATGGCCTGCAACGAAGTATTTCATCGCCTCCCCCTTCAGGTTTCGACCGAGACGGGCAGCGAGAGCCCGTGCTGGTGCAGGAGCGCATGGCGGCGGGCGGATTTGAGGTCTTCGGCGACCATCTCCGCGCACATCTCCTGCGCGGTGATCTCCGGCGCCCAGCCGAGCTTTTCGCGCGCCTTGGGCGGATCGCCGAGCAGGGTCTCGACCTCTGCCGGGCGGAAATAGCGCGGGTCGATGCGCACGATCACGTCGCCGGGTCTTGACGGCGGGGGCGTTGTCGCCGGTGACCGCCTCGACGATGCCGACGCTCGTCCACGCTCAGCGCCCTCGAAGCGCAGGGTGATGCCGAGTTCCGCCGCCGACCAGGTGATGAATTCGCGCACCGAATATTGCTCGCCGGTGGCGATGACGAAGTCGTCGGCGGCGTCCTGCTGCAGCATCATCCATTGCATCCGGACATAGTCCTTGGCGTGGCCCCAGTCGCGCAGGGCGTCGATGTTGCCCATGAACAGGCAAGGCTCCAGACCTTGCGCGATGTTGGCGAGGCCGCGGGTGATCTTGCGGGTCACGAAGGTCTCGCCGCGGCGCGGGCTCTCATGGTTGAAGAGGATGCCGTTGCAGGCATACATGCCGTAGGCCTCGCGGTAGTTCACCGTGATCCAGTAGGCATACATCTTGGCGACGCGCATAGGGCGAGCGCGGGTAGAACGGCGTCGTCTCCTTCTGCGGGATCTCCTGCACCAGGCCGTAAAGCTCGGAGGTGGAGGCCTGGTAGAAGCGGGTCTTCTTCTCCAGCCCGAGGAAGCGGATCGCCTCCAGCAGGCGCAGCGTGCCGATCGCATCGACATCGGCGGTGTATTCGGGGGCCTCGAAGCTGACCGCGACATGGCTTTGCGCGCCGAGGTTATAGACCTCGTCCGGCTGCACCTCCTGCAGGATGCGGGTGAGGTTGGAGCTGTCGGTAAGGTCGCCGTAATGCAGCGTCATCTGCGGGTTCGGCACATGCGGATCCTGATAGATGTGGTCGATGCGCTGGGTGTTGAACGAGCGAGGCGCGGCGCTTGATGCCGTGGACCTCGTAGCCCTTGGCCAGCAGGAACTCGGCCAGGTAGGAGCCGTCCTGGCCGGTGATGCCGGTGATGAGGGCGGTCTTGGTCATGCGTTCAGTTACCTTGTTGAGAAATTTCAGTCACAGCCGATTCCGCTCGGAGTTCTACGACGCTGAGGCCGCAGACCGACGGTGCTCTGATGAACTTTGAGTGTGCCCGAAATGGACGGCATAGGAGTTGTCAGAGATTAGGTCACCGATCGGCGAAAGCTAAGCTTCGGGTTCTGCGAGATAAACTGCAGGGTGTAAAGGGTCCCGTGGCAAGGACACCAAGCCAGCCCCTCCGGTGGTGTTCGGCACAGGTTTGGTGATGACCACCCTCCGCTCTCACAAAACCAGCGTTCAACGATGAATACGCCGATCCGCTGAGCACAGCGAAGGGCTCAGCGGATATTTTTTGCACATCAACGGAGAAGTTCGCGGGCGCCGACACGGGCTGTCAATGTAACACGGTCGGTCCTATCCGGTAGCGGCTGTTACCCCGGAGTCGAGCGCTTCCCTGCGTCTTCTCGAGCGCCTGGCTAAAACCGTTCCTTCTCAGAAGGAAACATTGAGGCCAACGTCTTCCGCCCAAGCTGCAATTTGGTTCGCCACCATTTTAGGATCGCGGTCGACAATGGGAGCGAGAAGCCAAACGCGTCCGGATTCACGGATAACTTGGTCCGAAAAGGGTGCTGTGCGCATCTTGCGCGACGTACGTTGGTTGAAAAACATTCGGACTCCGTTTCCGAAGACGTCAATGTGCAGATCGCTGTTGTGCATAGGCATGGTGTTTCCTTTCTTCCTTGCATGTGAGCGGAAATAGGTTCGCTGTGACATTTCGAAAAACTTTTCAGAGCGTTTCTGTGCATATTTCATCGCGCAGCTGGCTTTTGAAACTCTCGATTCAGGTGTTCTGGGCTGGCTGGCTTAGCTCCGCTCGATGATTGCGGCGGGCTTCGATGCCCACTGGCAGCGGTGTGAGCCCCAGGAACGCTCGGTCGCGCCCGTTGGTGACGTGCTTGTGGAGCCAGCGGAGGATTCGCTCTTGTTCCTCGGTCGTTTGGCTCCGCATCCCGGCGAGAAGTGCAGCGCCATAGATGACTTTGCGCCGCGTGTCGTTCTTGCGCGCATCGTTCTTCTGCCGGGCCTCCAGGTCCTTCAGAATTTGGCGCTTTTGTTCGATGCTGCGCGCCAGATCTTCGATCTGTTTCTCGATTTCTGCCATGAGTGAACCTCCCGATCGCCCTGTTCCGAAAGGGAGGTGGTGCCTGGAGGGCCGGTCCGCATCTGACCGTCGCGACATTCTTGTTTCGTCGCGGGGGCGGTGAAGGACACCGCAAGGCGCGGTTGGCCACGCATATCGACGGTTCAGTCGAATTCGCGCGCGACCGAAGGCCGGTGAGCAAGATGGAGAGGAAAGCGATCCGCCGGGTGGGCGTAGAGGAACGCGGTTTCTTGGGCATGCTGCGAAGGTCAATGTCGAACTGAGGAAGCTCGGAAGACCGCGAGCGCGGCGCTGCCCGCCGAGCTGACGCTCGCCGAACAGCAAAGGGTGGTGCACGGGCTTACCTGCTTTCTGAACGATACTATGGGATGGCGGTCCATTGGGCGATCCACGCGCCGCACTTCCTCGATGCCGCAGATGCGGACAGGATCGAGGCCGACTTCGCCCAGGGACGGCGGACAGCCGAGGCCTACCTCGACGCCCTGGCCGACCCGGCGATGACCAACCGGAACTTCCACGTTCACATGCTGAGCACGACCCGCGTACGGGACGACGCGGCGGGCGGTCTGGGCAGGAAGATCCGCGAGCTCGATCACATCGTCCACGGGCCGGAAGAGTTGAAGAAGATCCGCGCCGCCTGGGAGGTTCGGGTCAATGCGGCATTGAAACGTGTGGGGTCCAGGGCCCGGATCGACCTGCGGTCTTATGCAGAGATGGCGCGCGCGGGCGAGGCCCCGCGGGGGCTTGTGGCGCAGCAGCATCAAGGGCCGGACGTGACCGCGATCAAACGCCGGAAGGACAGGCGGCGCAAGCATGTCGAACCGGCGCAAGAGGAACGCCGTGGGTCCGCGCATCCAAAGGATCGGCACCGGCCCGAACCCATGGAGGTCGATGCCGTCGCCGCGCGCCGGGCATCAACGCGAAAAGCGAATGAGGAGATCTGGTCGACCTGGCTGCAGGTCCGCGCGCTGGAACGTGAACGCGCCCGGGTCAAGGAAGAGGGCCGCAAGAGCGCGGCGGAGCGCGAGGTGGCGCGCAGGGTCGAAGCGCAACGGCAAAGGGCTGCGATTGCAGAGGCCCGCACGCGGCAAGAGGCGCGGCAGGCGATGGCGGAGGCCACGCATCTGCCCTCGGTGCGGGGTGAAAACGATCTGGAACGGATCATCGCCGCCGCTGCGCGCGGCGACGCCATGGAGATGCCTGAGGGTGAGGATATCGCGATCGATCCCGAAACCTATGCGCCCCCGGGCGCGCCCACGCCCTTCGAGACGGCGGGTCCAATGATCTCGCGTGCATTGACGCAGATACGACTGGCGACACTATCTGGCTGGGGTTCAACGCGAGCCGGGGGCGGTACGTGACCGCCCTGCCCGGCTCGAGACCCATCCGTCTGACAGGGCCTCGGCCTGCCCCGTATCTCGGGACAGGCCTTGGCGTTCCCCGGCGTCAGTAAGTGGCCGCGAGATATTCGGCGATCGGCTTCACGTCCTTGTCCTCGATCGGCGCGCCGTAGACCTTGATCATCTTGTTCACTTCGCCGGTCCAGAACTCCAGCCCCTTCTTCGGCGGCTGATAGTTGATGTAATCGGTCGAATGGCAGGTCGCGCAATTCTGCTGGGCCAGGTCGACCCCCGGGCCCGGCTTGAAGGTCGCCGTTTCATCGGGCAGGACATAGGTCACCGGTGTCGCAAGGGCCTGCATTGGCAAGGCGACGCTGACGGCGACCAACACGATTTTCAGTGATTTTTTCATATCGGCCTCCCTAAGATACGGTGACATGGGTCTTCTCGACCTGATTGCGCATATAGCCGGACGGGTTCCACAACGCGTCCATCGGCTGGCTCTGCCCGATCCTGTTGACCGCGCGCACCATCAGATCGTGGTCGCCCTTGTCGAGCGTCACGCTGGCCGTCCACTCGCGGAACGCGTAGCGGCCAAGGTCCTTGCCCAGCGCCGCCGATTGCCAGCTCTTGCCACCGTCGGCAGAGACGTCGACCTCGGTGATCCCGTAGCCGCCGTCAAAGGCGATGCCCCTGAGCGCCACCGGACCTGCAGGAACCGTGGCCCCGTCGAGCAGGCTGGTGATGAAGGATCGGATCGAGAACCGGTTGATCGGAACCGAACTTGCAACCTTGGCGCCCGGTTCGACGCAGGCGCAGGCATTGGCCGGAATCCGGTAGGCCGTCTTCATCCAGAAGCTGTCGAGTGGTGCGTCCAGAACGGTCACCTTGTTCAGGTGCTTCATCCAGTAGGTGCCGTAGTAGCCGGGCACGACCAGCCGCACCGGAAAGCCGTTCAGCCAGGGCAGATCCTCGCCGTTCATCTGATAGGCGATCATCACCTCACCTCCCAGCGCATGGTCGACCTCGAGCGCCTTGCGGAAGTCCGGCGTGGCATCGAGAACCGGGCCGTCGAGGCCGTCGAAGGCCACCTGAACCGCCCCTTTCTGCACTCCGGCCTTTTCGAGGATCGCCTTCAGCGGAACCCCCTTCCAGACCGCACAGCCCATCATGCCATTGCCGGCCTGACCGCCGCCGACCCGCGGCGTGAACAACCCGCGGCTATTGCCCGAGCATTGGTGAACCGCCGTGATCTCGACCGGCTCATAGCTCTTGAGATCGGCGAGGCTGATCTTCATCGGCGTATCGACCAGACCGGCGATCTCGATCGTATAGGTGTCGGGGTCAATCTCGGTAGGCACGCCGGCCAGGTGATAGCGCACGAAAAACGCATCATTCGGCGTGATGACGCTTTCGTTGAAGACGCTGAACGGGGTTTCAAGCTGTGGCGGACGCGCCGACAACTGCAGCAGGGGCCGCTTTCCGGGATAGGTGACAAGGTCACGGTCTCCATTGGCGAAGGGCAATTGCGCGCTCTCGGCGAAGGCGGCGAACCGGCCCCCGCCCAACATGCCGACCCCAAGGCCAACCGCCGCTCCTCCCGCCGTGCTCAGCATCCTTCGTCTGGTAACCATGCGATCCTCCCCGGTTGCATGTGAACGGGTCGCCGCTGACGGCGGACCCATACAGGAAGAGACGAATGGCGGGGGTGTTTTATTCCATTGTTTCTGTCCGCTCGCGCAGTTCAGATCGCGCGGCGGTCATCCAACGCAATGCTGGTGGGCGACCGACAGGACCGCCATCAGGTCGCTGTCACTGGTCCCGCTGCGCCCGGTGGCCGTCGACAGCGACCCGGCAATCATGGCGAAGCGGGCGGTATCCATCCGGCGCGAGATCATCACATATTGCAGATCCGCCGTCCAAGAGGCGATCTGCAGGTTGCCCGTGGCCTCGATGGTCAGTCCGGGTCCCGCCGCGCCTTGTGCAGGTGCGGGCAGACGGAACAGACCCAGCCGGCACCCCTTCGGACCAAGGTAGTCTTCTTCCCTCGCCACCCGCCCGGCCCCCAGGTCGATCACGCTGGCCCCTGTGAACCGAAGCTCCGCCGTGCCGATCAGCGCCGACAAACGCGCATCTTCCGCTCCGGCAGGCACCGCGCCCGACGCCTGCGTCTGGCCCTGGCTGTCATAGGCCGCGATCATCCGCTTCAGGTCCGAACTGGCGTGAACCGCCGCCGTTTCCGACCCGCCAGGCACCCAGAGGGGCAAGACCCGCACCCCGACCAAGGCAATCACCAGCGCCACCGCGATACCCGTCAGGACCCAACCCACGCCGCCGCGACCGGTGCCGCGCCCGGAAACCGGCTCGGGCCTCTGAATTGGCACAGCGGGGGCATCGGCGCCGATTGCCGCGACGCCGAGGCGCAGCGACCGGAGAACCGCGATGCGGCGCGCAAGCCCAGGATCGGACAGCGCCATGCGGCGGATCCGCGCCGTTTCATCCGGGGTCGTCTCGTCATCGACATAGGCGCTCAGCAGCTCCGCGGGAACAGGCGGCTCGGTCATGCCGTCCCCCCGTGCCGCGCCACCGGAAACGGCACCACCCGTTCGTCCGACAGCTGCTTGAGCAGTTCCATCCGGGCGCGACTCACTCGGCTCATGATCGTCCCCCGGTTCACATCCAAGATCTGCGCGGTCTCGTCGTAACTGAAACCGGCGATATCGACCAGTGCAAGCACATCGCGGTGGTTTGCGCTGAGCGCAAAGAAAGCCTGACGCACGACCATATGGTTCAACAGCAGTTCCTCGGAATGCTGCGTGCTGGGAAGGTCCGCCACATCCTGCGAACAGACCGGCATCAGTGCCTCGCGTCGCCGATCCCCTCGAAAGAGGTCAATCGAGAGGTTCCGCAGGATGCGCATGAACCAGATGCGGAACACCGTTTCGTCACAGGGCACGTTGCCACTTTGCACCGCGCGCAGGATCGCGTCCTGAACCAGATCCCTCGCCCGGTCCCGGTCCCGCGTCAAAGCGATCGCGTATCCGGTCAACCGCGCGGACGTCCGTACCAGCATTGACCAGTTGTCTGCCGAAAACATCCTCTCCCCCGACGTCCAGCATTGCATGACAAAAACGGAATATCGAGAGGAATCATTGGACCCGACGAACCTGTCGTCCGTCGGGTGGCCCGGCAAATGCAACCTCGTTTCCGTTTGCCCGGTCCTGTCGGGCCCGAGGTCGCACTGCGCTGAGGCCGTTCGGGCCTAGATCGGCGGGCGGGCGATGATCGTGATCAGCATCGGGTCAGACCTTTCGGGTCAGCGTCCCTTCCATCGGCACCGCTCCTGACAGGGTGTTCGAGATCGTGCCGTATTTCAGGATGTTGCGGTGCAACAGGTCCAGCCGCTGGTCGGTCTCCGCGCTGTCCACCACGATCCTGTATCGGATCAGGGTGAGTTTCGGGGGCGCGTCCTGACGGATGGCCTCGAGCTCGACCTCTGCAGCCTCGATCTGAAAGACCAGCATCGGTGTCACCCGCTCGATGCCTTTCAGCATGCAGGCGGCCAAGGCTGAGAGCAGCAGTTCCACCGGGTTCATCGCGTCACGACGGCCGCCGAGGTCGGTGTCCAGCACGACCCTGGCCTCCTTCGCGACGGCCAGGCTGCCATGGCTGTCGATGCGGCGGGCCGAGACCCGATACTCGGTCACAGCAGGCGGCCGATCTCTTCGGCACTCAGCACCTTGCCTGCGGACAGCACCTTTTCATCCACGACAAGCGCCGGCGTGGACATCACGCCATAGGCGGCGATCTCGGCGAAATCGGTGACCTTGACGATCTGTGCCGGTTTGCCTGCCGCGTCCGACGCCGCCTTGGCATTCTCTCCAAGCGTGACGCATTTCCTGCAGCCCGAGCCGAGGATCTTGATGATCATGATATGTCCTTTCAGATGAACCAGTTGGTGAGCAGATTGAAGGTGAAGCCGATGGTCAGGATGCCAACGGTCACGACGCCGGTGAAGGTGGCCAGCAAGGGCAGCTTGACCACGCGTTTGAGCATGATCAGCGACGGCAGCGACAGGGCCGTGACCGCCATCATGAAGGCCAGCACGGTGCCAAGGCCCACGCCCTTGCCCACAAGCGCCTCGGCGATCGGCAGGGTGCCGAAAATGTCGGCGTACATCGGAATGCCCACCACCGTGGCTAGCGGCACCGCCCACCATTTGTCCGGGCCGAGAAGGGCCGAGATCGTCTCGGCGGGCACCCAGTTGTGGATGGCCGCGCCGATACCGACGCCGATCAGCACATAGGGCCAGACCTTGTAGACGATATCGAGAACCTGATCGCGGGCGAACATCACGCGGTCTGCTCGGGAAAGGCTTACATCCGTGTCCGTGACCGGCAGATTGCGCACGAAGCCTGCGACCTGGTCTTCCATCCCCAGCTTGCCGATCAGGGTGCCGCCAAGGATCGCCACCAGCAGCCCGACCAGCACATAGGCCAGCGCAATCGGCCAGCTGAAGATCGAGGCAAGAAGTATGACCGACGCC
Source organism: uncultured Pseudomonadota bacterium (assembly GCA_963837565.1). GTDB lineage: Bacteria > Pseudomonadota > Alphaproteobacteria > Rhodobacterales > Rhodobacteraceae > Solirhodobacter. The sequence goes on from CAWIOC010000018.1 coordinate 839,232, forward strand.
ATATCGACCAGCGGGGAGGAGATCAGGAACGAGAACGTCACCCCGAGCGGCAACCCGGCGGCGGAAAAGCCGATGAACAGCGGAATGGACGAGCAGGAACAGAACGGCGTGATGGTGCCCAGAAGCGCGCCAAGGATATTCGCGCCAATGCCAGAGCGGCCGCCCAGAATGCGGCGGGTTCGTTCGGGCGGGAAATGGCTTTGGACATAGGAAATCACGAAGATCAGCACCGAGAGCAGGACGAAGATCTTGATGACGTCATAGACAAAGAACTGCACCGATCCGCCGATGCGCGAGGCCGGATCCAGCCCCACGGCCTGCACGAGTGCCGTCACCAGATCGGACAGCCACTGCATCCGCAAAAGCTGGTCATTCATCCATGTGAAGATATTCACGCCATCTCCTCTTCGACCAAGGCCGCGGCAAACAGCGCCCGCAGGTCCGGCCCGATCCGGGACCGCACCCGCCAGGCATCCGCCCGGTCCATCACCAGCCCGGCTTGCGTCAGCAGAGCGATGTGATGCGACCTCCTGTTTCGGGTGGCATCAAGGCGCCGCATCGGATCGCAAGCGCGGCCGGACCGGTGGGTTTGGCAGGCGGGTCCTGTGCCGCAAGACCCTTGGGACACCCTCAACTCTGACGCATTTGCGCACAGGCTGATGACCGGCACTTTGATGCAGATCACTGGTGCCGTGGATTTTGACGATCAGGGTCGTCGGTCGTCTTCAAACGCAAGGCCCCCCAGTGTCGAAGGGGGGCCCGCAAAACGTTGAGGTGGCGTTGAGGTGCAACGGCGACCGCTGCACATCGGCGTCTTGATTGACGTCTAACGGGGCCGCTCTTGTCTGGCCACCGAAGCCACCATCATCGCGCGACTTGCCAGACGCCATCGACCCCCTGCCCCTTCACGTCGCCCGGCACCTTATCCAGCCTGTAGGCGTAGAGCGGGTGGCCATCCTGCGCCCATTGGCGGGCGCCATCGGGCCTTGTGATCACCGAGATGCTGCCTTTTGTCGGGGCAACTGACGCCACGGCATCCGCCGGTGGCCATACGATCGCGCAGAGGCCGGTGCAGGTCGATTTCCCCTTCGGGTCCTTGTCGTAGGTATAAAGCGTCATTCCATTGGCGTCCGTCAGAACCTTGCCGAGACTGGTCTCACGCTCGCCGGGACCGGTTTGAGCCACCGGGGTGGCGGCGCAAGCCGCAACCAGCAAAGCCAGCCCGAGACCAAACAGCGTTCGCTTCAGTCCGATGGTTGTCATGTTCCAGATCCTTTTCTCGGGGGCATTGATGGAGGGTGCGAACCCGACCGCCCCACATCCTGCTGTGGTCTCTGAGGTACGGTCGGTCGTTCCGAAGTCAAGCCGCACCGTCACCCGATTCCAGGCACCCCGGGCTGCCGCAGGTTAGCCTGTAGGATCGATCGGCCGATCAGGGCGCGCATATTCGGCCCGTGCCATTGCCGACCGCGCGGCGTCCCCCGCCGCTTCAATTCCGCCACGACGGCCCGTGGTGCCCTGTGACCTCGCGCCCGAGGGTCGACCAGCGCTCTCGCAGGGCTCCCGTCTGCACCGCTCATTCTTCTCACTATCCGCTTCCCTGTTTGACTGGCCTGGTGCTGACGAGGGCGGTTTCCCCCCCGCGAGAGGTCGCAAACCGATCAGACGCAGGCCCCAGCCTGATGAGACCTTTGACGCCGGAGGCCATCCGGCCCCGAAAGGGAGGGCGCAATGCCCATCGACATGGCGCGGTTCACCGCAGAGTTGCGGCCCGAAGATGTTCCCGCGGATGTGCTGCGCGTGCTGCGTCGCAGCTTCCTCGACACCATGGGCGTCGCGGCGATCGGCTCCACGACCGATCTTTCGCGCATCGCGCGGAAGGGCGCGCTGGCCCTCTTCGGCACCGGAACCGCCGGATCCGCGCGCATGCTGATGGACGGGCGCCCGGTCTCGCCTGCCGGGGCGGCAATGGCCGGAGCCTTCACCATCGACGCCGTCGATGCGCATGACACCAACAGCCACACCAAGGGCCATGCCGGCTCGGCGATCTTTCCGGCATTGCTCGCCGTCGCCGAGGCAAGACCCGGCCTGACCGGAGCAGAGTTCGCGGCCCACCTCGCCGCCGCCTATGAGGTCAGCTATCGCGCCGGTCTGGTCCAGCACGCGACCTGCGCCGATTATCATACCTCGGGGGCCTGGACTGCGGTCGGCGTCGCGGCGGCCGTGGCGCGGATGCTGGGCTGCGACGAGACAGCGTATCCGGCACGCGGCGGGGATCGGCGAATACCACGGGCCGCGCAGCCAGATGATGCGCTGCATCGACCATCCCACGATGCTGCGGGATGGTGTCGGCTGGGGCGCGCCGTCAGGCGTCACCGCCGGATACCTGGCCGAAGCGGGCTTCACCGGCGCCCCCGCCCTCACCTGCGAAGGCGAGGCGGCCGCGCCCTATTGGGCCGACCTCGGCAGCGCATGGCGGACGGTCGAGCAGACCGACTACAAGCCCTACCCCTGCTGCCGCTGGGCGCATCCGGCGATCGACGCTGTGGCCGACCTGATGGCGCGCCACAACCTGACCCACCGGGACATCGCCGAGGTGCGCATCCGGACCTTCCACAATGCAACGCGGCTCGCGGGCTACGAGCCGAAGACGCTGGACGAGTTTTCCTATGCCATCGCCTTCCCCGTTGCGGCGATGATCGTCCGGGGCCAGCTTGGGGTGGCTGAGCTCGCCCCGGACGCCCTTCATGACCCCGACATCCTGCGCATCAGTCGCGCGACCACGCTGATCGACGATGACGAGATGACGCGCATCAGCGTCGGAAAACGCTGGGCACAGGTCACGCTGATCGGGACTGACGGTCGGGTCTTCGCCGATGCCGCCCGGAGCCCGCGCGGCGGGCCCGACGCGCCAATGTCAGACGCTGAAATCCTGCAGAAATTCCATGCCTTTGCTGACCCCGTCATCGGCACAACCCGCGCCGCGCACCTCGCCGATCTCTCGTCAAACTTCGACAGCCTTGACTGCGCAGGCTTTGCCAGGCTGCTGGATGCGTGCCTCGAGGGGCCATGAAAGCAGCTCGCAACGGGTCAGGTCCCGGCAAGGGCGCTGCGCCGGGTGAGCACCCCTCGGTCATTCAGCCCGACGGCAATCGACCGCTGCGTCGCGGCCCCCTCGGTTCGGATGTCGGGCATTGCCTGCTGGCGTTTCGGATTGATCCGTCATCTTCCACGATCCTGGTGCTTCCGGTTTGCTTCCCGGTGTAGCGTCGGCGTAACGCCGCCTGAATTGCAAATGCAAAAAGCCACCCGAGGGTGGCTCTTAGTGCATTGATATTGTTCGGTAAGACTGGTTGCGGGGGCAGGATTGCACTTTGGCCGAACGTCAATAAGACGGAGGCGGCGCGGGTCTCAATAATACCGCTGATCTGATCCCCGGAAACTGGACCGTTTGAATCTGGAGTTTTCCGCTACGCTTTCCTGGCTGGGAGAGGAGCGGAATCGCGATGAAGGCATCGAAGTTCACGGACGCGCAGAAGGCGTTCATCATCAAGCAGGGCGAGGAAGGCACGCCGGTTGCCGAGATCTGCCGCAAGGCCGGGATCAGCCAGGCGACCTACTTCAACTGGAAGAAGAAGTATGCTGGGCTGTTGCCGACCGAGATGAAGCGGCTGAAGCAGCTCGAGGACGAGAACAGCCGGCTGAAGAAGATCGTGGCGGACCTGACGCTGGACCGCGAGATGCTGCAGGACGTCATCCGGCGAAAGATCTGAAGCCTGGTCGCATGCGCGAACTGGTTCGCGGGATGTGCAGCGACTGGGCGGTATCGATCCGGACGGCTTGTGGGGCCATCAGCTTCGACTGCTCGACGTTCCACTACAAATCCCGCCGCACCGATCAGGCTGCCGTCGCAAGCGGATCAAGGAGATCTGCGAAACGCGCGTGCGCTATGGCTATCGGCGCGTTCATGTTCTGCTTGGCCCGTGAAGGCTGGGGTATCAACATCAAGAAAGTCTATCGCATTTACAAGGAGTTGGGGCTGCAGCTGCGGAACAAGACACCCAAGCGGCGGGTGAAGGCGAAGCTGCGCGATGATCGCGCAGTAGGCCGTCGGACCGAACGATGTCTGGGCGATGGACTTCGTTCACGACCAGCTGGCGACCGGCAAGAAGCTGCGGATCCTGACCGTGGTCGACACCTTCTCGCGCTACGTCCCCGTGCTTGATCCGCGGTTCAGCTACCGCGGCGAGGATGTGGTCGCGACGCTTGAACGGGTGTGCCGAACTGTCGGCTATCCCAAGACGATCCGGGTCGACAAGGGCAGCGAGTTCATCTCGCGCGACATGGATCTCTGGGCCTATCAGCGCGGCGTCACGCTGGACTTCTCACGGCCGGGCAAGCCGACCGACAACGCCTTCATCGAGGCCTTCAATGGCAGGTTCCGGGCCGAATGCCTGAACGAGCACTGGTTCCTGACCCTTGCAGATGCGGTCCGAAAAGTTGGAGGCTTGGCGCAGATACTACAACGAGGAACGGCCACACGGCGCGATCGGGAACAAAGTCCCGATCCTGCTGACGAAATCGGGGGGCGTCACCAGCCCGTCACCATGAGCGAAGCCGGAAAACTCTGCCTCCCGGCGGTCCAAGGTTGGGGGTCGGATCAGCAGCCGATAGTAACATTCGGTGTGAACATGCCCGGGTGATCCATGAGATACCCTACCGATAGCTCGAGTGAGAATCTTGCAACCCACGGCTCCCGGACTTCTGCGACGCCACAGACAACGGGCCCCTGGCTTCGCCATTTTGCACAGCAAGTGCCTCCACTGCCATGCTCCCCCTTCTATTTTTACGAGGTCATTTACGTAATATGCCGCGCTATGGAAGTAAAAACATATGAGTGGCATCATCAGGCCCGACCTCGAAGCCCATCTTCTTGAATTCGTCTCGTTCATATTCGACACCAGAATACGAAAATTGCCAAAACGATTAAAAGAGTGGAAAGAACAAGCACGAGACGATCTCCTCCCACTCATCATCGAGCACGAAGATCTTGATTCGTGTTAATTCCCCCCTCCTCGCATATTGGGACTGCCAGATTTCCAGAACAGCCGCAGTGCCGATCTAAATTTTTCTCAATTTCTGCTGGCTTGAACACTTCGGCGCCTTTCATTGTGTCTCGCTTGGGTTCATGTTCGGCGCCTGTTTTGTTTTGTCGTCGCCACTTTCGCTAAGGACCTCGTCTCGTAGTCCCTGACGAACTACCGACCGCCGCCGCGCCTTTACATCACCGCAGCCCGCAAGCCGGAACTCAATGGGGCATAAACGCCGCATACCCTCGAGTGGCGGGAACTCGAATTCATTGATGACCTTGCTGTAGCGGAACATCTCTTCCGCACCGTGCTCCGGCCAGTCAAAGTGTTCCACCGCCCAGTGGACAAACACCCGCTTGAACGCCTTCGTCTTGGTGAGACCGATCGAGCCATGCTCCGCAGCGTACTGCAGCGTGAGCAACGCTGCGCGCAGCAGAGGCGAGTGTGCGAGGTCGGGATGGTCACCGGCAAGGGTGGCGGAACGCGATCATGGCGCGATGCTGCTACAAAACGTTTCGCGAAGCCAGAACGCAAAAGGCCGCCGCTTTTCAGGGGGCCTCGTCAAACGTTGAGGAGGCGTTGACAAGAATTGCGAAACGCAAAAACCCGACTGTTTAGGTCGGGTTCTAATCTTATTGATATTATTGTTAAATTTTGGTTGCGGGGACAGGATTTGAACCTGTGACCTTCAGGTTATGAGCCTGACGAGCTACCGGGCTGCTCCACCCCGCGCCGATTTTGCCCCGAGGATGTCTGTGAGGGGATATTGTGCATCGTTTTGAGAGATACTGGTGTTTCTTACTAGGTTTGGCGGTGACCTACTCTCCCACGTCTTAAGACGCAGTACCATTGGCGCGGCGGCACTTAACTGCCGAGTTCGGGATGGGATCGGGTGTTTTGCTCGCGCTATGACCACCAAACCGAGAAAGAAATCCCATCAGCGGTCTGCGTCGTGGTCACAGGTCCTTCGAGTTTGGTGTAGTGAAGTGCGTTGACGATCCTGAAGCCTTGCTTTTACTGGATCAAATCAAGCCTATCGAGCAATTAGTACCGGTCAGCTGAACGCATTGCTGCGCTTACACCTCCGGCCTATCGACGTGGTGGTCTTCCACGGCTCTCAAGGGAGACCTTGTTTTGAAGGGGGCTTCCCGCTTAGATGCCTTCAGCGGTTATCCTGTCCGATCATAGCTACCCAGCACTGCCGTTGGCACGACAACTGGTCCACCAGTGGAGCGTTCACCCCGGTCCTCTCGTACTAGGGGCAACTCTTCTCAAGTCTCCTACACCCACGGCAGATAGGGACCGAACTGTCTCACGACGTTCTAAACCCAGCTCACGTACCTCTTTAAATGGCGAACAGCCATACCCTTGGGACCTGCTCCAGCCCCAGGATGAGATGAGCCGACATCGAGGTGCCAAACGATGCCGTCGATATGGACTCTTGGGCATCATCAGCCTGTTATCCCCAGCGTACCTTTTATCCGTTGAGCGATGGCCCTCCCACTTGGGACCACCGGATCACTATGGCCGACTTTCGTCTCTGCTCGACGTGTCAGTCTTGCAGTCAGGCTGGCTTCTGCCATTGCACTCAACGAGCGATTTCCGACCGGTCTGAGCCAACCTTCGCGCGCCTCCGTTACATTTGGGAGGCGACCGCCCCAGTCAAACTCCCCACCACGCAGGGTCCCGGATCCGGATAACGGACCGCGGTTAGACATCAAGAGTGCGAAGGGTGGTATCTCAAGGGAGGCTCCACGAGAACTGGCGTTCCCGCTTCAAAGCCTACCACCTATCCTGCACATCACAATCCTGATGCCAGTGCGAAGCTAGAGTAAAGGTGCATGGGGTCTTTCCGTCTAACCGCGGGAAGTCTGCATCTTGACAGACAGTTCAATTTCGCTGAGTCCACATTTGAGACAGCGGGGAAGTCGTTACGCCATTCGTGCAGGTCGGAACTTACCCGACAAGGAATTTCGCTACCTTAGGACCGTTATAGTTACGGCCGCCGTTTACTGGGGCTTCAATTCGGAGCTTGCACCCCTCCTTTTAACCTTCCAGCACCGGGCAGGCGTCAGACTGTATACGTCGCCTTACGGCTTCGCACAGCCCTGTGTTTTTAGTAAACAGTCGCCACCCCCTGGTTTGTGCCCCCGGCCCATACTTGCGTACCAACCGGGCCTCCTTCTCGCGAACTTACGGAGGTATTTTGCCGAGTTCCTTAAATGTGGTTCTCTCAAGCGCCTTGGTATTCTCTACCAGTCCACCTGTGTCGGTTTAGGGTACGGTCTGATGGAGGGCTATTTCCAGGGACCCCTCAGCAGCCCGGTCAATCCGATAAGACCGAACTAGCTCTGCAGATCCGTCACCATCTCCTGGCCCAGGAATATTAACCTGGTTCCCATCGACTACGCCTTTCGGCCTCGCCTTAGGGGCCGGCTTACCCTGCTCAGATTAGCTTTAAGCAGGAACCCTTGGACTTTCGGCGAGAGGGTCTCTCACCCTCTTTGTCGCTACTCATGTCAACATTCTCACTTCCGATCTCTCCACCGGATGCCTTACAGCCCGGCTTCACAGAAAGTCTTCATCTGCGTACCGCGCGCGCTACCGCTTCGCTACTTGAGCGCATTGGTCATTTGCACAACCGATGCTCCCCGACCGGTTGGTAACCCGCTCGGCAGAATAGACGATGAACTATATCACGGAACGCTCCGCTACCACGTGGATTGCTCCACATCCTAAGCTTCGGCTCGTGGCTTGAGCCCCGTTACATCTTCGCCGCAAGACAACTTATCTAGACCAGTGAGCTGTTACGCTATCTTTAAAGGATGGCTGCTTCTAAGCCAACCTCCTGGTTGTTTTGGTCGTCTCACATGCTTTCCCACTTAGCCATGAATTAGGGGCCTTAGCTGTAGGTCAGGGTTGTTTCCCTCTTGACACCGGACGTTAGCACCCGATGTCTGTCTCCCGGATAGTACTCCACGGTATTCGGAGTTTGCTTAGGCTCAGTAAGTCTGTGGGACCCCATCACCCATGCAGTGCTCTACCCCCGTGGGTATTCGTCCGAGGCGCTACCTAAATAGCTTTCGCGGAGAAC
>CAWIOC010000019.1:0-16389 GCA_963837565.1 uncultured Pseudomonadota bacterium
CACCTATGCCCAGATCGCCACCCCCACCAGCTTCGGCGCGGTCGTGGCGGGTTGGGGCGCGCCGCTGCTCCGGCACCACCAAAGGTTGCAAAACCTCAAGCCTGATCTGCTTCAGGTCTCGCTTTCCGGCGCCGCAGGTACGCTTTCTGCAATGGGTCCGAAGGGCCCAGAGGTCCGCTCCGGCCTCGCCACCGCCCTCGGCCTCACCGATCCCGGCGCCAGCTGGCACAGCCAGCGCGACGGTATGGCGGCCTTCGCCGGCTGGATCACCAGCCTCGCCGCCAGCCTCGGCAAGATCGGCGAGGATCTGATCCTGCTCACCCAATCCGGCATCGAAGAGATCCGGCTGGGTCAGGGCGGCGGCTCATCCACCATGCCGCAAAAGGTCAACCCGGTGGCGCCCTCGCTGCTCTCGGCGCTGGCGCATCAGATGGTCGGCCTCAACGCCAATATGCAGACCGCCGCCCTGCACCGCCAGCAGCGCGACGGCGCGGCCTGGTTCGTCGAATGGCTGAGCCTGCCGCAAATGGTGATCGGCCTCGGCCGCGCGCTGACCACCGCGCTCTCGCTCGCCCAAAGCATCACCCCCGACGCGGCGCGGATGCGCGCCGCCATCGAAGGCGGCCTCGGCCTGATCCACGCCGAGGCGCTGACCTTCGCGCTGGCCGAAACCCGCCCCCGCCCCGAGGCGCAGGAGGCGGTCAAGGCGCTGACCAGACAGGCCCGCGCCACCAACACCCCGCTGGCGCAACTGGCCGAGGAAGAATGGCCCGGCCAGAACTGGGCGCACCGCCTCGCCCCCGAGGCGCAGATGGGCACCGCCCCGGCAGAGGCCCGCGCCTTCGCCGCCGCCTGCGGCCTTCCCCCCGGCGAAACCCGCAGCTAGGCTCCGCCCCGGGCACCCCGCCCGCCCGGACCGAACCGATGCAGAACCCCGCCGCCCGCCTCTTCATCCTGATCACCGTGCTGCTCGACAGCATCGGCATCGGCCTGATCTTCCCGGTCATGCCCGCCCTGCTGCGCCAGATGACCGGCGGCTCGCTGGCCCAGGCGGCGGTCTGGGGCGGCACGCTCGCCACCTCCTTCGCGGTGATGCAACTGCTGTTCGGGCCGGTCGTCGGCAACCTGTCAGACCGCTACGGACGCCGCCCGGTGCTGCTGACGGCGCTGGCGGTGATGACGGTCGATTACCTGATCATGGCGCTGGCCGGCACGCTCTGGCTGCTCTTCCTCGGCCGCCTCATGTCGGGCATCGCGGCGGCCACGCAATCCACCGCCTCGGCCTATATGGCCGATATCTCGCCGCCCGAGCAGCGCGCCCGCAACTTCGGCCTGATCGGCGCCTGCCTCGGCGCGGGCTTCATCTTCGGCCCGGCCCTGGGCGGGTTGCTCGCCGCCATCGACATCCGCGCGCCGTTCTACGGCGCCGCCCTGATGGCCGCCGCCAACCTCGCCTTCGGCGCCATCGTCCTGCCCGAAACCGTGACCGACCGCATCCGCCGCCCCTTCAGCTGGGCCCGCGCCAACCCGCTGGCCTCGTTCCGCGCCATCGCCCGCCTGCCCGGCCTCTGGCGCCTGCTCGCCGTCTTCTTCGTCCTCGCGGTCGCGAACTACGTCTACCCGGCGATCTGGAGCTACTTTGGCGCCGCCCGCTTCGGCTGGACCACCACGATGATCGGCGTGTCGCTCAGCATCTACGGCCTCGCCATGGCGCTGATCCAGGCCACCCTGATCGGCCCGGTGATCCGCCGCATCGGCGAACACCGCGCGGTGCTCGCCGGCATGCTGATCGATATTGTGGCCCTGCTGTTCTACGGCTTCGTCACCAATCCGATCCTCGCCCTCGCCCTCACCCCGGTCGCGGCACTGGGCGGCCTCGTCGGTCCCTCGCTGCAATCGGTCCTGTCCCGCGCCGCCCCCGAGAACGCGCAAGGCGAGCTGCAGGGCGTCCTCTCCAGCCTCAACGCGCTGGCGATGATCCTCTCGCCCATGGTGATGACCTCGACCTTCTCCGCCTTCACCTCGGCCTCCGCCCCGATCTACGCCCCGGGCGCGCCCTTCCTGCTCTCCGCCCTGCTCACCGTCGCTTGTGTCGCTTTGCATGTCGCCCGCCCGCGCGCCACCGCCCGGGCCTGACCGCTAGCCTGCCCGCAACCGACCCGACACGCCGCATTTTCTACCCACAAATATCCCGGGGGGTCCGGGGGGCTGGCCCCCCGCGCGCGCCCGAGCCACCAGAGGGGAACCCGCCATGCGCCTCAAAGACCTTGAGATCTTCACCGTCGCCCCGCCCGCCCCCGGCTGGGGCGGCCGCTACTGGACCTTCGTCAAACTCACCACCGATGACGGCATCACAGGCTACGGCGAATGCTACGTCTCCACCGTCGGCCCGATCGCGATGAAAGCGGTGATCGAGGATGTCTTCGCCCGCCACATGGAGGGCCAGCGCCCGAAGACATCGAACTGATGTACCGCCGGGTCTATTCCGCGGGCTTCACCCAGCGCCCCGACCCGACCGTGATGGGCGCCTTTTCCGGGCTCGAGATCGCCTGCTGGGATATCCTCGGCAAGGCCCGCAACCGCCCGGTCTGGGCGCTGCTCGGCGGCAAGATGAACCAGCGCATCCGCTCCTACACCTACCTCTACCCCGAGCCCGGCAAGCTCGACCCGGAGTTCTGGGTCTCCCCCGACATGGCCGCCGAGGCCGCGCTGCGCTTCGTCGAGATGGGCTTCACCGCGGTCAAGTTCGACCCCGCCGGCCCCTACACCATCCGCGGCGGGCATGAGCCCGCGATGTCCGACATCACCCGCTCGGTCGCCTTCTGCAAGGCGATCCGAGAGGCCGTGGGCGACCGCGCCGACCTCCTCTTCGGCACCCACGGCCAGTTCACCACCGGCGGCGCCATCCGCATGGGCCAGGCGCTGGAACCCTACCTGCCGCTCTGGTACGAAGAGCCGATCCCGCCTGACAACCTGCTCGAATTCGCCGAGGTCGCCCGCGCCGTCCGGATCCCGATCGCCACCGGAGAGCGCTTCACCACCAAGGCCGAATTCGCCACCGTGCTGCGCACCGGCGGCGCCAAGATCCTGCAACCCGCCTTGGGCCGCCTCGGCGGCATCATGGAGGCCAAGAAACTCGCCGCCATCGCCGAGGTCTTCAACGCCGAAATGGCCCCCCACCTCTACGCCGGCCCGGTCGAATGGGCCGCCAACATCCACTTCGCCACCTCGATCCCGAACCTGCTGATCGCCGAAACCATCGAGACCGGCGGCGCTTTCCACCTCGCGCTCATCAAGAACTCGATCAAATGGGAAGACGGCTACGTCATCCCCCCCGAAGCCCCCGGCCTCGGCATCGACTTCGATGAGGATCTGGCCCGCGCCCACCCCTACGACGGCGACCGCCTGCACCTGGAAATGCAGGAGGCGCCCTGCGACTACCGCCACGGCAACCGCTTCGAAGGCGGCGCGCCAAGCTCCCCCACCGACTGACGCGGGGCGGGGTTTCCCCCGCCATCAGCCCCCATTTTCTGCCCAAAAATATCCCACGGGGGTGCGGGGGTGTGAAACCCCCGCTTGCCCGGCCTGCCACCGCACGCCACGCCTTGACCCACGCCGCTTTGCAAACCTATCCTGCAAACCCGTGCAAACCCGAGGGGCGCCATGGCCACGCAAAAGCTCTACGCCGGCACCACCCTGCGCGAAACCCGGACCCGGCTTGGCCTCACCCAGCGCGCCTTCGCGGAAAAGCTCGGCGTCTCGCTGCCCTATCTCAACCAGATGGAAAACAACCACCGCCCGGTCTCGACCGGCGTGGTCCTGGCGCTTGCCCATGAATTCGGCTTCGACGTCACCGAGCTCTCTACCGGCGATGCCGAACGCATGGTCACCGACATGCGAGAGGCGCTCGCCGACCCGGTCTTCCCCGATACCCCGCCGCTGGCCGACCTGCGCCTCGCCGCCTCGAACGCGCCGGCGCTGGCCCGCGCCTTCCTCGCGCTGCACCGCGCCTATCGGCAGACCCATGAACGCCTCGCCTCGCTGGATGAGGCGCTGGGGCGCGACGATACCACCCTCAAACCCTCACCCTGGGAAGAGGTGCGCGACTTCTTCCACTATTGCGACAATTACATCGACGCCGTCGACCGCGCCGCCGAACGCTTCGCCAGCACCGATCCCATCGCCGCCGCGCAAAAGGCGCTGGCCGCCCAGGGCATCACCCTGTCGCATGCCGACACCGCCACCCTGCGCGCCTATGACCCCACAGCGAAAACCCTGACACTCTCCGCGCGCAGCGCCACCGCCACGCAACGCTTCCAGCTGCTGCATCAGGTCGCGCTGCTGAGCCAGAATGATCTGATCGAGGCCACGCTCGACCTCGCCCGCTTCCGCTCGGATGAGGCCCGCGCGATCGCCCGGATCGGCATGGCGAATTACTGGGCCGGGGCGGCGCTGCTGCCCTACCGCCCCTTCCTGCAGGCGGCACAAGAGATGCGGCACGATCTGGAACGCCTCGCCGACCGCTTCGGCGCCTCGATCGAGCAGGTGGCGCATCGCCTCTCCACCCTGCAGCGCCCCGGCGCCAAGGGCATTCCCTTCTTCTTCGTCCGCGTCGATCAGGCTGGCACGATCACCAAGCGGCACTCGGCCACCCGGTTGCAATTCGCCCGCTTCGGCGGTGCCTGCCCGCTCTGGAACGTCCATGCGGCGTTCGAGACCCCGGGCCGCTTCCTGCGCCAGCTGGCCGAAACCCCGGATGGCGTGCGCTACCTCTGCCTTGCGCGCGAGGTCTCCAAACCCGGCGGCAGCTTCCACGCCCGCGTGCGCCGCTATGCCATCGGCCTCGGCTGCGAGATCAGCCACGCCCCGGCGCTGGTCTATGCCGATGATCTCGACCTTGCCCGCGCGCCCGAACCGATCGGCATTTCCTGCCGGATCTGCGAGCGGAGGGATTGCCACCAGCGCTCGGTGCCGCCGCTGGAACGCCACCTCTCGGTCGATCCCGAACCAGCGCGGCCTGCTGCCCTACCGGATCGACTGAGCGTCTCCATCAGCGTCGCGCGCGCCGCCACCCTGCCGCCTGCGCCTCGGCTTCCGAGCAGAACCAACGCTCGCCCCGGCGCGCATCGATGCGCGTCCGATCATAATCCGCCTGCCCCGGCAGGTGATAGATCTGGCCATGCGCCGAGATATTGCCCTTGATCCGGCACCCTGCCCCTGCCGCCACCTCCCGCGCTGGCCGCACCGCTTCACCCGCGCGAAACGCCGCCGGTTGCTGAACCTCGCCCGCCCAGACCCCGCGCCGCGCCGCCCGCGCCGAGTTTTCCAGCCCGACATAGGCCATCGAGTAGCGCGGATAGGCCAGGATCACCCCGTCGCGCACCAGATCTGCCGCGATATCCCGCCCGCCCACCCGGCAGACCGCAACCAGACGGCCATAGCGATCATGCGTGTCGCCGGTGCAAACCGTCACCTGCCCGTTGAGCAACCTGACCATGCGCTGCCGCGCCCAGAGGCCACAGGCCCAGACCTGCCCATCCCTTGTGCAGCCCTGCGCCATCTCCGGCGCGTCCACCCCCGACAGCCGCACATGCTGGCCCTGAAAGGCCAGCGTGTCGCCATCGATGACCCGCGCCACACCCTGCACGACCTCGGCCCGCGCAAGCGGTGCCGCGCCAAGAAGCATGAGAATGAACAGTGAACGAATGATTAACATTCATCCGATGTCACCGCTCACGGCGCTGAAATCAATAGAAATCCGGCCAAAAGGTTAACGACCGCCCCGAACCTGTCGCGCAAATCCCGCAGTGGGCTGGCGCGCGCACCGCCACCGCGGGGCCCTTCCGCAAGGGCCCCGGATCAGCGCTGGCTGACCCGCCAGTCCGGGTTGACCCAGGGCTCGGCGTTCAGCGGGCGCCAGCATGCCCTTGCCAAGGATATGGTCCGCCGCCTTCTCGCCCACCATGATCGAGGGCGCGTTCAGGTTGCCGTTGGTGATGCGCGGAAAGACCGAGCTGTCGGCGACCCGCAGCCGCTCGACCCCGATCACCCGGCATTCCGGATCGACCACCGCCATCGGATCATCCGCCCGCCCCATCCGCGCCGTGCCGCAGGGGTGATAGGCGCTTTCGGCATGCTCGCGGATGAAGCCGTCGATCTGCGCGTCGGTCTCGACCGCCTTTCCGGGCTGGATCTCGTGCTTCACGAAGGGCTGGAACGCCGCCTGCCCGAAGATCTCGCGCGTCAGCCGGATGCAGGCGCGGAAATCCTCCCAGTCCTGCGGTGCCGACATGTAGTTGAACCGGATCACCGGCGCATCCTCGGGCCGCCCCGAGCGCAGCGTGACCGCCCCGCGCGAGGGCGAGCGCATCGGCCCGACATGGGCCTGAAAGCCATGCCCCTCGGCCGCCGCCTTGCCATCATAGCGCACCGCCATCGGCAGGAAGTGATACTGGATATCCGGGTAATCCACCCCGGCGCGCGAGCGGATGAAGGCGCAGCTTTCAAACTGGTTCGAGGCCCCCAGCCCCTTGCCGGTGAACAGCCACTGCGCCCCGATCAGCGCCTTGCCCCAGAGGTTCCAGTATTTGAACAGCGTGATCGGCTGCAGGCTGGCGAACTGCATGTAGACCTCGAGATGGTCCTGCAGGTTCGCGCCCACGCCGGGCCGGTTCGCCACCACCGCCAGACCATGTTCGGCCAGCTGCGGCCCGGCGCCGATGCCCGACAGCATCAGAAGCTTCGGCGTGTTGATCGAGGAGGCCGCCAGAATCACCTCGGCACTGGCCCGGATCACCTTCACCTGGCCGCCCTGCATCACCTCGACCCCGACGGCGCGGCCATTCTCGATCACCACGCGGCGGGCGAAGGCGCGGATCATGCGACAATTCTCGCGCTTCAGCGCCGGCCGCAGATAGGCATTGGCCGCAGACCAGCGCCGCCCCTGCCAGATCGTCGCCTCCATCGCGCCAAAGCCTTCCTGCTGGCGGCCGTTGTAATCTTCGGTCACCGGATAGCCGGCCTGTCTTCCCGCCTCGACGAAGGCCGTGAACAAGGGGTTCCGGCGCGGTCCGCGCGTCACATGCAAGGGCCCCGCCTCGCCGCGCCAGTCGGGGCCGTCGCCGCCGTGGTCATGCTCCATCCGCTTGAAATAGGGCAGCACATCGGCAAAGCCCCAGCCCGCCGCGCCCGCCTCGGCCCAATGGTCATAGTCGCGGGCATGGCCGCGCACATAGACCATGCCGTTGATCGAGGACGACCCGCCGATCACCTTGCCGCGCGGCGTGGCAAGGCGGCGCCCGCCGAGATGCGGCTCCGGCTCGGACTGAAAGCCCCAGTCATAGATCCCCATGTTCATCGGATAGCTCAGCGCGCCCGGCATCTGGATGAACGGGCCGACATCAGAGCCGCCATGCTCGATCAGCAGCACCCGACGCCCGGCCTCGGCCAGCCGATAGGCCAGCGCACAGCCACCCGAGCCCGCCCCAACGATCACATATTCCGCATCCATATCCGTACTTTCCGTTTCCCGGGCCGTCACCGGGCCTTGCCCGCACGTCCCGTCATCGCACCCAGGAATGCCTCCCAGGCCACATTGCCGCCGGTCGCATAGACCACGGCCACTTTTCCGGCCATCGGCACGCGTCCCGCCAACGCCGCCGCCAGCGCCACCGCGCCCGAAGGCTCCAGCACCAGCTTCAGCCGCTCGAAGGCAAAGCGCATCGCGTCGCGCACCGCCGCATCATCCACCGCAACACCGCGCACGCCCGCCGCCATCGCGGCGGCAAAGGGCGCCGCGCCCGGGGCCGTCGCCTGCAAGGCGTCGCAGATCGTGGGCTCTGCGCCCGTCACCCGGGTGATCTCGCCGCGCGCCAATGAGACGCCCATCGCATCATATCCCGCAGGCTCGGCGGCAAAGACCTGGGCGCTGGGGGCGGCATGGTGAAACGCCAGCGCCACGCCGCCGATCAGCCCGCCACCGCCGACCGGGCAGATCACCAGATCGGGCACCGCGCCGACCTCGGCCAGCTGCTCGATCGCCTCCAGCCCGGCCCCGGCCTGCCCCGCCACGATCGCCGGATCGTCGAACGGATGCAGCAGCACCAGCCCCTCACGCTCCGAGATCTCCCGCGCCAGGGCCGAGGCCGCCTCTTCCCGCGGCCGCGCGCCATGATGCGACAGCACCACCCGCGCGCCAAAGCCTTCGGTCGCCTCGCGCTTGGTGGCAGGCGCGTCCGCCGGCATCACGATGGTCACCGGCACGCCCTGCGCCCGTCCCGCCGCCGCCAGCCCCTGCGCGAAATTGCCCGAGGAATAGGCCACCACGCCGCGCGCCCGCTCGGCAGGCGTCAACCGCGTCAGGCGCCAGAACGCGCCCCGGATCTTGAACGATCCCGCCCATTGCAGGCTTTCCGCCTTGACGAAGACCCGCGCCGCGCCGGTCGCGCGCGCCAGCGCCTCGCTTTCCAGCAAGGGCGTGCGCTGCGTCGCGCCCCGCGTCACGGCATAGGCCGCGCGCAGATCCCCGGCGCTGGCGATCATGCACCCGCCTCTTCGCCGATCTTGGCCTCGAGATAGGCCAGCACCAGCCGCGCCGCCGCAGCCCCGTCCGGCGCACGGTCCGACAGCGCCACGCGGATATAGACCCCGTCGATCATCGCGCCGACACCATCGGCCACCCCTGCCGCGCGGTCACCGACCAGCTGCCGCAACTCGCCGATCAGGTTCGAGCGCAGCCGCCCCTGATAGACCCGCAGCAGCCGCCGCGCCTCGGGCACGGTCTGCGCCAGAACGTAGAAATTCAGCCAGGCGCCCACCACTTCGCGCCGGAAACTCGTCGCCGCGAAAGACACCCGCACGATCGCCGTCAACCGCGCCCGCGGCCCGTCGACCGCCGCCAGCGCGCCGCGCACCTCGGCGCCGTAGAGCGACAGCACATGCCGCATCGCCGCCAGGAACATCTGTTCCTTGCCGCCAAAGTAATGATGCGCCAGCGCCGTCGACATGCCCGCCCGCCGGGCGATCTGGCTGACCGTCACGTCCAGCGACCCGGCCACGCCGATCTCAAGGATCGTCGCATTGACCAAGGCGGCCTTTCGGATAGGCTCCATCCCCAGCTTTGGCATCGGTATCCTCACAAAAACCCTTGCCATCCGAGCTACAGGGAAGTTTATTGACTCGTCAATCAACAAAAACAGGGAGCCTCCGAATGACAACCATCCGCACGACCCTTCTCGCCGCCACCGCGGCCCTCGCGTTGACCGGCCCGGTCTTCGCGGCGGGATGCGACACCGTCACCTTCTCTGACGTCGGCTGGACCGACATCACCGCCACCACCGCCACCACCTCGGTGATCCTGCAGGCGCTGGGCTACAAGACCGAAACCAAGCTGCTGGAAGTGCCGGTGACCTATACCGCGCTGGCCAAGGGCGACGTCGATGTCTTCCTCGGCAACTGGATGCCGACGATGGAATCCAACATCGCCCCCTACCGCGAGGCCAAGACCGTCGATTCGGTCCGCGCCAACCTCGAAGGCGCGAAATACACGCTGGCCACCAATGCCGCCGGCGCCGCGCTCGGGATCAAGGATTTCAAGGACATCGCCGCCCATGCCAAGGAACTCGACGGCAAGATCTACGGCATCGAGCCGGGCAATGACGGCAACCGCCTGATCATCGACATGATCAAGAACAACACCGACGGGCTGAAGGACTTCAAACTGGTCGAAAGCTCGGAACAGGGCATGCTGGCGCAGGTCGCGCGCCTCGACGGGAAGAACCAGCCGATCATCTTCCTCGGCTGGGAACCGCACCCGATGAACTCCAAGTTCAAGATGACCTATCTGTCCGGCGGTGACGATGTCTTCGGCCCGAACTATGGCGGCGCCACGGTCTATACCAACACCCGCGCGGGCTACGTCAAGGAATGCCCGAACGTCGGCAAGCTGCTGACCAACCTCGTCTTCACCCTGCCGATGGAAGACACCATCATGGGCGGCATCCTCGACGACGGCAAGAAGCCCGATGCCGCCGCGACCGAATGGCTCAAGGCCAACCCCGACGCGATCAAGCCCTGGCTTGCCGGCGTCACCACCAAGGACGGCGGCGATGCCGTGGCCGCGGTGGACAAAGCCGCTCGGGATGTAACCCTCCCCGGCCCCGGAGCCCGCTCCGGGGCCTTTTCTTTCCACCAAGGTTGACTTCCGGTCGGGCAACACTTTCCCTGACCGGACAGAGGGACATCAGGCATAATCGAGGGCAGGGCGCAGACGGATGATGACTTGGCTAACCGACAGCAAGATCCCGGTCGGGACCACCGCCAAGGCGGTGTTCGACTGGATGCAGGCGCATATGAGCTGGTTTTTCGACGGCATCTCGACCGGCATGGAATTCATCATCGACTGGATCGAATGGCTGCTCGAGGCGCCGCCCGCGCTGGTCATCGTGGCGATCTTCGTGGCGCTCACATGGTATCTGCAACGCTCGTGGAAAACCTGCCTGCTGGTGCTGATCGGCCTGCTGTTCATCCTGAACCAGGGCTATTGGGAGGCGACGACCCAGTCGCTGACCCTGGTCCTTGCCGCCTGCATCATCTGCATGGGCATCGGCGTGCCGATCGGCATCTACTGCGCGCATCGGCCCAAGCTCTATCAGGCGGTCAGCCCGGTGCTCGACCTGATGCAGACGCTGCCCACCTTCGTCTACCTGATCCCGGCGATCATCTTCTTCGGCCTCGGCATGGTGCCCGGCCTGATCGCCACCGTGATCTTCGTGCTGCCCGCGCCGATCCGCCTGACCCAGCTCGGCATCGCCTCGACGCCGGAATCGCTGCGCGAGGCCGCAACCGCCTTCGGCGCCACCCCCTCGCAGCGGCTCTGGAAGGTCGAGATGCCCTTCGCCTTTCCGCAGATCATGGCCGGCCTGAACCAGACCATCATGCTCTCGCTCTCGATGGTGGTGATCGCGGCCTATGTCGGGGCCGACGGGCTCGGCGTGCCGGTGGTGCGCGCGCTGGGCTCGGTCAATACCGCGCTCGGCTTTGAATCGGGCTTCGTCATCGTCGTCGTGGCGATCCTTCTGGACCGGATGCTGCGGGTGACACGCAAATGACAACGGCTGTAGAATTCGACAAGGTCTCGATCGTCTTCGGCGACAAGCCGCAAAGCGCGCTGCCGCATATGGACCGCATGGCCTCGCGCGCCGATGTGCAACAGGTCTGCGGTCAGGTGCTGGGCGTGCACGATTGCTCGCTGTCCGTGGCGACGGGCGAGATCCTCGTGCTGATGGGCCTCTCCGGCTCTGGCAAATCCACCCTGCTGCGCGGCGTCAACGGGCTGAACCCGGTGGTGCGCGGCGAGGTCCGGGTGAATGATGGCTCTGGCATGGTCAGCGTCACCAACGCCGACCCCGCCACCCTGCGCCGCCTGCGGCTGTCGCATATCGCGATGGTGTTCCAGCAATTCGGCCTGCTGCCCTGGCGCACGGTGCGCGAAAACGTGGGCCTCGGGCTCGAGCTTGCCGGCCAGTCGCGCAAGGACCGGCGCGACCGGGTGGAAAGCCAGCTCGCCCTCGTCGGCCTCTCGCAATGGGCCGACCGTCGGGTCGGCGAGCTGTCCGGCGGCATGCAGCAGCGCGTCGGCCTCGCCCGCGCCTTCGCCACCGATGCGCCGATCCTGCTGATGGACGAGCCGTTCTCGGCGCTCGACCCGCTGATCCGCACCCGGCTCCAGGATGAGCTGCTGGAGCTTCAGGCGAAACTGCACCGCACCATCGTCTTCGTCAGCCATGACCTTGATGAGGCCTTCAAGATCGGCAACCGCATCGCGCTGATGGAAGGCGGGCGGATCGTGCAATGCGGCACCGCGCGGCAGATCTTCCAGAACCCCTCGTCGGAATATGTCGCCGATTTCGTGGCCCATATGAACCCGCTCGGCGTGCTGACCGCGGAAGACGCGATGCAGCCCGCCACCGGGCGGCACAGCGGCACCGTCGCCTCGGACATGACGATCCAGTCGGTGATGGCCGAGGTGACCCGCAGCGAGACCCCGCTCGGCGTCCTGCGCGACGGCGCGCTGGTCGGCGAGGTGACCCGCGACACCGTGCTGGCGCGGCTGCTCAATCCGACCGGCAAGTGAGATGATCCGGCGCAGCGGGGGGCTGTCTGCCCCCCGCACCCCCCGAGGATATTTTCGGGCAGAAAATGAAGCGCGCGGGGAGAGGGTTCAGACCTTCGTCGCGTTGGTCGGCGGCGTCACCCCGCGCCGGTTCAGCACCGCCTCGCGCCAGGTGATGAAGCCGATCGCCGCGATGATGATCCCGCCGCCCAGCATCACGAAGGCGTCGAGCCTTTCGCCGAAGACCAGCACCCCGAGCATCGTCGCCCAGAGCAGTTGCAGGAAGGTCACCGGCTGCGTCACCGTCACCGGCGCCATGCGGAAGGCCTGGGTCATGCACAGATGCCCCGCGGTGGCAAAGGCCGCCGTGGTCAAAAGCCAGATCAGCTGCGACTGGTTCGGCGCGACCCAATGCGCGATGGCAAAGGGAAACAGCCCGATCGTCACGGTGATCGAGAGCATGCCCACGATCACCGGCGCGCTCGCCGTGCCCGAGAGTTTCTTCGCCGTCAGATAGGAAGCCGCGAACAGCACCGCCGCGAAGAGCATGGCGATATGCCCCGGCTCGATCGCCCGCACCCCGGGCCGCAGCACGATCACCACCCCGATCAGCGCCACCACGGCGGCCCCGATCCGCCGATAGGCCAGCTTCTCGCCCAGAAACAGCGCCGCCCCGATCATCACATAGACCGGCGCGAGGTAGTTCAGCGCCGTCACCTCGGCGATCGGGATCCGCGCCATCGCGTAAAACCACAGGATCACCGCCAGCGAATGC
Organism: uncultured Pseudomonadota bacterium; assembly: GCA_963837565.1. Classification (GTDB taxonomy): domain Bacteria; phylum Pseudomonadota; class Alphaproteobacteria; order Rhodobacterales; family Rhodobacteraceae; genus Solirhodobacter. The sequence continues at coordinate 12,888 of CAWIOC010000019.1, forward strand.
ACCAGCCCGCGCAGCGCAAACAGGCCGAGCGCCCGGCCGCGCAGCTTTGCCGCCAGCATCGGTCTGATCATCGGCAGCAGGAACACCAGCCCCAGCGCATAGCGCAGAAACGCCGCCTCGGCGGCCGGCAGGCCCTCGCCCAGATATTTCACGATGCCGTTCACCGCGACGAAACAGAGCCCCGAGGCGAGCATCCAGAGCGCGCCCGCAACGGGCCGGTTCACAGGGGGGGAAAGCGGTGCCATGCCCCGCTGGTGCCAAAGTGCTGCGGGAATGACAAGGGCCGTTCCGCCGGGAAACCCAGCCATGCCCTCAGCGCATCGCAGTCAGGCCCGGCATCGCGCTCAGCGCCGCAGCCAGGCCTCGTCCCGGCCGATCGCCTCCAGATCGCCGCGCCGCGCCTCCTGGTCATCGTCCATGAAGAACTCATCGAGCTGCGGCGGCTTCACCGCAGTGCCCGCCAGCATCGCATGGACCTGCCCGCGGTGGTGCTGGTCATGCAGGAAGAGATGCATCAGCGTATCCGCCAGGGTTTCGACCTGCACCCGGCCGGCGCGATGGATATGCACCGCCCGCCCCAGATCGCCCGGCGCCATCGCCTCACACAGATCCAGCGCCACCGCATCCTGCACCGACTGCGCCGCGAACCACGCCTCGACCGTCGCACAGGGCAGCGGGTCGGCCCAGGCGGCAGGCCCCAGCGTCCCGCCCGCCACGGCATCGAGATAGAAGCGGTCGATCACCAGAATATGGTTCAGCGTCGCCCGGATCGAGGGGAAGAACGAGACCCCCGGCGCGGCCCAGCCATCGCCCGGCAGCGCCAGGCAGGCCTGATACAGCCGCCGGTTCGCCAGCACCGCATTGCGCGCCAGCTGGCGATAGGGGCGGCAGGGATCGGCCAGCTCCATCAAACCCCCTCAGGCGTCCAGCAGCGCCGCGACCTCTTCCGGAATGTCGAAGTTATGCGTCACGGTCTGCACGTCGTCATCCTCTTCCAGCATGTCGACCAGCCGCATCAGCTTCTGCGCGGTCTCCAGATCGACCTCGGTGCGGCTCTGCGGCTTCCAGATCAGCTTCGACTCCGTCGACTCGCCCAGCGCCTTTTCCAGCGCATCCGAGACCTCGCCCAGCGCCTCGACCGAGCAATAGATCCAATGCCCGTCCTCATCGCTTTCCACGTCATCCGCGCCAGCCTCCAGCGCCGCCATCATCACCGTATCGGCGTCGCCCGCTTCCGGCGGATAGGAGATCTCGCCGACCCGGTCGAACATGAAGGCGACCGAGCCGGTGGTGCCCAGATTGCCGCCGCATTTGGTGAAATAGCTGCGCACGTTTGAGGCGGTGCGGTTCACGTTGTCGGTCATCGTCTCGACGATGATCGCGATGCCGTTGGCGCCATAGCCCTCATAGCGGATTTCCGAGTAATCCGCCTCATCGCCGATCTGGCTTTTCTTGATCGCGCGGTCGATCACGTCCTTCGGCATCGACACCGCCTTCGCCGCCTTCACCGCCAGACGCAGACGCGGGTTCATGTCCACATCGGGCATCCCCATCTTGGCGGCGACGGTGATTTCCTTCGCCAGCTTCGAGAACATCTTCGAGCGCAGCTTGTCCTGCTTGCCCTTGCGATGCTGGATGTTCGCCCATTTCGAATGGCCTGCCATGACCTGTCCTTGCTCCTGCGCGCTTCAGATTTGCGCCCCATATATGACAAGGGCGATGCGCCCTGCAAGCCTGCCGGCGCGCCGGCCGCCTGTCAGCGCTCAGTGTCGCCCGTTGTAATCGACCGGCGGCGAGACGAAGACGCGCGCCTGCCCGTCGCTGCCCAGCACCCGCACCTGCCCGCTCGGCGCCAGCGCGCCCTTCAGCGCCGAACAGCTGGAAGACACCGTAGAACAGCCCCTGCAGCAGGTTCCGGCTCGGGTCGAGCGACACTTCATAGGCGAAGGGATGCCCGCAGCCCTGAAAGCTGCCGCTCCAGCCGGTGGCGGTTTCGGTCCCGGTGTTGCGGTCGGCCATGCAGAGCTTGCCATCCGACATCGTGACCTCCAGATGGTCGGGCGCCAGCCGCGCCTCGACCGGGACCACCGGCACCTGGCCCACGCAGGCCGCCAGTGCCAGCGGCACCATTCCCGACATCACCCAGCGCATCAGCTTCATCGCAGTCTTCCCTTCACAATGGCCAGAACACCGGCACCAGCGACGCTCACCACCACCGCCATGATCAGGCTCAGCGGCAGGCCAAAGCGTACATAATCGGTGAAGCTTGTAGCCGCCCGGCCCATAGACCAGCGTATTGGTCTGATAGCCGATCGGCGTCGCGAAACTGGCCGAGAGGCCGAACATCACCGTCACCACCAGCGCCCGCGGGTCGATGTCCAGCCCATGCGCCAGCCCGATGGCGATCGGCGTCAGCATCACCGCCACGGCGTTGTTCGTCACCAGCTCGGTCAGCGCCCAGGCCACGCACGAAGACCGCGAAGACCACCAGATAGGGCGGCAGCGTCCTGCAAGCCGGGCGTCACCGTATCACGATCAGCCGCACCGCGCCGGAATGCTCCAGCCCGGCGCCGACCGCCAGCATGCCGAAGATCAGCGCCATCAGGCGGCCCTCGATGAAGCCGAAGGCCTCATCCGCGTCGATGCAGCGCGTCACCAGCACGATGGCCACGCCGATCAACGCCAGGATCACTGGATCGGCGCCACGTTCATCGCCGAAAGGCCGACAATCGCCGCCAGCACCGCGATCACGATGGGCGCATGGCGCGCGGCGATAGGCGCGCTCGGATGGCTGGCGCGATATCGACCAGCTCCATCTCGGTCGCCAGCCGCTGGATATCGGCCATCGCGCCTTCCAGCAGCAGCGTATCGCCGACCTGCACCACCAGATCGTCGAGCTGCCGCCCGATGTTCTGGTTGCGCCGATGCACCGCCAGCGGATAGACGCCATAGCGCCGCCGCAGCCGCATCGAGCCCAGCGAGCGTCCGACCATCAGGCAGCCGGGCGTGATCAGCACCTCGACGGTCGAGGTCTGCACCGAGGACAGCTTGTCGACCTGCGCGCAGATCCTTGTGGCCCTGCATCCCCAGCAACTCCGCCATCGGCGTGCGCAGCACCACCCGGTCGCCCGCCTCCAGCGTCACCGCCGCCATGTCGCGGCGCAGCGAGGCATCGCCGCGCAGCACGTCGATCACCCGCACGCCGCTCGCGCTTGAACAGATCGACCTCGCTCGGATCTGCCCGATCAAGGCCGGAGTCTTCGGGCATCGCGACCTCGGTGAAGAACTTCATCCCCTTGCGGTCGCGTCAGCAGCGCGCTCATCGAATCGCCGGTCCGGCAGCAGCCGCGGCGAACAGGCCAAGATAGATCATCCCCACCAGCGGCATAGACGATACCCAGCGGCGGTGATCTCGAAAATCGCCGAACGGCGCCATCCCGGCCTGCTTGCGCCACCCCGTCGACCAGCAGGTTGGTCGAGGTGCCCAGCAATGTGACCGTAC
>CAWIOC010000020.1:0-38993 GCA_963837565.1 uncultured Pseudomonadota bacterium
GGCAGCGCCCGTCCCGCCGATGGCGGGCGCTTCTCGCCCGCCGGGACGGGCGCTGCCCTCTGACATCTCACCTGACCAGTGGTCTTGCGAAAACCGTTTCCGCTTGAGCGGGGTCGTCTCTCCACTGGAGAGACGCCTGTTCCCGCTCAGCCGATGGGTGCCCCCTGCCCTGCCCGGTTACAGCGGGCCTTCCTTCACCGCCTCCATCGCGACATAGGTCGAGGTGGAGGCGACATGGGGCAGGCTCGACAGGCGTTCGGCCATGACGCGGCGATAGTCGGCAATGTCGGCGGTGCGGACCTTCAGCAGATAGTCGAAGCCGCCGGCGATCATGTGGCATTGCTCGATCTCCGGCACCGCGAGGACGGCGCGGTTGAAGGCCTGCAAGCGCGGCCTCGCGCGTGTCGGAGAGGCGGACCTCGACGAAGGCGACATGGGCCTGGCCCATGCGGATCGGGTCCAGGAGCGCGCGGTAGCCGGTGATGACGCCGTCATCCTCGAGCCGTTTCAGGCGGGCCTGGGTCGGCGATTTCGACAGGCCGATGCGGCGCGACAGTTCGGTCACGCTGAGCCGGCCGTCGGTGCCAAGCTCGCGCAGGATGGCCTGATCGAAGCGGTCGAGCGGAGGGGCGGCGTCTTGCATCGTCTGGGCCTTCATCTGCGGGCGGAACGGCTGTTGGATCGGGCGATAATCGGGAAATCTGGCGGGCAGGCTTTCGGTATCATGGGCCAAACCAGGAGATTCGCACCATGCCCGACGATCTGACCCCGCTCGCCACCCGGATTGCCGGGGAAAGCCTGATCGACGAAGGCGCGGTGCTGGCCCGGCTGATCGCCGAGGCCGATCTCGACGCCGCGACGCGGGCGCGGATCGTGGCGGCAGGGGCCGATCTGGTGGCACGCATCCGGGCCAGCGTGAAGCCGGGGCTGATGGAGGTCTTCCTTGCCGAATACGGGCTGTCGACCGAGGAGGGCATCGCGCTGATGTGTCTGGCCGAGGCGCTGCTGCGGGTGCCGGATGCCGAGACGATGGATGCGCTGATCGAGGACAAGATCGCGCCGTCCGACTGGGGGCGCATCTGGGCGCTCGGCCTCATCGCTGGTCAATGCCTCGACCTGGGCGCTGATGCTGACCGGCAAGGTGCTGGAAGACCGGGAGCCGGGGATCGTGCGGGCATCTGCGCGGCGTGGTGCAGCGGCTGGGCGAGCCGGTGATCCGCACCGCCGTGGCGCGGGCGATGAAGGAGATGGGGCGGCAGTTCGTGCTGGGCGAGACCATCGAGGCGGCGATGGAGCGGGCGCGCGGGCTGGAGGCGAAGGGCTATACCTATTCCTACGACATGCTGGGCGAGGCCGCGCGCACCGAGGGCGACGCGCGGCGCTATCATCTGGCCTATTCCAAGGCGATCTCGGCCATCGCTTCGGCCTGCAAGAGCCGGGATATCCGCGAAAATCCGGGCATTTCGGTCAAGCTGTCGGCGCTGCATCCGCGCTATGAAGTGGCCAAGCGCGCCCGGGTGATGGAGGAGCTGGTGCCGCGGGTGCGCGCGCTCGCGGGGCTCGCCAAGGCGGCGGGGCTGGGCTTCAACATCGACGCGGAAGAGGCCGACCGGCTGGCGCTGTCGCTCGAGGTGATCGAGGCGGTGCTGGTCGATCCGGCGCTGGCGGGCTGGGACGGGTTCGGCGTGGTCGTGCAGGCCTATGGCCGGCGCGCAGGGCCGGCGATCGACTGGCTTTACGCGCTGGCCGGGCGGCTCGACCGGCGCATCATGGTGCGGCTGGTCAAGGGCGCCTATTGGGATGCCGAGATCAAGCGCGCGCAGGTGCTGGGGCTGGAAAGTTTCCCGGTCTTCACCCGCAAGGCAGGCGACCGATGTGAGCTATATCGCCAATGCGCAGCAAGCTGCTGGGGATGACCGACCGGATCTATCCGCAGTTCGCCACCCATAACGCGCATACGGTGGCGGCCATGCTGGAGATGGCGGGCGGACAAGGGCGCCTATCGAGTTCCAGCGCCTGCATGGCATGGGCGAGCGGCTGCATGACATCGTGCATGAGGCGCAGGGGACGCGCTGCCGGATCTATGCGCCGGTCGGCGCGCATCGCGATCTGCTGGCCTATCTGGTGCGGCGCCTGCTGGAGAACGGCGCGAACAGTTCCTTCGTCAACCAGATCGTCGATGAGGATGTGCCGCCCGCACGTGGTGGCCGCCTGCCCGTTCGAGGCGATTGCGCCCCTGCTGCCGGCGCCGGCCAATCCGGCGATCCGGCGCGGCCCCGATCTGTTCGGCGCGCGCGGCAATTCGCGCGGCTGGGATCTGACCGGGGCCGGCGACCTTGCGGCCATCGAGGCCGCGCGGGCGCCCTGCCACCGCGAGGTGTTTCACGCGGCGCCGCATGCTGGCCGGGCGGGCTGCGGGCCTGCCGCCGGTGCCGCTGCTCAACCCCGCCGATCCGGGCGACCGGGTGGGGATGGTGACCAATGCGGCGCCGGGGGATGTCGAGGTGGCGCTAGCCTCGGCCGCGGGTCTGGGATGTGCGCGCCGGCCGAGCGGGCCGCGGTGTTGCGCCGGGCGGCGGCGCTCTATGAGGCGGAGTTCGCGCCGGTCTTCGCGCTGCTGGCGCGCGAGGCGGGCAAGACGCCTTGCCGATGCGATCGGCGAGTTGCGCGAGGCGGTGGATTTCCTGCGCTATTATGCCGAGGGGCGCAGCGGCGCTGGCCGCGCCGGCGCGCGGGACATTCGTCTGCATCAGCCCGTGGAATTTCCCGCTGGCGATCTTCACCGGGCAGGTCGCGGCGGCGCTGGCGGCGGGCAATGCGGTGATCGCCAAGCCGGCCGAGCAGACGCCGCTGATCGCGGCGCTGGCGGTGCGGCTGATGCATCAGGCCGGGGTGCCGGCGAGGTGCTTGCAGTTCCTGCCCGGCGATGGGGCGAGCGTCGGGGCGGCGCTGACATCGGACCCGCGGGTGGCGGGGGTGGCCTTCACCGGCTCGACCGAGACCGCGCTGCGGATCCGGGCGGCGATGGCGGCGCATCTGGCGCCGGGCGCGCCGCTTGATTGCCGAGACCGGCGGGCTGAACGCGATGATGGTGGATTCGACGGCGCTGCCAGAGCAGGCGGTGCGCGACATCCTCGGCTCGGCGTTCCAGTCGGCGGGGCAGCGCTGTTCGGCGTTGCGCTGTCTCTATGTGCAGGAGGATGTCGCCCATCCGGTGCAGGAGATGCTGGCGGGGGCGATGGAGGAGCTGACCTTGGGCGACCCCTGGGATCTGGTCACCGATGTCGGGCCGGTGATCGATGCCGAGGCGCAGGCGGATATTGCCGCCTATGTCGCCGCGGCCCGGGCCGAGGGCCGGGTGATCAAGGAGCTGAGCGCGCCGGAGGTCGGGCATTTCATTGCGCCGGTGGTGATCCGGGTGGCGGGCATTCACGAGATGCCGCGCGAGATCTTCGGCCCGGTGCTGCATGTGGCGACCTTCAGGGCGGTCGATCTGGCGAAGGTGATCGGGGCGGTCAATGGCATGGGCTATGGCCTCACCTTCGGCTTGCACACCCGGATCGATGACCGGGTGCAGCAGGTGGTGGACCGCGATTCAGGTCGGCAATACCTATGTCAACCGCAACCAGATCGGCGCGGTGGTGGGCAGCCAGCCCTTTGGCGGCGAGGGGCTGTCGGGCACCGGGCCGAAGGCGGGCGGGCCGGAATATCTGGTGCGCTTCACGGCGGGGGCGCGCCCCGAGGGCGAGGTCTGGGAACGCGGGGCGGATGAGGCGCGGGTGCAGGCGGCCCTGCGCGCGGCGCGGGTGCCACGGGGGGCGGTCCGGGTGCTCGACCTGCCGGGACCGACGGGCAAATCGAACCGGCTGTCGCTGTTCGCGCGGGCGCCGGTCCTGTGTCTGGGCCCGGGCGCCGGGGCGGCGGCGCGGCAGGTGGCGGCGGTGCAGGCCGCGGGCGGCGTGGCGGTCGCCGTCGATGGCTTGCTGGAGGCGGATGCGCTGGAGCGGTTGCAGGGGTTCTCGCAGGCGCTCTGGTGGGGCGATGGTGCCGAGGCGCGGGGATATGCGCAGGCTTTGGCGCGGCGGGTCGGGCCGATCCTGCCCCTGGTGGTCGAGGCGCCGGATGCCGGGCGGGTGCTGCTGGAGCGGCATGTCTGCATCGACACCACGGCGAGCGGCGGCAATGCGCAGCTGCTGGCGGAGGTTGGCGGGGCGTGAGGCGGCGGCGTTTGCCCTCGGGTGTATTTCGCACCAGAGGGCCGCGCCCTCCCTCGGGTGGGCGCTGCAACCTTGTTGGTCTGCGGTTTATCTCAAAAGCACCGGACGACGGCTGAACGGCTGGGGACATCGCCAAAGCGCCCTCCCGTGCGGGGTGAGGCGCGCCCGGACGTCCTTCCAGTGGAAGGACGTCAGCGCCGAACGCCCGATCCGCAAGGATCGGGCCGGGCAGAGGGCGCGGCCCGGGCCGCTTTGCGGCTGATCCGGGCCAAGGGGGGTGAGGGTGGAGGGGGAGAGGCGGGGTGAACCCCGCCCTACGGGGTGGTGAGGGGGCGCTACGGAGGGGGGCGCCCTCCCTCGGGTGGGCGCTGCTACGCCCTTGGTCTGCGCTTTATCTCAAAAGCACCGAACGACGGCTGAACGGCTCAGGGCATCGCCAGTGCGCCCTCCCTGGCGGGAGGGAGGGCGCGGCCCGGGCCGCTTCGCGGCTGATCCGGGCCAGGGGGCGCGTGTGGCGGGGGACCCCGCCCTGCCCCGAGAATGTGACGCGACGTTTCCTTGACGTGAACGTAAACCTGCTTGAATGCGGCGGCGGCAGGCGACATCTCTTGCAGCAAGAGGAGACCGCTTGATGACCAGCACGCTGATGACGATCCGCGAAATGTGCGATGCCTTTGACGTCACGCCCCGCACCCTGCGCTTCTACGAGGCGAAGGAGCTGATCGCGCCGATCCGCGAGGGGCAGAAGCGGCTTTACACCAAACGCTGCCGCGCCCGGCTGAAGCTGATCCTGCGCGGCAAGCGCTTTGGCTTCAGCCTCGAAGAGATCCGCCAGATGCTCGACCTTTACGACCGCGATCCGGCGCGGCGCACCCAGCTTGGCGTCAGCGTCGAGCTGGCGCGCGGGCGGCTGGCGGCGATGGAGCGGCAGCGCGCCGAGCTCGACGAGGCGATCGCCGATCTGAAGACCGAACTGGCCTGGGGCGAGCAGATGCTCGCCAGTGACGCACAGCGCAACGCGGCCGAGTGACGCCAGCCAGCCGACCACAAGCCGAGGGAGAGAGACGATGCCCACCTACACCGCCCCCACCAAGGACATGCAGTTCCTGTTGCACGAGGTCCTGAAGGTGACCGAGACCGGCATCCCCGGCTATGACGAGCTGGAGCCCGATTTCACCTCTGCCGGTGCTGGAAGAGGCGGGCAAGCTCGCCTCGGACGTGCTGGCGCCGTTGAACGCGGTCGGCGACCGCGAGGGCTGCCGGCTGGAAAACGGCGTGGTCTATACGCCCGACCGGGTTCAAGGAGGCTTACGCGCAGATGCAGGCGGGCGGCTGGATGGGCCTCGACTGCGACCCGGCGTACGGCGGCCAGGGCATGCCCTATGTGCTGGGCACCGCGGTGGGCGAGATGTTCGTTTCCTCCAACATGGCGTTCAACATGTATCAGGGGCTGACCCATGGCGCCTATTCGGCGATCCATGCGCATGGCTCTGACGCGCAGAAGGCGACCTATCTGCCGAAGATGGTGACCGGCGACTGGACCGGCACGATGAACCTGACCGAGCCGCATTGCGGCACCGACCTCGGGCTGCTGCGCACCAGGGCGGAGCCGCAGGACGACGGCAGCTACACGCATCACCGGGCAGAAGATCTTCATCTCGGCGGGCGAGCATGACCTGGCGGACAACATCATCCACCTGGTGCTGGCCAAGGCGCCGGGCGGCGGCGAGGGCACCAAGGGCATATCCCTCTTCATCGTGCCGAAGCATCTGGTCGGCGAGGACGGCAGCCTCGGCGCGCGCAATGCGGTCAGCGCCGGCAAGATCGAGGAAAAGATGGGCATTCATGGCAATGCCACCTGCGTGATGAATTATGACGGCGCGACCGGCTATCTGCTGGGCGAGCTGCACAAGGGCATGCGCGCCATGTTCACCATGATGAACGAGGCGCGGCTGGGGGTCGGCCTGCAGGGCTATGCCCAGGCCGAAGCCGCCTATCAGGCCGCCGCCGCCTATGCCAAGGACCGGCTGCAGGGCCGCGCCGTGACCGGGGCGAAGAACCCCAAGGGGCCGGCCGATCCGCTGATCGTGCACCCCGATATCCGCCGCATGCTGATGGATCAGAAAAGCTTCGTCGAAGGCGCGCGGGCCTTCACCTTCTGGGGCGCGCAGCTGATCGACACGCGCGCAGCGCGAGGGCGATGCGGCGGCCGAGGGGATGATCTCGCTGCTGACCCCGGTGATCAAGGGGTTCCAGACCGACAAGGGCTTCGAGACGACGGTGGCGGCGCAGCAGGTCTTTGGCGGGCATGGCTATATCGAGGAAACCGGCATGTCGCAGTTCGTCCGCGATGCCCGGATCGCGATGATCTATGAGGGCGCGAACGGGGTGCAGGCGCTCGATCTGGTGGGCCGCAAGCTGGCGCAGGACGGCGGCAAGCATGTCATGGCCTTCTTCGAGATGGTGAAGGGGTTTATGCAAGGAGAACGCCGGGCATGAAGGGTTGCAGGACGGCTTCCTCGAGCCGCTGAAGGCGGCCTCGAAGGATCTGCAGGCGGCGGGCGATGTATTTCATGCAGAACGGGATGAAGAACCCGGACAACGCGCTGGCCGGATCGACCGACTTCCTGCATATGTTCGGCCATGTCTGCCTTGGGCTGATGTGGGCGCGGATGGCGCTCGCCGCGCATGCAGGCGCTGGCTTCGGGAACCGCGGACAAGGCCTTCCACGAGACCAAGATCGCCACCGGGCGCTATTACATGGCGCGGCAATTGCCCGCCACGCGCCTGCATCTGGCGCGGATCGAAAGCGGGGCGGAAACGGTGATGGCGCTCGCCGCCGAGGCGTTCTAGTCTCGCCCCGGGAACAGAGGGAGCAGATCATGCCCAAACGCCTGCGCTTCACCCGCCGCTTTCCGGTCGCCTGACCGAGGACGCCTACCGGCGCCTGCGCCGCTTCGCGCTGGAGGCCGGGCTCGAGTCAGGACGAGGCCCTGGTCTTCTTCCTCGAGCATTTTGTCAGCGTGACGGATGAGGCGAACCTTGCCCATCGGTTGCGGCTGTTCAAGGCCGAGCTGGCGGAGAAGACCACATGAGCCTGGCGCGGGCCCTGGCCGGGCATGAGTATTTTTGCCAAGAAGAAGCCAGAGCGAGCGCGCCCCGGACAGGGGAGGCACGGCCTCCACGCGCATCTGGCGTTCAAGCCCGGGGCGACTTCTCCTTGGGCGGTCATCGGCTCTCCAGCCTGTACCGCGGCTCTGAGGATGGCGCGTTAACCCTAATGATTTATTACCATGCCTCTTCTTCTTGGCAAAAATACTCCACGGGGGTGCGGGGGTGTGAAACCCCCGCTGCGTCCGCGGATCAACAGGAGCGACCTCATATGACCGCGAAACTCTATTGCTTTGGCGAAAGCGGCAATGCCTACAAGGCGGCGCTGACCCTGACACTCGCCGAGATGGAGTGGGAGCCGGTCTATGTCGACTTCTTCAACGGCGAGACCCGGACCCCGGCCTTCCGCGCGATCAACGAGATGGGCGAGGTGCCGGTGCTGGTGGATGGCGATGTGGTGCTGACCCAGTCGGGGGTGATCCAGGATTACGTCAGCTCGAAGACCGGCAAGCTCGGCGGGCGCTCGGCGGCCGAGCGGCGCGACGTTCTGCGCTGGGTGTTCTGGGACAATCACAAGCTCTCGGGGACCATCGGCATCGACCCGGTTCCTGATGAACTTCCTGCCCGCGGAAAAGCGCCCGGCCGAGGTGATCGCGTTTCAGCAGGCGCGGCTGAAGTCGGCGTATGGCGTGCTCGACGGCCATCTGGCGAACCGCACCTGGATGGTGGGCGATCAGCGTGACGATCGCCGATATCGCCTGCTGCGGCTATCTTTACTACCCCGAGCCTTTCGGCTTTGACCGCAAGGCATTCGCCGATATCGACCGCTGGCTCGACCGCATCGCGGCCCTGCCGGGCTGGGAGCACCCCTATGACATGATGCCCGGCAATCCGTCGTGACCGGGCCTGAGGAGGACAAGATGTCTGACGCTTATATCTATGACGCCGTTCGCACCCCGCGCGGCAAGGGCCGGGCCGATGGCGCGCTGCAGGAGGTGACCTCGGTCGCGCTTTCGGCGCGGGTTCTCAACGAGGTGAAGGCGCGCAACGGTCTGCAGGGTCATGCGGTCGAGGATGTGATCTGGGGCAATGTCACGCAGGTCGGCGAACAGGGCGGCTGCCTCGCGCGCTCTGCCGTGCTGCTGTCCGATCTGGACGAGTCGATCCCCGGGCTCGCCATCAACCGGTTCTGCGCAAGCGGGATGGAGGCGGTGAACCTTGCCGCCAATCAGGTGAAGGGCGGCGCCGGGCAGGCCTATATCGCGGGCGGGGTCGAGATGATGGGCCGGGTGCCGATGGGCAGCGACGGCGCGGCGATCGCGGTCGATCCCTCGCTGGCGATGAAGACCTATTTCGTGCCGCAGGGGATCTCGGCGGATATCATCGCCACGCAATACGGGTTTTCGCGCGATGAGGTGGACGCTCTGGCGGTGGAAAGCCAGCGCCGGGCGGCGATGGCCTGGGCCGAGGGGCGGTTTGCGCGCTCGGTGATGACGCTGCGCGATCAGAACGGGATCGCGATCCTGGACCGCGATGAATACATGCGGCCCGGCACGGATATGCAGAGCCTTGGCGCGCTCAAGCCCGTCGTTCAAGGATATGGGCGAGGTGATGCCGGGGTTCGACAAGGTGGCGATGATGAAATATCCGCATCTGGAGCGGATCAATCATGTGCACCATGCCGGCAATTCCAGCGGGATCGTCGATGGCGCGGCTGCCGTGCTGATCGGCAACAAGGAATTCGGCGAGGCGCATGGGCTGAAGCCGCGCGCCCGGATCCGGGCGACGGCGAAGATCGGCACCGATCCGACGATCATGCTGACCGGGCCGGTGCCGGTGACGGAAAAGATCCTGCGCGAGGCCGGGATGTCGATTTCGGACATCGACCTCTTCGAGGTGAACGAGGCCTTTGCGGCGGTGGTGCTGCGCTTCTTGCAGGCCTTCGACGCGGATCCGGCCAAGGTCAACGTGAATGGCGGCGCGATTGCGATGGGGCATCCGCTGGGGGCCACCGGGGCGATCATCATCGGCACGCTGCTCGATGAGCTGGAGCGGTCCGGCAAGGGCGTCGGGCTTGCCACGCTCTGCATCGCCTCCGGCATGGGCGCGGCCACGATCCTCGAGCGGGTCTGAGGGGAGCGGGGCCGGTGATCATCCGCAACGGCAGTGCCAGGACCACAGAGGCCGCGCCGGAGGGCCGCGCGGACTATGGCGCGATCCGGTCCGAGCATCTGTCCGATGCGGGCGGGATCACCCAGTTCGGCCTTTACCGCCAGACCCTGCCGCCCGGTGCCCGGACCTCGACCCGGCACTGGCATGAGGTCGAGGATGAATTCCTCTATGTCCTCGAGGGCCACCCGACGGTGATCGAGAATGACGGTGCGCATGACCTCGGGCCGGGCGATGCCTGTTGCTGGCCCGGCGGTGTGGCCAATGCGCATTGTGTCGAGAACCGTTCACCCGAGCCCTGCACCATCCTGATCCTTGGCACCCGCCCGGGTGACGACCGCTGCCATTACCCCGACATCGGCCGCACCCAGATCGACGAGGGCGCGGAGTGGCGGCTGGTGGACGACGCCACCGGGGACATCCTGAAGGGCGGCCGCAAATGATCCTGCCCCGGTGCCGCGCGGTGAAGGACCCTCAGCATGGCGCGGAGCCTGCCGGCTGCCCGCCCTGCGTCGAGACTGCCCTGACCAATGAAAGCTGGCCGATCCATCTGCCGAAGGTTGATCCTGCCAGCGATATCCATTCCGATTGAGAGGAGACCGTGATGAGCGATTTTACCAGCGCGACCGATGCCGAGGGTGTTGCCGTCATTACCTGGGATGTGCCGGGCAAGTCGATGAACGTGATGTCGCTGGAGGCGTTCCGCGCCTTGAGCGATCAGGTCGACGCGGCGCTGGCCGACCCTGCGGTGAAGGGCATCGTGATCACCTCGGGCAAGAAGGACTTTGCCGGCGGGATGGATCTGAACGTCATCGCCAAGATGCGCGATGATGCGGGCGACGAGCCGGCCCGGCGGTCTGTTCGAGGGCGTGATGGCGATGCACGCGGTGCTGCGCAAGATCGAGCGCGCCGGGATGGACCCGAAGACCTTGAAGGGCGGCAAGCCGATTGCGGCCGCCCTGCCCGGCACCGCCGTGGGCATCGGGCTGGAGCTGCCGCTCGCCTGTCACCGGATCTTTGCCGCCGAGAACCCGAAGGCCAAGATCGGCCTGCCGGAGATCATGGTGGGGATCTTCCCGGGTGCGGGCGGCACGACGCGACTGACCCGCAAGCTCGGGCCGATGATGGCGGCGCCGTTCCTGCTGGAGGGCAAGCTCTCGAGCCCGGCGCAGGCCAGGGCGGCGGGGATCATCGATGAGGTGGTGGCCGATCCTCTGGCTGCGGCCAAGGCCTGGGTTCTGGCCGCGAAGGATGCCGATCTGGTGAAGCCCTGGGATGCCAAGGGCTACAAGATGCCGGGCGGTGCGCCCTATCACCCGGCGGGGTTCATGACCTTCGTCGGTGCCAGTGCGATGGTGATGGGCAAGACGATGGGGGTTTATCCGGCCGCCAAGGCGCTGCTGAGCGCGGTCTATGAGGGCGCGCTGGTGCCCTTCGACGTGGCGCTGAAGATCGAGGCGCGCTGGTTCACCCAGGTGATGATGAACCCGTCCTCGGCGGCGATGATCCGGTCGCTGTTCATCAACAAGGAGGCCCTGGAGAAGGGCGCGGTGCGGCCCAAGGGCGTGCCGGACCAGTCGGTGAAGAAGGTCGGCGTGCTGGGTGCCGGGATGATGGGGGCGGGGATCGCCTATGTCAGCGCGCTGGCGGGGATCGAGGTGGTCTTGATCGATGCCACCCAGGCGGCGGCGGACAAGGGGCGGGCGCATTCGGAAGCGCTGCTCGACAAGGGCATCCAGCGCCGCAAGGTGACCGAGGCGAAGAAGGCCGAGGTTCTGGGGCGGATCACCGCGACCACCGATTATGCCGCGCTGAAGGGCTGCGATCTGATTGTCGAGGCGGTGTTCGAGGACCCGAAGGTGAAGGCCGAAGTGACCGCGAAGACCGATGCGGTGACGGCGGTGGAGACGATCTTCGCCACCAATACCTCGACCCTGCCGATCAGCGATCTGGCGCGCGCCTCCGCCCGGCCGGAAGAGTTCATCGGCATCCATTTCTTCAGCCCGGTGGACAAGATGAACCTCGTCGAGATCATCAAGGGCAAGAAGACCGGGGATCGGGCGGTGGCCAAGGCGCTCGATTTCGTCCGGGCGATCCGGAAGACGCCGATCGTGGTGAACGACGCGCGCTTCTTCTACGCCAACCGCTGCATCATTCCCTATATCAACGAGGGCGTGCGGATGGTCGCCGAGGGGGTCGAGCCGGTGTTTGTGGAAAATGCCGCCAAGCTGGTGGGGATGCCCCTGGGGCCGTTGCAGCTGGTCGACGAGACCTCGATCGATCTGGGCGTGAAGATTGCCAAGGCGACCAAGGCCGCAATGGGGGCGGAGTATCCCGATGGCGCGGTCGATGAGGTGCTGTTCTGGATGTACGATCAGGGCCGGATGGGGCGGAAGTCTGCCTCGGGCTTCTATGCCTATGATGCGGCGGGCAAGCGCGAGGGGATCTGGCCCGGTCTGGCGGCGCAATATCCGGTGGCCGAGGCGCAGCCCGAACTGGCCGAGGTGCAGCATCGCCTGCTCTTCGCGCAGGTGCTGGAGGCGGTGCGGGCGCTGGAGCAGGGTGTGCTGACCGATATCCGCGAGGGCGATGTCGGCGCGATCCTCGGCTGGGGCTTTGCGCCCTGGTCGGGCGGGCCGTTCAGCTGGCTCGACATGATCGGGGCGGCGCGGGCGGTGGAGATCTGCGCGGGGCTGGAGGCGCGGCATGGCGCGCGCTTCGCGGCACCCGCGCTGTTGCGCGAGATGGCGGCGAAGGGCGAGACCTTCTATGGGCGGTTCGCGCCGGCGGCGAAGGCGGCATGAGGCGGCGGGGTGCGGGGTGAACCCCGCCCTGCCGCAGCTTTCCCACCCGGCCGCGCGTCACCCGGCCCGATGATGCGCGCCTGGTCTGGGGCGCGGAGCGGGGGTTTCACACCCCCGCACCCCCGTGGGATATTTTTGGGCAGAAAATGGTGCGGCCGGGGGGCGAGGCTGTCGCGGCGGAGGCCTAGTGCAGGAATTCCGGCAGGAAGCCGCAGTTGTCGCCGTCTTCGGCCTTGAGCATGGCGAGGAAGGCGCGGGCCTGCGACAGCGAGAGGCGGCGCATCGGCGACAGCTCATGCGCCTCGGTCAGATCGACGCGGCGCGGCTCGGTGGTCTCGACCCCGGGGCAGTGCAGGAGGGCGGAGCCGGCGCAATAGACCATCTGCTCGGCGGCGAAGCCGAGCGAGACGCTGTCATAGCGGGCGCCGGACCAGACCGCCTCGATGCCACGAAAGCCTTCCAGCGCGACCGCCGGGATCAGCACGAAAGCATCGCCATACTGCGCCTCGGCGGTATCGGATTCGATCAGCACCAGCTGTTCCGGCAGCAGCGTCATCGGCGTGCGGTTGCCCACCACCTGACGCGGCACCAGAAGCGGCCAGAGATGGCGCGGCATCGGCGCGCCGGCGCTGGCGCCACGCTGGCGGTGCACCGCGAGGACGGGCATCAGCCCGCCATCGAAGGTCATCACCCGGTCGCCGGGCATCAGCGCATCGACCGGGCGCCAGCCCATCTCGGTGCCGATCATGGTGCCCGAGACGATGCCTTCGGCGGCGGGGCCGCCCCAGAGCTCGACATTGGCAAGCGTTGCCGAGGGTGCCTCGTCAGGCGCCTCATCCCAGGCCAAAGTGCGGCCAAGCCAGTTCGACCCCATGATCCCATGTCCCTGCACTGCCGGGGTTTTCTCCCCGGGGTTCCGTCCCAAGGCAGGAATTCAGCAGGGCGGTCAGGACGCTCGGGCGGCGGAAATATGGCGCTCGCGCGGCATTGTTCACGGCATGGCATGGATGTTCGCGATGCGGGCACAATGGCGCGGGCTGCGGGACAATGCCAGAAAGCCGATCAGGCGGCACCGCAGGCATCGTCGAAGCCGTAGCCGAATCGCGCCAGATCGGTGGCGCAGATCCGCGCGATCAGGGCGGCATCGGCATCGCTGTAATAGCCGCGCCAGTCTGCCGCGCGGGCCGAAGGATTGGCGCGGGTGAGCCCGCCCAGGCGGAAGCCGAGATGCGCCTCGAGCGGGCCCGCATCCTGCGCCAGATGTTCCAGGCGGATGTAGAGGTCGCAGCGTTCCGCCCCGGCGCGGGTGCGCATATAGGCCGGATAGGGCCAGGCCCCGAGGCTCGCCCGGGTTTGCGGGTGGTTCAGGAAGCCGGAGAAATCGAGCATCCGGGCGAGGCCCACGGCGGGATGGGCGAAGCGTTGCTCGCGCAGCCAGTGGTAATAGCTGACGGCGCGGTCCCAGGGGTTGCGCACCAGCGTGAAGGTGAAGAAATCGGCGATCTCGGCCTCGGTGACGAGGCCGGGGATATCGGCGAGCGTCGCGTGTTTCCAGAGCCGCCCGGCCGCCTGCACGCCTTTCAGGCGGGCGCGGCGGGCGCGCGCCTTGGGGGTATCGCCGATCAGGATGTCATCCTTCAGCGCGCGCCCTTCGAGCGCCAGCGTCAACGCGGTGCCGCCGGTCTTGGGGATGTGAACGAAGATGTAGCGCCGCCCGCGCGAGATGATCATGCCGCCAGTGTGGCAACTTGCGCGCCGGGCGTAAAGCGCGCCCTGAGCGCGATGATCGCCCCGGCGGCGACGATGGCGGCAACGCCGAGCAGCGCCGGGCCGGAGAGCATCTGGCCCCAGAGCAGCCAGCCCCAGACCGCCGAGGCGATCAGCAGGAGATATTCGAAGACCGCGACCTGGCTCGCCTCGGCCAGCTGATAGGCGCGCGCGATGAAGCCCACGCCGATCAGCGAGCCTGCGGCCTGCATCAGGGTGATCTGCCAGAACAGCGGCGCGGGCCCGGACCAGCCGCGCAGCACGAAACCATCGGCGCCGGGCGGCACCGGCAGCGGCCAGAGCGCGAGCCAGATCAGGCCCGCGGCGCCCCAGAGCAGCATCGCGGCGAAGAAACCGAAGGTCAGGGTGGCGGCGCTTTCGCCCTCGCACCATTGCCGGGTGGCGATGTTCGAGATCGCGTAGAGCACCGCCGCCGCCACCGGCAGCACCGAGACCGGGCGGAAGGCCTCGGTTCCCGGCTGCAGCATCAGCACGATCCCGGCGAAACCGAGCGCCACCGCCAGCACGCGCCAGATCCCGAAGCGGTGGCCGAAGACCAGCCGCGAGATCAGAAGGACGAAGATCGGCGCGGTGAAGAGGCCGGCCGCGACCTCGGCCACCGGAAGGAAGGCGAGGCAGCCGAAATAGACCATCATCGCCGAGGACATGAAGGCGCTGCGCGCCAGCACGCCGCGCCAGCGCCGGGGCCAGAGCCGCATCCGCAGCAGCCGCGCGCCGATCAGCATCATCGGCAGCGCCAGCGCGCTGCGCGTCGCGTGGAACTGCCAGAGCCCGTAATCCTGCGCCAGAAGGCGGACGTAATTATCGGTGAACCCGATCAGCGTCGCCGCCATCAGCATGAAGCCAAGGGCTGCCAGCGGTCGGTTCGATTGCGGCATGTCAGGCGGGGTCATCGCGGGTCTTGTCCTTCTCCGCCCCCGCAATCGCACGGGCCGGGCGGGCTGCGCGCGTCTGTCTGCGACATGTCGGTCCGCTTTCAATTGTGACATGCGCGGCGGTGGGTTAGACTTCGCGCCGAGGACCGAGCAGCAAGGCGCGCATAACCGCAATGACGGCGCTGAAGAAATACCAGAGGCTGGAATGCCAGGGACTTTGGCGCGAGACGCCGGAGATGCAGCGGCGCGACGTCATCGTCTCGTTCCGCGAGGCGACCCTGATCATTTCCGACGGGCGCAGCGATACCGCGCTGACGCATTGGTCGCTGCCTGCGGTCGAGCGGATGAACCCCGGCTTGATGCCTGCGGTCTTTGCCCCCGGCGACGAGACCGGCGAGACGCTGGAGCTGGATGACCGTGACATGATCGAGGCGCTGGAGACGGTGCATCAGGCGGTCGAGGCGCAAAAGCCGCATCCCGGGCGGATGCGGCAATGGATGTTCGGCGGCACCATGCTGGCGATGCTGGCGATGGGGGTGTTCTGGCTGCCCGGGGCGCTGGTCGCCCATACCGCCAAAGTGGTGCCCGAAGCCAAGCGGCAGGAGATCGGGCGCGCCGTGCTCGCCGATCTGGCGCGGGTGACGGGGACGCCCTGCAGCAATGCCCCTGCCCTGCCGCCGCTGTCGCGCTTGCTGGCGCACCTGTTCGGGCCGGCGAGCGGGATGCAGATTGCGGTGATGCGAGACAGCCCGGTGGCTGCGGTCGACCTGCCCGGCGGTCTTTTGCTGATCAACCGTCAGCTGATCGAGGAGCGCGAGGGGCCGGATGTGGCGGCGGGCTATCTTCTGGCCGAGCGGCTGCGGGCGGCAGAGACCGATCCGCTGGTGCCGGTGCTGCGCTATGCCGGGGTCGGCGCGACCTTTCATCTGCTGACCACCGGAACCCTGCCGCAGGAGGCGATCCACGGCTATGCCGAGGTGCTTCTGGCGCGCAAGCCGGCGGCGGTGGCGGATGCGACATTGCTCGAGGCGTTCCGGACCGCGGGGGTGCCTTCGACCCCCTATGCCCATGCGCTTGACCCCAAGGGGGCCGAGGCGCTGGCGCTGAGCAGTGGCGACCCCTTTGCCACCGGGCCGCTGCCGCGCCCGATCCTGGGCGACAATGACTGGGTGGCCTTGCAGGGCATCTGCACGCAATAGGGCTTTGCGCAACACAAAACGCCCCCGCAGTGCGGGGGCGTTTATGCCGGAGCCTTCACCATTGGGGGTGGCGCGCTGATCAGCGCGTGAAGGCATCCGGAAAACCTGCGTGGCGAGCATTGTCGAGGGCGGCGGCCAGAGCCTCTGGCGCCGTGAAGGGGCCGGCGAGGACGACCTGCAGCAGCCGTCCGCCGACCTGTTGCGATCCGGTCGTCACCGGCAGGCCGAGGGCGCGGAGGCTTGCCGCGGCACCGGCGGCATTGCCGGGCTGGCCGAAGCTTCCGACCTGAACATATTGGCCTGTCACCGCCACGGCACGCGGCGCGGGGGCGTTGCTGGTGGACATCCGGGCGAGCGGAGCCGCAGCCATCTGCACCGGTGCGGGCGGGGGCGTGACGGCGGCGAAGGAGGTCGCCCGGGCTGCGGGTTGCGCCGCGGCAAGTTCGACGGTGGCGCCGACCGGGACCTCTGGCGAGACGATCAGGCTGCGCACCGGCTCTGCCTTCAGGCGGCGCGGAGTATGATCATCCCAGACCAGCCCCATCTGCGCCTGCCCCAGCGTGCTGCGCGGGCCGCGCTGCGGGTTCAGCCGGTCGTCCTGCCAGGCGTTGACATAGCCCTTGGGCACACCGACCGGCACCGGGGTCAGCGCGACCACGAGTTTCAGCGGCTGCGGCGCCGGGGCGGCCTGCACCACGGGGGCGACATAGGCCGGGGTCTGCGCATAGGTGGCCTCGGGCGCGGGGGCTGGCGGGTTCAGGGTGACGGTCGCAGGCAGGGCGACCGGCTTTGACGGGCGCGATTGCGCGATGATCGGGGTCGGGATCGTGACCGGGACGGCGGCGGTCTGCATCGCCGTGCCGGTCGGCTGGAAGCCGCAGAGCACCTGATGCGACCGGTCGACCCGCGGCACCCAGTTCACCACGCCGGCATAGCCCGCCCGCAGGAAGACGCAGCCGCGCTGATCGACGAACTGGATGCCCTTGAAGCTGGCCGGGGGCGGATTTTCCGGGCCGCCGACCTCCTGGATGGTGAGGGCAGAGGCGGCGGTGGCCAGAAGCGGTCGCAGAGACGGCGGTGTAGAGCAGCTTATACATCATCTGGGCCCCTGTTCAGCGTGGGACACAGCATGCAGAAGCTGGCGAGTCGAGTAAAGGAGAAACTACCCTATTTAGTACCGAACATGCGGTCGCCCGCATCCCCTAGGCCCGGAACAATATATCCATGGTCGTTCAGCTGTTTCGTCCACAGCTGCTGTGACGATCGGCACATCCGGATGCGCCTCTTTCATCCGCGCGATGCCCTCGGGCGCGGCCAGAAGGCAGAGAAAGCGGATGTTCTTCGCCCCGGATTTCTTCAGCAGATCCACCGCCGCCGCCGAGGAATTGCCGGTCGCCAGCATCGGATCGACGACGATCGACCATGCGGTCTTCCAGCTCTGACGGGCACCTTGCAGTAATATTGCACCGGCTGCAGCGTTTCGGGGTCGCGGTAGAGGCCGACGAAGCCGACCCGCGCCGCCGGGATCAGTTCGAGGATGCCGTCGAGCAGCCCGTTGCCGGCCCGCAGGATCGAGATCAGCGCCAGTTTCTTGCCGTCGATCTCGGGCGCGTCCATCTCGCAGAGCGGGGTCTCGATGCGGCGGGTGGTCATCGGCAGTTCGCGGGTGATCTCATAGGCCAGAAGCTGGCTGATCTCGCGCAGCAGGTGGCGGAAGCCGGCGGTCGAGGTGTCGCTTGTCGCGCATCAGCGTCAGCTTGTGCTGCACCAGCGGGTGGTTCACGATGGTCAGATGCTCAGGTCATGCGGGGGTCTCCAGTCGTTTCAGGATGCGCGCGCGGGTCGCCTGCGTCGCAGAAGGCGGCGTCAGGCGGCGGTGCGGTGGATCGACAGGAATTCGGCCTCGTCCCAGTCGAAGGCGTCGTGCAGGCGGTCGTATTCCGCGCCATCGTGGTGTGGAAGAAGGGCGGATCGTCGGTCGATATGGTGACCTTTACGCCGCGGCGGTGAAGCTCTGCCAATCGGGTGTTTGCGCCAGCTCGGGATAGAGCCCGAGGGCGATGTTCGAGCCCGGGCAGACATTCCAGCACCACGCCCCGTTCGGCCAGTTCATCGACCAGCGCCAGGTCCTCGATGGCGCGCACGCCGTGGCCGATGCGCTCGACGCGCAGGTCATGGAGCGCGTCGCGGACCGATTGCGGCCCGCCCCATTCGCCGGCATGGGCGGTCAGGCGCAGGCCGGCCTCGCGTGCCATGTCGAAGGCATAGGCGAAATCCTTGGGCTGGCCGATCTTCTCATCCCCGGCGAGGCCGAAGCCGGTGAGGAAGTCGCCCGCCGTTTCCGCCGCGCAGCGCGCGGTTTCGCGCGCCTTGTCGGGGCCGAAATGGCGGATCGCAGGTGACGATGCCGCGCAGCGTGATGCCCATCGTGCGCTCGGCCTCGGCCGCCGCCTCGCGCGATGGCGTGCAGATATTCGCGCCAGGCCGCGAGATCGCGGCCGCCGCAGAAATCGGGCGACAGGAAGGTTTCGGTATAGATCACGCCGCTTGCGGCGCTTTCCTCCAGCACGGCGAGGGTCAGGCGATGGTAATCCTCGGGGCGTTTGCAGCGTGCTGGTGGCGGCCTCGTAGACCTTCAGGAAGTGCCAGAAATCGGTGAAGGCATAGCTGCCGTCCTCGGCGAAGATGCCGGACAGATCCGATGTGCTTTTCGCTGCGCGAGGCCGCGGATGAAGGCAGGCGGGGCCGCGCCTTCAAGATGCAGGTGCAGTTCGACCTTGGGCAGGGTATTGACGCTCATAGAAAACTCCGCCCCGGCCCCTGCGACGGCACGCCCAGATGGGCGGCGATCGATGGCGGCGACATCGGCAAAGGCGACATGGCCCGAGCGACCCGGCGCCGGCGCCGGCGATCAGCACCGGCACCCGTTCGCGGGTGTGATCGGTGCCGCGCCAGGTCGGGTCATTGCCGTGATCGGCGGTGAAGATCGCCAGATCGCCGGGCCTGCAGCCGGGCCAGAAAGCGCCCGGCGCGGGCATCGAACCATTCCAGCGCGCGGGCATAGCCCGCCACGTCGCGGCGGTGGCCGTAGAGGCTGTCGAACTCGACAAAGTTGGCAAAGGTCAAGGAACCGGGCTCGGCCTAGCTTGGACAGCGGTCAGCAGATGATCGAAAAGGTCAAGCATCGTCCTTGCCCTTGTGCAGCGTTCCGATGCCCCGCATCGAGAAGATGTCGCCGATCTTGCCGATCGCATGGGTCGCGCGCCCGGCGTCCTGCAGCCCAGTCGAGCAGGGTCGGCGCGGGCGGCGGCGATGGCGTAGTCGTGGCGGTTGGCGGTGCGGCTGAACGCGCCCGGCGCGCCGGTGAAGGGCCGGGCGATGACCCGGCCGACCTTCATCGCGTGCAGCATGCGGCGCGAGCGCCTGACAGAGGTCAGCAGCCGGTCGAGCCCGAAGGTCTCCTCATGCGCCGCGATCTGGAAGACGCTGTCGGCCGAGGTGTAGCAGATCGGCCAGCCGGTGCGCATGATGCTCGGCGCCGAGGCGCTCGATGATCGGCACGCCCGAGGCGTGGCAGTTGCCGAGAATGCCGTCGGTGCCGGCCAGCGCGGCAGACCTGGCCGACCAGCTCCGGCGGGAAGGCGGGTGCGGTGTCGGGGAAATAGGTCCAGTCCCAGGGCACCGGCACCCCGGCCAGTTCCCAATGGCCCGAGGGCGTGTCCTTGCCGCGCGAGACCTCGGTCGCGGCGCCCCAGCGGCCCTGCGGGCTCGGCGCCCAGACCCGGGGCATCGCAGCGCCCGAGGCCAGGCGGATCGCCGCGCCCAGGCCCAGGCCGTCGAGCATCGGCAGGCGCAAGCGGCCCGCTGCGCCCGCTCCGCCCGCCCCGCGGCACAGGCCGCGGCGATATGGCCCAGCGTGTTGGCGCCCGTCGTCGCCAAAGGCCGCCGGCATCGGGCGCGCCGCCGCAGCCGACCGAATCCATCACGATCAGAAAGGCGCGGGCCATCAGCCGATCCTTTTCGTGAATCAGGGGCGGCTCTTCCGGGCCTCGATCTCGCCCAGGCGATAGGCGGCCGGACGGCGCGCCATCGGCCCGCGTCGGCGTCAGCCTCGGTCGCGGCATGGACCAGCGCCAGCGGCAGGTCGCCGCGCCGATATCCTCGCCGATCCCGGCGAGATCCGAGAGGCCGACCGAGGGGTTGATCCGGTCGCCTCCCGCTGCCGCCCGCCGCCAAGCTGGACCACGGCCAGACCCAGCGCCTCGCCGTCGATGGCCGTGACAAAGCCCCGCGCGCGGCGGGAACCTCGCGCACCACCGTGGCGGCGGGCAGGCGGTCGGGCCAGCGTTCGACGAAATCACGCCGGGCCGCCCAGGGCCGCGACCATTCGGCCGAAGACCTCGGCGGCGCGGCCGATTTCGAGCGCGTCGGTCGATCCGGCCTGCGCCGTCCTCGGCGTCGGCGGCGATCCCGCCCAGCGCCAGCAGCCTCGCCGCCCAAGCGCGCAGGTCAGATCCCACAGCGCGGCGTTGACCGAGGTGCCGGTCAGGGTCTCCATCACCTCGATCACCTCCAGCGCGTTGCCGGCGGCGGTGGCCAGGGGCTGGCTCATGTCGGTGATCAGCGCGCGGGTCATGCAGCCGGCGCCCTGCGCGGTGGCGACCAGCGCGCGGGCCAGGGCCTCGGCCTCGGCCAGGGTCTTCATGAAGGCGCCGGAGCCGACCTTGACATCGAGCACCAGCGCCCTCCAGCCCGGCGGCGAGCTTCTTGGACAGGATCGAGGCGGTGATCAGGTCGATGCATTCGACCGTGCCGGTCACGTCGCGGATCGCGTAAAGGCGGCGGTCGGCGGGGGCGATCTCGGCGCTGGCCGACGACGATGGCGCAGCCGACGTCGCGGAGCTGATGCGGCGCAGCTGCTCGGTCGATACGTCGGTGCGAAAGCCGGGGATCGCTTCCAGCTTGTCGAGCGTGCCGCCGGTATGGCCGAGGCCGCGGCCCGAGATCATCGGCACATAGGCGCCGCAGGCCGCCAGCGCGGGCGCCAGCAGCAGCGAGACGCAATCGCCGATGCCGCCGGTCGAATGCTTGTCGAGCACCGGGCCGGGCAGGTCCCAGTCCAGCACCTGCCCGCAGTCGCGCATCGCGCGGGTCAGCGCCACGCGGCCGCCCTCGCCCAGGCCGTGCAGGCAGACCGCCATGGCAAAGGCCCCGGCCTGCGCATCGGTGACAGCGCCCGATCGGCGAGGCCCGCGGCGAACCAGGCCAGCTCTTCGGCGCTCGGCCGCTCGCCGTCGCGCAGACCGGCGATGATCGGCGCGGGCGTCCATCTCAGGCGCGGTCCATATGGGCGGCGGTGAAGACGCCGGGCAGCAGGTCGGCGACGGTCATGGTCTGGCTGCGCGCCGTCGGTGGTGGCCAGGGTGACCGTGACCGACAGGGTCGGCGAATTCGGCGATCTTCTGGCGGCAGCCGCCGCAGGGCGGCGACCGGGTCGGGCTGTCGGCGATCACCACGACCTCGGCGATCCGCGTGTCGCCTGCCGCGACCATCGCGGCGATGGCGCCGGCCTCGGCGCAGGTGCCCTCGGGATAGGCGACGTTCTCGACATTGCAGCCGACATGGACCGCGCCCGACGTCGGCGCGCAGGGCGGCGCCGACCTTGAAGCGGGAATAGGGGGCATAGGCGTTTTCGCGCACCGCGCGTGGCAGCGTCGAGCAGGGTCATGGGGCCTCCGGTGTCAGTCTGGCTGAGTTTGCGGTGCGGCCGGGGGGTATGCAAGGGGGCCTCGGCGCGGACCGGTGCAAGCCGCCGCCCCGCCCGGACCGTCCGCGATGACAGCAAGCCGCGGCTTCTTCTTGGCAAAATACTCAGAGCCACGCCGGCGGTGGGCACGGCGAGTCAGAGCAGCTCGGTCGGGACGTTGCCCGGCAGGACGACTTCGAGCAGTTCGAGGTCGGCGCTCGGCTCGGCGTAGCGGGTGGTCATGCCGGGCGGGATGACGAAGGCGTCGCCGGGCGACAGGCGATAGGGGTCCTTGCCTTCGCCCTCAGCGTCATCGCGCCGGCCATGACGAAGGTGAACAGGATGTCGCCCGTCATGCCGGGTGGCCAGGGCGGCGTGCCTCGCCGCGGCGGACGCACCTGGACGCGGCCACGCCCTTGGTATTGCGCGTTGATCGTGGTGTCGCGCGCGATCAAGCCCGGGATCCGGAACGGCGCCCAGTGGCGCCCTTGCGCCGACATTGTGGACGAAGCGCTGGCCCTGCCATTCGCGGTCGGGGCGCAGGTTGGGGGTGGGCAGGGTCATCTCATGGTCGATCTCGGTGACATGTTCGGCAGGGACGCCGATCTCGATCACCTCGATGCCGTCCGAGGCTTCAGCACGCGGTGGCGGATCTCTGGCGGCTGGATGAAGCAGTCGCCCGCGGTCAGGCGGATGGCCCGCCCTGATCCTCATAGACCACATCGACCCAGCCCTTGATGCAGAAGATCAGCTGAAAGCCGACCTTGTGGAAATGCACCATGTCGGGCACCGGGCCGCCGTCGGGAATGCGGATGTGGCTGGCGATGATCGCGCCGCCGAGCCGCGAGGGGATCAGATCGCGGTAATGCATTCCGGCGCGGCCGATCACCCAGGGCGCCTGATCGGCGAGGCGGCGGACGACGAAGGCATGTTCGGTGGGTGGCAGGACGACGGGGGGATTGAGTTCGTCGATCTCGATCCTGGTGCCGCCGGGGGCGGTCAAGCTGCGCGCCGCCGCCGGCAAAAGCTCGGGATCGTCGGTCAGGATGCGCAGCGTGCCGGGGCCTTCGGGCGCGCCGGTCTGCAGGCGGATGCGCAGCCCGTGGCCCGAGAGCACCGCGACCTCGGGGTTGTCGGCCGGATAGATCAGTCGAGCCGCATCCGCAGGGTCTTGGTGAAGAACGGCAGGTCGGCGCGCAGATCTGTCGTGGCAGGCGAACTTCGGCGCGGATTTCTGGGGCGCGGGTCTCGGACATGGGGCTGATCCTGCTGTGAGGGGCGTCAGATTTGCGCGGATCATGGCAGCGCCGCTGCGGGGGTTCAAGCCTGGGGCCGGAGGCGCGGGCGTTTCGGCGTTGCCGCCGCCCCCCCTGCCCGTGCAAGATGGGCTTGTAAGCGTCCGCCCCGGCACCTATGCGAGTCGTAGAGGATAGTTTAACCTTAAACCAACCGGCGGGGAGGCCAGCGATGGAAGAGGCACGGCACGATAACGCGCGGCAGGCGGCGCTGGATTATCACGAGTTTCCGAAGCCCGGAAAGCTCGAGATCCGCGCCACCAAGCCGCTGGCCAACGGCCGCGACCTGAGCCGCGCCTATTCGCCGGGGGTGGCCGAGGCCTGCCTCGAGATCAAGGCCGATCCGGCCACGGCGAGCCGCTATACCGGCGCGCGGCAATCTGGTGGGCGTGGTCACCAATGGCACCGCCGTGCTGGGGCTTGGCAATATCGGCGCGCTGGCCTCGAAGCCGGTGATGGAGGGCAAGGCGGTCCTGTTCAAGAAATTCGCCAATATCGACTGTTTCGACATCGAGCTGAACGAGCCCGACCCGGTGAAGCTGGCCGAGATCGTCTGCGCGCTGGAGCCGACCTTCGGCGCGATCAACCTTGAGGATATCAAGGCGCCGGATTGCTTCATCGTCGAGCGGATGTGCCGCGAGCGGATGAAGATTCCGGTGTTCCATGACGATCAGCATGGCACCGCGATCGTGGTGGGCGCCGCCGCGACCAATGCGCTGATGGTGGCGGGCAAGGCCTTTGCGGAGATCAAGGTGGTCTCGACCGGCGGCGGGGCGGCGGGGATTGCCTGCCTCAACATGCTGATGAAGCTGGGCGTGAAGCGGGAGAACATCTGGCTCTGCGACATTCACGGCGCTGGTCTACGAGGGTCGCGCCGAGGATATGAACCCGCAGAAGGCGGCCTTTGCCCAGGCCACCGAGGCGCGCGGGCTGGCCGATGTGATCGCCGGGGCGGATCTGTTCCTCGGCCTGTCCGGGCCCGGGGTGCTGACGCCCGAGATGGTCGGGCGGATGGCCAAGCGGCCGATCATCTTCGCGCTCGCCAATCCGACGCCCGAGATCATGCCGGAGGCCGCGCGGGCGGTGGCGCCGGATGCGATCATCGCCACCGGGCGGTCGGATTATCCCAATCAGGTCAATAACGTGCTGTGCTTCCCGTTCATCTTCCGCGGGGCGCTGGATGTCGGCGCGACCAAGATCAATGACGAGATGGAGCTGGCCTGCATCGAAGGCATCGCGGCGCTGGCGCGCGCCACCACCAGTGCCGAGGCCGCCGCCGCCTATAGTGGCGAGCAGATGACCTTCGGTGCCGATTACCTGATCCCGAAGCCGTTTGATCCGCGTCTGATGGGGGTGGTGGCTGCCGCCGTCGCCAAGGCCGCGATGGCGACCGGGGTGGCGACGCGGCCGATGGCCGATCTCGATGTCTACAAGGCGAAGCTGGACGGCTCGGTGTTCCGCTCGGCCCTGATCATGCGCCCGGTGTTCGAGGTGGCGCGGTCTTCGGCGCGGCGGATCGTCTTTGCCGAGGGCGAGGATGAGCGGGTGCTGCGCGCCGCCAATGCGATGCTGGAAGAGACCACCGAGGTGCCGATCCTGATCGGCCGCCCCGAGGTGGTCGAGCGGCGCTGCGAGCGGGCCGGTCTGCCGATCCGGCCGGGGCGCGATTTCGGCATCGTGAACCCCGAGAACGATCCGCGCTATCGCGACTACTGGGAGACCTATCATCACCTGATGCAGCGCCGCGGCGTGACGCCGGATATCGCCAGGGCGATCCTGCGCACCAATGCGACCGCGATTGCCGCCGTGATGGTGCATCGCGACGAGGCCGACAGCCTGATCTGCGGCACTCTGGGGCAGTATCTGTGGCACCTCAACTATGTCCGCGAGGTGCTCGGGCGCGGCGGGTTGCGCCCGATTGGCGCGCTCAGCCTGATGATGATGGAGGATGGACCGCTGTTCATCGCCGATACCCAGGTGCACCCCGAACCCACACCGCAGGAGATCGCGGATACGGTGATCGGCGCCGCGCGGCATGTACGCCGCTTCGGCGTGGTGCCGAAGATCGCGCTGTGCTCGCATAGCCAGTTCGGCAACCTTGCGACCTCGTCTGGCGTGCGGATGCGGGCGGCGATGGACCTGCTCGACGCGATGGCGCCGGATTTCGCCTATGAGGGCGAGATGCCGATCGATGCGGCACTTGACCCCGAGCAGCGCCACCGGGTGTTCCCGAATGCGCGCTTCGAGGGGCCGGCGAATGTGCTGGTCTTTGCCAATACGGATGCGGCGAACGGGGTGCGCAACATCCTCAAGATGCGGGCCAATGGGCTTGAGGTGGGGCCGATCCTGATGGGGATGGGCAACCGGGCGCATATCGTGACGCCCTCGATCACCGCGCGGGGGCTGTTGAACGTGGCGGCGATCGCCGGGTCGCCGGTGGCGAATTACAGCTGAGCGGGGTGGCTGAGGAGGCAGAGGCCAGTGCCTCTGCCGTCTCGCGCCATTGCCCCTTGGCGCGGCGGCAGGGCGATGGCCCTGCCCTTTGGGGGCGGTTCCCCTATTCGAACTGTTCGCGCAGCAGGCGCTCTTCCAGACCGTGGCCGGGGTCGAAGAGGATGCGGTGGCGCACGGAATCCTCGCTGCGGATCTCGACCGAGATCACCTGTTTGACGTTGCGCCCGTCGGCGTCGGCCATCACCGGGCGCTTTTCGGCCTCGAGCACGTCGAAGCGCACCAGCGCGGTCTTGGGCAACAGGGCGCCGCGCCAGCGGCGCGGGCGATAGGCGGCCATCGCGGTCAGCGCCAGCACCGCCGAGCCGATCGGCAGGATCGGCCCATGCGCGGAATAGTTATAGGCGGTCGATCCGGCAGGGGTGCAGAGCAGCGCGCCGTCGCAGATCAGCTCATCCAGCCGGACCTTGCCATCGACGCTGATGCGCAGCTTGGCGGCCTGCGGGCCGGCGCGCAGCAGCGCCACCTCATTGATCGCCAGCGCGTGGTGGCTCTGCCCCGCCGTGTCGAGCGCGGTCATGGCGAGCGGGTTGATCACCTCTTCCTGGGTCGCGGCGAGGCGGGGGATCAGACCGTCGGCCACGAATTCATTCATCAGGAAGCCGATGGTGCCGCAGTTCATGCCATAGACCGGCAGGCCGAGCGCCTCGGTGCCATGCAGGGTCTGCAGCATGAAGCCGTCGCCACCGAGCGCCACGATCACCCCGGCCTCGGAGGGCGTGCATTGGCCATAGCGCGCGGTCAGGAGCACCAGCGCCGCCTGCGCCTCGATCGAGTCGCTGGCCATGAAGCAAATTCTGGCCATCAGACGCTCATTCATTCGGTGGTCCCCCTGCCCTGCGCCTGCATTGTTCGGTGGTCGCCCCGGCGAACTCAAGCCCAGATGCACCGCACCGGCCACTTTCCCTCGGCCCGGTTTCGCCCCTGAGGGCCGGAATGTCGCATTCCGGTCTTTCTGCAAACCCCGCATCGCGGTATAGAACGCCATCCCGTCAGCCCGTCAGGAGACGCCCATGAACGCGCCCACCACCCCCCCGCTTCGCGACGCAGGCTTTTTCACCGAACCGCTGGAATCCCGCGACCCCGAGCTTTACGGCGCGATCCGCAACGAGCTTGGCCGCCAGCGCCATGAGATCGAGCTGATCGCCAGCGAGAACATCGTCTCGGCCGCCGTGATGGAGGCGCAGGGCTCGGTGATGACCAACAAATACGCCGAGGGCTATCCCGGGCGGCGCTATTACGGCGGCTGCCAGTTCGTCGATGTGGCGGAGAACCTTGCCATCGAGCGCGCGAAGGAGCTGTTTGGCTGCGCTTATGTCAACGTGCAGCCGAATTCCGGCAGCCAGGCGAACCAGGGGGTCTATACCGCGCTCTTGCAGCCCGGCGACACGATCCTGGGGATGAGCCTCGATGCGGGCGGTCACCTGACGCATGGCGCGAAACCGAACCAGTCCGGCAAGTGGTTCAACGCGATTCAATATGGCGTGCGCAAGCAGGACAGCCAGATCGATTATGAGCAGATCGCGGCGCTGACCGCCGAGCACAAGCCGAAGATGATCATCGCCGGGGGTTCGGCCATTCCGCGGATCATCGACTTTGCCCGGATGCGCGAGATCGCGGATTCGGTGGGCGCGATCCTGATGGCGGATGTGGCGCATTTCGCCGGGCTGATCGCGGCGGGGGTCTACCCCTCGCCCTTCCCGCATGCGCAGGTCGCCACCACCACGACGCACAAGACATTGCGCGGGCCGCGCGGCGGCATGATCATGACGAATGACGAGGATATCGCCAAGAAGGTCAATTCGGCGATCTTCCCGGGGATTCAGGGCGGGCCGCTGATGCATGTGATCGCCGCCAAGGCGGTGGCCTTTGGCGAGGCGCTGCGGCCCGAGTTCAAGGCCTATCAGGCGCAGGTGGTGAAGAACGCGCAGGCGCTGGCGGATCAGCTGATGAAGGGCGGATTGGACATCGTCACCGGGGGCACCGACACGCATCTGATGCTGG
This sequence comes from uncultured Pseudomonadota bacterium, assembly GCA_963837565.1. Taxonomy (GTDB): domain Bacteria; phylum Pseudomonadota; class Alphaproteobacteria; order Rhodobacterales; family Rhodobacteraceae; genus Solirhodobacter. Next base: position 27,720 of record CAWIOC010000020.1, read on the forward strand.
TCGACCTGCGGCCCAAGGGCGTGAAGGGCAATGCCACCGAAAAGGCCCTGGGCCGCGCGCATATCACCTGCAACAAGAACGGCATTCCGTTCGATCCGGAAAAGCCGACCGTCACCAGCGGCGTGCGTCTGGGCACGCCGGCCGGCACCACGCGCGGGTTTGGCGAGGCCGAGTTCCGGCTGATCGCGGACTGGATCGTCGAAGTGGTCGATGGGCTGGCCGCGCATGGCGAGGATGGCAATGCCGAGGTCGAAGCTGCGGTGAAGGCCAAGGTCGAGGCGCTCTGCCTGCGGTTCCCGATCTATCCGGGGCTGTGAGGCGGGGGGCGCCCATAAGCGGTGGGTGAACCTTCGCTTTGCGAAGGACCACCCACCCTACGGGGCACCGCCCCATCCACCCCTTGGCACGGGGCGACCAGCCCCGGGCCGCGCCCGACTCCCACAGCCCGATCCTTGCGGACCCTGCGTTCGGCGCTGACGGTCCTTCCACTGGAAGGCCGTCCGGGCGCGCCTCACCCCCCGGGAGGGCGCATTGCAACGGTTCAATTCGCACGACGCTGGGGAGGCATTACGCCATAAACCGCCCCGTTCACCCGTCAGGGGCGCCCGCCCAGGGTCGGGCGCACCCCTCACCGCGTGGTTCAGGCGAACCCGGTTTCCGGAAGGAACGGTCGTCGTCAAGCCGTAGGGTGGGTGGTTCTTCGCCAAGGCGAAGGTTCACCCACCACCCACGGCCCCGAACGCCTCAGACATAGCCCTTCCAGACCAGAAACCAGACCAGCAGACCGAAGACCACCAGCAGGCGGAAGGCCACCGAGCTGGCGATCGAGAGGGTGATGCTGGTGACCCGCGCCGCCCGTCCCACCGCGTTCAGGTGGTCCATGCAGGTCTGATAGGCCGCGACGATCCGCGCCTGATCGATGCGCGCCATCATGCGCGGGTCGCGCGCGGTTTCGGCGGCGCGGGCGAGGTAGGCGGCCTCGGCCTGCACCCGCTTCGGCATCACCCCGCGGGCATGGCGGAGTTTGCCGTCAAGGCCGCGGCCGCGGATGCTCAGGCGGTCCTGCATCATCTGCGCCACCCGGTCGGCCATCTGCTGCACGTTCATGCCACTCATCCCAAGCCTCCAACCCCACCCCTCTGGCAGAGTAGTGGCTGGGCCGGGCAAGGGAAGCCGGCTTGGCGCGATCAGCCGGCGGGGTGGCAAAGCTGCATCGGCGGAGTGACCATGATCCCACACCCCGGCGACGGGCGGCGGGCTCTGGCATCCGGCGCGGCTGCGCGGTATTACCGGGCCATGCTCGTGACCCAGATCCATGGCGTGGCCACCGCGCTGCCGCCGCTGCTGATCGTGCCCGGCCTTTTCGGCTCGGCGCGCAACTGGGGCGTGATCGCGCGCCGCCTGGCGCAGACGCGGCAGGTGATCGCGGTCGATATGCGCAACCATGGCGCCAGCGCCTGGGCCGAAACCCAGGGCTATGATGACATGGCCGCCGATCTGGCCGAGGTGATCGCCGCGCAGGGCGGGCGGGCCGATGTGCTGGGCCATTCGATGGGCGGCAAGGCATCGATGATGCTGGCGCTGACCCGGGGCGAAATGGTCGACCGGCTGATCGTGGCGGATATCGCCCCGGTCGCCTATGCGCATAGCCAGAGCCACCTGATCCGGGCGATGCGGGGGCTCGACCTGAGCGGGCTTCAGGCGCGGTCAGAGGCGGATCGGCGGCTGTCAGCGACGGTCGAGGATGCGTCGACGCGGGCGTTTCTGCTGCAATCGCTCGACCTCAAGGCCAGCCCGCCACGCTGGCGGCTGAACCTCGATGTGCTGGAGGCCGAGATGGCGCGGATTGTCGGCTGGCCGGATCCGCCGGGCCGCTTCGAGGGCCCGGCGCTGTTCCTGTCCGGCGCGCTGTCGCAGTACGTGACGCCCGAGGCGCGCCCGGCGATCAAGGCGCAGTTCCCGGCGGCGCGCTTTGCCAAGATCCCCGGCGCCGGCCACTGGCTGCATGCCGACAAGCCGCGCGAGGTCGAGGCGGCGGTCGAGGTGTTCCTCGCCCGCGCCTGAGGCGGGTCAGCCGGCCCGACCCATCCGCGCAAGCAGCCGGTTCTTCAGCACGAACTGGTTGTAGAACGCGCCGAGGATATGCAGCGAGACCAGCAGCAGAAGCGGCAGTTTCATCAGCTCGTGGAACTCTCCCGCAGGTCTGGAATAGCCGAACCATGCCGCGATGCCTGAGAGCGGCAGCAGGAAGAGGATGGCATAGAGACAGAGGTGCACGCCGCGCGAGAGCTTTTGCAGCCCCGGCTGTTCGCCCGCGGGCGCTGGCGGCACGCCGCGTTCGTGGCGCAGCAGGACACGGGCGAGCATCAGCAGAAGGATCGCGATGCCGCCATAGATATGCCAGGCGACGAGGAAGGTCATCGGCGGGGCCTCGCCCCGTCCGATGGCGTGCCAGGCATGGGCGATGGCGTCATGCAGGAAGAACTGCGGCACCAGAAGCGCGGCGATCAGCCAGTGCAGGCCGATCTGGCCGGGGGAATAGCGGGTGGGCTGGGTCATGGAGGCTCTCGTTCAACATCGGTTTGCCCCCCTGTAACGCGCGAGGGCGGCGGTTCCGTTCCCGACAGTGCAGCATGGCGGGCCCTTGCGGCGCAAGACCTTCAGCGCACAACGAAGGGATAGGGCGCGTTGCGCGGGCAGATCAGCCGGGCGCGCATCTCGCCGCTGTCGCCGCGCAGGCTGCGCAGGTCGGGGTGGCAGCCTGTCACCTCGGCGATCAGGCCCAGCATCACCTCACGCAGCGCGTCCTGGGTGGCGCGCGGGGCATAGCCGAAGCGGATCACCTCGACCCGGGTGTCGAGGCGGTAGATCGCATAATCATGCCCGCCGCGGCTGATCCGCATCTCTGACGCGCCGCGCATCATGGGCGACGGCGAGTCGCAGGCCGCAAGTGCAAGAAGAACCATGCCCGTGACCCACCTGCCCGCCATTCCGCGCCCCTCCTCATCCCGCAAGGCCTGACCTCGCGCGGCCCAGCCTCGCCGGGCATGGTTAAGGAAAGGTGTAGGTGCCGAGGGCGAGGCCACCGGACCCTGTGGCGGGCCCCCGGTGCGGGCGTGAAACTATTTCTGTGGGAACAGGGAACCGTCCTGCCCCGGGCGGCGTTGCCAGCACAGATCACCCAACAGGAGCTAACCCATGACACGCATTGTGCTTTCCATCCTCGTCCTTTTGTCGCTCGCCGCTTGTGAAACCGTCGAGGGCGCAGGCCAGGACGTGAAACACGCCGGGACCGCGATCAGCCAGACCGCGAATCAGACCCAAGCGGGCATGTGACGCCCCGCCGCTGTCGCTGACAGTTGACAGATCGCATCGGCAGGATAATTACGGCGGAATGCCCCCTTGAGGGGTGACCAGCCACGGAGCCCTGCCGATGCCTCGCCTGATTGTGACCCTCGCCGCCCTTCTGGCGCTTGCCGCCTGTGACACCGTTGCCGGTGCGGGCAAGGACATCTCGACCGCCGGGACGGCGATCTCGAGCACTGCCAAGCAGGCTCAGGCCGGGATGTAAGCGGGCCCGGGTGCAGGTCGGCCGGGGTCCGGACGGACCCTAGCCGCGCCGCGCCCGCATCTCGCGCAGCTGCCAGATCGCCGTCAGCACGGCGCGCATCGACACCAGCAGCAAAAACCACAGCAACAGACCAAACAGGATCTCGAAGGGCCAGAGGTTATGGCCCGTCGGGTCCACCAGCATGTCGTAAAGGTCATGCGCGAACCAGGCGACCCAGGCCAGCGCCGGGGCCAGCGACAGCCTGCGGCGCAGCGCATCGCGGCCGGTCAGCTCATGCGTGCAGAGCGCGGTCAGCCCGAAGCGGTAGCCACGAAACGCGAGAAAGCCGATGAGGCTGCTGAAGATCAGGGCGAAGAGAAGCGTGGAAAGGGCAGTCACGGGTCAGGTCTCCGGCGATTTGTGACAGTATGACCGGGGATTGCGGCTGGGGTTAGGCGGTATCGGGTGGGTTGCGGGGGATCGGCGGGTTTGTGCCGGGCGGGGGTGTTGTGGGTGCGCAATGAATGCGCACCCTACGGGCTTACGGCGGCGTCATCCCCGCGCAGGCGGGGATCTCCCACCACCCTCGTTCCGCCCCCCCTCGCCACCCCCATCACAGCCCGAAGTCCACCGCGAGGTCCTGCCACCCGGGGTTCATTGCTTCGATCAGGGTGATCTTCCAGTCGCGGTTCCATGACTTCAGCCGCTTCTCGCGCAGGATTGCCTGTTCGATCTCGCCATGCGGCTCGAACCAGACGAGGCGATGCAGGTTGTAGCGGTGGGTGAAGGCCATGCCGCGTCCGGTCCGATGCTCGATCAGGCGGCGCGGCAGGTTGTTGGTGACGCCGGTGTAAAGGGTGCCTCGGGGGCAGTTGGTGAGGATGTAAGTGAAGTAATAGTCGCCAGTTATCGTGGGCGACCGGGTGTGGTGAGACATGGTGGAGATCCCCGCTTTCGCGGGGATGACACTGCCGAACGATGGTTATCGCAGGATTAACGCGGCGAAGCGGTGTCGGGCAGGACGCTCAGGCCCTCCGCCCTCCCCGATCAATCCATCTTCAACGCATTGATGAACGCCGCCTGCGGGATTTCCACCTTGCCGAACTGGCGCATCTTCTTCTTGCCGGCCTTCTGCTTTTCCAGCAGCTTCTTCTTCCGGGTCACGTCGCCGCCATAGCATTTCGCGGTCACGTCCTTGCGCATCGCGGCGATGGTTTCGCGGGCGATGACGCGGCCGCCGATGGCGGCCTGGATCGGGATCTTGAACATGTGGCGCGGGATCAGGTCCTTCAGCTTCTCGCACATCGCGCGGCCGCGTTGTTCGGCGCGGTCGCGGTGCACCATCATCGAGAGCGCGTCGACCGGCTCGTCATTCACCAGGATCGACATCTTCACGAGGAAATCCTCGCGGTAGCCGGTGATCTGGTAATCGAAGCTGGCATAGCCCTTGGTGACCGATTTCAGCCGGTCGTAGAAGTCGAAGACGACCTCGTTCAGCGGCAGGTCATAGACCACCATGGCGCGGGAGCCGGCGTAGCTGAGGTCAAGCTGGATGCCGCGGCGATCCTGGCAGAGCTTGAGCACATCGCCGAGGTAATCGTCGGGCACCAGGATCGTGGCCTTGATCCGCGGCTCCTCGATATGGTCGACATAGGTCAGGTCGGGCATGTCGGCGGGGTTGTGCAGTTCTACCATCGAGCCGTCGCGCATCGCGAGGTGATAGACCACCGAGGGCGCGGTGGTGATCAGGTCGATGTCATATTCGCGTTCGAGCCGGTCGCGGACCACCTCGAGGTGCAGCAGGCCGAGGAAGCCGCAGCGGAAGCCGAAGCCGAGGGCGGCGGAGGTTTCCATCTCGTAGCTGAAGCTCGCGTCATTCAGGGCGAGTTTCTCGATCGCGTCGCGCAAAGCCTCGAATTCCGAGCTGTCGACCGGGAAGAGGCCGCAGAACACCACCTGCATGGCGGGTTTGAAGCCGGGCAGAGCCTCGATGCAGCCTTTGCGCTCATGGGTGATGGTGTCGCCGACGCGGGTGTCGCGGACCTGCTTGATCGAGGCGGTGAGGATGCCGATCTCGCCCGGGCCAAGTTCCGCGATATCGACCATCTGCGGCTTCAGCACGGCGAGCTTTTCCACGCCGTAGAGCGAGCCGGTCTTCATCATGCGGATCCGGTCGCCCTTCTTCAGCACGCCGTCGATGATGCGCACCAGAACGACGACGCCGAGGTAGCTGTCGTACCAGCTGTCGACCAGCATCGCCTTCAGCGGCGCGTCGCGGTCGCCCTTGGGCGGCGGCAGGCGCTTGACGATGCCTTCCAGCACATCGGGGATGCCGAGGCCGGATTTCGCCGAGATCAGGATCGAGTCGCTGGCGTCGATGCCGATCACATCCTCGATCTGTTCCTTGACCCGGTCGGGCTCGGCGGCGGGCAGGTCGATCTTGTTCAGGACCGGGATGATCTCATGCCCGGCGTCGATCGCCTGATAGACGTTGGCCAGCGTCTGCGCCTCGACGCCCTGGCTCGCGTCGACCACCAGCAATGAGCCTTCGACCGCGCGCATCGAGCGGCTGACCTCATAGCCGAAGTCGACATGGCCGGGGGTGTCGATCAGGTTGAGGACGTAGACCTTGCCATCCTTGGCCTTGTAGTCGATGCGGACGGTGTTGGCCTTGATGGTGATGCCGCGTTCGCGCTCGATATCCATCGAGTCCAGCAGCTGCTCTTTCATGTCGCGCGTGGCGACGGTGCCGGTCGACTGGATCAGCCGGTCGGCGAGCGTGGATTTGCCGTGGTCGATATGCGCCACGATGGAGAAATTGCGGATCTGTGCGAGTTCGGTCATGGATGGCGATATGCGCAGGTTTTCAAGGCGGGTCAAGGCGCGTCAGGGGCTGCGCGGGCGCCCGGATTTTCGCTTGACCTTCCAGCGGGGGAAGCCGAGAGGCTGGTTCTGTCGCATCCCCTAGCACCCGGAGGCCGAGATGACCCGAACCCTGACCCTGTCCGTACCGGACATGAGCTGCGCACATTGCAAGGCCACCATCGAGCGCGCGGTCGCCGCAACCGACCCTGCCGCCCGCCTGGCGGTCGACCTGCCCGCGCATCGCGTGGCGGTCGAGACCACGATCCCGGCGGCCGCGATGATCGCGGCGCTGGAGGCGGCGGGCTATCCGGCGACGGAAGTCTGATCCCCGAACCCGGATGAGGCGCCTTGCGGCGCCACGCCTTTTTGGTTTGCGCGCTCCGCGCGGGAGTATTTGCGCCAAGAAGAAAGGACGGGGGATGGGCAGCCGCGCCTATGATCGGGAGTCCGGCGGGCGCGCACCCTCCGCGGAGTTCGGCGAGGAGGCTATCGTCTCGACCGTCTGGTGCGCGGGACGTTTCGGTCATCGCCCCTGGCGCCGGACGGGCCAGATGATCGGCTGCCGGAGAAAATCGCGCTCCAACAAACGCTGTCATGGTTTTGGCCGAGGCAGTAGGTTTTACAGCAATGGATGAGGAGCATCTGCGATGGTCAGCCCTGCTCGTGAAATCGCTCCGGCGCTTCATGCATATCGGGGCGGGGTGACCGACCCGAAAAGATGGGCCAGCTGGGTGCCCCGCAAGGGCGATATCATCGTCTGCACGCCTGCGAAGTCCGGAACCACATGGACGCAGACCATCCTTACCATGCTGGTCCACGGCGGCCCCGATCTGCCGGAAAAGGTTTCCGTCCTTTCGCCCTGGATCGATGCCGACCTTGGCGTGCCGATGTCCGACGTTTCCGCGGCCATGCTGGCACAACCCGGGCGGCGGGTCGTCAAGACGCATACACCGTCGGACGGGTTCCCGATCTGGGACGGCGTCACGGTCATCGCGGTGTACCGCCATCCGCTCGACGTCTTCTTTTCGCTGCGCAAACATGTCGCGAATATTGCGAAGGTTTCCGCGGAAGACCGGCCCTTTCTGGGGCCGGTCGCGGACTCGTTCCGGCACTTCGTGAGCGCCGGCGTGGATCGTTCGGACTACGGTCATGAGACGCTGGCGAAGTTCGCCTTGCATTACCGGCAGACGGCCTGCCTGAACCGGGTTCCGGATCTCAGCCTGTTCCATTACGCGGACATGTCGCGCGACGGGCACAAAGCGGTGGAACGGCTCGCGCGCGCCGTCGGGATCGAGGATCCATCCCTTGTCGACCGGGTCGCTGCCGCAACGGGTTTCGCGGAAATGAAGGCGAATGCCGGCAATTATGCGCCCGTGTCCGGCACCGGATTCTGGCGATCGGACGCGGGCTTCTTTGACTCGGGGAGTTCCCGAAAATGGGTGGGACAGCTCTCCGAGGAGGAAATTGCGCTGTATGACCTCAGATTGGCCGAACTGGTGCCGGACGCGCGGGCAAGAGCCTGGTTCGAGAACGGCGAAGGCGCGTCTGGCTGAGACGGACCGAAGCACTTGCCGTGAGCTCTGACGATGGGTCGGGCCCTACGGGCTGATGGCTCGGCGACAGGTCGCGAGCGCGGCCAGGCTCGACCCGCATCACATCAGGGAAGGGACTTGCCCGACGCGCCTCTCATTTTCTGCCCGGAAATATCCTCGGGGGGTGCGGGGGGCGGAAAGCTCCCCCGCTTCGGGCGGTCGACACGGCATCTGGTGGTCTTCATGTGTTACACCACATTCGCTGGACAACCCCCGAAGACTCCTCACTTTTTCGCAAGAGCATTGATGAAACGGGGGAATTCTGGCATAGTCCCTGACATAACGAGCACCGCCAGCCGGGGATGAACCCTTGCGGCCCCTACCCCGAGGCAGTCTATCCCATGAAGATGATCCTGATCGCTCTGGCGCTGACCCTGTTCTGCGCCTCGATGTCGGAGGCGGGGCCGATCGGCTCTGCCTGCATGAGCTCCAGCCGGGGGTCGGCGCAGCCCGGGCTCTGCGGGTGCATCCAGCAGGTCGCCGACCAGACCCTGCCCTCGGCCGATCAGCGCCGCGCGGCGCAGTTCTTCCGCGACCCGGACAAGGCGCAGCAGGTGCGGATGTCGAAGACCGACGACGACAACGCCTTCTGGCAGCGCTATGTCAGCTTCGGCAATGCCGCAGCGGAAGTCTGCCAGGGCTGATCTCGCTTCAGCGAAACGCCGGGCCATGCGCCCAGGTGGTGAGCGAATGGCGCGTCCCCCGGGTGACCGGGGTGACCTGATGCAGCACGAAGGCGGGGAAGAGCGTGGCCGCGCCCTGGGCGCGGGCGGCCTCGCGCACGCCGATGTCGGGGCGCAGTTCCAGCCTGCCGCCGTCATAGCTGTCGGGGTCCGAGAGCTGCACCACCATGGTCAGCTTGCGGCGTCGCGCCACCGGGCCGTCGCCGATGTCGGAATGCCAGCCGAAATGGCCCTGTCGTTCGGCGCCATAGCGGGCGACCTGCGGGCTTTCGGCGAAATCGGTCAGATCGAAGGCGAAGCTTTCGCGGTTCGCCGCGGCCACCGCCTGGATGATGCGATCCATCACCCAGCCTGCGCCCTCGCGTTCATCGAGCCAGGCGATTTCCGCGCGGCGGATGTTGTGGTTTTCCACCTGGCCCAGCAGCGCCGCCTGTTGCAGCGCGGATTGATGGGCGATCTCGACGATGCGGAGGCATTCGGCGGGGGTGAAGGCATCGGGAATGCTATGGGCCGAGAGCACGGGTGGCACCTATGGGTCAGCCCGAGGGCAAAGCGCCCGGGGGCCCTCGTACCCGCCGCGCCGGCGGCGCGGGGGGCTGTAGGGGCGGCGTCGGCGCCGATCCATGCAAAAACCCCGCCGGAGGGGCGGGGCGTCAGGCTGCCGGGCGGGCCCGATCAGGATCAGGCGGCGGCGGTGGCGGCCTGATGCTTGGCGATGTCTTTCTTGATCTTCAGCGCCTTGGTCGAAAGCTCTTCATCTTTCGATTTGGCGAGGAAGGCGTCAAGCCCGCCACGGTGATCGACCGTGCGCAGCGCTGCCGCCGAGATCCGCAGCTTGAAGGACTGGCCCAGAGCATCGGACATCAGGGTCACATCATTCAGGTTCGGCAGGAAACGCCGACGGGTCTTGTTGTTGGCGTGGCTGACATTGTTGCCAGACATCGGGCCTTTTCCGCTGAGTTCGCAAACGCGCGACATCTTCTGTTCCTTCGTATTCGTGGCCGGTTGGGCGTAATCGGTGCGATCATTGGGCACCGCCCGAGGGGGTGCGCCGGAATCCATCCGCGCCGTTTAGGGGGATTTGCCGGCAAGGTCAAGCGATTCACGCCCCGGTCGGGGCCCGGGCCCGCGGAATCGCCGCGGCCTCTTCCAGGGCGCGGATTTCCTCGGCCATCCAGTCGCGGAAGGCGCGGATTGCCGGGGCGTTGCGGCGGCGTTCGGGATAGACCAGCCAGATCGAGATGTCATCGTCGCTGATCAGATCAAAGGGCTGGATCAGCTCGCCGCGCGCCAGCGCGTCGTGGAAATAGAGCGGCGTGAGCAGGCAGACGCCGTGGCCGGCAAGGGCGGCCTGAACCTCGAGCATCTGGCTGCCGAGAAGCGCGCCGCTGCCGCCCGGGTCGGGCGGGGTCAGACCCGCGGCGCGGAACCATTTCGCCCAGAGCGGGTCGACCGCGTCGATCAGCGGCAGGTGCAAGAGGTCGGAGGGTTCGGTCAGCGGGCCGTGACGGGCGATGAAGGCCGGGCTGATCATCGGCGTGTAGCGCGCCCGGATCAGCAGGTCGGCGCCGAGGCCGGGCCATTTGCCGGTGCCGCTGCGGATTGCCACGCTGGCCTCGCCGGCCAGAAGGTCGGCCATGCGGTGATCGACCTCGATCCGGGTGTTGATGCCGGGATGGGCCAGGGTGAAGCGGCCGAGCCTTGTGGCCAGCACATGGGTGGCGAAGGAGGCCAGCGCGCTGATCACCAGGGTTTCGGCGGAATCGCGTTTCGCCTCGGCGAAGGCGTCGCGCAGGATCTCGAGCGCTTCGCCGGCGCGGGCGGCGAGGCGCTCGCCGTCGGAGGTCAGGCTGACGCCACGGGCGTTGCGCCGGAACAGCGGCGCGCCGGTGCGATCCTCCAGCACCTTGATCTGATAGGAGACGGCGGCCTGGGTCATGCCAAGCTCTTCGCCCGCGCGGGTGAAGTTGCCGTGGCGGGCCGCGGCCTCGAACGCGCGGACGGCGGCGAGGGGCGGCAGCGGGGCGCGATCATACATAAATGCACCTTATGTCTTGTCGGCGGGATTCGATTTGTCGTTCTGGCGACATACTACCATGTTCTACTCATGGAATTGACGCAATGGAGGATGTCATGCGCGGTGCGATTGAAGTGAGACTGCCACGGACAGGCTTATGGTACAGGCTGCTTCGGGCTGGGCGGGTTCAGCCTGCCAGCAAGGCGGAAGAGCGGCAGGCGCTGCTGCGCGATCTGGCCGGGCTGCCGGATCATCTGAAGTCGGATATCGGCTATTTCGATCTTTGAGATCGCGGGCGGCGGCGCGGGTTCAGTCGCGCCGCAGCGCCGCCAGCATCCGCCGCCGCGCGGGCCGGCGCGGCGCGGCCCTCGGCGACCTCCTGGCCCAGATGCGCCATGCGGCTGTGCAGGGCGGGATCGCTTTCCAGAAGCGCGAGCAGACCGGCGCGGACCTCGGCCTCGAACCAGCTGCGGGCCTGTTCGGCGCGGCGGCTGGCGAAATGGCCCGCCTCGCGGCGCCAGTCGGCGAGCGAGCGGATCTCGGCCCAGGCCTCTTTCAGCCCGTCGG